>NZ_AP019632.1:1200000-2400000 GCF_007035645.1 Enterobacter asburiae
AGCTGGTGCCGGTGATGTTAAGCCAGGGGAGCAACGAAGACGAAGCGGCGGTGCTGCTGGGCGCGTCCGGCTGGCAGATGTTCCGTCGCGTGACGCTGCCGAATATCCGCTGGGCGCTGCTTTACGGCGTGGTGCTGACCAACGCCCGCGCGATTGGTGAGTTCGGTGCCGTTTCCGTCGTCTCCGGCTCCATCCGGGGTGAAACCCTGTCGCTGCCGCTCCAGATTGAGCTGCTGCAGCAGGACTACAACACCATCGGCTCGTTTACTGCCGCAGCGTTGCTGACGCTGATGGCCATCTTGACCCTGTTTTTGAAGAGTGTGGTGCAGTGGCGTTTAGAAAATCAGGAAAAACGTCAGCATCAGGAGGGAAATCATGAGCATTGAGATTGCCAATATTAAGAAGTCTTTTGGTCGCACCCAGGTGCTGAATGATATCTCGCTGGATATCCCTTCCGGACAAATGGTGGCGCTGCTGGGGCCGTCCGGCTCGGGCAAAACCACGCTGCTGCGTATTATCGCCGGGCTTGAGCATCAGACCAGCGGGCACATCCGCTTCCACGGCACCGACGTGAGCCGTCTGCACGCCCGCGATCGTAAAGTAGGCTTTGTGTTCCAGCACTACGCGCTGTTCCGCCACATGACCGTGTTCGACAACATCGCGTTTGGCCTGACCGTGCTGCCGCGTCGCGAACGTCCGGATGCGGCAACCATTAAGGCGAAAGTGACCAAACTGCTGGAGATGGTGCAGCTGGCTCACCTGGCGGATCGTTTCCCGGCCCAGCTGTCCGGCGGGCAGAAACAGCGCGTGGCGCTGGCGCGCGCGCTGGCCGTTGAGCCGCAAATTCTGCTGCTGGATGAACCCTTCGGCGCGCTGGATGCGCAGGTGCGTAAAGAGCTGCGCCGCTGGCTGCGCCAGCTGCATGAAGAGCTGAAGTTCACCAGCGTCTTCGTGACCCACGATCAGGAAGAGGCGATGGAAGTTGCGGATCGCGTGGTGGTCATGAGCCAGGGCAACATTGAGCAGGTTGACGAGCCGGAGCAGCTCTGGCGTGAGCCGGCGACCCGCTTCGTGCTGGAGTTTATGGGCGAGGTAAACCGTCTGCAGGGCACTATTCGCGGCGGACAGTTCCACGTTGGCGCGCACCGCTGGCCGCTGGGCTATACCTCCGCGCATCAGGGGCCGGTCGATCTGTTCCTGCGTCCGTGGGAAGTGGACGTGAGCCGCCGAACCAGCCTGGATTCACCGCTGCCGGTGCAGGTGCTGGAAGCTAGCCCTAAAGGTCACTACACCCAATTGGTGGTACAGCCGCTGGGCTGGTATACCGAGCCGCTGACCGTGGTCATGCGCGACGACGTGCCGCCGCACCGGGGGGAGCGCCTGTTTGTTGGTTTGCAGCACGCCCGTATTTATCACGGGAAGGAGCGCATCGAGACGCGCGAGGATATTGCTCTGGCGGAGTCAGCCTGATAGGTTAGGATTACGTAGTTTTGCCGGGTGGCGCTGCGCTTACCCGGCCTACAATATGACGTCTGTAGGCCCGGTAAGCGAAGCGCCACCGGGCTTTTTATTGGACAGCGATCATGAATACACTAGAACACACCATCGGCAACACTCCTCTGGTCAAGCTTCAGCGTATGGGTCCGGACAACGGCAGCGAAATCTGGGTCAAACTCGAAGGCAATAACCCGGCGGGGTCGGTGAAAGACCGCGCGGCGCTGTCGATGATTGTCCAGGCCGAAAAACGTGGAGAAATTAAGCCAGGCGACGTGCTGATTGAGGCCACTAGCGGCAACACCGGTATCGCCCTGGCGATGATTGCCGCGCTGAAAGGCTACCGCATGAAGCTGCTGATGCCGGACAACATGAGCCAGGAGCGCCGCGCCGCGATGCGTGCCTACGGGGCCGAGCTGATTCTGGTGACCAAAGAGCAGGGAATGGAAGGCGCGCGCGACTTAGCGCTGGAGATGGCCGGGCGCGGTGAAGGTAAACTGCTGGATCAGTTCAACAACCCGGACAACCCGTACGCGCACTACACCACCACCGGCCCGGAAATCTGGCAGCAAACCGACGGGCGTATCACCCATTTTGTCTCCAGCATGGGCACCACAGGCACCATTACCGGGGTATCGCGTTTTCTGCGCGAGCAGGAAAAAGCCGTCACCATCGTTGGCCTCCAGCCGGAAGAGGGGAGCAGCATTCCGGGGATTCGCCGCTGGCCGGCGGAGTATATGCCCGGCATCTTTAATGCGCAGCTGGTGGATCAGGTGCTGGATCTTCACCAGCGCGAGGCGGAAAATACCATGCGTGAGCTGGCCGTGCGCGAAGGTATCTTCTGCGGCGTCAGCTCGGGCGGCGCGGTAGCGGGGGCGATTCGGGTGGCGCAGGCAAACCCGGGGGCGGTAGTAGTGGCGATTATTTGCGATCGCGGCGATCGCTATCTGTCTACCGGCGTCTTTGGTGAAGAGAGTTATTCGCAGGGGGCGGGGATTTAAGCGTCATGGAGATGATTCTATTCCGGGATAACACCCGGGCGCAGCAAACCGACATTGTCGCAGTGCAGTCGCAGGTGGTTTACGGCAGCGTGGGGAACAGCATTGCGGTACCGAATATTCGTACCCACAGGCTGAACGTCACCGCCGTGCCGACGGTACTGTTTAGCAACACGCCGCATTACGACACGTTTTATGGTGGGGTGATCCCCGACGAGTGGTTCAGCGGCTATCTTAAGGCACTGGAAGAGCGCGAGATCCTGCGCGAGCTTAAAGCGGTCACCACCGGCTATATGGGCAGCGCCAGCCAGATCGTCCTGCTGGCTCAATGGCTGAAGGCGGTCAAAGCGCAGCATCCTGACCTTCTGGTGCTGGTCGACCCGGTTATCGGCGATATCGACAGCGGTATGTACGTCAAGCCCGAGATCCCGCAGGCGTATCGGGAGCACCTGCTGCCGCTGGCGCAGGGGATCACACCAAACGTCTATGAGCTGGAGGTGTTAAGCGGCAAACCGTGCCGTACGCCCGAAAGCGCCATCGCGGCGGCGCAAGGACTGCTCTCCGATAGCCTGAAATGGGTGGCTATCACCAGCGCGCCGGTGGCCGATGAACCGGAAAACATCCACGTGGTGCTGGTGACGAATGAAGGCGTGACCGTCAGCGCGCATCCGCGCGTAGAAACCGATCTGAAAGGGACGGGCGACCTGTTCTGTTCAGAGCTGGTGAGCGGAATTGTTGAGGGGAAAACCGTTGCCGATGCCATTCGCATGGCCGGCGATCGGGTGACTGACGTGATGCTCTATACCCAGTCGAAGGGCTACGACGAGCTTATCCTACCGGCATAAACAAAAATGGCGCCCGAAGGCGCCATTTTTCTGTGCGGCAAGAATTACTTCTTGATGCGGATAACCGGAGTTTCACCCACGGTGACGCTGCCAGACAGTTTGATCAGTTCTTTGATTTCGTCCATGTTGGAGATAACAACCGGCGTCAGGGTAGACTTGGCTTTTTCTTCCAGCAGTGGCAGATCGAATTCAATTACCGGGTCGCCAACTTTAACACGCTGGCCTTCTTCCGCGATACGTTTGAAGCCTTCGCCTTTCAGTTCAACGGTGTCGATACCGAAGTGAACGAACAGTTCGATACCGCTATCAGATTCGATAGAGAACGCATGGTTGGTTTCAAAAATTTTACCGATGGTGCCGTCAACTGGAGCAACCATTTTGTTGCCAGTTGGTTTGATAGCAATGCCATCACCAACGATTTTCTCAGCAAACACTACATCCGGCACGTCTTCGATGTTGACGATCTCGCCGGAGAGCGGAGCAACAATCTCAATAGTTCCGGAGTCTTTCTTATCATCAGAAACCAGAGATTTCAGTTTATCGAACAAACCCATGATCTTCTCCTAAGCAGTAATTTGGGCCGCATCTCGTGGATTAGCAGATTGTTTTTTCTTCAATGAACTTGTTAACCAGCGTCATTAACTCGTCCGTTGTCGGTTGAGCAAGAGCCTGCTCTGCTAACACCTTCGCATCTTCGAAGTTCGTGTTACGGATAATCTTCTTAATGCGCGGGATGGAAATGGCGCTCATAGAGAATTCGTCCAGACCCATACCCAGCAACAGAAGTGTAGCACGTTCGTCGCCTGCAAGCTCACCACACATGCCAGTCCATTTACCTTCTGCATGAGAAGCATCAATAACTTGCTTGATCAAGTTCAGTACGGACGGTGACATTGGCTGGTAGAGATGTGAAATCATATCATTACCACGGTCAACTGCCAGGGTGTACTGCGTTAAATCATTGGTGCCGATACTAAAGAAATCAACTTCTTTGGCTAAATGACGCGCAATGGTCGCCGCCGCAGGTGTTTCCACCATCACGCCGATCTCGATTGACTCGTCAAACGCTTTACCTTCGTCGCGCAGTTCCTGTTTGTAGATTTCGATCTCTTTCTTCAGTGCACGCACTTCTTCAACAGAGATGATCATCGGGAACATGATGCGCAGTTTACCGAAAGCAGAGGCACGCAGGATCGCGCGAACCTGGTCACGCAGGATCTCTTTACGATCCATCGCGATACGGATTGCACGCCAGCCCAGGAACGGGTTCTCTTCTTTCGGGAAGTTCATGTACGGCAGCTCTTTGTCGCCGCCGATGTCCATGGTACGGACGATAACCGCCTGAGAACCACACGCTTCAGCCACGGCTTTATAGGCAGCAAACTGCTCTTCTTCCGTTGGCAGCGCGTCGCGGTCCATGAACAGGAATTCTGTACGATAGAGACCTACGCCTTCCGCACCGTTGCGCTCAGCGCCATCAACGTCGCGGACGGTACCGATGTTTGCGCACACTTCTACCTGATGGCCGTCCAGGGTGATGGCTGGCAGGTCTTTCAGCTTAGCGAGTTCCGCTTTTTCAGTCGCAACCTGCTCCTGAACCGCGCGCAGTTTATCGATCTCTTCATTGGTTGGGTTGACGTAAACCAGATTGTTTACGGCATCCAGAATCAGATAGTCGCCGTTTTTCACCTGAGAGGTGACGCTACCGGTACCCACGATGGCAGGCAGTTCCAGAGAGCGCGCCATGATAGAGGTGTGTGAGGTACGGCCACCCGCGTCGGTGATGAAACCGAGGACCTTTTTCAGGTTCAGCTGTGCGGTTTCAGACGGGGTGAGGTCAGCGGCAACCAGGATAACTTCATCCTGAATCGCGCTCAGATCGATGATGGCCAGACCCAGGATGTTGCGCAGCAGGCGCTTACCGATGTCACGTACGTCAGCCGCACGCTCTTTCAGGTATTCATCATCCAGTTCTTCCAGGGCAGTTGCCTGACCTTCGATAACTTCATGCGCAGCCGCGTCGGCCGTCATGCCTTTATCTTTAATCAGGGCTATGATTTCCTGCTCCAGCTCCTCATCTTCGAGCAGCATGATGTGCCCTTCGAAGATGGCTTCTTTTTCTTCACCGAAAGTTTCGCCAGCTTTAGTTTTGATTGCTTCCAGTTGCGCAGATGCCTTGGCACGACCGCTCAGAAAACGTTCAACTTCCTGATCAACCTTGTCGGCAGAAATTTTTTTCCGGTCGATGACGATCTCGTCTTCTTTCAGCAGCAGTGCTTTGCCGAAAGCGATACCCGGGGATGCTAAAATGCCTGAAATCATAACCCTACCTTACTTGTGACTGATATTTAAAAGAACCCGGAAACTTACTCGAGCTCAGCCATCAGTTTTACCAGATGCTCAACTGCTTTCTGCTCGTCTTCACCTTCTGCAGAGATGGTGACAACGGTGCCCTGAGTCAGGCCCAGAGTCTGCAGTTTGAACAGGCTTTTTGCGCTCGCGCTTTTGCCGTTGGAAGTCACAGTGATTTCAGAAGTGAAGCCTTTTGCTTCTTTAACAAACTGAGCAGCAGGGCGGGTGTGCAGACCGTTCGGAGCGGTAATGGTAACTTCTTGCTGGAACATTGTATTTCCCCAACTTATAGGTTTAGTGTTGTGGAACTAAAGTCTAGCCTGGCGACTGAACTTTAGCCTGTATTGTTAGCGCTGACGTTTCGATCGTCATTAAACATTATGCAGCGAAAGCAAGACTTGAACCAAATCATAAAATCGATTCAGCAAGGCTATTTCATTCACCGATTAATTTCACGCATCAAAATAATTGCTGGTTTAAATACCAGACCCAACGGGGTGAAGCAATGCCAGGAGGGGCAAAAGTTTGAAGCAGGCCACAAAAAAGCACCTGAAAAGGTGCTTTTTTACGCGTTATTAACATGCTGGCACTACTGTTGCAGCTCTTTTTCGGTAAACAGATCGGCAAACAGTGCGGTGCTCAAGTAACGCTCGCCCGAAGAAGGAAGGATAACCACAATATTCTTGTTGGTAAAGGCTTCATCTTCCTGAAGCTTGAGCGCTGCCGCAACGGCTGCACCGGAAGAGATACCCGCCAGAATGCCTTCTTCATCCATCAGGCGACGCGCGGTAGAAATGGCTTCTTCGTTAGTGATAGTCACCACTTTATCGATCAGCTTCAGATCCAGGTTGCCCGGAATGAAGCCTGCGCCAATACCCTGAATTTTATGCGGGCCTGGCTTAAGCTCTTCACCCGCCAGTGCCTGGGTGATAACCGGTGAGTCAGTTGGCTCAACGGCAACGGTGATCAGGTCTTTTTTACCCTTTGTGCCTTTAATATAGCGTGACACGCCGGTCAGCGTACCGCCGGTACCGACCCCGGAGATAAAGACGTCAACCTGGCCGTCGGTATCTTCCCAGATTTCCGGACCGGTGGTCTTCTCGTGAATTTCCGGGTTAGCCGGGTTGCTGAACTGCTGCAGCAGCAGATATTTCGCCGGATCGCTGGCCACAATCTCTTCAGCTTTCTGAATGGCGCCCTTCATGCCCTTCGCGCCTTCGGTCAGCACCAGGTTCGCGCCCAGCGCTTTGAGCAGCTTACGACGCTCGATGCTCATGGTTTCTGGCATGGTCAGCGTCAGCTTGTAGCCACGCGCGGCGGCAACATAGGCCAGAGCGATACCGGTATTGCCGCTGGTCGGTTCCACCAGCTCAACGCCAGGCTTCAGTACGCCACGTTTTTCAGCATCCCAAATCATGTTTGCACCGATACGGCATTTTACGCTGAAGCTCGGGTTACGTGATTCGACCTTCGCCAGAATGCGTCCATTACCGATACGGTTCAGTCGAACCAGGGGCGTATGACCGATAGTCAGCGAGTTGTCTTCATAAATCTTACTCATGGCCTGTCCTTAACTGTATGAAATTGGGATACCGACCCAGCATACCTGTTGAGCAGGTAGGGGGAAGTAAGGAATTCGCATATCTATATACTGCAAGGAAATAATGGGGATCAGTATGGAATAAGGGGCGGCATAAGCCACCCCTGCTTTACACATTTTTGCATTATTTCCATAACGCGTGCTTAGCACGGTAGCAGTCGACCCACATCGCCGTCGCGCCGCAGACGGCGACGGGCATGATGAACAGATTCAGGAAGGGAATCATGGTGAACAGGCTGGTCAGCGCGCCAAACTGCATATTGGCGACCTTCTGGCTGCGCAGGGCAGTGCGCATCTCTTTAAACGGCACCTTGTGGTTATCGAACGGATAGTCGCAGTACTGGATGGCCAGCATCCAGGCGCTGAACAGGAACCACAGCACCGGCGCCACCGTCTGGCCAATGCCTGGCACAAAATAGAGGATAAGCAGCACGACCGCGCGGGGCAGGTACCAGGCAAACTTCTGCCACTCGCGCTTCATGATGCGTGGCAGGTCTTTCATGATCCCCAGCACGCCCGTGTCCGGCGGCGTCGCACCGGTAAGCCGCGCTTCCAGCTGTTCCGCCAGCAGACCGTTAAACGGTGCGGCTATCCAGTTGGCAATTGTCGAAAAGAAGTACCCAAACACCAGCAGCACGGAGATCACCGCCACCGGCCAGAGCAGGTAGTTAAGCCACTGCAGCCAGTCCGGAACGTAACTCATCAGCGACGGGATCCAGCTCTCCAGCTTTGTGAATAGCCACCAGAACGCGCCGCCCATCAGAATAATGTTGATCAACAGCGGCAGAATCACGAAGCGTCGAATCCCCGGCAGGGAGACCAGTTTCCAGCCCTGAGAAAAATACCAGACGCCGCTGCGCGGGGGAGAAGAAGATGTTGAAACCATAGACAGGCTGTACTCCTTTTTACACAACCAGTGGAATTGCCCGCCTATATTATCCACTTACGGAGCAATGACCAGTTCGGAAATGTTCGAAAAACCAGCAAAAAGCACGATTTCCTTCATCTTTATGCTGTGAATGCTCTGCACACACTTGCACTTGACGTAAACGGCAAATACTCTTAGTGAGTAAATGTTTGCCGTGGTGGCAAGGTGTTAGAACAACAGAGAATATAATGATGCAGGATTTGCGTCTGATATTAATCATTGTTGGCGCGATCGCCATAATCGCTTTACTGGTACATGGTTTCTGGACCAGCCGTAAAGAGCGTTCCTCGATGTTTCGCGATCGCCCACTGAAGCGCATGAAGTCCAGTCGTGACGACGATGACAGTGAAGATGACATCGACGGCAGCGATGACGACGGCGTGGGTGAAGTTCGTGTTCATCGGGTCAATACTGCGCCCAGCGCAGGCCATGGGGAGCATGAAGCGCCTCGTCCTTCGCAGCACCAGTATCAACCGCCTTATGCTTCTGCACAGCCGCGCCAGCCAGCGCCGCAGCCTGTGGAAGAACCGGTGCGCCAGCCGCCGCAACAGCCTGTCTATCAGCAGCCTGCTGCGCCACAGCCGGTTCAACAGCAACCGGTGCAGCAGCCCGTGCAGCAACAGCCTGCTCAGCCGGTACAACAACCGCAGCAGCCTGTTCACGTACAGCCTGCGCCTCAGCCTGCTCCGGCTCTACACGTTGAGCCTGAGCCCGTTGTAGAACCAGAGCCGGTTGTTGAAAAACCGCAGCGTAAAGAAGCGGTGATCATCATGAACGTGGCCGCGCATCACGGCAGCCATCTTAACGGTGACGTGCTGCTCAACAGTATTCAACAGGCAGGATTCAAGTTTGGCGATATGAACATTTTCCATCGCCATCTGAGCCCTGACGGTAGCGGTCCGGCGCTGTTCAGCCTGGCCAACATGGTTAACCCTGGCACCTTTGATCCGGAAATGACCGGTGATTTCGTGACCCCGGGCGTCACTATCTTTATGCAGGTGCCTTCTTACGGCGATGAACTGCAAAACTTTAAGCTGATGCTGCAGTCCGCTCAGCACATCGCTGACGAAGTCGGTGGCGTGGTGCTCGACGATCAGCGTCGAATGATGACCCCGCAGAAGCTGCGCGAGTATCAGGACCGCATCCGCGAAGTTAAGGAAGCTAACGCGTAATCGTCGCGTTTACTTCAACTCCTCCTCAACCCCCGCCTGTCGGGGGTTTTTTCTCATTGATGGTGCGATATGGACTCAATCGAACAACAACTCACTGAACTGCGAACCACGCTTCGCCATCATGAATACCTCTATCATGTTATGGACGCGCCGGAAGTCCCGGATGCGGAATATGACCGCCTGATGCGCGAGCTGCGCGAATTAGAGGCGCAGCATCCGGAGCTTATCACGCCGGATTCCCCTACCCAGCGCGTCGGCGCTGAGCCGCTGGGCGCTTTCGGCCAGGTGCGCCATGAGGTGCCGATGCTGTCGCTGGATAACGTCTTCGATGAAGAGAGCTTCCTCGCGTTTAACAAGCGCGTGCAGGATCGCCTGAAAAGCAGCGACTCCCTCACCTGGTGCTGCGAGCTCAAGCTGGATGGCCTGGCGGTCAGTCTTCTCTATGAAAACGGTGTGCTGGTGCGTGCCGCAACGCGTGGCGACGGTACGACGGGCGAAGACATCACCACCAACGTGCGTACCATCCGCGCGATCCCGCTGAAGCTGCAGGGTGACAACATTCCCGCGCGTCTGGAAGTGCGCGGCGAGGTGTTCCTGCCCCAGGCGGGCTTCGAGAAAATTAACGACGAGGCGCGTCGCACCGGCGGGAAGGTGTTTGCTAACCCGCGTAATGCGGCGGCAGGCTCTCTGCGCCAGCTTGACCCGCGTATTACCGCGAAGCGACCGCTTACTTTCTTCTGCTACGGCGTCGGTATTCTGGAGGGCGGCGAGCTGCCGGATACGCACCTCGGACGCCTGCTGCAGTTTAAAGCGTGGGGCCTGCCGGTGAGCAACCGCGTTCAGCTCTGCGACTCGCCGGAAGCGGTGCTGGCGTTCTACCACAAGGTGGAAGAGGACCGTCCGACGCTCGGTTTTGATATTGATGGCGTCGTCATCAAGGTGAATTCTCTGGCGCTGCAGGAGCAGCTAGGCTTTGTGGCGCGCGCGCCGCGCTGGGCGGTGGCGTTTAAGTTCCCTGCTCAGGAGCAGATGACCGTCGTTCGCGATGTGGAGTTCCAGGTTGGCCGTACGGGGGCGATTACCCCGGTCGCCCGTCTGGAGCCCGTGCAGGTTGCGGGCGTGCTGGTGAGTAATGCCACGTTGCATAACGCCGATGAAATCGAACGCCTCGGCCTGCGCATTGGTGACAAAGTGGTGATTCGCCGCGCGGGCGACGTTATTCCGCAGGTGGTTAACGTCGTGGAGTCGGAACGTCCTGCCGATACGCGCGAGATCGTCTTCCCGACCCACTGCCCGGTGTGCGGCTCCGACGTTGAGCGTGTGGAAGGTGAAGCGGTGGCGCGCTGTACTGGGGGCTTAATCTGTGGTGCGCAGCGTAAAGAATCGCTGAAGCACTTCGTCTCCCGTCGGGCGATGGACGTCGACGGCATGGGCGACAAGATTATCGATCAGCTGGTTGAGAAAGAGTATGTCCATACGCCAGCGGATCTCTTCAGGCTGACGGCAGGTAAACTGACCGGTCTGGATCGCATGGGGCCAAAGTCAGCCCAGAATGTGGTTAACGCGCTGGAAGCCGCCAAAGAGACGACCTTTGCCCGCTTCCTGTACGCGCTGGGCATTCGTGAAGTGGGTGAGGCGACGGCAGCGGGCCTGGCGGCGTACTTTGGAACGCTGGAGGCGCTGGAAAAGGCAAGCATCGACGAGCTGCAGAAAGTCCCTGACGTTGGCATTGTGGTCGCCACGCACGTCTTTAACTTCTTCGCCGAAGAGAGCAACCGTGAAGTCATCGGCAAGCTGCTGGAAGAGGGCATCAGGTGGCCCGCGCCGGTAGTGGTTAACGCCGAAGAGATCGACAGCCCGTTCGCCGGTAAAACGGTAGTCCTGACCGGCAGCCTGAGCCAGCTTTCACGCGACGATGCGAAAGCGCGCCTGGTGGCGCTGGGGGCCAAAGTGGCGGGCAGCGTGTCGAAGAAAACCGACCTGGTGATCGCCGGGGAAGCGGCGGGCTCTAAGCTGGCGAAAGCCCAGGAGCTCGGCATTGAGGTTATCGACGAAGCGGAAATGATGCGTCTGTTAGGAGAGTAACGTGGAGAAAGAACAGCTCGTTGAAATAGCCAATACGGAGATGCCGTTCGGTAAATACAAGGGCCGCAGGCTGATTGATTTGCCGGAGGAGTATCTGCTGTGGTTTGCCCGTAAGGATGAATTCCCGGCAGGGCGACTGGGCGAGCTGATGGCTATCACGTTACTGATCAAAACCGAGGGGCTGACCCAGCTGGTTCAGCCCCTGAAACGTCCTTAAGCCTTCGCGGCGCGGGTCTCTTCCTGCGCCAGCTTTTCGGTCTGGCGCTTGTAGCGACGCGCCAGCACCGCGCAGACCATCAGCTGGATCTGGTGGAAAATCATCAGCGGCAGCACCATCATCCCAATCACCGAGGTCGGGAATAGAATATTGGCCATCGGGATACCGTTAGCCAGGCTCTTTTTCGAACCGCAGAACACAATGGTGATTTCATCCGCTTTGCTGAAGCCGCACCTGCGTGCCACAAAGACGTTTACCGCAATCACAATCGCCAGCAGGACGATGCTGACCACCACGATAAACAGCAGCGAACCTGCGCCCACCTTATGCCAGATCCCGTTCACAACCGCTTCACTGAAGGCGGAATAGACCACCAGCAGAATCGACGACTGGTCGGTTTTTGAGATCCATTTCTTGTGCTTAGCCACGAACGCCCCGGTCCATGGACGGGATAGATGCCCCAGGACAAACGGCAGCAGCAGCTGCAGGCAAATTTTTCCAACCTGCTCGAGATTGCCTTCCGCGCCGTGCATGTTCATCAGCAGGCCCACCAGCAGCGGGGAAACGAAAATCCCTAACAGGCTGGATGCCGATGCCGAGCAGACCGCGGCCGCAACGTTCCCTCCGGCGAGAGAGGTAAAGGCAATGGCGGACTGTACGGTAGCCGGCAGAATACAGAGATACAGGAAACCGGTGTAGAGCGCCGGGTCGACGTTTACCGGCGCCCACCAGGCAAACAGCACTCCGAGGATTGGGAACAGAATGAACGTGCTGCACATCACCCAGAGATGCAGCCGCCAGTGGCTACCGCCGGCAATAATCGCTTCGCGCGAGAGCTTTGCGCCGTGCATAAAGAACAGCAGTGCGATGGCGGCCGTCGTCAGCCCTTCAAAAAACGGGACGAAGCCCCCGCGGGCGGGGAAGAACGAGGCCAGTAAAACGGTAACCACCAGGGTGAGAGTAAACGGATCAACAATACGAAATATTTTCATAATGACTCCTGAAAACAGATGTCGCTATTGTGCTTTTTTCCATTTGAGAAATAAAATTGATTTATTGCATCCATTCATGAATGAAACAGATGAATTACTCCTTACGCCAGCTTCGTATTTTCGTCACCGTCGCTCACGCCCGCAGCTTTAGCCGGGCAGGGGAGATGATTGGCCTGAGCCAGTCGGCGGTCAGCCACAGCGTGAAAGAGCTTGAGAATCAGACCGGGGTGAAGTTGCTTGACCGCACAACCCGTGAAGTGGTGCTGACCGAAGCAGGGCAGCAGCTCGCCCTGCGTCTTGAACGATTGCTGGATGAGCTGAACAGCACGCTCAGAGACGTGGGGAGGCTGGGGCAGCAGCTTTCGGGGACCGTGCGCGTCGCGGCCAGTCAGACAATCTCTGCACACCTTATCCCGCAATGTATTGCCGAGGGAAGTCATCGCTACCCGGACATTGATTTTGTCCTGCATGACAGGCCGCAGCAGTGGGTGCTGGAGAGCATCCGCCAGGGAGATGTGGATTTTGGTATCGTTATCGATCCCGGCCAGGCGAGCGATCTGGCGTGCGAAAGCGTACTTTCCGAGCCCTTTTTGCTGCTCTGCCGTGACGACGACCCGCTGGCCACGTTGCCGGAGGTCAGCTGGCAGTCCCTGACGGGCGCGAACCTGGTTTTACAGGATTATGCCTCGGGCAGCCGTCCGCTGATTGATTCCGCGCTGGTGAATCAGGGCGTAAAGGCAACGATCGTGCAGGAGATTGGTCACCCGGCGACGCTTTTTCCCATGGTAGAAGCCGGCATTGGCATCAGCGTGTTGCCCGCCCTGGCGCTTCCCCTGCCGCAGGGAAGCCGGCTGGCCGTCAAGCGATTAACGCCCGTTGTTGAGCGAAAGCTGATGCTGGTGCGGCGAAAAAATCGCTCACTCTCGGGGGCGGCGCAGGCTATCTGGGAAGTGGTGCGTATCCAGGCACAACGATTAACCGAAGCCCGCATACGCGACCCACTGTTTAACGCATCAGAAGATTAGATGTAGATATCAATCTGATTATTGTCTGAAGGGTTATTCACACCTTCCACTTTGCCCAGCTTTTGATCCTGCTTCTTCTGGGCTTCTTCGGCCTGCTGGCGCTGCAGCGCGGCGAGCTGTGCCTGCAGCACTTTGAGCTGGGTCTGAATAAGTTCCTGCTGCTTTTTCTTCTCATCGGTGCTGATGGGGCTGTTCGCCAGCTCTTTTAACTGCTGAGTCAGCTTTTTGATCTTGTCGAGAATGCGGGTGATTTGCGTAGCGATATCGTTGCTGCTCGAAGTTCCACTCGCGCCGCTGGTTTGAATCTGTTGGGTTGAAGCCTGAATGGTCGTCATACTTTTTCCTCGCGTTATAAAACAGAGGTATCGGCACTAACGGGATTAGCTTGAGCAAAACTGCCATATCTGGCAGGGAGTTACATCGATAAACAATCAGTATTGATGATGCGGTAAAGTTACTGGAAGTCGGAAGTAGACAAACTGCAGATAGCAAAAAGGCGCCTTTAGGGCGCCTTTTTACATTGGTGGGTCGTGCAGGATTCGAACCTGCGACCAATTGATTAAAAGTCAACTGCTCTACCAACTGAGCTAACGACCCGAAATGGTGGGCGATGACGGGCTCGAACCGCCGACCCCCTCCGTGTAAAGGAGATGCTCTACCAACTGAGCTAATCACCCCCGCTGTGTGGAGTCGCATTATAGGGAGAGTTGAAAATGAGTCAACGCATTTTCTAAAGTTTTTATTCGTTCGTCGTAAAATTAAACAAAACGATCGCGAAACGGGCAATGGCGCATGATTTCTAAACAAAAATCGCAAACTCGGTCACGATAAAGGGATCAACATTGAGGAATCCCCCCACAGTGATAGAATATTGCCCATCGTTTTTTCCCCAGGATTTGCCGATTGCCGGCATCTTTATAACGTAAGGCCATTTCATGAAAATCAAAACTCGCTTCGCGCCGAGCCCGACAGGCTATCTGCACGTCGGTGGTGCACGTACCGCTCTCTATTCCTGGCTTTTCGCACGCCACAACAAAGGTGAGTTCGTGCTGCGTATTGAAGACACCGATCTTGAGCGCTCCACGCCAGAAGCAATTGAAGCCATTATGGATGGGATGAACTGGCTGAATCTGGAATGGGATGAAGGTCCTTACTTCCAGACCAAACGCTTTGACCGCTATAACGCCGTCATTGATGAGATGCTGGTCGCGGGCACGGCGTATAAGTGCTACTGCTCTAAAGAGCGTCTGGATGAACTGCGTGAAGCGCAGATGGCGAACGGTGAAAAGCCGCGTTATGACGGCCGCTGCCGCCACGACCATAGCGAGCATGCTGCAGATGAGCCTTGCGTGGTGCGTTTTGCTAACCCGCAAGAGGGATCGGTAATCTTTGACGACCAGATCCGTGGCCCAATTGAATTCAGCAACCAGGAACTGGACGATCTGATCATCCGTCGTACCGACGGTTCTCCAACCTACAACTTCTGCGTTGTGGTTGACGACTGGGATATGGAAATTACCCACGTTGTCCGTGGTGAAGACCATATCAACAATACGCCACGTCAGATCAACATCCTGAAGGCGCTGAACGCTCCTGTGCCAGTTTATGCGCACGTCTCCATGATCAACGGTGATGACGGGAAAAAACTGTCTAAACGTCACGGTGCGGTAAGCGTTATGCAGTATCGCGACGACGGCTATCTGCCGGAAGCGCTGCTGAACTATCTGGTGCGTCTGGGCTGGGCCCACGGTGACCAGGAGATCTTCAGTCGCGAAGAGATGATCGAACTGTTCTCTCTGAGCTCTGTAAGCAAATCAGCGAGCGCCTTTAATACCGACAAGCTCCTGTGGCTGAACCATCACTACATCAACACCATGCAGCCAGAATATGTGGCGACGTATCTGCAGTGGCATATTGAGCAGGCAAATATTGATACCCGCACTGGCCCTGAGCTGGCGGACCTGGTGAAACTCCTCGGCGAGCGCTGCAAAACGCTGAAAGAGATTGCCGAAAGCTGCCGCTACTTCTATGAAGAGTTTGAAGAGTTCGACGCGGACGCCGCGAAGAAACACCTCCGTCCGGTTGCGCGTCAGCCGCTGGAAGTGGTGCGCGACAAGCTGGCGGCCCTTACCGAGTGGACCGCTGAGAATGTGCATCACGCCATTCAGGCGACGGCAGACGAG
Organism: Enterobacter asburiae; assembly: GCF_007035645.1. NCBI lineage: Bacteria > Pseudomonadati > Pseudomonadota > Gammaproteobacteria > Enterobacterales > Enterobacteriaceae > Enterobacter > Enterobacter asburiae. The sequence continues at coordinate 1,215,892 of NZ_AP019632.1, forward strand.
CTGGAAGTCGGTATGGGTAAAGTCGGCATGCCATTGCGCGTTGCGGTGACCGGGGCGGGTCAGTCTCCGGCACTGGATGTGACGGTTCACGCCATCGGCAAGTCACGCAGCGTAGCGCGTATTAACAAGGCGCTGGACTTTATCGCTGAACGTGAAAATCAGCAGTAATTAGGCCTCAGATAAAAAACGGCAGGTTACCCTGCCGTTTTTTTTATGCCTTTTATTCCGTGAGACCGAGCCGCGTCAGAAAGCCGTGTATGCCTTCGCGTTTCAATAAGGCGTCCAGACGCCTCTGCTCTGGCTGAGTCATACTCTCCAGCGTCTCAATAATGCCCGGAGACAGGTTTGAAGAGAGTTCATTGTATGAAGCGGTGACCTCAGCGAGATGGTAAACCGCCTGACGGTTACGGATCGCCGGAAGGCTCATAATATGTTCCTTCACGCGCGCATCAATATGAATGAGCCGCGCGCGACCACCCTTTACACCGTTGAGGCCTTCGGTTTTCCATCCCTGCTGGCGTATCCAGCGATTAACCGTTTGTCTGGCAACGCCCAAACTCTCCGCCAGCTCTTCCGTGGTCATTTTGCTGCGTAATTTTTTCATATCAGTTCTGATCGCGAATTCCTAAACGTTGCAACAATCCGGTAATCCCTTCCCGCATTAACAGCGATGTCATCTGCTTCTGCTCTTCCGGCGTCATTTCATTGGCCAGCGTCAGGAGCAGCGTGTGAAGCGAACTATCATGACTGACGCCTTCTGGCAGTTCGGACGTTTCAGTTGCCCGACGTGCGCTGCGGATAAAGTCACGGACTTTTTCGTTCACATGTACCAGGCGAGCTTTCCCGCCCTGGACGCCTGGTTTTGGTGATGTAATCCAACCCTCTTTGCGTACCCATTTATTGATGGTCTGGCGGCTATAGCCAGTGAGGAGGGCTAACTCTTCTGGCGTCATTCGTTCCTTGATCATGCAATTTCCTGAATATCAGTGGGGTTAATTAACGGCTCATTTTATAGCACCGTTTTACGTGAAAACGTGACAGGCTTAACTCCTGACTGCGAGCAGGCTCGCAAAGTGATTCATTTGCATGAATTTTCGGCGATTGAATGGCTGGGATTGATTTTGCCGTTGACACTCCGCGGTGGAATTCATATTATGCCGCCCGTCAACATGACAGCTTTACGATGGGGCTATAGCTCAGCTGGGAGAGCGCTTGCATGGCATGCAAGAGGTCAGCGGTTCGATCCCGCTTAGCTCCACCAAAATTGTAAACCCTCGTCGAAAGACGAGGGTTTTTTTTATGTGTTTGTAACACTCGCCACCGTATTTTGTTATCAAAAAGAAGGTATTCCCGTACCTCACCTCAATCGACATCAATAAACCAGTCTAAAAATAGACTTGAACTTGATTCGCGCAATTAATAAACCTATTATCCATCCGGTCAATAATTATCTCGGAAAATAACGCCCAGGTTAATGAATAGAAAAACTTACAATAATGTAAAGATATTTATGATTGCTCTGGCTTTATGCCTGATTGCGGTACCTGTCTCCCGTTATCTCTCTCCCCGCGCAATTGTTAATGGTCACGACGTTTATTTAGCATGGTTACCTTTAAGCGTAATGCTGGCGGTAATTCTGCTATTTGGGCGCAGGGCTATTCTTCCCATTTTGTTAGGTTTTACTGTCACTAATTTATTCTATGTAAATTTAGCACCGCTACAATATTCAGTATTACTGTTCTGTCAGACCTTTGCGTTGTTCGCGGCGTGCGGTCTTCTTCGCATCATGCTGGGTAAGCGTTGGCGCTACTCCATCCCTAACAAGCACATCGGATTGCGGATATTCTGGCTCGGTTTTATGGTGCCAATAGGGATTAAGCTGTCGATGTATTTGGCGGGCTATTTGTTTGATTTTCCTGTGACAATTTCGACCTTTTTCGGCGAAGGGACGGTAATTTATAACGTTGTGGATATACAAAGCCTGATATGCGCGGCATTGATTTTTACCATGATGTTCTATTACCCGTTAAGAATGATAATTAATCCCCGTTATGCAATAAGTTTCTGGCGACGAAGCGTGAAGCCCGTGTTTTTTCACAAGAATTCATTATATATTTTTGCCTGGCTGGTGCTATTAAGTTTCATTCTCGTCATTTTATGTGGTCCTTTTGAATCTCCCGTCATTGCGGGCTATTTGATGCCGCTGATTTTTATTCTTTTTACCTTAGCGATAAGCCGACTGACCTATGCGTTGATTTCTCTGCTGTGGGCTGTATCTGCGCTCCTGCTGTTGACCTACAACTACAATTTCCTTAACGGGGTGGAATCGGGCCATTCGCTCTCTTTTATTCTGTCCGTGCTTATCTCATTCGCGATCTGTCTGCTTTACATGTCGCGCATTTACCAGCGCAGCGAGTGGCTTAAGCGGGGCTGGCAGGGGAGGGCGCTCACCGATCCGCTGACCGGATTGCCCAATATTCGTGCGCTGGAGGATTATCTTGAGATTCACCCGGATGCAAAAGTGAGCATTCTGCGTATGGATAACCTGGAATTTTTGAGCCGCCACTATGGGATCCTCATGCGGGTCCATTGCAAACGTACGATCGCCACGTCGCTGCAGCCTCTCCTGCAAAAAGATGAGACGCTCTTCCAGCTCCCCGGAAGCGAGCTTGTGCTGGTACTACTGGGCCCGGGAACCGCTGAGCGCCTCCAGCATATGGTTGATCGACTGAACAGCCGTAAGATTTTTTGGAACAACACCGGGCTGGATATTGAATTCGGTGCGTCCTGGGGAATGGTCGAAAACGGCGAAAAATTGCACCACACGCTGGGGCAGCTGAGCTGGCTGGCCGAGCAATCCTGCGGAACAACAAACAACGTGCTTGCGCTCACGAATAGCCTCGAGGCGGCATCAGGGCAAACGACAGAGCGAGTCCTGATGCTGGCGCGGATTAAGCATGCCCTGGAGGCGGGCCAGTTCCATTTATACGCGCAACCGATCCAGAAGGCGGACGGGAGCGGCTACTACGAAATTCTGGCGCGTATGGAGAGCGAGGGCGAGATCTTCACTCCTGACCGCTTTATTCCGTTGATTGCCCAGTTCAACCTCAGCCACCGGTTTGATATGTGCGTCATGGAGAAATTACTGCTGTGGCTGCGCGATCACCCTTCAACGCAGGCTGGCGCTCGTTTCTCCGTTAATCTGATGCCGCTTACGCTGATGCAAAAAGAGGTGGCGTCCGAGATTTGTGCGCTCTTTGAACGCTACGGCGTTGCGCCTCAGTCCGTCGTGATTGAGATTACCGAAGAGCAGGCCTTCTCAAATTCAGGCAGCAGCATCCACAATATTCAGCAACTGCGGGATTACGGTTTCCGGATTGCTATAGATGATTTTGGTACCGGCTACGCCAACTACGAGCGCCTCAGACGCCTGCAGGCAGACATCATTAAAATTGACGGCTGCTTTATTAAAGACATTTGTACCGATGATATGGATGCGATGATCGTGCAGTCGATGTGTAATCTGGCGAAGACGAAATCGCTGTGCGTCGTAGCGGAATACGTCGAAACACCGGCGCAGCGCGAGATGCTGCTTCGCTTCGGCGTGGATTACCTGCAGGGCTACCTGATAGGCAAACCCAAACCGCTGGAAGAATTGCGGGCATAAAAAAACCGGGAGCCAGGCTCCCGGTTTTTGTTTAACGCTAAACGTTAGAGTACCAGTGCCGCGATAGAAGCAGACAGGACGCTCACCAGCGTAGAGCCGTAAACCAGCTTCAGGCCAAAGCGAGAAACCACGTTGCCCTGTTCTTCGTTCAGACCTTTAATCGCGCCCGCGATAATCCCGATGGACGAGAAGTTCGCGAAGGAGACCAGGAACACGGACAGAATGCCTTCCGCGCGCGGAGAAAGCGTGCTGGCAATTTTCTGCAGATCCATCATCGCAACGAATTCGTTAGAAACCAGTTTGGTTGCCATGATACTGCCCACCTGCAGCGCTTCGTGAGCCGGCACACCCATCACCCAGGCAACCGGGTAGAAGATGTAGCCCAGAATACCCTGGAAGGATATACCCAGCACCGCGGCGAACAGGGCGTTCAGCGCAGAAATCAGCGCAATGAAGCCGATCAGCATGGCGGCAACGATAATCGCTACTTTGAAGCCCGCCAGAATGTACTCACCCAGCATTTCGAAGAAGCTCTGGCCTTCGTGCAGGTTTGACATCTGAATGTTCTCTTCGCTTGCGTCAACGCGGTACGGGTTGATCAGCGACAGAACGATAAAGGTGCTGAACATGTTCAGAACCAGCGCCGCAACAACATACTTTGGCTCCAGCATGGTCATATACGCGCCCACAATAGACATGGAAACGGTAGACATTGCGGTTGCCGCCATGGTGTACATGCGGTTGCGGGACATTTTGCCGAGAATATCTTTATACGCGATGAAGTTCTCAGACTGACCGAGGATCAGGGAACTGACGGCGTTGAAGGATTCCAGCTTGCCCATGCCGTTCACTTTGGATAACAGGAAGCCAATTCCACGAATAACGAACGGCAGAACGCGGATGTGCTGCAGAATACCGATCAGCGCGGAGATGAAGACGATAGGGCAGAGAACCTTCAGGAAGAAGAACGCCAGACCTTCATCGTTCATTTTACCGAAGACAAAGTTGGTCCCTTCATTGGCGAATCCGAGCAGTTTTTCGAACATTTCGGAGAAGCCTTTCACGAAGCCGAGGCCTACGTTGGAGTTCAGGAAGAACCACGCAAGTAAAACTTCAATGACCAGCAGCTGGACAACATAACGGATACGAATTTTTTTGCGGTCTGTGCTGACCAGCAATGCAAGTGCAGTAACGACAACAAGTGCCAGGACAAAATGAAGGACGCGGTCCATATTTGCTCCAAATATGAGGCAGGTTTAATTTTCGTGCACATTCTATGTAACAAGCGAAAAGAAAACGAGATCGAGGACACACTATAGTTACATCCTGTGACGAGTCTCAAAAATAGTGATCCACAATACATTTTTGTTATGTTAGGTAAATGAGTGAAAAGTTAAGTTTGTGTGCTAGTCTTCACAAAAGCGCGCGCGATTTTAGTTTCTGTTAGATCGCCCCACTTACCCGCCCGTCTATCGTTCAAAGCTATCAGAGAAATCACTGTAAACAGCATAAATGATCTTGATAATCATTCTCATTTTGATAGGATTAAACATAGCAAAGGCTATATTTCAGAGGCAGAAATGACAAACAGTCGCGTAGAGGGTAGCAGTGGCAGAGCCGCGCGCAAGTTGCGGTTCGCATTAATGGGACCTGCGTTCATCGCTGCCATTGGCTATATCGATCCAGGTAACTTTGCGACCAATATTCAGGCCGGGGCCAGCTTCGGCTATAAGCTGCTGTGGGTGGTCGTCTGGGCTAACCTGATGGCGATGCTGATTCAGATGCTCTCCGCAAAGCTGGGGATTGCCACGGGTAAAAACCTGGCGGAGCAAATTCGCGACCATTATCCGCGTCCGGCCGTCTGGCTCTATTGGGTCCAGGCGGAAATTATCGCCATGGCCACTGACCTCGCTGAATTTATCGGTGCAGCGATCGGCTTTAAGCTGATTCTGGGCGTGTCGCTGTTGCAGGGGGCGGTACTGACCGGGATTGCCACTTTCCTGATCCTGATGCTGCAGCGTCGGGGTCAAAAGCCGCTGGAGAAGGTTATCGGCGGTCTGCTGCTGTTTGTCGCGGCGGCCTATATCGTCGAGCTGATTTTCTCACAGCCGAATCTGGTGCAGCTCGGTAAAGGTATGGCAATACCAAGCCTGCCAACCTCGGAAGCGGTGTTCCTGGCCGCCGGGGTATTGGGGGCGACCATCATGCCGCATGTGATTTACCTGCACTCCTCGCTGACCCAGCATCTCCACGGTGGGACGCGCAAAGAGCGTTACTCCGCCACCAAATGGGACGTGGCGATTGCCATGACCATCGCGGGGTTTGTCAATCTGGCGATGATGGCTACCGCAGCCGCCGCTTTCCACTTTAACGGCCACACCGGTATTGCCGATCTCGACCAGGCCTATCTCACGCTGGAGCCCTTACTGAGCCATGCTGCCGCCACGATATTTGGTCTCAGCCTGGTGGCTGCCGGTCTCTCTTCTACGGTGGTGGGCACGCTGGCAGGTCAGGTGGTGATGCAGGGATTTGTCCGCTTCCATATTCCGCTGTGGGTTCGTCGCTCCGTCACCATGCTCCCGTCATTTATCGTGATTCTGATGGGGCTTGATCCTACGAGAATTCTGGTCATGAGCCAGGTGCTGCTGAGCTTTGGTATCGCGCTGGCGCTGGTGCCGCTGCTGATCTTTACCAGCAACAAAACCCTGATGGGCGAACTGGTTAACTCAACGCTGGTGAAACGGACCGGGTGGGCAATCGTGGTGGTGGTAGTGGCACTGAACCTGTGGCTGCTTATTGGCACCGCATTGGGGCTCTAAAAGAAAAAGGAGCCGGGAGGCTCCTTTTTGCATTAATGGTGACCGTGGCCATGACCGTGGCCGCGTCCTTTCCCGCCGCGATCCCAGCCGCCGCGACGGTCGTCACGATCGTTCCAGCCTTCACGGTAGCCGCGCTCATACGCGTTGTCTTTATACCAGCCGCGGTGTCTGCCGTTATCATGTTTCCACCAGCGGTCTCCGCGCCACTCATAGTGACGGTTCCAGTAGTCACGGTCGCGCCAGTAGCCACCGTCCCAGTATCTGCCGTAGTCGTCACGATCGCCAATTTGTAATTTTACTGATGGCAACAGGGTGATTTCGCCCGCATTGGCGATCAGCGGGGCTGAAGCCAGTAATACCGCTGCAAGAATCAGTGACCTGAACATACTCTTTCTCCTTCACGATCGGGGCCCTTGTGGGGCCTGTTAACGCAATATTACGAGTTGGTAAAGCCTCGTTTCATCGCCTCAACTCCGAATTCCTGAGCGAGAGCACTTTTTGCTAAAAGTGATTCTATTTTGAGCTGTTCAGAATCGTGTCAATACGGACAAGTTCTTCCGCAGAGAAATGGCGGTTTTCCAGCATCCCCACGGCATCATCAATCTGGGCCGTTTTACTTGCCCCAATCAGCACTGACGTCACGTTCTCATGGCGTAATACCCAGGCCAGCGCCATCTGGGACAGCTTCTGACCGCGCTCTTCCGCCATGGCGTTCAGCTTTCTTACCTTCTCCAGCTTCTCTTCGGTGATCTGGTCAGGGTTCAGGAACTGACTGCCGCTTGCCGCGCGTGAGTCTGCCGGAATGCCGTTCAGATAGCGGTTGGTCAGTTGTCCACCGGCCAGCGGCGAGAAGGGAATGCAGCCGACCCCTTTTTCCTGCAGCACGTTCAGCAGCCCCTCTTCCGGCGCACGTTCAAAAAGAGAGTATTTTGGCTGGTGGATCAGGCAGGGCGTACCGAGATCGTTAAGGATATCAATCGCCTTGCGAGCCAGTTCCGCAGGGTAGTTGGATAACCCGACATACAGGGCTTTTCCCTGGCGCACCGCATGGTCAAGCGCTTTCATGGTTTCCAGCAGCGGCGTTTGTGGGTCAGGACGGTGATGATAGAAGATATCCACATACTCCAGCCCCATGCGCTTCAGGCTCTGATCCAGGCTTGCCAGCAGATATTTGCGTGACCCCCAGTCGCCGTAAGGGCCATCCCACATGGTATAACCTGCTTTGGTAGAGACGATCAGCTCGTCGCGCCAGGGCAGGAAATCCTCCTGCAAAATACGGCCGAAATTACGTTCGGCCGATCCCGGCGGCGGGCCATAGTTGTTGGCAAGGTCGAAATGCGTAATGCCCAGATCGAACGCGCGCTGTAAAAGTTGACGGCTGTTTTCGATAAGCGTGGTGTCGCCAAAGTTATGCCACAGCCCAAGCGAGATGGCGGGCAACCTGAGTCCGCTTTGCCCGCAGCGACGATACTCCATTGTCCGATAACGATTTTTGTCCGGCTGATAACCCATTCTCATCACCTCTGGCGCTGAAGAAAAAATCAGTGTATGCGTTTACATTAACGCGAAAAAAAGCAGCATAGCGCAGCCTTTTTTGTAAAGCATTCTTTCCATGCTCTTCTTATCGCCAATTCTGGACAGTCATCACGCTTATTTAATACTCAAGGTGAGGTCAACATTAGAAGGATACCTGTTCATGCGTACCCCATACTGCGTCGCCGATTACCTGCTGGACCGTCTTACGGATTGTGGAGCCGATCATCTGTTTGGCGTGCCGGGCGACTATAACCTGCAGTTTCTCGACCATGTGATAGACAGCCCGGATATCTGTTGGGTGGGCTGTGCCAACGAGTTAAACGCCTCCTATGCCGCGGACGGATACGCCCGATGTAAGGGCTTTGCCGCGCTGCTTACGACATTTGGCGTAGGAGAGTTAAGTGCGATGAACGGCATTGCGGGCAGCTACGCTGAGCACGTTCCGGTACTGCATATTGTGGGCGCGCCGGGTACGGCGTCACAGCAAAGAGGGGAGCTGCTGCACCATACGCTGGGCGACGGTGAGTTTCGTCATTTTTACCATATGAGCGAACCGATCACCGTTGCACAGGCGATCCTGACCGAACAAAACGCCTGTTACGAGATTGACCGGGTATTAACTACCATGCTCCGGGAGCGTCGCCCCGGCTATCTGATGCTGCCTGCGGATGTGGCAAAAAAAGCCGCCACGCCTCCTGTAAACGCTCTCACTCTCAAACACGCGCATGCCGATAGCGCCTGCCTGAAAGCGTTCCGGGATGCCGCTGAGAACAGGCTGGCCATAAGCAAACGTACTGCGCTGCTGGCCGATTTCCTTGTCCTGCGCCACGGCCTGAAGCATGCCCTACAGAAGTGGGTCAAGGACGTACCGATGGCACACGCCACTATGCTGATGGGTAAAGGGATATTTGACGAGCGTCACGCCGGTTTTTACGGCACCTACAGCGGTTCGGCGAGCGCCGGTGCGGTAAAAGAGGCGATTGAAGGGGCAGACACGGTGCTGTGCATCGGGACGCGATTTACCGATACCCTGACCGCCGGCTTCACGCATCAGCTAACCCCGTCACAAACAATTGAAGTTCAGCCTCATGCCTCACGCGTCGGTGACGTCTGGTTTACCGGCATCCCCATGCTTCAGGCAATCGAAACGCTGGTGGAGCTGTGTAAACAGCACGTGCACGAAACGCCGGTACCGTCGTCTCAAAGCGCGATGGCCTATCCGCAGCCTGATGTCTCGCTGACGCAGGAGAATTTCTGGAAAACGTTGCAGACGTTTATCCGCCCGGGAGACATCATCCTTGCGGATCAGGGCACCTCGGCCTTCGGCGCGATCGACCTTCGTCTTCCGGCTGATGTGAATTTTATCGTCCAGCCGCTGTGGGGATCGATCGGCTACACCCTGGCCGCAGCGTTTGGCGCGCAAACCGCCTGCCCAAACCGGCGCGTGATTGTGCTGACGGGGGATGGCGCGGCGCAGCTCACCATACAGGAGCTTGGCTCGATGCTGCGCGATAAACAACACCCGATTATTCTGGTCCTTAACAACGAAGGGTACACGGTGGAAAGAGCGATCCACGGGCCGGAACAGCGATATAACGACATTGCGCTATGGAACTGGACGCAAATCCCGCAGGCCCTGAGCCTTGATCCTCAGGCCCAGTGCTGGCGGGTCAGTGAAGTGGAGCAGCTGGCGGATGTCCTTGAGAAAGTGGCGCACCACGAGCGGCTCTCGCTAATTGAGGTGATGCTGCCGAAAGCCGATATCCCGCCGCTGCTGGGGGCGATTACTAAAGCGCTGGAAGCGCGCAATAGCGCCTGATTACTTGTCGTTTCGCCAGGCCATCATCATCGGTTTGCCCGCCAGCAGGAGCCAGGCGGGCAACATCACGATACAGAGCAGGGGGAAAAGCGTCGAATCGGGTACCACTACCGCCGCCATAAACAGGCTGAGCCAGGCGTCACGCGTAACCACCAGAACCAGCCCCAGAATAGAGCAGGAGACGGTAATGGCCGCAGGCACCGCATCGACGTGTTCGTGCAACATCAGCCCCAGCGCTACACCGACAAAGACCACCGGGAAGATGCGTCCACCGCGAAAACCGCAGGCTGCAGCCACCACCAGCGCGGCCAGCTTAATCACGGCAAACAGCAGATAGTCGGAGACGCTAAACACCTGGCTGAAGGCCAGCTGCTGCATCTCATCCAGACCTTTGAACAACGTCACCGTCCCGCCGATTGCCCCTAAAATACCGAGGATCAAACCACCAGCCCCCAGAACTAACACCGGGTGTTTGAGTTTATGCATCAGCCGGTGCAGGCGAGGAAGACACCATACCGCTACCATTCCCAGCGCGATGGCGATCGCGACGACGATGGCGCCGCTGAAAATATCGGCTATCTGCATCTGGCCGTAGTGGGGGAGAGAGAGTGAGAAGTGGGGATGGAAAAACAGGCTGGTCGTCAGCGCGCCAGCGGCTGCTGCCATCAGCGGAGCAAACAGCTTATCCCACAGCGGGACGTCGTTATTGCTGCTGAGCGTCTGAGAAAAGATCAGTGCGGCAGCGACGGGCGTGCCGAAAAGTGCCCCGATGGTGCCTGCGGAGGCGAGGATGGTCCAGTCCAGCGCGCCGACGCGGGGCAAAATGCGTGAACCGAGGAAAACCGCCAGGCCAATATTCACCGCCATAATCGGATGCTCCGGCCCCAGGCTGACGCCGCCGGCCAGACCGATAATCAACGCAATGAGCAGTCCGGGCAGTGCAGAAGGGGGAACCGGGGCGCCAATCAGCGGTTCCTGCGCCGGATCGGGGCCGGCATGGCCGGGACTGAAACGGATCACCAGGCCTACCGCAATACCGGTTAACGTCAGCATCACAACGATCCAGGCAGGGGAATCAGCATTAACCCCCAGTTTTGTCGGAAGCGCTGTCCATAACATGGCTTGCAGCACCGACGCGACTTTCATCACGACAATGAGCACCAGACTTGAGGCCACGCCAATAATTAGCGCCGGAATTGCCAGCAACAGCATGGTTCTGGCTCGCGGGTGGAGCATGATGATTTCCTTGTACAAAACGGCATTACGTTACTTTGCACATTAAGCTTTATGGCAATAGTGCAAAAGGTGCTGAAACGGTAAAGTTATTCTGTGACGAAGATCGATAATCCATGGGCATTCACCTTATGGCCGTTGTTGTTATCACGCCTTGAATTTACAGTGTCCCAAAGATTTATTCTGACTTTAGCGGAGCAGTAGAAGAATGACAAAGTATGCTTTGGTAGGTGATGTGGGCGGCACGAACGCGCGCCTCGCATTGTGCGATGTTAGTAGCGGTGAGATTTCCCGGGCGAAAACCTATTCCGGGCTGGATTATCCAAGCCTTGAGGCCGTTGTCCGCGTCTATCTGGAAGAGCATCAGGTGAGCGTTGAAGACGGCTGCATCGCTATTGCCTGCCCGATAACCGGCGACTGGGTCGCAATGACCAACCATACCTGGGCATTCTCCATCGCCGAGATGAAAAAAAACCTCGGTTTTTCGCATCTTGAAATCATCAATGACTTTACCGCGGTGTCCATGGCGATCCCAATGCTGAAGCCAGAGCATCTGATCCAGTTTGGCGGCGCTGAACCGGTCGAAGGCAAGCCGATTGCGGTTTACGGGGCCGGTACCGGCCTCGGCGTGTCGCATCTGGTGCATGTTGCTCAGCGCTGGGTGAGCCTGCCGGGTGAAGGCGGCCACGTAGACTTTGCGCCAAACAGCGAAGAAGAGGGCATTATCCTCGAAGAGTTACGCGCTGAGATCGGCCATGTCTCCGCCGAGCGCGTCCTTTCAGGTCCGGGGCTGGTGAATCTGTACCGCGCGATTGTGAAATCAGACGGTCGTCTGCCGGAAAACCTGCAGCCGAAAGACGTCACCGAACGCGCGCTGGCGGACAGCTGCATTGACTGTCGTCGTGCCCTGTCGCTGTTCTGCGTGATCATGGGTCGTTTCGGCGGCAACCTGGCGCTGACGCTGGGCACCTTCGGTGGGGTCTATATCGCGGGCGGGATCGTACCGCGCTTCCTCGACTTCTTTAAAGCCTCGGGCTTCCGCGGCGGGTTTGAAGATAAAGGGCGTTTCAGAAGTTACGTGCAGGACATTCCGGTTTATCTGATCGTGCATGATAACCCGGGACTGCTGGGTTCCGGGGCCCATCTGCGTCAGGTTCTCGGTCAAATCCTCTGATGCAGAGCCCTCTCCCGCGGGAGAGGGCGTTTTCTTTACAGGTGCATCAGCTGACGAAACTCTTTCACCTTGCTGCGGCTTACCGGCACCTGAAAATCCAGATCCTTCAGACGCAAAATGTAGGTGTTGTTAAACCACGGTTCGATCTCGCGGATTTTGTTTAAATTTACGCAAAACGACCGGTGGCAGCGGAAAAAGTGTGCTGTCGGCAGCTTGCTGCAGAATTCGGTAATGTTCATCGCCATCACGTACGATTCCCGCCGCGTATAGACAAACGTCATCTTTTCGTGCGCTTCGGCGTAATAGATATCGTTGACCGGCGTCACGATGATGCGCTCGTCTTTGACCAGATTAATGGTGTCGTTTTCGCGTACCATTGGGGTGGCGCTAGCGGGAGCGGTCTGCTGCTGCCATGCGGCTTCCAGCTTTTGCAGCATGCTGACAATCCGCGACTCCTGATAAGGCTTAAGAATATAGTCAAACGCCTCCAGCTCGAAGGCCTCTACGGCGTGCTCTTTCCAGGCGGTAACGAAAACGATAAACGGCTTATGGGCAAACTGATTGATGTTTTGCGCCAGCAATACGCCATCCAGCGACGGGATATTGATATCCAGGAAAATCGCATCGACCCGGTTATGCTGCAAAAATTTCAGTACGTCCAGACCATCATCAAACGTGCCTACAATCTCCATCTGGCTGTGGGTTTTGATAATCCAGGTGAGCTCCTGCTGAGCCAGGAATTCATCTTCTACGATGATAACTTTCATGGGTTACTCCACCTGGGGCAACAGTGATGTCGTCGTATGCGCGCGCGAGCGCGCATTCGGGACGTAAAAAGCAATTTCGGTGCCCGGCTCAAGACGTTGAATATGCAGACCGTCGCCGTAAAGCAGCTTGACCCGGTGGTGCACGTTCAGCAGACCGATTTTATTCCCCGGCATCTCGTTAGACTCCACGCGCTCAATGACTTTTGGATCAATCCCGTGGCCGGTATCGCGCACGGCAATCCGCACCCGGTTGCCGCTTTCGGTGACGCTAATGGTGACGACGCCTTTGCCTTTACAGGGCTGAATACCGTGAACAATCGCGTTTTCGACCAGCGGCTGAATAAGCAGGCTCGGGATCACGCAGTTGACCTCTTCATCAATATCGTAAATGACCGTGAGCTTGTCGCCAAAGCGGGCCTGCTCAATCGCGATGTAGTCCTTGATCTGATACAGCTCTTTTTTGATGTCGATCTGCTCGTCATCTTTCAGCTCGATGTTGTAGCGCAGATAGCGCGACAGGTTAAAAATCAGCTGGCGCGCGGTGTCCGGATTAAGGCGAATGGACGAGGAGATAGCGTTCAGCGCGTTAAACAGGAAATGGGGATTGATTTTACTCTGCAGCGCGCGCAGCTCTGCCTTATTTGCCATCTCGCGCAGCTGTTCCGCCCGCGAAACCTCAAGCTGGGTGGAGATTATCTGCGACAGGCCGATGGCCATCTCCTGCAGCGTCGAGGTGATCTGATGCGCGTGGCAATAATAAATTTTCAGCGTGCCCGTCACGACGCCTTTCTCCCACAGCGGGATGACCAGCATCGAGTGGATTTCCGGCGTTCGGTGGGCTTCATCATTGTTTTTAATAATGATTTTACCGTAGTTAATCGCCTGTCTGGTGGTCGGGCTTATGGTGTCATCGTTGTCGCGATAGTTGTGCTCCCCGACGCCAACGTAGGCCAGCACGTGGTCAATATTGGTGATGGCGACGGCGTCAGCGTGGATGTCATGGCGAATGATCTCGCAGACCTGACGCAACGATTCCGCGTTAACGTGGCGGAAGAGAGGCAGCGTTTTGTTGGCGATATCCAGCGCCAGCTTGGCCTGACGGGCGGCGCTGGCCTCTTTTTCCCCTTCAACGCTTTGCACCAGCAGCACGATAAAACCGATGCACACGCTGCCCAGGATCATCGGAATACCGATTTTCGAGACGATATCCAGCCCCAGCTCGGTGGTGGGAGCCCAGACGACGACCAGGATCATGGTCAGCGTTTCGCACACCATGCCTGCGACGATCCCGGCGCGCCAGCGCTGTTTTTTCGGTATTTTGCGGCTGATCCAGCCGGAAAGCACCCCGGCGATAATGCTGGTGATAAAGCACGGCACCGCCGTTACGCCACCGATATCAATCAGATAGCGGTGCGTCCCGGCAATCAGGCCGGTGATAACGCCCACCCACGGACCAAACAAAATCCCGCCGGACATGACGGCGATAATGCGCACGTTAACCAGCGAACCCTCTACCGGCACGCCGGACCAGGTGCTGAACAGGGCGAACAGCGAAAAGATGGCGGTAACGGCCAGTAGCTCTTTTGGCGAGTGGGCTGATTTGTGCAGCAGCTCGCGAAACAGGCGAATGCGAATGAGGAAGAACAGGCAAATCAGCATTAATGCCGCACGGTCAAAAACCGCCAGCAGCATAGTGAATATTTCGTGCACGAGTAGACCTGGGAAAACGGGAAAGAACCATGATAAAAAACCTGGCGCGTATTGACCAGCTATCCGTCAGGTTTATCAAATGAGGAAAAACCATAATTTTGAAAGGGGATTATCTGGCGATGACCGAGGCGTCCTGTTTTTTTCTGAACGGCGAATCATCAGGTAACTGGTTTGATATCATCCTGTTAAATAACAGCTATCAGACAGCCTATCCCGAAACAGGGGCTTCCGCTTTTAGGCGCAGCCGAGTTCCGGTTTTTAGTCGAGCGCTTTTTTTTCATTTCCCTCTCGACAGCATGATTTTTTTCAGGTTATTTTCTAAACATGCCACATCAGTGGCAGCGTCGCTCGGACGGTCCGGGCGCTAACGTTAATCTGAGGAATCTATGGCTGAATTCAGTCCTGAACGCCGTTTTACGCGTATCGATCGTCTCCCCCCTTATGTTTTCAATATCACTGCTGAACTGAAAATGGCTGCGCGTCGGCGTGGCGAAGATATTATCGATTTCAGCATGGGTAACCCTGACGGCCCAACGCCACCGCATATCGTTGAAAAGCTCTGCACGGTTGCCCAGCGCCCGGATACGCACGGCTACTCGACCTCTCGCGGTATTCCCAGGTTACGTCGCGCGATCTCGCGCTGGTATCAGGATCGCTATCAGGTTGATATCGATCCGGAAAGTGAAGCGATTGTCACCATCGGCTCGAAAGAGGGGCTGGCACACCTGATGCTGGCCACGCTGGATCATGGCGACACGGTGCTGGTGCCTAATCCAAGCTATCCGATCCATATCTACGGTGCGGTAATTGCCGGGGCGCAGGTCCGTTCTGTGCCGCTGGTGGAAGGTGTCGATTTCTTTAACGAACTGGAACGTGCGATTCGCGAAAGCTATCCGAAACCCAAGATGATGATCCTCGGTTTCCCGTCGAACCCAACGGCGCAGTGCGTGGAGCTTGATTTCTTCGAGAAAGTTGTCGCCCTGGCCAAGCGTTATGACGTGCTGGTGGTTCACGATTTAGCCTATGCAGATATCGTCTATGACGGCTGGAAAGCCCCGTCGATTATGCAGGTCCCGGGCGCGCGTGATGTGGCGGTAGAGTTCTTCACCCTGTCGAAAAGCTACAACATGGCGGGCTGGCGCATTGGCTTTATGGTGGGTAACAAAACGCTGGTGAGTGCCCTGGCGCGCATTAAGAGTTACCACGACTACGGTACCTTCACGCCGCTGCAGGTCGCCGCTATCGCTGCCCTGGAAGGCGACCAGCAGTGCGTCCACGAGATTGCCGCCCAGTATAAGCGCCGCCGCGACGTGCTGGTAAAGGGGTTGCATGAAGCGGGCTGGATGGTGGAAATGCCGAAGGCGTCTATGTACGTCTGGGCGAAAATTCCGGAGCCCTATGCGGCGATGGGATCGCTGGAGTTTGCTAAAAAGCTGCTTCAGGATGCAAAGGTGTGTGTCTCGCCTGGCATTGGATTCGGTGATTATGGCGACACCCATGTGCGATTTGCCCTGATTGAAAACAGCGACCGTATTCGTCAGGCGGTGAGGGGCATCAAGAGTATGTTCCGGGCCGACGGTCTTCTGACCTCAAAGAGCGTCGCTGAACATCCCGCGTCGTCATGACATAAAAAAACAGGAGCCGTTGGCTCCTGTTTTTTTGACTGCATGTTCTTCACTAGATCATCAGGGCAAAGGTTCCGGCCCAGACTAAAACAATCACCGAAATGCCCATAAAGAAATATTTCACGTTTCATCGCTCCGCGTATCTTGTGGTACGCATTTAAAAACAGAGTCCACCTGATTATAGAGAACTGAAATCCGGTCAAAACGGAAATGAGAATTTTCCCGTTATGCCGTTAACTCCAGCTCAGAATTCTGTGCTTTCCTGTTGCCAGACGGCGCTAATGTACGCTTAAAAATGAGGGGTGACAAGAGGGATTTTTTTAAATAATTTCCGTCACTTACGAGTGTCGTGGAACGGCGACAGTTTGATTTCACTTCGCAATAAATTCACTTTGGGCGACGCATTAAAAGACAGTTACTCAGCGGGAAGACAGGTGATTGAAAAGGTTAGTTTCTTAGCGAAACTAACCTTCATGAAGGGCTAAATATAGAGCGAGGCTTCGCCAAGAGGGCGGGTTTTGAAACGACGATGCATCCACAGATATTGCTCTGGCGCGCGCATGATTTCAGTTTCGATGACTTTATTGATAAACGCGGCCGCTTCGCACTCGTTTTCCGGATAGTTAGCCATTTCAGGGGAGATGTGCAGGCGGTAGCCTGACTTATCTGCTTTTCTCACCATCGTCACGGTCAGCATGGAAGCACCAGACAGACGCGAAATGACAAACGTACCGTTAGTCGTCGCAACGTCTTTCACCGCAAAGAAAGGCGCAAAGCTGCTGCCTTTACGTCCATAATCCTGATCGGGTGCAAACCAGACGGCTTCTCCTTTCTTGAGAGCACCGACCATACCGCGCAGGTTATTACGGCTGATCATCGCCTTATTGGAACGCATACGGCCTCGCGTCTGCACCCATTCCATAAGCGCACTGTTGTGCGGTCTGTAGGTTGCCATCATTGGCTGGCAAAGCCCCATCACGCGGCCGCCCAGCTCCAGCGACATAAAGTGAACGCCGACGACCATCACGCCGCGTTTTTGCATCTGCGCGCGTTTAAGGTTATCCAGGCCTTCCACGTCAAACCATTTGCGGACACGTTCATCTGGCCAGAACCATGCCATGCCGGTTTCAAGCAGCGCCATGCCGATAGACTTGAAGTTTTCAGCGATGAGTTTCTCACGCTCCTCTGCATTGTACTGCGGAAAACAAAGCTCAATATTTTTACGCGCGATGGATTCGCGACGTTTCAGGAAAACGCGGGAAGCGCTGCCCAGTTTTGACCCCAGCAAGCGCAGGACAGGGTACGGAAGTTGAACCAGCAACCAGAGTACGCCAAGGCCAAACCATGTAAACCAGTAACGCGGGTGTAAAAACGCACGTTGAAATTTGGATTGAGACAAAATAGTAGAACCTATGTGAAGCCTGTAAAGGTAGCGCAGAGTTTGCGATACGACGTGCCGATAAGACCGTTCTTCAAGGTGATGGTTGCAGGCTTTACCGAACTTTACTGCGGCGTTGCCTGGCCACTGCTGATTTGGGCGGGCGGCGTAATGTAGCACCGTTATACGATATGTGCTATTACTCGTTTTTGATTAAAAAAGCGGCGATCCGGGAGGTGTTTGATTTTACACTGTATAAACTCCAGAAGGGAGAGCAGTTCTCATGCCTGAGAGGAGAACTGAAGTCTTTGCGCAAAGAGGAGTGGGCAGACAAAAGAGCAGCAGTGTTTATTTTCGGACCCGCATCTACATTTTATTTTCCTTCGAATAATAAATAAGAATTTTCTTTGTGAAAATTCTTATTTATTATTCATGTTATCAATCAATTCGTCACTCTTCTTCATTCATTAACCTCTGTCATTTATCTGCTTGCAATAACCTGTTGCCGTTCCTTCATCTTTTTTTAATATCATGTTGTGATGCAAATCAAAACAAGATGGTTTTATTAGCATCTCTCTGGCTGCGATCCTTTTTACGGTGCAAATATTCGCTTTGTGTGAAAAAAGCAGTGTCTTTCCCTGAGCTGAACGGATAATCCGTAATAATATCTTAGTGGAAAATTCTTAAGAAATTTCTCATTGCGGATAAATGATCTGTGTATTTGATTTTACATCGATCATTATTCTAATATTGCGCATCAAGAACGATACCGTGAAGTTGGCGTAGCAAAAACAAAGAGGGATGATGAGATGGCTGACAGTTTTCAGAATGAGGTGCCTAAGGCACGTATTAACCTTAAGCTTGACCTGCATACAGGCGGGGCAAGCAAGAAAATGGAATTACCGCTGAAATTACTGGTTGCGGGTGATTTCAGTAATGGGCAAGAGTCTGCTCAAATATCTGAGCGTGAGAAAGTTAACATCACGAAAAATAATTTCGACAGTGTTCTTTCTGAATACTCCCCAAAACTTAATCTAACCGTTAAAAATACGCTCTCTGATGATGGTGGTGAGGAAAATGTTCAGCTGACTTTCCAGAGCATGAAAGATTTCACGCCAGAGCAGGTGGCTGCTCAGATACCGCAGCTGAAGGCGATGCTGGCGATGCGCAACTTGCTTCGCGATCTGAAGGCCAATTTGCTGGATAACCAGACTTTCCGAAAAGAGCTGGAAAAAATCCTTCTGGACCAGTCGCTTAGTGCTGAACTGAGAAATGAACTATCCGCACTGGCATCAAGAAAATCGTAACCATCACGCTGTTTTAACGGATTAAACAAGGAATGCTCATGTCTGTACAAAATAATATTGCCGGTAGTGAAAGCGTGGTGCTGGAACGTCCTGCTGCGGGTGGGGTTTACGCCTCCCTGTTTGAGAAAATCAATCTGAATCCTGTCTCTGAGTTGAGCGCATTAGACCTCTGGCAAGATGCGCAGGCGATGTCAGATGCAACCGCTGATGAGCGTCTGACTGCAGGTATGCAAGTCTTTCTGGAATGTCTGACCAAAGCAGGCGCGAAGGTCGAAAAACTGGATAAAAGCCTTATCGATCATCACATCGCTGAGCTCGATTACCAGATCAGCCGCCAGCTGGACGCGGTTATGCACCATGACGAGTTTCAGGCGGTCGAAAGCCTGTGGCGTGGGGTGAAATCACTGATTGATAAAACAGATTTTCGCCAGAACGTGAAAATTGAGCTTCTGAGTATGTCCAAAGAAGACCTGCGGCAGGACTTTGAAGATACCCCGGAAATCATCCAGAGTGGTCTGTATAAACACACCTACATTGATGAATATGATACTCCAGGCGGCGAGCCGATTGCGGCACTGATTTCCGCTTACGAGTTTGATGCTTCAGCGCAGGATGTCGCTCTGCTTCGCAACATCTCTAAGGTATCCGCTGCTGCACATATGCCGTTTATCGGCTCAGCAGGCCCGAAATTCTTCCTTAAAGAGTCCATGGAAGACGTCGCGGCGATTAAAGATATTGGTAATTATTTTGACCGCGCAGAGTACATCAAGTGGAAATCGTTCCGCGATACTGATGACGCTCGCTACATCGGCCTGGTCATGCCGCGCGTATTGGGACGTTTGCCGTATGGCCCGGACACCGTTCCGGTTCGCAGCTTCAACTATGTCGAAGAAGTCAAAGGTCCCGATCACGACAAATACCTGTGGACCAATGCATCGTTTGCCTTCGCGTCCAACATGGTGCGCAGCTTTATCAATAATGGCTGGTGTGTACAAATCCGTGGCCCGCAGGCTGGTGGTGCGGTTCAGGACCTGCCTATCCATCTGTACGATCTCGGTACCGGCAATCAGGTAAAAATCCCGAGTGAAGTGATGATTCCTGAAACCCGTGAATTCGAATTCGCGAATCTGGGCTTCATTCCTTTGTCCTACTACAAAAACCGCGACTACGCGTGCTTCTTCTCAGCCAACTCAACTCAGAAACCGGCGCTGTACGACACCGCTGATGCGACGGCTAACAGCCGCATCAACGCCCGTCTTCCGTACATCTTCCTGCTGTCGCGTATCGCCCATTACCTGAAGCTGATTCAGCGCGAGAACATTGGTACCACGAAGGACCGCCGACTGCTGGAGCTGGAGCTGAACACGTGGGTCCGCAGCCTGGTGACCGAAATGACCGATCCGGGCGACGAGTTGCAGGCTTCTCACCCGCTGCGCGACGCGAAGGTGGTAGTGGAAGACATCGAAGACAACCCGGGCTTCTTCCGCGTGAAGCTGTACGCCGTGCCGCACTTCCAGGTGGAGGGCATGGACGTCAATCTGTCGCTGGTTTCCCAGATGCCGAAAGCGAAATCGTAAGGCGAGAGGAAATCAGGGATGAAAATTTACCGCCCGCTTTGGGAGGATGGGGCCGCTCTGGCCCCGCAACAGTTCCAGCAGCAGGTTCGCTGGAATGAGCACGTTGCCGACATGGTCGCCCGGATGGGTATTTCTCATCCCTGGGGCGTGGTTGCGGCAGAATTTGATGATGCTGCACTGGCGCTCTCTCGCCTGAATGCCATCCGTCTGGTGGTACGCTTTCAGGACGGTACTCTTGTGGATACCGACCTGGCAGATACGCTTCCTCCGGTCTGTGACTTGTCTGTTGCAGCCGGCAGTGAATCTGTTGAGGTGGTTGTCGCACTACCGCTGCTGAGTGCCAGTGGTGGCAACCTGGATAACGGCCAGGACAGTGAGCGTCCGCGTCGCTGGAAAGCGGAGCGTGTGGTAGTGCAGGAACTGGCCGGGTATGAAAGCGGGGAGTTGGCCATTCTGCGTAATGCGCTAACCTTGCGTCTATCCAGTCAGGAAAACACGGCATACCTGACCTGTCCGGTGGTCCGTTTGGTGCGCAATACGCAGGGGCAGTGGAGCCGGGATCCGGCTTTCATTCCGCCAATGCTTTCCATTTCTGCAAGCCCGCCGCTGACCATCGAACTGGGTGACCTGCTGGTTCGTCTGCAGGCCCGCCGCCGTCGCCTGATGACCATGCGTCGTGAAAGCAATGAGCGGATGGCCGACTTTGCGGTCGCGGATGTGTCTCTGTTCTGGCTGCTGAATGCCCTGAACAGCGCCGAGCCGGTGCTGACGGAACTGCTGGAGACACCGGCTCGTCACCCGGAATTGCTGTACCGCGAACTGACTCGTCTCGCTGGCAGCCTGCTGACCTTCTCACTGGAGCACGATGCCGGGGACATTCCTGCTTATCAACACGATGCACCGGAACGGGTATTCCCGCCGCTGCTGGCACTGCTCGATAAACTACTGGAAGCGAGCCTGCCGTCGAGGGTGGTGAGTATCCACCTGGAGCATCAGGACCAGATCTGGAGAGGTGCCCTGCACGATGCGCGTCTGCGCGAAGGTGCTGACTTCTACCTATCCGTACGCTCCTCTATGCCGAACCATGAGCTTCAGACGAAATTCCCGCAGCTGTGTAAGGCGGGCAGCTTTGAAGATGTTTCGGATGTGGTGAATGTGGCTCTGAGCGGGATGGTTATCAAGCCGCTGACCCATGTGCCGACCGCTATCCCGTTACGTCTTGAGAACCAGTATTTCTCGCTGGATCTGAGTAGTGAGGCAGCGCGGGCGATGCTGGAAGCGGGAAGCTGCACCTTCTATACCCCGCGCTCACTGGGGGATGTGAAACTTGAACTCTTTGCGGTGCTGCGCACATGAATACATCAGAAATAAGTCAAATTGAGCGTATTTTCTACCCCAGCTGGCTGATGGCCAGCCAGCTGCGGGGTGGACAGGAGGTTCGTGACGGGGAAGGTCTCTATCGTCGGGCCTGCCGTCTGGTGCAGGAGGCAAAAGCGGCGCTCACGGAGGCAGGTTACAGCGACATCAGCCGTGACCATATGGTGTATACCCTGTGTGCACTGCTCGATGAGAGCGTGATGAATCGGGGAACCACCGATGATGGCTACCTGATCTGGCGCCGGGACCCGCTGCAGGCACACTTCTTTGGCACCCTCAATGCCGGTGAGGAACTGTGGGAAAGGATCCGAAGCCTGCTGAAAGAAACTGCGCCTGATACCGCTGTCCTGACCTGTATGTATCGGACTTTGCAACTGGGGTTCGTCGGTCAGTATCGCGCTCAGGATGATGAGCGTCGGGAAGATATTGTTCGCGCTCTCGCAGAACGGGTGCCCACCTTCACGCTGGCACAAGACGCCCCCATCGTTGCCCGCGCATCGCGCCTGCGCAGCGGCCGTCGCTGGTACTGGCTGAGCTGGGTTGTGGCTGTCGCCGCCCTGGTTGCGCTCTGGTTCTTCCTTTCGTCTTCGCTTACCGAGCTGGTAAGCCAGATCGTCAGGCCGGAGTAAGCGATGCGGGATACGTACCGAAGTCTGTTAACTGCCCTGGGTACCGTACTGGCGCTGTGGCTCATTCTGGGATTCTGGCCCTTGTCCTCAGGTAGTCGTGTGGCAATCAGCCTGCTGGTTGTTCTGATGTCCGGGGTGATGTTATGGCGTCAGCGTCGGGCTACTCAGGCACGGGCGGCCGCTGTCCGGGATATTGTGGATGAAAACCTGCCGCCGGAAGATTTTCAGGGGGCGGTGATCCTCGCATGTGGCGACAACACTCCGTTGTTTGCGTCCGGCTTCCATCGCCGGGAAACCCGGCAAGGTTGGTATCTGCGGGTGAAGGATGCGGAACAGCTTCCCCTCTTTGCGCAGCACCTGAGTTTGATGCGTCCAGCCCTGGCGTCGCAAATCTCCGTCATGCTGGCGGCGGTACCTGAACAGCACACTTCCGGCGATGATTTTACCCAGTCCCTGCGGGGCTGGCAGCGGGCTGTCGTGCAGTGCCGTGCGGCATTTGGCACGATCCCACCGCTGTGGACCGTGACCTGGGTATCGCCTCCTGTGGCCTGCGCGGAAGCTGAACCCGTCTGGTTTAGCACAGTCAGCCCGCGAAGCGGCATTCAGGTGTATCAGCCCGGTCAGGGCAATGTGTCACTGACAGAGTGGATCCGGGAGAGTGGATCTGACGGGCGTCTTTCGCGTCTGAGTCAGGGGCTGTGGCTGGACAGCCTACTTGCGTGGCAGAACAGCGCAGTCAATGACCTGCTGTCGGTGCGCCAGGGCGAACTGCCGGTGATGAAGCCTTGTGTACAGGGCATGTGCATAGTGCCGGTGAGCGGTATCGAGGGCAATCTCTGGCAGCAGCATATCACTACCGTGACGGCGCTGCCACCAGATACCGTTGTGACCACCGAACCACTACCGTTGCCTGAACTGCTGCTGCCGGCGCTGCCGCGCCGACGGGGCGTCAGCCGCAGAATGGTGTTCTGGCGTTACGCCGGGTTTCTGGGCGGGATTTTCCTGGCACTTGCCATGCTGGCATCTTGGATGAACAACCAGCGTCTCATCCGTAATGTGGGCGATCACCTTGCGTTGTATCACCAACTGACGGGAAAGCCTGTGGCACCGAAACTGCGCGCACAGCAGCGCCTCAGAGCCGATGGCGCATTGCTGAACGACTGGGCGCGTCGCGGGGAGCCACTGCGTTATCGCCTGGGTTTGTATCAGGGGCTGCGCCTGGTGCCGCCTGTTGAGGCCGCCGTCAGCGACTGGGCCCCGCCCCCACCGCCGCCACCGGTCATCAAGAAAATCATTCAGGGTCCGAAAACCCTTCGTCTTGACAGCATGTCGCTGTTCGATTCTGGCAAGTCGGCGCTGAAAGCCGGTTCGACCAAAATGCTTGTGAATTCTCTGGTCGGCGTGAAGGCGAAGCCCGGCTGGCTGATTGTCGTGTCAGGGCATACCGATAACACCGGCAATCCGCAACTAAACCAGGCGTTGTCTCTGAAACGTGCCGAAGCGGTGCGCAGCTGGATGCGTGACACCGGCGACGTGCCGGAAAGTTGTTTTGCGGTGCAGGGCTATGGCAAAAGCCGCCCTGTCGCAACCAACGACACCCCGGAAGGGCGTGCGCTTAACCGCCGTGTCGAAATCAGTCTGGTACCGCAGGCAAATGCCTGTCAGATACCCGGCAAACACATGGCGCCATCGCAGGATGATGGCGTCTCAGAAAATAAAACGGAGTAATTAACATGGCAATTCCTGTTTATCTTTGGCTGAAGGACGACGGCGGCGCGGACATCAAAGGGTCTGTTGACGTTCAGGATCGTGAAGGCAGCATCGAAGTGGTTGCACAGGAGCATAACCTGTACATCCCGACCGACAACAATACCGGCAAGCTGACCGGCACCCGCATCCACACGCCGTTCCTGTTCACGAAGGAAATCGATTCCTCCAGCCCGTACCTGTACAAGGCGGTGACCACGGGTCAGACCCTAAAATCCGCTGAGTTCAAGTGGTACAAAATCAACGACGCGGGCCAGGAAGTGGAGTACTTCAACACCAAACTGGAAAACGTGAAGGTAGTGAAAGTGAATCCTGAAATGTATGACATCAAGGATCCTTCTAAAGAGAAGCACAACCACCTTGAACGCGTTGAACTGCGTTACGAAAAAATCACCTGGACCTACAAAGACGGCAACATCATTCATTCCGACTCCTGGAACGAACGCGCCACCGCGTAAGTCGCATGCGGACAGGGCCCTGTCCGCAGTTTTTTGCTGAGTGCCTGTACGTAACGGGCTTTCAGCAAAGAAAACCACAAACTGCCAGCCTGACCATATGCGCTTTGGTCCCCTTCACGGGAAACAGCGAGGGGCGGTAGCGTGTCCAGGAACCGACAAAGAGAGAATCTCATGGAAAATCCAGCCATCCTGTTACGTCGTCTGAACCCTTACTGTGCCCGTGCGATGGAAGGCGCGGCGTCGCTCTGCCAGACCCGCGCCCATGCGGAAATTTTGCCGGAGCACTGGCTGCTAAAACTGCTGGAGCAGGGGGAAGGTGACCTGACGGTGTTGGCGCGTCGCTATGAATGGGATATGGATGGCATCTGGCAGGATTTGCTTGGCTGGCTCGACAGACAACCTCGCTCCGTGCGCCATCGCCCCCAGCTGTCTGATGCCATTCAGACGCTGATGCAGGAAGCCTGGATGATTGCCTCCCTTAATAGCGAAGAGCACATTCGCAGCGTCCATCTGCTGATGGCCCTGGTGGAAAAACCAAAACTGGCACGTTGTGACGGCCTTTGGCCGTTGTTAACGCTTGCTCAAAGCCAGCTGGAGCGCCTGCGGCCTTTGTTGGATGCGCAATCGGATGAACGTCTGGAAATGCAGCGCGAAGCTGAACTGGCGCAGAACCACGGTGGTGAGATGGAATTTGTCGGGCGTCCGGCTGGTGTGGAAATGAAAGAGGGGGAACTGAGCCCTGCACTGCAGAACTCGCTGGATAAATTCACCCTCGATGTCACTGCCAAAGCGAAGGAAGGGAAGATCGATCCTGTGTTTGGCCGCGATACAGAAATCCGCCAGATGGTGGACATCCTTTCCCGCCGCCGTAAAAACAACCCGATCCTGGTCGGCGAGCCGGGCGTGGGGAAAACTGCACTGGTTGAAGGTCTGGCGTTGCGTATAGCCGAGGGTAATGTGCCGGAATCCCTCAAAACGGTTACCCTGCGCACCCTTGACCTGGGTCTGCTGCAGGCTGGCGCGGGCGTGAAAGGTGAGTTCGAACAGCGTCTGAAAAACGTCATCGACGCGGTGCAGCAATCGCATGTACCTGTTCTGCTTTTTATTGATGAAGCGCATACCATCATTGGCGCAGGTAATCAGGCGGGTGGTGCAGATGCGGCCAACCTGCTGAAACCGGCGCTGGCGCGTGGCGAACTGCGTACTATTGCGGCCACCACCTGGTCTGAATACAAACAATACTTCGAGCGTGACGCCGCCCTGGAACGTCGTTTCCAGATGGTAAAAGTGGATGAGCCTGACGATGACACTGCCTGCCTGATGCTCCGTGGCCTGAAATCCCGCTATGCCGAACACCACAATGTGCATATCACCGACGATGCGGTTCGTGCGGCAGTTACTCTTTCACGTCGTTATCTGACCGGGCGTCAGCTTCCTGATAAAGCGGTCGATCTGCTGGACACCGCTGCCGCTCGCGTGCGTATGAGCCTCGACACCGTACCTGAACAGCTAATCCGCCTTCGCGCGAGTATCGCTGCGCTCGACATGGAGAAGCAGGCGTTACTGGAAGATATCGCCATTGGCAATCAGTGTCATGCCGAGCGTTTGAGCGAGATTGAGCAGGAAGAGGTGCGCCAGATAGTGACACTCGACGAACTGGAAACCCAGTACGGTCAGGAGATGAAACTCACCGAGCAGATACGCGAAAGCCGTCAGGATATATCACGCCAGCGTGAGACTCACAGGCTGCAACAGGAGCTTAACGAGATGCAGCGCAGCAACCCGTTGCTCTCCATGGATGTGGATGTCCGCACCGTTGCCAACGTGATTGCCGACTGGACAGGCGTGCCGTTGTCATCGCTGATGAAGGACGAGCAGACCGAACTGCTGACTCTGGAAAATGAAATCGGTAAACGTGTGGTTGGGCAGGATGTGGCGCTTGAGGCTATCGCCCGACGTCTGCGTGCGGCAAAAACGGGTCTCACCTCCGAGAATGGCCCACAGGGCGTATTCCTGCTGGTGGGACCGAGCGGGGTGGGGAAAACCGAAACCGCGCTTGCGCTGGCCGATGTCATGTACGGCGGTGAGAAGTCACTCATTACGATTAACCTCTCAGAATACCAGGAGCCGCATACGGTTTCCCAGCTGAAGGGCTCACCTCCGGGTTACGTCGGTTATGGCCAGGGAGGGATCCTGACCGAAGCCGTGCGCAAGCGCCCGTATAGTGTGGTTTTGCTCGATGAAGTCGAAAAAGCCCACCGCGACGTGATGAACCTGTTTTATCAGGTGTTTGATCGCGGCTTTATGCGTGATGGCGAAGGGCGTGAAATCGACTTCCGCAACACCGTTATTCTGATGACCTCCAACCTCGGCAGCGACCACCTGATGCAGTTGCTCGACGAACAGCCGGAGGCCAGCGAAGGCGATCTCCACGAGCTGCTGCGTCCGATCCTGCGTGACCACTTCCAGCCCGCGTTGCTGGCCCGCTTCCAGACCGTCATTTACCGTCCGCTGGCGGAAGCGGCCATGCGTACCATCGTGGAAATGAAGCTGTTACAGGTTAGCAAGCGCCTGCATCGACACTACGGCCTGACCACGCACATTGATGAGAGCCTGTATGACGCCCTGACTGCCGCCTGCCTGCTGCCGGACACCGGCGCACGCAACGTCGACAGCCTGCTGAACCAGCAAATCCTGCCGGCGCTGAGCCAGCAACTGCTCACGCACATGGCCGCGAAGCAGAAGCCACACAGCCTGACGCTGGGCTGGGATGACGAAGAAGGGATTGTGCTGGCGTTTGATTAACTGGTTTATCTAAAGGGTAGCAATTATGGACAGCGCAAAAGAGATTGCCAAAGATATGCTTGAGGCCATTCATATCGATGGGTCTGGGTTTATCGGTGCTGTGGCGAAAGGTGTTATTTCCTTACCCATTAGCCTTGCCTATCTTGGCTATGATTTTATAGATACGGAACACCGCAGAGAGAATCAGGATGATAAATTTCGGTTAACAGCACTGGTTAAAAAAGTAACTTTTAACGATGAGGTTATTTATAAGGTTATTAAACCATTTATAGATGATTTTGTTTCTCATGTAGACATGCATAAAATTTCACATTTTTCAAGAAATATATCTGGAAGTGTTATAGGTAAAATGATGTTCTCGCAGTTTACGGGGGTTAACCTCGGAAGGGCGATTATATCTCAAGGAGTTGGTGCCTTTTTTTCTGGTTCTGTTGCTGGTGGTGTATTGGGAGTTGGCGCTGAAGCATCAAGATCTATTTATACATCACGGTACTTGCGTGAAAGAAACCCCATAATGTATGAGAAATTAAACAGTATGGGTGATTTTGATCTTTTTTATTATCTTGTTGAGGACATTGTTAGGCCTTATGAGACGGCTTGCGAAATTGCAAAGATAAATTCTGAAGAGTTTAATAATGTCTGCGAATACTTCTTTGGAGGTTTATGAATATAAAAGATTTTATACTTATCATTGTTTCACGGATCGTAGCCAGTATCGGGATGACACTAGGAACTATCAGTATGATTTACTCTTTCTACTGTTTCTTTTTTTCAGCCAATCCTTACCGCTTTATTCTAGGTGGGGCAAGTATAGTAGCCTTTCTCATAGGTTATGGACTTTATAAATTCGCCTTGAAATACATTTATGATGAATGGGAACATTATAGATAGTATTCATCATATTTGTTGAGTTTGGTTCTATTTAATATCATTCTAACCCAGGACAGGAATTATAGAAATGGAAAATATATTTAAAATGACAGAGGGTATCCTTAATCGCTATAAACTGGATATTCATTCCTGCCCTTATCCATTGGATGTGGAACGTTTTGATGGTTTAGAACAAATGAGTGCTCTCTATCATTACACCATTCGTTTTACCAGTTCACATCCGGATCTTACGGCTGAAATGATGTTAAGTAAAACCGCTACGCTGAGCATGGGGGTGGGGAAACTATTAGATTCTGTTGTCGGTAAAATTGTTCATGGTGTAGTGACAAATTTCCGACGCTTGGCTGGTTCACGCGATCAGGTTACGTATGAAATTATTCTGGAACCTTTTATATCCTTACTGGATAAGCAGTTTCGTACTCACCGTTTCTTCGTCAACAAATCAGTGCCGGAAGTGGTAGAGCAAATTCTTGGCGAGCATGGTTTGAAGGGGTGGGAATATGAATTCAAGCTTAAACAAACCTACCCAAAACGGGAACAGATAAATCAGTACCAGGAAAGTGACCTCGCGTTTATCGAACGTCTGCTGGCTGAGGTGGGGATTTTTTACTTCTTCACGCTGCAACCGGATACCCAGACTGAAGTGGTGCACTTTGCTGATAAGCAGAGCGCCTGGACATTCGGTAAAAAACTGCCACTTAACAGCCCTTCGGGCACCAATGACAATGCCGTTGACTCGGTGTGGGATATCCACGTCTGGCACAACGTGGTGGAACGTTCGGTCACCGCCAGCGACTATAACCATCGCGAAGCGCAGAATATTCTGACGTCCGTTCCTGCAGACATGACCCGGGGCGACGGTGACGGTATCACTTATGGTGATGTGTATCACTATCGTCCACGTCACCTCGAGCGGGGTGACAAAATTACCCCTGCAACCGAAACCGGTAACTTCTGGGCTCGTCTGGAGCATGAACGTTTTTTGTCCGCCCAGACTACAGTGACCGGCAGCAGTACGGACCATACCCTGGGTCCGGCGCAGGTTCTTACCATTACCGAAACCGCTATCTCGCAGACACTACCCCGTGAAACGGAGAATGGTGTTGTTATTATCCGCACTGGCTACTACGGCAGCCGTAAGAATGCCTTGAAAGTGACATGGGTAGCGATGCCGTACTACGAGAACCGCTGCTGGCGTCCTGCTGCTAAAAAGCGCCCAGTGGTCAGCGGTACTATGACGGCCCGTGTCACCAGCGCCAAAGATAACGACATCTACGCCTGGCAGGATGCATCCGGCATGTACCGGGTGAAGTTTGATGCCGACCGTGATGACAAAAAACAGGGCATGGAAAGCATGCCGGTGCGTTTTGCCAAACCTTACGGTGGTGATAATTACGGCTTTCACTTTCCCCTGATACAGGGTACTGAAGTCGCCATTGCGTTCCATGAGGGCGATCCGGATCGCCCGTATATCGCCCATGCCCTCCACGACTCCCGCCACGTCGACCATGTCACTGAAGCCAACAGCACGCGCAATGTTATCCGCACGGCTGGCCTGAACAAGATGAGGATGGAGGACAAACGCGGCGAAGAGCACATTAAGCTCAGTACCGAATACGGGGGTAAGACCCAACTGAATTTAGGGCACAACGTCAATGCTTCCAGGGTTCTTCGTGGTGAAGGGGCAGAGTTGCGCACTAACGACTGGGTCAGCGTTCGTGGTGGTAAGGGCATTCTGCTTACTGCAGATGCTCAGCCTGACGTCGGCAGTAAAATGCTTGAAATGGACAGGGCTGTAGAACAACTGGAACAGGCACTCACGCTGGCAAGAAGCCTCCAGGCTGCTGCTAAAGGGGCACAGGCAACAGTATCTGACATCGACAGCCAAAAGACGCTAAACAGCTCACTGAAATATCTAAAAATGCCAGGATTGCTGGCCAGCGCTCCCGCTGGAATAGGCATTATCAGTCCTGAGGCTGTCCGGCTTGCTTCAGGAGGGGCAAGTATTGGCCTTATGTCAGGTAAAAACACGGATATCAGTACCGGGCAATCGTTCACTGTAGCGGCAAGCGAGGCTGTAAGTTTGTTTGCACAGGCTGCAGGAATGAAAATGTATGCAGGAGCTGGGAAGGTTGACATTCAGGCGCAGGCAGATGCCATGAATGTCTCAGCATTACAGGACATCACTGTCGCCAGTAGTCAGGGAAGCGTGAAGATGAATGCCAGCAAGGAACTGATTTTAAGTTGCGGTGGCGCTTATATAAATCTTAGCGGCGGGAATATTGAACTGGGATGTCCGGGAAATATTTTGCTGAAAGCGGCCAATGTTAATCAGACAGGTCCTGCCAGCTTAGATACACCACCGGTGACTTTCCCGAAAGGGTACAGCGAAGGGTTTATCACAACATCATCGGCCAGCGGAGCAGTCAAGCCTTTCACCACATATAAAATTACAACGGCTGAAGGGGAGGTTTATGAGGGCATTTCCGGTGCAGAAGGAGAGACTTCTCCAATATTTACGTCTATGCCATCGCAGTTAAAAATCGAATATCCGCGCAATATTGCTGATAGCCAGGAGGGCGAATAACATGACTACCGCTGTATCCTCACTCTGCCGTAAAAACCCCCATGCTCCATGTGACGAGCAAATGCCCTACTGGGTAGAATTTCAGTTGGTTGATGAGCAGGGCGAACCTGTGGCGAATATGCCATGGACTGCTGAAAGTTCACACCCTGTTTCCGGGCCGGTGGAGGGATTCACTTATTCTGGTCAGAGCGATGCTGACGGGCTAATCAGCATTGATATGCCACATGGTCTTGAGCTGAAACTGACACTTGACAGTAACCAACTGACAGAGGAAATGGAAAAGCGCTCTCTTCGCGTGGGTAGAGATCCTCTAAAAGACTCAATTGTTCGTCCAAAAGCAGAGAAAAATGGCTATGTGTGGCACTACGCCGTTGTGGGCGAATTATGCCATGAGCAACCTGATTTACAATTAAGAGACGGGGAAGAGTTACCCTTATTTCATTTTCCAATCAGTAGTTCATTTAAGGGCGTTAAGGTCAGAACAAATGAACTTGAAAAGCGCCATGTGATAGAAATT
Source organism: Enterobacter asburiae (assembly GCF_007035645.1). Taxonomy (NCBI): domain Bacteria; kingdom Pseudomonadati; phylum Pseudomonadota; class Gammaproteobacteria; order Enterobacterales; family Enterobacteriaceae; genus Enterobacter; species Enterobacter asburiae. The sequence continues at coordinate 1,247,535 of NZ_AP019632.1, forward strand.
TGTCCGTTCAGAGCCTGGGAGCTAGTGCTCCATCACCAGAATGATTACTCTATGGCCAATGCCATCAATTTAGGGTTGGCCTCTGATTTAGCATATGATGATATAGATATCATTACGAAGTATTTTATTAATAAATGTCAGGACCTGTCGACGATACCATCCAGAAAGATTGGTCAATCGACTATTAATGCTTTAGTTGTTGATGTGCCGTATTCTGATAGGTATTTTCTTCCAATAGATATTGATTCGACCAAAGCTGATGATCCTGAAGGAGATACGCAGCTTTATTATGTCTACAACAACAATAAAATAGTCATAGCATGGCGTGGGACTGCCAGTCTGACTGATGGGATAACGGATGCTTCTTTCAGACCAGTAGCGCCCGATAGTTGCAATATCAAATCGGAATGTACTTCATTAGTTCCTGTTGGGAAGGTGCATACTGGTTTTTGGGCAGGCTATACCTTAATAGAACGAAAATTTGAAAAGGAACTTACTGAACTAACGAGAATAATACCGGGTAAAGAGTTATTCATTTGTGGGCATAGCTTAGGAGGAGCGCTGGCATTAATTCATTCTGCTAGGTTAAAAAATAGGAACCCACTTCTTTACACATACGGTATGCCAAGGACGTTCACTAAAAATGCTGTAGATGCATTATCAAGTATTATCCACTATCGGCATGTAAATGATCAAGACCCAGTACCATCAGTTCCACCTGAAGCTGATCTGGATAATCAGTTATATAAACTATGGGGGCCATTGGGAACAACGCTTGGTTTTTTATGGTCGGTCGTTGAGCTTACCGCCTGGCAAGTCGTAGAGTGGGGGGGCTGCTTTTGGCACCATGGGAATACGGTCGCATTTTTAACCACAACTCAAAGTAGAAAGTGGCAACAATGTAGTATTGAACTTCCTTACCCAAGAAATTGCATGACCATTCAGGCGAGGCTTCCTGAAAAGGTTAAACTTTATCTTGTTCCTTCGCTGGCGCTTCAGGAAGCCAGGCAATCAGGGCAAGATCAAAAGGCATTTAAAGCTTCACTTACTAAGGAAGAACTTCAAGAATTTTTCCCCGAAGGCATGAATCCAAATAGAGGGATGCCTGCGAATGTTGGAAATCATCTTCTGACATCATATATACCCTATATAAATAATAAATTGTTAGGGTTAGCTTATGAAAAAGGGCTAAGCGATGGAAAGATCTTCACTGAGCATGCCGATAAAGTAGCATCTTTTAATTTACAAATGGACCACTATTCAGGTGAAATCCCTAAGAATGAGTTTGACAGGAATAAAAAGTTTCTTTCGCTCGAGGATTTGCTAAAAAATTCGCTTAGCTCAACCATCTCTGCCGCATCCGGTTCCGATGCTCTTAAAAGATTTGGCCATTATGGTGAAGAGGACATAGAAAATGTATAAGAGATTAAATTCATTCGTCTTGTTCCAGTTTGCTTTATTGCTAAATGGATGCGCTCAAGCAACTGACAGAACATTATCACCACCACTAAATACTGGCTGGGTTAGTATTGAGATTAAAAATCCTTCTGCGTATACAAAGCCTTTTCCTCTTGAAGTGTTGTATGTATCAACAACGTGCAAGCGTGAGTTGATGAGTATGCGAGATGGTCAACATTATGAGAAAGTGGGACTCAATCCAATAAAAATACCGCTTCAGGAAAAGGACTCATCCGGTGTATGGATTGCAAAAATAGCAAAAGATGGCGGCGGTAAGTGTAACTGGAAACTGAGTGAATTCAATTTGGGTATTGAATATATTGATGCTACTCACCTCGGGAAGGGGTTAGTTCCGGGAACTGCAGTTGGTGCAACAATTGCGTTTGATGACAATGCAACAAAAAATGGTCGATTTAAGGTGTTTACAGGTTCCGAGCTTGTTTTATCTCCCATGTACTACCCTTTGATAGATAGTAATAAAGATATAAGTGTGAATGATACGTTGAATTTATTTGGTCAGGATGATTTTTTACTGAAAAAGATAGTATCTTCAGAAAAAAATGTTCAAATTAAATTCGAACCGACAATTGATGAGTCTAAAGTCGTCAGGATGATTGCTCCAACAGAACAAAAAGTTGGGGTAAACTATAAAATTATCTACCCTGATGGCACGGTTGTGTCTGATGGATCAACTCACCCTGATGTAAACAGGTTGAAGGATTAATCTCAGCAGCATCCGGTTCTGATGCTATTAAAAGATTTGGTCATTATGGTGAAGAGGACATGGAAAATGTATAAGAGATTAAATTCATTCGTCTTGCTCCAGTTTGTTTTATTGCTAAATGGATGCGCTCAGGCAACTGACAGAACATTGTCACCACCATCGAATACTGATTGGGTTAATATTGAAATAAAAAACCCGTCTTCGTATACAAAGCCTTTTCCTCTTGAAGTGTTATACGTATCAACGACGTGCAAGCGTGAGTTGATGAGTATGCGAGATGGAAAGCATTATGAGAAGGTAGGGCTTAATCCAATAAAAATACCTCTTCAGGAAAAGAACTCATCCGATGTATGGATTGCAAAAATAGCTAAAGATGGCGGCGGTAAGTGTAACTGGAAACTGAGTGAGTTCAATTTCGGTATTGAATATACTGATGCTACTCATCTCGGGAATGGTTTAGTACCGGGAACTGCTGTTGATGCAACAATCGCGTTTGATGACAATGCAACAAAAAATGGCCTATTTAAGGTGATTCAAGATTCTGAGCTCGTTTTATCACCTGCGTATTACCCCTTGATACAAAGTAATAAGCGCATCAGCACAAATGATATGTTGAATTTATTTGGTGAGAAAGACTTTATGCAAATAAAGATGATTTCCTCTGCCAAAAGCATTCAGATAAAATTCATGCCAACTCTTGATGAATCTAAGTTGGTTAAAATGATTGCACCAAAAGAGCATAAAGTCGGAGAGTTTTACAAAATTGTCTACCCTGATGGCTCAGTTGTATCTGATGGATCAACTCACCCTGACGTAAGCAGACTGAAGGATTAAACATGACAAAAGGCTTAGTTTTGCTTGGTGACAAAACCTCTCACGGCGGAAAAGTGATCTCCGCCTCTTCCAATATTACTGTCGACGGAAAAAAAGCCGCATTAGTTGGTGATATGGTTAGTTGCCCGGTAGAAGGGCATGGAACTAATCCTATCGTGGAAGGATCACCGCACCGGACATTTAACGATCGCGCTGTTGTCGTCGATGGCTGCAAATGTCAGTGCGGTTGTACTGTAATTTCAAGTGCTCAGAACAGCACAGTAGGATAATCAATGGGCTGGGAAAGGACGAAAGCAACAACAATGACGTTGCCTCCTGAGCCATCTTTTACGGGATGGCTGTTGGCAGGGGGGGGGGCCGCGGTTGTGGGGATTTTGCTGTTTATCCTGCATGCGTCAGACATGGTTAAGGCACTGGCTGTATTCAATATCTGGTGGCTGGCATCCAGCCCGGTTCTTGGCTGGTTTTTCCTGTTTTGCTTGCGGGGGTGGCTGTGGGGCAGAACAGTCAATGAACATCAGTTTTTGCAGAAGGAGGCTGAATACGGGCAGCAACAGTGGGAAGCCTGGGCTGGACGCTATCTGGCCGTACTGGGAAGCTGCATACTGCTACCTTCCGGAGTGACCTCTGACGCCATTGCTAAATCAGATGCTGCAGATGCGCCGCAATTGCTTTCACTGACCAGCCATTTTGATGAGAAATCGACGACGCCCACCTCCTTGCTAGAACTGGGTCTGGCCGGTGTACAAGAGGCGATATCAATGTTGCCTGCGACAGTACCATTCAACGTCACCATAATGAGCGACATGATTTCGTCAGACTTCGAGACCCGGTTTCGCAAATCATGGGGGAAAATTTATCCTGGGCGTGAGCTAACAGGTTCGATCTCATGTTATGAAGCCCTTTCTTTTGACTGGCTCGAGGAGCGCCTTAAAAATCCCGTTTTCGATATTGATTTGATCCTGATATTGCAGAGTCAGGGTGCTGAACAGTATTCCGATGCACTCGCAGCGATGGTACTTACCAGCGATGATGTTGCTGAAAAATACCAGCTTTCACACTCCGCCCGCATATTGCGACCGATGCCGCTGGACATGACAAATTTCAGGGCTGATATGGGGTTGTTCCTCGAAACACAAACGATCGCCTGTCAGACGTCAAACGTGTTCTGTGATTACGGGCACTGGAATGACGGGTTTGCTGATCTAATGACCGCGTCTCAATCACTTCTGACACCGTGGGTGCCCCAGGAAATTGATGTACTGGAAAAATATAACGGAATTCCAGGGGGCGGGAGTGCGTGGCTTCTAGCCACATTACTGGCCGACATCGTGTTCGTCAGCAACAAACCTGTTTTAGGACTGTTTACCTCAGGTGCTGATCGTTTTGTCAGTACTGTTACCTCAGGGAGTGAAAATAATGATGCCGGGTAGTACATGGAGCAGGGGAGGGCTTGCCGGCATAATAGCCTGCATCTCAGCGATTATAGTAGCCTTGATCCTTCATTTCGGCCCCTCGCATGGCCTTGATACCCGACTGAAGCAAGTGCTTGCATTTGTTGCCGTATGGATAGTCTTGCTGATTGTTTTCTATACACCGTTTATGTTCCGGTTTATGAAGGAAAAGTATCATCGCTGGCGAGAGCAGAAGAACAATGCGCTGCCTTCTGATGAATCAAGAGTTGCCCGGACTCCGCCACGCAATGTCACCGTTGATACTATCCGTGACGCCATGCGTAACCTCTATGGTCGGCGCTGGGGACGTAAAACACGCATTCTGCTGGTCACTGGGACAATATCTGAGGTGGAGCAGTTGACTCCGGGTCTTACGGGCCAGCTCTGGCAGGAAGACCGCGGCACACTGTTGCTGTGGGGCGGTGATCTCAATACCCCAGCCGACAGTGCCTGGCTGACCGCGTTACGTAAGCTGCGTCGCCGTCAGGTGGATGGCCTGGTGTGGGTCACTTCGGCCTTTGACCAGCTCTCAGCACCAGGGCTGGAGCCGCCATTGCCGGTGCCGTCTGAAAGCACCATGGATGCCCTGTCTCACGCCATCAGCGCGCGTATGGAAACGATTGGCTGGAAACTTCCTCTCTACGTCTGGTCCCTGCACCCGCGCGCCGGTAAGCCGGAAGGGCGCATTTCGCAGGCGACCGGTTGTCTGTTGCCTGCCGGGTGTCATACCGAAGGGCTGGCAGAGCAGCTCTCCGCCCTGACACCGGATTTGATATCACAGGGTTTGCAGCAGACCTGCGGTGAAGTGAAACATAACTTCCTGCTGACGCTTGCCGACCAGCTGATTCGTGAGCCGGAAAGCGTGACCGCACCGCTGTCGGTGATGCTCAATCCGTACCGCCCGCTGCCGCTGGCTGGTGTGGTGTTTAGTCAGCCCTCTGCCGGTGCCGAACGTGCCGTGACGCACCACTGGGGCATGGATAAGCGCTGGGATATTCTGCCTGAATCTGTCCGGATGCTTCCTGCTGGACTGCGTCCGCGCAAGCCGGGCGTTCCCTGGCGCAAAGTGTTTGCGTCAGTTGTCGCCCTGGCGATGGTGGGCTGGGCTGCGTGGATGAGCATCGCGTATGTCACCAACCGCAGCCAGATTGACGGCGCGAATGCCCAGGCAGCACTTGCCGCCCGACAGAACCAGCCGCTGGAGCAGCGCCTGCACGCGCTGTCTGAACTCCAGAAAACGCTGGCCCGTCTGCAGTACCGGGCTGAGCACGGCGTGCCATGGTATGAGCAGGCCGGGCTGAGTCAGAATAATGCCCTGCTGACCGCACTTTGGCCACGTTACCGCGACAGCGCACTGCCATTGTTGCGGGATGCGGCCGCAGACCACCTGCAGAAGCAGATCAGTGCGTTTAACGCGCTGCCGCCGGGCAGTCCGCTGCGTGAGCTGATGGCAAAAGCTACCTATGACCAGCTCAAACTCTACCTGATGCTTACCCGTCCGGAACATATGGATGCGGCCTGGTTCAGCTCGGTGCTGCTGCACGACTGGCCAAAACGTGATGGTGTGAAAGACGGTGTCTGGCAGGGCGTGGCGCCGTCACTGCTGTCGTTCTATGGCGCACAGCTGGTTGCGCATCCTGAGTGGAAGCTCCGTGCTGATGAAAGCATGGTCAGCCAGGCGCGTTCCTTGCTGGTACGCCTGATGGGCGTGCGTAACAGTGAATCGACCCTGTACCAGAAGATGCTCTCCAAGGTGGCTCATCTGTATGTCGATATGCGCCTTGAAGATATGACTGGCGATACTGATGCATCCCGTCTGTTCAGCACCACGGAAATTGTACCTGGCATGTTCACACGCCAGGCCTGGGAGCAGGCCGTCCAGCCCGCCATTGACAAGGTGGTGAAAGCGCGCCGGGATGAGCTCGACTGGGTGCTCACTGACAGCAAGCAGGTGAATAAACAGAATGAGACCTCACCGGAAGCGCTGAAAAAACGCCTGACGGAGCGTTATTTCGCGGACTTTGGCGGGGCCTGGCTGGAGTTTCTGAACAGCCTGCGCTGGAACCAGGCGCCCACGCTGTCGGATTCTATTGAACAGTTGACCCTAATGGCCGACGTGCGTCAGTCACCGCTGGTGGCGCTGATGAATACCTTGAATGTACAGGGTCGTACCGGGCAGACAGGCGAAGCTATTTCGGATTCGCTGGTTAAATCAGCGAAAAACCTGCTCGGTGGTGACAACAAAGATGCCATTGACCAGAGCGTCGGTGTTCACGGCCCGCTGGATGCGACCTTTGGTCCTGTGCTGGCGCTGATGGACAAGAACCGCACGGGGGCACAGGAGCTAAGTTTGCAGTCGTTCCTGACCCGTATCACACAGGTGCGTCTGCGTTTGCAGCAGGTAACGAATGCTGCGGACCCACAGGCTATGACCCAGACCATCGCCCAGACAGTATTCCAGGGCAAAGCGGTAGACCTGACTGAAACTCGTGACTACGGCAGCCTGATTGCCGCCGGTCTGGGTCAGGAGTGGAGCGGATTTGGGCGGACAGTCTTTGTGAGTCCGATGGAGCAGGCCTGGCAGCAGGTGCTTATCCCAGCGGCCAATAGCCTCAACGCCCAGTGGCAGCAGGCGGTGGTTGCTGAGTGGAACAGTGCCTTCGGCGGACGCTATCCGTTTAACAATTCCAGCAGTGATATATCCCTGCCGCTGCTGGCTAAATACCTCAATGCAGATTCCGGGCGTATTGCACAGTTCCTGCAGAACCGCCTCAAAGGCGTGCTGCACAAAGAAGGCAATCACTGGGTGCCGGACAGCATCAACTCGCAGGGGCTGGCCTTTAACCCTGCATTCATGAATGCCATTAACACCCTGAGTTATATCTCCGATATCGCCTTCACTGAAGGCAATGCAGGGATGAACTTCGAACTTCGTCCGGGTACTGCCGATGGCGTGATGCAGACCAACATGATCATCGACAGCCAGAAGCTGACTTATGTTAACCAGCTCCCGGCATGGAAGCGCTTCACCTGGCCTGCTGATACTGAAGCTCCGGGGGCGAACCTGAGCTGGATAAGCACGCAGGCGGGCACCCGCCAGTACGCTGATATCCCAGGTGCATGGGGCTGGATCCGCCTGCTCGATAAAGCCGTCGTCAGTGCTTACCCGGGCGTCGGCAGCAGCTACAGCCTGAGCTGGAAAGCACAGGATGGTCGCACCCTCAATTATACCCTTCGTACCGAAGCTGGAGAGGGGCCGCTGGCACTGCTGAAGCTGCGCAATTTCCGTCTACCGGAAACCATCTTCAGCACCACCGGTGCAACACTATCAGACCAGGTTATCAGTGCAGGAAATGCTACAGAGGACGTATATTGATGAGCACGCTCTATGCCTTACTTAATGCCTGCCAGGCTGATCAGGGGCCACTGCTTGCCGCCACCCGTGAGCGTGTGGCGCAGTGGGACAGCTGGCTGCAGCCGCTGTCTGGGGCGTCACCCGCTGGCGAAGACCCAGGTTATGACGACGATTTCCAGCAGATTCGCGAGGAAATTAATAAGCTCTCTGGCGCCAACATCGAGCTTATTTGCCTGCATGCAGAAAAGATTTTAACCACCGTTGCGAAAGATATCCGTGTCGCAACCTGGTACTGCTGGGCGAAGCTGCACCGCGAAGGTGAGCAGGGGCTGGGTGAAGGACTTGAACTGCTGGCCGGTCTGCTGGAGCGCTTTGGTACACAACTGCACCCGCAACGTGATCGCAGCCGTAAGGCGGCGCTGGAATGGCTGGCAGGATCGCGCATGACTGACTCTCTTTCCCTGTACCCGGAAGTTGTTAGGGAAGAAGCGATGCGTACCACCGGAGCGCTGCTGCTGATAGCCGGGCTTACTGAAAACGAACCAGATGTAATCCGTCCGGAACTCAATGCGCTGTACGGTGCCCTGGAAAGTCGTTTGCAGAAAGCCGGGGGGATGGATGCGGTGGTACCGCAGAACGCCAGAACCAGCGAAACCCCTTCATCTGTCAGCCATAGCGATGCCCCGGCCATCGGGCGAATCACTTCAGGCCAGGATTTGCTGTCCCAAGCCCGCATACTCACCGAATACTTGCGCGAGCAGCCTGACGGCTGGTTGTCAGCGCATCATCTGATGAAAAGCCTGCGCCATGACACCCTGCGGGCCATCCCGGCTCCGGATGCGCAGGGGCGTACACGCATCGAGCCGCCAAGGGCGGATCAGCGCGCGTTACTCAAACGCCTCTACTTGCAACAGAACTGGGCTGAAATGCTGGAAACGGCCGATAGCACATTTTCCCGCGGTGCCAATCACCTGTGGCTTGATTTGCAGTGGTATATCCACCAGGCGCTGACGAAATCAGGGCAGGACACCCTGGCTGACATTATTGCTGCCGATCTGAAAGGGCTGTTGTCACGCCTGTCCGGGCTGGAGACGCTGGCTTTCAGTGACGGCACGCCGTTTGCGGACGAAGTGACTCTGAACTGGATCCAGCAGAGCGTGCTGGACACCGTCGGCGGGTGGGGCAATGAGACCCCAGCCGCTCCGAGCACCGCCGGTAACGATGACATTCTGGCGCTGGAGCCGGAAGCCGTGGCACTGGCCGACAGCGAAGGCCCGGATGTCGCGCTGGGCTGGTTACAGACCCGGCCGGGTATGACCACCGATCGTCAGAAGTGGCTGTTGCGTCTGCTGATGGGGCGCATTGCTGAACAGTACGGCAAAAATGACCTGGCGGTGCACCTGTTTGCAGAGCTGGGTGATCGTGCCAGAGAAGTGACCCTCAGCAACTGGGAACCTGAGCTGTTGTTCGAGGTACAGGCCCGCCATCTGAAACTCCTGCGCCTGAAAGCCGGTCGCAGTGAGGCTGATAAGGCCCGCCTTACGCCGGTAATGGACCAGTTACTTGCCGGACTGATCGCCGTCGATCCTGCTCGTGCCGCCGTGCTTTGCGGTTAAATCCACAGGAACAGAAATAAATGGAAGATTTGACCCTGCGCTATTTCGATGCGGAAATGCGCTACCTCCGTGAAGCGGCCAAAGAATTTGCCCGAACCCACCCGGACCGGGCCGCGATGCTTGACCTGGATAAGGCCGGCACACCCGATCCGTATGTTGAACGCCTGTTTGAAGGCTTTGCTTTCTCGATGGGGCGGCTGCGTGAAAAGATTGACGACGATCTGCCGGAACTTACCGAAGGTCTGGTCAGTATGCTCTGGCCTCACTACCTGCGTACCATTCCGTCACTCTCGGTGGTGGCGTTCACGCCTGTGCTTCAGGCCGTGAAGATGGCGGAAGTCATGCCCGCGGGTCTGGAAGTGTACTCCCGCCCGGTAGGGCCGAAGAACACGGTCTGCCGCTACCGCACCACCCGCGATGTGATGCTCAATCCGCTGAACATCTCAGGGGTAACCATGACCACTGAGCCTGACGGGCGTTCGCTGCTGCGGATGCGTTTTGCCTGTAGCACACAGGCGGACTGGTCCCATGCGGACCTCAGCCACCTGAGCCTCTATCTCGGCGCAGATGCGCCAGTCAGCAGCCAGCTACACCTGATGCTGACAAGGCGGCAAGCCGCCTTGTATATGCGTCTGCCCGGGCAGACTGACCGTATTCGCCTGGACGGGTACTTTTCGCCGGGAGGATTTGCGGAGGAAGATGGGCTGTGGCCGAAGGGGGATACTGCCTTCAGCGGCTACCAGCTGCTGCTGGAGTACTTCACCTTTCGCGACAAGTTTATGTTCGTCCACCTCAACGGTCTGGACGGGATTACGCCGCCTGTGGGAGCAGAGTACTTCGACATCGAAGTCGTGTTCAGTACGCTGTGGCCATCAGACCTGCCGGTTACTAATGATGCGGTTCGTTTGCACTGCGTGCCGGTGATAAACCTGTTCACGCTGGAAGCTGATCCGCTCACCATTACGGGGCTTGAAAGTGAGTACCTGCTGCGCCCTAAACGGCTGCAGGACGGACATACCGAGATTTATGCTGTGGATTCAGTCATAGGCTCAAACCGGACTGGTGACGCGGAGTATGTACCGTTCAGCAGCTTCCGTCACAAGGGCGGTATGATGCGTCGTCACGCCCCGCCACGCTATTACCACACCCGCGTTAAGCGGGGCGTTACCGGGCTGTATGACACCTGGCTGATTCTCGGTGGTCACCAGTGGGAGGATGACAGGCTGTTTGAGCGTGAAGCCGTTTCGCTGCAAATTACCGGCACCAACGGTCAGTTACCGCGCCGGGCGCTGCAGAGCACGCTGCTTGACCGCTGTGAGCAGGTGGTGCAGACGCCACTGACGGTGAAAAACCTCTGCAAACCCACGCTGCCGGTTTACCCGCCAGCAGAAGACCGTTTTCACTGGCGGGTACTGAGCCACCTCGGCTCTGGGTTCCTGAACATGATGAGCACCGCCGAAGTGCTGCGCGGCACGCTGGCACTCTATAACTGGCAGGAGGATGAACTGAACACCCGCCGTCTGGAGGCGATTCAGCATGTGGAGCACCACCGCCTGCAGCGTTTTGAGCAGGGCTACCTGTTGCGGGGGCTGGATATCGAAGTGACCATCGACAGCAACGGCTTCACCGGTGAGGGCGATATTCACCTGTTCGGTGAAATGCTCAACCGGTTCTTTGCGCTGTATGCCGATATGAACCTGTTTAACCAGCTCACCCTCATTGTTCAGCCAGAAGGAAAATGCATCCGGTGGAAAGAGAATCACAGTCCGCGTCTGCCCGGCTGATAGCGCAACTGGGGGACCGGCTACCATATATCAACTTTTACCGCTTCTGCCAGCTGCTGGAGCAAAGCCAGCCGGATAAACCGGTCACTGGCAGCACCTGGCAGGTACGACATGAACCGGTACGCTTCCGGCCCCATCCTGGCATGGGATTTCCGGCATCTGAAATCAAAGGAATTGAGCAGTCTGAACATTCCCATCTGCCGCCGAATGTGCGCATCACTTTTATGGGGCTCTACGGCGTGGAGTCCCCTCTGCCGACGCACTATATCGATGACATTACCCAGCGGCGGGAAGGGTATGAGGCCACCGCGGATTTCCTCGATATTTTCAACCACCGGTTGATTGCTCAGTACTATCGCATATGGCGTAAATACTCGTACCCGGCGACCTTTGAAGAGGGTGGGAAGGATAAAATCTCGCAGTACCTGTTGGGGCTGGCGGGACTCGGCATTGACGGCTGTGCACAAAACATTGCCACCCCGGCCTCACGCTTTCTGGCGCTGCTGCCGGTCATGTTGCTGCCCGGACGTACCGCAGAGGGTATGACCTCACTGGTGCGCCTGCTGGCACCCAATACACGGGCGAAAATCTGGCACCATGACAAACGCCGCGTGCCTGTGAAGAAACCTTTGGTTATGAGCGTCAGCCAGCCAGTCACCCTGACAAACCGTCCGGTGATGGGTAACTATGCCACCGACGTAAACAGCCAGGTGCTGATGCGCCTGACAACCACTGACTCAACTGAAGTGCTGGGCTGGTTACCGGGCGGGGAGCTCCACTCGGACCTGATGACGCTGCTGTATGTGTATCTTGGAACTCGCCTGGATGTCCGCCTGCAGCTATCCGTCGACCGTAGCCTGCTGCCGGACGTGACGATGAACATTAAGCCCGATGCCGGAGCCGGGCAGCTGGGCCGCACCGCCGTGATGCGGCCGCTGAATGCAGCGAACACCGTCACGCACTCCAAAACCATAACCATCAATCTTGGCCGCTATGAGCGGGTACAGGAAAATATTCACCGCAGGGAGACCGATGAAGATGGCGATTATCGCTGGTAAATTTCCTCTGGCAGCTCTGGCCGTAGGTATCACACTGATACTTGCTGGCTGTGGGCTGACTCAAAAAGTCACAGATGGCACCGTTGCTGTGACCAAATCGATTTTTTATAAGCAAATAAAGACCCTGCATCTGGATATTCGTGCCCGTGAGGCCGTTAACAGCAATGCTGGCGGCGTGGCACTGTCGACGGTGGTGCGCATCTACCAGCTTAAGGATCGCAAAACGTTCGACAGTACTGACTATCCGTCACTGTTTAAAGAGGACAGTCAGGTCATCAAAGCAGACCTGCTGGTGGAGAAAGATATCCTCCTGCAGCCGGGCGGGGCGGTCACGGTAGATATACCAATGGAGGAAAATGCGCAGTACGTGGCGGTGGCAGGAATGTTTATGTCACCGGACCAGGAGAACAATACCTGGCGTGTGGTAATGAGCCGCGATGACCTCGATCCGGATAAGGCACGCGTCATTGAGGCGGGGAACAACCGCCTGACCCTGAAGGCGCTGAAAGATGAATGAGACGCCCCGTTCCTCGCTTTACGAGACGCTATTTGGCAATTTTACCGGTGGGTTCGATCTGCATCAGGTCAGCGAAGAAAACCAGGTCATCCTTTCGGTTCTGGATAACATGCAGCGCGTTCTAAACTGTCGCGCCGGCACGCTGGCGCACCTGCCTGATTACGGGCTGCCCGATATGACGAAAATCCTGCAGGGGATGCCCGGAACGGCCCATGAGCTCATGGGCACATTGTCTGCCGTCCTGCTCAAGTATGAACCGCGTCTGAAAAAGATAGACGTTGTTCTGCTGGAGCAGAACATTCCCGGCGAGCTGCGCTATGCCATTGACGCTGAACTTAAAGGGATTGGCCTGGTGCGCTACGGGACTGAGTTTATGCCCGAAGGACGGGTCCTGTTGCGGCATCTCAGGCAACAGCAGTATCTCGATACAACACCTCGTATATAAGGTCAGTTAACACCATGTCAGTAAAATCACAGTTCCTGAAGAAGTTGCAGGCGCGACAACCTTCACCCGTTCCCGCAGTTAGCAAGAGTCAGGCCGATATTGCAGAGTTTCGCATGCGAATGGCTCAGCTTCAGGAGCAAATGGACGCCTGGCTGTCAGATACCGGACTGAATGCAGAGCCACTGACGGTATACGTTCCTGACCTGCTGGTGGAGGGCGGGGCTTTTGATATTTCCGGTATCGTCCTGCGTTATGGTAATCGGGCGGTTAAGTTTATGCCGATATTTCTGTATGGACAGGGAGTTGCAGGCTGTGTCGAGGTGACTTTTTTTTCCGGGTACAGCGCGATTTCTCAAGGACGCCTGTTCATGCGGGTGGGGAGCGTAAATGACTGGATGTTTACTCCCCCTGATACATTACCTCAGTCAGGAAAACTATTTGATGAAGGTGTTTTTTTCGATCTGATTTTAGCGCTGCTGTCCTAGCAATAACATTCATTCCTTTATTCGTCATTGCGTTTCTACACGCAAAACTGCCTTACACATCAACTGACGAAATTAACCGACACGGATATGCAGGCCCTGCAGAATGACCACACATATAACGTTAAAAACCGGCGGCGACCCGCGTACGCTGCCAGATTATGCCGCCCTCCGCGACGAACTCAGTAAGCTAACACATCCTGCTCGCCCTGATGTGAACTGGCAATATGTCCAAAGACTCTGTCTCTCAATGTTTGAACAGAACGGTGTGGAGTTGCAGACAGCAGCCTGGTACACCCTTGCTCGTACTCACCTGTCTGGATTAGCTGGCCTGAATGAAGGGCTGGCGATTCTGGAGGCCCTGATTAGCCACCAGTGGGACATCTTATGGCCGAAGACGCAACACGCTCGTATGGAAATCCTTAGCGGCCTTAGCCAGCGCCTGCAGCAGCGCATGCGTATGCTGCCATTCAACAGCAGCCATCTTAGTGAGCTTTATCGTGCTGAAGCGTTACTTACCAGCCTGAGCGCGGTGCTCCAGCGCCTTGAGCTTAAACACCTTAGCCAGTTCGATACGTTACGAACGTTGATACGTTCAAGTGCTGAACGGCTGGAAAGCAGTAATGACACGTCCGATTTGAATGTGAACATGAAGCCCGATAGCGAATCGACTCTGGAGAAAGCCGAACCGATCGAAGAAGTGAAATGGGTATATGTTGTGCATCAGGAAAATCAGCCGAATGGGGAGGATCGTACGACAGCCCCCGTGCCTGTCAGACAGTGGAAGCCCTTTATTACCGGGATGTGTTCCACACTGGTGGTGTGCTTCGCTGTGGCGTGGGGATGGGCTTCTTTGTCCAGACCCGACCCCCTGGCGACTCAGGCTTTTGCCTCTCTGGCTCCGTTACCTGAAGTGCTCACGCCTGTGCAGCAAGACGCGTTAACACTGCGAGGTACTTTACCGTCCACGTTTATCACAGACACGCAGCAGCAGCTTGCCCGCCTGGATAAACTGCCTCCTGACTGGAATCTTTCCTACAGCCTTCAGCTGTTAAAGCAGCTCCAGACATTATGGCCGGAGGAGGCGAAACCGCTCACAATGCAGTGGCAGCAAAAATTTAACGCGGCAGCGTTACCTGTCGACGCAATGAACAGCTGGTATCAGGGAATGATGACGCTTCAGCAACTGAGTCATCGGCTGAGTAGTCTGGACGAGCAAAAAGGAAAATACATCACGGTAAGCGAGCTTAAATCGGTAGTTTTTTCGACTATACAGTCATTTAACCAGACGATACCGGCTGAAGAACAACTCAGGCGCCTGTCACAGCATCCAGCAGGAGATGCGCTTCCTGAAGCAGAAAAGACTCAACTGGAGTTGCGTCTTAAACAGCTGGCAACGCGTTACGCTCAAATAAAACAGGATTCTTCTGCTCAGTGAATTCTGGCGGTAGACAGACGAATGTGCTGGAAAAAGCGGGAGGGTAAAGTGTCCCCTGCAGGAATCGAACCTGCAACTAGCCCTTAGGAGGGGCTCGTTATATCCATTTAACTAAGGGGACGAGGCGGCACGAGTATAGCCTTATTTACACTTTGCGTTAAGCGCATCGCCGCCTGACTGCTCAAAGAGTCACCATTCAGGTCGATTTTTTTGTCGATTTATCATCATTTTCCCGTGCCTTAAGCTCAGCTTTGCGTTTGTTCGACATGTCGTTACGAATTTGGGCATGGCTTAAAAGCGCGAAGATAAACGTTCCGCCGCAAATGTTTCCTGCCAGCGTCGGAAGGGCAAACGGCCAGAAGAAATCGCTCCAGTGAAGCGTACCGTTAAAGACCAGATAGAGGATTTCAACGGTACCGACCACAATATGCGTGGTGTCCGCCAGCGCAATCAGCCAGGTCATCAATATGATCACCACAATTTTGGCGCTTCCCGCTGAAGGAAACATCCAGACCATTGTGGCGATAATCCAGCCAGAGATGATGGCGTTTGAGAACATCTCGACCGGCGTGTTTTTCATTACGTCCATGCCGATTTTCACAAACGCATCCCGGGTGGGTTCATCAAAGATCGGCATATATTCAAACGCCCATGCCGCGATGCCCGTGCCGATGATATTACCCAGCAGAACCACGCTCCAGAGCCGCATCAATAAACCGAAATTACCGAGTGTGGGGTTTTGCATCACCGGCAGAACGGCGGTCACCGTGTTCTCGGTAAACAGCTGCTGGCGGGCCATGATGACAATAATAAAGCCGAAGGTATAGCCGAGGTTTTCCAGTAAAAATCCACCGGGTACGCCTTCCAGCTGCACATGAAATATCCCTTTCGCAAGCAGAGATGCGCCCATTGAGAGTCCGGCAGCAATGGCTGACCAGAAGAGGGCCATCGCGTCGCGCTCCATCTCTTTTTCACCATCCTGGCGTATATGCTCGTGGATGGCCATTGCGCGGGAGGGGAGGCGATCTTCATCAATTTCTATCTTCTCGCCGCGCGCTTTCTCCTCGCTTTCAATTTCAAGCTCCTCAGTGCTCTCGCCAATTTTTTCTTCGCCTACATCTTTCATATCTGCTCCCGGAGGTTGATCTTTCTGTTAAGCGTAGCGGCTTTTATCGGGATGCCTGTGGGGATGCTCTTAAATTGGCGGCAATGACAACAAAGGTGATACATCTCTTTCAAAGTCATTATAAAATTGCCAGCGAAACGAATTCCAAAAGCCAGGCTATGCTGAGATCAGAGTCACGGTGGTTACTGCCCGTAATTGTGCTCATAGACATCGGTAAACGTGCTGTTACAATCGCTTGCACGTTTACAGACGGAGCGTCAACGGCTCCGTTACGGATGGCAATCAACGATAGCCATACTGAACAGGGAGATATTTATGAAACTTCGGCTGTCGGCGCTTGCGCTTGGCGCGACGATGCTTGTGGGCTGCGCCAGCTCCGGTGAGCAAACGGGACGCTCCGATCCTCTCGAAGGATTTAACCGCTCAATGTATAGCTTCAACTACAACGTACTGGACCCGTATGTGGTTCGTCCGGTGGCAGTAGCATGGCGCGATTATGTTCCACAACCTGCGCGTAACGGGTTAAGTAACTTTACCAGCAACCTCGAAGAGCCTGCGGTAATGGTGAACTACTTCCTGCAGGGCGACCCGTATCAGGGGATGGTCCACTTTACCCGCTTCTTCCTGAACTCCATTCTGGGGATGGGTGGCTTTATTGATGTTGCAGGTATGGCTAACCAGAAACTGCAGCGTGAACAACCGCACCGTTTCGGCAGCACGATGGGACACTATGGCGTCGGGTATGGTCCGTACGTGCATTTACCGTTCTACGGTAGTTTCACCCTCCGTGATGATGGCGGCGATATGGTGGATACGCTGTATCCGGTTCTGTCGTGGCTGACCTGGCCGCTGTCGGTGGGTAAATGGACGGTGGAAGGGATTGAAACCCGCGCGCAACTGCTCGACTCCGATGGTCTGCTGCGCCAGTCTTCTGACCCGTACATTATGGTGCGTGAAGCGTACTTCCAGAATCATGACTTTATTGCCAACGGCGGCAAGCTGAAGCCGGAAGAGAATCCAAACGCGAAGGCGATCGAAAACGAACTAAAAGATATCGATTCGGAGTAAATAAAAAAGGTGAGCAATGCTCACCTTTTTTGATTCCAGCGCGATTAGAACGCGTAGTTGAAGTTCGTACCGAACAGCCAGGCTTTACCTTCAGAGGTAAACTCGTACGGACCTTCCTTGAACGTCACTTTCTGACCGTGCATATAAGATACGCCCGCATCGATGGATGCATTCTCGTTCAACGCATAGGTCGCGCCAGCACTTAACCAGAAGCGGTCCTGATCCGGAATGGAAATGGAACGTTTATCTGCCGGAACCGGGCTGTCGTCAAATGCGATACCGGAGCGGAAAGTCCAGTTCTTATCGTAGTAGTAGGTGGTACCCAACGCTATACGATAGGCGTCGTGGAAGCTTTCGTCCTTATAGAACAGCGTTTGACCATTGGTACCGGTCGCTTTCAGCTCCTGGAACTGACTCCAGCTGGTATAGGCCAGGCTATAGTGAATAGCCCACTGTGGCGCAACGCGGTTGTAACCGGAGACTTCCCACATTTCTGGCAAATGCAGTGACAGTGAACCTGGAACGGTCTGGTTGGACGTTCCCCAAGGAATGGTGGTGCCCGCACCTGGAACCAGATTGTTCACAGGCGTCAGGATACCGCTCTTGTAATCGCCGTCGAAGTCAATTTTCACTTCGGAACGATAGGTCAGGCCCCAACGGTTGTTTTTATCCAGCTCGTACAGGATACCGGCGTTCCAGCCATAGCCCCACTCATCACCTTCAAGACTGGCAATTTTATTGCTGTTTTTAGGCAGGCGAGCGGTCTGTTCCCCGGAATAACGTTCGATCTTCGCATCGGCGTAGACGGCATCAAAGCCCAGGCCAAAACTCCAGTTATCGTTCAGGCGATACGCACCGCTCAGGTTGAGGTTCAGCGTAGTAAGGTCTGTTTTACCGCCGTATTCACCAGCCGGGTAGTTGTTATTGAACTCGGTAGCCAGGCCGTAGTTAGACGTTACCGATGCACCCCAGCCAAACTGTTCGTTGATAGGTGCAACGAAGTGCAGGTTTGGGATCCATGCTGTTGGGGCAATATTGTCTGCTTTAAGGCTCGCACCCGTGTAAGGCGACTTACCAGAAACGTTGACATCAGGATCGATATAAACCGCACCGGCAGAAAAAGTCGGACGATCGAACATCATGATCAACGCGGGGTTACGACTCGCGTTACCCGCATCATCAGCGATAGCGCCTTCCCCGGAATACGCACGGCCAAGGCCAGAGGAAGAAAATTCGTTTAACTGAAAGCCCGCTGACCAGGCGGAAGTGGAGACGAGTGCCACTGCGACTGCCAGCGCAGTCTTGTTGAACAGGGTTTTCTGGCTCATGACCATAACCTCATTGAGTTATTTTTATTCAATAATTGTTACATACCGTAACAGGAGCGCGAAGTGTAGGGTCTGAGGTATGACAGACAAATCAGACCAGTGGCCAGAGTATAGGTCTGACCAGCCGGAATGTTGCAAGTTTGTTTATTAATATTTTCAAACATGTTTCGTGAAACGAGATCTGGTTGGCAAAATTGTGACCATCACGACTCACCCAAAAGGGTGGTTTTTGTTTTAGATCATTTTTTAGTGTGATATTGGTCACTTCTCCGATTTTGCGCCATTAACGGCTGGAGAGCGCCCGCTCCGGGGCGTAAAATATCAGCATCGTGTCTATCTCGCGCGCTGCGCGAATACAGAGGAAATTGAGCTATGAGTAAATGCAGTGCTGATGAAACCCCGGTTTGCTGCTGTATGGATGTTGGGACCATCATGGACAACACCGATTGCACCGCCTCTTACAGCCGTGTATTCACCAACCGTGCCGAAGCGGAAGAGACCCTGACCGCGCTGAGCAAGCGTGCGCGTGACGTTGAATCCGATCCGTGTGAAATCAAGTCTACCTTTACCGAAGTGGAAGGCGGCGTGAAGCTGGACATCGACTTTATCTTCGCCTGCGAAGCAGAAACGCTGATTTTCCAGCTGGGCCTGCGTTAATCTCTGCGGCCTGATGCCCTCACCCCCAGCCCTCTCCCACGGGAGAGGGTGCAAACACTAAAAACGGTAACCTGTGGGTTACCGTTTTGCTTTTTCCTTGGGGGCATTTTCTTTTTCTTCTCTGTGTTTTAGCTCGCACTTTTTCGTTTCCCCGATTGGCTGAATGTAAAAAAATGGTTAAGACTATTATCAGGTCAGACCACTTTATGTTTGCGAAAATTTTTTACAGGGGAGTGTTATGAGTCAGGCATTACCGCTTATTACCCGTCAGGGCGATCGCATTGCCATAGTCAGTGGATTGCGCACGCCATTTGCGCGTCAGGCAACGGCGTTTCATGGCATACCGGCCGTCGACCTGGGGAAAATGGTAGTGGGGGAGATGCTGGCTCGCAGCGAAATTCCGCCTGAGGTCATCGAACAGCTGGTATTCGGTCAGGTCGTGCAGATGCCTGAAGCCCCCAATATTGCGCGTGAAATCGTCCTCGGTACCGGGATGAACGTGCATACCGATGCCTACAGCGTCAGCCGCGCCTGCGCAACCAGCTTCCAGGCTGTGGCTAACGTCGCTGAAAGCCTGATGGCGGGCACGATTCGCGCCGGGATTGCGGGTGGAGCCGACTCCTCTTCGGTGCTGCCAATTGGGGTCAGTAAAAAGCTGGCGCGCATCCTGGTGGATGCCAATAAAGCCCGCACGACGGGTCAGAAACTCAAACTCTTCTCGCGTTTACGCCTGCGCGACCTCATGCCTGTACCACCTGCCGTCGCGGAATACTCCACCGGCCTGCGCATGGGCGATACCGCCGAGCAGATGGCAAAAACGTACGGCATTACGCGTGAACAGCAGGATGCTCTGGCGCATCGCTCGCATCAGCTTGCGGCAAAAGCCTGGTCGGAAGGCAAGCTGACCGACGAGGTCATGACCGCCTATATTCCCCCCTACCGTGAACCGCTTGTGGAAGATAACAATATTCGCGGCACCTCAACGCTGGCGGATTACGCCAAACTGCGCCCGGCGTTTGACCGCAAACACGGCTCGGTGACGGCGGCGAACAGTACGCCGCTGACGGATGGCGCCGCCGCCGTGATCCTGATGACCGAATCCCGCGCGAAGGAGCTGGGCATCACTCCCCTGGGCTATTTACGCAGCTATGCCTTCACCGCCATTGATGTCTGGCAGGACATGCTGTTAGGTCCGGCGTGGTCCACGCCGCTGGCGCTGGAGCGCGCGGGGCTGACGCTGGCTGATTTAACCCTGATTGATATGCATGAAGCGTTTGCCGCGCAAACCCTGGCAAACGTACAGCTGCTGGCAAGCGAGCGTTTCGCGCGCGATGTGCTGGGCCGCGCCCATGCCACAGGCGAAGTGGATCAAAGTAAATTCAACGTGCTGGGCGGCTCTATCGCCTACGGTCATCCATTTGCCGCCACAGGGGCGAGGATGATCACGCAAACTTTACATGAACTCCGTCGCCGTGGCGGCGGGTTTGGCCTCGTTACCGCCTGTGCGGCGGGTGGCCTTGGCGCAGCAATGGTTCTGGAGGCTGAATAATGGATATGCCATCTGCATTTAATCTGACGGTTCGCCTCGATAACGTGGCCGTTATCACGATCGATGTGCCTGATGAAAAGATGAATACCCTGAAGGCCGAATTTGGTGTTCAGGTGCGCACGATGCTAAAGCAGATCCGCGACAACAAAGCGATTCGTGGTCTGGTCTTTATCTCTGCCAAGCCGGATAACTTTATCGCCGGCGCGGATATCAACATGATCGCCCGGGCGCAAAGCGCTCTGGAAGCCGAAGAGCTGGCGCGTCAGGGCCAGCAGGTCATGGCGGAGATCAACGGTCTGCCGATCCCGGTCATTGCCGCGATCCACGGTGCCTGCCTGGGTGGTGGGCTTGAGCTGGCGCTGGCCTGTCACAGCCGGATTTGCACCGACGATGCGAAAACGATTCTGGGTCTGCCGGAAGTGCAGCTGGGCCTGCTGCCTGGCTCCGGCGGAACGCAACGACTGCCGCGCCTGGTGGGCGTAAGCACGGCGCTGGAGATGATCTTAACCGGTAAACAGCTGCGTGCCCGTCAGGCGATGAAAGCCGGTCTGGTCGATGACGTCGTGCCGCAGTCCATTTTGCTGGAAGCCGCCGTTGAGCTTGCGCTGAAAGGGCGTCAGGCAAAACGTCCTCTGCCGGTACGTGAGCGCGTGCTGGCCGGCCCGCTGGGAAGAACGCTCCTGTTCAACATGGTGGGCAAAAAGACCGAACAAAAAACCAAAGGCAATTACCCGGCGGCAAAGCGGATCCTCGAAGTGATCGAGACCGGGCTGTCGCAGGGAAGCAGCAGCGGCTATGCCGCGGAGGCCAAAGCCTTTGGCGAACTGGCGATGACGCCGCAGTCGCAGGCGCTACGCAGCATCTTCTTCGCCAGCACGGAAGTGAAAAAAGATCCGGGCAGCGAGGCGCAGCCCGCTCCGCTGCGTGCGATTGGCGTACTGGGTGGGGGGCTCATGGGTGGCGGAATTTCTTTTGTTACCGCCAGCAAAGGCAAATTGCCTGTACGAATCAAAGACATTAATCCTAAGGGGATCAATCACGCGCTACAGTATAGCTGGCAGAACCTTGATCAAAAGGTCAAGCGCCGCCATATCAAGGCAAGCGAGCGCGACAAAACCCTGGCGATGATATCCGGTACGACGGATTACAGCGGTTTTGCGCACCGCGATCTGGTGATTGAAGCCGTGTTTGAAGATCTGGCGCTTAAACAGCAGATGGTGGCAGACGTTGAGCAACATTGCGCCCCGCATACCATTTTTGCCTCCAATACGTCGTCATTACCGATTGGCGATATCGCAGCGAAAGCCGCGCGCCCGGAGCAGGTGATTGGGCTGCATTTCTTTAGCCCGGTCGAAAAAATGCCGCTGGTGGAAGTTATTCCGCACGCGACTACCAGTCCGCAAACTGTTGCCACCGTGGTGAAGCTGGCGAAAAAACAGGGCAAAACCCCGATTGTGGTAGCGGACAAAGCTGGCTTCTACGTCAACCGCATTCTGGCTCCCTACATTAATGAAGCAATGCGGTTGCTGACGGAAGGGGAGAAGATTGAGCACGTCGACGAGGCGCTGGTAAAGTTTGGTTTCCCCGTTGGCCCAATCCAACTTTTGGATGAGGTGGGAATAGACACCGGCACTAAAATTATACCAGTGCTGGAAGCTGCATATGGCGATCGTTTTAGCCCACCTGCAAACATTGTTTCTGCGATTTTGAAGGACGATCGCAAAGGCAGAAAAAATGAACGCGGTTTCTATCTTTACGGCGCGAAAGGGCGTAAAAGCAGGAAACAGGTCGACCCTTCGGTATATGGACTCATTTCGACCACAGGTCAGGGAAAACTGTCCGCCGTTCAGTGCGCTGAGCGCTGCGTGATGATGATGCTCAATGAAGCGGCGCGCTGCTTTGATGAGCAGGTGATCAAGAGTGCACGCGATGGTGACATCGGCGCGGTATTTGGCATTGGTTTCCCGCCGTTCCTTGGCGGCCCGTTCCGTTACATGGATACGCTCGGCGCGGGTGAAGTGGTTGCTATCCTGCAACGTCTGGCTTCGCAATATGGTCCACGGTTTACACCGTGTGACCAATTATTGCAGATGGCGGAACGCGGCCAGACATTTTGGCCTGCAAGGGAAACTGTCCTCGTAAGCTGAGGTCAAAGAAGGGTAAATCCTGAAGTGAATGGACCTGTTCTGGCGATTTTGTAAACAGAGATTGACTATACTTACGCCATTGAGGTAAAAAACAGCGTTTCATTCACCGAATGGATCAGGCACAATGCCCGGCCATCGGGTTTTCTACCTCTTAGCATTTATCGCGGGTAGTTAACGCCGGTGATTCTGGTTAACAAAAGCGGTGCAATATGCAAGTTTTTATCATGCGTCACGGCGACGCGGCACTCGATGCCGCCAGTGACTCAGTACGTCCTTTGACCGTCTGTGGCTGCGACGAATCTCGTCTGATGGCGACCTGGCTTAACGGTCAAAAAGTGGACATCGAACGCGTTCTGGTGAGTCCGTTCCTGCGTGCAGAACAGACGCTGGATGTGGTAGGGGAGTGTATGAACCTGCCGACCAGTGTGGATGTTCTGCCTGAACTCACCCCGTGTGGCGATGTAGGCCTTGTCAGCGCTTATCTTCAGGCGCTGTGCAATGAAGGTGTCGCCTCCGCGCTGGTCATTTCCCACCTGCCACTGGTTGGCTATCTGGTATCTGAGCTGTGCCCGGGCGAGACTCCTCCGATGTTCACGACATCCGCCATTGCCAATGTTTCTCTCGACGAAACGGGCAAAGGTGTCTTCAACTGGCAAATGAGTCCGTGCAACCTGAAGATGGCAAAAGCGATCTGACGTGACGTGCGATATGGCGGGGCGCAATGTGCTTCCCGCCATTCTGTCAGGGCAACTCTGGCGGCTGCCACTCTTCCACTTCAATCAACACCAGCAACGCGGCATCTCCGCCGTACTCTTTCGGTGCCTGATGAAAAGCCATTACGTGTGGGTGCTGAGCCAGCCACAGCGGCGTTTGTTGCTTGAGGATATGTTTACCGTGGCCGTGCATCACGCAGGCGCAAAAAACATGTTCACGGCGACAGGCGGCGATCAACGCCCCCAGCTCTTGTTTCGCCTGCATCTGCGTTAAACCGTGCAGATCGAGAAACAGCTCCGGCGAATAATCCCCGCGGCGTAATTTTTTCAGCTCAAAATGGCTGACGTCTTCGCGTACGTACTTCACAGCCCCTTGCGTGTTGAGCAGCGGCTGAAATTCATCTGAAAAATAGTGGCTGTTATCGGCCTGCTCCTGCAGAAGGCGCTTGACCGGTACTTCGCTGATTTTTTTACGCAGCGGGCGATGGACGATGGTGTCCTGCGTGATTTTACGCGTCCCGGTCATCAGCTGACGGAAGAGCGCCTGATCCTCCTCGCTGAGCGATGTTTTCTTTTTCATTCGTCATTCTCATCTCGTATTTCCGACAGTGTACCCGACTAAACGCATTTTTTAACCTCAAGCGCGACGCGTCATTGCTGATTTATCGCCGTCTTCATGGCAAACTAGCCGCCGAAAATTATGCGAGCATGCCCTGGAGGAAAGAGTGGATAAAATTTTTGTCGATGAAGCAGTAAACGAGCTGCATACCATACAGGACATGTTGCGCTGGTCGGTTAGCCGCTTCAGCGCCGCTAATATCTGGTACGGTCACGGTACCGATAATCCGTGGGATGAAGCCGTACAGCTGGTGCTGCCGTCTCTCTACCTGCCGCTGGACATTCCGGAAGACATGCGCACCGCGCGCCTGACTTCCAGCGAAAAACACCGCATCGTTGAGCGCGTGATCCGCCGCGTGAACGAGCGCATTCCGGTCGCCTACCTGACCAACAAAGCCTGGTTCTGCGGCCACGAGTTCTATGTCGATGAACGCGTGCTGGTGCCGCGCTCGCCGATTGGCGAGCTGATCAACAACCACTTTGAAGGCCTGATAGGCCATCAGCCGCAGCACATTCTGGATATGTGTACCGGCAGCGGCTGCATCGCGATTGCCTGCGCGTACGCCTTCCCGGAAGCGGAAGTGGACGCGGTAGATATCTCCACCGACGCGCTGGCCGTGACCGAGCACAACATCGAAGAGCACGGCCTGATCCATCACGTTACGCCAATTCGCTCCGACCTGTTCCGCGATCTGCCGACGCTGCAGTACGATCTTATCGTCACCAACCCGCCGTACGTTGATGCGGAAGACATGTCCGATCTGCCGAACGAATACCGTCACGAGCCGGAGCTGGGTCTGGCGTCAGGCTCTGATGGCCTGAAGCTGACCCGCCGCATTCTGGCCTGCGCGCCGGATTACCTGACCGACGACGGCGTTCTGATTTGTGAAGTGGGCAACAGCATGGTACATCTGATAGAGCAGTACCCGGATGTGCCGTTCACCTGGCTTGAGTTCGACAACGGTGGTGACGGCGTCTTTATGCTGACCAAAGCGCAGCTGCTCGACGCGCGCGAATACTTCAGCATCTATAAAGATTAATCCAGCGGGCTTCGGCCCGTTTCACATCGCTCAAACACAAACTACAACATCGGAGCCGTGATGGCAGGAAACAGTATTGGACAGGTATTCCGCGTGACCACCTTTGGGGAATCACATGGGCTGGCGCTGGGCTGTATCGTTGATGGCGTACCGCCAGGCATCGAACTGACCGAAGCCGATTTACAGCACGACCTCGACCGTCGTCGCCCGGGCACCTCTCGCTACACCACGCAGCGTCGCGAGCCGGATCAGGTGAAAATTCTCTCCGGCGTCTTTGAAGGTCGCACCACCGGGACCAGCATTGGCCTGCTGATCGAAAACACCGATCAGCGCTCCCAGGACTACGGCGCCATCAAAGACGTCTTCCGTCCGGGCCACGCCGACTACACCTACGAACAAAAGTACGGCTTCCGCGACTATCGCGGCGGCGGACGTTCTTCCGCGCGTGAAACCGCGATGCGCGTGGCGGCAGGGGCGATTGCTAAGAAATACCTGCAGCAGAAATTTGGCATCGTTATCCGCGGCTGTCTGACCCAGATGGGCGACATTCCGCTGGCGATCAAAGACTGGGATCAGGTTGAACAAAACCCGTTCTTCTGCGCCGATGCCGACAAGCTTGAGGCGCTGGATGAACTGATGCGTGGCCTGAAAAAAGAGGGCGACTCCATTGGCGCGAAAGTGACCGTGGTGGCCGACGGCGTCCCGGCTGGCTGGGGCGAGCCGGTATTTGACCGTCTCGACGCCGACATTGCCCACGCGCTGATGAGCATCAACGCGGTGAAGGGCGTAGAGATTGGCGACGGCTTTGACGTGGTTCAGCTTCGCGGCAGCCAAAACCGCGATGAGATTACGAAAGCGGGCTTCCAGAGCAACCATGCGGGCGGCATCCTGGGCGGTATCAGCAGCGGGCAGCAGATTGTTGCCAACATCGCGCTGAAGCCAACTTCCAGCATCACCGTGCCGGGCCACACGATTAACCGCGATGGCGAAGAAGTTGAGATGATCACCAAAGGACGTCACGATCCGTGCGTGGGGATCCGCGCGGTGCCGATCGCAGAAGCGATGCTGGCGATCGTGCTGATGGATCACTTCCTGCGCCAGCGCGCGCAGAATGCGGATGTGACGACCACCATTCCACGCTGGTAAACATGAAAAAAACCGCAATTGCTCTGCTGGCGCTGCTCGCCAGTGGAGCCAGTCTGGCCGCGACGCCATGGCAAAAAATCACCCATCCGGTGGCGGGGAGCGCGCAGTCCATTGGCGCCTTTTCCAACGGCTGTATCGTCGGTGCCCAGGAGCTTCCTCTCCAGTCTGATACCTATCAGGTGATGCGCACCGATCAGCGGCGTTATTTCGGCCACCCGGACCTGGTGCTGTTCATCCAGCGTCTGGGCAATCAGGTACATAATCTGGGGCTGGGCACGATGCTGATTGGCGATATGGGGATGCCTGCCGGCGGGCGTTTTAACGGTGGACACGCCAGCCACCAGACCGGACTGGATGTCGATATCTTCCTGCAGCTGCCGAAAACGCGCTGGACCTCCGCCCAGCTGCTGAAACCGCAGGCGCTAGATCTGGTGGCGAGCGACGGTAAGCGCGTGGTGCCGTCCCTGTGGACGCGGGACGTATCCAGCATGATCAAGCTGGCGGCAGAAGATAATGACGTCACGCGTATTTTCGTCAACCCGGCCATCAAGCAGCAGCTCTGCCTGGATGCCGGAACCGATCGCGACTGGCTGCGCAAAGTGCGCCCGTGGTTCCAGCATCGTGCGCACATGCACGTTCGTCTGCGCTGCCCGGCGAATAGCCTGGAATGTGAAGATCAGCCGCTACCTCCGCCAGGCGATGGCTGCGGTGCGGAACTGCAAAGCTGGTTTGAGCCGGCAAAACCTGGAACCTCTAAGCCTGAGAAGAAGACACCGCCTCCGTTGCCGCCTTCCTGCCAGGCGCTACTGGATGAGCATGTACTTTAATGGATAATTTCGTCGATCTGTTTATGGTGTCGCCGCTGCTGCTGGTGGTGTTGTTCTTTGTGGCCATGCTGGCCGGTTTTATCGACGCGCTCGCGGGCGGCGGCGGGTTGTTAACCGTGCCCGCGCTGCTGGCGGCGGGCATGAGCCCGGCGCAGGCGCTTGCCACCAACAAGCTGCAGGCCTGCGGCGGTTCGCTCTCGGCGTCGCTCTATTTTATCCGCCGCAAGGTGGTGAGCCTTGCCGATCAGAAGCTCAATATCCTGATGACCTTTATCGGCTCCACGTCGGGCGCGCTGCTGGTTCAGCACGTGCAGTCCGATATTTTGCGCCAGATCCTGCCGATTCTGGTCATCTGCATCGGGCTTTACTTCTTGCTGATGCCAAAGCTCGGTGAAGAAGACCGCCAGCGTCGCCTGTACGGCCTGCCGTTTGCCCTGATTGCCGGGGGCAGCGTGGGTTTTTACGACGGTTTCTTCGGGCCGGGGGCGGGTTCATTTTATGCGCTGGCGTTCGTGACGCTGGCCGGGTTTAACCTCGCCAAATCCACCGCCCATGCCAAAGTGCTCAACGCGACCTCAAACGTCGGCGGCCTGCTGCTGTTTATCATCGGCGGCAAGGTTATCTGGGCAACCGGATTTGTGATGATGGCAGGGCAGTTCCTGGGCGCGCGCGCGGGCTCGCGTCTGGTATTAAGCAAAGGACAAAAACTTATTCGCCCGATGATCGTCATCGTCTCGGCCGTAATGAGCGCCAAACTTCTTTATGACAGCCATGGACAGGAGATCCTCACCTGGTTGGGGATGCACTAATGAACAGTACTCATAAATACGAACAGCTGATTGAGATTTTCGACGGCTGTTTTGCCGACGATTTTAATACCCGTCTGATTAAAGGCGACGACGAACCGATCTATCTTCCTGCTGATGCGGAGGTTCCGTATAACCGCATCGTCTTTGCCCACGGCTTTTATGCCAGCGGCTTGCACGAGATTTCGCACTGGTGCATTGCGGGGAAAGCGCGGCGCGAGCTGGTGGACTTCGGTTACTGGTACTGCCCGGACGGACGTGATGCCGCCACTCAGGGCCAGTTTGAAGATGTGGAAGTGAAGCCGCAGGCGCTGGAATGGCTATTCTGCGTCGCGGCGGGTTTCCCGTTCAACGTCAGCTGTGACAACCTCGAAGGCGACTTCGAGCCAGACCGTATCGTCTTCCAGCGCCGCGTTCACGCGCAGGTGATGGAATATCTTGAGAAAGGCATCCCGGAACGTCCGGCACGCCTGATCGAGGCCTTACAGAATTATTACCACACGCCGGTTATCACGGCGGAATGCTTCCCTTGGCCGGAAGATCTTTAACAGAGGAAAGAAGATGATCGCAGAATTTGAATCACGCATTCTGGCGTTAATTGATGACATGGTGGAACACGCCAGTGATGATGAGCTGTTCGCCAGCGGTTATCTGCGTGGTCACCTGACGCTCGCGGTAGCCGAGCTGGAAGCGGGAGACGATCACTCTGCCGACGCCGTTCACGCCGAAGTGGCCCGCAGTCTGGAGAAAGCCATTCAGGCCGGAGAGCTCTCGCCGCGCGATCAGTCTCTGGTGTTAGGCATGTGGGACACTTTGTTCCAGCAGGCGAAAGCGAAGTAAGTGTTTCACCTCCCTCTCCCTGTGGGAGAGGGACGGGGTGAGGGCACCAGACCGCACCCTACTTAACCTTCTTCCCCTTCAGCAGTTTCCGTACCCACAATCGATTCGGATTCAGCCCCGCAAGCGTAACCCTGTCCAGCGGAATCGGCTCGCCGCTCATTTGCGCAGCTAAAACTTCTGCCAGCAGCGGCGCGGAACAGAGCCCGCGAGACCCTAATCCACCCAGCATAAACAGCTCCGGATAAACCGGCGCGCTTACCGCGTTATCCCGGTTATCAGCAAGATCCTGATAGGCCTCAAGCGTCGCGTCGTAGTCCGGCACATTTCCCGCCATCGGCAAATGGTCGCGGGTGGCGCAGCGCACGCCGCAGCGCGCGTCACCCTCGCTGACGTCAACCTCTTTCGCCCACGCCGCATCCGGGAAACAGTCAATCAGGCGCTGGCGGTTTTGGGCCTGATCCGCTTCGCTGTAGCGCATATCCGTTTCGCCACGATGATAGCTGGCCCCGATGCAGTGGTGGCCGTTAGACGGATTTTGCGGCGTCAGATAGCCGTCATAGCACAGCACCTGACGTAGTTTGTTCAGTTCGGGCGCGGAAGGAATATGGCTTACCTGGCCGCCGACCGGATAAACCGGCAATGACTCTGTCTGGATAAACTGGCTGATGTTATGTCCGTTTGCCAGCACAACGCTGGCATGGCTTGCCTCTTTGCCATCAGCAAAACGCAGATTCCAGCGTTCTGTCCGGCTCAACGATTCAACCTTGTGAGCATAATGCGCCGTCAGCCCGCGCGACTGCGCCAGGGCAATGACCGCCGCGGTCAGTTCAGCCGGGCACAGCCAGCCGCCGAGCGGATACTGAATGCCCCCACACCCGGTTTCCACGCCAGCGGTGTCTGCCACCTCTTGCGCACTTACCGCGCGTGCAATCTCGTCAGGCAGGCCCAGCGACAGCATCTGCGTGATTTTTTGCTGGCTCTTTTCATCCCAGCCGAGCTGCGTCACGCCGCACCAGTCATGATCGAACGCCACCGGCAGGGCGTCGTACAGGCGACGGGCGAAGGTAAACGCCGCCGGGAAAAACCGGAACAGGGCCGGGTCGTGCGCGCTTAAAAGCGGATAGAGCGCCCCCTGGCGGTTGCCGGACGCGCCGCTTGCTGGCGCGTCGTCATCACAGTAGACCGTGACCTGCCAGCCGCGGTGGAGAAGCGCGAGAGACAGCAGAGCGCTGGCGATCCCCCCGCCGACTATCGCCACCTCACGGGATGCGCTGGCGCCGCGTGCAAACCAGGGGGCACTGGCGGGGATGTCCAGCGTCTGCTCCATTCTGCCGACCAGCATGTCGCGCTTGCGGCCAAAACCTTTGGTTTTCTGCATGGTAAAGCCCGCCTCCTGCAGCCCGCGGCGGACAAAGCCTGCCGAGGTGAAGGTGGCAAGCGTTGCGCCAGGGCGCGCCAGCCGCGCCATCGCGCTAAACAGATGCTGGCTCCACATGTCCGGGTTTTTGGCGGGGGCAAAGCCGTCAAGGAACCACGCGTCCACCGTCTGATTCATCGAATCATCGAGCGTATCGGTCAGGTCATTGATGTCGCCAAGCCATAAATCCAGCGTCACGCGTCCGCCGTCCAGAATCAGACGGTGGCAGCCGCCGATGTGGGGTGGCCACTGCGCCTGAAGCTGCTCCGTCCAGGCAGCAAGCTCTGGCCAGCGCTGATGAGCGAGCCGCAGATCGTGCGCGGTGAGCGGGAATTTTTCAAAACTGATGAAATGTAATCTTTGTAGCGTAGCCTCAGGGTGGGCAGCGTGAAACTGGTCAAACGCCTGCCAAAGGGTCAGAAAATTGAGCCCGGTACCGAATCCGCTTTCCGCGACCACAAACAGGCTCCGCGGATGCTCCGGGAAGCGGGTGCTGAGCTGGTTTCCGTCGAGGAAAACATAGCGAGTTTCTTCGAGTCCGTTATCATTAGAAAAATAGACGTCATCAAAATCTCGGGAAACAGGTGTACCCTCAGCGTTGAATTCGAGGTTGGCGGGTTGTATAGCGTTTTGTTTCACGTAAGTTACTCGTCTGACAGGCAGTGGCACGATCTTAACGATGTGAGTCCATCGGTGCAAATTTCCGCAGAAAATGTCTGATCGGACTTGTTCGGCGTACAAGTGTACGCTATTGTGCGACTCGAAACTTACTATAGTGCGACTTACAGAGGTATTGAATGAAACGTGCAGTGATTACTGGCCTGGGCATTGTTTCCAGCATCGGTAATAACCAGCAGGAAGTCCTGGCATCTCTGCGTGAAGGACGCTCCGGGATCACTTTCTCTGAAGAGTTTAAAGATTCAGGTATGCGTAGCCACGTATGGGGTAACGTCAAACTGGACACCACCGGTTTGATTGACCGCAAAGTGGTTCGTTTCATGAACGATGCCTCTATTTATGCTTATCTCTCCATGCAGGAAGCGATCAAAGATTCCGGCCTGAGTGAAGAGGTTTATCAGAACAACCCGCGCGTGGGTCTGATCGCCGGTTCCGGCGGCTCATCAAAAGCGCAGGTATTCGGCGCTGACGCAATGCGTAGCCCGCGTGGTCTGAAAGCTGTAGGTCCGTACGTGGTCACCAAAGCCATGGGTTCTGCGGTTTCCGCGTGCCTGGCGACCCCATTCAAAATCCACGGTGTGAACTACTCCATCAGCTCCGCGTGTGCGACTTCCGCGCACTGCATCGGTAATGCTGTTGAGCAGATCCAGCTGGGTAAACAGGACATCGTATTTGCTGGCGGCGGCGAAGAGCTGGGCTGGGAAATGGCCTGTGAATTCGACGCGATGGGCGCACTGTCCACCAAGTACAATGAAACTCCGGATAAAGCCTCCCGTACCTATGATGCGCACCGTGACGGTTTCGTTATCGCGGGCGGCGGCGGTATGGTTGTGGTTGAAGAGCTGGAGCATGCCCTGGCACGTGGCGCGCACATCTACGCTGAAATCGTGGGCTACGGTGCAACGTCTGACGGCGCCGACATGGTTGCGCCATCCGGCGAAGGCGCGGTGCGCTGCATGAAGATGGCGATGCACGGCGTTGACACCCCAATCGACTACCTGAACTCCCACGGTACCTCTACTCCGGTAGGCGACGTGAAAGAGCTGGGTGCGATCCGTGAAGTCTTCGGCGACAACAGCCCGGCAATCTCCGCGACCAAAGCCATGACCGGTCACTCTCTGGGTGCGGCTGGCGTGCAGGAAGCGATCTACTCTCTGCTGATG
This sequence comes from Enterobacter asburiae, assembly GCF_007035645.1. Taxonomy (NCBI): domain Bacteria; kingdom Pseudomonadati; phylum Pseudomonadota; class Gammaproteobacteria; order Enterobacterales; family Enterobacteriaceae; genus Enterobacter; species Enterobacter asburiae. The sequence goes on from NZ_AP019632.1 coordinate 1,279,823, forward strand.
CTGGAAAACGGCTTTATCGCGCCAAGCATCAACATCAATGAGATGGACGAGCAGGCTGCTGGCCTGAACATCGTGACCAAACCAATGGACGCGACGCTGACCACCGTCATGTCAAACAGCTTCGGCTTCGGTGGCACCAACGCCACGCTGGTTATGCGTAAGCTGAAAGCATAAGTTTTACGTTTGATTCCGGAAGGGAGCCATAAGGCTCCCTTTTTTTATGCATTGACAAGCGGCTGATCTCACAGGCAAACTTCACCCCTCAACATTATCCTCACGATAATGCGTAAGCGTTTAACGTCAACCAACGCACCTTAATCCTGATCATCAGGTAGAGGGGGCGTGGCATTTCCCCGCCTTACTCTTCATTTCGGAGTAAAGCATGACTGCAGTAACTCAAACAGAAACAACCCCTTCAGCGAACGTCTCGCTGTTCCGTATCGCTTTCGCGGTATTTCTAACCTATATGACCGTCGGCCTGCCGCTGCCGGTGATCCCGCTGTTCGTTCATCAGGAGCTGGGCTATGGCAACACCATGGTCGGCATTGCCGTGGGCATTCAGTTTTTAGCCACGGTATTGACCCGCGGTTACGCCGGACGGCTGGCGGATCAGCACGGTGCAAAACGCTCGGCGCTACAGGGGATGTTTGCCTGTGGGCTGGCGGGCGGCGCATGGCTGCTGGCTGCTCTCCTGCCGGTAGACGCCGCGTATAAGTTTGCGCTGCTGGTGCTGGGCCGCTTAATCCTGGGCTTTGGTGAAAGCCAGCTGCTGACCGGCACCCTGACCTGGGGAATGGGTCTGGTGGGGCCGGCACGCTCCGGCAAGGTGATGTCCTGGAACGGTATGGCCATCTATGGCGCGCTGGCCGCAGGCGCACCGCTTGGGCTGCTGATCAATAGCCAGTTTGGATTTGCGGCGCTGGCTGCCACCACCATGGTTTTACCCCTGCTGGCGTGGGCGTTTAACGGCTCGGTGCGTAAGGTGCCCGCGCACAAAGGCGAGCGTCCTTCCCTGTGGAGCGTGGTCGGCCAAATCTGGCAGCCGGGACTTGGCCTGGCGCTGCAGGGCGTGGGTTTTGCGGTGATTGGTACCTTCGTCTCGCTCTATTTTATGAGCCGCGGCTGGGCGATGGCCGGTTTTACGCTCACCGCGTTTGGCGGCGCGTTTGTGCTGATGCGCGTTTTCTTCGGCTGGATGCCGGATCGCTTTGGCGGCGTGAAGGTGGCGGTGGCGTCGCTGGTGATTGAAACCATCGGTCTGCTGCTGCTGTGGAATGCACCCGTGGCATCCGTTGCGCTGCTTGGCGCGGCGCTGACCGGCTGCGGCTGTTCACTGATCTTCCCGGCGCTGGGCGTTGAAGTGGTGAAGCGCGTGGCCCCGCAGGTGCGCGGTACGGCGCTGGGCGGCTATGCGGCCTTTCAGGATATCTCATACGGGGTAACCGGACCGCTGGCCGGGGTGTTAGCCACCTCGTTTGGTTATCCGTCCGTCTTTCTGGCCGGTGCGGTTTCCGCAGTGGTGGGGATCGTGGTGACGCTGGTGGCGTTTCGCAGGACTTGAGCCGTTATTGCCGGGTGGCGGCTGTGCCTTACCCGGCCTACGGTTCGAGCCGCTGTAGGCCCGGTAAGCGCAGCGCCACCGGGCAAAACCAACCTCAGGCAACCAGCCAGAAAATCGCCAGCGCAATGAGTAGCGCAATAAACATCAATCCCGGACGCGCAGAGAGCGTTCTGAACGTCTCGACGACCGGCGCAAACAGCGGGCTGTAGATCGGCTGAATGTTTCTCACCTCCGGCACGCCGCCTTCGCGCTCGGCGCGGCGAACGAAGATTTGATTGAGCAGATCCTGCACCTGCGCGGTGGTCAGAACCGTTTGTGGCGTGGCCTGCCAGTTTTGCTGGGCGTAATCCCGGATGACTTCAAACTCGTGCGGCTCAAGCGGCTGCTTCAGTGCCGCCTGGACGGTATGCAGGGTAGGGGCATTCTGGGTGCTGAGCGTCTGGCGCGCCTGGAGCCAGGTCACCAGATGCGTAAACTGTTTGGCCGGTATTAACTCACCCGCCTTCACGCCGGACAGCTCCAGCATGGATTGCCAGATAAGCTTCGTCGGTTCGCCGGTGGCCGCAGCCAGCTTCGTCACCATCTGCTTGAGCGTGTTGTGCTCGGCTGGCAGCAGCGGACGCTCGGTCGCCGGGCGCACCTGAGGCTGCGGAATAGACAGCTCGTTGTTCTGCAGCAGGGTCAGCACGGTTTTGAGCTGGTCGGGCGTCAGCTGGCCCAGCGCGGTCTGACCATACTGCTGGCGAATAAAATCGCTCACCGCCTGCCGGTTATTGCCCTGACCCAGCAGCTCCGTCAGCTGAGCAACAATCTGGCGCGTGGTGTGGTTCTGCTGCGCGGTATTGATACGCTGGTTCAGGTTTTGCTCGGCAGCAGGGAAATGGCGCGACTGCAGCGGTGCGTCGTTCCTCACGCCTAAATCATGCTTTACCCCGGCCCAGACTTCCGCGTTTTGCTGTGAAGTCAGCGCAATCAGGCGCGTGATCAGTCGCTCCAGCACGGTGCGCTGTTGCGTGGATAGCGGTTGTTCACCGGCAACGTTTGGCGTGACGGGGCCTTCACCCGGAGGGCGTGGCGGCGTACCTGAAATGGGCTGCATCGTCAAAAATCCTTAAAGTCAAAACTCAGCGTAAACCAGGCATACATATATGCCTGGCGGCGAGATTATGGCACACTTGGCAGGTTTTCTTCCTCTCAAACAGGTACTCAGACGTGAAAATCCTCGTTGATGAAAATATGCCTTACGCCCGTGAGCTGTTTAGCCGCCTGGGTAACGTTAAGGCTGTCCCTGGTCGCCCGATCCCGGTCAACGAACTGGATGACGCAGACGCGCTGATGGTGCGCTCGGTGACTAAAGTAAATGAGGCGTTGCTCGCCGGTAAAGCGATTAAGTTTGTCGGAACCGCAACGGCAGGGACCGATCATGTGGATGATAAATGGCTGAAGCAGGCCGGAATCGGTTTTTCCGCCGCGCCGGGCTGTAACGCCATCGCCGTTGTGGAATACGTTTTCTCCTCCCTGCTGATGCTGGCCGAGCGCGACGGGTTTGCGCTGAAGGACCGCACCGTGGGGATTGTCGGCGTGGGTAACGTCGGCGGGCGCCTGCAAAAGCGCCTTGAAGCGTTAGGGATCCGCACGCTGCTGTGCGATCCGCCGCGTAAAGATAACGGCGATGACGAGGATTTCCGCTCGCTGGATGAGCTGGTTGCACAGTGTGACGTGCTGACGTTCCACACGCCGCTGTTTAAAGAGGGGCCGTATAAGTCGCTGCATCTTGCTGACGAGGCGCTGATCCGTCGTCTGAAGGCTGGCACTATTCTGATAAATGCCTGCCGTGGTCCGGTGGTAGATAACGCCGCGCTGCTGACATGCCTGAACGAAGGACAAGACCTCAGCGTGGTGCTGGACGTCTGGGAGCCGGAGCCGGATCTCAACGTTGAGCTGCTTAACAAGGTAGACGTGGGCACGGCGCATATCGCCGGTTATACCCTCGAGGGGAAAGCGCGCGGCACGACGCAGGTCTTCGAAGCCTACAGCGCTTTTATCGGCCATCCGCAGCAGGTGGCGCTGGATACCTTACTCCCCGCGCCTGAATTTGGCCGCATTACCCTGCACGGTCCGCTCGATCAGGCAACGCTGAAAAGGCTGGTGCATTTGGTGTATGATGTGCGCCGCGATGATGCGCTGCTGCGTAAAGTGGCGGGGATCCCGGGTGAATTTGATAAGCTGCGCAAGAACTACGTTGAGCGCCGCGAGTGGTCTTCCCTGTATGTAATATGCGACGACGCCCCGTCGGCGACGCTGCTGCATAAGCTGGGATTTAACGCCGTTCATCACCCGGCGCATTAATGTCTTCTTAATGCTCCCTGTCGGATACTCCGACAGGGACGCTTTTTTATTTCTGGAGTAAACCACCATGTCTGAAGGCTGGAACATTGCCATTTTAGGTGCCACGGGTGCCGTGGGCGAAGCCCTGCTCGAAACCCTTGCTGAGCGTCAGTTCCCGGTGGGCGATATCTATGCGCTGGCCCGTACCGACAGCGCAGGTGAGCATCTGCGTTTTAACGGTAAATCCGTCATGGTCCAGGACGCGGCCGCGTTCGACTGGACGCAGGCGCAGCTGGCGTTTTTCGCCGCGGGCGCTGAAGCGACGGCTGCGTACGTTGAAGAGGCGACTAACGCAGGCTGCCTGGTGATCGACCTGAGCGGTCTGTTCTCAATGGAGCCGGATGTGCCGCTGGTGGTGCCGGACGTGAACCCGTTTGTGCTGGCTGACTACCGCAACCGTAACGTCATTGCGGTCCCGAACAGCCTCACCAGCCAGCTGCTGACCGCCCTGAAACCGCTGATCGACGACGGTGGCCTGTCGCGCATTACCGTCACCAGCCTGCTGTCCGCGTCCGCGAACGGCAAAAAGGCCGTTGACGCGCTGGCCGGGCAGAGCGCGAAGCTGCTGAACGGTATCCCGATTGACGAAGACGATTTCTTTGGGCGCCAGCTGGCGTTCAACATGCTGCCGCTGCTGCCGGACCGCGAGGGCTCCGTGCGCGAAGAGCGCCGTATCGTCGATGAAGTGCGTAAAATTCTGCAGGACGATGGCCTGATGATTTCCGCGAACGTCGTGCAGTCTCCGGTCTTCTACGGCCACGCGCAGATGGTCGGCTTTGAAGCCCTCCGTCCGCTGGCGGCAGAAGAGGCGCGCGACGCGTTTGGCCGCGGTGAAGACATCGTGCTCTCTGAAGAGAGCGAGTTCCCGACCCAGGTTGGCGATGCCACCGGTAGCGCGCATCTTTCCGTTGGCTGCGTGCGTAACGATTACGGGATGCCGGAGCAGGTTCAGTTCTGGTCCGTTGCCGATAACGTTCGCTTCGGCGGCGCGCTGATGGCGGTCAAAATCGCTGAAAAACTGGTGCAGGAGTACCTGTACTGATGTCAGACGTGGAACAAAAGCCGGTCCATAGAATTGCCCTCGGAATTGAGTACGACGGCAGTAAATATTATGGCTGGCAGCGTCAGAACGAGGTGCGCAGCGTCCAGGAGAAGCTGGAGAAAGCGCTCTCTCAGGTGGCAAACGAGCCGATTAACGTCCTGTGCGCGGGACGTACGGACGCGGGAGTTCACGGCACGGGGCAGGTGGTGCACTTTGAAACCACCGCCGTGCGTAAGGATGCCGCCTGGACGCTGGGTGTAAATGCGAATTTGCCTGGTGACATTGCGGTGCGTTGGGTAAAAGCTGTGCCGGATGATTTTCACGCGCGCTTCAGCGCCACGGCGCGTCGCTACCGTTATGTCATCTACAACCAGCGCCTGCGTCCGGCGGTGTTAAGCCAGGGCGTCACGCATTTTTATGAACCGCTTGATGCAGAACGTATGCATCGCGCGGCGCAGTGTCTGATTGGTGAAAATGACTTTACGTCGTTTCGTGCGGTGCAGTGTCAGTCCCGCACGCCGTGGCGCAACGTCATGCACATAAACGTCAGCCGTTTTGGCGCGTATGTGGTGGTGGATATCAAAGCCAATGCCTTTGTACATCATATGGTTAGGAATATTGTGGGCAGCCTGATGGAAGTGGGTGCCGGACACCAGCCGGAGAGCTGGATTGCAGACCTGCTGGCAGCGAAGGACAGAACGCTTGCGGCAGCCACGGCGAAAGCGGAAGGATTGTATCTGGTCTCAGTAGACTATCCGGATCGATTTGACCTGCCGAAACCGCCAATGGGCCCGCTGTTTTTAGCGGACTAAACAAAGGTGCAATTAGGGCTTAGACAATATGGACGTAATACGTTTTCTGATTGATTTCATTCTGCATATTGATGTTCACCTGGCGGAGCTGGTCGCGCAGTATGGCGTCTGGGTTTACGCCATTCTGTTCCTCATTCTGTTTTGTGAAACCGGTCTGGTCGTTACCCCATTCCTGCCAGGGGATTCACTGCTGTTCGTTGCCGGGGCGCTATCGGCGTTACCCACTAACGATCTGAACGTGCATCTTATGGTTGTGCTGATGGTGATTGCCGCCATTGTCGGTGATGCGGTCAACTATACGATTGGACGGGTGTTCGGTGAGCGGCTTTTCAGCAATCCTGATTCGAAAATTTTCCGTCGCAGCTATTTAGATAAAACCCATGCGTTTTATGAACGCCATGGCGGGAAAACCATTATCCTTGCGCGTTTTGTGCCTATTGTGCGCACATTTGCACCGTTTGTGGCGGGAATGGGGCATATGTCCTATCGTCATTTTGCGGCATACAACGTGGTTGGCGCGCTGCTGTGGGTACTGCTGTTTACCTACGCAGGCTATCTGTTTGGCGATCTCCCGGTGGTGCAGGAAAACCTTAAGTTACTGATTGTAGCGATTATTGTGCTTTCCGTACTGCCTGGCGTTATCGAAATCATTCGCCACAAACGTGCGGCGGCAAAACAAGCGAAGTAAATGCACACTGGCGGTTCGACCACTTTTTTATCCAAAGTTTCGGGCTGTTATGTTTTAATGTGCAACATTCATGGTCTGTTGGAGGCAAAAATGGCATTATTCGCCTCTTATAGCAAAACTGGCATACGACCAGGTTCAGGCAGAAAGGTTATCAATGAGCTGGATTGAACGAATTAAAAGCAACATTACCCCAACGCGCAAAGCGAGCATTCCTGAAGGGGTATGGACGAAGTGTGATAGCTGCGGTCAGGTTCTGTATCGCGCAGAGCTGGAGCGCAACCTTGAGGTGTGTCCGAAGTGTGACCACCATATGCGTATGTCGGCGCGCAACCGCCTGCATAGCCTGCTGGACGAAGGCTCTCTGGTAGAGCTGGGTAGCGAACTTGAGCCAAAAGACGTGCTGAAGTTCCGCGATTCCAAAAAATATAAAGATCGTCTGGCCTCTGCACAGAAAGAGACCGGCGAGAAAGACGCGCTGATCGTCATGAAAGGCACCCTGCATGAGATGCCGGTTGTCGCCGCTGCCTTTGAGTTCTCCTTTATGGGCGGCTCAATGGGCTCCGTGGTCGGTGCGCGCTTCGTGCGTGCCGTTGAGCAGGCGCTGGAAGACAACTGTCCGCTGATCTGCTTCTCAGCCTCCGGTGGTGCACGTATGCAGGAAGCGCTGATGTCGCTGATGCAGATGGCGAAAACCTCTGCTGCGCTGGCGAAAATGCAGGAGCGCGGTCTTCCGTACATCTCCGTGCTGACCGACCCAACCATGGGCGGCGTCTCTGCGAGCTTCGCGATGCTGGGCGACCTGAACATCGCTGAGCCAAAAGCGCTGATCGGCTTTGCGGGTCCTCGCGTTATCGAGCAAACCGTTCGTGAAAAACTGCCGCCGGGCTTCCAGCGCAGTGAGTTCCTCATTGAGAAAGGCGCTATCGATATGATCGTCCGCCGTCCGGAAATGCGCCTGAAGCTGGCGAGCATTCTGGCGAAGCTGATGAATCTGCCAGCGCCGAACCCGGATGAGCCGCGCGAAGGCGTGGTGGTACCGGATCAGGAACCCGAGGCCTGATAACTGAAAAGGGCAGGGCCGGTTGGCGCTGCCCTTTTGCTTTCTAATCTGTTAATGACAACCGGGCATTATGGAAAATAAAAGCATTCCCCAAGCCACGTCGCCCCTGGCCGCGTGGCTTTCTTATCTGGAAAACCTGCACAGTAAAACCATCGATATGGGGCTTGAGCGCGTAAGCCAGGTCGCCGCGCGTCTTGATGTGCTCAAACCGGCACCTTTCGTGTTCACCGTCGCGGGCACCAACGGTAAAGGCACTACCTGCCGCACGCTGGAATCTGTCCTGATGGCCGCAGGTTACAAAGTTGGCGTGTACAGCTCTCCACACCTGGTCCGCTACACCGAGCGCGTTCGCGTGCAGAACAGCGAGCTGCCGGAATCGGCGCATACGGCGTCGTTCGCGGAAATTGAAGCCGCACGCGGTGAGATCTCATTAACCTATTTTGAATACGGTACCCTGTCGGCGCTGTGGCTGTTCAAACAGGCGCAGCTGGATGTCGTGATCCTTGAGGTCGGCCTCGGCGGACGTCTTGATGCCACCAATATGGTGAGTGCGGACGTGGCGGTGGTCACCAGCATCGCGCTGGACCATATCGACTGGCTGGGACCGGATCGTGAAAGCATTGGCCGCGAGAAGGCCGGTATTTTCCGGGCGAATAAACCCGCCGTGGTCGGCGAGCCGGACATGCCGCACACCATTGCTGACGTGGCAAATGAGAAGGGCGCGCGTCTGCTGCGCCGCGGCGTTGACTGGCAGTATGAGGTTCAGAATAACGGCTGGCGCTTTAGCGATGCGCAGGGCGCGCTGGACAATCTGCCGCTGCCGCAGGTGCCGCAGCCGAACGCGGCAACCGCGCTGGCGGCACTGCGCGCCAGCGGCCTCGTGGTCAGCGAGCAGGCAATTCGTGACGGTATTCAGAGCGCAATTCTGCCCGGGCGTTTCCAGATTGTCAGCGAGTCACCGCGCCTGATTCTGGACGTGGCGCATAACCCGCATGCGGCGGCGTATCTCGCGGGACGTCTCAAATCGTTACCAAAAACCGGGCGCGTGCTGGCGGTTATCGGTATGCTTCATGATAAAGATATCGGCGGGACGCTGGCCTGCATGGAGAGTGTGGTCGATAGCTGGTATTGTGCTCCACTGGAGGGGCCGCGCGGCGCGACGGCTGAGCAGCTGATGGAACATCTCGGCAAAGGCGCAATCTATAGTAGCGTGGCTCAGGCCTGGCATGCCGCGATGGCGGATGCTAAACCAGAAGATACCGTGCTGGTGTGTGGTTCATTCCACACGGTGGCACATGTCATGGAAGTGATGGACGCGGGGAGAACCGGTGGCGAGTAAGTTTCAGAACCGTTTAACAGGAACCATTGTGCTGGTCGCGCTCGGGGTGATTATTCTCCCGGGTCTGCTCGACGGGCAGAAAAAGCATTATCAGGACGAGTTTGCCGCTATTCCGCTGGTGCCGAAACCGGGTGACCGCGATGAGCCGGATATGCTGCCAGCGGCGACGCAGGCGCTGCCTGCTCAGCCGCCGGAAGGCGCGGCGGAAGAGGTGCGTGCAGGCGATGCCGCCGCACCGTCGCTCGATCCGTCTCGTCTGGCGGCAGCGAGCAGCAGCGATATCGATCCGGTGCCGGTAGAGCAGCCTAAACCCGTTGAAAAACCGAAGCCGGTTGAGAAGCCGCAGCCGAAACCGCAGCGGGATAAAGCCGCAGAGCAGCTGGCTGCCGCATCAGAAACCCCACCGCCGGCAAAACAAGACGCTGCACCGACCGGAAAAGCGTACGTTGTGCAGCTCGGCGCGCTGAAAAACGCCGACAAAGTTAACGAGGTCGTGAGCAAACTGCGCAGTGCGGGATATCGTGTTTACACTTCACCTTCCACGCCGGTGCAGGGTAAAATTACCCGTATCCTCGTGGGGCCAGAAGCGTCCAAAGATAAGCTTAAAGGTTCGCTCGGCGAGCTGAAGCAGATCTCCGGCCTGAGCGGTGTGGTGATGGGCTACAGCGCGAACTGATAAGATCTTACCCAACCTCGGAGTGGTTTGCTCCCTCTCCCTTGAGGGAGAGGGCCGGGGTGAGGGGGAGCAGACGTCCACAGAGACGTCAAATGGACCGTGGCGTTGAACATTTTTTCAGCGCCTTTTTTATTTACGCGCGGGAAGGAAATCCCTACGCAAACGTTTTCTTTTTCTGTTAGAATTCGCCCCGAACTGGATGACAGGGCGTTAAATCGTGGGACACATATGGTCTGGATTGATTACGCCATCATTGCGGTGATTGGTTTTTCCTGTCTGGTTAGCCTGATCCGTGGCTTTGTTCGTGAAGCGTTATCGCTGGTAACCTGGGGTTGTGCTTTCTTTGTTGCCAGTCATTACTACACTTACCTGTCTGTCTGGTTCACGGGCTTTGAAGATGAACTGGTCCGAAACGGAATTGCCATCGCGGTGCTGTTTATCGCAACGCTGATTGTCGGCGCTATCGTGAATTACGTGATAGGTCAGCTGGTCGAGAAAACCGGTCTGTCAGGAACGGACAGGGTGCTCGGGATCTGTTTCGGGGCGTTACGAGGCGTGCTGATTGTGGCCGCGATCCTGTTCTTCCTGGATACCTTCACCGGGTTCTCCAAAAGCGAAGACTGGCAGAAATCGCAGCTCATTCCAGAGTTCAGCTTCATCATCAGATGGTTCTTTGACTATCTGCAAAGCTCGTCGAGTTTTTTGCCCAGGGCATAAACCCTGAGATGTGGCTTAACGAGGAAAAGACGAATGTGCGGTATTGTCGGTATCGCCGGTTTCATGCCGGTAAACCAGTCGATTTATGACGCGTTAACGGTGCTTCAGCACCGTGGGCAGGATGCTGCGGGTATCATCACCATTGATGCAAACAACTGCTTCCGTTTACGCAAGGCGAATGGCCTGGTAAACGATGTGTTTGAAGCCCGCCATATGCAGCGTCTGCAAGGTAATATGGGGATCGGTCACGTTCGTTATCCTACTGCTGGCAGTTCCAGCGCCTCTGAGGCACAGCCTTTCTACGTCAACTCACCGTATGGCATCACCCTTGCTCATAACGGCAACCTGACCAACGCGCATGAGCTGCGTAAAAAGCTGTTCGAAGAGAAACGTCGCCACATTAACACCACCTCTGATTCTGAAATTCTGCTCAATGTGTTCGCCAGCGAGCTGGATAACTTCCGTCACTACCCGCTGGAAGCAGACAACATCTTTGCTGCGATTGCCGCGACCAACCGCCAGATCCGCGGCGCGTACGCCTGCGTAGCGATGATCATTGGTCACGGCATGGTTGCCTTCCGCGATCCAAACGGCATTCGTCCCCTGGTGCTCGGCAAGCGCGACCTTGGCGATGGCCGTACCGAATATATGGTTGCCTCTGAGAGCGTGGCGCTGGATACCCTGGGCTTTGAGTTCCTGCGCGACGTTGCGCCGGGCGAAGCGGTTTATATCACCGAGAAGGGCCAGCTGTTTACCCGCCAGTGTGCCGATAACCCGGTCAGCAACCCGTGCCTGTTTGAATACGTTTACTTTGCCCGCCCGGATTCCTTCATCGACAAGATTTCCGTCTACAGCGCGCGCGTCAACATGGGCACCAAGCTGGGCGAGAAGATTGCCCGCGAGTGGGACGATCTCGACATCGATGTGGTTATTCCTATTCCGGAAACCTCCTGCGATATCGCGCTGGAGATCGCCCGCATTCTGGACAAGCCATACCGTCAGGGCTTCGTGAAGAACCGCTACGTTGGCCGCACCTTTATCATGCCGGGCCAGCACCTGCGCCGTAAGTCCGTGCGCCGCAAGCTGAACGCCAACCGCGCGGAATTCCGCGACAAGAACGTGCTGCTGGTGGATGACTCCATCGTTCGCGGCACCACCTCTGAGCAGATTATCGAGATGGCGCGCGAAGCGGGTGCGAAGAAAGTTTACCTGGCTTCTGCCGCGCCGGAGATTCGCTTCCCGAACGTGTACGGCATCGATATGCCAACCGCCAACGAGCTGATCGCTCACGGCCGTGAAGTGGATGAAATTCGCCAGATCATCGGTGCCGACGGCCTGATTTTCCAGGATCTAAACGATCTCATCGACGCGGTGCGTGCCGAGAACCCGGAAATCCAGCAGTTTGAATGTTCCGTGTTCAACGGTATTTACGTGACCAAAGACGTTGACCAGCAGTACCTCGACTATCTTGATTCTCTGCGCAACGACGATGCGAAAGCCGTTCAGATGCAGAACGATCTTGAAAGCTTAGAGATGCACAACGAAGGTTGATGCTCCGGCAGGTGAGGGCGAATGCCCTCACTTGCAACTCCCCGCAAAATCCTGCACAGTCTGCCCTGAAATCAGTAAGGGCGAAAATCATGAAACGACTCATTGTTGGGCTCAGCGGCGCCAGCGGCGCGATTTACGGCGTACGTCTGTTACAGGTTCTGCGTAACGTGGCGGAAGTCGAGACCCATCTGGTGATGAGCCAGGCGGCACGGCAGACCCTCTCTCTGGAAACCGATCTCTCCCTGCGCGATGTTCAGGCACTGGCGGACGTGGTTCACGATGCCCGTGATATCGCCGCCAGCATCTCCTCAGGCTCGTTTAAAACGGCCGGCATGGTTATCCTGCCCTGTTCGATTAAAACGCTCTCCGGCATTGTGAACAGCTATACCGACACCCTGGTGACGCGCGCGGCGGATGTGGTGCTGAAGGAGCGTCGTCCTCTGGTGCTCTGCGTGCGGGAAACGCCGCTGCATCTCGGCCATCTGCGTTTAATGACCCAGGCCGCCGAGCTTGGGGCCATCATCATGCCGCCGGTTCCGGCGTTTTATCATCGCCCGACCTCGCTGGACGACGTGATTAATCAGACCGTCAACCGCGTGCTGGATCAGTTTGACATCGACCTGCCTGAAGATCTCTTCACCCGCTGGCAAGGGGCCTGAATCTGTGCACAAACAGAGTGCATGAAAAGAGACGTTGCCCTGTTTCAGGGCAATTATGCAACGGCGATCATATCCTCGACATTTAATTCGTTTTTTCCCTTTTTCTCTTTCCGGTTCGTTCGGCAGACCTGCTATCTTTCACCATTAAGGCAATATCGCAACGTTTTATTAACATATTTAACGTCGAAGTTTTGACCAGACGGCAATGTGGCATAAGACCTGCAAGATGAAGCCTGCAACACAACACACAACACAATACATAATAAAATCACGGTACTTGAGGGTAAATGTATGAAGAAGACGGTTCTGGCTCTGTCTTTGCTCGTGGGGTTAAGTGCGGCAGCAGGTAGCTACGCAGCGCTTCCACAGACGGTTCGTATCGGTACAGACGCAACCTACGCGCCATTCTCTTCCAAGGATGCGAAAGGCGATTTCGTGGGGTTTGATATCGATCTGGGAAATGAAATGTGCAAACGCATTGCGGTGAAATGCACATGGGTGGGCAGCGACTTTGACGCGTTAATCCCGTCGCTGAAAGCCAAGAAAATCGACGCCATTATCTCTTCTCTTTCCATCACCGAAAAACGCCAGCAGGAGATTGCCTTCTCTGACAAGCTCTACGCTGCGGATTCTCGCCTGATTGCGCCGAAAGGCTCCCCGATTAAGCCAACCATCGACTCGCTGAAAGGCAAGCATGTTGGCGTGCTTCAGGGGTCGACGCAGGAAGGTTATGCCAACGCGACCTGGCGTGAGAAGGGCGTAGACGTGGTGGCTTACCAGAACCAGGATCTGATTTACTCTGACCTGGCCGCAGGCCGTCTGGATGCGGCATTCCAGGATGAAGTCGCCGCGAGCGAAGGCTTCCTGAAACAGCCTGCGGGTAAAGACTATGCGTTTGCGGGCCCGTCGGTAAAAGACAAAAAATACTTTGGTGACGGCACCGGTATTGGCCTGCGTAAGGATGATACCGAGCTGAAAGCCGCCTTCGACAAAGCCTTTGCAGAGCTGCGTAAAGACGGTACTTACGACAAACTGGCGAAGAAATACTTCGACTTCAATGTATACGGTGAATAATGCCTGACGCTAACGCACCGCAAAGGTGCGTTGCGGGAGCGGTTGACCCAATGCGGTGCATTTGTTGCACCGTATTGGATCGCTTTGTGCATACTTACGCATTTATAATGCAAAAATTCCCGCCTTAAGGGCATTAGTCTTTGCCTGAAAGAGGGGATTAATGGCACATTAGCACCACCCCGTCGTCGTAAAAATCCCGTATGAAGACAGTTTGTTGAGGACAAATATGAAAAAACTCGTGTTGTCACTATCTCTGGTGCTGGCCTTTTCCAGCGCCACCGCGGCATTCGCAGCCATTCCGCAGAAAATTCGGATTGGTACCGATCCAACCTATGCGCCGTTCGAATCGAAGAATTCAAAGGGTGAACTGGTCGGTTTTGACATCGATCTGGCCAATGAGCTGTGCAAACGCATCAAAGCACAGTGTACCTACGTTGAGAACCCGCTGGATGCGCTGATCCCGTCCCTGAAAGCGAAAAAAATCGACGTAATCATGTCCTCGCTCTCCATCACCGAAAAACGCCAGCAGGAGATTGCCTTCACCGACAAACTCTACGCGGCCGATTCTCGTCTGGTGGTGGCTAAAGCTTCTGACATTCAGCCAACGCTGGAGTCCCTGAAAGGCAAACGCGTCGGCGTGCTGCAGGGCACCACGCAGGAAACTTACGGCAACGAACACTGGGCGCCGAAGGGGATTGAAATCGTCTCCTATCAGGGCCAGGAAAATATCTACGCAGACCTGACGGCAGGCCGAATTGATGCGGCATTCCAGGATGAAGTCGCGGCAAGCGAAGGCTTCCTGAAAACGCCGGTGGGTAAAGATTACAAGTTTGGCGGCCCGTCCATTAAGGACGTGAAGTTGTTTGGTGTGGGCACCGGCATGGGCCTGCGCAAAGAAGACAATGAGCTGCGTGAGGCGCTGAACAAAGCGTTTGCTGAAATGCGCGCTGACGGCACCTACGACAAGCTGGCGAAAAAGTATTTTGATTTTAATGTTTACGGCGGCTAATCGCCCCGTCAAATAACGTGCGGCCCCTCCCGGTGCGGGAGGGGAAAAGACACGGTTCCACCACTCACGATACGACAGGGCTCGCGGTATGCTGTACGGATTTTCTGGCGTTATTTTACAGGGCGCGCTTGTCACCCTTGAGCTGGCTATCAGCTCCGTGGTGCTGGCGGTGCTGATAGGTCTGGCAGGCGCAGGGGCGAAGCTTTCGGCTAACAAACCGCTGGCGCTTATTTTTGAAGGCTACACCACGCTTATTCGCGGCGTTCCCGATCTGGTGCTGATGCTGCTGATCTTTTACGGTCTGCAGATTGCGTTGAACAGCGTAACGGACGCGATGGGCATGGGACAAATTGATATCGACCCGATGGTGGCCGGTATTATTACCCTCGGTTTTATCTACGGTGCCTACTTCACCGAAACCTTCCGCGGTGCCTACATGGCCGTTCCGAAAGGCCACATTGAGGCGGCAACCGCATTTGGTTTTACCTCTTCACAAACGTTTCGTCGGATTATGTTCCCGGCCATGATGCGCTATGCGCTGCCGGGCATCGGCAACAACTGGCAGGTTATCCTCAAAGCTACAGCGCTGGTCTCGCTGCTCGGTCTGGAAGACGTCGTGAAAGCGACTCAGCTGGCGGGCAAGAGCACCTGGGAGCCGTTCTACTTTGCGGTGGTCTGTGGCGTGATTTATCTGGTCTTTACGACCGCCTCCAATGGTGTGCTGCTTCTGCTCGAGCGTCGCTACTCCGTGGGTGTGAAGAGGGCTGACCTGTGATTGAGATTATTCAGGAATACTGGAAATCGCTGCTGTGGACGGATGGCTACCGCTTTACCGGCGTGGCGATTACGCTCTGGCTGCTGATCTCCTCCGTGGTGATGGGCGGCATTCTGGCGGTGTTTCTTGCCATTGGCCGCGTGTCGAACAATAAATTTATCCAGTTCCCGATCTGGCTGTTTACCTACGTGTTTCGCGGTACGCCGCTGTACGTGCAGCTGCTGGTGTTCTATTCGGGGATGTATACGCTTGAGATCGTAAAAGGCACTGAGATGCTGAATGCGTTCTTCCGCAGCGGTCTGAACTGTACGGTGCTGGCGTTGACGCTCAACACCTGCGCCTACACCACCGAGATTTTCGCCGGGGCAATTCGCTCTGTCCCTTACGGTGAGATTGAAGCGGCGCGCGCGTACGGCTTTTCCTCAGTGAAACTTTATCGCTGCATTATTCTGCCGTCGGCACTGCGTATCGCGTTACCGGCGTACAGTAACGAAGTGATTTTGATGCTGCACTCCACCGCGCTCGCCTTTACCGCGACGGTGCCGGATCTGCTCAAAATCGCGCGCGATATTAACTCCGCGACCTATCAGCCGTTTACCGCGTTTGGCATTGCGGCGGTGCTCTATTTAATTATCTCTTATGTTCTGATTAGCCTGTTCCGTAAGGCTGAAAAACGCTGGTTGCAGCATATAAAACCTTCTTCGACGCACTGAGAAAGATGATGGCTGAGAACAAATTAAACGTTATTGATTTGCACAAACGCTACGGCGAACATGAAGTGCTGAAAGGGGTGTCGCTGCAGGCGAATGCGGGCGACGTGATCAGTATTATCGGCTCATCCGGCTCGGGTAAAAGTACCTTCCTGCGCTGCATTAACTTCCTCGAAAAACCGAGCGAAGGCTCGATTGTGGTGAGCGGGCAGAATATTAACCTGGTCCGTGATAAAGACGGCCAGCTGAAGGTCGCGGATAAGCACCAGCTGCGACTGCTGCGTACGCGCCTGACGATGGTGTTCCAGCACTTCAACCTCTGGAGCCACATGACGGTGCTGGAGAACGTGATGGAAGCACCGATTCAGGTGCTGGGCCTGAGCAAGCAGGAAGCCCGCGAGCGCGCGGTGAAATACCTGGCGAAAGTGGGTATCGACGAGCGCCAGCAGATGAAATACCCGGTGCATCTCTCCGGCGGTCAGCAGCAGCGCGTCTCCATCGCCCGCGCGCTGGCGATGGAACCGGAGGTGCTGCTGTTCGACGAACCGACCTCCGCGCTGGACCCGGAACTCGTTGGCGAAGTGCTGCGCATCATGCAGAAGCTGGCCGAAGAGGGCAAAACGATGGTGGTGGTGACGCACGAGATGGGCTTCGCCCGTAACGTCTCGAACCACGTTATCTTCCTGCATCAGGGGAAAATTGAAGAGCAGGGCCACCCGGACGAGGTGCTGGCGAACCCGCAAAGCCCGCGCCTGCAGCAGTTCCTGAAAGGGTCGTTGAAGTAGGTTTTGCCTTTCCCCCTCTCCCTGTGGGAGAGGGCATCAAGCCGCACTGTACTCCAGCCGATACACCCAGTCGTCATAGCGCACGCCGTCAATTTCATACGCCTTTTCCAGCACCTGCGTGCGCACAAACCCGGCTTTCTCCAGCACCCGCACCGAACCGCCGTTATCTGCCAGCACGTACGCGTTAATCGCTTTCACGCTGGTCTGGTTAAACGCGTAATCACACACCGCGCGCAGCGCCTCGCTGGCAATCCCTTTTCCCTGCGCGGCAGGCACAACCGTATAGCCAATATCGGCCTCTTCACGATTCTCAGGGCTGATTTGCAGGCCGATATCGCCCAGCGGCGTATCGTCCTCCAGAGAGCGGATCACAAAGACATGCTCCGCCATCAGGCGTGCGGCAAACGTGCGTCGGGTCTCTTTTTCCGGCGCGATGGCGGCCATGTAGCGCATGATGCTGCGATCTTCACGCAGCGAACGGAAGAAGGCCCAGTCAGTGGGTTCGAAAGGAGTGAGGTGAAGCCGGGGTGTGGTGATGGTTGCCATTGTTACGCCATATCTTCGGAACATGGCCTGTCACTGTAACATATTCACCGCACCACATCCCCCAGCGCCTCTTCTAATTCATACCAGCGGAACGCAAACCCGGCCGCTTCCAGCCGTTTTGGCAGCGCCCGCTGTCCGCCTAATACCAGCACAGACGCTTCACCCATCATCAGGCGAATGACCGTGGCAGGCACGCGCAATATCGCCGGGCGGTGCAGGGCATGCCCCAGCGCGTGGGCAAACTGTTCGTTACGCACCGGATACGGCGCAACCATGTTAAACGGCCCGCGCAGATCGTTATCCAGCAGCCAGAGAATACCGTTGACCATATCGTCGATATGGATCCAGGCCAGATACTGACGGCCATTACCGATCGGCCCACCAAGTCCAAGCCGGAAAGGGGGAAGCATCTTCGCCAGAATGCCGCCCTTCGGCGCAAGCACGACGCCGGTCCGCAACAGGCAGACGCGGGTGCGATCGCTCTGCGCCGCGCAGGCGATACGCTCCCACTGGGCGCAGAGCTTATGGGTAAACTCGTTATGCGGCGGCTCTTCCTCGGTCACCACCACCTCGCCGAGATCGCCGTAATAGCCCACGGCTGAACCCGAAATCAGCACCGAAGGCGGCGTGTGGCTATTGCGGATCAGCTCGACCAGCTTTTCGGTGATGTTCCACCGGCTGCTGCATAACAGCTGTTTTTGCTCTTCCGTCCAGCGCTTATCGGCGATGGGTTCCCCCGCGAGGTTAATGACGGCGTCGAAGCCGTCCAGATTTTGCTGCTCGGCCAGATTTTTCCAGATATCGATACCCGCCCCGAGCACCTGGCGCGCTTTCTCCGGGCTGCGCGTGACCACGGTAATGTCGTGATGCAAGGCCTGCAGACGCGCAATGAGGTGACGACCAATAAGGCCCGTGCCGCCGGTCAGCAAAATCTTCATACAACCTCCAGGGTTACGCCTGGCGTCGCCAGCTTAGCGTCATGGAGACGGAATCGGCGTAGCGCAGGGCGTGAAGTTTATCGATCTCAACTTCAGCATAAGTGACCCAGTGATGTTCGCGTGCGATATCGAGCACATCC
Source organism: Enterobacter asburiae (assembly GCF_007035645.1). NCBI lineage: Bacteria > Pseudomonadati > Pseudomonadota > Gammaproteobacteria > Enterobacterales > Enterobacteriaceae > Enterobacter > Enterobacter asburiae. Next base: position 1,298,293 of record NZ_AP019632.1, read on the forward strand.
TGAGTTAATTTTTCCAGCAGAGAGAAGCGGTTATTCTCCACGTACTGAATGATGTTTTTGGTTATTGTGCGGTAGTTCAGCGCGTCGTTGATGTCTTCGCTGGCCCGCGCTTTGTCTGCGGGATAGTGAATTACCACGTTAATGACAATATCCTGACGGTTGGCGATCTCTTCCTCTTTGATGCCGATGAAGGTGCGCAAGCGTAAATTTTTTATGCGAATAATAGCGTCTGGCTGTGACATTGCAGGTCTTCTCCGTGTCAGTATTTCCTGCTCATCATACATGAGAGGCTCGCGGGCACCCAGCCTCATAGAGGGTTAAATCTGCTGGATTTTTTGCATCGCTCGCTCGGTGGCCGGGCGGGTTCGTATGCGCTCAAACCAGTTGTTCACCGCCGGGTAAGCGGCAAGGTCAATTCGGTGTTTTTCATGCGTATTCACCCACGGCCAGCAGGCGATGTCGGCAATACTGTAATGATCGCCCCCGAGCCACGGCGTTTTCTCCAGCCGACGGTTCAGAACGTCATAGAGCCGTTGAGTCTCAACCTGATAGCGTTCTATTGCATAAGGAATGGGCTGCGGGGCGTAAGCGGTAAAATGATGATTTTGCCCCAGCATGGGCCCCAGTCCGCTCGCCTGCCAGAAGAGCCATTGCAGGGTATGGTGACGCTCGCGCAGTTCGCCGCTCAGCAGTTTGCCGGTTTTCTCCGCCAGATAGAGCAAAATCTCACCGGACTCAAACAGGCTCAGCGGCCTGCCCCCGTCTGCCGGGTGGTTATCAATAATGGCCGGGATTTTATTATTCGGCGAGATAGCCAGAAAGAGAGGGCTGAACTGATCGCCTTTGCTGATATCCACGCGAATGATTCTGTAATCCAGCTCGGCTTCTTCAAGAAAAAGGGTGATCTTATGGCCGTTTGGGGTAGGGGCGTAATAAAGGTCGATCATTCTCAACTCCTGTCCATGCGAATAGTGGTGCCATGACAAATGAGTATAGGTGGTTGTTGTAAATCGTGAGTTTTCATCAAGTGACAGCGGGGCAAAGAGATTATATGTTGAGTAAAAAACCGATCAGCCGATGAGGATGTTATGAACCAGCCCGTAATCACGTTGTGGTCCGATGCGAATTTCTTTTCTCCCTATGTCATGAGCGTATACGTTGCGCTGGCCGAAAAAGGGCTCACTTTTACGCTGAAGACCGTTGATCTTGACGGCGGTGAACATCTCAAACCGCAGTGGCAGGGCTACGACCTGACCCGACGCGTGCCGGTGCTGGAGATCGACGGTTTTGCCCTGAGCGAATCGTCGGCGATCGATGAATATCTGGAAGATCGGTTCGCGCCGCCTGAGTGGGAGCGCATTTATCCTCACGATCTGCAAAAACGCGCGCGGGCGCGGCAGATCCAGGCGTGGCTGCGGAGCGATCTGGTGCCGATTCGCGTGGAACGCTCAACTGATGTCGTGTTTGCCGGGGGCAAAAAGCCAGCGCTCAGCGCTGAAGGCCGTGAAAGCGCGCAAAAACTGATTGAAACCGCCACCTCGCTCCTCGCACACGGCAACCCGAACCTGTTCGGCGAGTGGTGCATCGCCGACGCCGATCTGGCGTTGATGCTAAACCGCCTGATCCTCAACGGCGATGAGGTGCCGCAGCAGCTGGTGGATTATGCCGCGTTTCAGTGGCAGCGCGCCTCCGTGCAGCGCTATGTGGCACTCTCGGCTAAGCGCGCGGGCTGATAAGCCCTGACGCTTCAGGTATGATGGGGGCAGTCTGTTTTCCCGAGGAGTGACTGATGAAACTGATGTTTGCGTCGGATATCCATGGATCGCTGCCCGCTACCGAGCGTGTCCTTTCCCTGTTTGCACAAAGCGGCGCGCAGTGGCTGATTATTCTGGGGGATGTCCTCAACCACGGCCCGCGCAACGCGCTGCCGGAGGGCTACGCCCCGGCGCAGGTCGCGGAAAAGCTCAACCCGTACGCCTCGCGCATCATTGCCGTTCGCGGCAACTGCGACAGCGAGGTGGACCAGATGCTGCTGCATTTTCCCCTTACCGCGCCATGGCAACAGGTGCTGCTGGAACAAAGCCGCCTGTTCCTGACGCACGGGCATCTTTTTAGCCCTGATAATCTCCCGGCGCTCGCGGCTGGCGATGTCCTGGTTTACGGTCATACTCATATTCCGGTTGCTGAAAAACGCGGTGAGATTTATCACTTCAATCCGGGTTCGGTCAGCATACCGAAAGGCGGTTATCCTGCGAGCTATGGCATGCTGGATGGAAATACCCTGAGCGTTATCGCACTTAATGATCAGCAAGTTATTGCGCAGGTAGCGATTAATCCGTAAGTTACACCTCAACTGCAAACGCGCCGAAAGAGCGCTTAGAAGAGAAGGTTTCCCGATGGTGGAGCAGAGTCATTTGGCAAGTACAGAGTGGGTTGACATTGTCAGCGAAGAGAATGAAGTGATCGCGCAGGCCAGCCGCGAACAAATGCGTGCGGAGCGTCTGCGCCACCGCGCAACGTACATCGTTGTGCATGACGGGATGGGCAAAATTCTGGTTCAGCGCCGTACGGACACCAAAGATTTTCTCCCGGGTATGCTGGATGCCACCGCTGGCGGTGTTGTTCAGGCAGATGAAGTGCTGCTGGATTCCGCACGTCGCGAAGCAGAAGAAGAGTTAGGCATCGCCGGTGTGCCGTTTGCCGAGCACGGTCAGTTCTATTTCGAAGACGAAAACTGCCGCGTCTGGGGCGGGCTGTTTAGCTGCGTCTCCCACGGCCCGTTCGCTCTGCAGGAAGAAGAGGTGAGTGAAGTCAGCTGGATGACGCCGGAAGAGATCACCGCGCGCTGCGACGAGTTCACGCCGGATTCGTTAAAAGCGCTGGCGCTGTGGATGACCCGCAACGCCAAAAACGAATCGACCAAATCAGAGAAAGAGGAAGAAGCTGAGTAAGCGTCAGCAACTCTCTCTCAGACAAAGACTGGACGCGATGGGCTTTTGATCGCGCCAGTCCCCGTCATTCAGACGCTCCAGTAGCGCTTTCCCGGCTTCAACGCCAATCTTACGATGCGGCACCGCCATCGTCGTCAGCGGCGGCTGACAGACGCGGCTCACATCGCTATCGCCAAAGCCTACCACAGCCAGATCGTCCGGCACCTTGATTCGCCTGCGCTGGCACTCGTACAGCGCGCCGCAGGCCAGCTCGTCAGAGACGCATACCAGCGCATCCAGCTCCGGCCACGCCAGCAGGAATTCTGGCAGCTGTGCCGCGCCGGTCGAGAAGCTCGGCGGCATCGCCGCGTTAATCACACGGTTCGGCGACATATGGTGGCGAAGCATGGCTTTGTACCAGCCCTGCAAATGCTGCTGGAAAATCCACTGCTCCTGGTTGGCGCACAGCAGGCCAATATTTTGATAGCCGCGCTTAATCACCATTTCCGTAAGTTCATACATGGCCGCTACGTTATCAATCCCGATATTCATATCAATCGGGTCGGCGCGCATGGCACCCATTTCCATCACCGGAATAGAGGCGTTTTTCAGCCAGTGGCGAACGGTATCGGTATGTTCAACGCTGAGCAGGATAGCGGCGGCAATATTCGACGCCAGCAGCGTCTCCAGCAATTTCTCCTCCTGCTCAAGACGATGCTGGGATTCAGCCAGCATGATCTGATACCCGGCAGGCTGTAGCACCTGCTGTAGTCCGGCGAACATCTCCGAGCATCCGGCTTCGGAGAGGTTAGGCACCACCATGGCTATCGTCCATGACGACGCCGAGGCCAGCGCGCTGGCGGCAAGATTAGGCATATAACCCAGCTCCTGCACGGCAGCTTCAATTTTTTCACGTAGTTTATCGGAAACCTGTTCGGGCGTGCGGAGTGCACGGGACACGGTCATCGTGCCCACACCGGCAAGCTGTGCGACATCGGCGAGTGTCACTTTACCGGTACTGCGCCGTTTTCGGGTTAGAGACATACACCTTCCTGCTGACCAGACGCGTTCTTCATTTCCTTCGCTTCACGTGACAGGCAGTATACGCCTTAAATCCCTTTTTTTGCTGTGATTTAGCGCCGTGATCGCAATTTGATAGCGCTATCACATTTCTGCATGTTAACGGTTGGTAGCGCTATCTTTGTGATCGCGATCGCAGTCATTCAGCGATGTGTTGAATAAAGTTTGCTCATCTTTAGCGTGTAGCGGGAGTGAAAAATGCTCAAAAAATGGATATATGATACAACCATCACGCTACAGGAGAGCGTGGAAAACTGGCCGCAGGCGCTTGAGCTGTGCGCGAAGCCGCTTCTGGATTTGCAGGTGATTGAGCCTGAATACGTCACGGCCATCATCCAGCAGCACCACACGTTAGGACCCTATTATGTGCTGGCACCAGGGCTGGCGATGCCGCACGCGCGGCCGGAGGAAGGCGCCAAAGGACTGGGGTTGTCTTTATTAAAACTAAAACAGGGCGTCTCGTTTGGTGCCGGTGAGTTTGACCCTGTCGATGTGATTATTATGCTCGCGGCACCGGATAAACATAGCCATATCGAAATGATATCCGCACTCGCAGAATTATTTTCCAGCGACGAGGATATGGAGAAACTGCATCAGGCGAATACCCTGGAGGAAATTAAAACGGTTATTGACCGCTTCTGATTTAATTCTTTAATCCGATTATTCACAACATTACGCGACAGCGTGATGGGGCGTGCTCTACTCAAAATAAGGGGACAACAATGAAAATCATGGCTATTTGCGGCTCCGGCCTGGGCAGCAGTTTTATGGTCGAAATGAATATTAAAAAGGTGCTTAAAAAACTGGAGATTGAGGCTGAGGTTGAACATTCCGATCTCTCCTCGGCCACGCCGGGCGCAGCCGATCTGTTCGTGATGGCAAAAGACATTGCGGCCAGCGCCAGCGTGCCGGAAAGCCAGCTGGTGGTGATTAACAACATCATCGACATCAACGAACTTGAAGCGCAGCTGTGCGCCTGGTTCGAAAGACAATAACCCTGATAAGGCGAGGTGGATATGTTTATCCTTGAAACGCTGAATTTCGTTGTTGATATTTTAAAAGTCCCTTCGGTGCTGGTCGGCTTAATTGCGCTTATTGGTCTGGTTGCGCAGAAAAAAGCGTTTTCGGACGTGGTGAAAGGGACGATTAAAACCATTCTCGGCTTTATTGTGCTGGGCGGCGGTGCCACGGTGCTGGTGGGGTCATTAAATCCTTTGGGCGGTATGTTTGAGCACGCCTTTACGATTCAGGGCATTATTCCAAACAATGAAGCGATTGTGTCAATTGCGCTGGAAAAATACGGTGCGGCGACCGCGCTTATTATGGCCTTCGGCATGGTGGCGAATATTATCGTCGCGCGCTTTACCCGCCTGAAGTACATCTTCCTGACCGGGCACCACACGTTTTATATGGCGTGCATGATTGGCGTGATCCTGACGGTGGCAGGCTTTGAGGGCGTGGGTCTGGTCTTTACCGGCTCGCTGATCCTCGGCCTGATCATGGCCTTCTTCCCGGCGATTGCACAGCGCTACATGAAGCGCATTACCGGCAACGATGAGATTGCCTTCGGGCACTTCGGCACGCTGGGCTACGTGCTGTCCGGCTGGATTGGCAGCAAGGTTGGCAAAGGCTCCCGCTCAACCGAAGAGATGAACCTGCCGAAGAACCTGAGCTTCCTGCGCGACAGCTCGATCTCCATCTCCCTGACCATGATGATTATCTACCTGATCATGGCGGTGAGCGCCGGACGTGAGTACGTGGAGGCTACCTTCAGCGGCGGTCAGAATTACCTGGTCTACGCCATCATCATGGCGATCACCTTCGCGGCGGGCGTGTTCATCATCCTGCAGGGCGTACGCCTGATTCTGGCGGAAATCGTTCCGGCCTTTACCGGCTTCTCGGAAAAACTGGTGCCGAACGCGCGTCCTGCGCTGGACTGCCCGGTGGTGTATCCCTATGCGCCAAACGCGGTGCTGATTGGCTTCCTGTTCAGCTTCCTCGGCGGGATTGTAGGGTTGTTCATCTGCGGTCAGTTTAGCTGGGTGCTGATTCTCCCGGGCGTCGTGCCGCACTTCTTCACCGGCGCAACGGCGGGCGTGTTCGGTAACGCCACCGGCGGACGCCGCGGGGCAATGATTGGCGCCTTTGCTAACGGCCTGCTGATCACCTTCCTGCCGGTCCTGCTGCTGCCGGTGCTGGGCGCCATTGGCTTTGCCAACACCACCTTCTCGGACGCCGACTTTGGCGCGGTCGGGATTGTGCTCGGCAACTTGGCGCGCTTCCTGTCGCCGCTTGCCATCACCGGACTGGTTGTGGCGTTGTTCGCGCTGCTGGTGGCGTACAACGTCTTCGCGAAAAACAAACCTGCGGGCGGTAACGCGCAGGAAAACACCGGAGCCAAATCATGAATGAGAAAGAGATAACCGAACTCGCGCGTCAGATCCGTCTTGAGACGCTGAAATCCCTGACGCAGCTGGGCTTTGGACACTATGGCGGCAGTATGTCGGTGGTTGAAACCCTGGCCGTGCTGTACGGCGCGGTGATGAAAATCGACCCGGCGGATCCGGACTGGCCGGAGCGAGACTATTTTGTCCTGTCGAAAGGCCATGCGGGCCCGGCGCTCTACAGCACGCTGGCGATCAAGGGCTACTTCCCGGTGGAAGAGCTGATCACCCTGAACCAGAACGGCACGCGCCTGCCAAGCCACCCGGACCGTCTGAAAACGCGCGGCGTGGACGCCACCACCGGTTCGCTGGGGCAGGGGATCTCAATTGCCGGCGGTATGGCGCTCTCGCACAGGCTGGCGGGGCGACCGAACCGCGTCTTCTGCATCGTCGGTGACGGCGAGCTGAACGAGGGGCAGTGCTGGGAAGCCTTCCAGTTTATCGCTCATCATCGCCTTAACAACCTGACGGTGTTCGTGGACTGGAACAAACAGCAGCTCGACGGCGAGCTGGACGAAATTATCAGCGCGTTCGACCTGGAGGGGAAATTCCGCGCCTTTGGCTTTGACGTGGCGACGGTGAAGGGCGACGACATCCCGGGACTGCTGGCGGTGACGTCGCGGGTCCCGGCTGCCGACGCGCGTCCGTTAGTCGTCATCCTCGACAGCATCAAAGGGCAGGGGGTGCCGTACCTGGAACAGCTCAGCAACTCGCACCACCTGCGGTTGACCGCGGAGAGCAAAGCGGCCCTCAACGAGACGATTCGCCAACTGGAGGCTTCACATGATTAAGGTTGCACCGGCAGGAGAGAAAGACGCCGTTGAGATGCGTAAGGTCTACGCGGGCTTTGTGGCAAAGCAGATTGAGGCGGGAAGCGAGATTATCGCCCTGGAAGCGGATCTGATGAGCTCGATGGCGATGGACGGCGTGGCGCGCGATTATCCGCAGCACGTGATTAACTGCGGCATTATGGAGGCCAACGTCATTGGCACTGCGGCGGGGCTGTCGCTTACCGGGCGTATACCGTTCGTTCATACCTTCACCGCGTTTGCCAGCCGTCGCTGCTTCGACCAGCTGTTTATGTCCCTGGACTATCAGCGCAACAACGTGAAGGTAATTGCCTCGGATGCGGGCGTGACGGCCTGCCATAACGGCGGGACGCATATGTCGTTTGAGGATATGGGCATCGTACGCGGTCTGGCGCATTCGGTGGTGCTGGAGGTGACCGACGCGGTGATGTTTGAGGACGTGCTGCGCCAGCTTATCGACCTCGAAGGCTTCTACTGGGTACGCACCATCCGTAAGCAGGCGCCGAGCGTATATGCCCCGGGCTCAACCTTCACTATTGGCAAAGGCAACGTGCTGCGCGAAGGAACCGATATAACCCTGATTGCCAACGGCATCATGGTGGCGGAAGCGCTGGAAGCGGCGCGCCAGCTTGAGCAGGAGGGGGTCAGCGCGGCGGTCATCGACATGTTTACCCTGAAGCCCATCGACCGGATGCTGGTGAAAAACTACGCCGAGAAAACCGGTCGCATCGTCACCTGTGAAAACCACAGCATTCACAACGGGCTGGGATCGGCGGTGGCGGAAGTCCTGGTGGAAACCTGCCCGGTACCGATGCGGCGGGTGGGCGTCAAGGAGCGTTACGGCCAGGTGGGGACGCAGGATTTCCTGCAGAAGGAGTATGGCCTGACGGCACATGACATTGTATCGGCGGCGCGAGAGCTGCTGTAAATAAAAAAGGCGACCCGTTAAGTGGTCGCCTTTTTGTTGCCCGGTAAGCGCTGGCGCCACCGGGCTTTTTAACATTACTGCTGCTGCGAAGACTGGATCGCGGTCAGAGCGATGGTGTAGACGATATCGTCAACCAGCGCGCCACGAGACAGGTCGTTCACAGGTTTGCGCATGCCCTGCAGCATTGGCCCGATGGAGATCAGGTCTGCTGAACGCTGCACCGCTTTATAGGTGGTGTTACCGGTGTTCAGATCCGGGAAGATGAACACGGTAGCGCGACCTGCAACCGGCGAGTTTGGCGCTTTGGATTTCGCAACGTCGGCCATTACGGCGGCGTCGTACTGCAGCGGACCGTCGATCATCAGGTCAGGACGTTTTTCCTGCGCCAGACGGGTCGCTTCACGCACTTTCTCTACGTCGCTACCTGCACCAGAAGTACCGGTGGAGTAGGAGAGCATCGCTACGCGCGGTTCGATACCGAAGGCAATCGCGGAGTCCGCGGACTGGATAGCGATTTCTGCCAACTGCTCTGCGGTTGGATCCGGGTTGATCGCGCAGTCGCCGTAAACGTAAACCTGTTCAGGCAGCAGCATGAAGAACACGGAAGAAACCAGAGAGCTGCCTGGCGCGGTTTTGATCAGCTGCAGCGGTGGACGGATGGTGTTCGCCGTGGTGTGAACCGCACCGGAAACCAGACCGTCAACTTCGTCCTGCTCAAGCATCAGCGTGCCCAGCACCACGTTGTCTTCCAGCTGTTCGCGCGCAACGGCTTCGGTCATGCCCTTGCTCTTACGCAGCTCAACCAGACGGGCAACGTAGCTTTCGCGAACCACTTCAGGGTCAACGATTTCGATGCCAGCGCCCAGCTCAACGCCCTGAGACGCCGCAACGCGGGTGATCTCATCCGGGTTACCCAGCAGCACGCAGGTCGCGATGCCGCGCTCTGCACAGATAGCAGCCGCTTTAACGGTACGTGGTTCGTCGCCTTCTGGCAGAACAACGCGTTTGCCCGCTTTACGCGCCAGCTCGGTCAGCTGGTAACGGAATGCTGGAGGAGACAGGCGGCGGCTGCGCTCGGAGGTCGCAGTCAGGGATTCGATCCAGTCTGCGTTGATGTAGCCCGCTACGTATTCCTGAACTTTCTCAATACGCTCGTGGTCATCAACCGGCACTTCCAGGTTGAAGCTCTGCAGGCTCAGGGAGGTCTGCCAGGTGTTGGTGTTCACCATGAAGACCGGCAGGCCGGTAGCGAACGCGCGTTCGCACAGCTTGCTGACGCGTGGGTCCATCTCGTAGGCACCGGTCAGCAGGATCGCACCGATTTCCACGCCGTTCATCGCGGCCAGGCAGGCGGCAACCAGCACGTCAGGACGGTCTGCGGAGGTCACCAGCAGGGAACCTGCGCGGAAGTGTTCAAGCATGTGCGGAATGCTGCGCGCACAGAAGGTCACGGACTTCACGCGGCGGGTGTTGATGTCGCCTTCGTTAACGATGGTAGCGTTCAGGTGACGCGCCATATCGATTGCACGGGTGGCAATCAGATCGAAGCTCCATGGCACCGCGCCCAGAACCGGAAGCGGGCTGGATTCCTGCAGCTTAGCCGGGTCAACTTTGATGACTTTCGCTTTAGAAGAGTCGTCGAAGATCTCGGACAGGTCAGGGCGAGTACGGCCCTGCTCATCCACCGGTGCGTTCAGCTTGTTCACGATCACGCCGGTGATGTTGGTGTTTTTCGCGCCGCCGAAGCTGCTGCGCGTCAGTTCGATACGCTCGTTCAGCTGCTCTGGGGTGTCGGTGCCCTGAGACATCACGAAAACGATCTCTGCGTTCAGGGTTTTCGCGATTTCAAAGTTCAGAGACTGGGCAAACTGGTGTTTGCGCGTCGGGACCAGACCTTCAACCAGCACCACTTCCGCGTCTTGCGCGTTAGCATGGTAGTTGGCGATGATCTCTTCCATCAGCACGTCTTTCTGGTTGCTGGACAGCAGAGATTCAACGTGGCTCATCTTCAGCGGTTCAGCCGCTGGCAGATTGGAGTTCTTGCGAACGATGGTGGTGGTCTGGTCTGGCGCATCGCCACCGGCACGTGGCTGGGCGATTGGCTTAAAGACGCTCAGACGAACGCCTTTGCGTTCCATAGCACGGATAACGCCAAGGCTGACGCTGGTCAGGCCGACGCTGGTTCCGGTAGGGATCAGCATAATAGTACGGGACACGGTTTATCCTCTTTCGTTACCGCCGCAATTGGGCGGGTTACAAAACAGCACCGCCAGCATTGCTGGCGGTGTGGAATCAGGCAGTCAGGCGGTGCGCGTCTTGCGCAATGACCAGTTCTTCGTTAGTTGGGATAACGAGAGCAGGGCGGGTGCCTTCTTTGTTGATGAAGCCAGACTTGCCGAAGCGGGCAGCCAGGTTACGCTCGTGATCAACGTCGAAGCCCAGAACGCCCAGTTTGCCCAGGGACAGTTCACGAACCATTGCCGCGTTCTCACCGATACCACCGGTGAAGATAACCGCGTCCAGACGACCGTCCATCAGCGCAGTGTAAGAGCCGATGTACTTCGCCAGACGGTGGCAGTAAACGTCCATTGCACGTTTAGCGTCTTCTTTCTCTGCGTAGTTGTCTTCAACGTAACGGCAGTCGCTGGTGACTTCGGTCAGACCCAGCAGGCCGGACTCTTTGGTCAGCATTTTGTTGATCTGGTCAACGCTCATGCCCAGGGTGTCGTGCAGGTGGAAGATGATCGCCGGGTCGATGTCACCGGAACGGGTACCCATCACCAGACCTTCCAGCGGGGTCAGACCCATGGAAGTATCAACACATTTACCGTTGCGGATAGCAGAAACAGAACCACCGTTGCCCAGGTGGCAGGTGATGATGTTCAGTTCTTCAACCGGCTTGTTCAGAACTTTTGCGGCTTCCTGAGTTACATAGAAGTGGCTGGTGCCGTGCGCGCCGTAGCGACGTACGCCGTGTTCTTTGTACAGGCTGTATGGCAGGGCATAGAGGTAAGACTCTTCCGGCATGGTCTGATGGAACGCGGTGTCGAATACGGCCACGTTTTTGTCTTTCAGATTCGGGAAGGATTTCAGCGCTTCAGCGATACCGATCAGGTGAGCCGGGTTGTGCAGCGGTGCGAAGGACGCAGAGTCCTTGATGCCCTGGATCACAGATTCGTCGATCACGACGGAGCTGGTGTATTTTTCGCCGCCGTGGACGATACGGTGACCAATCGCAGTCAGCTGAGCAGACAGTTCTGGTTTTTGTGCCAGAATAGTGTTAACGATAAAGTTCAGCGCTTCACTGTGAGCGGCGCCTGCACCTAAAGCCGCTTCTTGTTTGCTGCCGTCCATCTTCCACTTGATACGTGCTTCAGGCAGATGGAAACATTCGGCCAAACCAGAGAGGTATTCGTCACCGTTGAGCGCATCGATGATGGCGAATTTCAGTGAGGAGCTACCGCAGTTCAGAACCAGTACTAACTTACTCGACATGGAAGTACCTATTATTGATACGTGGCTAAAAAAACGTCAGTGAGTCTAACAGCGTAACGCATGAGGACTCAGACATTTATGATTAACATCATGCCAAACGAACATTGTGGCATGATGGAAGAAATAACTATGATTTTATGCCATTTTGCACAATTTTCAGCCAATGGCATAATGTGCAATAATTTGACGAGTTAATGATTCTCGTCTATGGCCCTATCAGGCTGGCACAGGATACCCGATACGGGGTAGTGATGACAAAATATTTTGAACGTTGTCATAGCTTGTTGTGGTTTTGCACGAAAATTTTAATTTTTATATGTGAAGTTGAGGTACAGCCATGTCGACACCAGAGAACCCGTCCGTAAATTTCTTTAGTCTGTTTCGTCGGGGACAGCATTACGCAAAGACGTGGCCGATGGAAAAGCGCCTTGCGCCGATGTTCATTGAGAATCGCACCATTCGCGCCACGCGCTATGCGATTCGCTTTATGCCGCCTGTCGCTGTCTTTACGCTGTGCTGGCAGATTGCGTTGGGCGGGCAGCTTGGTCCTTCAGTCGCGACGGCGCTCTTCGCGTTAAGCCTGCCAATGCAGGGCCTGTGGTGGTTAGGTAAACGGTCCATCACTCCGCTTCCCCCTTCTATTTTACACTGGTTTTATGAAGTGCGCGGAAAACTGGAGGAGGCCGGACAGGCGCTCGCCCCGGTCGAAGGCAAGCCGGACTACCAGGCGCTGGCGGACACGTTAAAGCGCGCTTTTAAGCAACTGGATAAAACATTCCTCGATGATTTGTGATTGATCATCGAAACGACGACGAAAAGAAGGCACAGTAACAATCAGTTACCGTGTCTTTTTTTTAAAGTGCAATGCGCTACAGGAGTCGAAAGATGGAAATGACCCATGCTCAACGTCTGATTTTGTCCAACCAGTACAAGATGATGACTATGCTTGATCCCGATAACGCTGCGCGCTACAGCCGCCTGCAAACCATCGTTGAACGCGGTTTTGGTTTGCAAATGCGCGAACTGGACCGCGAGTTTGGCGAGCTGAAAGAAGAAACCTGTCGCATCGTGATCGACATTATGGAGATGTATCACGCCCTGCACGTGTCCTGGACGAATCTCAAAGATCAGCAGTCCATTGACGAGCGCCGCGTGACCTTCTTAGGCTTTGATGCCGCAACGGAAGCGCGTTATCTGAGCTATGTTCGCTTTATGGTGAATACAGAAGGGCGCTATACCCACTTTGACGCGGGCACCCACGGCTTCAACGCGCAGACCCCAATGTGGGATAAATATCAGCGAATGCTAAGCGCGTGGCACGCCTGCCCGCGCCAGTACCATTTAAGCAGCAACGAAATTCAACAAATCATTAATGCCTGACGGAGGTGCGTGTGCAGTGTAGAGGTTTTCTGTTTGATCTGGACGGTACGCTGGTGGATTCGCTGCCGGTTGTGGAGCGTTCCTGGTGCCATTGGGCTGACAGACATGGCATCGACCATCAGGACGTGCTGAATTTTATCCATGGCAAACAGGCCATCACCTCGCTACGGCACTTCCTGGCCGGACGCTCTGAGGACGAAATTCAGGCGGAGTTCAAATACCTGGAACATATTGAAGCCACGGATACGGACGGCATCACCGCCTTACCGGGCGCGCGCGAGCTGCTTGAGCATCTGAACGAGGCGCAGATCCCATGGGCTATCGTTACCTCAGGCTCCATTCCCGTCGCCCACGCCCGTCACAAGGCGGCAGGTCTGCCGACGCCAGAAGTGTTTATCACGGCGGAGCGCGTAAAGCGCGGTAAACCGGAGCCCGACGCGTTTTTACTGGGCGCTGAACTGCTGGGCCTCGAGCCTGAAGAGTGCGTGGTGGTGGAAGACGCGGCCGCTGGCGTACTGGCCGGGCTGAACGCCGGAAGCCACGTTATCGCGGTGAATGTTCCGGCGAGATCTCCCCGCCTGGAGGAGGCAGACTTTGTGCTGGATTCGCTGACGGCGCTGGCTGTTTCGAAAGCCTCTGACGGGGTTGTAACCGTCTCGCTAAAAATGTAATCACATGATATAGCCCCACATTGCTGGGGCTTTTTTATGGCAAAATTCCTCATCTCCCACTGACAAGGACATGTTGTGAACGGTGAACTGATTTGGGTCCTGAGCCTGCTTTTAATCGCCATCCTTCTTTTTGCAACGGGCAAGGTACGCATGGACGCCGTCGCCTTGTTTGTCATCGTCGCGTTTGTGCTGAGCGGTACGCTCACGCTGCCGGAAGCCTTCTCCGGGTTTAGCGATCCTAACGTTATCCTGATTGCCGCCCTGTTTATTATTGGTGATGGGCTGGTGCGTACCGGCGTGGCGACCATTATGGGGTCGTGGCTGGTGAAGGTGGCGGGCAGCAGCGAAACCAAAATGCTGATCTACCTGATGGTGACCGTCGCCGGGCTGGGAGCGTTTATGAGCTCAACGGGCGTGGTCGCCATCTTTATCCCGGTGGTGCTGAGCGTCTCCATGCGGATGCAGATCTCGCCGTCGCGCCTGATGATGCCCCTGAGTTTTGCCGGTTTGATTAGCGGCATGATGACGCTGGTGGCAACGCCGCCGAACCTGGTCGTCAACAGCGAGCTGATCCGGGAAGGATTCCAGGGCTTCAGTTTTTTCAGCGTCACCCCGCTTGGGCTGGTCATTCTGGTGATGGGCGTGGTCTACATGCTGCTGACCCGGTTTGCCCTGAAAGGTGAAAAACAGGACAAAAATAAAGAAGGGTGGAAGCGACGCACCTTCCGCGATCTGATTAAAGAGTACCGTCTCACCGGGCGCGCGCGCCGTCTGGCTATTCGCCCCGGCTCGCCGATGGTGGGACAGCGTCTTGACGACCTGAAGCTGCGTGAGCGCTATGGCGCGAACGTGATTGGCGTAGAGCGCTGGCGTCGTTTTCGTCGGGTGATCGTCAACGTCAACGGGGTGTCGGAGTTCCGCGCGCGGGACGTCCTGCTGATTGATATGTCCACCGCGGACGTGGATCTGCGCGAGTTTTGCAGCGAACAGCTGCTGGAACCGATGGTGCTGCGCGGGGATTATTTCTCCGATCAGGCGCTGGATGTCGGCATGGCCGAAGTATCGCTGATCCCGGAATCGGAACTGCTGGGTAAAACCGTGCGGGAAATGGGGTTCCGAACCCGTTATGGCCTGAATGTCGTGGGGCTGAAGCGCGATGGCGTGGCGATGGAAGGGGCGGTGGTGGATGAGCCGATCCTGCTGGGCGATATCTTCCTTGTTGTTGGTAACTGGAAGCTAATTAGCCAGCTTGGGCAAAAAGGGCGCGATTTTGTGGTACTCAACATGCCTGTCGAGGAGAACGACGCGTCGCCTGCGCACAGCCAGGCGCCCCACGCGATTTTTTGTCTGGTGCTGATGGTGGCGCTGATGCTGACCGATGAAATTCCCAATCCGGTCGCGGCAATCATCGCCTGCCTGCTGATGGGCAAATTCCGCTGCATTGACGCCGAAAGCGCCTATAAAGCCATTCACTGGCCGAGCATTATCCTCATTGTCGGGATGATGCCTTTTGCCCTGGCGCTGCAAAAAACCGGCGGGGTGGATCTGATTGTTAAAGGCTTAATGGACGTTGGCGGCGGGTATGGGCCGTACATGATGATGGTCTGTCTGTTTATCATGTGCGCCACCATCGGTCTGTTTATCTCCAATACCGCGACGGCGGTACTGATGGCGCCGATTGCGCTGGCGATGGCCAAATCCATGGGCGTGTCGCCGTATCCCTTTGCGATGATGGTCGCAATGGCGGCCTCCGCGGCATTTATGACGCCAGTCTCTTCACCGGTGAATACGCTGGTGCTGGGGCCCGGGCATTATAAGTTCAGTGATTTCGTGAAGCTGGGCGTGCCGTTCACCGTGCTGGTGATGGTGGTGTGCGTGGTGTTGATACCGGTCCTGTTCCCGTTCTGATAATTTTGCCGGGTGGCGGCTGCGCCTTACCCGGCCTGTAACCCGCAGGCCCCGCAAACGCAGCGCCGCTGGGCAAACAGATTACAACGGTGAATCCTGGCTAATCTCATCCAGCGACAGATGGAAGCTTGGCACAAACACCTGCATAAAATAGTCCATCTCTTCGCTGCGGCGGGATTCCAGCGTTTTTTCCAGACGCGTTTTCGCCAGTAAAAATTCGTTATTCCCCGCGGACAGCTCTTCCAGACACTTCAGGTAGGCGCAGAGCGCGTCGGCCTGCTTGACCAGAGACTTTTCATCTTCCGTGTACTGATGCTCATCGATGAGCGGCTCAAAAATGTCGCGCAACTCATCCGGCACCATGTCAATCAGCTTCTGCTGGGCAATTTTCTCGATGGCCTTATATTCCTGCGCAATTTGCGAGTTGAAATATTTCACCGGCGTGGGCAGATCGCCGGTCAGCACTTCTGACGCATCGTGGTACATCGCCAGCAGGGCGATGCGCTCTGGATTGACCTGACCGTTGAATTTGCGGTTTTTAATGGCGGCCAGCGCGTGAGCGACCATCGCAACCTGCAGACTGTGCTCTGAGACATTTTCCGTGCGGACATTACGCATCAGCGGCCAGCGGTTGATGAGTTTCAGGCGGGAGAGGTGGGCGAAGAAATGACTCTGACTCATAGGTTACCTTTTGTCTTCACTGCGACAGGCGTTCATTGTGCGGGGAAGGGAGGGAAGATGCAAATCAGGCTACCGAAGTAGCCTGATTTTAAGATTACTGATGGTATCCGGAGAGGAAGCGCCCGAAGCGGCTGATGGCCATTTCGAGATCATCTTCGCGCGGCAGCGTCACGATACGCACGTGATCCGGCCACGGCCAGTTAAACGCCGTCCCCTGAACCAGCAGCACTTTTTCCTGAAGCAGGAAATCCAGCACCATTTTCTGGTCGTCATGAATATTGAAGCGCTTCGCGTCAATTTTCGGGAACATATACAGCGCCCCATTCGGCTTCACGCAGGAAACGCCAGGGATATCGTTGATCAGCTCCCACGCGCGGTTGCGCTGTTCATACAGGCGACCACCGGGAACGATGAACTCGCTAATGCTCTGATAGCCGCCGAGCGCCGTCTGGATCGCGTGCTGCGCCGGAACGTTGGCACATAAACGCATCGAGGCCAGCATCTCCAGCCCTTCGATATAGCCTTTGGCGTGCTTTTTCGGGCCGTTCAGTACCATCCAGCCCTGACGGAAACCGGCCACGCGGTAGGTTTTAGACAGGCCGTTAAAGGTGACGGTCAGCAGATCCGGGGCCAGCGCGGCGATTGAGTGATGCTGTGCCGCGTCGTACAGGATCTTGTCGTAGATTTCGTCGGCAAAGATGATCAGGTTGTGCTGGCGGGCGAGCTCGACGATCTCCATCAGCAGCTCTTTTGAGTACACCGCGCCCGTTGGGTTGTTCGGGTTAATGATCACGATGCCGCGCGTGCGGGGCGTGATTTTTGCGCGAATATCATCGAGGTCCGGGAACCAGTCGGAGGACTCGTCGCACAGATAGTGCACGGCTTTCCCGCTCGACAGTGATACGGCAGCCGTCCACAGCGGATAGTCCGGCGCGGGAACCAGCATTTCGTCCCCGCTGTTCAGCAGCGCCTGCATCGCCTGCACGATCAGTTCGGAAACGCCATTGCCGATATAGATATCTTCAACGGTAACATCACGCATACCGCGTGCCTGGTAGTGCTGCATGATGGCTTTACGTGCGGAGTAAAGTCCTTTTGAATCGCAATAGCCTTGTGCAGTAGGAAGGTTGCGGATCACATCAACCAGAATTTCATCCGGCGCTTCAAAACCAAATGGCGCAGGGTTACCAATGTTGAGTTTCAGAACCTTGTTGCCTTCCTCTTCAAGGCGTTTTGCCTCTTTCAGAACCGGGCCGCGGATGTCATAACAGACGTTATCTAGCTTGCTGGATTTTTCGATAGGGGACATGAACCTTTAACCTTTTCGCTATTATTGCCGCTCCCTGCCGTGGAAGTCAGCACGGAATAATGTACTCCCCCCTCGCTTCGTTTTGAAGGGTGTGCAGTAGAAGATTTTGTGCTGGGAGCAAAATTTTGATAAATCTTTTTCGCTGTGCGTTAGCTTTTTTACTGTCTTAAAGTTGTGCGCATGGCACGATGATAGGTTAAATGTGCTATTCATTTGACAGAATTCTGTATATTGTGCTGGTAAAAATAAGTGGTGAACCTGACAATGGTAGCAATCACCCTGCGTGACTTTTCGTAAAACCTGAATGCTTGATACATGTTCCTGTAAAAGCATAATGTGGCTAAAAGTTACTCATGTAAAATTAATGTTAAGTGCCATTAATGAATGGTCTTAATCTAAATTAAAATTTATTTATTATTAACCTATAAAATGCAACTTTAGTTAATTTTAATAAAATTAGTTTAGAAGCTTAACATTCTTCTTTAATCCTCAATATTGCAATAAGACTTATAAATAAAGTGGATTTGGGTTAAGATGTCTTTCAGGAAAGCAGAGGACAGATGCAAGAATTTTGTATATCTGGCACTGACTTTTCGAATTAATTGATTGTTATTGTTGGAGTTATCTCTGGCTGGAATGTGTCGCACATCTCCTGCTACGTTGACAGCGCTGCGATAAAGATGGCAGAAAAGGTGTTATACCTTTAATGTAATTTACATAAACCTGCGAACATCTAAATATCCTGAACGTTTAAGAGAATAAAAATAACGTCATGAAACGTGCTTTCTGACTGTTGATATAAAGCAGCACAATAACTATCTGTCAGGCAGTCTGCCGGGCCGGGATGCGAGGGAAAACCTTCAGAGGGAATTGCTTAACTGTTACACACAGCTTCAACCCGGGCAGCTCCGCACGAGCAACCTGAAAGTGAATAGATATGATAAATGCAAATCGTCCGATAATGAATCTCGACCTCGATCTGCTGAGAACGTTTGTTGCGGTCGCCGATCTCAACACTTTTGCAGCAGCTGCTGCCGCCGTTTGCCGAACTCAGTCCGCCGTTAGCCAGCAAATGCAGCGGCTGGAGCAACTGGTTGGTAAAGAGCTTTTTGCACGTCACGGGCGTAATAAGCTCTTAACGGAACACGGTATTCAGCTACTGGGTTATGCCAGGAAAATTCTTCGCTTTAATGATGAAGCATGTATGTCATTAATGTTTAGCAACCTTCAAGGGGTGCTAACGTTAGGCGCATCTGATGAGTCAGCGGATACTATATTGCCGTTTCTTCTCAACCGTATTAGTTCGGTTTATCCGAAGCTTGCGCTGGACGTTAGCGTAAAACGTAATGCCTTTATGGTTGAGATGTTAAATGAGCACAAAGTCGACCTTGTGGTGACGACGCATCGTCCCGGGCAGTTTGATTGCCTGACGCTGCGCACATCACCTACGCACTGGTATTGCGCAGCCGAGTACGTGCTGCAAAAAGGGGAGCCGGTTCCGCTGGTCTTGCTGGATGACCCGAGCCCGTTCCGCGATATGGTGCTCACGGCGCTGAATGAGGCCAACATTCCGTGGCGTCTGGCGTATGTGGCTTCCACGCTGCCAGCGGTTCGTGCCGCCGTGAAGGCCGGTCTGGGCGTAACGGCCCGTCCGGTAGAGATGATGAGCCCCGATCTGCGCGTCCTGGGGAAATCCGACGGTCTTCCTGCGCTGCCGGATACGGAGTATCTGCTCTGCCACAATTCGTCCAGCCATAATGAGTTGGCCAAAGTGGTGTTCGAGGCGATGGAAAACTACCATAACCCGTGGCAATTCGAGCGTGTTACCTCCGAAGGGGGGGATGACTCCCTGATCGTCGAAGGGGATTTTGAGTGATCGATAGCTCAATATTCTGGTAACAAAATGTAAGTGTAAAAAACAGCCACTCGTGTGATTTTCACATGCAGTGGCTTTTTTACGCAATAATACCCGCTTATGGCGCAAGGGTTTTCAGGATACTCTCTTATTTATCAATAAGCTGAATACTTTTGCTTAAAACTTGTCCGTTTTCCGTTCTAACTTCGCCCATATCCCTCTCATGTTAAAAAAACAGGAAATATGTTGCCGTTTTCCATGTTGAATTAACAAAAGCGTGTCGCAGATCAAGAAAATACTCCTATTTGGGGGGAGGAATCGTTGGCAAATCCTGTCAAAATAGGAGGGTTATTTTTTTTACTTCCGAAACGGACACGATTCAACAACATACATTTGACGGAAAGTCATGCACCCACCAGGGTTAAAGGGCACCAAATGTTAATGAGAATCGCTCGATGTAATTTAATGTGAAGAAACCTTTGTTAAAGTTGACAATAGGTTATAGAAAGGAGTAAAAAACCCCATCATTTTGCTGTCTACGTCTCATTTCCGACAGTTAGTGTAAGGTTATTTGTTCCTCCCCATGAATCGATGTGATGCCCATCTGCCAGCAAGAGCAGTGTCGTTGGTATCACTTTTGATGAGTAAGCAATGAGTATGTCAACATCCACAGAAGTCATCGCTCATCACTGGGCATTCGCAATCTTTCTTATTGTAGCCATTGGCCTGTGCTGCCTGATGTTAGTCGGCGGCTGGTTCCTGGGCGGTCGCGCCCGTGCAAGGCACAAAAACACACCTTTCGAATCAGGTATTGATTCAGTAGGTTCCGCTCGCTTACGCCTGTCTGCCAAGTTCTATCTGGTAGCCATGTTCTTCGTCATCTTCGACGTGGAAGCGCTTTACCTTTTCGCATGGTCAACGTCCATCCGCGAAAGTGGTTGGGTGGGCTTTGTCGAGGCCGCAATTTTCATTTTAGTGCTACTGGCCGGTCTGGTTTATCTGGTGCGTATTGGCGCGCTTGACTGGACGCCTGCGCGTTCACGTCGTGAACACATCAACCCGGAAAACAGTATCTCTAATCGTCAGCAGTAACAGCGAGGCAATAAGATGGATTATACGCTCACCCGCATAGATCCTAACGGTGAGAATGACCGTTACCCCCTGCAAAAACAGGAGATCGTAACCGACCCCCTGGAGCAAGAAGTCAATAAAAGCGTGTACATGGGCAAGCTCGAACATGCCATGCACGATATGGTCAACTGGGGTCGTAAGAACTCCATCTGGCCTTACAACTTTGGCCTTTCTTGCTGCTACGTTGAAATGGTGACGTCATTCACTGCGGTGCATGACGTTGCGCGTTTTGGGGCCGAGGTACTCCGTGCTTCCCCGCGTCAGGCTGACCTGATGGTGGTAGCCGGTACGTGCTTTACCAAGATGGCACCTGTTATTCAGCGTCTGTATGACCAGATGCTGGAGCCAAAATGGGTTATCTCCATGGGCGCATGTGCAAACTCTGGCGGTATGTACGACATTTATTCCGTCGTGCAGGGCGTAGATAAATTTATCCCAGTGGATGTGTACATCCCGGGTTGTCCGCCACGTCCGGAAGCCTACATGCAGGCGCTGATGCTGCTGCAGGAATCTATCGGTAAAGAACGTCGCCCACTGTCGTGGGTTGTTGGCGATCAGGGTGTGTATCGCGCGAACATGCAGTCTGAGCGCGAGCGTAAACGTGGTGAACGTATTGCCGTCACCAATCTGCGTACGCCTGACGAAATTTAATTTGCGCCTGTAGGCCTGGAGAACACCTTCGCATATCACTACTCAAATAGCGCGAAGCCAGGCTCAACAGTCACCACGGACCATTTGCAATGGTGAACAATATGACCGACTTAACCGCGCAAGAAGCCGCCTGGCAGACCCGGGATCATCTGGATGACCCAGTCATTGGCGAACTGCGCAACCGTTTTGGGCCGGATGCCTTTACTGTTCAGGCTACCCGCACCGGGGTACCCGTTGTTTGGGTGAAGCGTGAGCAATTGCTGGAAGTTGTCGATTTCCTCAAGAAATTGCCAAAACCGTACGTCATGCTGTTTGACTTACACGGCATGGATGAACGTCTGCGTACCCACCGCCAGGGTCTCCCTGCTGCGGATTTTTCCGTTTTCTACCACCTGATCTCAATAGACCGTAATACGGATATCATGCTCAAGGTGGCATTGTCTGAAAACGACATGCATCTGCCGACGATCACCAAACTTTTCCCGAACGCGAACTGGTATGAGCGTGAAACCTGGGAAATGTTCGGCATGACCTTCGACGGCCACCCGCATCTGACGCGCATCATGATGCCGCAGACCTGGACCGGCCACCCGCTGCGTAAAGACTACCCTGCGCGTGCAACCGAATTCGATCCGTTTGAGCTGACCAAAGCCAAACAGGACCTGGAAATGGAAGCGCTGACCTTCAAGCCGGAAGACTGGGGCATGAAGCGCGGTACCGACAACGAGGACTTCATGTTCCTCAACCTCGGTCCAAACCACCCGTCTGCGCACGGTGCATTCCGTATTATCCTTCAGCTTGATGGCGAAGAGATTGTCGACTGCGTTCCGGACATCGGCTACCACCACCGTGGTGCTGAGAAGATGGGCGAGCGTCAATCCTGGCACAGCTACATTCCGTATACCGACCGTATCGAGTACCTCGGCGGCTGCGTCAACGAAATGCCATACGTGCTGGCCGTTGAGAAACTGGCGGGTATCGTTACGCCGGATCGCGTTAACGTGATTCGCGTTATGCTGTCAGAACTGTTCCGTATCAACAGCCACCTGCTGTACATCTCCACGTTCATTCAGGACGTCGGCGCGATGACTCCGGTCTTCTTCGCCTTTACCGACCGTCAGAAAATCTACGATCTGGTGGAAGCGATTACCGGTTTCCGTATGCACCCGGCATGGTTCCGTATCGGCGGCGTGGCACACGATCTGCCGCGCGGCTGGGACCGTCTGCTGCGTGAGTTCCTCGACTGGATGCCAAAACGTCTGGCGTCATACGAGAAAGCCGCGCTGCGTAACACCATCCTGAAAGGCCGTTCCCAGGGCGTTGCTGCCTACGGCGCGAAAGAAGCGCTGGAGTGGGGTACGACAGGTGCAGGCCTGCGTGCGACCGGTATTGATTTCGACGTGCGTAAAGCCCGTCCTTACTCTGGCTACGAGAACTTCGACTTTGAAGTCCCGGTGGGCGGCGGTGTTTCCGACTGCTACACCCGCGTGATGCTGAAAGTGGAAGAGCTGCGCCAGAGTCTGCGCATCCTTGAGCAGTGCCTCAACAACATGCCGGAAGGCCCGTTCAAGGCGGATCACCCGCTGACGACGCCGCCACCGAAAGAGCGCACGCTGCAGCATATCGAAACCCTGATCACCCACTTCCTGCAGGTTTCCTGGGGTCCGGTCATGCCGGCGCAAGAATCCTTCCAGATGGTTGAAGCGACCAAGGGTATTAACAGTTACTACCTGACCAGTGACGGCAGCACCATGAGCTACCGTACCCGCGTGCGTACGCCGAGCTTTGCGCACCTGCAGCAGATCCCGTCCGCCATCCGCGGCAGTCTGGTCTCCGACCTGATTGTGTATCTGGGTAGTATCGATTTTGTTATGTCAGATGTGGACCGCTAATTATGCACGAGAATCAACAACCACAAACCGAGGCTTTTGAGCTGAGTGAAGCAGAACGTGCCGCCATTGAGCACGAGATGCACCACTACGAAGACCCGCGTGCGGCGTCCATTGAAGCGCTGAAAATCGTACAGAAACAGCGTGGTTGGGTGCCGGATGGGGCGATCTATGAGATCGCGAAAGTGCTGGGTATTCCGGCAAGTGACGTAGAAGGCGTAGCCACGTTCTACAGCCAGATCTTCCGTCAGCCGGTCGGCCGCCATGTGATCCGCTACTGTGACAGCGTTGTCTGCCACATCACCGGTTATCAGGGCATTCAGGCTGCGATTGAGAAAAAGCTCAATATCAAGCCGGGCCAGACCACGTTCGATGGACGCTTTACCCTGCTGCCAACCTGCTGCCTGGGTAACTGCGACAAGGGGCCGACCATGATGATTGATGAGGACACTCACAGCCATCTGACGCCGGAAGCGATTCCTGACCTGCTGGAGCAGTACAAATGAAAACTGTAATTCGTACTGCTGAGACGCATCCGCTGACCTGGCGTCTGCGCGATGACAAACAGCCGGTATGGCTCGACGAATACCAGAGCAAAAACGGCTATGCCGGCGCGCGCAAAGCCCTTGGCGGCATGGCGCCGGACGACATCGTTAATGCGGTGAAAGACTCCGGCCTGAAAGGGCGCGGCGGTGCGGGCTTCTCCACCGGTCTGAAGTGGAGCCTGATGCCGAAAGACGAATCCATGAACATCCGTTACCTGCTGTGTAACGCCGATGAAATGGAGCCGGGCACCTATAAAGACCGCCTGCTGATGGAACAGCTGCCGCACCTGCTGGTGGAAGGCATGCTGATCTCCGCGTTTGCGCTGAAAGCGTACCGTGGCTACATCTTCCTGCGCGGTGAGTACATTGAAGCGGCGGAAAACCTGCGTCGCGCGATTGCCGAAGCCACCGAAGCGGGCCTGCTGGGTAAAAACATCCTGGGTACCGGCTTTGACTTTGAACTGTTCGTGCACACCGGCGCAGGGCGTTATATCTGCGGTGAAGAAACCGCGCTGATTAACTCCCTGGAAGGCCGCCGCGCGAACCCGCGTTCCAAGCCACCGTTCCCGGCAAGCTCCGGCGTATGGGGTAAACCGACCTGCGTAAACAACGTTGAAACCCTGTGTAACGTTCCGGCTATCCTCGCCAACGGCGTGGAGTGGTATCAGGGCATCTCCTCAAGTAAAGATGCCGGTACCAAGCTGATGGGCTTCTCTGGTCGCGTTAAAAATCCTGGCGTCTGGGAACTGCCGTTCGGTACCACCGCACGTGAAATTCTTGAAGACTACGCTGGCGGCATGCGCGATGGCCTGAAATTCAAAGCCTGGCAGCCGGGTGGGGCAGGGACAGACTTCCTGACCGAAGCCCACCTTGATCTGCCAATGGAATTCGAAAGCATTGGTAAAGCAGGCAGCCGTCTGGGTACGGCGCTGGCGATGGCCGTCGACCACGAGATCGGCATGGTCTCGCTGGTGCGTAACCTGGAAGAGTTCTTCGCCCGCGAGTCCTGCGGCTGGTGTACACCGTGCCGTGATGGTCTGCCGTGGAGCGTGAAGATCCTGCGTGCAATCGAACGTGGCGAAGGCCAGCCTGGGGATATCGAGACGCTTGAGCAACTGTGTCGATTCTTAGGCCCGGGTAAAACCTTCTGTGCCCACGCACCGGGTGCCGTCGAACCTCTGCAGAGCGCGATCAAATATTTCCGCGACGAGTTCGAAGCAGGCATCAAGCAGCCGTTCAGCAATACCCATGCTATCAATGGGATTCAGCCGAACCTGCTTAAAGCGCGCTGGTAACGACAAGAATTTTGATTAACGCTCGGTTTCGACCGAGCCAACTGGAAGCATGCTAATGGCTACGATTCATGTAGACGGCAAAGAATACGAAGTCAACGGGGCGGACAACCTGCTGGAAGCTTGTCTGTCTCTTGGCCTCGATATTCCGTACTTTTGCTGGCATCCGGCGCTGGGCAGCGTCGGTGCTTGCCGCCAGTGTGCGGTGAAGCAATATCAAAACGCGGAAGACACGCGTGGTCGCCTGGTGATGTCCTGTATGACGCCAGCCACCGAAGGCACTTTTATTTCGATTGATGACGAAGAAGCTAAACAGTTCCGCGAAAGCGTTGTGGAATGGTTGATGACCAACCACCCGCACGACTGTCCGGTCTGTGAAGAGGGCGGTAACTGCCACCTTCAGGATATGACCGTGATGACCGGCCACAGCTTCCGTCGCTATCGCTTTACCAAGCGTACCCACCGTAATCAGGACCTGGGGCCGTTCATCTCTCACGAAATGAACCGCTGCATCGCCTGCTACCGCTGCGTGCGTTACTACAAAGACTACGCAGACGGTCAGGATCTGGGCGTGTATGGCGCGCACGATAACGTCTACTTCGGTCGTCCGGAAGACGGCGTGCTGGAAAGCGAATTCTCCGGTAACCTGGTAGAAATCTGCCCGACAGGCGTATTCACCGATAAAACCCACTCCGAGCGTTACAACCGTAAATGGGACATGCAGTTTGCGCCAAGCATCTGCCAGCAGTGTTCCCTCGGCTGTAACACCAGCCCGGGTGAGCGTTACGGCGAGCTGCGTCGTATCGAAAACCGTTACAACGGTACCGTTAACCACTACTTCCTCTGCGACCGTGGTCGTTTCGGCTATGGCTATGTGAACCTGAAGGACCGTCCGCGTCAGCCGGTTCAGCGCCGTGGCGACGACTTCATTACCCTGAACGCTGAGCAGGCGATGCAGGGCGCGGCAGATATTCTGCGCCAGTCGAAGAAAGTGATCGGTATCGGCTCCCCGCGTGCCAGCATCGAAAGCAACTTTGCGCTGCGCGAGCTGGTTGGCGCGGAAAACTTCTATACCGGTATCGCTCAGGGCGAGCAGGAACGTCTGCAGCTGGTACTGAAAGTGCTGCGTGAAGGCGGTATTCATACCCCTGCGCTGCGCGAAATCGAATCTTATGATGCGGTCCTGGTGCTGGGTGAAGACCTGACGCAGACGGGCGCACGCGCCGCTCTGGCGGTTCGTCAGGCGGTGAAGGGGAAAGCACGTGAAATGGCAGCGGCGCAGAAAGTGGCTGACTGGCAGATTGCGGCGATCCTCAACATCGGCCAGCGCGCGAAGCATCCTCTGTTTGTGACGAACGTCGACAACACCCGTCTGGACGATATCGCGGCGTGGACCTACTGCGCGCCGGTTGAAGATCAGGCGCGCCTCGGCTTTGCCATTGCCCACGCGCTGGACAGCAACTCGCCGGCCGTTGAGCTGGATCGCGACCTGCAGAACAAGGTCGACGTGATTGTTCAGGCCCTGGCAGGTGCGAAAAAACCGCTGATTATTTCCGGTACCAACGCCGGCAGCGCGGATATCATTCAGGCGGCAGCCAACGTTGCCAAAGCCCTGAAAGGCCGCGGTGCGGACGTCGGTGTGACCATGATTGCCCGTGCGGTGAACAGCATCGGTCTGGGCATGATCGGCGGCGGCTCGCTGGAAGAAGCGTTAAGCGAACTGGAATCCGGTGCCGCTGACGCCGTTGTGGTGCTGGAAAACGACCTGCATCGCCACGCCTCTGCTGCTCGCGTTGACGCCGCGCTCTCCAAAGCGCCGCTGGTGATGGTCATTGACCATCAGCGCACCGCGATCATGGACAAAGCGCACCTGGTGCTCTCTGCGGCAAGCTTCGCAGAAAGCGACGGTACCGTTATCAACAACGAAGGTCGCGCCCAGCGTTTCTTCCAGGTTTACGATCCGGCGTACTACGACAGCAACAATGTGATGCTGGAAAGCTGGCGCTGGCTGCACTCCCTGCACAGCACCGTGCAGAGCCGTGAAGTGGACTGGACGCAGCTCGACCACGTTATCGACGCGGTAGTCGAAAAACTGCCTCAGCTGGCAGGCATTAAAGATGCCGCGCCTGAAGCCAGCTTCCGCATTCGCGGCCAGAAACTGGCGCGTGAACCGCACCGTTACAGCGGCCGTACCGCGATGCGCGCCAATATCAGCGTGCACGAACCGCGCCAGCCGCAGGATAAAGACACCATGTTCGCCTTCTCTATGGAAGGGAACAACCAGCCGTCTGCGCCGCGTTCGCAAATCCCATTCGCATGGGCGCCGGGCTGGAACTCCCCGCAGGCATGGAACAAGTTCCAGGCTGAAGTGGGTGGCTCCCTGCGTCACGGCGATCCGGGCGTGCGTCTGATTGAAGCCTCCGAAACCGGTCTGGACTTCTTCACCTCCGTACCGGCGAGCTTCCAGGCGCAGGATGGCAGCTGGCGTATCGCGCCGTACTACCATCTGTTCGGTAGCGACGAGCTGTCTCAGCGTTCGCATGTCTTCCAGACCCGTATGCCGCAGCCTTACATCAAGCTCAACCCGGCGGATGCCGCGAAGCTTGGCGTAAACGCGGGCGCGAACATCGCCTTTAGCTATGACGGCCAGACAATCAGCCTGCCGCTGATTATCTCCGAAGGTCTGACAGCAGGGCAGGTGGGTCTGCCGATGGGTATGCCTGGCATCGCGCCGGTTCTGGCGGGTGCGCGTCTTGATAATCTGCAGGAGGCAAAAGCATGAGTTGGTTAACGCCGGATCTTATCGACATCCTGCTGAGCATTCTGAAAGCGATTGTTATCCTGCTGGTGGTGGTCACCTGCGGCGCGTTCATGAGCTTTGGTGAACGTCGTCTGCTCGGTCTGTTCCAGAACCGTTACGGACCGAACCGCGTGGGTTGGGGTGGTTCACTCCAGCTGGTCGCGGACATGATCAAGATGTTCTTTAAAGAGGACTGGATCCCGCGCTTCTCGGACCGCGTGATCTTTACTCTGGCACCGATGATCGCCTTCACCTCGCTGCTGCTGGCGTTTGCTATCGTTCCGGTCAGCCCGACCTGGGTAGTCGCTGACCTGAACATCGGCATTCTGTTCTTCCTGATGATGGCAGGCCTCGCGGTGTACGCGGTGCTGTTCGCAGGCTGGTCCAGTAACAACAAATACTCGCTGCTGGGTGCGATGCGTGCTTCCGCGCAGACGCTGAGCTACGAAGTGTTCCTGGGGCTCTCCCTGATGGGCGTGGTGGCGCAGGCCGGTTCATTCAACATGACCGACATCGTCAATAACCAGGCCGACATCTGGAACGTTATCCCGCAGTTCTTTGGGTTTATTACCTTTGCTATCGCGGGCGTGGCGGTGTGTCACCGTCACCCGTTTGACCAGCCAGAAGCCGAACAGGAACTGGCCGACGGTTACCACATCGAATATTCCGGTATGAAATTCGGTCTGTTCTTCGTGGGCGAGTACATCGGTATCGTCACCATTTCCGCGTTGATGGTAACGCTGTTCTTCGGTGGCTGGCATGGCCCGTTCTTACCGCCGTTCATCTGGTTCGCGCTGAAAACCGCGTTCTTCATGATGATGTTCATTTTGATTCGCGCAGCGTTACCGCGTCCGCGTTATGACCAGGTAATGTCCTTCGGCTGGAAAGTGTGCCTGCCGCTGACGCTCGTCAACTTGTTGGTAACGGCGGCTGTCATTCTCTGGCAGCAGCCATAAGGGGCTATAGACCATGACCTTAAAAGAATTACTGGTAGGCTTTGGTACCCAGGTACGCAGTATCTGGATGATCGGCCTGCACGCGTTTGCCAAACGCGAAACCCGGATGTACCCGGAAGAGCCGGTATATCTGCCGCCGCGCTACCGTGGCCGTATCGTGCTGACGCGCGACCCGGACGGTTCCGAGCGCTGCGTTGCCTGTAACCTGTGTGCGGTAGCGTGTCCGGTAGGCTGTATCTCTCTGCAGAAAGCAGAGACGGTAGACGGCCGCTGGTACCCTGAGTTCTTCCGCATCAACTTCTCACGCTGCATCTTCTGCGGTCTGTGTGAAGAAGCGTGCCCAACCACGGCGATTCAGCTGACTCCAGACTTCGAGCTGGGTGAGTACAAGCGTCAGGACCTGGTGTACGAGAAAGAGGATCTGCTGATTTCCGGTCCGGGCAAATACCCGGAATATAACTTCTACCGGATGGCGGGTATGGCAATCGACGGCAAAGATAAGGGCGAAGCAGAGAACGAAGCTAAGCCTATCGACGTCAAGAGCCTGTTACCGTAAGGAGAGGGCAATGGAATTCGCTTTTTATATCTGTGGCCTTATCGCCATCCTGGCTACGCTACGAGTGATTACGCACACCAATCCGGTGCATGCGCTGCTGTACTTAATCATCTCGCTGCTGGCCATTTCCGGGGTGTTCTTCGCACTGGGCGCGCACTTCGCCGGTGCGCTGGAAATCATCGTCTACGCCGGGGCCATCATGGTGCTGTTCGTGTTCGTGGTGATGATGCTGAACCTGGGCGGCTCTGAAATTGAGCAGGAACGTCAGTGGTTAAAACCGCAGGTGTGGATTGGCCCGGCAATTTTGTCGGCCATCATGCTGGCGGTGATTGTTTACGCCATTCTGGGCGTCAACGATCAGGGCATCGACGGCACGCCGATTGGCGCTAAAGAGGTCGGTATCACGCTCTTTGGCCCATACGTTCTGGCGGTTGAACTGGCCTCAATGCTGCTGCTGGCAGGTCTGGTTGTTGCTTTCCACGTTGGCCGCGAAGAGCGCGCTGGCGAGGTGCTGAGCAACCGCACTGACGACCGCGCGAAAAGAAAAACGGAGGAGCGCGCATGATCCCCTTAACACATGGACTGATCCTCGCTGCGATTTTATTCGTTCTGGGTCTGACCGGTCTGGTTATCCGCCGCAATCTGCTGTTTATGCTGATCGGTCTGGAAATCATGATTAACGCCTCCGCGCTGGCCTTCGTGGTCGCCGGAAGCTACTGGGGCCAGACCGATGGTCAGGTGATGTACATTCTCGCCATCAGCCTCGCGGCTGCCGAAGCGAGTATTGGCCTGGCGCTGTTGCTGCAGCTCCATCGTCGCCGCCAGAACCTGAACATCGATTCAGTAAGTGAGTTGCGTGGATGAACATGCTTGCCTTAACCATTATTTTTCCGCTGATTGGCTTCGTGCTGCTGGCGTTTTCTCGCGGCCGCTGGTCTGAGAATCTGTCTGCGACCGTGGGCATTGGCTCCATCGGTCTGGCTGCGCTGGTGACGGCGTATGCGGGTATCGACTTCTTTAACAACGGGCGTCAGCCTTTCAGCGTGCCGCTGTGGACCTGGATGTCGGTCGGTGATTTCAACATCGGCTTCAACCTGGTGCTGGACGGCCTCTCGCTGACCATGCTTTCCGTGGTCACCGGCGTGGGCTTCCTGATCCACATGTTCGCCTCCTGGTATATGCGCGGTGAAGAGGGTTACTCCCGCTTCTTCGCCTACACCAACCTGTTTATCGCCAGCATGGTGGTTCTGGTGCTGGCCGATAACCTGCTGCTGATGTATCTGGGCTGGGAAGGCGTAGGTCTGTGTTCTTACCTGCTGATCGGTTTCTACTACACCGATCCGAAGAATGGCGCAGCGGCCATGAAAGCGTTCGTCGTGACCCGCGTGGGTGACGTCTTCCTCGCTTTCGCGCTGTTCATTCTTTACAACGAACTGGGCACGCTGAACTTCCGCGAAATGGTGGAACTGGCGCCGGCGCACTTCGCTGCAGGCAACAACATGCTGTGGTGGGCAACGCTGATGCTGCTGGGTGGCGCCGTGGGTAAATCCGCGCAGCTGCCGTTGCAGACCTGGCTGGCCGACGCGATGGCGGGTCCAACCCCTGTCTCCGCGCTGATCCACGCCGCGACCATGGTAACCGCCGGTGTCTACCTGATTGCGCGTACCCATGGCCTGTTCCTGATGACCCCGGAAATTCTGCATCTGGTGGGTATCGTCGGTGCGGTCACGCTGGTGCTGGCAGGCTTTGCCGCGCTGGTGCAGACCGACATCAAACGTGTTCTCGCGTATTCCACCATGAGCCAGATTGGTTACATGTTCCTGGCGCTGGGCGTTCAGGCGTGGGACGCAGCCATTTTCCACCTGATGACGCACGCGTTCTTTAAAGCGCTGCTGTTCCTCTCATCCGGTTCCGTGATCCTGGCCTGCCATCACGAGCAGAATATCTTCAAGATGGGCGGACTGCGTAAGTCCATTCCGCTGGTGTATGTCTGCTTCCTGGTGGGTGGCGCGGCGCTGGCGGCACTGCCGCTGATCACCGCGGGCTTCTTCAGTAAGGACGAAATCCTTGCGGGTGCCATGGCGAATGGTCATATCAATCTGATGGTTGCGGGTCTGGTCGGTGCGTTCATGACCTCCCTGTATACCTTCCGTATGATTTTCATCGTATTCCACGGTAAAGAACAAATTCACGCTCACGCAGGGAAGGGGATCACCCACCACCTGCCGCTGATTGTGCTGCTGGTACTGTCCACCTTCGTTGGCGCGATGATTGTGCCACCGCTGCAGGGCGTACTGCCAGACACCACCGAGCTTGAGCACGGTCGCGTTCTGACGCTTGAAATCACCTCCGGTGTGGTCGCTATCGCGGGCATCCTGATCGCTGCATGGCTGTGGCTGGGCAAACGTACGCTGGTGACTGCCGTTGCCAACAGTGCGCCGGGCCGTCTGCTGGGCACCTGGTGGTACAACGCGTGGGGCTTCGACTGGCTGTACGACATGATCTTCGTTAAGCCGTTCCTGGGCATTGCGTGGCTGTTGAAGCGCGACCCACTGAACAGCCTGATGAATATCCCGGCGATCCTTTCCCGCTTTGCAGGTAAAGGCCTGCTGTACAGCGAGAACGGTTACCTGCGCTGGTATGTGGCGTCCATGAGCATCGGTGCGGTTGTCGTGCTGGCGCTGCTGATGGTGTTGCGTTGATCGTTAAGTGAATTTTATTCGAATTCGTTGAAAATCAGGCCCCTGCTGGGGGCCTTAAAAAGGAATGTAAATCGCCATGTTACTACCCTGGCTAATATTAATTCCCTTCATCGGCGGCTTCCTGTGCTGGCAGACTGAACGCTTTGGCGTGAAGATGCCGCGCTGGATCGCGCTGATCACCATGGGATTGACGCTCGCGCTTGGCCTGCAACTGTGGTTGCAGGGCGGTTACTCACTGACCCAGTCTGCGGGCATTCCGCAGTGGCAGTCTGAGTTCATCCTGCCGTGGATCCCGCGTTTCGGCATTACGATCCACCTGGCGATTGACGGTCTGTCGCTGCTGATGGTGGTGCTGACCGGTCTGCTCGGCGTTCTGGCGGTACTTTGCTCCTGGCGAGAAATCGAAAAATACCAGGGCTTCTTCCACCTGAACCTGATGTGGATCCTGGGCGGCGTGATCGGCGTGTTCCTTGCCATCGACATGTTCCTGTTCTTCTTCTTCTGGGAGATGATGCTGGTGCCGATGTACTTCCTGATCGCGCTGTGGGGCCACAAGGCGTCCGACGGTAAAACGCGTATCACGGCGGCAACCAAGTTCTTCATCTATACCCAGGCGAGTGGTCTGGTGATGTTGATTGCTATTCTGGCGCTGGTGTTTGTTCACCACAACGCGACCGGAACCTGGACCTTCAACTACGAAGATCTGCTGAAAACGCCAATGTCCCACGGCGTTGAATACCTGCTGATGCTGGGCTTCTTCATCGCGTTCGCGGTGAAAATGCCGGTCGTTCCGCTGCACGGCTGGCTGCCAGACGCGCACTCTCAGGCACCAACGGCGGGTTCCGTTGACCTGGCGGGCATCTTGCTGAAAACGGCGGCCTACGGTCTGCTGCGTTTCGCACTGCCGCTGTTCCCGAATGCCTCCGCAGAGTTCGCACCGATTGCCATGTGGCTGGGTGTGATCGGTATCTTCTACGGTGCCTGGATGGCCTTCACGCAGTACGACATCAAGCGTCTGATTGCCTACACCTCCGTTTCCCACATGGGCTTCGTGCTGATTGCTATCTACACCGGCAGCCAGCTGGCGTACCAGGGCGCGGTGATCCAGATGATTGCGCACGGTCTGTCCGCAGCCGGCCTCTTCATCCTGTGCGGTCAGCTGTACGAACGTCTGCATACCCGCGACATGCGCATGATGGGCGGCCTGTGGAGCAAAATTAAATGGCTGCCAGCGCTGTCCATGTTCTTTGCAGTGGCTACCCTGGGGATGCCGGGTACCGGTAACTTCGTCGGCGAATTTATGATTCTGTTCGGCAGCTTCAAAGTGGTACCGGTGATTACCGTGATCTCCACCTTTGGTCTGGTGTTCGCTTCCGTGTACTCGCTGGCGATGCTGCACCGCGCTTACTTCGGTAAAGCGAAGAGCGAAATTGCTGCACAAGAACTGCCGGGGATGTCGCTGCGTGAGCTGTTCATCATCCTGCTGCTGGTCGTACTGCTGGTGCTGCTGGGCTTCTTCCCGCAGCCGATTCTGGATACCTCGCATAGCGCGATGGGTAACATCCAGCAGTGGTTTGTTAATTCTGCTTCTACTACAAGGCCGTAATTCGCCATGACAATAACTCCACAACAACTGATCGCGCTGCTACCGCTGCTGATCGTCGGATTGACGGTGGTGGTTGTGATGCTCTCCATTGCGTGGCGACGCAATCACTTCCTGAATGCCACGCTGTCGGTCATCGGCCTGAACGCCGCGTTAGTCTCTCTCTGGTTTGTTGGCCAGGGTGGGGCGATGGACGTCACCCCGCTGATGCGCGTTGATGGTTACGCCATGCTGTATACCGGTCTGGTGCTGCTGGCGAGCCTGGCAACCTGTACCTTTGCGTACCCGTGGCTCGAAGGCTACAACGACAACAAAGAAGAGTTTTACCTGCTGGTTCTGATTGCCGCGCTGGGCGGCATTCTGCTGGCGAATGCGAACCACCTGGCCGCTCTGTTCCTCGGTATTGAGCTGATCTCTCTGCCGCTGTTCGGCCTGATTGGTTACGCCTTCCGTCAGAAGCGCTCCCTGGAAGCAAGCATCAAGTACACCATTCTGTCTGCTGCGGCATCCTCGTTCCTGCTGTTTGGTATTGCGCTGCTGTACGCACAGTCCGGTAACCTCTCTTTCATGGCGCTCGGCAAGAGCCTCGGTGACGGCATGCTGCATGAGCCGCTGCTGCTGGCGGGTCTGGGCATGATGATTGTTGGCCTCGGCTTCAAACTCTCTCTGGTGCCGTTCCACCTGTGGACGCCAGACGTATACCAGGGCGCTCCGGCTCCGGTGTCGACCTTCCTGGCGACGGCGAGCAAGATCGCTATCTTCGGTGTGGTCATGCGTCTGTTCCTGTACGCGCCGGTTGGTGACAGCGAAGCGGTTCGCGTGGTGCTGGGCATTATCGCGTTCGTCTCCATCATCTTCGGTAACCTGATGGCGCTGAGCCAGACCAACATCAAGCGTCTGCTGGGCTACTCGTCTATCTCTCATCTGGGCTACCTGATGGTGGCGCTGATTGCGCTGCAGAGCGGCGAGATGTCAATGGAAGCCGTGGGCGTGTATCTGGCCGGTTACCTGTTCAGCAGCCTCGGCGCCTTCGGCGTGGTGAGCCTGATGTCCAGCCCGTACCGTGGCCCGGATGCCGATTCACTGTTCTCCTACCGTGGTCTGTTCTGGCACCGTCCGATCCTGTCCGCGGTAATGACCGTGATGATGCTCTCTCTGGCAGGTATCCCGATGACGCTCGGCTTTATCGGTAAGTTCTACGTGCTGGCCGTCGGTGTGCAGGCGCACCTGTGGTGGCTGACCGCGGGCGTGGTTATCGGCTCCGCGATTGGCCTCTACTACTACCTGCGCGTGGCCGTGAGCCTGTACCTGAGCGCGCCTCAGCAGCTCAATCGTGATGCCCCAACCAACTGGCAGTACAGCGCCGGTGGTATCGTCGTGCTTATCTCCGCACTGCTGGTGCTGATCTTCGGTATCTATCCGCAGCCGCTGATTGATATCGTGCAGCGAGCGATGCCGCTGATGTAAGGTGAAAGCAAAAAGGCAACGAAAGTTGCCTTTTTTAATGTTTGCGCCCTCTCCCGGTGGGAGAGGGACGGGGTGAGGGCACCAGCCCGCACGTAACGAAAAAACCCGCCTCGGCGGGTTTTTTTATGGTTTGCCCAGCGGCGCTACGCTTGCAGGGCCTACGGGTTTTGTAGGTCGGGTAAGCGTAGCGCCACCCGACTAAGCCAGCTGCTTCCGGCTAATCAACGGTCCGTCAATCTTCTTCATCGAGCGGTCCAGCACTTCCTCAATCACCGACGACAGTTCGTTCAGCTCAAACTTCGCCACATACCCGTCCGCCTTCACCTTGCGAATATGGTCTTCGTTGGCGTTGCCGGAAAGGGAAGAGTGGATCACGACCGGAATGTCCTTCAATATCGGGTCGGTTTTGATTTTGCGCGTCAGCGTAAAACCGTCCATCTCCGGCATTTCGAGGTCGGTCAGCACCAGAGCGATCTTATCGGTGATGGGAACCCCTTCAGCCTGGGCCTGCGCCGCCAGCACGCCGATTTTTTCCCACGCGTCTTTGCCGGTGATATGCAGCTGTGCCGGGATCTCCATGGCCTGCAGACCTTTTTCCAGCATCGAGCGCGCCACTTTGGAGTCTTCCGCGACGATGGCGACAGCGCCCGGTTTGATATGGAATTTGGTGGTCTTCAGGTTCGTGGCGTGCAGATCGTGATTGGCCGGGGTGATGTCATACAGGATCTGCTCAACGTCCAGCACCATCGCCAGATCGTTGGTATCGGTCTTCTCGTCAAGACACGCGATGCTGGTGATGTAGCGACCGCTGACGGCGGTTTCCGCCGCATGCACCTGCTTCCAGTCCAGACGCATGATGTTCTCAACCGATTCCACGGCAAACGCCTGCACGCTGCGCGCATACTCGGTGATCAGCAGGATGTTCAGCCCGGTGGTTGGCTTACAGCCCGCCACGGCGGCCAGGTCAATCACCGGGATCACCTGATCGCGTATATTCACCATTCCCATCAGAGGTGACTTCATCCCGGCGGGTTTCGTGAACTCCGGCATCGGCACAATTTCACGCAGCTTAAAGACGTTAATGCCAAACAGCTCGGATTTATTTTCGTTCAGAGAGGTGCCAAGACGGAACAGCAACAGTTCAAAACGGTTCGACAGGGTCAGATTCGCCCTGTCATCAATATCTTTCTGGAAATTATCCATTCTACCCTCGAGAGAAATGCTGACCTTTTAATCGTTATCGGCATCCTCAGGGAAAAATGAAGGACTAAACGCTAACCTGAGCGAAATCTTCGGCCAGCTCAGATTCCGGAAACAGCGCGCGGCACTCTGCCAGCAGGTTTGCGCATCCCCGCGCGTCGTAGCGCGAGCTGACATGAGTGACGATGAGCCGCCCGACGCCCGCGTCACGGGCAAGCTGTGCCGCCTGACGCGTGGAGCTATGGCCCCGGCTGTTGGCTTTCTCTTCCATCGCCGTTTCAAGCGTCGCTTCATGCACCATGACGTCCACGCCCTGGGCCAGAGTGAGCGCCGCCGGGCACGGGGCCGTATCGCCAAAAATCGCCAGTTTTTTGCCGGGCTGCGGTGCGGCGAGATAATCCTGGCCGTTTATGACGCGTCCGTCCTCCAGCGTGACGGTCTCTCCGTGCTTCAGACGCTGGAACAGCGGCCCGGGTTTTACGCCGTCGGCCATCAGCGCGGCGGCATCCAGCGCGCCGGGTTTATCATGCGCATCAATACGGTAGCCATAGCACTCCACAGGATGATTGAGCGGTTGAGCGGTAACCCGATAATCCCCGTCGTCGAATACCAGCCCTTCGGCAATCTCAATGACCTCCAGCGGATAATCTGTCCATGACCCGCTCAGGCGCAGCGTAGTTTCGACAAATTCACGAATACCCGCTGGCCCGTAAATCGTCAGCGGGTTGGCGTTACCGGCCATCGAGCGGCTGCACAGCAGGCCGGGAAGGCCAAACAGGTGGTCGCCATGCAGATGGGTGATAAAAATTTTATCCAGCTTGCCGGGGTGGTAAGCGGTGTGTAACAGCTGATGCTGCGTCCCTTCACCGCAGTCAAACAGCCACAGCCCGCCGCGGGTGGGATGCTTAAGATCCAGCAGGATCGCCGTCACGTTTCGTGAGCGGGTTGGCACGCCAGCGGACGTACCCAGAAAAATCAGTTCCATAACGCAATCAGCCCTTTGCCGAACGGGGAGGGGTTTAGTATAACGTGATGAACCCCAGGAAGGAGACTGACATGATCCAGTGGCAAGATTTACATCATAGCGACCTCACCGTTCATTCACTTTACGCCCTGCTGAAGCTGCGCTGTGAAGTGTTTGTTGTGGAACAGACCTGCCCGTATCAGGACATCGATGGTGATGACCTTGTCGGTGAGAACCGCCATATCCTCGGCTGGCGGGATAACGAGCTGGTGGCGTATGCGAGGATTCTGAAAAGCGAAGACGATTTTGAGCCCGTCGTCATTGGCCGCGTCATCATTAGCGGCAAAGCGCGAGGGGAAAAACTGGGCTATCAGCTGATGGAAAAAACGCTGGAGGCGTGCCGGAAACAGTGGCCGGACAAGGCGTTATACCTCGGCGCGCAGGCGCATCTTCAATCCTTTTACGGGCACTTTGGCTTTGCGCCAGTGACGGAGGTATACGATGAAGATGGCATTCCGCACGTCGGCATGGCGCGAGAAGTGAAACAGGCGTAATGGCATCTCGTTGGCTATAGTTAGCGGACTGGTGTACTAACATGGAGAAAAATATGTCATTTCAATCCTGGGATACCCGTATCGACGACGACCTGGCCTTGCTGAGCGAAACGCTGGAAGAGGTGTTACGTTCCTCCGGCGACCCTGCCGATCAGAAATATATTGAGCTAAAAGCCCGTGCCGAGCAGGCGCTGCATGAAGTGAAAAACCGCGTCAGCCATGCGTCAGATACTTACTACTACCGTGCCAAAAAAGCGGTGTATCGTGCCGATGATTACGTGCATGAAAAACCGTGGCAGGGTATTGGGGTGGGTGCTGCCGTTGGGCTGGTGCTGGGGCTGCTGTTAGCCCGTCGTTAAGCCGCTTAACCACTCCCTATACGTGGGTACTGCTATTTATGGCCAGTACCCCGTATAATACGAGGTTTTAACAGGGAGAGGTTCGCGTGAATTCGATTTTCCTCGCGCTGGAGCAACTGCGTACCCAGCTATCGCAAGCGTTACCCGCAGCACCCGGCATACGTCATTTCGACGTCTCTTTCCCGTTAAACGACGCCTTCGATCCCCTCGCCTGGCTGGGCGAGCAGCAGTGTTATCCGCAGTTTTACTGGCAGCAGCGTAACGGCGATGAAGAGCTGGCCGCGCTGGGGGCGGTCAACCAATTTTCCTCTCTGGCATTAGCCTCGCAGTTTTTGCGCGAGCAAAATGCGGCGCAAGATACTCGCATCTGCGGCCTGAACGCCTTTAATCCCGAACAGGGGAGCCTCTTTTTACCGCGACTGCTCTGGCGACGTACCGCCGGCAACGCCACGCTGCGCCTGCAGCTCTGGAGCGACCGCTCGCTTGTGGAGGATGCCCGCGTCGCGCAGGATTTTTTACAGCGGCTTCGTCCTGCCAAATCTATCCGTCCGCTCTCCGTGCAGGTTGAGCACGAAACCCATCAGCCGCAGCAGGCCGAATGGCTGAAACTTATCCGCAGGGCGACGGAGACCATCGCGCGCGGTGAGTTTGAAAAAGTGGTGCTCGCCAGGGCAACCGATCTGCAGTTCACGCAGCGCGTTAACCCCGTCGCGCTGATGGCCGCCAGCCGCGCCCTGAATTTACATTGCTATCATTTCTGCATGGTATTCGACGCCAGCAACGCGTTTCTCGGCTCTACGCCCGAGCGTCTCTGGCGTCGGCGCGGCAAGCTGCTGCGCACGGAAGCGCTGGCGGGTACCGTCGCCAGCCACAATGATGATAAACAGGCGCAGCGTCTGGGCGAGTGGCTGCTGAACGATGATAAAAACCAGCGCGAAAATATGCTGGTGGTGGAAGATATCTGCCAGCGTCTTCAGCACTCTACGCAGACGCTTGAGGTACTGCCCCCCCAGGTGGTACGCCTGCGTAAGGTGCAGCATTTGCGCCGCTGTATCTGGACCGAGCTGAAACAGGCCGACGACGAGCAGTGTCTGCTCATGTTGCAGCCGACCGCGGCCGTTGCCGGATTACCCCGACAGCCCGCGCGCGAGTTCATCCAGAAGGTTGAACCCTTTAACCGCGAGTGGTATGCCGGTTCGGCCGGGTACTTATCCCCCGAACAGAGTGAGTTCTGCGTGGCGCTGCGCTCCGCGCGCGTTCAGGAGGACTCCCTGCGGCTCTACGCCGGCGCCGGTATTGTCAGCGGATCTGACCCGGAGCAGGAGTGGCAGGAGATTGAAAACAAAGCCGCCGGATTGCGCTCTCTGCTCCTAAGGGATTAATACAGATTCGCGCAATCCCGATTCATATCAAAATTCCAATTTTTTCTATTATTTATACTGTGTCGCATTCTTGATACCGGACAATCTCATGTCAGTAAGTTCTTTTAACCGACGCTGGGCGGCGGTGATCCTTGAAGCCCTGACGCGCCATGGCGTCAGGCACGTGTGTATTGCACCGGGTTCTCGCTCAACGCCGCTGACGCTGGCGGCCGCAGAAAACCGGGCGTTGATTCACCACACCCACTTTGATGAACGCGGCCTCGGGCATCTGGCGCTGGGTCTGGCGAAAGTCAGCAAAGAACCTGTGGCGGTGATCGTCACCTCCGGTACCGCCGTGGCGAACCTCTATCCGGCCCTGATAGAAGCCGGGTTAACGGGTGAAAGACTGATCTTACTGACGGCCGATCGTCCCCCTGAGCTTATCGACTGCGGCGCCAATCAGGCCATTCGCCAGCCGGGGCTCTTTTCTTCGCATCCCTCGCAGACGATTTCGTTACCGCGTCCCACCCAGGATATTCCGGCAAGCTGGCTGGTCTCCACTGTCGATCACGCCATGGAGACGTTGCGCAGCGGGGCGCTGCATATCAACTGCCCGTTTGCCGAGCCGCTCTACGGCGAGCTGGACGACACCGGTCTTGACTGGCAGCAGTCCCTCGGCGACTGGTGGCAGAGTGAAAAACCGTGGCTGCGCGAACAGACGCATCTTGAGAGCGCGAAGCAGCGCGACTGGTTCTTCTGGCGGCAGAAGCGCGGCGTGGTGATTGCCGGGCGCATGAGCGCCGCCGAAGGCAAGTTGGTTGCCGAATGGGCGCAAACCCTTGGCTGGCCGCTGATTGGCGACGTGCTTTCGCAGACCGGTCAGCCGCTGCCGTGCGCCGATCTCTGGCTGGGTAACGCGAAAGCGGTCACCGAGCTTGCGCAGGCGCAGATTGTGGTCCAGCTTGGATCGAGTTTGACCGGCAAACGGTTACTGCAGTGGCAGGCCACCTGCACGCCGGAAGAGTACTGGCTGGTGGATTCGCTGGAAGGACGGCTTGACCCGGCGCACCACCGCGGCCGTCGTCTGGTCAGCAGTATCGACGCCTGGCTGACGCTTCATCCGGCTGAGAAACGCAAGCCCTGGGCGGTGGCTATACCGGACCTTTCGCGCCAGGCGTGGGAACTGACCAAAGCGCACTGTGAAGCGTTTAGCGAAGCCGGGCTGGCGCACCGCATTCGCCAGTACCTGCCTGAACAGGGGCAGCTGTTTGTCGGCAACAGCCTCGTCGTGCGGCTGATTGACGCTTTCTCGAAGCTGCCCGCGGGCTACCCGGTGTACAGCAACCGCGGTGCCAGCGGCATCGACGGGCTGATCTCTACGGCGGCGGGCGTGCAGCGCGCCAGCGCGAAATCGACGCTGGCGATCGTGGGCGATCTCTCCGCGCTCTACGATCTCAACGCGCTGGCGCTGCTGCGTCAGGCGTCAGCCCCGTTTGTGCTGATTGTGGTCAACAACAACGGCGGGCAGATTTTCTCCCTGCTGCCAACGCCGCAGAGCGAGCGCGAGCGCTTCTATCTGATGCCTCAGAACGTGCAGTTCGAACACGCCGCGGCGATGTTTCGCCTGAAATACCATCGCCCGGAAAGCTGGGAACAGCTGGACGCGGCGTTAAGCAGCGCCTGGAAACAGCCGGGCGCGACGCTGATTGAGCTGGTGGTGAACGAGGCTGACGGTGCGCAGGCCCTGCAAAGCCTGCTGGCGCAGGTGAGCCAGCTGTGATCCTCTCTGGCGTGAAGCAGGCTGGCAAACCGGGCTATCCCTGGCTGGTCTTTTTGCACGGTTTTTCGGGCGACCGCCGCGAGTGGCAGAGGGTCGGTGAAGGGCTCAGCGATTATCCCCGGCTGTATCTGGATCTGCCGGGGCACGGCGGATCCCGGAATCTGGGCGTGATGGGGTTTGACGAGATGAGCACGTTGCTCACCCGAACCCTTCTTAGTTACAACATACTTAAATTCTGGCTCATCGGGTACTCCCTCGGCGGCCGCATTGCGATGTTTCATGCCTGCCAGCAGCCGAAGGGGCTGCTCGGGGTGATTGTTGAAGGTGGACACCCGGGCCTGCAGGATGCCGATGCGCGAAGTGCGCGGCTGGCGTCCGACCGCCGCTGGGCAACGCGTTTTCGCACCGAACCGCTGGAGAAGGTGTTCGCTGACTGGTACCAACAGCCCGTGTTCGCCTCCCTCACGGACGCCCAGCGCGATGCGCTTATTACCCTGCGCAGCCAGAACAACGGCGCGACGCTGGCGATGATGCTTGAGACGACCTCGCTGGCCGTGCAGCCGGATTTGCGTGCCGCGCTTAGCGCACGCGATTTC
This sequence comes from Enterobacter asburiae, assembly GCF_007035645.1. NCBI lineage: Bacteria > Pseudomonadati > Pseudomonadota > Gammaproteobacteria > Enterobacterales > Enterobacteriaceae > Enterobacter > Enterobacter asburiae. The sequence continues at coordinate 1,340,189 of NZ_AP019632.1, forward strand.
TCTTTTGACTATCTCTATGGCGAACGGGATGAGAAGTTCGCGGCCCTTGCCGCGGAAGTGAACGCCGTTCGCCATGCCATTCCAGACGCCGGACACAACGCCCACCGGGAAAACCCCGATGCGGTTATCGCGAGTCTGGCTCAGATACTGCGTTATCGAATAAAGGACACTCTATGATCTACCCTGATGAAAACATGCTTTACGCCCCGGTTGAATGGCAGGACTGCTCCGAAGGCTACACCGACATTCGCTACCACAAATCCACCGACGGCATTGCCAAAATCACCATCAACCGCCCGCAGGTGCGTAACGCCTTCCGTCCGCTGACCGTGAAAGAGATGATTCAGGCCCTGGCGGATGCGCGCTACGACGATAACATCGGCGTGATTGTCCTGACCGGCGAAGGCGATAAAGCGTTCTGCTCCGGCGGCGATCAGAAAGTGCGCGGCGACTACGGCGGATACCAGGACGATGCGGGTACCCACCACCTGAACGTCCTCGATTTCCAGCGTCAGATCCGCACCTGTCCGAAACCGGTAGTGGCGATGGTAGCGGGCTACTCCATCGGCGGCGGTCACGTGCTGCACATGATGTGCGATCTGACCATCGCCGCAGAAAATGCCATCTTCGGCCAGACCGGTCCGAAAGTGGGATCCTTCGACGGCGGCTGGGGCGCCTCGTACATGGCGCGCATCGTCGGGCAGAAAAAAGCCCGTGAAATCTGGTTCCTGTGCCGTCAGTACAACGCTCAGGAAGCGCTGGATATGGGCCTGGTGAATACCGTGGTTCCGATTGCCGATCTCGAAAAAGAGACCGTTCGCTGGTGCCGCGAAATGCTGCAAAACAGCCCGATGGCGCTGCGCTGCCTCAAAGCCGCTCTCAACGCCGACTGCGACGGACAGGCGGGTCTGCAGGAGCTGGCGGGCAACGCCACCATGCTGTTCTACATGACCGAAGAGGGTCAGGAAGGGCGCAACGCGTTTAACGAAAAACGCCAGCCGGACTTCAGCAAATACAAACGGAACCCGTAATGCGTCGCGCGCAGGTTTACCGCTGGCAGATACCGATGGACGCGGGCGTGGTGCTGCGTGAACGGCGGTTAAAAACCCGTGACGGTTTCTTCGTGCATCTGCAGCAGGACGAGCGGGAAGGCTGGGGCGAAATTTCACCTCTGCCGGGCTTTAGCCTGGAGTCGCTGGATGACGCGCAGTCAGCATTGCTGGCGTGGGCGGACGCGTGGCGTGAGGGCGCGGATCCGGCGTTGCCGGAGGTGCCTTCCGCGGCTTTTGGCATCAGCTGCGCCCTGGCGGAGCTGGACGGCAGCCTGCCTGAAGAGGCTAACTACCGCGCGGCACCGCTCTGTACGGGCGATCCTGACGAGCTGTTCGCGCTGCTCTCCGCCATGCCGGGCGAGAAAGTGGCGAAAATTAAAGTCGGTCTTTACGAAGCGGTGCGCGACGGCATGGTCGCTAACCTGCTGCTGGAAGCAATCCCCGACCTTCATCTGCGTCTGGACGCTAACCGCGCCTGGACGCCGCTCAAGGCGCAGCAGTTTGCAAAGTACGTCAACCCGGCGTACCGCAGCCGCATTGCCTTCCTCGAAGAGCCGTGCAAAACCCGCGACGATTCACGCGCGTTTGCCCGCGAAACGGGGATTGCCATCGCCTGGGATGAAAGCCTGCGCGAGGACGATTTTGAATTTGTCGCCGAGCCCGGCGTCAGCGCGGTGGTGATTAAACCAACGCTGACCGGCAGCCTGGCGAAGGTGCGAGAGCAGGTCGTGGCAGCGCATGCCTCAGGGCTGACGGCGGTCATCAGCTCGTCGATTGAGTCCAGCCTTGGGCTGACCCAGCTGGCGCGCATTGCCGCCTGGCTAACGCCGGATACGATCCCTGGCCTCGACACGCTGAACCTGATGCAGGCTCAGCTTATCCGCAGGTGGCCGGACAGCGCGCTGCCGTGCCTCAACGTCGCGGCGCTGGAGCCGTTGTTATGAGTTTTAACGACTGGCCGTGGCGGCACTGGCGCGCGCAGTTTGCTGATAAACCGGCCCTCAGGCTGAACGACGAGGTGCTCAGCTGGCAGCAGCTGTGCGCCCGCGTCGACCGCCTTGCGGCAGAGTTTCACCTGCAGGGCGTGGAGGAGGGCGACGGCGTGCTGCTGCTGGCCCATAATCATCCGCAAACCCTGCTGGCGTGGCTGGCGCTGCTCCAGTGCGGGGCGCGCATTCTTCCCGTCAATCCGCAGCTGCCTCGCCCGCTGCTGGACGTGTTGCTCCCGCAGATGACGCTGCGCTTTGCGCTGGCGCTGGACGGTACCTGCGACGGTCTTCCTGCCCTGAGCATGCGCGAGCGCGCCGGGGAATATCGCGTTGCGTGGCAGCCGGCGCGGCTGGCGTCGATGACGCTAACCTCCGGCTCCACCGGGCTGCCGAAAGCGGCGGTGCATACCTGCGACGCCCATCTCGCCAGCGCGCGCGGCGTGCTGGCGCTGATGCCCTACGGCGAAGACGACGACTGGCTGCTTTCGCTGCCGCTGTTTCACGTTTCCGGCCAGGGGATTTTATGGCGCTGGCTGCAGGCCGGCGCGCGGTTAACCGTGCGCGAGAAACAGCCGCTGGCGCAGGCTTTGCGCGGCTGTACGCACGCTTCGCTGGTGCCGACCCAGCTCTGGCGTCTGCTTAACACCCACCAGCCTGTTGCACTGAAAGCGGTGCTGCTGGGCGGAGCCGCCATCCCTGTGGAATTGACGCAGCAGGCGCGCGAGCAGGGGATTCGCACCTTCTGCGGCTACGGCCTGACCGAGTTTGCCTCTACCGTCTGCGCGAAAGCGGCGGACGGCGAGTCGGACGTAGGCTATGCGCTGCCGGGCAGAGAGGTGCAGGTGGTTGACGGTGAAGTCTGGATCCGGGCAGAGAGTATGGCCTCAGGCTACTGGCGGGACGGCGAATTGGTTCCGCTGACCAACGCGCAGGGATGGTTCGCTACCCGCGATCGCGGGGAATGGCATGACGGCCGCCTGACGATCCTGGGCCGCATGGACAACCTCTTTTTTAGCGGCGGAGAAGGGATCCAGCCGGAAAGCCTTGAGCGCGTTATCGCCCGCCATCCGCATATTAACCAGGTGTTTATCGTCCCGCTGGACGACGCCGAGTTTGGACAGCGTCCGGTGGCGGTGGTGGAGTGCGAGCCGGGAACGGATATCACCTGTTTACCTGACTGGGTCAGGGATAAGGTAGCGCGTTTTGAACAACCCGTCCGCTGGCTGCTGTTGCCGACCGAACTCAAAAATGGCGGCATTAAAGTCTCGCGCCGCGCGTTGCAGCAGTGGGTGAACGCTTCGCTGAAGGGATAATAGCCGTTTCAAATAATTACAATCTACTGACCTGCCGCACGCAGAGTGCTTGATCCCCGGAAGACTCCGGTTAAAATCTCGCGGTTTTGGGACTTCTTTATAATAATTGTGTGGGATCACGACAATGAAAAAAGTGGCATTCGTGGGCTTCGGCCTGATGGTTGTATCTGCGGCGGCTAACGCCATCAGCATTAACGGCTCGGCGGGTCAGGATTATACCCACCTGGGCTTTGGCATGGGTACCGAGACTTCCGGTCTGGCGATGACCGGCGGCTGGACGCATAACGATGACGACGGCGACGCGGCGAGCCTCGGCCTGGGTCTGAACGTTCCTCTTGGCCCGTTCCTGGCCACCGTCGGCGGTAAAGGTATCTACACCAACCCAAATGACGGTGACGAAGGGTACGCGGCGGCAGTGGGCGGTGGCCTGCAGTGGAAAATTGGCGACAGCTTCGGCCTGTTTGGTGAGTACTACTATTCGCCGGACTCCCTCTCAAGCGGTATCGAAAGCTATGAAGAGGCCAACGCCGGCGCGCGCTGGACCATCATGCGTCCGATTACCATCGAAGCGGGCTATCGCTATCTGAACCTGGCCGGCAAAGACGGCAACCGCGACAACGCGCTGGCCGACGGCCCGTACGTGGGCGTCAGCGCAGGCTTCTAATCACTCCGGCGCGGCGTTCTGTCGCGCCAGTTTCTCTCTTCTCCACCCCGCGTTTGCGCTATAGTGTTTTGACCAAATAAGCGGGAGAACATAATGATTAACGTGGAGATGTTATCCACCGGCGACGAAGTGCTGCATGGACAAATTATTGATACCAATGCCGCCTGGCTTGCCGATCTTTTCTTTGAGCAAGGATTACCGTTAACGCGCCGCAATACGGTGGGCGACAATCTTGAGTCGCTGGTCGCTATTCTGCGCGAGCGCAGCGAACACTGCGACGTGCTGATTGTGAATGGCGGACTCGGCCCCACCGGTGACGATCTCAGCGCGCTGGCCGCCGCGACCGCAAAAGGCGAAGGGCTGGTGCTGCATGAGGCGTGGCTTTCGCAGATGGAGCGCTTTTTCTCCGAACGTGGCCGCGTCATGGCCCCCAGCAACCGCAAACAGGCTGAAATTCCCGCCAGCGCCGAGCTGGTCGATAACCCGGTGGGTACCGCGTGCGGGTTTGCCATGCAGCTGAACCGCTGCCTGATGTTCTTCACGCCGGGCGTGCCCTCAGAATTTAAAGTGATGGTCGAGCAGCAGATCCTGCCGCGCCTTCGCGATCGTTTTACCCTGCCTGAACCGCCGCTGTGCCTGCGTCTGACCACCTTTGGCCGCTCGGAAAGCGATCTGGCCCAGAGCCTTGACCCTCTCCCGCTGCCGCCGGGCGTCTCCATGGGCTACCGCTCCTCCATGCCGATCATTGAGCTTAAGCTGACAGGTCCGGCCGAACAGAAAGAGGCGATGCTGGCCCTGTGGCCCGAGGTGCAGCGCGTGGCGGGCGAAAGCCTGATCTTTGAAGGGACGGAAGGGCTACCCGCGCAGATTGCGACGCATCTGCAGTCGCGTCAGCTGAGTGTGACCTTAAGCGAGCAGTTCACCGGTGGCCTGCTGGCGCTGCAGCTGTCGCGCGTCAACGCGCCGCTGCTGGCCAGCGAAGTGGTGCCGTTCCAGCAGGAGACCCTGGCGCAAACCGCCCGCTGGGCTTCCGAGAGAAGGGTGAAGCATTTTGCCGGTCTGGCGCTGTTTGTCGGGGGGCTGGACGAGGAACACCTTAACTTCGCGCTGGCGACGCCGGAAGGGACCTGGGCCCTGCGGGTAAAAATGAACATCACCCGCCACAGCCTGGCGGTGCGTCAGGAGGTTTGCGCCATGATGGCGCTGAACATGCTGCGCCGCTGGCTGAATGGCAAAGAGGTTGCCAGCGAGCACGGCTGGATCAACGTTGTCGAGTCGCTGTTCGTGGAGTAAAACCATGGCCGGGGCGTTTCGCCCCGGCCATGTTCAGCCCAGCGCCTTCGCCAGCAGGGTGACTGGATGTTCGCAGCGCTTGCTGGTGGACATCTCAATCTGCCACTTGCAGGTTTCGCAGTCCGTTACCACGATATCCGCGCCGCTCTCTTCAATCTGACGGAACAGCGGGGCGCCAATCGCCTGTGACGTTCCGTAGTTTTCACGCTTAAACCCGTAGGTTCCCGCAATCCCGCAGCAGCGCGAATCCAGCACCGTCAGCTCCAGGTCCGGAATTAACCGCAGCAGCTCAAGCGTATAGAGCGACCAGCCCATTTTCTCCATATGACACGGCGTGTGATACACCACTTTCAGGGGCAATTTCCCCAGCGGCAACGTCTGCCAGCTATCGAGCTTGCGCCACAGGAAGCGTGTCGCCAGCTCGATGTGCTCGCGCAGGCCGGTATTATCCACGTCCAGCAGATGCGGGTACTCATCGCGCAGGGTGAAGGTACAGGTGGACGAGGTCGCCAGCACCGGAATACCTTTATCGACAATCGCTTCGCGCAGTGACGTGACATTGCTCTGAGCCTGCCTGCGCGCTTTATCGGTAAACCCGTTGGCGATCAGCGGTACGCCGCAGCACTTCTCTTTGTTCAGCAGCTGAACGCCCGTTCCCATGGCGTTAAGCACCTTCAGCAGATCTTTGCCCAGCTGCGGGTGGTTGTAGTTCACATAGCAGCCGTGGAAAAAAGCCACCTGGTCGGCGTACTGCGCCTGCTCCGCCGCGACGGATTTGTACCAGCGGCGGAAGGTGCCGTGAGAATATTTCGGCAGGCTGCGGTGATGGTCTATCTTCAGCGTGGCATCCAGCAGCTGACGCACCGGTTTGAGGGAGGTCGCGGCATTCACCAGCGGGGCAAACGGCGTCGAGACGCTGCCCATCAGATCGGTGTGGCTCAAAATAGCGTCCCGCAGCGTCGGCTTTTGCGTGCTGTAGCGCGCCCGGGCGCGCTGGATGATATCGCCGATTTTCACATCCGACGGGCAGGCGACTTCGCAGCGTTTGCAGTTGATGCAGTATTTCAGCGCCTCGTCGTACAGCTTGCCGTCCTTCAGGCGCAGACGCTCGCCGTCCGGTCCGGCCTGCTTTGGTCCGGGATAGCGTGGGTTCACGCCGCTCACCGGGCAGACGGTGGTACACACCGTGCATTTAATGCAGCTTTCAAAACGGGTGTCGTTCATTGTTCAGCCTCCGTGCGCTGGCTAATCTGCTCTGCCACATACAGCGCCGTGACGGCGCAGACCCCGCCACCGCATCCTTGGGCAATGGGATCGTACCCGCCCAGCAGCGAGCCGATGGCAAAAAGATTACTGACGGGCTTACCGGAAAGTTGCGGATGCAGCTGGTTATCGACAATCACGCCGAACTGCTGCCAGGGCTGCGGCGAGAAGAAGTCACTTTGATACCAGTCCGCGCGGGAGGCTCGCTGGCGAACATCGAGCCCCATAATGGCTTCCCGGATGCCCTCCCGGCTGCTCAGCAGCCCGTTGCTGAAGAAGCTGCCGCTTGCCAGCACCGTAAAGCGGGCACGAAGCGGAATATCGTCGTGGTTGCGCGTCCAGATTTCGCTGACCGCGCCGTCGGTCAGGGTGATTTTTTTCACCTCATCACCCGCCATCCACACGCCGCCCTGCGCGACAAACTGGCGCTGGAGCTGGGTATGCAGGCGAATGCCGGGTACGGACGGAGGCAGGGTTGGCAGCAGGCCAAGCGAGCAGGGCAGACGATCCGAGAGCCAGCGCCAGAGCCGGTTGTCGCGTAAACCAAAGCAGGCGGGCATCAGCAGGGCGTCACAGCTGTCGCTGAGCGGTCTGAGCGCGTCATACAGCAGCGGCCATTTGTCCTCGTTATCCAGAAAACGGGCGATATTCACCGCGCGAAATTCGCTCGGGTTGTCGCGCAGGACATCAAGCTCAGGCAGCTCTATCTCTGCCGTTTCGGCATTGACGCCCTGGCGACAGAGCGACGCCGCCGCGAGATGGGGCTGAAAATCCAGAAAGCCGCTAATGCCCACGACCCGCACGCGCGCGGCGTTGAAGGGAGCAACGGGCACTTCTTCCGGGCTGAGCCAGGCAGAGCGCAGGGTGCCGAGCGGCGTGACGCGCTGGTGATTGAGCCGGGCGCTTCCCTTCAGACGCGCGCCGCAGTCTGCCAGCAGCGCTTCGGTTTCCAGCGCAAAGCGGTCAATATGCTGGGCGCCAATCAGGTGATACGGATGCTCCGGCGGGAGCTTATCGCGGTACGCGTCGTCCACCAGATCCAGCGAGCCCGACGAGAAGTGCAGGGCGCTCTGGCCCCGGGTGATAATGGCGCAGCGCAGCCCCTGCTTCGTGAGCTTGATGCCGCAGAGCAGGCCTGCCAGCCCGCCGCCGACGATTACGGTATCAAATTTCATCGCGTTGCTCCTTCTCAAGACCGCAAAGCCCCTGGTAGACCCAGCGGGTAAATTCGCTTTCGCGCAGGGCATCGCCCCAGGCGACAGGCTGAATGCCTTTCCAGCGCTCGTTTAAAAACGCGCTGAGCTGATCGAGCGACTGGGTGGCGGTAGTGGTGTGAAAACGCTGCAGCAGCCCGGCGGCACGACAGGCGCACAGCTCGCCCTGACAGGTACCCATTCCCACGCGGGTGCGGCGACGAAGATCGAGCAGGCTTGTGACCGTCAGGCTCTCCACCGCATACTGCACCTCACCGGCGGTGACGGCTTCGCACTCGCACACCAGGCTGCGGCTCAGGCGTCCTTCACCGAGCCACTGCGGCGTTCTGTCGCCGTGGCGGTAGATAGCGGATCCCCGCAGCGGCGCAGGCAGGGAGATAATTTTTTGCAGCGTTTTTTCGGTGGACTGCCGCGAGCCGGGCAGGGGCTGGTCTGCCGTCACGCACCGTTCGGTATTGCCCAGCTTGCGGCAGACGGCATCGGTCGCCCACTCGGCCATCAGGCGGTAGGTCATCAGCTTGCCGCCGGTGATGGTGATAAACCCGTCCATGCCGTCGCGTTCGGCGTGATCGAGCAGCACGATGCCCCGGCTGACGTTACGTCCGCTCGGGTCGTTGTCGCTGGCAACCAGCGGACGCACGCCCGCGTAGGCGCGCAGAATACGCGTCTGCGCCATCACCGGGGCCAGTTTTTCCCCTTCGCGCAGCAGGATGTCGACCTCTTCGGCGATCACGCGGTTGTAGTCAATCTCGCTGTAGTCGACGTGGGTTGAGGTGGTACCGATTAACGAAATGGTGTCGCCCGGGACGAGGATATCGGCGTCGGACGGTTTGCGGCAGCGGTTGATCACGTGGTTATTGATGCGGTGGTCGAGGATCAGCAGCGAGCCTTTTGCCGGGAACATGCGTACCGACAGGTCCGCGTATTCCGCGATGCGCTGCCCCCAGATCCCCGCCGCGTTAACCACCACGGCGGCATACAGCTCGCTGTGTTCGTTATATTGCGTATCAAGGATCCGCACGCCGCAGATACGATGACCTTCACGGATAAGCCCGGTCACTTCGTGCCCGGTCAGGATTTGCGCGCCATGCTCGCGGGCGTCCAGCATATTGGCGGCGGTCAGGCGGAAGGGGTCAACGGTGCCGTCAGGCACTTTTACCGCGCCGATAAGCGCCGGGTTAACCGACGGTTCCAGCCGCCGCGCCAGCGCCGGGTCCATGGCCTCAGCCTGAATGCCCGCCGCAGTGCAGGCGGTAATAAAGGTGTCCTGAAAGGCGAGGTCATCTTCGGGAAGAGTAATAAAGAGGCCGTCGGTCGGCTCAATGCAGTGGCGGGCGATACGCTTGAGGATCTGGTTTTCAGCAATACATTCGCGTGCGGATTCACCGTCGGTCACCGCATACCGCGCGCCGCTGTGCAGCAAACCATGGTTACGCCCGGTTGCGCCCGTGGCGATATCGTGGCGCTCCAGCAGCGTGACGCTTAAGCCGCGAAGGGCGCAGTCGCGTGCGATCCCGGCGCCGGTTGCGCCACCGCCAATGATTATCACATCGCTGTAGCGAGGATCGTGAATGGTCATTGTTTACCCTCTATGTTCGTTTTTTTATCATTTAGCCATACCAATAGTGTGGCTTGTTTGATTTCGAACATAAACGCGCGAAATTCGAAAGTGGAACGTGATTTCATGCGCTTTTTTGCGCATTCTGTCATATTTCTGTAACAATCTGTGCGTTGATTCACAGTAACAATCACCGTGATTTCTTAACATCCCCGCCTCTGGAATTCAGGTGCGAGCCACCTGCCCATTCAATTCAAGGCCACGGAGGCTGTTATGCTCAGTATCTTCAAACCTGCGCCGCACAGGGCGCGTCTGCCAGAGGCAGAAATTGATCCGCTATACCGCCGTCTGCGCTGGCAAATTTTCCTGGGGATCTTCTTCGGGTACGCGGCGTACTACCTTGTACGTAAAAACTTCGCGCTCGCCATGCCGTATCTGGTGGAGCAGGGCTTCTCCCGCGGCGATCTGGGGTTCGCGCTGTCGGGGATCTCAATCGCCTACGGTTTTTCCAAATTCATCATGGGGTCGGTATCGGATCGCTCGAATCCGCGCGTGTTCCTGCCCGCCGGCCTGATCCTGGCGGCTGCGGTCATGCTGTTCATGGGCTTTGTGCCGTGGGCAACCTCCAGCATCGCCGTCATGTTCGTGCTGCTGTTCCTCTGCGGCTGGTTCCAGGGGATGGGGTGGCCGCCGTGCGGACGTACCATGGTGCACTGGTGGTCGCAGAAGGAACGCGGCGGCATCGTGTCGGTGTGGAACTGCGCGCATAACGTCGGTGGCGGTATCCCGCCGCTGCTGTTCCTGCTGGGGATGGCCTGGTTCAACGACTGGCACGCAGCGCTCTATATGCCTGCCTTTGGCGCCATCGTCGTGGCGATTATCGCTTTCGCGCTGATGCGCGATACGCCGCAATCCTGCGGCCTGCCGCCGATTGAAGAGTACAAAAACGACTATCCGGATGATTACAGCAAGGAGCACGAAGAAGAGCTGACCGCAAAACAGATCTTCATGAAGTACGTCCTGCCGAACAAGCTGCTGTGGTACATCGCGGTGGCGAACGTGTTCGTTTATCTGCTGCGCTACGGCATTCTGGACTGGTCCCCGACCTACCTGAAAGAGGTGAAGCACTTCGCGCTGGATAAGTCCTCCTGGGCCTATTTCCTGTATGAATATGCCGGGATCCCGGGCACGCTGCTTTGCGGCTGGATGTCAGATAAGGTGTTTAAAGGCAACCGCGGCGCGACGGGCGTGTTCTTTATGACCCTGGTCACCATCGCGACCGTCGTTTACTGGCTCAACCCGCCGGGTAACCCATCAGTAGACATGGCCTGCATGATTGTTATTGGCTTCCTGATTTACGGTCCGGTGATGCTGATCGGTCTGCACGCGCTGGAGCTGGCGCCGAAAAAAGCGGCAGGCACGGCGGCAGGCTTTACCGGTCTGTTCGGCTATCTGGGCGGTTCGGTCGCGGCGAGCGCCATCGTGGGCTACACCGTAGACTTCTTCGGCTGGGACGGCGGCTTTATGGTGATGATCGGCGGCAGCGTGCTGGCGGTACTGCTGCTCATTGTGGTCATGATCGGTGAGAAACGTCACCACGCGGAAGTGCTGGCGCGTCGTCAATAAGGAGCATTGCGATGAAATCATCTTACGTAACAACCGGCCTGCTGCTGGCGGGCCTGATGACAGGCTCCGCGCTGGCGGCGGATAAAATCGTTATTGCCCACCGCGGCGCCAGCGGCTATCTGCCGGAGCATACGCTCCCGGCGAAAGCGATGGCCTATGCCCAGGGCGCGGATTATCTGGAGCAGGATCTGGTTATGACGAAGGACGACCAGCTGGTCGTCCTGCATGACCACTATCTTGACCGCGTGACGGACGTGGCGGATCGATACCCGGACCGCGCGCGCAAAGATGGCCGCTACTACGCCATTGATTTCACCCTGGCGGAGATCCGTTCCCTGAAGTTTACCGAGGGCTTCGAGATTGAAAACGGCAAGAAGGTGCAGGTCTATCCGGGACGTTTCCCGATGGGCAAGTCTGACTTCCGGATCCATACCTTCCAGGAAGAGATTGAGTTTGTTCAGGGGCTGAACCACTCAACCGGTAAAAATATCGGCATCTACCCGGAGATCAAAGCGCCGTGGTTCCACCATCAGGAAGGCAAAGACATTGCCGCGAAGACGCTGGAGGTGCTGAAACAGTACGGCTACACCAGCAAGAAGGACAAAGTCTACCTGCAGTGTTTTGACGCCGCCGAGCTGAAGCGCATCAAAACCGAGCTGGAGCCGAAGATGGGGATGAACCTCAATCTGGTTCAGCTGATTGCCTATACCGACTGGAATGAAACCCAGGAGAAGCAGCCGGACGGCAAGTGGGTGAACTACAGCTACGACTGGATGTTTAAGCCGGGCGCGATGAAGCAGATTGCGCAGTACGCCGACGGCATCGGGCCGGATTACCACATGCTGGTGGCGGAAGGCTCAGCGCCGGGCCACGTGAAGCTGACGGCGATGGTGAAAGAGGCGCACGCCAGCAAGATGCAGGTGCATCCGTATACCGTGCGTGCAGACCAGCTGCCGCCGTATGCCACGGACGTGAATCAGCTTTATGAGGTGTTGTATAACCAGGCGGGCGTGGACGGACTGTTTACGGATTTCCCGGATAAAGCGGTCGAATTCATTCACCGGAAGTAGGTTTGGCAGGTCGGGTAAGGCGAAGCCGCCACCCGACAATCAGGCTCTGCGGCCTGATACCCTCACCCTAACCCTAACCCTCTCCCACCGGGAGAGGGGATACGGACAACATCACATCTCGATCTCTATATCGCCTTTTGCCCGGCAGCAGCAGGGCAAAATTTCCCCTTCGTTGATAAAGGCCAGCGGCTCGGTCAGCCAGTCCACCTGGCCAGCGACCAGACGGCAGCGGCAGGAGCCGCAGTAGCCGGAACGACACTGGTACTCTACTTCTACCTGATGCGCCTCAAGCGCCACCAGCAGAGAAGGGTGCTCCTCCCGACACAGTACCTCAGTGCCGGAAAGACGTAGCGTGACGCGTGACATCAGAGCTGGAAGTTGCTCAGGTCGTCGGTGTTGACTTCAGAATCAATCTGACCGACCAGATAAGAGCTGACTTCCACTTCCTGCGGCGCAACCTGCACGTTATCGGACACCAGCCAGGTGTTGATCCACGGGATTGGGTTAGAGCGCGTCTGGAACGGCAGGTCAAGACCGACAGCCTGCATGCGGATATTGGTGATGTACTCAACGTACTGGCACAGGATGTCTTTGTTCAGGCCAATCATGGAGCCGTCGCGGAACAGGTAGTCTGCCCACTCTTTCTCTTGCTGAGCCGCCAGCACGAACAGGTCGTAGCACTCCTGCTTGCACTCTTCGGCAATTTCCGCCATCTCCGGATCGTCCGTCCCGCTGCGCAGCAGGTTCAGCATGTGCTGGGTACCGGTCAGGTGCAGGGCTTCATCGCGGGCGATCAGACGAATGATTTTGGCGTTGCCTTCCATCAGCTTGCGCTCTGCAAAGGCGAAGGAGCAGGCGAAGCTCACGTAGAAGCGGATCGCTTCCAGCGCGTTGACGCTCATCAGGCACAGGTACAGCTGTTTTTTCAGCGCGCGCAGGTTAACGGTGATGGTTTTACCGTTCACGTTGTGCGTACCTTCGCCCAGCAAATGCCAGTAGCTGGTCATCTCGATCAGCTCGTCGTAGTAATGGGCAATGCCTTCCGCGCGCTTCTGGATCTGCTCGTTGGTGACGATATCGTCAAACACCACCGCCGGATCGTTCACGATGTTGCGGATGATGTGGGTGTAAGAGCGGGAGTGGATCGTCTCGGAGAACGCCCAGGTTTCCACCCAGGTTTCCAGCTCAGGAATGGAGATCAGCGGCAGCAGCGCCACGTTCGGGCTTCGACCCTGAATGGAGTCCAGCAGCGTCTGGTACTTCAGGTTGCTGATGAAGATATGTTTTTCGTGATCCGGCAGCGACTGGTAGTCAATACGGTCGCGGGAGACGTCCACTTCTTCCGGGCGCCAGAAGAAGGAGAGTTGCTTTTCAATCAGCTTTTCGAAGATGTCATATTTTTGCTGATCGTAGCGTGCCACGTTGACCGGCTGGCCGAAGAACATCGGCTCTTTGAGCTGGTCGTTTTTCGTCTGTGAAAAGGTGGTATATGCCATGAGTGTGTCCTGTCTTACGAAATAAAGGCGGGGATATCCCCGCCCTTCATTAGATCTTACATGCGCCGCTTTCGCAGCCATCGTCCTGAATTGACGGTACCATGTCGTCCTGCGCGTCTTCCGCACCGTCACGGGTGTTGTGATAGTACAGCGTTTTCACGCCAAATTTGTAGGCGGTGAGCAGGTCTTTCAGCAGCTGCTGCATCGGTACCTTGCCGGACGGGAAGCGCGTCGGGTCATAGTTGGTATTGGCAGAGATCGACTGGTCGATAAACTTCTGCATGATACCCACCAGCTGCAGGTAGCCGTCGTTGTTTGGCATTTCCCACAGCAGCTCGTAGTTATTACCCAGCGTTTCGTAATCCGGCACCACCTGACGCAGCACGCCGTCTTTCGACGCTTTGATGCTGACGTGGCCGCGCGGCGGTTCAATACCGTTGGTGGCGTTAGAGATCTGCGAAGAGGTCTCGGACGGCATCAGGGCAGAGAGCGTGGAGTTACGCAGGCCGTGGGTCTTGATGGACTCGCGCAGGCCTTCCCAGTCGAGGTGCAGCGGCTCGCTGACGATCGCATCCAGGTCTTTCTTGTAGGTGTCGATTGGCAGAATGCCTTTCGCGTAGGTGGTTTCGTTGAACCACGGGCACGCGCCTTGCTCTTTCGCCAGCTCGTTAGAGGCTTTCATCAGGTAGTACTGAATCGCTTCGAACGTCTGGTGCGTCAGGTTATTGGCGCTGCCGTCGGAGTAACGCTTGCCGTTTTTCGCCAGCCAGTAGGCGAAGTTGATCACGCCGATACCCAGGGTACGGCGGCCCATTGCACCGCGTTTAGCGGCCGGGATTGGGTAATCCTGGTAGTCCAGCAGAGCGTCGAGCGCGCGAACCGCCAGCACCGCCAGCTCTTCCAGCTCGTCCAGGCTCTTAATTGCGCCCAGGTTGAACGCGGAAAGCGTACACAGCGCGATTTCACCGTTTTCGTCGTTCACGTCTTCCAGCGGTTTGGTCGGCAGGGCGATCTCCAGGCACAGGTTAGACTGGCGCACTGGCGCAACTACTGGATCAAACGGGCTGTGGGTGTTGCAGTGGTCCACGTTCTGGATGTAGATACGGCCGGTAGAGGCACGTTCCTGCATCATCAGGGAGAACAGGTCTACCGCCTTCACGCGCTGCTTGCGGATGCTGTCGTCTTTTTCGTATTTGGTGTACAGACGCTCGAACTCGTCCTGATCGGCAAAGAACGCGTCATACAGGCCCGGAACGTCGGACGGGCTGAACAGGGTGATGTCTTCGCCTTTCAGCAGACGGGTGTACATCAGCTTGTTGATCTGCACGCCGTAGTCCATGTGACGCACGCGGTTGCCTTCCACGCCGCGGTTGTTTTTCAGAACCAGCAGGCTTTCCACTTCCAGGTGCCACATCGGGTAGAACAGGGTCGCAGCACCGCCGCGCACGCCGCCCTGAGAGCAGGATTTTACTGCCGTCTGGAAGTGTTTATAGAACGGGATACAGCCGGTGTGGAACGCTTCACCGCCGCGAATCGGGCTGCCCAGCGCACGGATGCGACCGGCGTTGATGCCGATACCGGCACGCTGGGAGACGTATTTCACGATCGCGCTGGAGGTGGCGTTGATGGAATCCAGGCTGTCACCACACTCGATCAGTACGCAGGAGCTGAACTGACGGGTTGGGGTACGCACGCCAGACATGATTGGCGTCGGCAGAGAAATCTTGAACGTGGATACCGCATCGTAGAAACGCTTCACGTATTCCAGACGGGTGTCACGCGGGTAGTTAGAGAACAGGCAGGCGGCCACCAGAATATAGAGGAACTGGGCGCTTTCGTAGATCTCACCGGTTACACGGTTCTGAACCAGGTATTTGCCTTCGAGCTGCTTCACCGCCGCGTAGGAGAAGTTCATGTCGCGCCAGTGATCGATAAACCCGTTCATCTGCTCGAACTCTTCTTCCGTATAGTCTTCCAGCAGATGCGTGTCGTATTTGCCCAGCTCAACCATTTTCACTACGTGATCGTAAAGCTTCGGCGGCTCAAACTGGCCGTAGGCTTTTTTACGCAGGTGGAAAATCGCCAGACGTGCAGCGAGGTACTGATAATCCGGTGCTTCGCGGGAGATGAGGTCTGCCGCTGCTTTAATGATTGTTTCGTGGATATCAGACGTTTTGATGCCGTCGTAGAACTGAATGTGGGAACGCAGTTCAACCTGGGAGATAGATACGTTGTTCAGTCCTTCTGCTGCCCAGTCGAGAACTCGATGGATTTTGTCCAGATTGATACGCTCGGTAGTACCGTCGCGCTTTGTCACCAGCAGACTCTGATTCATGTGGGTTTTACCTGTCCGTGAAATAAAAAAATATCCCCCGCTTATCCACAGATCCGTCTTGTGACTAACTCTGTGGATAAATACTACATGTAGGGGGTTTGCGATAAGAAAAACGCTATATGGTGAGTATTCTAGTATCGAATCTTTTCAGCACAAGGGTTGATTTTGGCGTTAAATTGAGGTTGTGAAAGGGTAAAAAAGGCTAAGTCCTCGTACCGTAAGGCCTGGAAGACATGTCAATAATTAAGAAAAAAAATTCAAAATTTGATCGAGTGCTGATTTCTTCAACGGGAGGTCAGAATTGCGCAACATGATGTCGCGCAATCTTTATAAGAATAACGAATGACGTTAGTCGTTTTTGGCGGTGGTGTGCAACATATAGTTAACATCTACGCCCGGTGCGAGCTTGAATTTATCGGTCAACGGATTGTAGTGCAGGCCGGTGATGTGCTGCTCTTTGAGCCACGTCTGGTCAACCCAGCCTAACAGTTCCGCAGGCTTGATGAATTTCTTCACGTCGTGCGTCCCTTTCGGCACCATGCGCAGCACATACTCCGCGCCGACAACGGCCATCAGCCAGGCTTTACCGTTACGGTTGATGGTTGAGAAGAAGACCTGGCCGCCCGGTTTCACCAGTTTTGCACAGGCGTGCACCACCGACTGCGGATCGGGAACGTGCTCCAGCATCTCCATGCAGGTCACCACATCGTACTGATGGGCGTGTTTTGCCGCGTGCTCTTCCACGGTTTCCTGCACGTATTCCACCTGTATGCCGGACTCCAGCGCGTGAAGGCGGGCCACCTGCAGCGGTTCAAAGCCCATATCCAGGCCAGTAACATTCGCCCCTTCGCGCGCCATGCTCTCAGCCAGGATGCCGCCGCCGCAGCCGACGTCGAGCACTTTCTTACCGAACAGACCGCCGGAACGCTCCGCGATATAGCCCAGACGCAGCGGGTTAATGCGATGCAGCGGTTTGAACTCACCTTCGAGATCCCACCAGCGGGACGCCACCGCTTCAAATTTGGCAATCTCTTCGTGGTCAACGTTGTGAACCACCGGGGATTTTTCGGCATTCATGGGCGCTTTTACTCCTTATTTAGCAAGACAAAGGAGTATATCAGGCAATCCCCGTGAATAAAGCGTATAGGTTTACCTCAATCACCTCGGCTGTGTTATAATTTGCGACCTTTGAATCCGGGATACAGTAGAGGGATAGCGGTTAGATGAGCGACCTTGCGAGAGAAATTACACCGGTTAACATCGAGGAAGAGCTGAAGAGCTCCTATCTGGACTATGCGATGTCGGTCATTGTTGGCCGTGCGCTGCCGGACGTCCGCGATGGCCTTAAGCCGGTACACCGTCGCGTACTATACGCCATGAACGTATTGGGCAATGACTGGAATAAAGCCTATAAAAAATCTGCCCGCGTCGTCGGTGACGTCATCGGTAAATATCACCCGCATGGTGATACCGCCGTGTATGACACCATCGTTCGTATGGCGCAGCCATTCTCCTTGCGTTACATGCTGGTAGATGGTCAGGGTAACTTTGGTTCAGTCGACGGCGACTCCGCTGCGGCGATGCGTTATACGGAAATCCGTATGTCGAAAATCGCTCATGAGCTGATGGCCGACCTGGAAAAAGAGACCGTTGATTTCGTCGATAACTACGACGGCACCGAGCGCATCCCAGATGTGATGCCAACCAAGATCCCGAACCTGCTGGTTAACGGTTCGTCCGGTATTGCGGTCGGTATGGCAACCAACATTCCGCCGCACAATATCACCGAAGTGATCAACGGCTGCCTGGCCTATATCGACGATGAAGACATCAGCATTGAAGGGCTGATGGAACACATCCCGGGTCCGGACTTCCCAACGGCGGCGATTATCAACGGTCGTCGCGGTATTGAAGAAGCGTACCGCACCGGCCGCGGCAAGATTTACATCCGTGCCCGCGCCGAAGTTGAAGCGGACGCTAAAACCGGCCGTGAAACCATCATTGTTCACGAGATCCCGTATCAGGTGAACAAAGCGCGTCTGATTGAAAAAATCGCCGAGCTGGTAAAAGAAAAACGCGTTGAAGGCATCAGCGCGCTGCGTGACGAGTCTGACAAAGACGGTATGCGCATTGTGATTGAGATCAAACGCGACGCGGTGGGTGAGGTTGTGCTGAACAACCTGTACTCCCAGACTCAGCTTCAGGTTTCCTTCGGTATCAACATGGTTGCGCTGCACCATGGTCAGCCGAAGATCATGAACCTGAAAGAGATCCTGAGCGCGTTCGTGCGTCACCGCCGTGAAGTGGTGACCCGTCGTACCATCTTCGAACTGCGCAAAGCGCGCGACCGTGCGCACATCCTTGAAGCGCTGGCGGTTGCGCTGGCCAACATCGACCCGATCATCGAACTGATCCGTCGTGCGCCAACCCCGGCGGAGGCGAAAGCCGCCCTGATTTCCCGTCCGTGGGATCTGGGTAACGTCGCCGCGATGCTGGAACGTGCGGGCGATGACGCAGCGCGTCCTGAGTGGCTGGAACCTGAGTTCGGCGTGCGTGACGGTCAGTATTACCTGACTGAACAGCAGGCTCAGGCGATTCTGGATCTGCGTCTGCAGAAACTGACCGGCCTTGAGCACGAGAAACTGCTCGACGAATACAAAGAGCTGCTGGAACAGATTGCTGAACTGCTGCATATTCTGGGCAGCGCAGAGCGTCTGATGGAAGTGATCCGTGAAGAGCTGGAGCTGGTCCGCGATCAGTTCGGCGATGCGCGCCGCACCGAAATCACCGCGAACAGCTCTGATATCAACATTGAAGATCTGATCAACCGCGAAGACGTGGTGGTCACCCTGTCTCACCAGGGCTATGTGAAGTATCAGCCGCTGACCGACTACGAAGCACAGCGTCGTGGCGGTAAAGGTAAATCTGCGGCACGCATTAAAGAAGAAGACTTTATTGACCGCCTGCTGGTGGCGAACACCCATGACACGATCCTCTGCTTCTCCAGCCGCGGTCGTCTGTACTGGATGAAAGTCTATCAGCTGCCGGAAGCGAGCCGTGGCGCGCGTGGCCGTCCAATCGTTAACCTGCTGCCGCTGGAAGCGAATGAACGTATCACCGCCATCCTGCCGGTACGCGAGTACGAAGAGGGCGTGAACGTCTTTATGGCGACCGCCAGCGGTACCGTGAAGAAAACCGCGCTGACCGAGTTCAGCCGCCCACGTTCCGCCGGGATCATCGCGGTGAACCTGAACGAAGGCGACGAGCTGATCGGTGTGGATCTGACCTCCGGTTCTGATGAAGTGATGCTGTTCTCTGCGGCCGGTAAAGTGGTGCGCTTTAAAGAGAACGCCGTTCGTGCAATGGGTCGTACCGCTACGGGCGTTCGTGGTATCAAACTGGCTGGCGAAGACAGCGTTGTTTCTCTGATTATTCCGCGCGGTGAAGGGGCTATCCTGACCGTGACGCAGAATGGTTACGGTAAACGTACGGCGGAAGGGGAATACCCAACCAAGTCTCGCGGCACGCAGGGCGTTATCTCTATCAAAGTGACCGAGCGCAACGGTTCCGTTGTGGGCGCGGTGCAGGTAGACGATGCCGATCAGATCATGATGATCACCGATGCCGGTACGCTGGTGCGTACCCGCGTGTCTGAGATCAGCGTGGTGGGGCGTAACACCCAGGGCGTGATCCTCATCCGTACAGCGGAAGATGAAAACGTGGTGGGTCTGCAGCGCGTTGCTGAGCCGGTGGATGACGAAGAGCTCGATTCCATCGACGGTAGCGTTGCGGAAGGCGATGATGATATCGCGCCGGAAGCCGACACCGACGATGACGTAGCGGATGACGCTGACGAGTAATGTCTCCTGATGCAAAAAAGGGCCGGATTCCGGCCCTTTTCTTTTGCACAAGCAGATAAGTCAACGTTGCGACCTGGCGCGTTTACCGCTACCTTAACCACATTCTTTTGACCCCGACGGCGGAGCCTCGCCCCCTTGAAATACCTCGTCTCCTTTCGTACTACGCTGAAAGTTTCTCGCTATCTGTTTCGGGCGCTGGCGCTCTTGCTTTGGCTGCTGGTGGCCTTGTTCTCGGTGTTTTACATCGTTAACGCGCTACACCAGAAAGAAGCGGAGATCCGCCAGGAGTTTAACTTAAGCTCCGACCAGGCCCAGCGCTACATTCAGCGAACGTCTGACGTGATGAAGGAGCTGAAGTATATTGCCGAAAATCGTCTGACGGCGGAAAACGGCATTCTTGCGCTTCGCGGGCGTAACGACAAAACCGAAGTCCCGGACTTCCAGCCGCTGTTCCCGGATTCCGATTGCTCCACCATGAGCAATACCTGGCGCGGGTCGCTGGAATCCCTTGCCTGGTTTATGCGCTACTGGCGCGACAATTTCTCCGCCGCCTATGACCTGAACCGCGTATTCCTGATTGGCAGTGAAAATCTCTGCATGGCTGACTTTGGCCTGCGCGACGTGCCCGTTGAGCGTGACGATGCGCTGAAAAGCCTGCATGAACGTATTGTGAAATACCGCAATGCGCCGCAGGACGAGCGCGGGAATAACATCTTCTGGGTTAGCCAGGGCCCGCGACCGGGCGTGGGCTATTTCTACGCCCTGACGCCGGTGTATCTGGGCAATCGCCTGCAGGCGCTGCTGGGGATTGAGCAGACCATTCGTATGGAAAACTTTTTCACTCCGGGCAGCCTGCCTATGGGGGTGACCATTCTGGATGAAAACGGTCATCAGCTGATCTCACTCGCCGGGCCGGATAACCGGTTAAACGTTGAACCGCACTGGATGCAGGAGCGGTCGTGGTTTGGCTATACCTCGGGCTTCCGCGAGCTGGTGCTGAAGAAGAGCCTGCCGCCTTCGTCGCTGAGTATTGTCTATTCGCTGCCGGTGGATATGGTGCTTGAGCGGATACGTATTCTCATCATGAATGCGATTCTGCTGAACCTGATCGCGGGCGGGGCGCTGTTTACCCTGGCGCGCATGTATGAGCGGAAAATCTTTATTCCGGCCGAAAGCGACGCCCAGCGGCTGGAGGAACACGAGCAGTTTAACCGGAAGATTGTCGCGTCGGCGCCGGTGGGGATCTGTATTCTGCGTACCCAGGACGGAACCAACATCCTGAGTAACGAGCTGGCGCATAACTACCTGAACATGCTGACGCACGAGGACCGCCAGAGGCTGACGCAAATTATCTGCGGTCAGCAGGTTAACTTTGTCGATGTGCTCACCAGCACGCACACCAACCTGCAGATCAGCTTTGTGCATTCCCGCTATCGCAATGAAAACGTGGCGATTTGCGTGCTGGTGGATGTCTCCGCGCGCGTGAAGATGGAAGAGTCGTTGCAGGAGATGGCGCAGGCCGCGGAGCAGGCCAGCCAGTCGAAATCCATGTTCCTTGCCACCGTCAGCCACGAGCTGCGAACGCCGCTGTACGGGATCATCGGTAACCTCGACCTGCTGCAGACCAAAGAGTTGCCGAAAGGGGTCGACAGGCTGGTGACGGCAATGAACAACTCCTCCAGCCTGCTGCTGAAAATCATCAGCGATATTCTCGACTTCTCTAAAATTGAGTCTGAGCAGCTGAAAATCGAACCGCGGGAGTTCTCGCCGCGCGAGGTGATGAACCACATCAGCGCCAACTATCTGCCGCTGGTGGTGCGTAAACAGCTGGGGCTCTACTGCTTTATTGAACCTGACGTGCCGCTGACGCTGCACGGCGATCCGATGCGCCTGCAGCAGGTCATTTCTAACCTGCTCAGCAACGCCATCAAATTCACCGACGTTGGCTGTATCGTGTTGCACGTCTGCCGGGCGGGGGATTACCTGAGCATTCGCGTGCGCGACACGGGCGTCGGCATCCCGGCGAAGGAAGTGGTCCGACTGTTCGACCCGTTCTTCCAGGTCGGGACCGGCGTGCAGCGTAACTTCCAGGGCACCGGACTGGGGCTGGCGATTTGTGAGAAGCTCGTCAGCATGATGGACGGCGATATCTCTGTGGATACCGAGCCCGGCATGGGCAGCCAGTTCACCATCCGTATTCCGCTCTATTCGGCGCAGTATCCGGCAAAAGCGACGGTGGACGGGCTGAGCGACAAGCGCTGCTGGCTGGCGGTGCATAACGCCTCGCTGAATGACTACCTGACGGCGCTGCTTGCCCACAGCGGCGTGAGGGTGTGTCTCTATGAAGGTCAAACGCCGGATGTGGACGATGTGCTGATTGCGGACGAGATGCCGGAGCAGCCGTGGCAGGGGAGAGGGTCGGTGCTCTTCTGCCGTCGCCATATCGGCATTCCTGTCGAGCGTGCGCCCGGGGAATGGGTACACAGTGTTGCAACGCCGCACGAGCTGTTGAGCCTGCTGGCGCGCATCTACAAAGTGGAGCTGGAAGAGCGCGACGGCGCGGGCGGATTGCCGTCACCGGAGTCTCTGGCGTCGGTGAATGACGATATGATGATTCTGGTGGTGGATGACCATCCGATTAACCGTCGCCTGCTGGCTGACCAGCTTGGATCGCTGGGCTACCAGTGCAAAACCGCCAATGACGGCGTGGATGCGCTGAATGTGCTGAGTAAAAATCATATTGATATCGTGCTTAGCGACGTCAACATGCCAAACATGGACGGCTACCGTCTTACGCAGCGCATCCGACAGCTTGGCCTGACGCTGCCGGTAGTGGGCGTAACGGCGAACGCGCTGGCGGAAGAGAAACAGCGTTGTCTGGAGTCAGGCATGGACAGCTGTCTGTCGAAACCGGTGACGCTGGACGTGCTGAAGCAGACGTTGTCGATTTACGCGGATCGCGTGAGAAAAACCAGAATATAAAAAAGGCCCGCAAGGGCCTTTTCGTTTTTTCACCCCCTCCCCGTGGGAGAGGGACGGGGTGAGGGCATCAGGCCACACACCCGTCCGGGATCAATCCTTGTCCGTTGCGCTCAGCGTAACGGAGGAGAGATAGTTCAGCAGAGCAATATCGTTGTCCACGCCCAGCTTCATCATCGCTGATTTCTTCTGGCTGCTGATGGTTTTAATGCTGCGGTTCAGCTTCTTGGCAATCTCGGTTACCAGGAAACCTTCTGCGAACAGGCGCAGAACTTCACTCTCTTTCGGGGACAGGCGTTTGTCACCGTAGCCACCCGCGCTGATTTTTTCCAGCAGACGAGAGACGCTCTCAGGCGTGAACTTCTTGCCTTTCTGCAGCGCAGCGAGCGCTTTTGGCAGATCGGTCGGGGCGCCCTGTTTCAGCACAATCCCTTCGATGTCCAGATCCAACACCGCGCTCAGGATCGCCGGGTTGTTGTTCATGGTCAGAACAATGATCGAGATATCCGGGAAGTGACGCTTAATGTATTTGATGAGCGTGATCCCATCACCGTATTTGTCTCCAGGCATGGAGAGATCGGTAATGAGCACGTGTGCATCAAGCTTTGGGAGGTTATTGATCAGTGCTGTAGAGTCTTCAAATTCACCGACTACATTCACCCACTCGATCTGTTCAAGTGATTTGCGAATACCGAACAGTACAATCGGATGGTCATCGGCAATAATTACGTTCATATTGTTCATGTATAAGGCTACCTTGCTACAGCAAGCTTTTGACGTAGGCGTCAATGTCGCTGATGTATTTTTCAATGCCAGAGGCATCTTTCTCACGAATTAGATGTTCCAGCGTTTCACATAACTGCTTGCCGGGAACCAGATTAAGCATGGCAAACACCCCTTTAAGCCGGTGTGCTGTCTGTGCCAGCGCTGCAAAATCATTCGCAGCGGACTCAGTATACAACCGCTTAACATCATCTGGTACTGTATCAACAAAGAGTGAATAGTATCCGCTGGCGTGAAGCTCGGCATTTTCATTGCCGCCTAACGGTGACTCCGTTATCTCTTCCTGCGCCAGCTGCTCTTCTATTAGTTGTAGTACAGCTTCCTGCATCGCATTGCTTATATTAAAGTTGACGCGCAGCTGGCCAGGGCCGATTTTCCGCACGCCTGACTCATCATCGCTTAAAAGCAAGCCGGAGGCAGTAAGATTAGACGGATTATCAGTTAAAAACAGATCAAATTCTTGACTTGCAAGTCTTTCATCCGGCGTGATGCAGGCCGCTCCCCAGTTTTCTAACTGACGAACGACAATATTGCGGATCTCGTTCGAGGTCACGTCGACCATCACCACGACGTCATCCAGCAGACGTTCCTCATCTTCTTCCTGCGGATTGGCCGCCATTTTCACGTGCAGAGAATAGCGGGTGCCGAGGGATTCACGAGCTTTGATATTCAGGTGGCCGCCGAGCTTACGCGCCAGCTGATCGCACAGCCAGAAGGTCAGGGCATTGGCCTTGCCGTAGCGATCGCTCTGCGTGTCATTCAGGAACGGGAAGTGCAGATTATCAATTTCGCTCGTTGTGACGCCTTCCCCGGTGTCCAGGATGCGGAACGTCAGACGGTCTTCTGCCGACTCCTCGGTGCTGACTTCAAGGGTGATTTTGCCGATCTGCGTGGTGGTCACGGCATACTGAATAATCATCAGCAGAATTCGGCGCAGCGCTTCGCGATCGCCGTGGCGTTCGTCATTCGCAGGGAGATTGTTATTGATCAGCAGCTGCAGCCCTTTGCGCTTGATGACGGGCAGTACTTCAGGCACCACTTCATCGATCAGATCCTGAATGGAGAAGAGGGCTGGCGTTCCCTTCCAGAAATCATTCTCCAGCATGTTCGCCAGCTGGATCTCATCAACCATTCTGACCAGCGAATCGGCCTGGCAGGCAAGCTGGTGGCTTTCAGAGATGTTTAACGCCGCCGCCTGGGTCGCCAGCGTTTTTAACGGCTGCTTGAAGGCATCGCCAATGTTCTGCATAAATGCGGCGCGCCCCTGCTGGTTTTTCTCATACAGCCTTTGTGCCTGCTTGAGCTTTTTATTGACCAGCACTTCGCGATCCTGATCACGGATAATGAAGATTTGCGTGCGGGGAGCCACCTGGCTGCGGAACTGACGGATCTCGTACAGTTCATTGTTGATGGTGGCCTGAATCACCCCCTGGTGTTGATCCGCCATGGTGGTGATGTTCTGCAGGTTAAGGTGCGGCAGCAGATGGTCGGCAATTTTGTTGCTCATCACCGTACGATTCGCCTCCTGGTCGTGAACCAGGACCCCAAGCGGCAGCACGGAAACAATCTCTTCATTCAGTGCACGTAATACGCGCAGCTCATTGCTGGTGCCGGCCGGAACCGCAGAGGCGTCGCTCTGACGACCCGACTGAAAACGGAAGGTGCTGTAGCCAAACAGCGCCAGCGCCAGCAAACCGATATTCAACAGCAGAGGCAGCAGGATATTTTGCAGGGTATCGAGCAACAGCGTGCCAAACGGCACCTGCCACACCAGACGCATACCGGTCGAATTCAGCGATGAGGCAATTTCGATTTTCGAGCCGTTAAAGGAGATCGATACGCTCTCTGCGGCCTCTTTGTCAGACGCTGCCCGCATGTTCTGGGTGCTGCTATCGGGCTCCAGACGGAAGCTGTCGAGCGGCATGTCCGGCGGGATTAAATCATTAATCGGTAAATCGAAGGCCACCACCGTCGCCAGGTGTCCTGGCTGGTTAAACGTGGTGCGCAGGGTAAAATAATGACCGTTTTGCCAGGCCAGACGACGCAGGGAAGAGAAGCTCTCACGTTCATCGAGGGCATTCGCCTGCTGCAGCATCTCTGCCCGGCGGGAATCGACGATGCTGCCCACGGTTGTCTCTTTAAAGCCGGACGAGAGATCTTTTAACGGCAGCGTTGAGATCAGGATCATGCTGTTATCCTGACCGTTCAGATAATACATCGACCACGGTACCGTTTCGGCACCCCAAAGGGTATCCAGATAGGTCGAAATACGCTGCGTCATCTCAAGCGTCGCGCTGTCGTGAGAACCGAAAATAAGAGCCTCGGTCTTACGCTGCGGTTTTTCGAGATAATAGACATCCTGCTTAAGCCGCGTCTCCTGAAGTCCATCCCCGGATGAGGAGGTCGGGGCAGCCGCGATATTGTCGTAAATCTGCCAGGTGGCGTAGCGCCAGGTGTCTATGCGCTTGTGCACGGCGTGGGTGATATCAACGACCTGATAGCTCTTATCCTTCAGCCAGGCGTTAACCGCGCTTTGTACCATCACCCCCATGGTGACTAACAGCACAACGATCAAAAGAAGAAAGAAACGGGTGATGCTCCCTGGGAGGAGGGAGAATTTGCTCGGGGCGGTAGTTTCAGTCTGACTCATTGATATCTTTAACCCGTTATGGTCGTGCTCTGTGGCGATAGGGCAGTATAAAGGGTAATAACTGAATTTCCAGCGCGACTGTCCGGGAAGAGGCGACTTTTTCTCCGGACAATATCGGCGGCGGGGAGTGCAGAAAACATGTACAAACTCGCCATGCGCGTACAAATAATCGACCCACGCCGTCAATAAATAGCACGAATTAACAAGAAATTAAGTTTTTGCACCAATTTATGGACTTCGAAGAATACCCGACGAGAATTTAGTTAATAGTCGTTACAATTACTGTGCGGTAGCACAAAAAAAGAGAAGTTACGTAAAGAAAGGTAAAAAAAAACCGAATGCGAAGCATCCGGTTCAATTAGGGATAAACAGACATTCAAAACTGAATGACGGTAATAAATAAAGTTAATGATGATAGCGAGAGTTATTTTAGAGATTAGCTGCGATCTTGTTTTGTCATTCAGTGCTGTAACGGATTTTATTGTAACTTACTGATGTTAATGGGGTGATTTTTTCGTTTGATTATAAGTGCTAATTTTCTAAGCTATTTGTGCTTTGTAAAAGTTCCTTGATATTTACATTTTGAAACATGTTGATAGATAAATGAAACATCTTCAAAGTTTTCGTATCATATTCGCATTGGATTATTCTGTAATTTTGAGGAGAATGAAATTGCCGACTGGTTAATGAGGGTTAACCAGTAAGCAGTGGCAATTATAAGGCATATAACAGAGGGTTAATAAAATGAAAGTTAAAGTACTGTCCCTCCTGGTACCAGCACTCCTGGTGGCAGGCGCAGCAAATGCGGCCGAAATTTATAACAAAGATGGCAACAAATTAGATCTGTACGGCAAAGTCGATGGTCTGCACTATTTCTCTGACGACAAGGGTGCCGACGGCGACCAGACCTACATGCGTCTTGGCTTCAAAGGCGAAACTCAGGTTAACGATCAGCTGACCGGTTACGGCCAGTGGGAATACCAGATCCAGGGCAACACCTCCGAAAGCGAAAACGATGCCTGGACGCGTGTGGCGTTCGCGGGTCTGAAATTCGGTGACGCGGGTTCTTTCGATTACGGTCGTAACTACGGCGTAATCTACGACGTAACCTCCTGGACTGACGTTCTGCCAGAATTTGGCGGCGATACCTACGGCGCAGACAACTTCCTGCAGTCCCGTGCTAACGGCGTAGCGACCTACCGTAACCAGGACTTCTTCGGTCTGGTGGATGGTCTGAACTTTGCCCTGCAGTATCAGGGTAAAAACGGCAGCGTAAGCGGTGAAAACGTAGGTGGCCGTAGCCTGCTGAAACAGAACGGCGACGGCTACGGTGCATCCGTGACCTATAACCTGGGCGAAGGTTTCAGCGTGGGTGGCGCAATGTCCTCCTCCAAACGTACCGCCGATCAGAACGGCGCAAGCGTTTACGGTCATGGCGATAACGCAGAAGTCTATTCTGGCGGCCTGAAATACGATGCCAACAACATCTATCTGGCAGCGCAGTACTCCCAGACCTACAACGCAACCCGTTTCGGTACCTCTAACGGCAGCAGCCCGACTACCGCTTACGGCTTCGCTAACAAAGCGCAGAACTTCGAAGTGGTTGCTCAGTACCAGTTCGACTTCGGCCTGCGTCCATCCGTGGCTTACCTGCAGTCTAAAGGGAAAGACATCGAAGGTTACGGCGATCAGGATCTGCTGAAATATGTTGATGTTGGTGCGACTTACTACTTCAACAAAAACATGTCCACCTACGTGGATTACAAAATCAACCTGGTTGATGAAAATGAATTCACCCGTCAGGCGGGTATCGGTACTGACGATATCGTCGCGCTGGGCCTGGTTTACCAGTTCTAATCGCTTTACCGTGTGACGTAAGGGGCCTGATGGCCCCTTTTTTGTGCTTCCCGGATTCTCACAACTCACCCGTTTTGGTGTACTCTTGCCGCCCTGGCATGAGGATAATAATGAATGGACATGACTTTTTTACGCGCCAGCTTTCTGGCTATGCTTTTTTTCCTGACCGCGTGTAACGATCCCACACCCGTGGCGAAAACCGACGCACCCGCCGCGACGGTGCTCGAAGGCAAAACGATGGGCACCTTCTGGCGCGTCAGCGTGATGAACCTTGATAAAACACGCACAGATGAACTTCGCGGCAAAATCCAGTCTCAGCTGGATGCCGACGATCAGCTGCTCTCAACCTATAAAAATGATTCGGCGCTGATGCGCTTTAATCTCTCCACCAGTACCTCCCTGTGGCCGGTGAGCGAAGCGATGGCCGATATCGTGACCGAATCCATACGCGTGGGTTACAAAACCAATGGGGCGATGGATGTGACCGTCGGACCTCTGGTGAACCTCTGGGGATTTGGCCCTAACAAACAGCCGATGACCACGCCTGAACAGGCGGCCATTGATGACGCCCGCGCCCGGACAGGGCTGCAGCATCTGACGGTGATCAATCAGTACGGGCAACAGTACCTGCAAAAAGATATCCCCGATCTGTTTGTCGATCTGTCGACGGTTGGGGAAGGCTATGCGGCGGATCATCTTGCTGCGCTGATGGCCCAGGAAGGCATTTCCCGTTATCTGGTCTCCGTGGGCGGCGCGTTAGTCAGCCGGGGGATGAACGCCAGCGATAAGCCGTGGCGCGTAGCGATTCAAAAACCGACCGATCGGCAAAATGCCGTGCAGGCGATAGTGGATATCAACGGTCACGGCATCAGTACTTCCGGAAGCTACCGTAACTATTACGAGCTTGACGGGAAGCGTATTTCGCATGTTATCGATCCGCAGACCGGCCGTCCCATCACGCATAATCTGGTCTCGGTGACGGTCATTGCCCCCACCGCGCTGGAAGCGGATGCCTGGGATACCGGATTAATGGTTCTCGGCCCGGAAAAAGCCAAAGAGGTGGTTCGCCAGGAAGGACTGGCGGTTTATATGATCACCAAAGAGGGCGACGGGTTCAAAACCTGGAGCTCGCCGCAGTTCAAGAGTTTCCTGGTGCACGACAAAAATTAAAAAGCAAGGTTGCGGGTTTTTTATCACTGGCGCTCAGGCACGCTCTATGTATGCTTACATGAGGAGCCGATAATGAGAAACCCGACCTTTATTACCGATGAGGATCGCTGGCAGGCCGTGCTGGCCCGCGATCCGCGCGCTGACGAGCGGTTTGTCTTCGCCGTGCAGACGACGGGAATTTTCTGCCGCCCGTCATGCCGTGCCCGCCACGCGCTGCGTAAAAACGTCCGCTTTTATCCCGATGCCCACCATGCCGTACAGGCAGGATTTCGCCCGTGCAAGCGCTGCATGCCGGACAAACGCGATCCGCAGGAGCAGAAGCTGGCAAAAGTGGAACACGCCTGCCGTCTTCTGGAGCAGGATCCCACGCTAACCCTTGAGGGGCTGGCGCAGCAGGTGGCCATGAGCCCTTTCCATTTCCACCGTCTGTTTAAGTCCGTGACCGGCATGACGCCAAAAGCCTGGCAGCAGGCGGCGCGAGGCCAGCGCCTGCGCACCGCGCTTGCACAGGGAGACAAAATTACCGACGCCGTGCTGGCAGCGGGGTTTCCCGACAGCAGCAGCTATTATCGTAAAGCCAACGATGCGCTGGGCATGACGGCGAAGCAGTACCGCAAAGGGGATGTGGCGGTGCGTTATGCCATCAGCGACTGTTCGTTAGGACGCTGTCTGGTGGCAGAAAGCGAGCGGGGGATCTGCGCGATCCTGCTGGGTGACAGCGATGAAGAATTAGCCGAAGAGCTTGCCGCGCAATTTCCAAAAGCAGCACATGCGCCGCTGGAAGAGGATTTCGCGCAGCGGGTCCAGCAGGTGATTGCCAGTATCGATAATCGCGACGTACCGCTTGCGCTGCCGCTGGATATTCGCGGAACCGCATTCCAGCAGCGCGTCTGGCAGGCCCTTCGCAACATTCCCTGCGGCGAAACGGCAAGTTACCAGCAGGTGGCGCAGGCGATTGGCCAGCCCAGTGCGGTACGCGCCGTTGCCGGAGCCTGTGCGGCAAACACGCTGGCGATTGTGATCCCCTGTCATCGCGTGGTTCGTAACGACGGCGCGCTGTCGGGTTACCGTTGGGGGACGGCGCGAAAAGCGCTATTACTGAAACGTGAGGCGAAACGCCAGGAGGGATAATGCTCGATCTTTTTGCGGATGCTGAACCCTGGCAGGAGCCGCTTGCGCCGGGGGCGGTGATCCTGCGCCGCTTTGCGCTCTCCCGTGCGGCGGCGCTGCTGGCCGGTATCGACGAGGTGACGGCGGTTTCGCCGTTTCGCCATATGGTGACGCCGGGCGGCTACACCATGTCGGTAGCCATGGCCAACTGCGGCGAGCTGGGCTGGGCGACGAACGAGCGGGGCTATCTGTATGCCCCGAACGATCCCGCTACCGGCCAGCCGTGGCCCCCGATGCCTGCGGTTTTTCAGGCTCTCTGCCACGAGGCCGCCGTAGCAGCGCAGTATCCTGACTTCCGGCCGGATGCCTGCCTGATCAACCGCTACGCCGTTGGCGCGAAGCTCTCGCTGCATCAGGACAAGGATGAACCCGATCTGCGCGCGCCTATCGTCTCGGTATCGTTAGGTTTGCCTGCCGTCTTCCAGTTTGGGGGATTACGCCGCAACGACCCGCTCAAGCGCATCATGCTGGAACATGGCGATGTGGTGGTGTGGGGCAGGGAGTCGCGGCTATACTATCACGGCATTCAGCCGCTGAAGCCCGGGGTCCATCCGCTGACGGGTGAATACCGTTTCAACCTGACCTTCCGTCAGGCGGGGGCGAGTAAACAAAAATAAGAATTATTCTTGATGTACACGCAGGGCAGTTTACACTGCTGGCTGATTTTTATTGTCCGGATTGCCTGCATGCAACTACTTCTCCTCGTCTGGCGTCAGTATCGCTGGCCCTTCATCGCAGTAATGGCGTTAAGCCTCGCCAGCGCCGCGCTGGGTATTGGCCTGATCGCGTTTATTAACGTGCGGTTGATTGAAATGGTCGACACCTCGCTCTCCGTTCTGCCGGAGTTTCTCGGCCTGCTGCTCCTGTTGATGGCGGTTACGCTCGGTTCCCAGCTGGCGCTGACCGCGCTCGGGCACCATTTCGTTTTCCGTTTGCGCAGTGAGTTTATCAAGCGGATCCTCGATACCCAGGTTGAGCGCGTTGAGCAGCTCGGCAGCGCATCCCTGCTGGCGGGGCTGACCAGCGACGTGCGCGCCATCACCATCGCGTTCGTTCGGCTGCCGGAGCTGGTGCAGGGGATCGTTCTGACCTTTGGCTCGGCTGCCTATCTCGCCTGGCTCTCCAGCAAAATGCTGGCGGTGACCGCCCTGTGGATTGCCATTACCATCTGGGGCGGCTTTATGCTGGTGTCGCGCGTCTATAAACACATGGCGGTGCTGCGCGAAACCGAAGATAAGCTCTACAACGATTACCAGACGGTGCTGGAAGGGCGCAAAGAGCTCACCCTGAACCGCGAGCGCGCCGAGCATATCTTTAATCATCTCTATATCCCGGACGCGCGCGAATACCGTCATCATATTATTCGCGCCGATACCTTCCACCTGAGCGCGGTGAACTGGTCAAACATCATGATGCTGGGTGCCATTGGCCTGGTATTCTGGATGGCGAACGGCCTGGGCTGGGCGGACACCAACGTCGCGGCAACCTACTCGCTGACGCTGCTGTTTTTACGCACGCCGCTGCTCTCGGCGGTCGGTGCGCTGCCCACCCTGCTGAGTGCGCAGGTGGCCTTTAATAAGCTCAAAAAATTCGATCTCGCGCCGTTTAAAGCCGAATTCCCGCGCCCGCAGGCCTTCCCGAACTGGCAGACGCTGGAGCTGCGTAACGTCACGTTTCGCTATCAGGACAGCGCCTTCTCCGTGGGGCCGGTCAACCTGACGCTCCGCCGCGGTGAACTGCTGTTCCTCATCGGCGGCAACGGCAGCGGTAAATCTACGCTGGCGATGCTGCTGACCGGACTCTATCAGCCGCAGTCGGGCGAGATTTTGCTGGATGGCAGGGCGCTGAGCGCGGAGAAGCCCGAGGATTACCGCAAGCTTTTCTCGGCGGTGTTCACCGACGTCTGGCTGTTTGACCAACTGCTGGGGCCGGAAGGGCAACCGGCCAATCCTGCGCTGGTGGAAAAATGGCTGGCGCAGCTGCAGATGTCGCACAAGCTGGAGTTACAGGACGGGAAGATCCTCAACCTGAAGCTTTCCAAAGGGCAGAAAAAGCGCGTGGCGCTGCTGCTGGCGCTGGCGGAAGAGCGTGACATCATCCTGCTGGACGAGTGGGCTGCGGATCAGGACCCGCATTTCCGCCGCGAGTTTTATCAGGTGCTGTTGCCGCTGATGCAGGAGATGGGCAAAACCATTTTCGCCATCAGCCACGACGATCACTACTTCATTCATGCTGACCGCCTGCTGGAGATGCGTGACGGCAAGCTGAGCGAGCTGACCGGTGAAGAGCGCGTTGCGGCCTCGCGTGACGCGGTAGCGCGCACGGCCTGATGCCCTTACCCTGGCCCTCTCCCACTGGGAGAGGGGATAAATCGTGGCCGCGATGCCGCTTTTTTCTCCATCCCGCCGCGTTGTTTATTCTTATTTACATATCCCCGCGCTATGCTTAACCCCAACTCATTTAATGGATTTATGATTGATGTCGGTATTAAAGAAAAACAGCGCCAGACAGCGTGACCAGGAGCGCGCGCGACTCATCTGGCTTCTCACGACCGATAAAGCGGTCACTTCTACGCTTTTAGGCAAACTCACCCTGGCTGAGCAATATGATGTCGGCACCCTGGCCGACGATATTGCTGAGGTAGGTGCGCTGGTTGCTCATTTACCCCCGCCGGATCTGGCGGATACCCTTGAAGCGCTGCCCTCGGAAGAACGCCACGCCCTGTGGCGTCTGGTGCAGGATCACGAGCGTGGGCAGGTGCTGCTTGAGGCCTCCGAAAACGTCTGGGACGACCTGATCGACGAGATGAGCGATCGGGATATTCTCGACGCTCTGCAAACCCTGGATATCGACGAGCAGATTTACCTCGTTCAGCACCTGCCGCGAAACCTGACCGGCCGCCTGCTGGCGTCGCTGCCTGCCGATGAACGCGCGCGCGTGCGCCAGGTGATGCACTACGAGAAAAACAGCGTCGGCGCGATCATGGAGTTCGGCGTTATCACGGTGCGACCGGACGTGACGCTCGGTACCGTGCAGCGCTATCTGCGTCGCCTGGGCAAAATGCCGGACAACACCGATAAACTCTTTGTCACCTCCCGGGATAAAACCCTGCTTGGCGAGCTGGAGCTGAAAACCATCCTGCTCAACAGCACCCAGCGGAAGGTGAGCGAGGTGATGGAAAACGAGCCGATGGTCTTCTCTCCGGAAGACGACGCGGAAAAAGCGGCGCGTACCTTCGAGCGTGACGACCTGGTGAGTGCCGCCGTCGTGGATTCAGTCGGCAAACTGATGGGGCGTCTGACCATCGATGAGATCGTTGATGTGGTCTACGAAGAAACCGACAACGACCTTCGCGCGCTCGGGGGGATCAGCGCCGAAGATGACGTCCATGCCTCCGTCGGCAAGGCGGTGAAAACGCGCTGGGCGTGGCTGGCCATTAACCTGTGTACCGCGTTTATCGCCTCCCGCGTGATCGACGGTTTTGAACACACCATTTCGCAGCTGGTGGCGCTGGCCTCGCTGATGCCGATTGTGGCCGGAATTGGCGGCAACACCGGAAACCAGACCATCACCATGATCGTCCGCGCGCTGGCGCTGGAAAATATTCAGCCCGGTAACTTCGCCTTTCTGATCTTCAGGGAGATGGGCGTGGCGCTGATCAACGGCCTGGTGTGGGGCGGGATTATGGGCGGCATCACCTGGTGGCTGTACGACGATATGGCCCTGGGTGGGGTGATGATGCTGGCGATGGTGCTGAACCTGCTGGTGGCATCAATGATGGGGGTCATTATCCCGCTGACGATGACCAAACTGGGGCGCGACCCCGCGGTGGGGTCGAGCGTGATGATCACCGCCATCACTGATACCGGCGGTTTCTTTATTTTTCTTGGGCTGGCGACGATTTTTCTGCTTTAAGTCGACGCTTAATGCGGGCGGGGAGGAGTGCCATGACGATAATCCCGCCCAGCACGCCAATCGCCAGATTGCCGGTTGATACCGTGGCGGCAACGGTGACCAGCATGACGACCGTTTCTGCTATCGGGGCCGTTTTCACCGTGGCTGGCTGAAGGCTGTGCCAGCTGAAGGTTTTGACGGCGACAATCGCCATAATACCCGCCAGCACCGCCATCGGGATGTTGGCCATCACGTCGCTGAGCGCCGTCACCAGAATCAGCAGCACAATGCCCGCCGCAAAGGTTGAAATGCGGCTTCGACCTTTCCCCATCTCCACGTTGACGATGGTTTGTCCGATCATCGCGCAGCCTGCAATCCCGCCATAAAATCCGGCCAGAATATTGCCGACGCCTAGTCCAATGCTTTCGCGGCGTTTACCTGACGGTGTCGCGGTCAGCTCATCCACCAGCTTTGCCGTCAGCAGGGATTCCAGCAGGCCGACAAACGCGATGCTCAGCGCGCACGGCCAGATAATGCTCAGCGTCTGCACATTGAGCGGGACCAGCAGCTCGGTAAGACCCGGTAAACCGCCGCTCATGGAGCCTTCATCGCCCACGGTCGGCAGGGTTTGACCGGTTGAAACGGTGAACAAGGTAAGCACAACAATCGCAATCAGCGGGGAAGGGATGCTTTTGATATAGCGCGGCACCCACAGCACGATCAGCAGCGTCAGGACGAACAGGCCCACAATCAGCGGGCTTCGGCTCCAGAAATGCGGGACCTGAGCGAAGAAGATCAAAATGCCCAGGGCGTTAACAAATCCGGTCATGACCGACTGAGGTATAAAGCGCATCAGCCTTGCCATGCCCAGCACGCCAAACAGAATCTGAATTACGCCCGCCATCAGCACGGCGGGAAGAATGTACTGTACGCCGTGCTGATGCACCATCGGGCCAATGACCAGCGCCACGGACCCGGCCGCTGCCGTGACCATCGCAGGACGCCCACCGAGTACAGACATGGCAAGACACAGCACCACGGAGGCGATCAGGCTGACCTTCGGGTCAACGCCCGCCACCACCGAAAATGAGATAACCTCGGGGATCAGCGCCAGGGCGGTAATCACGCCTGCCAGCGTTTCACGCGTCAGCTGCTTAGGGGAACGCAGCACGTTGGCTACGCGGTCTTCGGGGGATACGGCAGAATGGGGTAAGGACATAACAGTTCGCTGGTTAGGGCAGGCTTCCGTGCGCGCGATCGCAAAACGCAACATACTAGCCAGTAAAACCGCGCTTTACCAGACGCATCGATAATTCCTCACAAACAATCCATCATTAAATTTCACAATTACAATAATTTCGTAACCTTTAAACAATATTTAAAAGTTGTTACCGTGCCCCCGCAGCTTTTTTCACCTGCAATTTCCACGCATCAAGCACTTTTACACTAAGGCATAAATTATGAAAAAAATGACTGCCATGCTCTTTTCTCTGGCCGTGGGGCTTAACACCGTCTCAATGGCGGCGAAAGCTGACGCACCAAAAGAGCAGGAAACGGACGTCCTTTTAATTGGTGGCGGTATCATGAGCGCCACGCTGGGAACCTATCTGCAAGAACTGCAGCCGGACTGGTCTATGACCATGGTCGAGCGCCTTGATGGCGTGGCGCAGGAGAGTTCGAACGGATGGAATAACGCCGGTACCGGACATTCGGCACTCATGGAACTGAACTATACGCCGCAGAAAAAGGACGGTTCCATTAGTATCGAGAAGGCGGTAGAGATCAATGAAGCATTCCAGGTTTCTCGCCAGTTCTGGTCTCATCAGGTCAACAGCGGCGTGATGCACGACCCGCACTCCTTCATCAACACCGTGCCGCACATGAGCTTTGTGTGGGGCGAACAGAACGTTAACTTCCTGCGCGCGCGCTACGCCGCTCTGCAGCAGAGCACGCTGTTCCGCGGGATGAAATACTCTGAAGACCACGCGCAGATTAAAGAGTGGGCTCCGCTGGTCATGGAAGGTCGTGACCCGAACCAGAAAGTGGCGGCGACCCGTACCGAAATTGGTACCGACGTTAACTACGGTGAAATTACCCGTCAGCTGGTGGCGTCTCTGAAGAAAAAAGAGAACTTCAACCTGCAGCTCAGCACCGAAGTGCGCGGTTTCAAGCGCAACGCGGATAACAGCTGGAGCGTGACCGTCGCCGATCTGAAAAACAACGAAGCCGAGCACGTCATCAAGGCGAAATTTGTCTTTATCGGTGCGGGCGGCGCGGCGCTGAAGCTGCTGCAGGAGTCCGGTATTCCGGAAGCGGACGACTACGCGGGCTTCCCGGTGGGCGGCCAGTTCCTGGTGTCCGATAACCCGGAAGTGGTGAATCGTCATCTGGCAAAAGTGTACGGCCAGGCTTCCGTTGGCGCACCGCCGATGTCTGTTCCGCACATCGACACCCGTATGCTTGACGGCAAACGCGTGGTGCTGTTTGGGCCGTTCGCGACCTTCTCCACCAAGTTCCTGAAAAATGGCTCCCTGTGGGATCTGCTCAGCGCCACGACCACCTCTAACGTCAAGCCGATGATGGACGTGGGTCTGGATAACTTCGACCTGGTGAAATACCTGATTAGCCAGGTGATGCTCTCTGACGACGACCGTTTCGAGGCGCTGAAAGAGTACTATCCGCAGGCGAAGAAAGAAGACTGGCGTCTGTGGCAGGCGGGTCAGCGCGTACAGATCATCAAGCGCGATCCGAAAGAGGGCGGCGTGCTGCGTCTGGGTACCGAAGTGGTAAGCGATAAGGATGGCACCATCGCCGCGCTGCTGGGTGCGTCGCCGGGCGCGTCTACCGCTGCGCCAATCATGCTGCACCTGATGGAAAAAGTGTTTAAAGATAAAGTCGCCAGCCCGGAATGGCAGGCGAAGCTGAAAACCATTATTCCATCCTACGGCACGAAGCTGAACGGCAACGTGAGCGCGACGGAGCAGGAGCTGGAATACACCAGCCGCGTACTGCAGCTGCAGTACATCAAGCCACAGGCTGCGGATGCGGCGCCAAAAGCGGAGCTGAAGCCTCAGCCGGAAAACAAACCGGTTGCGGATATCGCGCTGTAAGGTAAAAGCAAAACGGTAACATCCGTTACCGTTTTTAGTGTTTTCTCCCTCTCCCGGTGGGAGAGAGTTGGGGTGAGGGCACCAGAGCGCACCCTTTCCTGGTCGGGTAAGGCGAAGCCGCCACCCGACTTATTTTTAACGTACTACGGCTTGTCCGATGTTCTCATCAGCCTTCCAGATGCGATACTTCACTTCCACGTTTTCAGGCGTATAGACCACGATCGGCAGCTTGCTGTTGTAGCGCAACAGACTGTTGTCGCCCAGATACGCCGTTACAAATTTCTTCTCTTTCTTGCCGTCCGGGCAGGCCATCATGGTGGAAACCGGAGAGGTCACTTTGTCAAAGACGTAATAGTCGTAACCCCAGCCTTCCAGGGTTTTGCTTTCCAGCTGACCGCCCAGACGGTGCTGGTTGCAGTCCACTTCCAGCGTCTTGCCAATTAACAGTTCCACTTTGAAGTTCGCTTCATCCTGCTGAACCGGCAGCTGAATCACCTGACGCTTCATCCCTTTGTCCGCCTGCGGGTACGGAGCCACTTTTTCCAGCGGCTGCTGTTTTGGGGTTTCGCTGGCGAAAGCGCTGCTGCTGACGCACGCGGCGGCGATGAGGGCGATAGCAAATTTAGGTGCGTTTTTCATTGTCATTCCTTTATGTCAAAACGATCCTGCGCAGGTTA
Organism: Enterobacter asburiae; assembly: GCF_007035645.1. NCBI lineage: Bacteria > Pseudomonadati > Pseudomonadota > Gammaproteobacteria > Enterobacterales > Enterobacteriaceae > Enterobacter > Enterobacter asburiae. The sequence continues at coordinate 1,378,212 of NZ_AP019632.1, forward strand.
ACATAACAACGATGAATGATTGGTGTTATTTACTTACATTTTCACTATGGGTAGCGTTATACGCTTTTAATTTACCTGTTTAGTGGTTGTTTATGCTGGTGTGGAGTCAGGTGCCAGTTCGTGTTATTTTAGACCCTATATATTGTTATTCATCTGTAAAAGGGAAGAGAGATGGTTCGTGCAAAACTGAAAACGCCTGAAGGCCGCAAGTTCCTCCTGGCGCTGCTGGTCGTATTTATGATTGCCGCCGCGTGCGTGGGGCGGGCAACCATTGTTGGCGTTATCGAACAGTACAATATTCCCCTCTCAGCCTGGACAACCAGCATGTATGTCCTGCAGTCGGCGATGATCTTCGTCTACAGCCTGGTGTTCACCGTTCTGCTGGCCATCCCGCTGGGCATTTTCTTCCTGGGCGGACGTGAGAAGCATTAAGCGTCGACCTGCGATAACTAAGCCATCCTGCCGGATGGCTTTTTTTATGGTCTCATCCCACTCTCCTCAGGTTTTTTTAATCCGCGATATCCTATCCTGTAAGCATTCAGGCAACTGTTTTTAAAGCAGGAGCGGTAGATGCGTTCCAGATTTCCAGTGCTCAGCCAGATCCCCAAAGGCGTCTGGGTTGTGGGAGGCGTCAGTATGTTGATGGATATCTCGTCAGAGAGTATTCACAGCCTGCTGCCACTTTTTATGATGACCACCCTCGGTACGAGCGTGCTGTTTATCGGCCTGATTGAAGGGCTGGCGGAGGCCACCGCGCTTTTTATTAAGGTCTTTTCGGGGGCGATAAGCGACTACCTGGGTCAACGTAAGGGGCTGGCCCTGCTAGGGTATGGCCTGGGGGCGTTAAGCAAACCCCTTTTCGCATTAGCGTCCTCTTCCGGGATGGTTTTAGGCGCACGTCTGATAGATCGTACGGGGAAGGGGATACGGGGCGCACCGCGGGATGCGCTGGTTGCAGACGTCACGCCGCCGGAAATGCGTGGTGCGGCATATGGTCTGCGTCAGTCAATGGATACCACAGGCGCATTTCTTGGCCCATTACTGGCCGTAAGCTTAATGCTGTTGCTGGACAACGACTTTCGCACTGTTTTCTGGATAGCCCTTATCCCCGGTCTGCTTTCAGTTGCCTTGCTCTATTTTGGCCTTCAGGAGCCGAAAACTCCCCTCGAACATAAACGCACAAACCCCATTAAACGAGAGAATTTAAGGCGGCTGGGTAAAGCGTGCTGGTGGGTGATTGGCCTTGGTGCAGTGTTCACGCTTGCCCGGTTTAGCGAGGCTTTTCTCGTCCTTCGTGCGCAGCAGTCGGGCGTTCCTCTGGCCCTTATTCCGCTGGTGATGGTGGTCATGAACGTACTCTATTCCCTTTCCGCTTACCCTTTTGGCAAACTTTCTGATGGCATGAGCCACACCCGGCTTCTGCAGTGGGGGCTAATGGTGCTGATTGGTGCAGATATTGTTCTGGCGCTGAGCAGCCACTGGATGGGGGTCATTTTAGGCGTCGCGCTTTGGGGAATACATATGGGTATGACCCAGGGACTACTGGCGGCAATGATCGCTAAAACCGCACCGCCCGATCTGCGCGGTACGGCTTTCGGTATTTTTAGTCTGGTCAGCGGCGTAGGATTGTTAATCGCCAGCGTGGGAGCCGGCGCGATATGGGAAACGTTTGGCGCGGAATATACGTTTTATGCCGGAGCGGTGATTTGTCTGACTACGCTTGTGTATCTGCGCAAAACGCCGGACGAGGCGAAATAAAAAAACCAGCCATCAGGCTGGTTTTCAATATGTTTTTGGTCGGCACGAGAGGATTTGAACCTCCGACCCCCGACACCCCATGACACCTGCGTAAAATGCTTCTAAGCCGCACCACTACTGGCCTGTAGCGCTTTTGACTGTATGAACAAACAGTGATTTTTATGCATTATCTGCACTATATACATCAATGAGTTAGGGGGTGGTTTCGCCATTGGCTAGCCTGCCTTTATCTCACCGTGTGGAACCATAACCCAGTCGATATGATTGCTGGTATAAATCTTTGTTGACTTGGCGTCACTATGGGCCATCCTTCCTTGTGGATCGATACCCTGGCTATCAAACAAATGCGCGGCCAGTGCCCTTATCTCGTGAAATGTTGGGCGTTCATCCATTGGAAGATGATCACACAATCCAAGCTTGTCACGTAGTGCAGAGAACGCTCGGCTAAGATAATCAGGTGCTACCTGCGTAGGGTGTGAAACCTCTTTACTCCGTTTGTTATTTCGTTCAGGTATTCGGTGTACGACATACGGACTGGCAACACTATCCCGGCTATCGTCAATAATCCTCTTCAGCTCCCCTCCAATTGGGATCGCTACGTGTGATGCCTCTTTCTTTTGAACTTTCTGTCGGTGGATGTACAACGTACCGTATATCCCGTTTTCAGGTTCGTCTAACCATACACATCCACAAATGCCGTTTTTCGGCTCTCTTATGGAATATTTTATTCGCGAAACTTCGAGGCGGGCATGCGTCGTCTGCAGTGCCAAATCCATAGCTGTTCTCAACCATGGCTCAGCCGCGTTCCTCATAGCGATAAAGATATCCAACGGAAGACGTTTACGCTTCTTCTCTTCAACACGCCGCATTTTTTTACGTGCTGCAGGGTTATCCATCATTAATGATTCATCAACTGCATAAGAGAACAGCTTTTTGAGAAAGCTTACCTTTCTGTTTTGAACGTTAGCGGATGCATCGGCATGGTACCGATTAATAAATTGGTTCACGTGTTCAAGAACAATGTCACAAGCCGGGATATTGGTAAAAAATTCCTTTACCCTGAACACGTCATTATTCCAATCATCCAGGGTGCCTGGTGATGGTTTTTCATCGGCAACGGCGCGGGCCATAATTCGGTCAACATGCTCACTGAATGGTTTAGCTTCTCCATTAATTCCGCCCGAGTCTCTAATCAAGCTTTCTACTGACGGCACCTTTTCAGGTCGCATTCTTAGGTTATATTCTTTGGCAATAGCGATTGCCATTACGCGATCAGTTCCTATGCTTTTACGTTTTCCGGTTATAAGCGTAAAGCGATATTGCCCTGTAGCTTTATCAAAAAGCAGGAAGTCAGGGAGATTGCGATTCTCCCTTTTGCGTGGTCTTGCGGCCATGTTAATCCTCTTGAATTAACTGACGAACTCTTTCACTGACAATTGAGTCAACGCCCCATTTTTCTGAGGAACTAACCAGGATCGTACCATCTACGATACGGCCCTGAAGCTTACCGTTTTCAATCCAGCGTCGGATAGTTCTGTTATCTGGAACAGAGCCTGGTTCAAACTCTCGCTTACCCCACAGACTCGCCTTCATCAACTTGGCCATGGCTATTCTCCACTTAACCGGCTGCACCCGGCTATCGCTTATAGAAAATGCAAGATGAGCAACCACCTCGGAGCCCATCATTGCAGGTACGACATCTTTTTGTTTCGGTGTAGTAGAGCTGGTGGACCATTTCCTTTGGCATTAGAACCGGCATCGGCACGCGGATAACCAGTGCGCGGAGCCTGTCGATTTCCCCGGCCAGTTCCAGAAGGCGGTAGCGGCAATCCTCTGCTTCATCGCGCCACCAGGCCACATCGGCTTTAAGGCGGCGCATGCGCCGCTGTTTGAGTTTGCTCACCATGGCAGCCACCCCATACCCTGAAGTGCGCTGATGACCAGCAGCACGAACATCACTGCGTCGAATGGGTTAGGCATCGATATCAACCCTTATAGCGAATACATTCACGGGGTCTTCACCAAAATGCTTATGAATAATTGACTGCAGTTTGTAGCCTCGATATGGGACATCAATCCGACGCTCTGAATCATCAGCGCGCGGATACCCGCGAGTAATAATCAGCCTGTCATATTCTCGGTTAACCAGTCGCTTGCGCCAGTAATCATTGAGTAGTCGATACTCAAATTTCTTCTCTCCGGACTTCATCTGGTCGAAGTATTCACCGTTAACAGCCAGCTGCAGGTTAGCCATCACTTCACCTCCGGCATCGGTGCTGCTGGATATGCACTTCCTTCCTGACCTGGCTCGTTGCTTCCTGTACATGCATTCCGATGGTCATTGGCGTGCGGGCAGCGTTTGTTGCCGCATTCGGGGCAGACGACGAAGCGCATGTCAGTAAGGGTTATTGGTCGGCAGGTTCGGCACCAGCATTTGGTTGACGCTTCCGCGTTTTCCCGAAAATCTTTGGTTGACGAATTCACGATTTCCCGAAAATTGCCCGTGTCGCCATGCCCAAGACCTTCATCAGTGAACGAAATAATCACTTTTGACGGTTCAGCACACTGCGGAGATTCTCCATTTCGGAATACAACGAAGCTGCTGCCGTGGAGCTCAGCCATCTTCTCGGCCTTGGCTTGCCAATCAGGAATCACCGGAGAGTTGCCGCATTGCGCCGGAGGGATGCAGTTTTGCGCCGGGCGGCAACCGGAGTGCGCCGGAGAGTTGCCATCGGCACCCTGAAGCATGGCGGCGCGGCCTTGCCAACCTTCCCACATTGCCGCCATCATCATGAACCAGACGTTTCCACAGCCAGCCTTTTTGTTATCAAAGAACCAGTCAGCAAACTCCCGACTCATGCCGTTTTGCTCTGCTATTTCGTAGCGATTATCCATTGCTCTTCTCCTGATTAAGCATGGCGGCTCGGCAGGCGTTCCAGCCAAGCATGTAAGCGTCTCTGGTGCATTCCTGCCAAGACAGTCTATCGATTGCTGAAAGCGCTTTTTGCATTGTCATTTCATCAGGTACAGCTACCGGCGCTGGCGGGGCGGTTAAGTTAGAGAGCCCTTCCAGAAACCAAACTGTATGATCGATGTCATTTTTCCCTGGTTTCATCTGTCCTGCCTGCACCTTCTTCCAGAACGAGATGAAGTGCTCCAGGTTCTCAATTTCGAGCATCTGAGCTGGCGGGGCGGCGTATAGCTTGTCACCGATTTTCAGTCCAAGCTCTTTCGGTGGGCGGTAATAGACCAGTGTCCATGCTCCGTTGATGAACGCCACCGGCTCGGCACATTTCTCCGCTTCGAGCGATGCCAGCGCGATACGCGCCAGCTTCAGCTCAATTGACCATGTGCGTTCTTTGAGAGGCTCTAACTCTCCAGACAACATCATCTCTGCAAACTCAATACGCGCGTGCGCAGAAGCGATCAGTTGCTCTTTGGTGAAGGTGATCATGATGCCTCTCCTTTACCGGCTGCGGCGGGGACGTCGATGCCAGCAGCAGACAATGCAATGCTGAACGCCTCTTTCAAATCTGCAATCTGCTTCTCTGCGGCTTCCAGCGCATTTACCAGATCATCAACGGTTCCAGCCGCTTGGCGTGCGTAATCTGTAATTGCCAGCTCGCATTCAATTTCAGTTCCGTTTTCGTTGGTGTGGCAAATAGCAAAGTAATCGGAGTCGATTTCGTTATCAGCCAAATGCCTCAGCGTGTCGGCAACCAGCACTCCGTTTTCAATCAGCATCTCTGTTGCGCGTTTGTCGATGTTGCTCATTGGGCGGCTCCTTCGATAACGTCTTCCCCACAGTGCATCTTCCCATTTCGGTAGCTCGGATGCTGAACGGTGTAGATAAGGTAAGCACTGCCAAACGCAGTCCATTTGCCCTCAATATGCCGCACCTTGCCGCTTTGCTTTCTGCCCTGACGGTCGGTGTAATTGACAGTTTCACCGACATTGAATTTTGGCTGTAATGCTTTTGCTTTGCTCATGACTGAGCTCCTTTGCGAAGCTGGGCGGCTATGGCTGTATGCTCATCAATAATTTGCGATGCTTCTGCATGGGCCATACCTTCGAGAGAGATAACACCTGTGTCACTTATCCCGGCCAGGCTAATCAGTTCAACAAGGCGACGCGCTTTCTTAACGCTAATTTCTGGCGCTATAACGCTGCGGGTAACTTTCTTCTTACCCTTTGCGGCAGCGGAAGCTTTATCCTTCTGAAGAACCTCACCGGCCTTTTCGCCAAACTCTTTTACTCGGTCAACGGCAACATCAACAGACACGCTTCCAGACTTAACTTCTTTCTGAACGTCGTGGTTAGCTGTGCTAAGGAGCAGGAGCTTTTCGACAGTATGAACAGACTTGTTGACCAGTTTTGCGATCTCGCTGGTGGTCTGATTGAAGGCGTTATGCAGCTCCTGAATAACTGCAGCCTGTTCCATATCTGAGAGCGGCAGCTGGTTGTTACTGGTCATGATGCGCGCCAGGCGCTGCACATCGTTACCGTTAAATGGCATGATGTGGATGCGGTCTACTGGCTTGCCAGCTTCAGCGCAGCGCGCATAGCAGCGGCGACGGCGGTGACCTTCAACAACCCAAACACCACCTTCATCACGTGCGATAACTTCCAGTGGTGGAACTGATCCGCCGTTCATCAGATAGTTGAACAGGTCATCATCAGCCTGGCGGGTGCGTTCGTCGTCTTCACGCTTATTGAAACCTTCACGAACATGGATATCGGAAAGGGCGATAAACATCCCGGTGTCGGTGCGCTTAATTACACCGGCCTTGGTCATTTGCTTGAATGAGTTAGCCATCAGAGAGCAACCTCGTTCTTCATGGAAATCACCACAGGAGGCAGTTCGCGGAGTTCACGCTGAGCTTCCAGAAGATGCATATTGGTTCGGGTCTTAGTGTGACGCTCCACAATGCGGTCGCACTCTTTAGCCCAACTCTCTACATCCTGGAGAAGGGTGGCGTTCTGCTCAGCCAGTTCCTTACGCTGCGCCAACGCTTCACAGAGCGCGACGCTGGAAACATCAAGGCGTGTAGCCAGTTCGTTAACCATCCAGCCGTAAGCTGCAGGGAGGAGAGGGGCGGCCTTACGAGCTGCGTCAATAAGCTGCTCTCTTGTCATGCGTGGTTGTAACTCGGTGACGTTCTGTGTGTTCGTCATGGATAGTTTCTCCGTGTTATAAGCGCTCTGCACAGCGCTGATTTTTGGTTGAACGAATCCCTCGCCGTTCGGCGACAAAAATTAAAGGGGTTTCGTTTTAGTAAGCACCCAACCAGGGCACTTAGTGAAACGGGCGGCTGCCACCGCCAGTTAGCTTCTCCACAATTGGGAGCGCGTTCCCCTGAGTTGATTTAACGACTAAGGCCTCTCAAGGAACCGGCTGAACGCGCTTTCAGTTGTGTAAAAGGGGCGGTCGACATTAAGGACATTCACAACTGCCGACCGCCAAGACTACACACAGCATCTGGTACAGCTACTACGGTTTACCACGGTCCTAACGTGATGTGGTTGTGGCGCTGGGACTCGAACCCAGATAACGTCTGGCCAGCCGCATGAGATACTCCAGGTTATGATCCTTGAGTAGTGCTCAACTCCCCACAAAAGGGGCGCTCTATCCAATTGAGCCACATCCACAACGTTGAGAGCACTAAATGATGCTTCTAAACAGCTATCGGTTGGGCATCACGTAGCGTTTGCCTGGTGTGCTTATTCACAGATAGTGCTCTCAACGTTGTATCCTCGTCTCTTCCGAGGTGTCACACCTGATCGCCACGCTGGTGAAACGTCTCTGGCTGTCGTACACAACTGGCTTGCACATTCCGGCTACCCGCTGGATCGGGATACTGCCTAAGGAATCCCCGGACCGCTGCGGCACATGTGCCATATACCGTACTGCAACTGCTGCCTGTCTTTTCACCACATCAGGCTCGGTGGTATTCTTGGAGTTCTCACACAACCAAGAAACTGAATAACATGAACAATCCTTTATCCAACCTTCAGTTGGATGTTTGGTACAAGGCGCTGATCGTCATTTGCACAATCGTATTCCTCTCTACCGCTGGTGGACTGCTACCAAAATTACCTACAAATTCAGCGCTTCTTATTTCTCTTGGCGGCATATTTTTTTGCTGTGGTGAATGGAAAAATCATCCACGCTACACAATCCTCGAAGAGGCCATGGGCCAAAGATTTCTTGGTACCGGCTTCAAGCGCAAATTCAGTACCACAGGCACCATTCTTTGCTTGCTTGGTGCTTATCTGATCTACAAGGGAATCATGCCACTTTTGTAGGTCACAACCGCATTTAGGGCACTTGCTATAAACAGGTGTAAACATCATCCCTTTAGGGAGATTTACCATCTTTCTGTTTGCGCTAGTGCTCATGATGAATACCCACAATGTTCGCTGGTGATGGAAATAATATAGCTACTTTAAGTAGATGAAATCAACTACTGAAAGTAGAAAAAATTGAATGTTAGGTAGAGTGTTTGACTATGTGTATGAATTACAGGCGAAAAAAAACCGGCTTTCGCCGGTTTGGAATAAATGAAGTATTAGCCAAATTCCATCATTTTTAATGGTAAGCATCTGATTAATTTGCCAAATATATAAACTTCATTCATCTCATGTTCTTCTATGAAGAAGGGAGGGTAGCGCTCATTATCTGAAAGAACTGCCAATCGTCTGCCCTTTACCTTCTGCAGTCGTTTAACAAAAGTGCTGTCTTCAAAGTTGAAAACGTATACGCCATCTCCGTTAAACCGGTCAATGCGGCTATCGATGAACAGTAAATCTTTCGGGCATAACGTGGGCATCATGCTATCGCCATCAACGTTGATCATGACAATGCCATCTAGAGTTCTTCGACCGAATAATTCGTAAATTCTCTCTTCAGGAATCTCGATTGAACTGACTATCGTTGGAAAAGGTTGGTTAATAAATCCTGAACCAGCAGACGCATGAACATCCAATTGCTCAATTCTTACGGTACCAACAGGGGGCAAGTCCCCGCCGTTAACTGGAACTCCGTAATCAAGATAGGCCGGTGAAACTGCAAGCCTTTCAGCAATTCGAATCATCTTTTCATCCCTTGGCTTTGCTGTGCCAAGAGTATAGCGTCGCGCCATCTCATATGAGACACCACTGAACTGTGACAATTCTTTTACTCCAATAGATTTCTCTTGGAGAGACTTGTTTAGCCTGTCGGCAAAGTCTTTGTATTTAGCATCTTCCACCATAAGTAGAAGATTAAGCGCACAAGACATAGTTGTCATTTCTATTTTAAGTTGCTAATAAATGCTACTATAAGTAGTATTGGTTGGTGCTTATCAATAGGAGACAACATGACACCTCATCTTAAGAATGTTACCGCCAAAGCTGTGAGGGCGGTGGGTTCTATCTCAGAAGTATCAAGAAGATTTGAATTTCAGTCAGTTCAATCTGTTGCTAATTGGATAGCTAAAAATCGAGTGCCATCTGAAAGAGTTATTCAATTATGTCAATGGGGCGGATGGGCAGTAACTCCCCATCAGCTCCGCCCTGACATCTACCCAAATCAAAATGACGGGTTGCCAGTTGTTAAAAACATTACACAACTCTCAGTTGAAAAATAACTACCAAAGGATAACCAACATGGTAGAGCCAAGCCTGAAAGAAGTAGTGAAAGCGATGTGCAAAGCGTACCCCGGTGGCCGTGAGGCTATGGCCGGTGCTCTTGGCATGTCAGTAACGCAGTTCAACAACAACCTGTACGAGAAGAACGGTTGCCGCTTCTTTGAAGTGAACGAGCTGGAGGCGATGGAAGACATTTCAAACACGTCTCTCCTAGCTGATTACTTCGCGCAACGTCGCGGCGCTCTACTGGTGGACGTTCCGCAGCTGGAAGATCTCGATCGCGTAGATCTGTTTACCCGCGCTATGAGAACTGCAGCAGCACGCGGACAGGTTGATCAGATTATCCAGAAAGCCCTGGAAGATGGAGTGATTGAGCCGCATGAAGCTGAAGAGATTCACGAACATCACCGCCGTCACCTGGCTGCGCGTGAAGAAGAAATCCGCGCGATTGTCGCGCTGTTTAGCCGGAATAAATCCCCAAAAAAGTGACGCCAGCGGGCGTGCAGGCCCCTGGCGTCTTGGCGTGTCGTATTCAGTGGAGAAACTAACGCATGAACAGTTTAAACCGATTGAGACCAGCGAAGCAATTCAGATGCCTTCCACTGGTGGGAAAAGACTCCCCGTTCGGCTATGTGGAGAGATTAAACGACCAGGCTGGTGTGAACAACTACCAGCCTGAGAACGCGATGGTAGAGGCTTTTGCTCAGATGAACGAGAAGGGGCGTGAGGAATGGCTGAAGTTGACCGGCGATTCAGAGACCACAGAGGCATCCCCGTCCACGTCGTCAGGTGGGAGCCACAGACTCGACGCGTTATATACCTTCGCGAAGGGTACGATCATGAGTGCTTCAGCCCTCTTGAACAATTCCAGCGTAAATTTACAGAGTTAAAGGACGACCATGAGCCTGTTGATGCCATCCCGGCCGATAGTGATAAACCCTGACCTTGCGTACAGCATTGGCCTGAACGAGGCCATTGCGTTGCAGCAGGTTAACTACTGGCTTAAAGAAACCACCTCCGGACTGGAGCGTGACGGCGTGCGCTGGATTTACAACACCAACGAGCAGTGGCTGGAGCAGTTCCCGTTCTGGTCTGAGTCTACGCTGAAGCGCACATTCACCCGCCTGAAGAACCTCGGCGTGCTCAAAGTTGAGCAACTGAACAAGTCTCAGCGCGACATGACGAACTACTACACGATCAACTACGAAAGCGAACTTTTAGATGAGGTCAAAGTGACCAACTCGAAGAGTTCAAATTGCACTCTTCCATCAGGTCAAAATGAACCGATGGAAGAGGTCAAAGTGAAACGCTCCATCGGGTCAAAACGAACAGCTCTCATCAGGTCAAATTGCACTGATGTTCTTACAGAGAATACAACAGAGAATACTACAGATATTAAAAAACCTATTTGTCCGGTTGCCCCGCAACCAGACGGTGATGTGTTTATCACCGATCAGGCTAAACAGGTTTTAACCCATCTGAACCAGGTGACCAGTTCGCGTTATCAGGTTTCAACAACTTCGCTGCAGAACATCCGCGCCAGAATCAGTGAAGGTTACACCGTTGAAGAGTTATCGCTGGTGGTGGATTACTGCAACGCCAAGTGGAGCGACGACCTCACGATGTCGGCTTACCTTCGCCCACAGACTCTTTTCCAGCCAACAAAGTTCCCAGGCTATCTGAAGTCAGCGAAAAGCTGGGCAAAAGCTGGGCGTCCTCCTCGCGTAAACGGAGAGTGGGCCCGAGAAGATGGCGTGTTCCGTTCCAGCTTCCAGAACACTGATTACAGCAAAGTCCCCAACGGTTTCAGAGGAGCGAACTCATGAGCTTTCTCAAAACAATCCAGCTTTTCGTGGCTAATAACCCCGGAATGACGAACAAGCAGATCGCCGCAGCACTACCGGAGTACGCATTGCACAGTGTTCAGCGTGCGGTATGCCGCCTGGTCATGCTTAACCGCGCTGAGCGCAAAGGTGTGCGTCCTAACTTCCGTTACTACGCAAAAGCCCCGACAGGACCTATTGGGCCGATCATCCCACGCGCGCCGATCAAAAAAGATGAAGTAACCCCTGAGCCAAAGCAGGAAGCGGCACCAAACACAGCCGTCATTGCGATGATGGACAAGGCTAAAGAGTTATCTGACAAGGGACTTTATCTGCGTGCTGCGACCGTTCTGATGGAGGCATTCAATCGCTCAAAGAACGAAACCATGCGAGCCAAAATTCTCAAAGAGCGTAAGCGCTGCCTGAGCATGGCGCCGAGGGTTAAAACCACCGGTGATGGCTGGTGTCTGGCTGGCCGAGCGAGGAACATCTGATGAAATACTCTCTGATTTACGCTGACCCAGCCTGGGAATACGGCAACACTGTCAGCAACGGCGCGGCTACTAATCACTACGGCACGATGAAGCTGATCGACATGAAGCGTATTCCTGTGTGGGACCTGGCTGCAGATGATGCAGTTCTGGCTATGTGGTTCACCGGCACGCATACCCGCGAAGCGATTGAACTGGCTGAAGCCTGGGGCTTCAAGGTCCGCACGATGAAGGGCTTCACCTGGGTTAAGTTCAACCCGCTGGCAGAGCAGCACATCAACAAAGCTCTTCAGGCAGGTGGAGTAGAGGACTTTTACGACTTCCTCGACCTGCTGAACGAACAGACCCGCATGAACGGCGGAAACTACACCCGAGCCAATACGGAAGACCTTTTGATCGCCACCAGGGGGAACGGACTTGAGCGGAAGTGCGCAAGCATCAAGCAGGTTATCTACAGCCCACTCGGTGAGCACAGCCAGAAACCTGCAGAGGTGCGTTTCCGTCTGGAGAAGCTCTATGGTGACGTTCCGCGCATTGAACTGTTCAGCCGTTGCGGTGTGCCTGGCTGGGACCACTGGGGTAATCAGGCTGAATCATCTGCAGTTGAATTGATACCCGGCGTTGCTGTTCCTGTCACAAATAACCGGGAGCATGCAGCATGATAAAACTATCAACCGAGCAGGATAACGCGGTTCGTGATGTTGCTCGTCAATGCAGCACCGCGCTTAAGAAAGCTATCACAGAGAATCCATCAGCAGGTTGGAACTCAATAGCGACGCCGATCCTTAAGAAATATCACGAGAAGGTTAAGCCTATGGGGGTAAGCCTAATGATGTTCTACAGCATCATCGGGCGGCTTAACGGTCGCTTTGGACGCTACAAGGGTCGTATTGGGGAGGACTCATGAACGAGTTAACGCCGCGTCAAAGTGAAGTGTATGAAGCTATCAAGCTTCACATTGAAAAGGTTGGCTTCCCACCCACGTTGATAGAGCTTGCTGAACTGATTGGTTGCTCATCGCAGAACGCTGCCGCTGAGCACGTTAAGGCACTAAAGAAAAAAGGCTACCTCTCTATTGCTCCTGGCGCTGCCAGGGGCATTACCGTCGTCAAAACGGAATGGGATACAGATCCGGTAGAGATCATTAAAGGCCTGTTATCTGGTGGAGAGAAAGCCAGAGAGTGTGCTGTAGAGTGGCTGAAAAAACAGGGAGCGAGTTTATGAAACTGGTGCTCCCGTTCCCGCCGAGCGTAAATACCTACTGGCGAGCCCCTAACAAGGGACCGTTAAAAGGCCGCCATCTTATCAGTGAGAAAGGCAGGGCATATCAGAGTGCGGCATGCGCAGCGATTATTGAGCAGCTGCGTTGCCTTCCAAAACCATCATCGTCGCCAGCAGCGGTGGAGATCCTTCTCTTTCCGCCAGATGCACGCTGCCGGGACATCGACAATTACAACAAGGCTCTATTTGACGCGCTTACACATGCTGGCATCTGGGAGGATGACAGCCAGGTACAGCGAATGCTGGTGGAGTGGGGCCCTAAAGTTCCGGGTGGCAGGGTTGAAATATCGATCACTAAACATCAACCAGCCGTAGGAGTAATAAGGTGAGAGCAATACTGACACCTGAAGTAGCACCAATGTCGGGAGTTGTGCTGTTCCGCCCAGGCAACGAATTGCTGTGGCTGTTTCGTCGTGGCCGGGTTGTGATTGAGACACCTTCGGAAGCTATCCAGCATCTGCCATCTGGGCTGATTCCTGAAGCACACCAGCCACTGACGGATGATGTCAGTGTGCATGAGCTTTTCCTGAATGAGAGAGTTATTCAGCATGCTGGTGGTCTTAGCAGTCTTGATGCCTGGCTGGAGCGTAAATTCGAATGTCAGTGGCCCCACAATGACTGGCACTCAAAGGACTTCACGATAATGCGTCACGCACCCGGAAGCATTCGCCTTTGTTGGGGATGTGATAACCAGTTGCGCGAACAAACCACTGAAAGACTGGCAGGAATTGCCATGCAGAACCTGGTAAAATGGCTACTCGAAAGGGTGAATATTATGCTGGGCTTTGGTGCAGACCACACCCTGACGCTGCCGGAGTTCTGCTGGTGGATGGTACGTAACGATCTGGCTGACCTAATTCCTGAATCAGTGGCTAGCCAGGCGCTCCGGATTAAGCCTGAATCTCACAGCTCAGTGATGCGGGAAAGTGAGATTGTTCCGTCTTTACCGGCGACTGAAATCCTCCAGGAGAAAGTTAAGAAGGTAGTCTCGGTGAAGGTCGATCCTGAATCACCGGAATCTTTCATGCTGAGGCCAAAGCGCCGCCGCTGGGAGAACGATAAGTACACCCGCTGGGTGAAGTCGCAGCAGTGCAGTTGCTGTAATAACCCGGCAGACGACCCCCACCACCTGATAGGCCACGGGCAGGGTGGAATGGGTACCAAAGCGCACGACCTGTTTGTGATACCGCTGTGCAGAGCGCATCACGATGAGTTGCACGCAGATCCTGTGGCATTTGAAGCGAAGCACGGCGACCAGTTATCGCTATTGATTCGGTTTTTAGATCGTGCGCTGGCAATAGGCGTATTAGCATGAACAGTGGAGAAAACATGCGTGATATTCAGTTAGTTTTAGAACGTTGGGGTGGATGGGCCGCGTGCGATAACTCTGGAGTTGATTACTCACCAATCGCTGCAGGCTTCAAAGGACTTCTTCCACAAACGAGTCAATACCGCCTTTCATGCACTGACGACGACGCACTAATTATTGAAGGCTGCTTAGCGCGTCTTAAAAAGCGTAAGCCCTATGAGCATTCGCTCTTAGTTGCGCATTATCTTTATGGCATCTCAAAACGGAAAATTGCGAAAGCGCGAAAAAAAGACGAGAAGATAATACGGATTGAAATTCAGATGGCAGAGGGTTTTATTGAAGGCTGCCTTTCCATGCTTGATGTTCAATTGGACATGGATTGATGATAAGCCCCCGTAAATAATTAATTTACGGGGGGGATATTTTATTCAATGCTGACTTTAAGAGGTTTATGACGATAGTTGATAATGCTAAATCTAATTTGATCTCTAATAAAATCTTCAGGGAGGCTATAGCTATCCAAAGACGCCATAACTTCATCTTCATTGTAAATCCCTGATTGCATTATGCTTTCCAGTTGATTATTCAATCTCCGAATCTCATTCTTTGTAATGTTTGCTTTTGTGGTTTTATTAGCATTTAATTCGTTGTTGTTGGCTTCGAGTTGTCTAACGCGCTGATTCAAGGTGCGAGTGTTATTTAGTATTTCTGTCAGGATATCCTGCTCAGTTCGTGGAGGAATTACTTCTTGTGGTGGGTTGTTAACTAAGGCTGCATTGAAACTATCCTCAAACTGAGGCCAGTAGGTATCAAATACTTGTCTTAATATCCTCTCATCTAAAGCCTTGTCAACAAGGCAAGCATTAATTGTTCTTGTTAGTTCCCAAACACTATGATTGTTCGGAGTCGTATGATTGAATTGTGCAAGTGGGTCTTGTAAGTCTTCAGGATTAAGGTCAATCAAAAAAGTGCAAACTCTATTGGTAGTAAGGCCTTTAGCTAATGCGCCGGTTTCAAAAAGAATCCAAGGTTTATTTTTGTTCTCTTGTGTAAGACATACTACTCCCACTGAAACATCTTTCAATTTATCATTAATTTCTGAAAACCAAATTGCACCACGGTCAATGTCTCTTGTTGAGATCCAAGGTTGTGAAGCTTGGATTACGCACTTTAGCCAATCACTGAAAATCTCAGCCACAACTTTGCTTCGCTGACCTGACCAACTTATAAATACTTTCACGATTACCTCTTCTGAATGGAAATGCAGATATTTCCATCAATTTACATCTAAAAAAATAAAAAATCATTAGTGCGGTCCGCAATTTATGGGTTACTGTGCTAAGAGTGGTATCTACGCCACGAACTTAGAGCTATTCATAAACCGCGCAATGACGAGGTTTTTGTCACTTTAGAGGCTGCCTACTGGCGGCCTTTTTTTGTTTCCCCTCGTTCTGAGAGGACTTACGGCAATAAGAGGGGGCTAAATGTCCGATCCTGTTTCTGGCACTACGGTAGCGACTGGTGGTCTGATGGGGGCCAGCATGTTCGGCCTGGCAACCGGCATAGATTACGGTGTGGTGTTTGGCGCATTCGCTGGTGCGGTGTTCTACGTCGCTACTGCGGTTAATATCAGTCGCCTTAAGCTAGTGGGCTACTTCATCACCTCATTCATCTTCGGTGTTATCGGCGCGCCACTGCTTGGCTCTTACTTCTCCAAATGGACCGGGTATAGCGACAGGCCACTTGATGCGCTGGGCGCGGTAATCGTAGCCGCCATTGCTATTAAGCTGCTGACGTTCGTCAATAGTCAGGATTTGGGTAGCCTGTTTGGAATTCTCTCACGTTTACGTGGTGGAGGGGCCAGCAATGGTAACAAGTGATCCGAGTGCGATGGTGAATGCCCTCATCTGTGGGGTGATCGTCCTTGCTCTGATGTTCTACCAGCGCGGCGGGGCGAGACATCGCCCTCTGATATCGCTGATGGCTTATTTCACGGTGCTGGTATACGCCAGCGTCCCTTTCCGTTACCTGTTCGGCCTGTACCATGAATCGCACTGGTTCGTGGTGCTGGTGAACGTCCTGATATGCGCCGCCGTTCTCTGGGCTCGGGGAAACGTAGCACGCATCATTGACGTCCTGAGGCATTCGCATGACCAAAGACGAAATTTTTAATGCCATCCTCGGTAAAGAGGGCGGCTATGTTAATCACCCTGACGACAAGGGCGGTCCAACTAACTGGGGGATCACACAAGCGGTAGCTCGCGCCCACGGATTCACCGGGGATATGCGGAACCTGACCCGCCAACAGGCGCTGGATATCCTGACGGCTGACTACTGGACAGGGCCACGCTTTGATCTTGTTTCTGAGGTATCACCAGCCATCGCTGCCGAACTGTGCGATACCGGCGTTAACATGGGACCATCGGTTCAGACCAAATGGTTCCAGCGCTGGCTGAACGTGTTCAACATTCAGGGCTCGCTCTATCCCGATCTGATTGCAGATGGTTTTATCGGTCCGCGAACTATCAGCGCATTAAAAAGCTATCTTGCCCGGCGAGGAAAAGAGGGGGAGCTGGTTATGCTCCGTGCCCTGAATTGCAGCCAGGGTCAGCGTTATCTCGAACTGGCAGAACAGCGCAGCGCGAACGAGACGTTTGTTTATGGCTGGGTAAAGGAGCGGGTGGTTATATGACGCTTGAGATGATTACCGGACTCGTTGTCGCGGTGTTTGCTGCTATCGCCGCCGCGTTTGGCCTGGGTCATTCACGCGGCACCAGCAAAGCGGAAGCCAAAGCAGACCAGCAGCGCACCGAAGAAAAGGCCGCAGCCACGGTCGCAGCAGCAGAACGCCGGGTAGAAGCAACGAAAGAGGCCAGCAATGTACAGCAGACTGTTAACCACATGCCTGATGACAATGTTGATCGCGAGCTGCGCACAGACTGGACCCGCAAGGGTTGAGGTAGTGGACACGGCTTGCGACTGGGTTAAACCCATTTACGGAACGGATCACGACTGGGATGTACTGGATAAGCAGACGAAGAAAGACATCCTGGCGCATAACAAAGCGTGGCAGGCGAACTGTCAGGAAATGAAAAACAGAGAACAGGCCTTTTAATTGGATTTATTGGACTGTAAAGAATTCCTCAAAATAATCTATTAATCGAATAAGTTGATGAGTAGCTTCGTTAATATCGAAGATTAAAACTATCCATATGGCAGCAAGCAACATCAGGATAACGTAAAGCACATACATCACTAACCTCATTCAGACTGTCCATAGCATTGTTATCGATTATAGATGTCACAAATCTAAGTTACAGACAAGCAAAAATAGGCCTCGTACAGTCGGGGCTTTTTTATGCGCATCGCACGCGCACATCAAAGAAAGTCTTTCAGCTGTGAGCCTGGGCAAACCGTTAACTTTCGGCGGCTTTGCCGTGCGACAGGCTCACGCCTAAAAGGAACAACCATGAGTACTTTTATCCTGATTTTTTCGCTGTATGCATCAGCATGGGCGGATAACGATTTCGCCAGCATCCGTTCACAGGAGTTTTCATCGCAGGAAACATGTGAGGCGGCTAAGGCGGAATTCCTTAAACAGTTTGAAACTGCCCGTTCTACTAATACGCAAGCAATCTGTGTGAAAAAATAAATGGGTAGCAATATGGATGTCACAATTAATGGTATTCCGTATGCTCCCGCCTGCACAAATTCATCGCGGATCGGCATTGCAATAACGACACACAACCGGGCAGACGTTTTAAAG
Source organism: Enterobacter asburiae (assembly GCF_007035645.1). Lineage (NCBI taxonomy): Bacteria > Pseudomonadati > Pseudomonadota > Gammaproteobacteria > Enterobacterales > Enterobacteriaceae > Enterobacter > Enterobacter asburiae. The sequence goes on from NZ_AP019632.1 coordinate 1,396,269, forward strand.
CGCTCCATTGAGCAGCACCAGAAGCATCTTCCCGCCGGCGCGCTGGTGGTGGTTGTCGATGATGGTTCAAAACCTGCAGTGGTAGTGCCACACGGCGTGCAGCTGCTTCGCCATGAAACATCACTCGGCATTGTTGCTTCGAAGAACGCTAGCCTGTCAGCCCTGATGGATGCCGGGTGCGAGCACCTGTTTTTATGGGATGACGACGGCTGGCCTATCGCCGACAACTGGCACCTGCCGTATATCGAATCTCCAGAGCCGCACCTGGCTTATCAGTTTCTCGATCTGGCTGGCCCGCGAAAGATTAACGATATGACCGTTCTGTACCGGGATGATAAGCATATTGCTTACACCGGGCAGCGTGGTGTGATGCTGTACTACCATCGCAATGCTATTGAGAAGGTTGGCGGGTTCGATCCGGTGTATGGTAGGGGCATGTATGAGCATCCTGATTTGGCGCTTCGGATTTATAACGCTGGCTTAACGTCCTGGGCGTTTGCTGATGTGGTTGGCTCTGAAAAGCTGATTCATTCAATGGACGAGTACGAAGAAGGCGCGCGCAGCATACCGAGGCCAGAACGTGAAGCGCTCGATAAAAAGAACGCTGTGATTTACGGGCAGCGCCGGGATTCAGGCTATACAGGCTATGCCGAGTATCGATCTCAGCGCGACGTGGTTATCACTACGTTACTGACCAGCCAGCCAGACCCGCAGCGCGGTACGAAAATGGCTGCCTCGCCTGACATGCTGGCTAAATGGGCCTCATCACTTCGGAATTGTAGCCGTATTGCGCTGGTGGATGAGCTGCATACGGCACCGGCAGACGTTGAGCTGTATCGCGTCCCTGACGTGAAGATGAATGTCTACTTCCGGCGCTGGCTTCACATCTGGCAGCATCTACGCGATCACCCTGAATACCGGTTCGTCTGGTGTACCGATGGTACCGATGTCGAAATGCTTCGCGCACCATGGGATGAAATGCAGCCAGGGAATGTTTACGTCGGTTCCGAACCGAAGACCTACGCCGACACCTGGGCAAAGCAGAATCATCCTGAGCGTATCTATCAGGAGTTCATTGAAGCGCACCGCAATAATGTGATGCTTAACGCTGGTCTGCTGGGTGGCAGCCGCGCTGATGTTATGGCGTTCGCTCACGGCATCATCCGTCTTTACTACCGGATCGAGAGTTATCGCTTCTGGAAGAAAGAACAGGCTGGCGCTGCGGTGGGGGATATGATCGCTTTTGGCATTGTCGCTAAGTCTTTTGGCGATCGCATTGTCACCGGCCCGCGCATCCATACAGTTTTTAAGACTGATGGTATTGGCAAAGAATGCGCCTGGTTTAAACACAAATAGGCTTATATGAAAAAGACCAGAACTTTCAGTGAAAGATTCTGGGAAAAGGTCGTTGTTGCTTCTCCAGATGAATGCTGGATCTGGAATGCGGCTAAGAGAAAGAGTCCTATAGGCGGTGGGAAGTATTTATTTTACGGGCATTTGAAAGCTGGAGTTACTGCTGGCGGGCCTGGAAAGATGATTCTTGCACACAGAGCTTCATGGGAACTTTGCAACGGACCTATCCCAGACGGATATTTGATTGACCATACCTGCCATAACACTCTTTGCGTCAACCCAAAACATCTTCGAATAGCAACACCAAAACAAAACGCTGAAAACAGGCATCGTCACTCCTCTGCGTCAGGATTTCGTGGCGTTACTTGGAATCGGGATATGAAGAAATGGTGTGCTCACTATAAAGAGCATGGTACCCGTCATCACCTTGGTTACTTTGACTGTAAGCATGAAGCCGCTGAGGTTGCACGACGAGCCCGTAATAAGGTGTTTACCCATAATGATGCTGACAGATATTAAGTTTGTTGTGGTTGGACATCACTCTCGCATAGGTCATGCGCAACGACTTACCGCGCTGCTGGATGCTCATCTGCTTATTGATGACGGTAACCACGGTGCTAACTGGAATCATCGGCGCGCTATCGAATGGGCTGCCGAGCAACCTTGCCGGGTAGTGGTGCTGGAAGACGACGCATTTCCGGTACCCGGATTCACCGAAAAGGTCACTGACTGGCTGGCTCGTTTTCCTGACGACATGTTGAGCTTTTATCTCGGTACTGGCCGACCACCTCAGTATCAAATGCAGATAGCTGAGCGGCTGATTGTTGCTGATAAGACTCAGGCTGATTACATCACGCTGCAGCGGCTTATACACGGCGTTTGTTATAGCGTACCCCCTCAGAATATTGAACGAGTCCTTTCTCGATGGGACAGCAGCAAGCCAGCTGATTATGCCGTAGGTGATGCCTATGGCGGCGCAGTGGTTTATCCGTGTTACTCGCTGGTGGATCATGCTGACGGCGAACCGGTTGAGCGTCACCCTGACTCAGCGCCACGAACAGAGCGACGTAGGGCGTGGAGGTTAGCCTAATGCCTGCGTTAATACCGAGAGCATGCCGCAAGCGTGGCTGTCCTGGCACAACCACAGACCGCTCAGGCTATTGTCCCAGGCACCTTAACGAAGGCTGGCAGCAGCATCAGCGAGGACAGAGCAGACATCAGCGAGGTTATGGCAGCAAGTGGGACAGGCTGCGCCCAATCGTTCTCGACAGAGATAAACACCTTTGTCAGGAATGCCTGCGAAATGGAAGGTATACACCCGCTGAGACGGTGGACCACATCACCGCCAAAGCAAATGGGGGGACCGATGACCTGTCCAACCTCGAAAGCCTCTGCAAGCCCTGCCACAGGGCGAAGACAGCGGTCGAAAGACTCAAATGACATCAATTCTCATTTGAGTAGACCGAGGGGGAGGGCGGGTTGAAAGTTCAGGAACGACGCGGCTAAGGACCGCCGCCTAACCTCTTTTCACATCGCCGCAGGTTAGAAAACTTTTTTATGGGGTCCCCCATTCGATGATTAATAGGAGTTTTCGATTATGTCTGGACCACCGAAAACCCCGACCCATCTACGTTTGGTGAGGGGTAACCCATCAAAACGCCCGATCAATGAGAACGAACCAAAACCCGCTGCAGGGGTACCCCCAACGCCGAAGCATTTCGACAAGCAGGGGAAATACTGGTTCAAGCGGATGGCCGATGAGCTCGATGCTATTGGTGTTATGTCCCAACTGGACGCCAGAGCCCTTGAGTTGCTGGTTGAGGCATATACCGAATACCGGCACCACTGCGACACGCTTGAAATTGAGGGGTACACCTACCGTACCGAAACGCAGAGCGGGGATGTGATGATCAAAGCTCACCCGGCGGCAATCATGAAAGCTGATGCCTGGAAACGTCTACGTGCCATGCTCGGTGAGTTCGGCATGACGCCAGCAAGCCGCTCTAAAGTGAATGCAAAAGGTCCTGATGCGGTCGACCCGCTGACCGAGTTTATGAAAGCGAGGGATTAATGGCTAAGGTTGCAGAAGGCATCCGCTACGCCGAGAGGGTGGTGGCGGGAGAAATTATTGCCTGTGAGTATGTTCGCCTTGCCTGCCAGCGTTTTCTTGACGATCTGGCACACGGCGAAGAGCGCGGTATTTTCTTCAGTGAGCCACGCGCGCAGCACATTCTGAATTTCTATAATTTTGTTCCTCACGTAAAAGGCGCTCTAGCAGGCCAGCCTATTGAGCTGATGGACTGGCATGTTTTCATCCTGATTAATATTTTTGGCTTTGTTATCCCGCTGGTTAACGAAGAGACGGGGGAAACCGTTCTGCGTAACGACGGCAGCGGTCGGCCGGTGATGGTTCGGCGTTTCCGTACAGCAGATGTTGAGGTGGCCCGTAAAAATGCCAAATCAACGCTTTGCTCCGGTGTGGGGCTTTATATGGCTGGCGCAGACGGCGAAGGCGGGGCGGAGGTTTATTCCGCTGCAACCACCCGTGACCAGGCGCGAATTGTTTTTGAAGACGCGAAAAATATGGTCAAGAAGGCGAAAGCCACTCTTGGGCGGATCTTCGAATTCAACAAGCTCGCTATCTACCAGGAGCAAACGGCCTCCAAATTCGAGCCTTTATCATCAGATGCGAACAACCTCGACGGCCTGAACATTCATTGCGCCATCGTCGACGAGCTGCATGCTCATAAAACCCGTGACGTCTGGGACGTTCTTGAGACGGCCACCGGCGCGCGCCTGCAATCTCTGCTTTTCGGTATCACCACCGCCGGCTTCAACAAAGAAGGCATCTGTTACGAACTACGCGATTACGCAATCAAGGTCCTGCGAGGCTTGGTTAAAGACGATACGTTTTTTGCCATCATCTACACCTTAGATGAAGGTGACGATCCCTTTGATGAAAAAGTCTGGCAGAAGGCGAATCCGGGGCTGGGTATCTGTAAGCGCTGGGATGACCTTCGCCGCCTGGCTAAAAAGGCGAAAGAGCAGGTTTCGGCCAGGATTAACTTTTTCACCAAACACATGAACATCTGGGTTACCGCTGAGTCTGCCTGGATGGACATGATGAAATGGGAAAAATGCGAGTTTATCGCCCCGCAGCACGAACTTAAAACCTATCCCTCCTGGGTGGGCGTTGACCTTTCAAACAAAATTGATATCTGTGCAGCCGCTAAAGTCTGGCGCGCACCAGGTGGCCACGTTCATGCGGATTTTAAATTCTGGCTGCCGGAGGGACGCCTTGATAAGTGTTCACGCCAGATGGCAGAGCTCTATCGTAAGTGGGCCGGGATGGACAAGCTGATCCTTACCGACGGGGATGTAATCGACCATGCTCAGATTAAGGAAGAGCTACAGGTGTGGGTTGCTGGCGAGAGTCTGAAAGAAATTGGCTTCGACCCGTGGAGTGCGACGCAGTTCAGCCTTGCGCTGGCAGAAGAAGGGCTGCCGCTGGTGGAAGTGCCGCAGACGGTTCGCAATTTCTCTGAGGCGATGAAAGAGGTCGAAGCACTGGTATACGGTGGCCGCTTCCATCACAGCGATCACCCGGTAATGAACTGGATGATGTCCAACGTAACCGTCAAACCTGACCGGAACGAGAACATTTTCCCGAACAAGTCCACACCAGAGGCCAAGATTGATGGCCCGGCGGCATTGTTCACAGCAATGAGCCGCGTTCTGGTTAACGGTGGCAACGACCAGCAGGATCTCTCCGGATTCTTCAATAATCCCATCATGGTAGGTTTCTGATGAAAAAAAACAAACAGCCAGGCAGGGTGAAAAGCGCTCTGCTTAACTGGCTTGGTGTGCCTATCAGCCTGACTACCGGCACGTTCTGGGAGGAATGGTTTGGCACCAGCAGCAGCGGAAAGGTGGTCACGGCCGATAAAGCCATCCAGCTATCGGCTGTGTGGGCATGCGTAAGACTGTTAAGCGAGTCTATTTCAACCCTTCCACTGAAAATATACGTTCGACAGCCTGACGGTTCGCGTAAAGCGGCAACCGATCATCCGGCCTATTCGATACTGTGCCGCCGACCCAATTCAGAAATGACACCATCACGCTTTATGTTGATGGTGGTCGCCAGTATTTGCCTGCGCGGGAACGCCTTCATTGAGAAGAAATTCATCGCAAACCGCCTGGTTTCGCTGGTGCCTTTGCTGCCGCAGAACATGGTGGTTAAACGCCTCACTACCGGTGCGCTGGAATACAAATACACTGAAAACGGAAACGAGCGCGTCATTCCGGTCAAAAACATCATGCACATTCGCGGGTTCGGCCTGGACGGTGTTTGCGGCATGATGCCGATGAAGACTGGCCGGGATGTGATCGGTTCAGCAATGGCCGTTGAAGAGTCCGCGGCGAAGATATTCGAGCAGGGTCTGCAGAGCTCAGGTTTTCTCTCCGCTGATAATGCGCTGACAGACGATCAACGTGAAAGACTTCGTGGCTATATGGCATCATTCACCGGCTCCAAAAACGCCGGAAAAATTATGGTTCTTGAAGGCGGCCTGAAATATCAGGGCGTGACCATGAACCCGGAAGATGCTCAGATGCTCGAAAGCCGCGCATTTAGCATTGAGGAAATCTGCCGATGGTTTCGCGTGCCGCCTTTCATGGTTGGTCACACCACGAAACAAAGCAGCTGGGCATCAAGCCTGGAAGGTATGAACCTGCAGTTCCTGACTCATACACTTCGACCGCTGCTGGTGAATATTGAGCAGGAAATTGGCCGGTGCTTACTCGACAGCGATGACGAAGTGTTTGCAGAATTCTCTGTTGAAGGTCTACTGCGAGCCGATAGTGCAGGTCGCGCGGCATACTATACCAGCGCGCTTCAAAATGGCTGGATGTCCCGTAATGACGTTCGTCGTCTTGAGAACATGCCGCCAATTGAAGGGGGCGATATTTACACCGTTCAGCTCAACCTGACGCAACTGAAAAATCTCGAAAGCAGCAACCCTGCTGTTCAGGCACTGGCCCTGCGAGAGCTGCATAACCACGTATTCCCCGATATTTCCTTTGAACAATCTCCGCTGAAACAGGCCGCTTAGGAGCACTTTCCTGATGAGCAAAAAACAACTTCCGGTAGCACCGGCGGGTCGCCCCTGCGCGCGCGTTACCTGTGAAACATTACCGTCCGCACTGGACCGCTGGGACGGCGGGATCAAAGCGGCGGCCACCGACGATAACAGCATTTCTGTTTTTGATGTTATCGGGCAGGACTACTGGGGCGAAGGGGTAACAGCTAAACGTATTGCCGGTGCGCTTCGGGCTATGAACGGCGCCGACGTCACGGTGAATATCAACTCACCGGGCGGCGACATGTTCGAAGGTCTGGCTATTTATAACCTGCTCCGCGAATACGAAGGCCGTGTAACGGTGAAGGTGCTGGGCATTGCCGCCAGCGCCGCCTCGATAGTTGCGATGGCCGGGGATGATATTCAGATTGGCCGCGGTGCCTTCCTGATGATCCACAACTGCTGGGTATACGCGATGGGAAACCGTCATGATTTTGCAGAACTGGCACAGTCACTGGAACCCTTCGATACCGCTATGGCTGACATCTACGCGGCGCGCTCCGGCCTTGATATGGCCGCCGTGCAGAAGCTGATGGACGCGGAAAGCTATATAGGTGGCAGTGATGCTGTGGCGAAGGGACTGGCAGACAGCTTGCTTTCTGCTGATGCGGTCAGCGACGGCGACGAATCGCCTGCAGCCGCGCTTCGCAAACTTGATGCATTGCTGGCCAAGACAAACACCCCGCGCTCTGAGCGCAGAAAACTCATTAAAGCCTTATCCGGTGGCATGCCTGGCGCTGTCACCACCAACGACGGTACGCCGGGCGCTGCCGAAGATATCAAACCTGAGACCATCAATTCACTTGAAATCGCCCTGGCGGCGTTAGTCAAATAAGGACCCTTTATGTCTGAAGTAAACGATATTCTGAAAAAAGTCACGGCCAGCATTGAAGAGGCAACCGGCAAGTTCAACGCTAAAGCAGAAGATGCACTCAAAGAGGCGCAGAAATCCGGCAAGCTGTCAGAAGAAACAAAGGCAGCCGTCGATAAAATGGCTTCTGAGTTCAACGCACTGCGTGAGGCAGAAAAAACGCTGAAGGCAGCTATGGGCGAACTGGAACAACATGTTGCCCAGATGCCGCTGGCAAACGCGAAGCATGTTGTGGAGTCAATCGGCCAGCAGGTGATCTCTGCCGAGGCGCTCAAAACCTTTGCTGCCGGTGTTGAAGGTGGTAAACGTATCAGCATCCCTGTGAAGGCTGCTTTGACTTCTGCAGATGTTCCTGATGGTGTTGTGGAGCCTCAGCGCCTGCCGGGTATTGATACGGCACCGAAGCAGCGCCTGTTCATCCGCGATCTGATTGCACCAGGTCGCACTTCCTCCCCGGCTATTTTCTGGGTGCAGCAGACAGGCTTTACCAATAACGCGAAAGTGGTTCCTGAAAATACGCAGAAACCATACAGCGAAATTGAGTTCACGCCTAAAATCACTGGCGTCAGCACTATCGCCCACCTGTTCAAAGCCTCAAAGCAGATCCTGGATGACTTCGCACAGTTGCAGTCCACCGTTGATGCCGAAATGCGCTACGGGCTGAAGTATGCAGAAGAGCAGGAAATTCTCTTCGGTGATGGTACCGGCGTTCATCTGCATGGCATCGTTCCTCAGGCATCCGCTTTTAATCCGGCGTTCACTGTCGAACAGCAGAGCGGGATTGATGATCTGCGTCTGGCAATGTTGCAGGCGCAGTTGGCGCGCTTCCCTGCATCCGGTCACGTTCTTCACTTCATTGACTGGGCGCGGATCGAGCTGACAAAAGACAGCCTGGGCCGTTACATCCTGGCAAACCCGGCGGCACTGACTGGCCCGACATTGTGGGGTCTGCCGGTTGTTGCAACGGAAGCGGCAGCCTTCCAGGGTAAATTCCTGACCGGTGCATTCAACGCTGGCGCGCAAATCTTCGACCGCGAAGATGCGAACGTGGTGATCTCCACGGAGAACGCCGACGACTTCGAGAAAAACATGATCACCATCCGTTGCGAAGAACGTCTGGCGCTGGCTGTGAAACGCCCTGAGGCGTTCGTGTACGGTTCATTCAGCACCGGCGCGGGTAGCTGATAAATATTGCGGCCTTCGGGCCGCTTTTTTTCGGGGCAAACAAATGATTGATCAAGATGTGGTGAAACAGCACTGCCGAATTGATACCGACTTTACCGGTGATGATGCCCTGCTGACTTTATACACCGGTGCGGCGGCCCGGTACGTCCAGACATGGACAAGGCGAACGCTGTATGAGAACGAAAGCAGCCCTGGCTATTCAGACGACCCGGATCCGATTCTACTGAATGATGATGTTAAGACAGCCATGTTATTGCTGATCGGACACTGGTATGCCAACAGAGAGACAGTGTCCGTCGGCCAGACAGTGGCAGAAGTACCCTTTGCAGTTGAAGCCTTGCTGCAACCATACCGAATTTACGGGGTGTAAAAATGTCCTGTTCAGGATGCGCTGAAAGGCGCGAGTGGTTAAAAAAATGGGTTAAAATTGCGTATGAACGAGCAACAGGCAAACGAACTGATATCGGCGCTACGCGAACAGACAGCAGCGCAAATGGCACAAACGGACGCGATAAACCGACTGGCTGATTCGAATGTGGCACTATGTGACCTCATTATCCAGTCTATGGCTGAAGATGACACAATCGAAATTTCTGCGCTTGATGATTTGAAGCCACAATACCTCAGCCAAAAAGCAAGGGGGTAGTATGCAGGCCGGGAAATTACGGCACCAGGTAACAATCCAGGAGCCGGTGACGGCACAGAATCCTGATACAGGAGCTGTAAATAAAACCTGGCGTGATGTCGCAATTGTCTGGGCAGAGGTTTACCCGTTGTCTGCCCGTGAATTTATCGCGGCGCAGGCATCGCAGGGAGAAATCACTACCCGCATAACGATTCGCTTCCGTACCGGGATTACTCGCAAACATCGCATCCTTTTTCGCGGTGGAATATACAATATCGAAGGTGTTTTACCTGATCCAAAAAGCGGGAATGAATATCTTACTCTTCCGTGTTCAATGGGGGTAAGCGATGGCTGACAGTGTCGAATTTAAACTTACTGGTATTGATTCCTTACTTGGAAAACTGGATGCCATACAGAGCGAGACTAAGCGCAAGTCGGGAAGAGCAGCTCTAAGAAAAGCGGCCAATGTAATTCTTGAACAAGTAAAACAGAATGCCATGCGTTTAGACGACCCTCACACCGCGCGTAAAATCTCCGATAATGCCGCCGTTCGCTGGAATAACAGACGCTATAAACAAACAGGTGATCTGGCTTTCCGGGTAGGAATTCTTCAGGGGGCAGTTCTGAAGAAAGATCCAAGCCTGGCAAAAGATGCTCCCACGCCACACTGGCGTTTACTGGAGTTTGGTACCGAAAAAATGTCACCTAAACCTTTGGTTAGAGCTGCTGCGAATTCACGCATGAATGAGGTTTTTACAACCTTTTCTGTGAACTTTGAAGCCGGTATAGATCGCGCTATTAAGCGAGCTCAGAAAAAGGGAACATCAGCATGATAGCTCCAATATTTCCTATATGCTCTGCCAGTTCTGAGGTTATTAATCTGCTTGGTTCAAGCCCTGTCAGGTTGTATCCATTTAAACTTCAGACGGATCAGGTTGTTTACCCATATGCCGTGTGGACAAACATGCCTGGTGGTGGCCCTGAAAACTATTTAAAGCAGCGTCCAGATGCTGACTCATTTTCGATTCAGGTTGACGTATATGCAAAAAGCGAAGAAGAAGCAATCGCTGTTGCTAAAGCATTACGCGATGCAATTGAACCTCATGCTTATATCGTCAGATGGGGTGAGCAGGACCGGGATGATGAAACCAAAAGTTACCACTATTCATTTGATGTCGACTGGATAGTCCCCCGATAAAGTAACCTTCAACAAACCCGCTTAGGCGGGTTTTTTTATGTCCGGAGATAACTATGTCTGTATTGACGCAGGGAACCCAGTTGTATGGGTTAATTCGTGGGGTGATCCACGAGATTGAATGTATTACCAACTTTAACCCTGGCACCAACCCGGCTGACCAGATCGAAGATACTTGTCTTAGTGAGCGTAACAGTAAGAAGTTTAAGAAGGGATTGCGCACGCCAGGGCAAGCTTCGGCAACGATTAATGCCGACCCGAAAAACGAATCGCATTTCTTAATGTGGCAACTCGCTGAAGATGACCAATATCAGGATGAAGTCATCCAATGGGCTATTGGCTGGTCTGATGGTGAAAGCGCTCCAACGCTGGTTAATGGGGAAATGGACCTGCCACCTGACAGAACCTGGTACACCTTCCAGGCGTATGTCAGTGACTTCCCGTTTGACTGGCAGCAGAACACGGTTGTAACGACGGCCGCAACTCTGCAGCGCAGCGGAGCTGGCGTCTGGGTTCGTAAGGTCGAATCCGGGAGTTAAAGATAAAACATGCGGGGGATTACTCCCGCTTTTTAATGGAAGATGATGATGAAACTGACGCTCGACACGATTAAAAATGCAGGGGCATTCACCGGTCGTCCGGTAGAGAAGGAGATTGAATGGACCGATAAGGAAGGTAAAAAACATGTGGCCACGACTTATGTGCGTCCAATTGGATATCATTCTGCTAAGTTTGACATCCTTGCTTTGAGCGGAAAATCAGACGGGGTGGCTGGTCGTATTGCCTCTTCCATTTGCGATGAGAATGGCGAACCTGTTTTCACTCCTGATGATATTACCGGACATGCTGATCCTGAGCGTGGGGCCCTCGATGGAAGCCTGACTATTGCCCTCCTTGTAGCAATCCAGGAAGTTAACTCTCTGGGAAAGGAGAGCTCAGTGCAGAAGACGAATTCTGGTGTGAATTAGTCCTCAATGGCATAGGTGGAAGGACCATTGCTGAAGCCCAGGAAAAGTTGAGCATCAGGGAATATCAAATCTGGTCAGTGTACCGTTCCAAGTTCGGCAGCCTTAACCCAATGATGCGCACCGAATGGGCTGCCGGCTTGGTTGCTTCTGTGCTGGCAAACATCAACCGGGGAAAAGATACCCCACCTTTCAGAATTACAGACTTCACCCCCCACATCAACGCGCCCGCGATCACTCTCGAAGAGGCCATGAAGGAGTGGACATAAATTATGGCTGGGAAAAATCTCGGTACACTGACAATCGACCTGATTGCAAAAACTGGTGGATTTGTTTCAGGTCTTAATCAGGCAGAACGCGCTTCAGCGAAGTGGAGCAAACAGGTACAGGATGATGCGGCATCAGCCAGTGCGGCGCTGGCTGGCATTGGTGCTGCAGCAGTAACTGCAGGTCTGGCTGTTGGTGCTGCTGGCTTTCAGTTACTGAAAAGTACTTCCAAGCAGATAACCGAAACTGACCGTTGGGCAAAGTCGTTAAGGATATCTACACAGGAGCTTTTAGCCTGGCAGTTTGCTGCAGAAAAGGCAGGCGTATCAGGCGATCAGATGGCCGATATCTTCAAAGATATTGGCGATAAAATTGGAGACGCAGTCCTTAATAAATCTGGTGAGGCTGTTGATGCGCTGAATGCTCTTGGCCTGTCTGCTGAGAAATTATCAAAAGTAAGCCCTGACAAACAACTTCTGGCGATTGGTGAGTCTCTTGGAAAAATCGGCACCAATGCTGAAAAGACAACCATTCTTGAAAGTCTAGGCAATGATCTTTCAAAACTGCTTCCGCTGTTTGATAACAATAATGAAAAACTGAAACAGTTTATTGATCTGGCGAAAGAATACGGGGTAGCACCAGACCCTTCCTCTATTGATGACCTGGTAAAGGTAAACCAGTTATTCGAAGATATGGAGGCACAAGTTTCGGGGCTTAAAATTCAGATTGCCGCAGGCCTGGCAAAAGTTGATCTTACCCCATTGCAAAAGTCTCTGGATAAGCTTCGGGATGTTTTAACCGACCCGGTAGTATTACAGGGACTTGCTGACCTGGTTTCTGAGGTTGCTCAACTCGCTGGCTGGCTTGTTAAAGCGGCAGCAGGTGCTGGTCAACTCGCCGCAAGTACTGGCAATAGATTTGCGGCTCTGAGCGGTAAAATTGACCTCAACAACATTGATCAGGTTAATGAGCGCATTGCTTATCTTCAAAAAAATCTTGAGGGAAGAAAGAGTATTTACTCTCAGGATAAATCAATGTTCTCCTGGTTCACCGGTGGTGATGATAGCGTTAAAGCTCTCAACGATGAGCTGAGTATGCTCATTCAAACCCGAGATAAACTTGCTAAACCAGTTGTTGGAGCCCTTCCTCTGGGTTCGGCTACTGTTGGAACAGCCGGACAATTTGGACTCCCTCCAGGTCGCACTAACGGTAAAGTTACCCCTGACGCAGGTGCCAAGAAACTTGAATCTGCATTCAAGGCTCTGGAAACGAGTTATCAGCGCCAGATCGCGTTAATCGACGTCACCGGTAAAAAAAATCAGGAAGTAACCGAGGTTGAAAAACTCCGGTTCGATTTAACAACAGGCAAGCTAACCGGCATTAATGCCGCCCAGCAGGAGAGGCTTCAGCAGTTAGCTACAGAGGTTGACAGGCTTAATGCTCTCAAAAAGTCCAATGAGGAAAACCTGAAGCTTGCAGAGTTCGCGGCAAATCTCAGAAAGCAAAATCAAAACGACAAGTCTGCCAATGATGCGGAGTTCGTTGGTGCTGGTATGGGCAAGAAGACGCGCCAGCGCATGCAGGAACTACTGGATATTCAGAGTGGTTTTCTTGAAAAACAAGCAGATCTTCAGAAACAGTATCAGAGTGGAGACATTACAAAATCCCTCTATGACAAAGAAACGCAGGAGCTACAGGACGCTCTGAATGAACGTCTGGAAATACAGGAGGACTACTACCTAAAATCTGATGACAAGATGGGCGACTGGCAAAGCGGAATATTCGACTCGTTGAATGATTATGCTGAGAAGTCATCTGACTATTATCAGATTGCCGCTGATGGGATGACATCTATCCTTGATAGCGCAACGTCTTCTATAGCAGATAATCTTCAGGATTTAATTACTGGTGCTGAAAGCGTTGGTGATTTCTTCAGCAACGTTTTTTCTGACCTCGGCCAGATAGTTATTAAAACCCTTACGGAGATGGCCGCCCAATGGCTGGTGTATCAGGGTGTTCAACTGCTTGTCGGTAAAACTGCTCAGGCTTCCGCAGCAGGAACACTGATAGGTAATGCACAGGCGACATCATTCCAGGCTCAGCTCGCCGCGTACGCATCAACAGCTGCAATCCCTATCGTTGGTCCAGCACTAGCGCCTGCTTCTATGGCTGCCGCAGCAGCTATCACCGCTCCCCTGGTTGCTGGTGTAAGCGTATCAGCTCTTTCTGGTATGGCACACGATGGCATGGACAGCGTGCCAGAAACAGGGACTTGGTTATTACAGAAAGGTGAAAGGGTTACTACAGCTAAAACCAGTGCAAAACTGGATGCCACTCTGGATCGTGTTAATAAACAATCATCAGCACAGCAGGCAGGAAATGTTACCGTTCCTATCGAGATTCATGGTGACCCTGACCAGCGTACGCTGTTACTGATAGAGGATGCTGTGAAACGTGGCGCAGCTCTTGGTCATCAGATGACGGCTAACGATCTTTCTGCCGGAACCGGTAAAGCTTCGAAAGCTCTGAATAGTGGATGGACTGCATCGAGGAAGAGGGGCTAATGGCTATCACAACCAATATCAACTATCCGCACGACTCGCTTCCTGTCCCTCTTCAGGAGGGATATGGATTAAAGCCGGTAAGCCCGTTACTCAGAACGTCATTAACTTCAGGTCGAGCAAGACAGCGTAGACGCTATATGTCTACCCCGACAATGGCCAGTGTCACATGGACATTCACTGATATGGAGGCCCAGGCGTTTGAGGCATGGTTTCGTGATGCAATAACTGACGGCTCAGCATGGTTCAATATGAAGCTACGAACACCTGGAGGCGAGTCTTCAAAGGTTTGTCGCTTCACTGATATCTATCAGGGGCCAAACATCATAGGGGGAAACTACTGGCAGTACACCGCAGAGTTAGAACTCTATGATCGTCCGATTGTTCTTCCTCCGCCATGGGGCCAGTTCCCGGAATTTATTACCGGGATGGATATTATCGACATTGCGCTTAACAGGGAGTGGCCAGCAGCATGACGGTATTAAACAGGCTCTATGCCAGCAGTGGTGATGAGGTGATCATTGATACCCTGCAAATAACAGTGGGCGGCGTCGATTACTGGTTAACGCGTGGCTGGGACGATATCACGGTGACACTGGAAAATGGGCAACAGGAAACGTTCACCGGCTCTGCGATTGATATCGCCTTACCAGCCAGAAACGCTGATGGTACGCAGGACCTGAAATTTGCCATCAGCAATATTGACGGGGTGGTTTCAACGGCTATCAGAAACGCGCTTGATAATCTGAGCAATGCCAGCCTGACATTCAGGCGTTACGTTTCATCTGACCTTACCGCACCCGCTGCACCTCCTTATACGCTGGCGATTAAAGGCGGGTCATGGACTGCTACCGAGGTGCAGATTACAGCAGGCTATATGAATATCCTTGATACCGCGTGGCCCCGTTACCGTTACACACTCCCTGACTTCCCTGGTCTTCGTTATCTGACGTAAGGACTGCTCATGTTTGATCCAGATAAATACCGTTCAGTCACCTGGCTGAAGGGCGGCCGCGTTTACCCTGAACTTGACTGTTTCGGGATAGTGAACGAAATCCGTAGTGACCTTAATTTGCCTCTGTGGCCTGAGTTCGCCGGGGTAACAAAGGATAATGACGGCCTTGACAGAGAAGCGCGCGGGCTGATGTCAGAGCTCACAAAATGCGATCCAGCACCAGGGGCGGGGATTGCATGCTATTCGGGTGGGATGGTAACGCATGTAGCTATTGTCGTGGATATTGGCGGTTCGCTTTATGCTGCTGAGTGCAACCCTAAATCCAACGTCACATTCCTCCCCCTGTCACGCTTTGAGAGTCGTTTTGTGAAAGTGGAGTATTACCAGTGACAATCAGAATCTACCCGTCAAGGCTGCCAGGTGAGCCGCTGGAAACTCACGAAAATGATGACGTAAGCCTTTCAGGCTGGCTAACTGAAAACGTTGAAGGGTGGACTCTCGAAAGAGAACATCCAATTTCAGTTGAAGTAAACAACAAGCCAGTGCCACCAGACCAGTGGGAAGGCTTGATTCTTCACCAGGAAACTGACGTTAAAATCTATCCAGTGCCATACGGTACAGGTCTGGAGATAGCTGCATGGGCCGCAGTTGCGGTTGCGGTGGCGAGTGCTGCGTATTCCATCTTTATGATGAGCAATATGCAAACTGGCGGTTACAGCCAGCCTGGTAATGGCGATCAGATTGACCTCAACCCGGCGAAAGCGAATACCGCCAAACTCGGTGATCCAATTCGTGAAATTTTCGGCAAGTACCGCGTATGGCCAGATTACGTTGTACAGCCGGTAAGTCGTTTCGTTAACGAAAAAGACATGATCACCAGCATGTTTCTGAATATTGGAATTGGCCGCTTTGCCATTCCTGCGACAGAAATGCGTATTGGTAATACCCCGTTCGCTGCTTTTGGGGAAGATGTTTCTTATACCGTCTATCCGCCTGGCGCGGATGTTTCTGCCGATACCCGAACCGAGAACTGGTTCAACTCACCAGAGGTTGGAAATACAACATCTGGCACTGCCGGTCTTGATCTTGGTTCAAGCGGTCCTGAGACAGTAAGCGTTGTCTCAGAGGCGATTTTATTTAATACCAATACGGTTACTTTGATTGGTTCATCGTCCAGTTCTGAAGATACAGAAATTCCTCCTTCCTGGACCACCGGCACCATCATTGATATTGAAGCACCTGACACTTATTCCATCGATATCAACAACGGCTACAGCGTAATTTATGGCTCTGTGTCGGAGATGGCTCCGGTTGTAGGGATGGCCATGACGCTTGAGGTGAATAATGATACGTTTGATTTGTTCGTTGCCGCATATAGCCCAGCAGTTCCAGCGGTACCTGGGGTAGGTGGAAGCACAGCGAGTATTGCTGCCAGCGCTTCCCCAACCACTTATGATTTCAGCAGCACCCCTCAGACCTTCACAGTCACCTGGAAAACCATAACGTATACAATTTCCCTGACCAGTAATTATGTAACGATGAGCGGTCTTGTTAATGCCATAACCAGCCAGCTTGGCTCATCCGGTTTAAGGGCAAGGGATAATTCAGGTAGAGTGGTCATTGACGAACAAAGCAGCCCGTTTGCTGGTGGATCGATTACCCATAGCACTTTGCCGTTAAGTGTATTTGGAAGCGCTCCGGTTGATACTGCCGGCGTTAAATCCACTGGTGGCACTGCTGCTGTTCCAGCAAGTATCCGCCTCGCTTACGATTCAGCAACCGGAACGAAATTTGCCGGAATACCTGTCGGGGCTCAGCGTCTGACATTATATCCAACAGAATATAGCTATAAAATTACGTCAATTTCTGGGCTAACCATTACGGTCAGCAGGGTGAAGGTAACTACGGATGGCTCCGGAAATACAGTCATCACGGACGATCCGACATGGACAGGATTTATTCAGCGTACTGTTCTTGATGGTTCAGTTACTGGCGTAAATGATGACTATGACTGGATAGGCCCGTTTCTTACTTGTCCTGATGGCGAGACCACTAACTGTATTGAGGTTAACCTTAACTTTCAGAATGGACTGGCAAAATACAACAGCAAGGGTAAGAAGCGCTCCAAAACAGTAGGCATTTATATTCAATACCGGATTGCCGGTGCCGTAGACTGGACAACTTTAGAGCTGGAATACACAAGGAGCGTTGAAGACCAGATTGGTTTTACCAGAGTGATCGATGTTTCTCCTGGGCAGTATGAAATCCGTATGCGAAGGAAAGAAGCACCGGCAGGAGGTTCTACCCGTGATCAGGTCTACTGGCAGGCGCTACGTTCACGCTTACCTAAAAGGCCAACGAGCTATCGTGATATCACGACGATAGCTCTGAGCATCAGAACAGGCAACAGATTGGGAGCTCAGTCTGACAGGCGCGTAAATGTCACACCTACACGCCAGTATGATGAGGGCAGTTCCAGAAGTATCAGCGCAGCTCTGTATCATGTGCTCAAGTCGCTTGGGTATAACGATACTGAAATTGACAGAACAGCGATTGATGCTCTTGAGGAAACTTACTGGACCCCTCGTGGCGAGACGTTTGACTTTGCAACAACGGATACGGTTTCGGCACTGGAAATGCTGAAGACGATCACTAATGCAGGCATGGGATATTTCCTTCTTTCTGACGGGATGGCATCAGCTGGAAGGGAAGGGGTAAAGCCCTGGACGGGTATGATCACGCCACAGGAAACCACTGCCGAGTTGACAACATCTTTCAAGGCACCGAATGAAGATGATTATGACGGCGTTGATGTGACATACATTAACGAACTCACCTGGGCAGAGGAAACTGTTCAGTGCCGGTTACCTGATAAACCAACACCTGTGAAAGTTGAGAATTTCAAGCTTGATGGTGTTCTTAACCAGGATAGAGCGTATCGCATTGGAATGCGGAGGTTGCTTGGGTATCAACTCCAGCGCCTTTCACATGACACATCGACTGAAATGGATGCGCTCTGTTATGAATTTATGGACAGGGTGATTTTCACGGATGATATACCGGGTAATCAGACGCTAAGTTGCCTGATTGAGAAGATGAGTTATAACAGCAGCATCATAACGCTGACACTCAGTGAAGCACCTGACTGGTCCTTCCAAAATCCACGGGTTGTAATTCGTGACCAGGAGGGCATGGCATCAGCGCTGCTTATTCCAACCAGGATAGATGACTTCACACTTACCGTCCCTTACAGCAGCTCGTTATCTCCTGAAACATGGATAATGGGCGATCCTTCAGTTGAGCCGCCACGACTGATGTTCTGTTCTTCAATCCGTGTAGGCTATGACGCTCTTATAGGTGAAATATCACCGGGAAATGATGGAACGAATGATGTGACCGCAATCCAGTACAACCCAGCAAAATATCAGTACGACGATGCCTCCTACCCCGGCGATGTCGCTTAGATAATAGTTGATAACAAACCCGCTTCGGCGGGTTTTTTTATTTCTGAGGAAGCTATGACAACCTATAACACAGGCAATCCGATTGGTTCCACTGACCCTCGCGATTTGTACGACAACGCGCAGAATTATGACTTTGCATTGAACAGCCTTACTGAGGCTATCTGGTTAGACCGTTTTGGTGTTGGGCGTCGTACCTGGTATGGGCTTGAAGTCATGGTTGCAGATGCTGCAGCTTCATACGGGATCATTACTTTGTCTGGTGTTAGCTTCACCACTGGTGCTACAGTTAACCTGAATGAAGCTCTTCTGAATACTGCCAACAACACATATTACAAATGGACAGGAAGTTTCCCTGCTGGTGGTAAAGTTGTTCCTCCTTCATCTACACCAGAATCAACTGGCGGCATAGGGCCTGGAAAATGGTTGAGTGTTGGAGATACCGCCCTTCGTAACGATCTGGCTTCTCCAGGCGGCGTCAACCTGGTGAATGGTGCGGCAAAACAATCTGATTTAGTGGCGCTCACAGGTAGAGTCACGGCCGTTGAGAATATTGTCTATTATCGCGGTAAAACCGCAGCCACATTAGGGAAGCTCCTCCAGGCTGGAACGGCATTAAAAATTAAGGGGTTTGGTGACTCAACAATGAAAGGTGCACGTTCAGGCGATATTAACAACGTCAGCCCTAACGAACCGATGAAAATGCTGAAAGAAGCGTTGCTGCTAATCACAGGCGTTAATTGCACCGTCACTAATTATGGCATTAATAGCACAACTCTTTACGACATGATGAGAGGAACTGATAACCCGGAAGGGAAGACCTATGAGCAAAGACTGACTGAATCAGCATGCGATATTGTTTATTGCAACCATGGGATCAACGATAACCAGACGGGAAAAGATATTTTAACCTATCGACTAGACCTCATCGATTTTGTAAATATTTCAAGAAAAAATAATGCTGTCCCTGTTCTTGTAACGCCAAACCCGAACGTTCCAATACTAACCGGCACTCCAGCAAACAATAGAAGGCTTAAATTATTTGTGGATGTGATGCGTCAGGTTGCGAGGGATATGTGCGTAGACCTGGTTGATCAGCATGAGTTGTTCAATCAGTCGACCAATGTTATCAGCCCAAGCGTGTCTTTCCCGGACGGCGTGCACCCATCCGATGCCGCATATCGGCAGGCTGGTTATAACCTCGCGATGCCTTTGACTACCTATCACGAGATTTCCAATGCTGGCGATAATGCTGGGCTCGACGGAAGCCAGTTTTTTACGAACTCAACGAATTACACGATTACAGAGCATGGATCGAGATGTGGTCCCACCATGACAATGACCAAGGAATCGTCAGTGACCGGGTTGAACTATCCGGTTAAATTCGCTAAGGGTCAGAAGGCAATTCAATTAAATCAGCTGCAATGGACAGGCGCATGCATTGCATCTGTTACAGACAATGCTGATTCAATGGGAATTATTTATCCTCAGAAGCAGTACGGCGGACCGGACTTCAACTGGGATTCAACCACTAAGTTTTACCGTCCAATGTATGCAGGGTTGCATGTAATAGGCATTAACTTACAGCAAAGCGCATCCATTGGTAATGACATGACATTTTCAGGAGTAATATTACCAACACTTAATATTGCCTCAACCACGACTCGGAATAATAAAAATTATTCCTCAGAAATGATCGGTCTTGGCGATGCTATTTGTTTCAATGCTGCAATGAGTGATGGAACAGAAATCATTCTCAGCGACTTCAATGGGGTTAAGGCCGCATCAGTCAAACTTACATCAGGAACATTGAGGCTAGGCCTGTTTTTAAATGGATCTGAGACGCAGGGTGTTAATCTTGGTACTGGCGTTACGGCGGGTACATTTGCCATTCAGTTCATAGTCAATTCAACAGGGATTCAGTGTGATGTTGGCATCTTGACGGCTACTTTAACAACAGTCACCAACCTGCCAAATCTCAAGCTTTTCAACTCAGGGATTCCGTTTGTAATAAGCAAGGCTTAATGTGGTAATATTCACTCACCACAAATAATCTAAGCCTGATTTCATGAATTTTCGTTATGATATCAACGGACTGCGTGCGTTTGCAGTATTCGCTGTAGTCCTTTTCCATTTTAACCCAACTTGGTTGCCTGGCGGATTTGCGGGCGTCGATGTGTTTTTTGTTATATCTGGTTATTTAATGACCAGAATAATTGTTGGCAGATATGATACAGGAAAGTTATCAGTCTGGGGATTTTACCTTGATCGAGGTCGACGAATAATTCCTGCGCTGGCATTTCTGTGTGCTGTGTTGATGGCTTATGGCATCTGGAAGTTGTCACCGATTGGCCTGACACAGTTAGCTAAACACACAGTTGGTAGCCTGTTGTTTATCTCTAACGGAATGTATTGGCTCGAGTCAGGCTACTTTGATGCCTCCTCACACACAAAATGGCTGCTTCATACCTGGTCTTTGTCGGTGGAGTGGCAATTTTATCTTATTTATCCTTTCATCATTCTCTGTCTTGTCAGATATTTAGGTCGGAATCGTCTCGGTGTAGGGTTAATAGGCGTATGTGGATTGTCGTACGCATTGTCCATTCTAACCCCTGAATCGCATCAAAGTTCGGCGTTTTATCTGATCCATACGCGTGCGTGGGAGATGGTGGCAGGTGGGCTGGTTTGCCTTTACCCTTTGGGCCTAACCGCAAAACGAGCAAAATTTGTCGAGTTGACAGGGTTTATTCTGGTTTTGGCGTCTTATCTTTTAATGAGCGAGCGTGTTGCGTGGCCGGGGTATATGGCACTGATTCCTGTTCTCGGTGCCAGCATGATTCTTGCTGCAAATAGGCATGACTCCATCCTCACCAATAACAGGTTTGCGCAGTTCCTCGGAACGACATCGTATTCTATTTACCTGTGGCATTGGCCCGTCGTCGTATACATGCTTCAGAATGAAATTTCTGGCGCTTCGGCTTCGCTATGCGGCATCGTAGTATCCATTATGCTTGGATGGATATCGTATACACTGGTAGAAAACAGACTTCGCGGCGACAAATCTCTCAAATTGAAGGCGTCTTTCGCTCGTCGGCACGTTCTGGCAGCAGCATTCAGTGTTGTTCTGGCATCAGGTTTATTTGTTTATCAATCTGAAGGTCTTCCATCTCGCTACGATGGGAAAATTAATGAACTGACCAAGATTAAGGATGTTTACTCCTTCTTTGAGATACCTGCTGTCTGGAGAAATGGCGTGTGTCATTCATCTCCTATCGGTATGAGTGAGCAGGAAAGGATCCGCCAGTGTGCAGAGACAGGTAAACACAAAATATTCTTGTGGGGTGACTCGTATGCAGCGGCCCTATACCCTGGACTGAAAGCTCTTCAGAAAGAAACCAAGAAATCATTCTCCATCGAACAGTTTACCGACGGTAATGGTTCACCATTCTTTACTAACCTGTCGCTGGCCGATAACAAGAAAGACCTGATTACAACGAACGAGGAAAAACTACAGATTCTGGCTGCCATCAAACCGGAGAAAGTTGTAATCACCTGGATGGTTTTAGGAAGTAACACTATTCAGGACCCAGCGCAGGCTGTCGCAGGAATAAAAGACACTATTGCCAGAATTCGCCGGGCTTCACCGGCAACAGAGATCATAGTTATCGGACCGGTACCTCAGTGGAACGAGAATCTTGTAGCAATTATGTTGAAGTACTGGGACCAGTTTGGAACATACCCTCCAAAATACATGGAGTATGGACTCAATAAAGGTATGTTTGCTTGGGATGAACTGCTCAGTAAAGAACTAAAAGCGGATGGGGTCGAGTATATCTCAGCGATGAAAGAGCTTTGCAATGACCAAGGCTGCGTTACTCGAGTGGGAGAAGATGCTCATTCTTTAGCTGCAGCTGACTGGGGCCATCTAACCCCAGCCGCCTCACGATACTTCATCGAGCGTATAAAGGATAAGTTACTGCCTCAATAGCGGGCGCGATAGTAATAGTTGACAGGGAAGTCAGCCATTTTCTTATTAATTTCTATCTTCCATAAGGTGTAACCCACGGCATTCAGATGGATGCCATCGCTGATCGAGAATTCCTTCTTAAGACCTTCCTTCCCGATCATTCCCTCTGGCATGGGAATCACCTGGCAGTTTATATATTTTGCGCAAGCAGTATGGATTTTTGCATTAGCGGATGCGAAGTCAGATGAAACGGTAAGGTTCATAGTCCTGTTAGGGATGAACGTCTCCATAACAAATAGTTTCTTTGCTTTAGGGGCCGCATAATCAATAACCTCCATTAACTCATCACCAAGATCCCATCCAGATTCTCCCTGCAAGAAGTTATTGGCTCCCACTGAAACGAGAATTCCATCATATCTTTCGATAGGCGTCTCCCGTATTCTTTTGAAAACGCCATGGACAGTATCGCCACCGATCCCTAGGTTAACGTAACTCATATGCATTCCGTTAGGGTTTAAGCCCTGAATGATGGAGTCACCAAAAAATAAATAATTCTTTGGTGTTGCCTGCGATAGTCTCATGTTATTGATTTTATTTGTAATACCGAAAAAGCTAAGCTGTCCCTCATCAATTCTGTATGCAGATTCTGCGTGACTGAAAAATGGCATAAGCGCCAGTAATAATGCTGTTTTTTTCACGGTAACCCCTTTTTTTAAGGGCGATTTTAGCATCCGAAGCGTAGCAATACGACAGTTGATCTAAATGCATTCCTTAATTATGCTGTACGCATATACAGTATTAATTGAGGTGTATATGCCACGCCAATCAGACATACGTTCAGCATTTACAGAAGCAATACAGCAGAACACAAAGGGTTATCTCTTCCTTAGAACAGATTGCTTCATTGCTAAGTTAAGAGAGAAGAACTGGCACTTCAGCCGCGGCGATGCAAACGCATGGATTGAACGTTATCAGCCTGATTTCGCCGACAAAACTACCGACTGCAGCGATAACCGTTACTGGATACTGCGCAACATGGGGAGGGTGTTCTGATGGGATTTCCTTCACCGGCTATGGATCACCAGGAACAGCGGCTAACCATCGATCTGCTATGCGGAATCGACGGGAACTGCAGGGTAATAGAAACGACGTCTGGTTGGGCTCTGATTAACGTTGCTCTGAGGCCTGAGCAGGGAGATACGCTACTGGTAAGAATGGATAACAGGAACGAGTTTGCAAAGCTCTACGGGTCGGCATTGATAACTGAAGATGGTGAAGCGATAGAAGGCGATGCGCTGGATGACGTTGAGGTTTTTGGCGTGCTAACACATAGTCTTAACCGGGTCGGTAACGATGATTGCCCGGCAATTTAAAGGAAGGTTCTACCATCATTTCACCATTGTTTCGCCATTACAATTTCACGAAAATAAAAAACCAGCCATAAGAGTCTGGTTTTCAATGTGTTTTTGGTCGGCACGAGAGGATTTGAACCTCCGACCCCCGACACCCCATGACGGTGCGCTACCAGGCTGCGCTACGTGCCGACGCATAAAAAGAATACTACTCGATTCCGTTTTGAATGCAAGGGAATCTGTCGCTAACTGGTTTATTATTAATCAGTTAGCGATGAAGCGCTTCTCATCCGTCAGGACCTGAAGCAGCAGGCTCAGCTGCGGTTTCTGGTCTTTCAACCGTTCGCCCTGCAGATTATACGTCTGATAATTCCCGTTGCTGTTCAGCACCAGCGTCAGCTTCGGCGTGGTCACCACCAGCGTATTATTCCCCGCCGCCGTCACCCAGCTGTGGCGGCGCGCGGCGCTGAAGAGATCCTGACCTTGCGAATACTCGTTTGCTGGCGTGCTGACGTGCAGCAGGCGTTGCATCAGGGTGGTCATCACATCTTTATGCTCGGTGAGCATATTGATGCGCTGCGCCGGGGTGCCTGGCCAGTGGATCACCAGCGGAACCTGCAGATTCGGGCGAGACCAGCTCATACTCTTCGTCTCGTCACCTAGCGGGATGCCATGGCCCGCGGTCACGATCACCACGGTATTGTCCAGCTTGCCCGACTCGCGAAGCGCGTCAAGCACGCGGCCTATCTGCGCATCAACATCGCCAGCCGCGCGACCGTAGCGGCGCGCAAAGTCACTCTTATTGCTGTTGGCAAGCGTTGTGCCGTTAAAGGCAACCCATGAGAACCAGCGGTTATCTTCCTGGGCGTAGCGCTGCAGCCAGTTTATCCACTGGCTGGCGGTCTGCGCGTCGGACTGATTTTGTGCCGTCGGCAGTGAGAAATCGGACAGCAGCGCCTGGCGGTAGAGCGGGCTGTTAAAGCCATCGGAGGAGAACAACCCTAGCTGATAGCCTTGCTGATTCAGCCCGGTGATCAGCGCCGCAGGCGTGCGGGTAGACAGTACGCCGTCCATGTAGCCGGCTGAAATGCCATAGAAGAGGCCAAAGATGCCCGCATCGGTTGTGTTACCGGAGCTCATATGCTGAGTAAACGAGACGTTCTGACTCGCGAAAGCGGCCAGCGCAGGCATCTGCTTCTCGAAACGGGAATAGTTCAGGCCATCGACGGTGATCAGCAGGACGTTTTGCCCGCGCCCCATATCGCGGTAGTTCAGGTCGCTCAGAGGATACTGAACGCTGACGGCTTCCGGGTTGCCCTGCTCGATAAGACGGCGCTGGTACTCTTGCGCATCAAGCAGACCGTGTTTCTCGAGGAAGCGACGGGCCGTCATCGGGTACGAGAGCGGCAGGTTCGCGCGCTGCATGGTAATAGGGCGATAGAAGTTCGCATCCGCCCAGATATACATGATGTGCGAACTGATAAAGGAGACGAAAAAGAGCGCGGCGACGGGCTTCGCATAATGGCGTCGCCGGGTCAGACTGCGGAGTTTTTGCCAGCTCCAGGTGGCGAACAGCATCTCAATCAGCAGGATCACAGGGACGCTGATAAACATCAGCTGCCAGTCACGGGCCGTTTCGTTCTGGTCGGGGTTAATCACCAGTTCCCAGACGATGGGGTTGAGGTGCAGGTGGAAGCGGGTGAACACTTCACTGTCGATAAGCAGCAGCGTCATCCCCACCGTCGCAAGGATGGCGGACAAGAACCGCATCAGACGCTGCGACATGACGATAAACGTCAAGGGGAACAGGATCAGCAGATAGGTGGCGAAAACCAAAAAGCTAAAGTGACCGACAACGCTTATCCAGGAGTAGATACGCCCGGTTAGCGTTGTTGGCCAGTCTGCGACAAACAGATAACGGCAGCCAATGACCGTCGCCAGCAGAATGTTGAACAGGGCAAACCAGTGCCCCCAGCTGACCATCTGGGAGACTTTTTCACGGTAGCGCTGACGATTCGTCACCATAAACTGTTGTTCGTATCCCTTAATGGGCCGGGTCGTTGCTGACGGACGACTGTAAAGCCTGGGCGAAAGATTTTGCGATCGCCTGACGCTGAGCCGGAGCAACGCTGGTGTTAATCAGGTTGGTGACCATATTTCCCAAAACCATCAGGGAGAGATCGGTCGGCGTTTTATGTTTTTCCAGTACGTTGACCAGCTCACTGAGCAGTTGTTCAACGTGTTCATCACTGTAGCGGGAATGTTGTGGCATAAATCAAAATCAGTTTGTTGATGAAAGGGCAACATATTACCGTAGCAACAGCTTTTTTTCCCCTTTTTTATCTGTTGTTGCACACATGTCCTGGTGGTGGTTGAATACCGCCCGGTCTAAAAGGAGAGTTTATCATGAGTCTGGAAATCAACCAGATTGCCTTGCACCAGCTTATCAAGCGTGATGAGCAAACCCTTGAAGTGGTGCTGCGCGATTCGTTACTGGAACCCACGGCGACCGTGGTGGAGATGATGGCAGAGCTGCATCGCGTCTACAGTGCCAAAAATAAAGCCTATGGCCTGTTCAGCGAAGAGAGTGAACTGGCCGATAGCCTGCGCCTGCAGCGTCAGGGCGAAGAGGATTTCCTGGCGTTTAGCCGCGCCGCCACCGGGCGTCTGCGCGACGAGCTGGCGAAATATCCGTTCGCCGACGGCGGGATCGTGCTGTTCTGCCACTATCGCTACCTGGCGGTCGAGTATCTGCTGGTTACCGTGCTGAATAACTTAAGCAGCATGCGCGTGAACGAGCAGCTGGATATCAGCTCAACGCATTATCTGGATATCAACCATGCGGATATCGTGGCGCGTATTGATTTAACCGAATGGGAAACTAACCCGGAGTCGACCCGCTACCTGACTTTCCTGAAAGGGCGCGTGGGCCGCAAAGTGGCGGATTTCTTTATGGATTTCCTCGGTGCCAGCGAAGGTCTTAACGCCAAAGCGCAGAACAAAGGGCTGCTCCAGGCGGTTGACGACTTCACGGCTGAAGCGCAGCTCGATAAATCTGAGCGCCAGACCGTGCGCCAGCAGGTTTACAGCTACTGCAACGAACAGCTGCAGGCAGGGGAGGAGATCGAGCTGGAGTCCCTGTCAAAAGAGCTGGCGGGCGTCAGCGAAGTCAGCTTCCAGGAATTCACCGCGGAGAAAGGCTATGAGCTTGAAGAGAGCTTCCCGGCGGATCGCAGTACGCTGCGTCAGTTAACCAAGTTTGCCGGCAGCGGCGGTGGGTTAACCATCAACTTTGACGCGATGTTGCTGGGTGAGCGCATCTTCTGGGATCCGGCCACCGATACGCTGACCATTAAAGGTACGCCGCCGAACCTGCGCGATCAGCTTCAGCGCCGCACCTCGGGCGGGAAATAACAGCCATAAAAAAACCCCGCAGAAGCGGGGTTTTTTTTCGACGTGTTTGCGATTACGCGCGAACGAAGTCGATGTGAGTCAGTTTTGGCTTGAACGCGTGACGCTGAACAGCCTGAACTTTCACTTTTTCTTCTTTACCGCCAACAACGATGGTCAGAACTTCGCTGTAGAATTCAGCTTTGGTCTGCAGGTTCCACAGTTTGTCGTGATCCAGTTCGATTGCAACTGGAGCAGCTTCGCCACCGTAAACGATAGCCGGGAACTTGTTAGCGTTACGCAGGCGGCGGCTCGCACCCTTACCCTGCACGTTACGTACTTCTGCTTCGATAGTGAACATTGATTTCTCTCTGTATTTAAAACCCTACTACAGGCGACCCAGCAGCAGGTGAGTGTTCTGCCTCACGGATGTGAAGCGGGCGGCATTTTATACTCAAATGCCCCTCACATCAATGAAAAGTCCCGCTAACCGCGCAATTCGTTGGCGCGACGGAAGCGACCTTCGTAGTCAAAGAGCTTCTCGCGCACCTGCCAGAACTGGCCTTTCTTACGGGCGACGACAAAATCCGGATGGCGTAATAACACCTGCTGGCGCACGATATCGGCGACGGTTATCCAGCGCAGGGGCACGCCCGGCGTGCGGGTATGCGGGCGGATAAACAGCTGTTCGAAGGCCATTCGCTGGGCAGGCGTCTGAACCCGGAAGCGCTCGCTGACGTCCGCCCCGTCTTCGTCGTAATAGGTGATTTTCAACCACTCGCCTTTTTCATCGGCGCCGGGCTGCAGTGCCATGCCGGAACAACGCAGCACCAGGGCATCTTTCAGCTTTAGCGCCGCTTTCAGCATGTCGTCCGGGTCAACCAGCACCGTGTCGCATTCCCGGCAGCGGCGGGCGGCAATGTCGTTTTCGGCGTTGCACTGCGGGCAGTTTTTGAACCGAAAGCGGAAATCGCACTGCTCGCGGTGCCCGACATCATCTTCAAACCAGCCCTGACAGCGGCGGCCAAAGTGTTCGATCAGCGTACCGTCGGCGGTGGTTTTTCCCCAGAAGGTGTTGGCAAAACCGCAGGCAGGGCAAAAGACCTGCACGGGCACGTTGTCGCTTTTTCCTTTTGGCGCGCCGACCTCAGGCGTATAGAGATCGTGCGGGTTACCGGCATAATCCAGAATCAGGCAGTCGGTTTTTCCCGGGGCCAGGCGCAGGCCGCGGCCAACAATTTGTTGATACAGACTGACCGATTCGGTCGGGCGCAAAATGGCGATCAGGTCGACGTGCGGGGCGTCAAAGCCGGTGGTCAATACCGACACGTTTACCAGATAGCGGAACCGCTGGGCTTTAAAGGCGTCAATCAGGCCGTCGCGCTCCGGGCCGGGCGTTTCGCCGGTGATTAACGCCGCGTCGCCGGCGGGCAGTAACCCGGTGATCTCTCGCGCGTGCTCAACCGTAGCGGCAAAGATCATTACCCCTTTGCGCGTCGCGGCGAACTCCTCAATCTGGCTGATGATATGCGGCGTAATACGCTTCTGCTTTTTCAGCTCCTGGTTGAGATCCGCTTCGCTGAATAAGCCGTTGCTCTGCGCCTGCAAACGGCTGAAATCGTACTGCACCACCGGCATATCCAGCCGTTCAGGCGGCGTCAGGTAGCCATGTTTAATCATGTAGCGCAGCGGAAGTTCGTAAATGCAGTCGCTAAACAGGGCCTTCTCATCGCCGCGCACCATGCCGTGATAATGGTAGCGATAGATCCAGCCTTTCCCCAGGCGAAACGGGGTCGCCGTCAGGCCCAGCAGGCGCAGGTGAGGGTTCACCGCTTTCAGGTGAGCCAGGATTTGCTGATACTGGCTGTCGTCGTCATCGCTGATGCGGTGACACTCGTCAACAATCAGCAGCGAAAATTCGCTGCGAAACAGCTCCAGATTGCGCGCCACCGACTGCACGCTGCCGAAGACCACTTTGCCGTGGCTCTCTTTGCGCTTTAGCCCGGCGGCGAAAATATCGGCTTCCAGCCCAAGCGCACAATACTTGGCATGGTTTTGCGCGACGAGCTCTTTGACGTGTGCCAGCACCAGCACGCGACCACGGGCCAGACGCGCCAGTTCGGCGATGACCAGGCTTTTGCCTGCGCCGGTCGGGAGCACAATCGCCGCCGGCTCGCGATGTTTACGGAACCAGGCGAGGGTGGCGTCAACGGCTTCCTGCTGATAGGGACGAAGTGTAAAAGTCATGGGGTCTCGGTTTCGTTATTCCGCACATAGTATGCCACGAAACTTTTTCCCTTGAGTGACGCAACCAGACCATTATACTGAACCGTTCCAGACTGCTTCTTTTTTCGGACCTGTTGTCCGACTTCCAGCACCATTAAGGCTAAAAAGATTTCATGCGACTTGATAAGTTTATCGCTCAGCAACTCGGCGTAAGCCGCGCTATTGCCGGGCGCGAAATTCGCGCCAGCCGCGTTACCGTGGATGGCGACATTGTGAGAGACAGCGCGTTCAAACTGCAACCTGACCATCAGGTGGAGTATGACGGCAATCCGCTGACCCAGCAGCACGGTCCGCGCTACTTCATGCTCAATAAGCCGGAAGGCTACGTCTGCTCAACGGACGATCCCGATCACCCGACGGTGCTCTATTTCCTCGACGAACCGGTGGCGCACAAGCTGCACGCCGCAGGCCGCCTCGACATCGACACCACGGGTCTGGTGCTGATGACCGACGACGGGCAGTGGTCGCATCGCATTACTTCCCCGCGTCACCACTGCGAGAAAACCTATCTGGTCACGCTGGAGTCGCCGGTGTCGGATGACACGGCAGAGCAATTCACGAAAGGCGTTCAGCTGCATAATGAAAAAGATCTGACCAAACCCGCCGTGCTTGAGGTGATCGCGCCGACGGAGGTCCGTCTGACCATCAGCGAAGGGCGCTACCATCAGGTGAAACGTATGTTTGCCGCGGTGGGGAACCACGTTGTTGGCCTGCATCGTGAGCGGATTGGTGCGATCGAACTCGATCCCGACCTGGCGCCAGGCGAATATCGCCCGTTAACGGAAGAAGAGATCGCCAGCGTCGGTCTGCCTTCGCACTAATTTCAGGAGAGCTCTGTGACCACCAGGCCACACTCGTCGTTCAAAATCGTCTTCATTCTTGGCCTGCTGGCCATGCTGATGCCGCTGTCTATTGATATGTACCTGCCCGCGCTGCCGGTCATTTCCGCGCAGTTTGGCGTTCCGGCGGGCAGCGCGCAGATGACGCTCAGCACCTATATTCTCGGCTTTGCCCTCGGCCAGCTGTTTTATGGCCCGATGGCGGACAGCCTTGGACGCAAGCCCGTTATTCTGGGCGGGACGCTGGTCTTTGCAGCCGCAGCGGTTGCCTGTGCGCTGGCGCAGACCATCGATCATCTGATTATCATGCGCTTCTTCCACGGTCTGGCGGCGGCTGCGGCAAGCGTGGTGATTAACGCCCTGATGCGCGATATCTACCCGAAGGAAGAGTTCTCCCGCATGATGTCGTTCGTGATGCTGGTGACGACGATTGCGCCGCTGGTGGCCCCGATGGCCGGTGGCGCGGTGCTGGTGTGGTTTAGCTGGCATGTGATTTTCTGGATCCTGGCCCTGGCCGCGCTGCTGGCCTCGGCGATGATCTTCTTCTTTATTGATGAAACGCTTCCCGTCGAGCGCCGTCAGAAATTCCACATCCGAACCACAATAGGCAACTTTGCCTCGCTGTTTCGCCACAAGCGCGTGCTCAGCTATATGCTGGCAAGCGGGTTCAGCTTCGCCGGGATGTTCTCCTTCCTGAGCGCCGGGCCGTTTGTCTACATTGAGCTGAACCACGTTTCGCCGCAGCACTTCGGCTACTATTTCGCGCTTAACATCGTCTTCCTGTTCATCATGACCATCATCAACAGCCGTTTTGTCCGGCGGGTGGGGGCGCTGAACATGTTCCGCGCCGGTCTGTGGATCCAGTTTGTGATGGCTATCTGGCTGGTGGTGAGCGCGTTTCTGGGCGTGGGCTTCTGGGCGCTGGTGGTCGGCGTGGCGGCCTTTGTCGGCTGCGTGTCGATGGTGTCATCTAATGCGATGGCGGTGATCCTGGATGAGTTTCCGCATATGGCGGGTACCGCCTCTTCCCTGGCGGGGACGTTCCGCTTCGGTATTGGCGCTATCGTTGGGGCGTTGCTTTCAATGGCCACCTTTACGACAGCATGGCCCATGCTGTGGGCGATGGCTTT
The DNA here is from genome assembly GCF_007035645.1 of Enterobacter asburiae. Classification (NCBI taxonomy): domain Bacteria; kingdom Pseudomonadati; phylum Pseudomonadota; class Gammaproteobacteria; order Enterobacterales; family Enterobacteriaceae; genus Enterobacter; species Enterobacter asburiae. The sequence continues at coordinate 1,427,809 of NZ_AP019632.1, forward strand.
TTGCGCAACCAGCTCGATACTCTTCTATCTTTACGCCAGTCGACCGCGAAAAGCGGCCCACTAAAATACAGAGAAGGCCCGACAGGGCCTTTTTTGTTGATGCATATCAACCAAACCCCCGTTCGTTTATTCCGTGTTTGTTTATTTTATGTAAAATCTATTTGTGTAAAAAGTCACATCATTGTATTCAAAAAGGTTGAGTTAGATCGCAGAAACGGGTACATATAGCGCCGACGCGAGCCTGGATATCGATAAAAAAGCGCTGAATAGTGCAGGCTGGCGATGATGTGTTACTATAAATGTAAATAAATTGTGAAGTAAATTTTGCTTCCGGGGAACGAACGTGAATACATTACAACTCTCCATTGTCCATCGCTTGCCCCAGAGCTATCGCTGGTCGGCGGGTTTTGCAGGTTCGAAAGTTGAACCGATTCCGCAAAGCGTCGCGGGCTGTGAAAACTGCCTGGTGGCACTCAAGCTGCTGAGCCCGAGCGACGAAAATGCATGGCGGGTGATGGAGCGTCTCAGTCAGGCCCTGACGGATATCGAAGTGGACAGCTCCGTGCTGGAGTGTGAAGGTGAGCCGTGCCTGTTCGTGAAGAGCCAGGACGAGTTTGCCGCCACATGCCGTCTGAAGAATTTTGGCGTTGCCATCGCGGAGCCTTTCTCCGGCCAGTACCCGTTCTGACCGCTAGTCTGCCGACAACAGCTGGCGCGTGTAGCGCTGCGTTGGCGCGCTAAATACGCGCTGGCACTCTCCCTGCTCGACCACTTCTCCCTGTCGCAACACAATCACCTGATGGCATAGCGCCCGCACCACCTGTAGATCGTGGCTGATAAAGATATAGGCCAGCCGGTGTTTTTCCTGAAGCCCTTTCAGCAGCGCCAGGATCTGCGCCTGAACGGTTCTGTCCAGCGACGACGTTGGTTCATCCAGAATAATCAGCTCCGGCTTCAGGATCAGCGCGCGGGCAATGGCGATACGCTGGCGCTGGCCGCCGGAGAATTCAGCCGGATAGCGGTGGCGCGTCTCGGCATCTAAGCCCACTTCGGCCATCACCCGCATAACTTCCTCCTCGCGCTGCTGAGCGCTCAGGCCGGGCTGATGCACGCGCAGACCCTCTTCGATAATCTGTAACACGCTGAGCCGGGGGTTAAGCGAGGAGTTGGGATCCTGAAACACCACCTGCATGCGGGGCCGCACGGGCAGCATCTGACGGCGGTTCCAGCGGTGCAGCGGCATATCGTCAAAGAGGATCTCGCCCTGGGAGGCAATTAAGCGCAGCAGCGCCAGACCGGTGGTACTTTTGCCGGAACCGGATTCGCCCACCAGCCCCAGAGATTCTCCCGGGCGCAGCGAGAAGCGGATGTTTTTCAGCACCGGATTCTGGTCGACGATGCGCCGCAGAATACCTTTGCGGATCGGGAACGAGACGGACAAATCCTCAACGCGCAGCAGCGGTGTGCTGTCAGCCGCGAGTGGAACCGGGTCGCCGGAAGGTTCGCTGTCGAGCAAACGCTGCGTATAGGGGTGCTGCGGCGCGCTCAGCAGCGTGGACGCGCTATTCTGTTCAACGCATCGTCCGTCTTGCATCACCGCGACGCTGTCGGCCAGCTTTCTCACAATGCTCAGGTTGTGCGTGATAAACAGCAGGCTCATGTTCAGCTCGTCACGCAGTTCCCGCAGCAGCGTCAATATTTGCGCCTGTACCGTCACGTCCAGCGCCGTTGTAGGCTCGTCGGCAATCAACAGCTCGGGTCGCGTGAGCAGGGCCATAGCGATCATCACGCGCTGGCGTTCGCCGCCGGAGAGCTGATGCGGAAAATCATTCAGCCGTTTGGCCGCGTTGCGTATGCCCGTTCGTTCCAGACAATCCAGAATTTCTCCCCGCGCGGCCTCTTTGCGCATCCCCCGGTGCAGGGAGAGCACTTCATAGAGTTGTTTCTCCAGGCTGTGCAGCGGGTTGAGGGAAACCATCGGCTCCTGGAAGATCATCGCGATTTTGTTGCCGCGAATGCCGCGCAGGGTATGTTCGTCGGCATGCAGCAGCGAGCTGCCGTGAAACAGAATATCCCCTTGCGGGTAGCTCACCGGCGGAGAAGGCAGCAGCCGCAGGATAGAGAGTGCCGAAACGCTCTTGCCTGAACCCGACTCGCCCACCAGGGCCAGCGTTTCACCGGTCTGGATCTGCAGCGACAGGTCGGTGACCACGGTGCGCGTCTCGTCCTGCTTAGAAAAAGCAATAGACAGGTTATCAATACTGAGAAGAGGCTGGGTCATTTTATACCGCCTTGTTCGGATCGAAGGCATCGCGCACGGCTTCGCCAATAAAAATCAGCAGCGACAGCAGCACGGCCACGGAAAGAAAGGCGGCGATGCCTAACCACGGCGCCTGCAGGTTGTTCTTGCCCTGCAGCAGCAGTTCGCCGAGCGACGGGGAACCCAGCGGTAGCCCGAAACCAAGAAAATCCAGCGAGGTGAGGGTGGTGATGGAGCTGCACAGAATAAACGGCAGGAAAGTGAGCGTTGCCACGACCGCGTTGGGCAGCATGTGGCGGAAGATGATCCCCCGATCGCTCACGCCAAGCGCCTGCGCGGCGCGAATATAGTCGAAATTGCGGGTGCGCAGGAACTCCGCGCGCACCACGCCCACCAGCGCCATCCAGCCGAACAGGACGGTGATGCCTAACAGCCACCAGAAGCCGGGCTGCACCACGCTGGAAAGCAGGATGATCAGAAACAGCGTTGGCATGCCTGACCAGACTTCAATAACCCGCTGGCCCCACAGGTCGATTTTCCCGCCGTAGTAGCCCTGAACGGCGCCCGCCACGACGCCCATTACGCTTGAGAAGATCGTCAGCATCAGCCCAAAGAGAAGAGAAATTCGCGTGCCGTACAGGATGCGCGCCAGCACGTCGCCGCCGTTAGCATCCGTTCCCAGCCAGTTTTGCGCGGAGGGCGGGGAAGGGAAGGGCGTCGTGGTGGCGAAGTTAATGCTGTTTGCGCCAAAGCGTACCGGCGCCCAGAGCGCCCAGCCGTGCTGCTCAATCTGCTGGCGAAGCCACGGATCCTGATACTCCGCCGGTGTCGCAAACGGGCCGCCAAAGTCGCTTTCGCTGTAACTGGCGATAACCGGCACGTACCAGCGGTCGTTAAAATGCACCAGCAACGGCTTGTCGTTGGCGATCAGCTCCGAACACATGCTTAAGGCAAACAGCACGGCAAAAATCCACAGCGACCAGTAGCCGCGGCGGTTGTGGCGAAAGCGGGCCCAGCGGGCCTGGTTGACGGGGCTTAAACGCGGCATCAGCGGCCCTCAAAATCGATTCGGGGATCGACCAGCGTATAGCTGATATCACTGATGATATTCAGCAGCAGGCCAATCAGGGTGAAAATATAAAGTGTGCCAAACATCACCGGATAATCGCGCGACACGGTAGCCTCATAGCCCAGCAGCCCCAGGCCGTTGAGCGAGAACATCACCTCTATCAGCAGCGAGCCGGTAAAAAACATGCCGATGAACGTGGCCGGAAATCCGGCGATCACCAGCAGCATGGCGTTGCGGAACACGTGTTTCCACATGATCTGCTTCTCGCTCACGCCCTTGGCGCGGGCCGTGACAACGTACTGCTTACGAATTTCATCGAGAAAGGCGTTTTTGGTCAACATGGTCAGGGCCGCAAACCCGCCGATGACCGTGGCCAGCACCGGCAGCGTGATATGCCAGAGATAGTCGGTGATTTTCTGATACCACGGCAGGGAGCTAAAATCGGCGGAGACCAGCCCCCGCAGCGGGAAGAGGTCGAAATAGCTTCCCCCGGCAAAAAAGACAATCAGCAGGACGGCAAACAGAAACGCCGGGATGGCGTAGCCGATGATGATAAACGTGCTGCTCCAGATATCAAACCGGCTGCCGTTATACACCGCTTTGCGGATCCCAAGCGGTATAGAAACCAGATAGATAATCAGCGTTCCCCACAGCCCGAGCGTTATCGAAACCGGCAGGCTTTGCTTGATCAACGTTAACACTGACGCACTGCGAAACAGGCTATCGCCAAAATCAAAGCGGATGTAATCCCAGAGCATCTTGAAATAGCGTTCGTGAATCGGTTTGTCAAAGCCGTAGCGGTGGGTGATCTCGGCGATCACCTCCGGATCCAGCCCGCGTCCGCCGCGATAATGGCTTTCGCTGATATTCCCTACGCCGGTTCGCGCATGGCTCGCGCCCATCCCTTCACCGCCGCCGCCGGGCATGCCGCCGCTGTTGCCAAATTCAATGGCGGCAATCGCCTGATCGACCGGGCCGCCGGGGGCGATTTGCACGATAAAAAAGTTAATCGTGATGATGGCCCACAGGGTGGGGATGACCAGCAGGAGACGACGGAGAAGATAGGCACCCATGATGATTCCTTATCGCCGCTCAGCGGGAAGTCTGGCGGCTTTGTTAACGTCATACCACCAGGTATCAAAGCCCAGGGAGTAGACAGGGCGCACGGCAGGCACGGAGAACTTGTCCCAGCGCGCCAGGCGATCTTCGCCCATATACCACATCGGCAGCATGTAGTAGTTCCAGGTCAGGACCCTGTCGAGGGCGCGCCCGAGCGGCAGGAGCTTTTCTTTATCCCCCTGCGCCGCCACTATTTTCGCAATCAGCGCGTCAATCGCCGGGCTTTTTACACCTGGCGCATTGTATGAGGAGTCAATGTAGCTGGAGGCCCAGGAGATTTGCAGGTCGGAGCTGGGCCACGGCTGCGCGGGCCACAGGCGCTGCATCATGTCGTAATCACGGCTGCGCATGCGGCTGGTGATCTGCGCGTTATCGACCTGGCGAATGTTCATGGTCACGCCCAGCCGCTCAAGGTTGTGCTTAAACGGCAGTACCCACTGATCGTTGCCCCCGGACGAGAGCAGCAGCTCAAAGCTGAGAGGCTTACCCGTTTTGGCATCGACACGCTTTTGATTTTTCAGGTGCCAGCCCGCGTCATCCAGCAGTTTGCTGGCTTTCAGCAGGTTGTCGCGGTCGTAACCGTCACCGTCCGACGCGGGTGGCTGAAACACGGTGGTGAACACCTGCGGCGGCAGCTCCGCTTTCAGCGGCGCCAGCAGTGCCAGCTCGTCGGCTTTCGGGTAATCGCGCGCGGCGTATTCGGTGTTCTGGAAATAGCTGTTGGCACGGCTATAAGCCCCGTAAAACAGCGCTTTGTTCATCCACTCAAAATCAAAGGCCAGGGAAATGGCTTCGCGCACCCGGCGGTCATTGAATACCGGACGCTGAATATTAAACGCCAGCCAGCGGGTGTCCTGGGCAGACTCATTTTTGTGCTCGTCTTTGACGATATAGCCTTTGGCGAAATTTTTTCCGATATAGCGGGTCGCCCAGTTTTTGGCGCTGCTCTCGACGCGTAAATCGAAAGCGCCGGCTTTGAACGCTTCAAACGCCACGTTATCGTCGAGGTAGTAATCATAGCGAAGGGTGTCGAAATTCCAGCGCCCGCGGTTTACCGGCAGGTCTGCCGCCCAGTAGTCTTTCACGCGAGAGTAAACGACATATTGCCCCATGCGCCAGTCGGTGATGCGGTATGGGCCGCCTGCCAGCGGCGGCGTGGAAAGCGGGTCGCTTAGCTTATGATTTTTCCAGAACGATTCAGGCATCACCGGCAGCGAGAACAGGCTAAGCATGTTCTCTTTGTTCGGTTCGCTCAGCTCGATGCGCACGGTGAGCGGCGCAATGGCTCTGACGGAAGCCCCTTTATACACGATGCGGAACTGGGGGACGCCTTCGGTCATGAATTTATGAAAGGTGAACGCGACGTCGCTGGCCTTCACCGGCGTACCGTCGTGAAAACGCGCTCGCGGGTTCAGCGAGATTTCCGCCCAGGCGAAGTTATCGGCGTAACGCACGTTCTCGGCAATCAGCGGATAATAGCTGCCGGGCTCATCATCCGACGTGACGAAGAGCGTATCGTAAAGCGATTCCGTTCGCGCGGCCGCCACGCCGCGCAGGGCGAAGCGGTTGAAGTTGTCGAATGTTCCCGTGGCGGAAAGCGTGACCTTTCCGCCCTTCGGCGCGGCAGGGTTAACGTAATCGAAGTGCGTAAAATTGACCGCATATTTCGGCTCGCCAATCACCGCGAAGGCGATATTTTCTTTGATGGCTTGCGCCTGGCTGGACAGGCTCGTTAGTGCCAACATCAGCAACATGAAGCGCATAAGCATCTCGCGGCGGCTCCCTCTTTTACAGACCGGCTCGGTTAAGCTGAATAATAAGTGACGTCACGGGCAATGTGAAATTAATCGCCCTCGGGCGAAATATCAGGCCGCCATTCGCGGAACTGCGCCAGCGGCATCGGGCGGCTAATCCAGTATCCCTGCAGGAAATTAACGCCGTGTTCGCGCAGCCAGGCGGCCTGTTCCGGCGTTTCCACCCCTTCGGCGACGGTCGACATATTCAGTCGTCTTGCCAGCGTCAGGACGGCATCCAGCACCGGCGACGTCACGGTCTCAGTGCCAATCGCATTAACAAAGCCGCGGTCGATCTTGAGGTAGTCCATGGTGAAATGCTCAAGATAAATCAGCGCGCTGTGGCCGGTACCAAAATCATCAATGGCTATCTCAAACCCTTCGTTGTGTAGCCATTCGAAGAGGCTGTTGGCTTCCCGATGATTGAGCATGTCGCGCTCGGTGATTTCCAGCACGATCTGGAAGTAATCCTGCGGCAGTAGCGCTTTGAAGGTGCGCATATCGTCTTTGAAGCTTTCCGCATGCAGATGCCCCGGCGCAATGTTGATGCCCACCTTTGCTCCCGGAGGTAACAGAGTTTGTAACACGGGGGCATCGTGAATGATAAGGTCGAAGAGATGCAGCGTCAGCGGGACAATCAGCTTCTGCGCTTCGGCAAAGTTGATAAACGCGTCCGGCGGAATTTCCCCCATCGTCGGGTGTTTCCAGCGCATCAGCACTTCAAGCCCGGTCATCTGGAGCGATTTAGCATCGACGACGGGCTGATAAACCACGTAAAACTGACCGCGCTTAATCGCGCTTAAAATCTCTTTACCCGGGTTGAGGCGAATGCTGAGGATATAGTAGTTGAGCGATCCGGCACAAATGCCGCATACCAGCCCGAAGAACAGGGCGTAGAGAATTTCATCGCTGGTCCATGCGTCAGCATACAGGTTGATGGTCAGGGGCACGTCTTTCAGCGTCGCGGTACGGGCCGGCGTTTCATGCAGGTCATGCGCAAGGACCAGCGTGCTGGACCGCGTTGACAGCGCATGGTCGCCAATAATGATGGCAATGCCGGCAAATTCGTCCTGGCGCGCGGTGTAGAGCAGGTAAGGCGTCAGATTGAGGTTCACCGAGGTAAACACGCCGCCGTCCTTCGCTAGCGGGTTACGGTACCAGATGGCAATCGCGGGCTTGTTGGGCAACATGGGGGTGCCGGGAAGTAACGCCATATCAATCTGTTTGTCGATGTGCAGCTCGGGGATCAGCTCCTCCATGGGCACATTCATCGGCCCGGTGGCAGAAGAGCAGAACGCCATTTTGTCTCTGACCAGCAGGAATGCGCGAACGTTAACGCTAAAGGCAGCGCGCGAGGTAAGTTCCTGATTGACGTCGTGGCAGTTGTTTAACGTGAGCGGCTGGAGCACATCGATAGAATTTTTTAACTCATCGAAGTAGCTCTCCATATAGATGCTCACATCGTGGATCAGGGTGTCGAATTTGACTTCCCGCTTGTGGTAGCTCCAGAAAAATTGCAACGAACCCAGGAGCAGGGCGGCGATCAGGCCTGTGATGATGCTGAGGATCAGTATTTTGCGATTGCTGGAGAAATAGCGGGTGAACATAGACGTCGTGATTCCTGAAATGCCGCTGGATGTATTCAGTGTAACGGGCAAAAAAAAACACTGCCGAAGCAGTGCTTTTTTTCATCATATCGTCAGCCAAGGGATAACCAACGATACAATAGTCATATTAACTGCGGGTCAGTACGCGGCGTGCTTCGTTGTAGCGCTTCTTCCAGTACGGTTCATTCATGCTGGAAATGGTCACACCGCTGCTGGTGGAGGCATGTACAAACTGGTCATTACCAATGTAGATGCCAACATGTCGACCTGTAGAACCGGCACGGAACAGGACTAAATCACCGGTGCGCAGTTTGGTACGTGAAATCGACTTGCCCATCTCCTGCTGTTCATAGGTTGAACGCGGAAGATCTAACCCAAATTGCTCACGGAACGTACGCTGTACAAAACCGGAACAATCAATACCTGTTTTTGTGCTGCCACCAAGGCGATAGCGCACGCCTTTCCAGTCAGCATACTGGTCCATAATGCGGGACTTCACGTCCAGATTACGTACCATATTTTCAAATTCATCCTGAGAGGCTTGCAGTGACGAGGAATCTTCCATTCCCACAACACGCGTCTCAGGATGCATATTCTTTGCGGTGTTCGATGTACTACATGCAGATAACAGTACCGCGACTGCTATCGCCGGGATCCCCCGTAAGATATATCTCAGAAACGGTTGAGATTTGACCATTTTGTTTATTATCCCTTGAAGTCCTTAACGACAAATATCGTTATAAAAATGCCAAACGTGACGAGACTAATTATCTGTTCACATTGAGACAATTCTTTCTGGTCACATTTGTGGCACAGCGCACAAAATTATTCGCCAGTGAAATAATTATCTCTATGGGGCAAAACGAGTTCGAGATTAACCGATTGCCTGGGGTATTGCGAGAAAAAAAAGCCTTTTTTTTATAAGAAAATGTGATACAGAAAGTAAAAACATAGAATTGCTCAAAATAGCGACGGATCCGCTGCGCCAGTATGCAATTGCTTCATTTTTATCATGAATATGATGACGAGAATATGACAGTGCGGGAAGATCGCGGCGAGAACGCTATCAGGGATCATGTCGATCCCTGATAGCTCACGTTAATTTAGGTTAGTTATTTGTTTAATTGTTGTTGCGCTCTTCCGGGAAGATAGCGATCGAATAGCGCTATTATCCTGTCGCTCAGTGGGGTCATTAAACACCACGGCAGCGCAATCAGCGCCACGGAGAGCGAACCGACGGCAATATCGGTAAACCAGTGAGCGCCAATCATTACGCGCGGGAAGGCAAAAACCACAAAAATAATCAGGGCTATGGCAAAAGCTTTTCTGCCGAAATAGCGAAGCATAATTGCGGAAAAAATAAGCAGCATCATGCCGTGATCGCCGGGGAAACTGTCCTTCGACGCATCTTTTGTTGGAATATGCAGCAGTTCGCTGACGCGATAAATATCGGTGAAGAATAGCGTTGGGCTTGAACGCTTAACCGGAATAATCGCAGTTGCCAGCTGGTTAATGACAACGGCAAACAGCAGCATCACCAGACCGATAATGAGAATACGCCGACGCCCGGCTTTATCCTCTTTCAGCCAGAAAGAGAGCATCAGGCAGCCCATGGCCAGCAGCGAGAAGCCGTCGAAGGCGCGGTTGTTGGTAATTGCCACCAGCCACAGGAACGCGTTGCTCTTCACCAGCTCCTGGTTGAAGAAGTGAAAAATGGCAGAATCCAGCGGGAACCAGAAACCATGATCCGCCGGGATATACCAGGAGAAGAAAAGCGCCAGACCGGCGACATTAAGCAGTAATATCAGGGGAAATCGAGTTGTCATAACGTTCTGCATAGAGTGAAAACTGGGGCAACGTTAGCCGCCCGAACTTAAACGAATCCTCAACAGGCTGGACTGGAGGGCATTCCAGTCGGCGTTAACCGCACTAATTAACTCTATTCGGCTGTCAGGCGGCGCCACATTTTGCGTTTCAATAAAGAAATCATCACCCTGACGGTTAATTCGCACCAGCCCGTCTGGCGTGCGCATGATCCCTTTCACGCGATCGACGGGAGCAAGTCGGGCCCACTCCAGGATCCCGATGGTGTCGAAAACGGTTTCAGCATCAAATATCCATCCGCAGGCCTGATATCCCTGGCCGCTGTTCAGGTTACGACGCCAGCGCTGATGTTCCGGCAGGCTGAGCGCGGCTAAACCCTGTTTCACCGGATGATGATGTTGATGTTCCGCACTGGCCGGAAGTTCAGCCATGTTCAGACGAGGAAGGTCAAGCAGGGCGCTATCAATATTCCCCTGGGTGGTCTGCACCCGCGTGCGGTTGCCGCCGAAATGTTGCCACCACGCGTCCAGCGCGGCCTGGCTTTCAGCCGTGGCGCGATCTGCTTTATTCGCGACAATAACGTCAGCTGAGGCGAGCTGATCGCGGAAATTCTCATTGGCCACCGCCTTGTCATCCAGAAGCTGACGCGGATCGAGCAGACACAGGGTGGCGCGCAGGTCGATCCACGGCTCGTAAACCGGGGCGGTCAGTAAATCGAGGATCTGCTTCGGATGGCCCAGCCCGGTGGGCTCAATCAGCAGGCGGTCGGGTTTGCCCTGACGCAGCAGCGTATTGAGCCCGACCTGCATCGGCAGGCCATTGACGCAGCACATGCACCCGCCGGGGATCTCTTTAATCATCGCGCCGCTGGATGACAGTAACGCGCCGTCAATGCCTACCTCGCCAAATTCATTGACCAGCACGGCCCATTTCTCGGCAGGATCTTTATTCGCCAGCAGGTGGAGAATTGAGGTGGTTTTACCGCTGCCGAGAAAACCGGTGATGAGGTTGGTTTTGGTCACGTGCGCTCCAGATGAGGATTGTGATGCTATAACACTAATCTCTCTATCCTGGCGAAAAACGTGACCGGTGAGAAGGGGGAGGGCGAACGGAGGCTTCATCCGTTCGCGTTAAGCGCAATAATCGTTAAATATTTAACGTCTCGATAACAGCCTGACGCGCGCCGTGGCGGGTGATGCGCTGGTATGCCTGGCTGACAGCCTCCACAAACGCGCTGTTTTGCGCGAGATCGTGACCAAAGACCTCGCTCAGCCCCAGCAGGGCGTTTACGCGGTCGGCGTCGCTGCTGGCATTGACCATCGTGCTAATTTTATCGCTGAGGGGATCGCGAACATCAATCGCATTGCCACGGTCGTCGGTACCGCTGACGTAGCGTATCCAGCCGGCCACGCCCAGAGCCAGCAGCGACCACGGTGTTTTTCGCTCGAGATGAACGCGGATCCCGTCCAGCATTCTTTGCGGAAGCTTCTGGCTACCGTCCATCGCGATTTGCCAGGTCCGATGCTGGAGTGCCGGGTTGGCAAAGCGCTCGAGCAGGCTATCGGCGTAGGCGGTGAGGTCGACATCCTTAATGCGTAATGTGGGCGCCTGCTCGTCCAGCATCAGCCGACGGGCAGCTTCGCGGAACGCAGCGTCCTCCATGCATTCATTAATATGGGCATAGCCCGCGAGGTACCCCAGATACGCCAGGAAAGAGTGGCTGCCGTTGAGCATGCGCAATTTCATCTGCTCCCAGGGCAGAACATCCTGCACCATCTGAACGCCCGCGACTTCCCACTCCGGACGGCCGGCAACAAAATTATCTTCCACCACCCACTGAATAAACGGTTCACAGCTGATGGCGCACGGATCTTCAACGCAGAGCGCGTCGGTGATTTCCGCCAGCGAGGCGTCCGTCGCGGCGGGAACAATTCTGTCGACCATCGTCCCCGGGAAGCTCACGTGGCTGTCAATCCATTCAGACAGCGCTGCGGAACGCTTTTGCGCCATGCCCAGCACCGCGTTTTTCACCACGTGCCCGTTATCAGGGATATTGTCGCAGGAGAGCACGGTAAACGCAGGCAACCCACGCTCGCGGCGGCGGTGGAGCGCTTCGACCAGGATCCCGGGTGCGGAATGCGGCTCTGAGGGGTTTTCAAGGTCATGGATTATCCGGGCGTTGTGCAGATCGAGTTTCCCGGTAGCGGGATCGATGCAATAGCCTTTCTCCGTGATGGTGAGCGACACAATTGCGACCTGAGGCTCGCAAAATTTCTCAATAATGGCGGGCAGAGAGTCCAGCTTTGCGTTAAGGCATTCATGGACGGCACCGACGATAATCGCCTCATTGCCTTCTGCCCCTTTCTCCAGCACGGTGAACAGATGATCCTGCGCGCGCAGCTGGCTCATCAGCACGTCGCCGCTGAAAAGGCTAATCTCACAAATACCCCAGTCGCCGCCTTTTTCATTAAGCACCCGGTTTGTTAATAATGCCTGGTGCGCACGGTGAAACGCGCCAAAGCCAAAATGGACGATGCGGGAGCGCAGTTGCTGACGATCGTAGCGAGGCTGCTGAACCTGGGCAGGAAGGGCGGTGGAGGCAATTGTCTTCATGAGATACACACCTGATTAACCATTAATTAACAATGCCAGTGTAAAGTTATATGACAGCAAATAAAATTGGTGAGCCGTAAATATCCCCGTTCTGTGAGTTTGATCAATCAATGTGTGGCGGTATGTTGACCCTTAGCGGTAAACATGTATGGTAGTCGTCATTGCAGTAACGCATATTGGTATAACAACTTAAGAGGGTGAGGCAATGGAACAAACCTGGCGTTGGTACGGGCCGAACGATCCGGTTTCTCTTGATGATGTGCGCCAGGCAGGCGCAACGGGTGTCGTCACGGCGCTGCATCATATTCCTAACGGTCAGGTATGGCCGGCTGAAGAAATTCAACAGCGTCAGGCGCTGCTGGCGGAGAAGGGGTTAACCTGGTCTGTAGTAGAGAGCATCCCGGTTCACGAAGACATCAAAACCCATTCCGGGGACTACCAGACCTGGATTGCTAACTATCAGCAGAGCATTCGCAACCTGGCGGCCTGCGGCATTGATACGGTTTGCTATAACTTCATGCCTATCCTCGACTGGACGCGTACCGACCTTGAATATCAGATGCCGGACGGCTCGAAAGCCCTGCGTTTCGACCAGATCGCCTTCGCGGCGTTTGAGCTGCACATTCTGAAACGCCCTGGCGCCGAAGCGGATTACACCGCGGAAGAGCAGCAGCAGGCGCTTGCGTGGTTTAACGCCGCCAGTGATGCAGACATCGAAAAGCTGACCCGTAATATCATTGCGGGCCTGCCGGGCGCGGAAGAGGGGTATACCCTGGATCAGTTCCGCGCGCGCCTGGCGGAATATGGCAATATTGATAAGCAGCAGCTGCGTGAAAACATGGCGTATTTCCTGCGCGCTATCGTGCCGGTTGCTGAAGAAGCTGGTGTGCGTCTGGCGGTGCACCCGGACGATCCACCGCGTCCTATACTCGGCCTGCCGCGCATTGTTTCCACTATTGAAGATATGCAGTGGCTGAAAGAGACGGTAAACAGCATCTATAACGGCTTCACCATGTGTACCGGCTCCTACGGCGTGCGTGCGGATAACGACCTGGTGCGGATGATTGAAACCTTTGGCGATCGCATTCATTTTACGCACTTGCGTGCGACCTGCCGTGAAGAGAACCCAAAAACCTTCCACGAGGCGGCGCACCTGGGCGGCGATGTGAACATGGTAGCGGTGGTAGACGCCATTCTGGCGGAAGAGGCGCGTCGCAAGCAGGCGGGCGATGTGCGTCCTATCCCGTTCCGTCCGGATCACGGCCACCAGATGCTGGACGATCTGCGTAAGAAAACCAACCCGGGCTATTCGGCGATTGGCCGGCTTAAAGGGATGGCGGAAGTGCGCGGCGTTGAGCTGGCGCTGAAGATGACGAAGTATCCGGAGCTTCTGTAAGCGCTGTTGCCCGGTGGCGCTACGCTTACCGGGCCTACACAAAAACCGGCCTGAGAGCCGGTTTTTGTGTTTTTGTCGGTCGGGCAAGGCTAAGCCGCCACCCGACAAACACCGCAATCAGTCGGCGCGACCCATATAGCGTTTTTCTTCGATATGGATGCGGATCTTCTCGCCAGCGGAGAGGTATTCCGGCACCTGCACAACCAGGCCGGTGGTCAGGGTAGCCGGTTTGTTGCGCGCACTTGCGGATGCGCCTTTGATGCCGGGTGCGGTTTCCACGATTTCCAGATCGACGGTCTGAGGCAGCTCCAGCGCCAGCAGCACGCCGTCCCAGGTCAGAACCTGCATGTCAGGCATGCCGCCTTCAGGGATGAACAGCAGCTCTTCCTCAATCTGGTCTTTGGTAAAGATGTACGGGGTGTAATCTTCTTTGTCCATGAACACGTATTCGTTGCCGTCGATGTAGGAGAAATCAACGTAGCGACGGGTCAGGGTCACGGTATCGACGATATCGTCACCTTTAAAGCGCTCTTCCACCTTCAGGCCGGTACGCACATCGGCGAAACGCATTTTATACAGCGTTGCTGCACCACGGGCGCTGGGTGCCTGAATGTCGATATCTTTCACAATCAGCAGTTTGCCGTTGTAATTCAGCACCATACCTTTCTTAATTTCGTTCGCTCTTGGCATTGCAGTAATCCTGTTTACGGGAGGTAAAAAATATCGCGCCAAATTACTCGCGCGCGGCCTTTCAGGCAAGAGGAATTCGTGGCTTTTGCTATCAATACGCAAAAGGTGTTACTGTGCGCGCGATGCCCGACTGCGCGGGCGATCGTCAGCGAAAGAGAGCATTTATGGATTGCCGTCCCGATTGTGGCGCGTGCTGTACTGCACCGTCCATTTCAAGCCCCATTCCAGGAATGCCGGAGGGCAAGCCTGCCAATACTCGCTGCGTTCAGCTCTCGGAAACGAACCTGTGCATGATCTTTGGCTCACCGCTGCGCCCGAAAGTCTGCTCCGGGCTTCAGCCCACTGCCGAAATGTGTGGCAGCACGCGAGGGCAGGCGATGACGTACCTTCTTGAGCTGGAAGCGCTCACCGCGCCCTAAACGTCTTTAATCCTCGCCAGACAGCCGATCGTCAGCGTGCACATCACCAGCGCAATCCAGAACACCGTGTGATAGTTCCAGATTTCGGCAACGACACCGGCCATTGAGCCCGCGATAATCCAGCCCACGCGGGTGGTATTAGTATAAAGGGTGGTGGCAGAGCCTGCCTGGCCCGGCATCAGATCCTGGAAATAGAGCATCCCTATCCCGGCGAGAATGCCTATATAAATGGCGTTCAGCAGCTGTAAAGCCAGCAACAGCCCCGGCGTATGTACCGTCAGCATACCGATATAAAACAGCAGACCGGCGATGGCGGCGATGCGCATTAAAAAACGCTTTCCGAAGCGCTTTGCGTAATAGCCCGCAATGAGCATCGTCGGGATCTCAAGCCCGGCTGCGGTGCCCATCATGATGCCCGCCAGCTTCTCCGACAGGTGCAGTTCATCAATAATAAACAGCGGCATATTGATGATATACAGGCTGTTGGTGCCCCACATCAGCGTGCAGATAACAAACAGGAGCAGGGCATCGCGGCGGTTGCGTCGCGGCGCTTCCAGCACGCCCGTTGCTACTTTTGGCTCTTTGCGCATGGACGGCAGGAAGAACCACACCAGCGCGCCGCACACCACAAACGCGACGGCCGCGCTCAGGTACATCACCGTAAAGCCAAAACCCATCGCCAGCGCGTAGGCTAGCGGCGGGCCAATCACCCATGCCAGCGACACCTGAGCACGCAGGACAGAGCTGAACATCACCGCTTCACGTCCGGTATGGTCCGCGTGTTCGCGGGCAAGGGCGAACAGCTGAGGGTTCGCCGTTGAGCCAAAGCTGCTCAGGAATACCCCGACGAAGAGCAGAATGAAATAGTTGCGGTTCCAGGCAAACAGAACGCAGGCCATGACCCCCAGCAGACAGCAGAAAACGATCAGGCTTTTACGATCGCCTTTTCTGTCGGATCGTCCCGCCAGAAACTGGCTGACCATGATGCCGATGATGGCGCTCCCGGTAAAAAAGAAGCCGACCATTGCCGGGCGGACGTGAACCTCATTTGTCAGAAATAGGCTCAATGTTGGCGTCTGTAACGCACCGGCAATGCCCGTGAAGAAGGCAACAACCAGGAATGCCGCTGAGGTCAAATCAAAGGGCTTCGGCGAGACGGCCGCAGGGGTGTTATGCATGTTTTATAATTAGCGAGTAGCAGAGAGGGGCGGAGTTTACGCCGTCAGCTAAAAAATAAACAGTGGGTGCGGTCAATGATGCCACGAAAAATCAAAATGGCATTTCAACTTCCGTCCCACCCGGCTGACCTTAGCTGAAACTTTCTTGCTGAACTTCAGCAAAATTCAGCTGAACGAAGAAGAAATGTGCTGTATCTCTAAATTCTGATATCGCAAATACGAGTTTACTTGCAAGACATTGCAGAAAGCGCAAGACTTTTTGAAACGTTTCAGCGCTATCTTGTTTTAACAAACGGAGCAGGCTAGCGCATTTTTTCTCATTAAAGCTGAAACGATTCAAGTTCAGCAGGAGTGGAGAACCATGTTCCAGTTATCTGTTCAGGATATCCACCCGGGCGCTCAGGCCGGGGATAAAGAAGAGGCTATTCG
This sequence comes from Enterobacter asburiae, assembly GCF_007035645.1. NCBI lineage: Bacteria > Pseudomonadati > Pseudomonadota > Gammaproteobacteria > Enterobacterales > Enterobacteriaceae > Enterobacter > Enterobacter asburiae. Next base: position 1,444,206 of record NZ_AP019632.1, read on the forward strand.
CCAGGTTGCCGCTGCGCTTGTGCAGGCGGGTAACGTCGCGGACGGCTATGTAAACGGCATGCTGGCCCGCGAGCAGCAGACCTCAACCTTCCTCGGCAATGGCATTGCCATTCCGCACGGCACAACCGACACCCGCGATCAGGTGCTGAAAACCGGCGTTCAGGTTTATCAGTTCCCGCAGGGCGTGCTCTGGGGCGACGGTCAGGTGGCGTATGTGGCTATCGGTATCGCGGCCAGCAGCGACGAACACTTAGGTCTGCTGCGTCAGCTGACGCATGTCCTGAGCGATGACGATGTGGCTGAACAGCTGAAGTCCGCGACCACAGCTGAAGAGCTGCGCGCCCTGCTGATGGGCGAAAAACAGAGCGAAGCGCTGAAGCTGGATAACGAAACGCTGACGCTGGACGTGGTTGCCTCCGATCTGGTAACGCTGCAGGCGCTTAACGCGGGTCGTCTGAAAGAAGCCGGCGCGGCGGATGCCACGTTTGTGACGCGCGTGATTAACGATAAGCCGTTGAATCTTGGTCAGGGTATCTGGCTGAACGACAGTGCTGAAGGCAACCTGCGCAGCGCTATCGCCGTGAGCCGCGCGGCTAATGCGTTTGACGTGGAAGGCGAGCGTGCGGCCATGCTGGTGACCGTGGCGATGAACGATGAGCAGCCGGTTTCCGTGCTCAAGCGTCTTGGCGATCTGCTGCTGAACAACCAAGCTGAAAAACTGCTGAACGCTGATGCCTCTACCGTGCTGGCACTGCTGACCAGTGATGATGCGCCGACCGAAGACGTGCAGACCGCGGAGTTCGTGGTACGCAACGAGCACGGCCTGCATGCCCGTCCGGGCACCATGCTGGTGAATACCATTAAACAATTCGAGAGTGAGATCACCGTGGCGAATCTTGATGGCACGGGCAAACCGGCCAACGGCCGTAGTCTGATGAAAGTTGTCGCGCTGGGCGTGAAGAAAGGCCACCGTCTGCGTTTCACCGCGCAGGGTGCTGATGCTGAACAGGCGCTGAAAGCGATTGGCGACGCCATCGCGGCAGGTCTGGGGGAGGGCGCATAATGAGCAGACGTGTTGCGACTATTACGCTGAACCCGGCTTATGACCTGGTAGGATTTTGCCCGGAAATTGAGCGCGGCGAAGTCAACCTCGTGCGTACCACCGGCCTGCATGCTGCGGGCAAAGGGATTAACGTCGCGAAAGTGCTCAAGGATCTCGGTATCGACGTCACCGTGGGTGGATTCCTCGGTAAAGATAACCAGGATGGTTTCCAGCAGCTGTTCAGCGAGCTGGGCATTGCCAACCGTTTTCAGGTTGTTCAGGGCCGTACCCGCATCAACGTCAAGCTGACGGAGAAAGACGGTGAAGTGACCGATCTTAACTTCTCTGGCTTCGAAGTGACGCCGTCTGACTGGGAGCGTTTTGTTAACGACTCTCTGACCTGGCTTGGTCAGTTTGACATGGTCTGCGTCAGCGGCAGCCTGCCGTCCGGCGTGAGCCCGGAAGCGTTTACCGACTGGATGACGCGCCTGCGCAGCCAGTGCCCGTGCATTATTTTTGACAGCAGCCGCGACGCGCTGGTTGCCGGTCTGAAAGCCTCACCGTGGCTGGTGAAGCCGAATCGCCGCGAGCTGGAGATCTGGGCGGGTCGTAAGCTGCCGGAATTAAAAGATGTGATTGACGCTGCCCATGCGCTGCGCGAGCAGGGTATCGCTCACGTGGTTATCTCGCTTGGTGCAGAAGGAGCGTTGTGGGTTAACGCTTCTGGCGAATGGATCGCCAAACCGCCGTCGGTTGACGTTGTCAGCACCGTTGGCGCAGGGGATTCCATGGTTGGCGGCCTGATTTATGGTCTGCTGATGCGTGAATCCAGTGAACATACTTTACGTCTTGCCACTGCCGTTGCTGCCCTGGCCGTAAGCCAGAGCAATGTCGGTATTACCGATCGTACCCAGTTAGCCGCGATGATGGCGCGCGTTGACTTAAAACCTTTTAACTAACAGCAGGAGAGGAATAATGAAAACGCTGCTGATCATTGACTCCGGTCTCGGACAGGCTCGCGCCTATATGGCGAAGACCTTGCTGGGAGCGGCGGCGAACAAAGCACATCTTGAGATCATTGATAACCCGGGCGATGCCGAACTGGTCATTGTCCTGGGCGACAACATCCCGGCTGACAGTGCGCTGAACGGCAAAAAAGTGTGGCTGGGCGATATTAATCGCGCGGTGGCACATCCGGAACTGTTCCTGAGCGAAGCGAAAGGGCACGCGTCTGTCTACAGCGCGCCTGTCGCGACGGCACCGGCTGCGGCCACGGGTCCGAAACGCGTTGTTGCGGTGACGGCCTGCCCGACGGGCGTGGCTCACACCTTTATGGCGGCTGAGGCCATTGAAACCGAAGCGAAAAAACGCGGCTGGTGGGTTAAAGTTGAAACGCGCGGCTCCGTCGGTGCCGGCAACGCTATCACCCCTGAAGAAGTGGCTGAGGCCGATCTGGTGATTGTGGCGGCGGATATCGAAGTGGACCTGGCGAAATTTGCCGGTAAGCCAATGTACCGCACGTCTACCGGCCTGGCGCTGAAAAAGACCGCGCAGGAGTTTGATAAAGCGCTGGTGGAAGCGAAGCCGTATCAGGCAACCGGCGCGCGTCAAACCGCGACGGAAGGTAAGAAAGAGTCTGCAGGCGCTTATCGCCATCTGTTGACCGGTGTGTCTTACATGCTGCCGATGGTGGTTGCGGGTGGTCTGTGTATCGCCCTCTCGTTCGCATTTGGTATTACCGCGTTTAAAGAGCAAGGCACGCTGGCCGCTGCGTTAATGCAGATTGGCGGCGGATCCGCGTTCGCACTGATGGTCCCCGTTCTGGCAGGCTTTATTGCCTTCTCCATTGCTGACCGTCCTGGCCTGACGCCGGGCCTTATCGGCGGTATGCTGGCCGTGAGCACCGGTTCTGGCTTTATCGGCGGTATTATTGCGGGCTTCCTGGCCGGTTACGTCGCGAAGCTCATCAGCTCGAAGCTCAAGCTGCCGCAGAGTATGGAAGCGCTGAAACCGATTCTGATCATCCCGCTGATTTCCAGCCTGGTGGTCGGTCTGGCGATGATTTACCTGATTGGTAAGCCGGTTGCGGGCATCCTGGCGGGTCTGACCCACTGGCTGCAAACCATGGGTACCGCGAACGCGGTTCTGCTGGGCGCAATTCTCGGCGGCATGATGTGTACCGACATGGGTGGTCCGGTGAACAAAGCGGCGTACGCCTTTGGTGTTGGCCTGCTGAGTACCCAGACCTACGCACCGATGGCAGCGATCATGGCGGCAGGTATGGTGCCTCCTCTGGCGCTCGGCCTGGCGACGATTATTGCCCGTCGTAAGTTCGATAAAGCACAGCAGGAAGGCGGTAAAGCGGCGCTGGTTCTGGGCTTGTGCTTCATCACCGAAGGGGCGATTCCGTTCGCAGCACGTGACCCAATGCGTGTACTGCCGTGCTGTATCGCGGGTGGGGCTGTGACCGGGGCGATCTCCATGGCGATTGGCGCGAAGCTGATGGCACCACACGGCGGTCTGTTCGTGCTGCTTATCCCTGGCGCCATCACGCCGGTGCTGGGCTACCTGCTGGCCATCGTTGCCGGTACGCTGGTGGCGGGTCTGTCATACGCGGTGCTGAAACGTCCTGAAGCGGAAGTCGTGGCGAAAGCAGCGTAAGCGATAAACCACAAAAAAGCCGGGTTGCATTATGCACCCGGCTTTTTTTATGCCGCCTGTTCAGCGGTTTGCTGTGCCTTCAGCCAGGCAATCTCTTCTGCCCAGATGTCCGGATTAATGGTTTCCAGCACCATCGGAATACCGTCGAAGCGGGCGTCCTGCATAATGAAGCGGAACGCATCGTGGCCAATGTTGCCTTCACCCAGGCTGTGGTGGCGGTCAACGCGGCTGCCAAAGGCGCTTTTCGCATCGTTTAAGTGCATTCCGCGCAGGTACTTAAAGCCAACAATGCGCTCGAACTCATCGAACGTGTTTTTCGTTGCCTCGGTTGTACGCAGGTCATAGCCGGCGGCAAACGCGTGGCAGGTATCAATGCACACGCCAACGCGGGATTTATCCTCCACGCCGTCGATGATCGCCGCCAGATGTTCAAACCTAAAGCCGAGATTGCTGCCCTGACCGGCGGTATTCTCTATTACCGCGGTGACGCCTTTGGTCTTGTCCAGCGTGATGTTAATGGATTCGGCAATGCGCGCCAGGCAGGCATCTTCATCGATTTGCATCAGATGGCTGCCCGGATGGAAGTTCAGCAGCGTCAGCCCTAGCTGTTCGCAGCGCTGTACTTCATCAAGAAACGCCTCGCGAGATTTTTCCAGCGCCTCTTCAACCGGGTGACCGAGGTTGATCAGGTAGCTGTCGTGGGGAAGGATCTGGCCTGGCCCGTAGTGGTACTTCTCACAGGCGGCTTTGAAATCATCAATCACGTCAGCGGTGAGCGGCGCGGCGCGCCACTGGCGCTGGTTTTTGGTGAACAGGGCGAAAGCGGTCGCCTCGATTTCGGCGGCGCGAATGGCGGCATTCGCAAGGCCACCTGCAGCGCTGACGTGCGCTCCAACATATTTCATAAAAAAACTCCTGCTAACCCGAAACGCTTATGATAGCGGGTTAGCAGGAGAAGGACGAAATGGTTTATGCCATCAGGCTATGGACCGCGAGGTTAATCGCACCGCCCCCGACAATCAGCCAGATGAAGAGCACCAGCGCCATCAGCAGCGGTTTGGCACCGGCTTTTTTCAGCGCGCTGACGTGTGTGGTGACCCCCAGCGCCGCCATGGCCATCGCCAGCAGCACGGTATCCAGCGTCACCAGCATATCCACCACCGCTTTCGGCAGCAGGTGGAAGGAGTTAAAGATAGCGACCACGATGAACAGGATCGCAAACCACGGAATGGTGATTTTGCTTTTCTCGCTGCCGCCTGCCGGTGCTAGCTGCTTAACCCGCGCCGCGAGGAAAATCAGGAACGGCGCCAGCATCATTACGCGCAGCATTTTGGCAATCACCGCCGCGTTTTCGGCTTCCGGGTTAATGGCATGTCCTGCCGCCACCACCTGGGCCACTTCGTGCATGGTCGAACCGATATAGATGCCGTAGGTTTCCGGGCTGAACCAGTGGGCCACCAGCAGATACATGGCCGGGTAGAGGAAGATTGCCAGCGTACCGAAGATCACCACCGTCGCCACCGCCACGGTCACCTTGCTGGCTTCGGCTTTAACGACGGGCTCTGTTGCCAGCACCGCCGCGGCCCCACAGATACTGCTCCCGGCACCGATCAGCCAGCTGGTTTGCTTATCCAGGCCAAATATTTTCTGGCCAATAAAGCAGGCCAGCAAAAAGGTGCTGGTCAGGGTCAGGACGTCGATAGCGATTCCGCTCACGCCCACGTCCGCAATCTGCGAAAAGGTGAGACGGAAGCCGTAAAGGATGATCCCGAGACGCAGCAGGTGCTGTTTGGCAAAGATCACGCCGCCGTCGCAGGATTTCCAGATGTGCGGGTAAACGGTATTTCCCACGACCATGCCCAGCAAAATGGCCAGCGTCAACGCGCTAAAACCTGCGCCCGCGATAGCCGGGATGCTGCCGCCCCATAGCGCTACGGCGGTCACTGCTGCGCTAAGCGCGAGACCCGGCACGAAGTGCCACACTGTACGATGATGTTGTAAGGTGATTTCTGACATAACCTTCTCCTTTGTCTGGCTAAAGGTTACGGTGCTCTGGCTTAAAAATAAAATTGATTATATACTTATAATCAATCTATATAAGTGGTAAGCAACCATGCACATTACATTGCGTCAGCTGGAAGTGTTTGCCGAGGTGCTGAAAAGCGGCTCGACGACCCAGGCGTCACAAATGCTGGCGCTCTCGCAGTCTGCGGTCAGCGCGGCGTTGACCGATCTTGAAGGGCAGCTGGGCGTGCAGCTGTTCGACAGGGTAGGGAAGAGACTAGTGGTCAACGAGCACGGTCGTCTTCTTTATCCACGCGCGCTGGCGCTGCTGGAGCAGGCTATCGAAATCGAGCAGCTGTTCCGCGAAGACAACGGCGCGATCCGCGTCTACGCCAGCAGCACCATTGGGAACTACATTCTGCCGGAAGTGATTGCCCGCTACCGCCGGGATTTCCCGACCCTGCCGCTGGAGATGAGCGTGGGTAACAGCCAGGACGTTATCAACGCGGTGATTGATTTCCGCGTGGATATCGGCCTCATCGAAGGACCCTGCCATAACGTCGATATCATTGCCGAGCCCTGGCTGGAGGATGAGCTGGTGGTGTTTGCGTCCCCGGCTTCGTCGTTATTGCAGGGCGAGGTGACGCTGGAGCGCCTGGCGCAGGCGCAGTGGATCCTGCGCGAGCAGGGCTCCGGCACGCGTGAAATTGTCGATTATCTGCTGCTTTCCCATCTGCCGCATTTCCAGTTAGGGATGGAGCTTGGGAACTCTGAGGCTATCAAGCACGCGGTGCGTCATGGCCTGGGGATCAGCTGTCTTTCCCGGCGCGTCATTGCCGAACAGCTTGAGACGGGGTCGCTGGTTGAAATCCCGGTTCCGTTGCCGAAACTGGTGCGCACGCTATGGTGCATCCATCACCGTCAGAAACACCTTTCCAGCTCTCTGCAGCGTTTTCTGCGCTACTGCGCCATTTAACGTTTCCCGGTGGCGCTTCGCTTACCGGGGCTACGCGCGCCTGTCACCCCACGTTTTTATGCTTTACTTATAATCCTGGCCGAGTCATGAAGCTCTCTTATAACTGAGTATTTCTGCCGGAAGGAACGCGGATCGTCTGCTACAATCGCGCCTCATTTATTAAATGGACAGCATTTTCATATGGTTTCAGAAATTAAAACCACAGAAGCGCCCACGCTACGTCGTGAACTCAAGGCGCGTCACCTGACGATGATCGCCATTGGCGGCTCAATCGGAACAGGTCTTTTCGTTGCCTCTGGCGCAACGATTTCGGCAGCCGGCCCGGGTGGGGCGCTCTTCTCTTATATCCTGATTGGCCTGATGGTGTACTTCCTGATGACCAGTCTCGGCGAACTGGCCGCGTACATGCCGGTATCCGGTTCGTTCTCGACCTACGGTCAAAAATACGTTGAAGAAGGCTTCGGCTTCGCGCTGGGCTGGAACTACTGGTACAACTGGGCGGTCACTATCGCCGTTGACCTTGTCGCCGCACAGCTGGTGATGAACTGGTGGTTCCCGGATACGCCGGGCTGGATCTGGAGCGCCCTGTTCCTGGCCGTCATCTTCCTGCTGAACTACATCTCCGTGCGCGGTTTCGGCGAAGCGGAATACTGGTTCTCTTTGATCAAAGTGGCAACCGTCATCATCTTTATCGTCGTCGGTGTGGCGATGATCGTTGGTATTTTCAAAGGCGCAGAACCTGCGGGCTGGAGTAACTGGGCGATAGGCGATGCGCCGTTTGCCGGTGGCCTTTCGGCGATGATTGGCGTGGCGATGATTGTCGGCTTCTCCTTCCAGGGGACCGAGCTGATTGGTATCGCCGCCGGTGAGTCAGAGAATCCGGAGAAAAATATTCCGCGTGCGGTCCGTCAGGTATTCTGGCGTATCCTGCTGTTCTATGTGTTCGCGATCCTGATTATCAGCCTGATCATCCCGTACACCGATCCAAGCCTGCTGCGTAATGACGTAAAAGACATTAGCGTCAGCCCGTTCACGCTGGTCTTCCAGCACGCCGGTCTGCTTTCGGCCGCGGCGGTGATGAACGCCGTTATCCTGACCGCAGTGCTTTCAGCCGGTAACTCCGGGATGTACGCGTCCACCCGTATGCTCTACACGCTGGCATGCGACGGTAAGGCGCCGCGTATCTTTGCGAAACTGTCCCGTGGCGGTGTGCCGCGTAACGCGCTGTACGCCACAACGGTGATTGCCGGTCTGTGCTTCCTGACCTCCATGTTTGGCAACCAGACGGTGTACCTGTGGCTGCTTAACACGTCCGGGATGACGGGCTTTATTGCCTGGCTGGGGATTGCTATTAGCCACTACCGTTTCCGCCGTGGTTTCGTCAAGCAGGGCCACGATATTAACTCGCTGCCGTATCGCTCCGGTTTCTTCCCGCTGGGTCCTATTTTCGCCTTCATTCTGTGCCTGATCATTACGCTGGGACAGAACTATGAAGCGTTCCTGGCGGACACCATTGACTGGGGCGCCGTGACGGCGACCTACATTGGTATTCCGCTGTTCCTCGTCATCTGGTTTGGCTACAAGCTGACGAAAGGAACAAAATTCGTTCGCTACAGTGAAATGGAATTCCCGGAACGATTTAAACAATAACCGCACTTCCTCTCTTTTAACCCGCTCAATCGAGCGGGTTTTTTTATTCCCGCATTCTGATACAAAGATATATTTCTTAACAATTTAATTGATAATAATTATCGTTTGCTTTATCGTTATCAAAAATAAGCGTGTCACCGACCCACCTCAGATGTGGGCGGCAAGGAAGACGCTGTGAGCAATGATGATTTGATTTAGTTGTATTTACCTCATGGAGATATGGAATGTTTAGGTTGAATCCCTTCGTCAGGGGAGGACTTTGTGCGTCCGCAATGTCCCTGGCCCTGCCTGTTATCGCAGCGGAATCCGGCGACACAATGGTTGTAACGGCCTCCGCGACCGAGCAAAACCTGAAAGACGCCCCGGCAAGCATCAGCGTGATTACCCAGGAAGATTTGCAGCGCAAACCCGTTCAGAATCTGAAAGATGTGTTACGGGAGGTGCCGGGCGTTCAGCTCACGAGCGAAGGGGACAACCGTAAAGGGGTAAGTATTCGTGGACTGGACAGCAGCTATACGCTGATCCTGATCGACGGCAAGCGCGTCAACTCGCGTAACGCGGTATTCCGCCATAATGATTTCGACCTCAACTGGGTGCCGGTTGACGCCATCGAACGAATCGAAGTGGTGCGCGGACCGATGTCTTCTCTTTACGGTTCCGATGCGCTGGGCGGCGTGGTGAACATTATCACCAAAAAAATCGGCCAGAAATGGACGGGCACCCTGAGCGCCGATTCCACGATTCAGGAGCACCGCGACCGTGGAGACACCTACAACGGTCAGTTCTATACCAGCGGTCCGCTGGTGGACGGCCTGCTGGGGCTGAAAGCCTACGGTAGCCTCGCGAAGCGTGAGAAAGACGGTCAGCAGAAGTCCTCTACCACGGCGAGTGGTGAAACGCCGCGCATTGAGGGCTTCACCAGCCGCGATGCGAATGTGGAGTTCGCCTGGACACCGTCTGAAAACCACGACTTTACGGCGGGCTACGGCTTCGACCGTCAGGATCGCGACTCGGATTCCCTCGATAAAAACCGCCTTGAGCGTCAGAACTACTCTCTCAGCCACAACGGCCGTTGGGGCGTCGGCAACAGCGAGCTGAAGGTTTACGGCGAAAAGGTGGATAACAAAAACCCGGGCAACAGCAATCCGATCACCTCCGAGAGCAACGCGGTGGACGGGAAATACGTGCTGCCTCTGGGCGAAATCAACCAGCTGCTGACCTTCGGCGGGGAATGGCGTCACGATAAGCTGAAGGATCCGGTCAACCTGACGGGCGGTTCCAGCAGCAGTACCTCGACAAGCCAGTATGCCCTGTTCCTTGAAGATGAGTGGCGTATCTTTGAACCTCTGGCGCTGACCACCGGCATCCGTATGGATGACCATGATACCTACGGCGACCACTGGAGCCCGCGAGCCTATCTGGTTTACAACGCGACCGATACCGTAACGGTGAAAGGGGGCTGGGCTACCGCGTTTAAAGCGCCGTCACTGCTCCAGCTGAGCCCGGACTGGGTCACCGGCTCGTGTCGCGGTGCCTGTGAGATTGTCGGTAACCCGGATCTAAAACCGGAAACCAGCGAAAGCTTTGAATTCGGTCTGTACTACAGCGGGGAAGAGGGCTGGTTAGAGGGCGTGCAGGCCAGCGTTACCACCTTCCAGAATAACGTGGATGATCGCATCAGCATCAGCCGTACGGCCAATGCGAAACAGGCGCAGGGCTACCCTAACTACGTTGGCCTGAATGCGGACGGTGAACCAATTTTCCGCTACTACAACGTTAACAAGGCGCGTATCCGCGGGGTGGAGACCGAGCTGAAACTCCCGCTGGCGGACGACTGGAAACTGACCCTGAACTACACCTACAACGACGGCCGTGACATCAGCAACGGCGGCAACAAGCCGCTGTCCGATCTGCCGTTCCACACCGCCAACGGTACCGTTGACTGGAAGGCGACGCAGGACTGGTCGTTCTACGTTCAGGGCAACTACACCGGTGAGAAACGCGCGCTGACCAGCAGTGCACCAACGCCGGGTGGCTATGTCATCTGGAATACCGGCGCCGCGTGGCAGGCGACGAAAAGCGTGAAGCTGCGCGCGGGCGTGCAGAACCTGCTGGATAAAGATCTGAGCCGTGACGATTACAGCTATACGGAAGACGGCCGTCGCTACTTTGTCGGTGTGGATTACAAGTTCTGATGCGGCCAGGGTAAAAGCAAAACGGCAACGTAAGTTGCCGTTTTTAGTATTTGTTCCCTCTCCCTGTGGGAGAGGGCCAGGGTGAGGGCATCAGAGCGCACACACTCGCACTTACCCAAACAAATGCTCCGCATGGAAGCGGAGATGATCCTCAATAAAGGACGCGATGAAGTAATAGCTGTGGTCATACCCCGGCTGAATGCGCAGCGTCAGCGGCCAGTCCTTCTGGCGTGCCGCTTCTGCGAGCACCGCAGGCTGTAGCTGCCCGGCGAGGAACTGATCCGCATCGCCCTGATCGACAAGCACCGGGATCGCATTTGCCGAGCTGCTGGCCAGCATCAGCGCACAGCTGTCCCATTCCTGCCATTTTGCTTCATCTTCACCCAGATAGTTCGTGAAGGCTTTCTGCCCCCACGGCACCTGCGTTGGGTTCACAATTGGCGCAAATGCCGACACGCTGACGTATTTTCCCGGATTTTTTAACGCCATGATCAGCGCCCCGTGACCGCCCATAGAGTGTCCGCTGATGGCGCAGCGGTCGCTTACCGCAAACCCGGACTGAATCAGCGCGGGCAGCTCGTCGCGAATGTAGTCATACATGCGGTAGTGGCCTGCCCACGGCTGCTCGGTCGCATTGAGATAAAACCCGGCGCCATTACCCAGGTCGTATCCTGCATCGTCGGCTACATCATCACCACGCGGGCTGGTATCAGGCATCACCAGCGCAATACCCAGCTCGGCGGCAAGTCGCTGCGCGCCCGCTTTGGTGGTGAAGTTTTCGTCGTTGCAGGTCAGGCCCGAAAGCCAGAACAGAACCGGCGGATTTTCCGTCGGCGGCAGGAAAATGCTGAACGTCATCGCACAGTTCAGGACGGTGGAGTCATGCCGCCAGCGCTGCTGTCGACCTTCAAAACAACGGTGCTCTTCGAGCAGTTCCATGCAGGGCTCCTTAATGAGAATGCGTATTCATAAAAACCATAATACAGTCTTTTCATTGACCTGTGAGTAACTTTCACTTTCGCCAGACGGCGAGATGCTGCATCATAAATTTACTTTTCTTTAACAATTGGAGCGGTCATGGCGCTGCGTATTGCGCTCAGTGGGTTTGTCGTTCTGGTGGTGGCGATGGGGATAGGGCGCTTTGCCTTTACGCCTCAGGTACCGCTCATGATTGCTGCCGGACAGCTTACGCTGACCAGCGCGGGTCTGGTGGCGGCGATGAATTATCTGGGCTATCTGGTGGGCGCATGGGATGCCATGCGCGCGCACCGCTTTGTGGAAACGCGCCTCTGGCTTGGCATCACCGGCGCGGTTGCGCTGACGCTGCTCTCCGCGGCGGCGGATAACGCCGTCGTGCACGGCCTGCTGCGCTTCGTGATTGGCTGCATGAGCGGCTGGTCGATGGTACTCATTGCCGCCTGGACCAACGAACGGCTGGGGCAGCTGGGTAAACCGGGCCTGAGCGCCGCCGTGTTTGCCGGGCCAGGGGCGGGCATTGCCCTGAGCGGGCTGCTCGCCGTCTATATCCAGGCGAAATCCCTTTCGGCCGGGGCGGCATGGCAAATCTACGGCGTGCTGGCGCTGGTGCTGATTGCGCTGGTGGCGCGCTACCTGCCGCGATCCGGGCAGCTCCATCGCCCCGGCACCGCGCCGGAGCCGCTGGTGCTGACGGCGGATTTAAAGCGCCTGGTCTGGAGCTACAGCCTGGCCGGGTTTGGCTATATCCTCCCGGCGACATTCCTGTCGCAAATGGCTGCGGTGCGTTTTCCCGGCAGCCTGTTCGCCCAGTTTGTCTGGCCGATTTTTGGTATCGCCGCCGTGGTGGGCATTGCGCTCAGTATTCTTTTACGCCACACCTCAACGGCGAACCGCAGGCTGGCTATCGTGCTGTGGTTACAGGGGGCTGGCGTGCTGGCGGCCTGGCTTCTGCCGGGGATTGGCGGTTTGCTGACGGGCGGGCTGCTGGTGGGCGGCGGTTTTTTGTGTGCCGTGCAGCTCTCTCTTTTATACGGCCGCGAGCTGGCGCCAAACCATACGCGCTATATGGCAGGCCTGCTCACCACCGGGTATGCGATTGGTCAATTGATTGGCCCGATGACCTCGGCGTTATCAACCTGGCTTACCCACCGGCTGGAGCCCGCGCTGGGGCTGGCGGGCGTTGCGCTGTTCGTCGGCGGAGCGCTGGTCTGGAATCGTCACGCTGAAAGGCAACAGCAATTGCAATAATTATCGTCGTGAATACTGGATTATGTGCGCCGCCTCACGCACAATGAGCGCATACTTTTGCCACAACGAGGGCAAAAGACGCCACACCTGCAGGAGAACAAAATGTCATCACTCAGTAAAGAAGCTGCCCTGGTCCACGAAGCCCTGGTTGCGCGCGGTCTTGAAACGCCACTGCGTCCGCCCGTACAGGATTTGGACAATGAAACCCGCAAGCGTCTGATTGCCGGTCATATGACCGAGATCATGGAGCTGCTGAATCTCGATCTGAGTGACGACAGTCTGATGGAGACGCCGCACCGCATCGCGAAAATGTACGTCGACGAAATTTTTTCCGGGCTGGATTACGCCAACTTCCCGAAAATCACCGTCATTGAAAACAAGATGAAAGTGGATGAAATGGTGACTGTACGCGATATCACGCTGACCAGCACCTGCGAACACCACTTCGTGACCATCGACGGTAAAGCGACCGTGGCGTATATCCCAAAAGATACGGTGATTGGCCTGTCGAAAATCAACCGCATCGTGCAGTTCTTTGCTCAGCGTCCGCAGGTGCAGGAGCGTCTGACGCAGCAGATCCTGACCGCGCTGCAAACGCTGCTGGGCACCAATAACGTGGCCGTCTCTATCGACGCGGTTCACTACTGCGTGAAGGCGCGCGGCGTGCGTGATGCGACCAGTGCAACGACCACCACGTCGCTGGGCGGCCTGTTTAAATCGAGCCAGAATACCCGCCAGGAGTTCCTGCGCGCCGTACGTCACCACAACTAAGTCTTACAGGGCAGGAACCATGGAGCGAAACGTCACGCTCGATTTTGTTCGCGGCGTCGCCATTCTCGGTATCCTGCTGCTTAATATCAGCGCCTTCGGCCTGCCGAAGGCGGCTTATCTCAATCCTGCCTGGTATGGCGACATCACGCGCAGTGATGCATGGACCTGGGCTGTTCTCGATCTCTTCGCACAGGTTAAATTCCTCACGCTGTTTGCCCTGCTGTTTGGTGCAGGTCTGCAACTCCTTCTCAAACGCGGTACGCGCTGGATCCAGTCGCGCCTGACGCTGCTGGTTCTCCTCGGCTTTATCCACGGCCTGTTCTTCTGGGACGGCGATATTCTTCTCGCGTATGGGTTAGTCGGGCTCATCTGCTGGCGTCTGATTCGCGATGCGCACAGCGTAAAAAGCCTGTTTAACACCGGCGTGATGCTCTATGTCATGGGGCTTGCTGTATTGCTGCTGCTGGGGATGATCTCCGGCGAGGCGACGAACCGTTCCTGGATCCCGGATGCCGCTAACCTGCAGTACGAACAGTACTGGAAGCTGAAGGGCGGTACGGAAGCGATAAGCAACCGCGCGGATATGCTGGGGGATAACCTCCTTGCGCTGGGCGCGCAATACGGCTGGCAGCTGGCGGGCATGATGCTGATGGGCGCGTCACTGATGCGCACCGGCTGGCTGAAAGGGGAGTTCAGCCTGCGTCACTATCGGCGAACGGGTGTCGGGCTGGTGCTGATCGGCGTGCTGATTAACCTCCCGGCGATAATCACGCAGTGGCATATCCACTGGGATTACCGCTGGTGCGCGTTCCTGCTCCAGGTGCCGCGCGAACTGAGCGCGCCGTTCCAGACCATCGGCTACGCGGCGCTGATCTATGGCTACTGGCCAACGCTTTCCCGCCTGTGGATCGTCAGCGCTATCGCCTGCGTGGGCCGCATGGCGTTGAGCAATTACCTGCTACAAACGCTGATATGCACCACGCTTTTCTATCGCTTTGGCCTGTTTATGAAATTCGACCGCCTCACGCTGCTGGCGTTTGTTATTCCGGTCTGGGTGATTAACCTGGCGTTTTCTGTTCTCTGGCTACGCTATTTCCGCCAGGGACCGCTGGAGTGGGTGTGGCGTCAGTTAACCGCACATGCTTCAGGGGTATCATTGAGGAACACATCCAGATAACGATCTGGATCACAATCATTAACAAAACGGATGTAAGCGTTTTCATGAGTGTGAGCTTCTTCACGTAGTCCCCTTTCTCTCGCTGCCAAAATAGCCACCTTGCTAAACACAGGGGGTGTCTGTGAGTTGCTGCAATCCTTTGAAGGATGGTGAATATGATCACCATTCGTGACGTCGCCCGTCAGGCGGGCGTTTCTGTGGCTACCGTCTCACGCGTGCTGAACAATAGCGCGCTGGTCAGCCCTGAAACCCGTGAAACCGTAATGAAAGCCGTGACCCAGCTCGGGTACCGGCCAAATGCCAATGCCCAGGCGCTTGCGACGCAGGTCAGCGACACCATCGGCGTGGTGGTGATGGATGTATCGGATGCCTTTTTCGGCGCGCTGGTCAAAGCGGTCGACGTGGTCGCCCAGCAGCATCAAAAATATGTCCTGATCGGCAATAGCTATCATGAGGCGGAAAAGGAGCGCCATGCCATCGAAGTGCTGATCCGCCAGCGCTGTAACGCCTTGATTGTCCATTCAAAAGCCTTGAGCGATGAAGAGCTAACCGGCTTTATGGATCAGATCCCGGGCATGGTGTTGATCAACCGCATCGTCCCCGGCTATGCCCATCGCTGCGTCGGGCTGGATAACGTCAGCGGCGCCATGATGGCGACGAAAATGCTCATCAACAACGGGCATCAGCGGATCGGTTATCTGGCCTCCAGCCATCATATTGAAGATGACGACCTGCGGCGCGAGGGGTGGCAAAACGCCCTGAAAGAGCACGGCATTACGCCGTCAGAAAGCTGGACGGGCACCGGTACGCCGGACATGCAGGGCGGCGAGGCGGCGATGGTGGAGCTGCTGGGCCGCAACCTGCAGCTTACTGCGGTGTTTGCCTATAACGACAGCATGGCGGCAGGCGCCCTGACGGCGCTGAAAGATAACGGCATTGCGGTGCCACAGCATTTATCACTCATTGGTTTTGATGATATCCCGATTGCCCGTTACACCGACCCGCAGCTGACAACGGTGCGTTACCCCATTGCCTCTATGGCGAAACTGGCGACTGAGCTGGCGTTACAGGGGGCGGCAGGGCTGCTGGATCCGGGCGCAACGCACTGTTTCATGCCGACTTTAGTGCGTCGGCACTCCGTCGCGGCCCGGCAAATTGTGGTTCCGATCACTAACTGATTACTTGAGGTGATGTAACCGTTTTCAATCTGTGAGTAAATTCACAGTATCTTAACAAGACGCTGACTATGATGTCAGCGTTTTAGGGGCTGAAACGCTATGTAACGGTGATTATTCACTTTCACTATAGCCAATGTGCCGCAAACAACGAATAAAACGCATTTCTGGAGCGTTACCGAACACGGAAGATAGAAATTTTATAAGTGAACTTCGGCTGTCAGTAACGTTTTATTAACACCTGCCCGCCGATCGTTATTCACAAGAACTACCCTGCATAAAAAAAACCGGAGATACCATGAATAAGAAGGTGTTGACCCTGTCTGCCGTAATGGCAAGCATGCTTTTTGGTGCAGCAGCGCACGCTGCGGATACCCGTATTGGTGTGACCATCTATAAATACGACGACAACTTCATGTCTGTTGTACGTAAAGCGATTGAGAAAGATGCGAAAGCAGCGCCAGACGTTCAGCTGCTGATGAACGACTCCCAGAACGACCAGTCCAAACAGAACGACCAGATCGACGTTCTGCTGGCGAAAGGCGTGAAAGCCCTGGCCATCAACCTGGTTGACCCGGCTGCAGCAGGCACGGTTATTGAAAAAGCGCGCGGCCAGAACGTGCCAATCGTCTTCTTCAACAAAGAACCTTCCCGTAAAGCGCTGGATAGCTACGACAAAGCGTATTACGTCGGTACCGACTCCAAAGAGTCCGGTATTATTCAGGGCGATCTGATCGCGAAACACTGGGCGGCGAACCCGAACTGGGACCTGAACAAAGACGGTCAGATTCAGTTCGTGCTGCTGAAAGGCGAACCCGGCCACCCGGATGCTGAAGCCCGTACCACCTACGTTATCAAAGAGCTGAACGACAAGGGTCTGAAAACCCAGCAGCTGGCGTTAGATACCGCGATGTGGGATACCGCTCAGGCGAAAGATAAAATGGACGCGTGGCTGTCCGGCCCTAACGCAAACAAAATCGAAGTGGTTATCGCGAACAACGATGCGATGGCAATGGGTGCGGTAGAAGCGCTGAAAGCACACAACAAATCCTCCATTCCTGTGTTCGGCGTAGATGCACTGCCAGAAGCGCTGGCGCTGGTTAAATCCGGTGCGATGGCCGGTACCGTTCTGAACGATGCCAACAACCAGGCGAAAGCGACCTTCGATCTGGCGAAAAACCTGGCCGATGGCAAAGGCGCGGCAGATGGCACCAGCTGGAAAATTGAAAACAAAATCGTTCGCGTACCTTACGTGGGCGTAGACCAGTCCAACCTGGCTGAGTTTATCGGTAAATAAGTTAGCGGTACTGTCTCCACTGGGCGCAATTCGTTGCGCCCTTTTATAACGCGATATGCGAGGCCAACAAGGTATAATTATGGTCAGCACAAATACTCAGTCATCCGGTGAATACCTGTTGGAAATGAGCGGTATCAACAAGTCATTTCCCGGCGTTAAGGCACTCGATAATGTTAATTTAAAAGTTCGTCCTCACTCTATTCATGCCCTGATGGGGGAGAACGGTGCGGGTAAATCAACATTATTAAAATGTCTTTTTGGGATCTATCAAAAAGATTCTGGCAGCATTCTTTTTCAGGGGAAAGAGATCGATTTCCATTCAGCGAAAGAAGCACTGGAAAACGGTATCTCGATGGTTCACCAGGAATTAAACCTGGTGCTGCAGCGTTCAGTCATGGATAACATGTGGTTGGGGCGTTATCCAACCAAGGGTGTCTTTGTCGATCAGGACAAAATGTATCGCGACACCAAAGCGATTTTTGATGAGCTGGATATTGATATCGATCCGCGCGCCCGCGTGGGAACATTATCCGTCTCCCAGATGCAGATGATCGAAATCGCCAAAGCGTTCTCCTATGATGCGAAAATCGTCATTATGGACGAACCGACATCGTCATTAACGGAAAAAGAGGTTAATCACCTTTTTACCATTATTCGTAAGCTAAAAGATCGCGGCTGCGGCATTGTGTATATCTCCCACAAAATGGAAGAGATCTTCCAGCTGTGCGATGAGATTACCATTCTGCGCGACGGTCAGTGGATTGCCACGCAGCCGCTGGAAGGGCTGGACATGGACAAGATCATCGCCATGATGGTCGGCCGTTCCCTTAACCAGCGCTTCCCGGACAAAGAAAACAAGCCGGGCGAAGTGATCCTGGAAGTGCGCAATCTGACCTCGTTACGTCAGCCGTCTATTCGCGATGTCTCCTTCGACCTGCACAAGGGCGAAATCCTGGGGATTGCCGGTCTGGTCGGGGCAAAACGTACCGATATCGTGGAAACCCTGTTCGGTATCCGTGAGAAAGCCGAAGGCACTATTACGCTGCACGGTAAGAAAATTAACAACCACAACGCCAACGAAGCCATTAATAATGGTTTTGCGCTGGTGACGGAAGAGCGTCGTTCGACCGGTATTTATGCCTATCTGGATATTAACTTTAACTCGTTAATTTCTAACATTCGCAATTACAAAAACAAAGTCGGGCTGCTGGATAACTCCCGCATGAAGAGCGATACCCAATGGGTTATTGACTCCATGCGCGTGAAAACGCCGGGACACCGCACCCAAATTGGTTCGCTGTCAGGCGGTAACCAGCAGAAAGTCATTATCGGACGTTGGTTATTAACCCAGCCAGAAATTCTGATGCTGGATGAACCGACCCGCGGCATTGACGTCGGCGCGAAGTTTGAAATTTATCAGCTGATTGCCGAACTGGCGAAAAAGAATAAAGGGATCATTATTATTTCTTCCGAAATGCCGGAATTGTTAGGGATCACGGATCGTATTCTGGTTATGAGCAATGGTCTCGTTGCCGGTATTGTTGACACCAAAACGACAACGCAAAACGAAATTTTGCGTCTTGCGTCTTTGCACCTTTAAGATCAGGGGCTCCTCATGAGTGCGTTAAATAAAAAAAGTTTTCTCACTTACCTGAAAGAAGGCGGTATTTACGTTGTTCTTTTAGTACTGCTGGCTATCATCATTTTCCAGGACCCTACGTTCTTAAGCCTGCTGAACCTGAGTAACATTCTGACCCAGTCCTCCGTGCGTATTATCATTGCGCTGGGCGTGGCGGGCCTGATCGTAACCCAGGGGACGGACCTTTCTGCCGGTCGTCAGGTGGGTCTGGCGGCGGTTATCGCGGCAACCCTGCTGCAGTCGATGGAAAACGCCAACAAGGTCTTCCCGGAAATGGCCACCATGCCGATTTTCGTGGTGATCCTGATTGTCTGCGCCATCGGTGCGGTGATTGGTCTGATCAACGGTATCATTATCGCCTACCTGAACGTGACGCCGTTTATCACCACGCTGGGTACGATGATCATCGTTTACGGTATCAACTCCCTGTACTACGACTTTGTCGGTGCTTCCCCCATCTCGGGTTTTGACAGCGGCTTCTCGACCTTTACGCAAGGGTTCATCGCGCTGGGCAGCTTCCGCCTGTCGTATATCACCTTCTATGCGCTGATTGCGGTGGCCTTCGTCTGGATCCTGTGGAACAAAACGCGCTTTGGTAAAAACATCTTCGCAATCGGCGGTAACCCGGAAGCGGCGAAAGTGTCCGGCGTGAACGTTGCCCTGAACCTGCTCATCATTTATGCCCTGTCCGGCGTGTTCTACGCCTTCGGCGGGATGCTGGAAGCGGGCCGTATCGGCTCTGCAACCAACAACCTTGGCTTCATGTACGAGCTGGATGCGATCGCAGCCTGCGTGGTGGGCGGCGTCTCCTTCAGCGGCGGCGTGGGTACGGTACTGGGCGTGGTGACCGGTGTGATTATCTTCACCGTCATCAACTACGGCTTGACCTATATCGGCGTGAACCCGTACTGGCAGTACATCATCAAAGGCGCCATCATTATCTTCGCGGTTGCGCTGGATTCACTGAAGTACGCGCGTAAGAAGTAATTGCTCCTCGCGTTATCCGGCCCGCTCATCGAGCGGGCTTTTTTATGCCTTATGCCAGCTGTGACTCCTCTCGGGTCACGATGCGCTCAAACCAGTCGAGTTCAGAGAGCTTGCAGGCGACCCACTGTTCGGAAAAAGCGTCGCCCAGGCTGTCGGTGAGGTACTGACAGCGGGCAAAGGTCTCAATCGCCTCCTGCTGAAACAGCGGCAGCGCGGGTTCATCATGCTGCGGTTCGGGCAAATCCTCGTCGTCGATGTTTTCCAGCCCGTACAGCATGCCGGTCAGGATAGTTGCTGCCACCAGATAGGGATTGGCATCGGCCCCGGCCAGCCGGTACTCGATACGACGGTTGTGGTCATCCGAGCAGGGAATACGCAGGGCGGCGGAGCGGGTGTTATAGCCCCAGGAGTTAAATACGGGCTCCGTCAGGTTTTTACGCAGGCGACGAAACGCGTTAACGCCCGGCGCAAGAATGGCAACGGAGGCGGGCATCAGCGCCAGCTGCCCCGCGATGCACAAACGCATCATGCTGTTAAGCGCGTTCACCGGGGAAGCAAAGACGTTTTCGCCGTGACGATTGTTCAGGCTGAAATGGAAGTGCAAACCGCTGCCGGAAAGCTGGCTGAAAGGCTTCGCCATAAAGTTGGCCTGCAGGCCGTGCTTTTCGGCAACGTAACGGGTCAGGCGACGAAGCGCCAGCACGCTATCGCAGACCTCAACGACGCGATGGCTGTGCTTCAGGTTTAATTCGTACTGACCGGACTCGGCTTCCGCCACGATCCCGGACAGCGGGATGCGCTGCAGGTGCGCCAGCTGTTCCAGCTCGTCAAACAGTGCCGCATGGGCCGTCGTAGTATCCATATGAAAACAGCCCTGATTTTGCGGATCCCGATTGTCATGTCCCGTCAGATAGAACTCGATTTCCGGGGCAATCACCGGGAAGAGGCCGTGCTGGTGGAAGCGGGCCAGCACGTTCTGCAGTATCACGCGCGGCTCAAGCGGGCAGGGGGTGTCGTCGCTGTCTTTCATCGTCAGCAGGATCTGCGCGTTGTGCTGCGGATCCTGCGGGCAGGGGCGCAGGGAGCCGGCGACCGGCACGCAGAGTCGGTCCGGTTCATCATGAAGTGGGGCGGCGATTTTTCCTTTCTGATCCATCGAGTAGACCGAAAGGGGAAAATAACAGCCTTTTTCCAGGCTCAGCATGCTCTCCACCGACAGACGCTTGCCGCGCATCGTGCCGTTGATATCGTTCAGGTAAACGTCAATGTGTTTCGTCTGGGGGTAGCGTTCCAGATAATCTGCCACTTCCACTGAAATGTTGTGCTGCAGGGCGTCAATTTTTTCATCAAGCCAGAGACCGGAATTGAGTGCGCCAGGAAGTGATAAACCGGGAAAGTTAAAATACGGGCGGAGACTTTTGAGGAAAAACGCATTCATTATTGAGTTCATAGTCATTCTTCAATGAAGCCGTAGCGGCAGTGAACTCAGCATAAAAGAGCCGACGTAAAGGGGGGATAAAAAGCGTCAGGCCCGGCGTAAAGAAAGTATAAAGGCGGTCCTGTTATTTCTCCTTTTTCTGCATATCCAGCAGCTGCTCGGGCGTGACGGCCGGGTAACCCTGCGCGTCTTCCGGCACTTCGTGCATCGCCGGAATCGGAACCAGCGGGCCTAAAAAGCGCGGTTCGCGTTTGAAGATATACAGATCGGCCAGAGCGCCAAAACGCGCGCCGAACTCGCGCACGCGCACGCTCAGCATATCTTTTGGCGACGGCACCGCGTAACACTGCGCCTGAATGCCCATATGCAGCGCGATAAACAGCGCGCGCTCGCAGTGGAAGCGCTGGGTAATGATGATGAAGTCGTTGGTATCGAAGACTTTACGCGTGCGCACGATGGAGTCCAGGGTGCGGAATCCGGCGTAGTCGAGCACGATATCGGCAGGGTCCACGCCCGCGGCAATCAGGTCCTTACGCATCGTCACCGGTTCATTGTAGCTTTGCAGCGCGTTATCGCCGCTCAGCAGCAGGTAGTTCACCTTGCCGCTGTTGTAGGCGTTCAGCGCGCCCTGAATGCGGTAACGGTAATACTGGTTGATCACGCCGGTGCGGTAATACTTGGCGGTGCCGAGCACCACGCCAACCTGACGATAGGGCAGGTCCTGCAGGTCATCAAAGATGTAGGGGGCGGTTTTCCAGCTCATCCAGCGGTCGAGACCCAGCACGATCAACAGCAGTATGCCGACCAGGACAGACAGGCTGTAAAAAACGCGCTTTAACATGGAGATGGCTCGTTCGTGGATGAAATTTAACTCAGGCTACTTTACCCGCCTGGTTAGCGCAAGAAACAGCGACTCAACTGAGGGGTTTTTCAGCAAACTGGCGGGCATTTCTGCCCGCCGGAAGGATTACGCAAGCAGTACGCGGTCAATCGTCGTGCAGCCCAGCGCTTTAAGCGTCGCGGCGGTCGCATCCCACTGAATCAACGGCGCATCGGCAATTTCTGCCAGAATAGCGCGCTGAATGTCCGGATAGTCATAGCCGTTCAGGCTCAGCAGATTAAGCGCGCCCTGCAGCGGTGGCAGGGTTGGGTTAAACGCGGCGTTTTCCGCGTAGCTGCCGCTAAAGATCCGGCCATCGCGGCACTGCAGCGCCACGCCGCTCGGAGACTTGCTGTACGGCGTGTGGCTTTTGTTGGCCGCGCGAATGGCCGCCTGGCTCAGGTCATCGCCGGACAGGGCGTAACCGTGGTCCTGCTCGTCCATCAGCAGCGTTTTGATCTCCAGATCTTTCGGGCCAAACGCGTCAGGCAGATAATCCCCCAGCGTGTGCGGCGCGCGGCCCGGCAGGTTGATGCGCAGCTGCAGCCCGCTGTTCAGCTCGTTCATAAACTGACGGCAGTGGCCGCAGGGGGTATAGTTAACGGTAATGGCGCTCAGGGCTTTTTCACCGCGCAGCCAGGCGTGGCTGATGGCGCTCTGCTCGGCGTGAACCGTTTGCTGCATGGTCGCGCCCAGGAACTCCATATTGCCACCGAAGTACCAGGTTCCGCTGACGCCGCGCGCAATGGCCCCGACGTTAAAGTGGGAGAGATCGGCCCGCGCGCAGGCGGCAGCCAGAGGAAGCAGTGCGAAAGCCAGCGCGTCTTCGTCCAGTCCCGTTGCCTGTTTCAGCATCGTGACCTGCTCCGCGGTCAGCAGGGCGGGGAAGTGTGCATCTGCCAGAACGGGAGCCAGGGCTGACTGCAAATTCTCTGCAAGCTGGGCGAAAGCAGCTTGAAAACGTGGGTGCATGGCGTTTGCCTCATAAGGGTTAATGGATCGGTAGTTTACGGAGCCGTCAGGGCTTTATATGTGATCCACTTCTCATTATGTATGCAACTTATGAAATCAAAATGAAATTTGCGCGACGCATCGCAAATTTTAGCCCATCACCGCCAGAATCAGCGGGAAAATGAACGGGGCCAGCAGGGAGGTGATAATCCCGCAGATCACCAGCGCCAGCGAGCTAAACGCCCCTTCCTGATAATCCAGCTCCGCGCAGCGGGCGGTGCCCAGGGCGTGGGAGGCGGTCCCCATCGACAGTCCCCGTGCCGCTTTA
The DNA here is from genome assembly GCF_007035645.1 of Enterobacter asburiae. Lineage (NCBI taxonomy): Bacteria > Pseudomonadati > Pseudomonadota > Gammaproteobacteria > Enterobacterales > Enterobacteriaceae > Enterobacter > Enterobacter asburiae. Next base: position 1,467,603 of record NZ_AP019632.1, read on the forward strand.
GTGTGAATACGCATCCCGTTCAGCAGGGTGTGACCAAACACCGCACCCAGAATACCGACGAAAATGACGCACATCGCGCTGATGGCCGGGATCCCGCCGAGGCTGCCGCCGACCGCCATCGCGATAGGCGTGGTCACCGATTTAGGCAGGATAGAGGCGGCAATTTGCGGGGAGGCCCCCATCAACAGCGCCACCGACGTGCCGGTGATCATCGCCACCAGGCTGCCCACAAAACAGATGGTAATGATGGATTTCCAGCGGGCGCGGATCTGATGGAGCTGCTCGTATAAAGGAAAGGCGAGCGCCACAACGGCAGGCTGCAGCAGGTCGTTTAAAATTTTGCTGCCGGCAAAGTAGCGTTCGTAGGGAATGCCGGTGAGCAGCAGGAACGGAATAATCACCACCATCGCCACCAGCAGCGGGTTCAGCAATGGCATTTTGAAACGTGCGGCAAGTTTCCGCGCGGCGAAGAATACCACCAGGGTTAACGGCAGCGACCACCAGATATTGGCCATCATTTTTTTGTTTTCTCCCCGACCACGTTACGTTCGCCATGCACCAGATGTGAACTCCAGCTCACCACAAGGAAAACCACCAGCGTACTGACCGCGCAGGAGACCACAATCGGGCCGAACTGGGCCTTGAGCAAATCAAAATACTGCATGACCCCGACGCCGATGGGCACGAAAAGCAGCGCCATATAGCGAATAAGGACGAAGCAGCCGGGGTTGACCCATTTTGCGGGCAGGATTTGCAGCGCCAGCAAAACAAAGAGGATCAGCATACCGATAATGCTGCCGGGAATGACGATCGGCAGCAGCGACGCGATGAAAATCCCGGCGTACAGGCAGGCGTAAATCAGGACGAATGCGCGCAGATATTGCCAGATAATGTTCAATGATTTGCTCATGGTGATAGTCCTTGCTGAAACGCATTCATCATACAATTAAACCCAAAAATGTGCCACGGATCACATCATGAAATTTGAGCATACCAGACATTCCAGAATGGAACGTCTGGTATCACCGCACAGGGGCAGGCTACAGTTTAGAGGAAAGGGCGTGCGGTGGCGAAGTGACGAGCCAGAGAAATGCCTCTGAGTCAGGCCTCGCGTTGGGCGACGAGTTTATCCAGAAAAGAAAACAGCACCTGATTCATTTCTTGATAATCATGCGAGCGAAGTTTTTCCGCCGTTTCGACAAAACGAAATTCAGCCGCGCGGCGGAGATCGTTCTGCGAATGTTCAATCAGCAGCTCAACCACCTCCGGCGTCAGTTCCATATGACACTGAAAACCGTAAACCCGTTCGCCATATTGCACGATCTGACGGGGGCAGCCCTCGCTGTAAGCCAGCACTTTAGCCTGCGGCGTCAACCCTGGCATGTCGTTATGCCAGTGTCCGACGTTCAGCTCGTGGCCAAAATCCTCAAACAGCGGGTTCGCCTTGCCAGCATCTGTGAGCCTGACGGGAAATTTGCCGATCTCTTTTTCCGGGCTATGGCAAAACGCTGCGCCCAGCGCTTCACCGATAAGCTGCGAGCCCAGACAAACGCCAATCACCGTTTTACCTGCCTCTATTGCGCGGCCGATGAGCCGCATTTCCGCCTGCGCGTCAAACCAGGGGCACTCCTGAAGCGTGGTGGCAGGTGACTGCGGGCCTCCCATGATGATAAGCAAGTCTGTGCTCTGCAGATCCTCGGGTAACGGATCGCCCTGATAAACTCTGGAGTAGCTCATACTACAGCCGCGATTTTCCCCCCAGACTTCATATGCGCCTGGCGCTTCGAAATATTCATGAATGATAAAATGAATGTGCATTGCGTCTCTCTCCGGTTACGTGTACAAGCAGCATCATAAGAGGAAGGGAGGAATGTGAAATGCCAACCGTTATCGATAAAACGCCAATTCACGACGATGCCATCGGATGGTCCAGAGGGGCTATTAGCTATACGCGCGGCGAAGTGGATCCCCCTCACCAGCATCCACAGGGGCAACTTTTGTTTGCCATCAAAGGGGGGATGCTGGTCGAAACCGGCAATAAGCGTTGGGTCATACCGCCACAGCGCGCGCTCTGGATCCCTCCCTTTCAGGAGCATACCTACAGCGTGTTATCCGCAACGGAGCTCCGCGCGGTCTGGTTTAGCCCCGCGCTGATATCGCAATGCCGATCTTTTAAACGGAAAGAAGAGGTTCACGTGATTATGGCGACGGCGTTGTTCAAAGAGCTGATTGCCGGGCTGTTCAGTGCGCAATACCGGCCAGCCAGCCAGCGCAGCATGGCCGTTTTGCTGCTCGAAATCCTCAGCGAGGCGCAGCAGATTTCGGCCGAATTACCGATGCCCGTGGATGAGCGGTTACATCGCGTTGCCTGTGACATCATTGCCAGCAATTTCTGGGACGTTTCGATGGACAGGCTGGCGGAACAGGCCGCGATGTCTGAACGCACATTCTCACGCGCCTTTATCAAAGATACCGGGTTTAGCTTCCGGGCCTGGCGACAGCGCGCAAGGATTTGTGCCTCGCTGGACCTGCTCGCCAACGGATACCCGGTTAAGCAGGTGGCCTGGATGCTGGGGTTTTCCGGGCAGGCGGCATTTGCGGCGGCGTTTCGCGCCATTGTGGGGGCAACGCCGGCTGACTTTCTCCCTGAACAGAAGCGCTTCCCAGCGATATAGAGAGCGGCTACTATAGCGCGTCTTTTTTTCACAGGTACTGCTATGCGTGTTTTACTGGCCCCAATGGAAGGCGTGCTCGACTCCCTCGTGCGCGAGCTTCTGACCGAGGTGAACGATTACGATCTCTGCGTGACGGAGTTTCTGCGCGTGGTCGATATGCTGCTGCCGGTAAAATCCTTCTTCCGCCTGTGCCCCGAGCTGCACAACCAGAGCCGGACCTCTTCCGGCACGCTGGTGCGTATTCAGCTGCTCGGCCAGTATCCTGAATGGCTGGCGGAAAACGCCGCCCGCGCGGTTGAGCTGGGCTCTTACGGGGTGGATCTCAACTGCGGCTGCCCGTCGAAGCTGGTGAACGGCAGCGGCGGCGGGGCGACGTTGCTGAAAGATCCTGAGCTGATTTACCGCGGCGCGAAGGCCATGCGTGAGGCCGTGCCTTCGCATTTGCCGGTGACGGTGAAGGTGCGCCTGGGATGGGACAGCGACGCGCGGCAGTTTGAAATCGCCGATGCGGTGCAGCAGGCCGGGGCCACCGAGCTGGTGGTGCATGGCCGCACCAAAGAAGATGGCTACAAGGCCGAGCGCATTAACTGGCAGGCGATCGGTGAGATCCGCAAGCGCCTCACCATTCCGGTGATCGCCAACGGTGAAATCTGGGATTATGAGAGCGCGCAGGCCTGTCTGAAGGCCACCGGCTGCGATGCGGTGATGATCGGTCGCGGCGCCCTGAATGTGCCGAACCTCAGCCGGGTGGTGAAATATAACGAGCCGCGAATGCCGTGGGAAGACGTCGTCACGCTGCTGCAAAAATACAGCCGACTGGAAAAGCAGGGCGATACCGGTTTGTATCACGTCGCGCGAATTAAACAGTGGCTGAGCTATTTACGCAAAGAGTACGATGAAGCGCTGGGATTATTTCAGGAAATTCGGACATTGCAGACTTCGTCTGATATTGCCCGGGTGATTCAGTCAAAATAATAAGCGTTAAATTGCTCACACTTTTTTAAATCAGAAAACAGTTCAGGTTTTCAACGTGGCGCGACGGTGTTAAGGTGCCACTGTTTTCAACGCAGGATTGTTACTGGTTAACAGGCAAAACCTAAGCGTTTCACAGCATTTTCGCTGTGGAGCGCTTAGGTTTTTTTTTGCCTCTCGTTTACGCAGGAGAGAAATTTGGCTTAGCGCTTTTTACTGATTTTAAAAAAATGAAATATCGACAGGAAATAGAAAAATTTCCTGCGGCCGGTTACGCACAAAATACTCAATCACAGGTTGTTATTATGGCATATAAAAATAAATTCTTTGCGCTCGCCTTATTAGCGATATCCCCGCTGTCGGTGGCGCAAGACTGGAACGGAACGGTATTAGGTTTTGAAGATCCACCGGAGCCTGTTCTGGGCGAAATGCTCGGCATACGTAAAATCCTCAACGATAACGGTTTTACCTGGAATCTCGGATACCTGAATGAAATTGGCTGGAACGGCGGTGGCGGATATAACCACGACTCCCACGTGGCCTATATTGACCAGTTTGCGCTGACCTTCAACCAGGACCTGGAGCGACGGACCGGTATCCCGGACGCGCGTATCGAGGGGAATATCGTCAACCGTAACCACAATGACGACCTTACCACCAAACGCGTGCAGGACCCGCGCGTTAACTTTAACGATCTGACCCAGGAGAGCTGGGGCGGGCAGTCGATTACCCGTCTGGGCTGGCTGACCTTTGCCCGCAGCTTTGACGACCGGCGTCTGACCTGGCGCATCGGGATGATGAACAAGGTGCAGACCTTCGATCAAATCACCCCCTGTGATTTCCAGCTCCTGTCGCAGTGCGGCGGGAAGTCAGCCAACTCGCTGACGTGGAATAACTGGAACGTTCACACCTGGGGCACCACGCTTGCGTATAAATTAACGCCGACGCTGACCCTGAAGGGCGGCGTGATGGAGCAAAATCCCGAGGCCTCCAGCCGCAGCCACGCGTGGAGCTGGTCGACGAAGGGCAGCAAAGGGGTCTTACTGCCGGTTGAAATCGAAGCGCGTCCGCTGATTAACGGCCTGCCGGGCGCGTATAACCTGGGCGTGGTGTTTACCAACGCGCCGCAAACCGATCTCTATCGCGGCAAATCCGGCGGGGCGGGCGCGACGGACCCGAACGGCTTTGATACCCACAGCCGGACCTGGTTCATGTACGCCGGGCTGAACCAGCAGCTTACGCAGCATCAGGATGACCCGAGTCGCGGGTTGAGCACCTCTTTCAGCATGAGCCTTGCGGATCAGAGTACCAACTACATGCACCAGGTTTACGCCGCCTCGCTGCGCTACCGCGGGCTTTTTGACGCGCGGCCGGAAGACTGGATTGGCTTCGGGCTAACCTGGATTGATATGAGCAGCCAGTACGCCCGCAACCAGCGCTATATGAACAGCCTGAGCGGCGTGTCGGACTATAACGATCCGGAGTATCACCCGGAGCCAGGCCACTCCCTGAACGGTGAGTTTTATTATCGCTTCCGTCCGGTGTCGTGGCTGGAGCTGCAGCCGGGCATTCAGTACTGGCACCATCCCGGCGGGGTCAGTCGCACCCAGGATGCCTGGGTTACCGAGCTGAAAACGGTGGTGAGCTTCTGATATCACCGTAGCAAGTTCGATCCGCGTCACGTTTCTGACGCGTGATGCATTGAGGCTATGAATGAAACTGATAGAGTGCCAGAACTGGATTGTTACTGCTTAGACAGGCAAAACCTGATTTTCTGGCATCTGCCGGAGGTCAGGTTTTTTTGTTTCTGGGGTTCAGATGAAAATCGCCAAGATACTCAATAATAACGTGGTGGTTGTTCAGGATGAGCGCGGGCGCGAACAGGTGGTGATGGGCCGTGGGCTGGCCTTTCAGAAGCGCGTCGGCGAAGCGCTGGATACCGCGTTGGTTGAAAAGGTATTTGCGCTGCAAAGCGATGAACTGGTGCGTCGACTTGGCGAGCTGCTGAGTCAAATTCCGCTGGAAGTGATGACCACCTGCGACCGCATCATCGGGCTGGCGGCGCAGCGGCTGGGCAAGCTGCAGGAGAGTTTGTATATCACCCTCACCGACCACTGCTACTTTGCGATTGAGCGGCAGAAGAACGGGCTGGCCATCAAAAACGTGCTGCTGTGGGATATTAAACGGCTGTATCCGAAGGAGTTCGAATTAGGGCAGGAGGCGCGGGCCATTATTGCCAGACGCCTGAACGTCGAGCTGGAAGAGGATGAGGCCGGGTTTATCGCGCTGCATCTGGTCACCGCGCAGCTGAACAGCGAAATGCCGGAAGTGATGCACGTGACGCGGGTGATGCAGGAGATCCTGCAGCTGGTGAAGTATCAGCTGCAGCTTGAGTATGATGAAGAGTCGCTCAGCTATCAGCGTTTCGTCACCCACCTGAAGTTTTTTGCCCAGCGGATGCTGACACGCACCGTGGTGGAAGATGACGACGTCTCGCTGCATACGGCGGTAAAAGACAACTACGCGAAAGCGTGGAAATGCGCCGAGAAAATCGCTCAGCACCTGAACAAAAGCTATCAGCGTGAGCTGACGACCGAAGAAATTATGTTCCTCGCTATTCATATCGAGCGGGTGAGAAAAGAGGGGCGTTAAGCCTCAAAACAGGATTGTTACTGCATCACGCAGGCAAAACCTGAGCGCGGCCTTCGTCAGAAGGTCGTTCTCGGGTTTTTTTATTTTTTGTACTCAGTCAACAGGTGTCTGCGGGCATCGGATGTAAGGAAATCGAGATGGAATACCAGGCTTTAGCGAAGGATATTCTCGGCCACGTTGGCGGAAAAGAGAACATCGTCAGTCTTGTACACTGCGCGACCCGGCTTCGCTTCAAACTGAAAGAGAATCAACGGGCGGATGCGGAAGGGCTGAAGAAAAACCCGGGCGTGATCATGGTGGTCGAAAGCGGCGGCCAGTTTCAGGTAGTGATTGGCAACCACGTCCACGACGTCTGGCAGGCGGTGCGCAATGAGGCAGGCCTTACCGATGACGCGCCCGTCGTAGAAGAGAGGGGGGAAAAGGGCAACCTGCTGGGCCGCCTGATTGACATCGTCTCCGGGATCTTCACCCCGTTTATCGGCATTCTGGCCGCGTCCGGTATTCTGAAAGGGCTGCTGGCGCTGGCGGTGGTGTGCGGCTGGCTCAGCACTGAGAGCGGCACCTATAAAATCTGGTTCGCCGCCAGCGACGCGCTGTTCTTCTTCTTCCCGCTGGTGCTGGGCTACACCGCCGGGAAAAAATTCGGCGGCAACCCGTTTATTACCATGGTGATCGGCGGGGCGCTTACCCATCCGATGATGATTGCGGCGTTTAACGCCAGCCAGCAGCCGGGCGCGGTATCGGACGCTTTTTTGGGCATTCCTGTCACCTGGTTTAACTACAGCTCGTCGGTGATCCCGATTATTCTCGCCGCGTGGGTCAGCTGCTGGCTGGAAAAGCAGAGCACCAGGCTGCTGCCTTCCTCGATGAAAAACTTCTTCGCGCCGCTGATCTGCTTAGGATTAACCGTGCCGCTGACCTTCCTCGTTATCGGGCCGCTGGCGACCTGGCTGAGCCAGATGCTGGCGAACGGCTATCAGAGCATTTACGTTCTGGCACCGTGGCTGGCGGGCGCGGCGATGGGCGCGCTGTGGCAGGTCTGCGTTATTTTTGGCCTGCACTGGGGGCTGGTGCCGCTGATGATTAACAACCTGGCGGTGCTGGGGCATGACTCCATGCTGCCAATGCTATTGCCCGCGGTGTTTGGCCAGGTGGGGGCAGCGCTGGGGATCTTCCTGCGTACCCGCGATGCCCGTCAGAAGATGCTGGCGGGTTCATCGGTAACGGCCGGGATATTTGGTATCACCGAACCCGCTGTGTATGGCGTAAACCTGCCGCTGCGTCGTCCGTTCATCTTTGGCTGCGTGGCGGGAGCTATCGGCGGGGCGATTGTCGGCTTCAGCGATACCCACGTTTACTCCTTCGGCTTCGCCAATATCTTTACCATCGCCCAGATGATTCCGCCGGGTGGGGTAAACGCCACGCTGTGGGGCGGCGTGATCGGCACCGCGGTAGCGCTGGTGCTGAGCTGTGGCCTGACGCTGGTGGCAGGTATGCCGGGACGCGCAGCGGCGGAAGCTGCGGTTACGGCAGGGGAAAACGATGTCTTATCCCCGATGACCGGGACCGTTCTGGCGCTCGACCAGGTGCCGGATACCACGTTTGCCAGCGGCCTGCTGGGCAGCGGTGCCGCGATTATTCCCTCGGATAACAAAGTGGTGGCCCCGTTTGCCGGCGTGGTGGCCTCGCTGTTTCAGACCAAACACGCCATCGGCCTGCTCAGCAACAGCGGGATAGAAGTGTTAATCCACGTGGGTATCGATACCGTGAAGCTAGACGGCAAGCCGTTTACCGCCCACGTGAAGGTGGGCGACAGGGTGCAGCCCGGCGATCTGCTGCTGGAGTTTGACCGACAGGCGATTATCGATGCCGGATACGACCTGGCGACCCCGATCATTATCAGTAACAGCGATGAGTATCGTGACGTGGTGACCGTGGCGGCAACGTCCGTCAGAGCCGGTGCTCCGTTACTCAGCGTAAGCCATCAATAACAGGAGAACGTGATGAAAACTTTCCCGGACGATTTTTTATGGGGCGGCGCGGTTGCCGCGAATCAGGTAGAAGGCGCGTATCTGGAGGAGGGGAAAGGGCTGTCCACCTCGGACGTTCAGCCGCAGGGTGTCTTCGGCCCGGTGGTTGAGCGCGTGGCGGGCGACAGCGGCATCAAGGACGTCGCCATCGACTTCTATCACCGCTACCCGGAAGACATCAAACTGTTCGCTGAGATGGGCTTTAACTGCCTGCGCGTCTCCATTGCCTGGACCCGCATTTTTCCGAACGGCGACGAGCTGCAGCCTAACGAAGCGGGGCTGGCGTTTTACGACCGGCTGTTTGACGAGCTGGCCGCGCACAGCATTACCCCGCTGGTAACGCTCTCGCATTACGAAATGCCGTGGGGGCTGGTGAAGCAGTACGGCGGGTGGGGCAGCCGCCAGACCATTGGGTTCTTCGAGCGCTACGCCCGTACCGTGTTTGCGCGCTACAAGGAGAAGGTGAAGCTCTGGCTGACCTTCAACGAGATCAATATGTCTCTGCACGCGCCGATGACCGGCGTGGGCCTGCCGGAAACCAGCAGCAAAGGGGAGGTGTACCAGGCGATCCACCACCAGCTGGTGGCCAGCGCGCTGGCCGTGAAGGCCTGCCACGAGATTATCCCGGATGCCAGAATCGGCAACATGCTGCTGGGCGGCCTGATGTATCCGCTGACCTGCAAGCCGGAAGATGTTCTGGAGACGCTGCAGGAAAACCGCGCGTGGCAATTCTTTGGCGACGTGCAGTGCCGTGGCGCCTACCCGGGCTATATGCAGCGCTTCTTCCGCGACAGCGGGATTCAGCTTGAGGTCACGGATGACGACCGCGAGGCGCTGAAATCGACCGTCGATTTTATCTCGTTCAGCTACTACATGACGGGCTGCGTCACCGCGGATGAGGCCCTCAACCAGCAGGCGCGCGGCAATATCCTGAGCATGGTGCCAAACCCGCATCTGGCAAGTTCCGAATGGGGCTGGCAGATTGACCCCATCGGCCTGCGTACCCTGTTGAACGTGCTCTGGGATCGCTATCAGAAGCCGTTGTTTATCGTGGAAAATGGCCTGGGGGCGAAGGATAAACCGGATGCGGACGGCGTGGTGCAGGATGACTATCGCATCAGCTACCTTAACGACCACCTGGTGCAGGTGCGTGAAGCCATTGACGACGGCGTTGAGGTGATGGGGTATACCAGCTGGGGGCCAATCGACCTGGTGAGCGCGTCTAAAGCTGAACTCTCCAAGCGCTACGGCTTTATTTACGTCGATCGCGATGACGGCGGTAACGGCACGCTGGCGCGCAGCCGTAAGAAAAGTTTCTACTGGTATAAAGAGGTGATTGCCACGAAAGGGGCTTCGCTGAAAGCCTGATATTAATGACGTTGCCCGGCTCTGAGCCGGGCAAATAGATCAGAAAATCATCTTGAATACGCCGGTAACCACTAAGAGCCCTATCAGAAATATAATTAAAATAACCCACAGTAATATTTTCATTCCTTTCTCCCGCTCATGTATGTCCTGAATAAGTGTAGCAGCGTATTTATATTTGGCGTGAATGCATTGAATTTAATCATTCTTTTTGGGAATAAATTTCCGGGTATTAAAATGTATGACAATTTGCGGATTGCCACGCGTTACTAAAAAAATGAACGATATCGAGCGTAACGTGCGCCTTTATTTTTTGAGTGTATGGCGTCATGAAACGTTCTCTTATTTTATCTCTGAGTGCACCCTTCGCTTTTATTCTGGTAGCCTGTGCGCCTGAACATGCCACGGTGTCTCCCATTAAAACGCAAACCGCTGCGGCGTCGGTGAATACGGTTCTGAATCATCAGGACTGGCCGAAGAATGAGTGGTGGAAAGCGTATAACGATCCCCAGCTTAACGGGCTGATTGCGAAAGCGTTGAGCGATGCGCCGGATATGCAGATTGCCCGTCAGCGCATTACGCTTGCCGAAGCCCAGGCCAAAGCCGCAATGGCCGCTGACGGTCCGCAGATTGATTTTTCCGCCGATGCGGAACGCCAGAAAATGTCCGCCGAAGGGCTGATGGGGCCTTTCGCCCTTACCGACCCGGCTGCAGGCACCACCGGGCCGTGGTACACCAACGGCACCTTCGGCCTGACCGCAGGCTGGGATCTCGATCTGTGGGGAAAAAATCGCGCCCGGGTCGAGGCCCGGATTGGCAAAGTGAATGCGCAAAAAGCGGAGCTGGAGCAGACCCGCCAGCTGCTGGCCAGCAGCGTGGCGCGGCTCTACTGGGAGTGGCAAACTCAGGCCGCCGCAGGGGAGGTTCTCGCGCAGATCAAACATGAGCAGGACAACATAATCGGCGCCGACCGCGAACTGTATCAGCACGGGATCACCTCCTCCGTTGAAGGGGTGGAAACCGATATCGACGCCAGCAAAACCGAAGAACAGCTGGCAGAAGTCAACGGGAAGATGAAAGCCGTTGAGGCGCGTCTGGTCGCGCTGACGAATTCTTCCTCCGTAACGCTTACGCGGCATGCGCTGCCGACGGTTGACGCCGCGCTACCGCCGACGCTCGGTTATGAACTGCTGGCACGCCGTCCCGATCTTCAGGAGGCGCACTGGTATATCGAAGCCTCCATGAGCGAGGTGGAGGCCGCCAGAGCGGCTTTCTACCCTGACGTGAACCTGATGGCGTTCTTACAGCAGGATGCCCTCCATCTGAGCGATCTGTTTCGCGCTTCAGCGCAGCAGATGGGCGTGACCGCCGGGCTGACGCTGCCGACGCTGCCGATCTTCGACAGCGGCAGGCTGAACGCCAGCCTGGATATCGCCCAGGCGCAGAACAATCTCTCGGTCGCGAACTACAACAAAGCGGTGGTCGAAGCGGTCAATCAGGTGGCGCGCACGGCCAGTGAAGTCGAAACGCTGACGGCGAAGAACCACCATCAGCAGCAGGTTGAAAAAGATGCGGCGCGGGTTGTGGCGCTGGCGCAGGCGCGCTTCAGCGCGGGGATCGTTGCGGGCTCGCGGGTCAGTGAAGCCAGGATCCCGGCCCTCAGGGAAGACCTCGCCGGATTGTTGCTGAAAGGCCAGTATGTCGACGCCACGCTGCAGCTGACGTCGGCGCTGGGCGGCGGCTATCATCATGGCTAAAAATGGTCATTATCTATACTTACCTCTTTGCAGTTTTTCAGGAGGTGAGTATGACCAGAGTAGCGATAGTGACCGCATCGGATTCCGGGATTGGTAAAACCACGGCGCTGATGCTCGCAGAGCGCGGGTTTGATATTGGCGTCACCTGGCACTCGGATGAAAAAGGGGCGCTGGAAACCTGCCGCGAAGTTGAAGCGCAGGGGCAGCGCGCAGAGACTATCCATCTTGATTTAAGCACGCTGCCGGAAGGCGCAAAGGCTATTGAAACGCTGATTGCGCGTTTTGGTCGGCTGGACGTGCTGGTTAACAATGCCGGAGCGATGACCAAAGCGCCGTTCCTTGAGATGCCGTTTGACGACTGGCGGAACATTTTCACCGTCGACGTGGACGGCGCGTTTCTCTGTTCGCAGATTGCCGCCCGGCAGATGGTGAAGCAGGGGAAAGGAGGGCGGATTGTGAATATCACCTCGGTGCACGAGCACACGCCGCTGCCGGAGGCCAGCGCCTACACGGCGGCAAAACACGCGCTTGGCGGGTTAACCAAATCCATGGCGATGGAACTGGTTAAGCACAACATTCTGGTGAACGCCGTCGCGCCGGGCGCCATTGCCACACCGATGAACGACATGGACGACAGTGAAGTGAAGGAGGGCTCAATGCCGGAAATCCCGCTGGCAAGACCGGGCCACACCAGAGAGATTGCCAGCCTGGTGGCATGGCTGTGCGACAGCGACGCCAGCTACACGACGGGACAATCGTTTATTGTCGACGGGGGCTTTATGCTGGCGAACCCGCAGTTTAAGCCGGAGGGGTAGTTTTCCCTCACCCTAACCCTCTCCCAAAGGGAGAGGGAACTAAAAACACCCTCTCCCTTTAGGAGAGGGCCGGGGTGAGGGGAGGAGACCGCACTCACTCCTCATCCCGCGTCTTATCCCGGTGCTTCAGCCACAGCCTGACCCCGATCACCGCCGCAACCACCAGAATCAACCACGCCCAGTGCTTCAGGTGCTGGTCGAGATTATGCAGCCACGGGCCAATCACTTCGCCCCCGACGTAGCCGAGCGTCGTAAAGATCAGCGCCCAGGCTATCGCACCAAGAACATTGAGCGGCAAGAAAATTTTTGGCGGCAGATGGCTGGCGCCAATCAGTATCGGCCCGATAATGCGAAAGCCATACATAAAGCGCGTGCCGATGACGAACAGATAGGGATGACGTTGAATGAGCCGTTGAGCGCGGCGGATTTTCTTCTGATGCTTTCCGAAACGCTTAAGCAGCGTGGGCCCGAAGCGCAGCCCGAGAAAGTAGAGCAGCTGATCGCCAATCATTCCGCCGAGCGCGACCGCTGCGGCGACCAGCGGGAATTTCAGCAATCCCTGATGCGCGGCGACGCCGCCTAACAGCGTGATGGTTTCACCTTCTGCCACGCTACCGACGACCAGCGCGGCATATCCATATTGTTCAATGAGTGCGTTAATATCCATTACGTAAATGTTATCTCCCTCAGCGTACCTCGTTTAATCATATACCCCATGAATCAACAGCGGGGAAATCAACGGAAATTTCCCACTGTACAGAAAATAATCTAAAGCCTGCATTATACTTAAGGTATCGCTGACGGGCCGACAACAAGGGGGCGCTATGAACCATGTCTGGGGACTTTTCTCCCATCCCGATCGTGAGATGCATGTCATTAAAAGTGAGAACGAAACGGTCTCGCATCATTACACGCACCACGTGCTGCTGATGGCTGCGGTGCCGGTAATATGCGCTTTTATCGGAACAACACAAATCGGCTGGAACTTCGGTGACGGCACCGTGGTTCAGCTTTCCTGGTTTACCGGGCTCTATCTGGCCATTGTTTTTTATGGCCTGATGCTGGCGGGTGTGGCGATAATGGGGCGCGTCATTCACTGGATGGCGCGTAACTACCCGCAACGTCCATCGCTGGCGCACTGTATGGTCTTTGCCGGATATGTCGCGACCCCGCTGTTCTTAAGCGGTATTGTTGCGCTCTATCCACTGGTCTGGCTGTGCGCGCTGATCGGTACCATTGCCCTCTTTTACACCGGGTATCTGCTGTATCTGGGGGTTCCAACCTTCCTGAATATCAATAAAGAAGAAGGCCTGAGTTTTTCCAGTTCAACACTCGCCATCGGGGTGCTGGTGCTGGAGGCGCTACTGGCGCTGACGGTTATTCTTTGGGGTTACGGATACCGTCTCTTCTGAGTTCACTGCATTGCTGGCGTAAATGCCAGCAATGCAGCATCTGTTCACGATTATCCGCTGGCGACAACGCCCGGTGACCGCTATGATGCCGAAGCCAGCCTGTGTTTATCCGTTGATACAGGCGGTGTACGTCATGACGTGCGTGAATAATTATCAGAAGTCTCACCATGCTGAAATTCCGAGTCTCTTTACTTAGCCTGGCGCTGTTGCTGGGCGCGTCCGCTGCCGTGCCGGCCGTCGCTAAAACGCCCGCGGTGACCGCCGCTGCTGCTCAGCCGCAAATTGCGTCCGGCAGCGCGATGATTGTCGATCTCAACACCAATAAGGTGATCTACGCCAGCCATCCGGACCTGGTGCGCCCGATCGCCTCGATTACCAAATTAATGACCGCGATGGTGGTGCTTGATGCACATCTGCCGCTGGACGAAAAATTGAAGGTGGACATCAGCCACACGCCGGAGATGAAGGGGATCTACTCTCGCGTGCGGCTGAACAGTGAAATCAGCCGTAAGAATATGCTGCTGCTGGCGCTGATGTCGTCTGAAAACCGTGCGGCGGCGAGCCTGGCGCACCACTATCCGGGCGGCTATGACGCCTTTATCCGCGCGATGAACGCGAAAGCCAAAGCGCTGGGGATGACCAATACGCATTATGTTGAACCGACGGGACTGTCGATCAACAACGTCTCCACGGCCCGCGATCTGACGAAACTGCTGATTGCCAGCAAACAGTATCCACTGATTGGTCAGCTCAGCACCACCCGTGAAGAGATGGCGACCTTTGCGAACCCGGCCTATACGCTGCCGTTCCGCAACACTAACCATCTGGTATACCGCGATAACTGGAATATTCAGTTAACCAAAACCGGCTTTACCAACGCGGCAGGACACTGTCTGGTGATGCGCACCGTGTTTAACGGTAAGCCGGTGGCGCTGGTGGTGATGGATGCCTTCGGCAAATATACCCACTTCGCGGACGCGAGCCGCCTGCGTACCTGGATTGAAACCGGGAAAGTGCAGCCCGTTCCTGCCGCAGCATTGACGTATAAAAAGCAGAAAGCGGAACAGATGGCGACGGCGCAGAACGACTGAGTCGTTTGTGCGCGCTGATGCCCTCACCCCGCCCCTCTCCTGCAGGGAGAGGGAGAAAACACAAAAAAAGGTAACCCAGGTTACCGTTTTGCGTTTATTCCGGCAGCGTCCAGTCACCATCGTTGAGCGAGCGCTGCATAATCACCGTATCCCGCCAGTCGCCTTTCTTATACCCCACGCTGCGCAGCTGACCGACAATATCGAAGCCGTGCTTTTTATGCAGCCGCAGCGAGCCGGCATTATTGTTGCCATCGCCTACAACGGCAATCATCTGCCGCCACGGGCCTTGCTCGCAGCGGGCGATCAGCGCATCCATTAATGCCGAGCCAAAACCGCGCCCGGTAATGCTGGCATCCACGTAAATCGACTCTTCCAGGGTATAGCGGTAGGCGTGTCGCGGGCGGTAAGGCGTGGCGTAGCAGTAGCCCACCACGATGCCGCGATACAGCGCGATAAGCCACGGTAAACCGCTCTCAGCCACGCTTTTCATACGCTGACGCATTTCGTCGATGGTAGGGGGGACTTCTTCAAATGACGCGCGCCCGTGCAGCACATGCCATGCATAGATGGCGGCGATGGCATGCACATCATCGGGAAGGGCATCGCGCACTTCCAGTTCGGTCTCGGATAAAACATCAACAGCCGACATGATGTGCCTGCTCCTCGTTATAGAAAGCCGGAGAAACGTTCCTCCGGCGTCAGACGGTTACTCTATTACGATTAAGGCGCGCTAAACAATCTCTCAAATTTGGCTATAGGAATTAATCAGACGCTTGCGTTACGCGCTGCTCCGCATCCGCGCTCTCTTTCCAGTATTTCTTCCGCGTTGTTTTACCAATGCCGGGATTCATGCTGTTTGTAGGGTCATTCTCGCGATAAAACTGCTTAAGTGCGTCAGGGGCTTTATAAAGATGCCCGACGTTATGTTCCGCAGGATATTGTGCGCCGCGTTCACGCAGCAGGGCGAGCATCTGCTCCTTCAGTTCATGCGCATCGACCCCTTTTTTGACGATGTAATCCTGATGGAAGACATAACACATAAAGTGGCCGTAATAGAGCTTATGCACCAGCTTGCTGTCGATTTCCGGCGGGAGGTGCTCAAACCACTCGGTGTCGTTACGTCGCAGGGCGATATCCAGCGCCAGAATGTCTTCCACCTCTTCGGAATGCACCGCCTGATAACGGATGGCGGCGCCCGCGGCGGCAAAACGGTGCAGGAACGCTTTGCTGCCCTCTTCAGGCGTACAGGCAAAGAAATCCCCTTCGGCGGTTTTGAAGAATTCGGTCAGCCAGGACTGCGCTTCGGTAATTCCGTCTCCGGCCATTTTCAGCAGCAGGTGGTGCTCGTACTTATCGCGCCAGGTTTTCATTCGCTCCGGTAAGTGCGCCGGGAAAACGTTGCCCAGCTTCTGCATAAAGCGGTCGGTGAAGTGGGGTTTGAACAGCGACACTTTCTCCAGCATCGCGTCGGTGCGTCCCTTCATGGTGAAGAAGAACGGCATTTTGTCGGTGCCGAGCTTGTCGATCATCAGGAACGTATCTTTGCCGTAACGCTCGGCGATGTCGTAAATGTCCCGGTGCATGTACTCGCCCGCCACCGGCAGATGGGTGAATTCGCCCAGAATATGACGACGAATTTCGGTCAGAACCTCAGGCTGATTGGTACCAATGTAAAACACCTGCTGCTTTTTCTCCGCCGGGAAGGTATCCAGACGTACGGCAAACACGGCCAGCTTCCCGGCGCAGCCGGAGGATTCAAACAGGCGGTCCGGGTCGGCGTTGTAGCGCGCCGGCGTATCGGCGTCGATATCCCGCACGCGGGTCACGTAGTCGTGATCGTGCGCATGACGACCGTCGTGCTGAACGTCTTCGTCCTTCACGCGATCGTCGTCGAGCTTGCTGAGGATCTGTTCCGGCGTCGCGCCGAGATCGATTCCCAGATGGTTCACCAGCGTCAGCTTGCCGTTTTCGTCAATACGGGCAAACAGCGACATCTCGGTGTAGGCCGGGCCGCGCTGCACCAGGGAACCGCCGGAGTTGTTGCAGATCCCACCGACCACCGAGGCGCCAATGCAGGAGGAGCCAATCACCGAGTGCGGCTCACGGCCCAGCGGCTTAAGCGCTTTTTCCAGGGAGTAGAGCGTCGTGCCGGGGAACGCGAGCACCTGCTCGCCTTTGTCCAGCAGGTGCAGCTTGTCGAGGCGCAGGGTGCTGATAATCACGATGTCGCGATCGTAATCGTTGCCGTTCGGCGTGGAGCCTTCGGTCAGGCCGGTATTGGCGGCCTGCATTAAAATAATCTTGTCGGCGGCGACGCATGCGCTCAGCACGCGCCACAGCTCCAGCAGCGTGCCGGGGAAGACCACCGCCAGCGCCTCGCCCTGACCGGAGCGGAAGCCTTTGCGGTAGCGGGCGGTTTTGGCCGGGTCGGTAAGCAGGTGAGAGGAGCCAACCAGGCGCGACAGTTCGTTAATAAAAGTCGTGTTATCGTTTGTTCGAACAGAAGTCATCTTCCACTCCTTGTGGTGGGGCAAATTTCTCGCTGTAAAGCATAGCGCGATTAACTGTTAAGCGGTCGAGTATTCACGAGAAAAATCAGAGAATAACCCTGCAACGTTTCGAGGGTTTGTGGCACACTGCGCTTTTCGCACGGTATGGCCGAGATCGTCCGGCGGTTATTGATGAGAGAGTAAAACGACATGAAATGGCTATGTTCTGTAGGTGTCGCCGTCAGCCTGGCGCTGCAACCTGCGCTGGCAGAGGATTTGTTTGGTAATCACCCGCTCACGCCTGAAGCACGGGACGCGTTTGTCACTGAATTGCTCAAAAAAATGACGGTCGATGAGAAAATCGGCCAGCTGCGTCTTATCAGCGTCGGCCCGGATAACCCGAAAGAGGCCATCCGCGAGATGATCAAAGACGGGCAGGTAGGGGCCATCTTTAATACCGTCACCCGCCAGGATATCCGCAAGATGCAGGATCAGGTGATGGATCTCAGCCGCCTGAAAATTCCTCTGTTCTTTGCCTATGACGTGGTGCACGGCCAGCGTACCGTCTTCCCGATTAGCCTCGGTTTAGCCTCTTCCTTTAACCTCGACGCGGTGAAAACCGTCGGGCGCGTGTCGGCTTATGAAGCGGCGGACGACGGCCTGAACATGACCTGGGCGCCAATGGTGGACGTCTCGCGCGATCCGCGCTGGGGCCGCGGCTCGGAAGGCTTTGGTGAAGATACGTATTTAACCTCCACGATGGGGAAAACCATGGTGGAAGCGATGCAGGGCAAAAGCCCGGCGGATCGCTACTCGGTGATGACCAGCGTCAAACACTTCGCGGCCTATGGCGCGGTTGAAGGCGGGAAAGAGTACAACACCGTCGACATGAGCCCGCAGCGTCTGTTCAACGACTACATGCCGCCGTACAAGGCAGGGCTGGATGCGGGCAGCGGCGCGGTAATGGTGGCGCTGAACTCGCTGAACGGCACGCCTGCGACGTCCGATTCCTGGCTGCTGAAAGACGTGCTGCGCGATCAGTGGGGCTTTAAGGGCATCACCGTTTCTGACCACGGCGCGATTAAAGAGCTGATTAAACACGGTACCGCCTCCGATCCGGAAGACGCGGTGCGCGTGGCGCTCAAGTCGGGCATCAACATGAGCATGAGCGACGAGTACTACAGCAAATACCTGCCCGGGCTGGTGAAGAGCGGCAAGGTAACGATGGCGGAGCTGGACGATGCCGCGCGCCACGTGCTGAACGTGAAATACGACATGGGGCTGTTTAACGATCCGTACAGCCATCTGGGGCCGAAGGATTCTGACCCGGCAGATACCAACGCCGAAAGCCGCCTGCACCGCAAAGAAGCGCGTGACGTGGCGCGCGAAAGCCTGGTGCTGCTGAAAAACCGCCTCGACACGCTGCCGCTGAAAAAATCCGGCACCATTGCCGTAGTGGGCCCGCTGGCCGACAGCAAGCGCGACGTGATGGGCAGCTGGTCTGCAGCAGGCGTGGCCGATCAGTCCGTGACCGTGCTGACCGGGATTAAGAGTGCCGTGGGTGATAACGCGAAAGTGGTGTACGCCAAAGGGGCGAACGTCACCAGCGACAAAGACATCGTCACCTTCCTCAACCAGTACGAGGAAGCGGTGAAGGTCGATCCGCGCACGCCGAAGGAGATGATCGACGAGGCGGTGAATACCGCGAAACAGTCTGACGTGGTTGTCGCGGTCGTGGGCGAAGCGCAGGGTATGGCGCACGAGGCCTCCAGCCGTACCGACATCACCATTCCGCAGAGCCAGCGCGATCTGATCGCCGCCCTGAAAGCCACCGGCAAGCCGCTGGTGCTGGTACTGATGAACGGTCGTCCGCTGGCGCTGGTGAAAGAGGACCAGCATGCTGACGCCATTCTGGAAACCTGGTTCGCTGGTACCGAAGGCGGTAACGCCATCGCCGACGTGCTGTTTGGTGATTACAACCCGTCGGGCAAGCTGCCGATGTCCTTCCCGCGCTCCGTTGGGCAGATCCCGGTCTACTACAGCCACCTGAACACCGGTCGCCCGTATAACGCCGACAAGCCGAACAAGTACACGTCCCGTTACTTCGACGAAGCTAACGGCCCGCTGTATCCGTTTGGTTACGGTCTGAGCTACACCAGCTTCAAGGTTTCTGACGTGAAAATGTCGGCGCCGACCCTGAAGCGTGACGGCAAAGTTACCGCCAGCGTCGAAGTGACCAACACCGGCAAGCGCGAAGGGGCAACGGTGATTCAGATGTACGTTCAGGATGTCACCGCCTCGATGAGCCGTCCGGTGAAACAGCTGCGCGGCTTCGAGAAGGTCAACCTGAAGCCTGGCGAAACCCAAACCATCAGCTTCCCGATTGACGTGGATGCGCTGAAGTTCTGGAACCAGCAGATGAAATACGATGCGGAACCGGGCAAGTTTAAAGTCTTTATCGGGGTGGATTCTGCCCGCGTGAATAAAGGCGAGTTCGAGCTGCTGTAACCTTCCTTCCTTTGCATCCCCCGGCTTCCGGGGGATGCGTCTTACGTTATGCTAAAAAGGCATTTTGCCGGGTAAATCCGCTGTTTTAAGCTACGCTTTTCTCTCAAGCCTCTGAAAAAGGCGATAAAAAAATGAGGATAGCGGAATGACGATTGCAAAGGGGATGTTGGGATCTGCGGTGCTGCTGGCGGCGCTAAGCCTGCCGTTACAGGCGGCGGAGCCGGTAAAAGTGGGCTCAAAGATCGATACCGAAGGCGCGCTGCTCGGCAATATTATTTTGCAGGTGCTGGAAAGCCACGGCGTGAAAACCGTCAATAAAGTTCAGCTGGGCACCACGCCCGTCGTGCGCGGGGCGATCACCTCCGGCGAGCTGGATATCTATCCGGAATACACCGGCAACGGGGCATTCTTCTTCAAAGATGAAAACGATCCGGCATGGAAAAACGCCAAAGCCGGGTATGAGAAAGTCAAAAAACTGGACGCAGAACAGAACAAGCTGGTCTGGCTGACGCCGGCCCCGGCCAACAACACCTGGACTATCGCCGTGCGCAAGGACGTGGCGGAGAAAGGCAAGCTGACTACGCTTGCGGATCTCAGCCGCTATCTGAAAGAGAAGGGCGACTTTAAGCTGGCAGCGTCCGCGGAGTTTATCGAGCGTCCTGACGCGCTCCCGGCGTTCGAAAAAGCCTACGACTTCAAGCTCGACCAGGCGCAGCTGCTCTCGCTGGCGGGCGGGGATACGGCGGTAACCATTAAGGCGGCGGCGCAGCAAACTTCCGGCGTTAACGCGGCAATGGCCTACGGCACCGACGGCCCGGTGGCGGCGCTCGGCCTGCAAACCCTGACCGATCCTAAAGGCGTACAGCCGATTTACGCCCCGACCCCGGTCGTGCGCGAGGCGGTGCTGAAAGCCTATCCGGATATTGCAGAATGGCTCAAGCCGGTCTTCGAAAAACTGGATGAAAAAACGCTGCAACAGCTGAATGCCAGCATTGCCGTCGAGGGGCTGGATGCCAAAAAAGTGGCCGCCGACTTCCTGAAACAACAAGGGCTTGTGAAGTAACGGGAAAGGGCTGTGCCAATAAAATGTCATAACCGCGTACTGCTGCTGTTGGCCTGCGTGGCCATCGCGGCAGTCGCGCTGCCGTTTGTGAATGTCGCCCCTAACCGCCTGATGTCAGGGGAGGGGCGCTCTCTCTGGGACGTCTGGTCCTTTACGCCGTGGTGGCTGACGGCGGCGCTGGCCGCGTGGGTTGCTCTTTCATTCTGGCAAGGGCGCACGGCGCAGTGGCTGACGCTGCTCCTCGCTGAAGGGCTGTTTATCATCCTGTTCTGGGGGGCCGGGCAGGCGGCGACGCATATGGCGTCAGCGGAAAGTCCGCTGGCGAGAACCACGGTGGGCAGCGGCCTCTGGCTGTGGCTGGCGCTGTGTCTGCTGGTTTGCAGCGACGCCATTCGTCGACTCATCTCCAGCGCCGTCTGGCGCTGGGTGCTCAACGCGCAGATATGGTGCATTCCCTTGTTCCTGCTGTTCAGCGGTGAGCTGAACAATCTCTCGCTGCTGAAAGAGTACGCCAACCGTCAGGAGGTGTTTGATGATGCCCTGGCGCAACACCTGACGATCCTTTTTGGCACGCTGATCCCGGCTCTGCTGATCGGGATACCGCTCGGCATGTGGTGCTATCGTCATCCTTCACGCCAGGGTGGGGTGTTTGCCGTGCTCAACGTGATCCAGACCATACCTTCCGTCGCGCTGTTTGGCCTGCTGATTGCCCCGCTGGCGGGGCTGGTGAAGTCATTTCCGGTGCTGGGTACGCTCGGCATAGCCGGAACGGGGTTAACGCCCGCGCTTATCGCGCTGGTGCTGTATGCGCTGCTGCCGCTGGTGCGCGGCGTGGTCGCGGGGCTGGGTCAGGTCGCGCCGGATGTGCTTGAAAGCGCCCATGCGATGGGGATGAGCGCGCGGCAGTGTTTCTGGAAAATTCAGCTGCCGCTGGCGCTGCCCCTGCTGCTGCGCAGCCTGCGGGTGGTGGCGGTACAAACCGTCGGCATGGCGGTGATAGCGGCGCTGATTGGTGCGGGCGGCTTTGGCGCGCTGGTGTTTCAGGGGCTGCTCAGCAGTGCCCTCGATCTGGTGTTACTGGGCGTGGTGCCCACGATTGCGCTGGCGGTTGTCGTCGACGCGCTGTTTGCCTTATGGCTCGCGCTGCTCAGGAGAAGAGCCAATGATTGAATTTCATGATGTCAGTAAAACCTTTGCCGGTCGCCCGGCGGCGAGCCACCTGAATCTGAACTTTGCCGAGGGCGCGTTTTCTGTGCTGATTGGCACCTCCGGCTCGGGAAAATCCACCACCCTGAAGATGATCAACCGCCTGGTTGAGCATGACAGCGGGCTGATCCGCTTTGCCGGGGAAGAGATCCGCAGCCTGCCGGTGCTGGAGCTGCGCCGCCGGATGGGCTATGCCATTCAGTCTATCGGCCTGTTTCCGCACTGGACGGTGGCGCAGAACATCGCCACCGTGCTGCAGCTGGAGAAATGGTCGCGGGTGAAAATCGCCGACCGGGTGGATGAACTCATGTCGCTCCTGGGGCTGGAGCCCGCGCTGCGCGATCGCTATCCGCACCAGCTTTCCGGAGGCCAGCAGCAGCGCGTGGGCGTGGCGCGCGCGCTGGCGGCTAACCCGCAGGTACTGCTGATGGATGAACCCTTCGGCGCGCTGGATCCGGTCACGCGCGGGGCGCTGCAGGCGGAGATGACCCGCATTCACCGCATTCTCGGACGCACGATCGTTCTCGTGACGCACGATATTGATGAAGCTCTGCGCCTGGCCGACCATCTGGTGCTGATGGATCATGGCGAAGTGGTGCAGCAGGGCTCGCCGCTTGAGCTATTAACATGGCCTAAGAACGACTTTGTGCGCGAGTTTTTTGGCCGCAGCGAGCTGGGCGTGAGGCTGCTCTCCCTGCGGACGGTCAGCGACTATATGCGTCGGGAGGAGGTACCGGTGAGCGGCGAACCTCTACAGGCGCAGATGAGCCTGCGGGATGCCCTCTCGGCGTTTGTCGCGCGCCAGTGCGAGGTATTGCCCGTCTCGGACTCCCGCGGTACGCCGTGCGGAACCTTACATTTTCGCGATCTGCTGGCCGGGGAGGTGACGCGTGAAGGCACTGCGTGATCCGCTCCTCTGGCTGGTAGCGCTCTTTGTCGCCTTACTGTTTCTGATGCCCCACAGCGCGGCGCTGTTTAACGCTCTTTTCCCGGGGCTGCCGCGGCCGGTTTATCAGCAGGAGAGCTTTATTAATCTCGCTCTGGCGCATCTCTGGCTGGTGGCGCTCTCAAGCGCCATCGCGGTTGTGTTGGGGGTTGGGGCAGGCATCGCGGTCACGCGACCTGCGGGCAAAGAATTTCGTCCGCTGGTGGAGACGATAGCGGCGATTGGCCAGACGTTTCCCCCGGTGGCGGTGCTGGCGATAGCGGTGCCGGTGATGGGTTTTGGTCAGCAACCCGCCATTATTGCGCTGATTTTATACGGCGTATTGCCGGTGCTGCAGGGCACGCTGGCGGGCCTCGCGGCGGTACCGGCGTCGGTGCTGAGCGTGGCAGAAGGGATGGGGATGAGTCGCGGCCAGCGGCTGCGCAAGGTTGAACTGCCACTTGCGGCGCCGGTTATCATTGCCGGGATCCGCACGTCGGTGATTATTAACATCGGGACGGCGACCATTGCGTCTACGGTCGGTGCCAATACGCTGGGAACGCCGATTATTATCGGCCTGAGCGGGTTTAATACGGCTTACATTGTGCAGGGGGCGGTGCTGGTCGCGCTGGCGGCAATCGTCGTCGATCGCCTTTTTGAGCGGCTGGCGCTGTACCTCAGCCGACACCGCCGCGAACAATAAACGAGTATCCTGCCAGCATCACACCGCCGATACCGCTCACGGCCATCAGGACAAAAAGGGTAATAATGGCCAGTTTGGTTGCCTTCATCATGTGCTCCTGTTGTTAACGGAACAATTATACGGTGAAGCGCAGCTGTTAATGAACCATTAAATGCCGTTATGGCTCATCCGGGCCAAGGGAATAAACCGGGTAACCATTCTCTCGCCATTCCGTCAGCAGCTGTTGCTGCGTGGCGGACGGCACTTCTCCACACCAGACCAGCAGGGTCTGACCGTCGAAAAACTCGGGCTTAAGCTGCGCCAGCGAGTGCGCCAGGACATCCACGCGCCAGCCCTTCTGGGTCGCAATCCACGCTTCCAGCCACAGGCGGGTGGTATCGTGCACGTTCCAGCCGACCACCAGCGCATCTTTTCCGGCTTTGTTCTTCGCTGAGGCAAGGCAGACGGCAATATAGTTGATCAGCACCCCGTCGAGCATGCTGAGCAGCGCCTGCAGGGTGGACTGCTGGCATTGCAGACGTCGACGGAGCGGAATGAAAAGATGGGAGATCAGCGTCTGTGCCGGATAGTCGCGGCCCTGCTCTTTTATCCATGCGCGCAGGCGCTGAAGATTCCCCGCCTGCAGAAGCCGCAGCAGGGTTTCCTGTTGTTCGCGCCAGAGGTGTTGCGTGTCCGGGTCATCATGGCTCAGCAGGGACTTCACTTTGCCGACCTGCACTCCGTTGTCGATCCAGCTTTTAATTTCGCGGATGCGGTCGATATCGGCCTCATTGAAAAGGCGATGCCCACCGTCGGTCCTCTGCGGTTTAAGCAATCCATACCGTCGCTGCCACGCCCGTAGGGTAACGGGATTGATATCACAAAGGAGTGCCACTTCACCTATCGTGTAAAGCGCCATATTCGCCCCCTGGCTTACGCGTTCCCAGCTTAACTGTAGACCCACTTTGGCGAACCAGGAAGGATTGATTGATTTTTGAACAAACAATGCGAAGCATGCGCGATATTCAGAAAAAGGTGTGATAACGGACACGATTTTGCGCTTTTTTGGGATGCTTCAAAGAAAGTAAACCCGCATCAGTGTATGTTACGCGTTTTTAGCGTGTGCGGTTTTGAGTATGTACGAGTTTAATCTGGTGCTGCTGTTGCTTCAGCAGATGTGCGTGTTTCTTGTCATTGCCTGGCTGATGAGCAAAACGCGCCTGTTTATCCCGCTGATGCAGGTTACCGTACGTCTGCCGCACAAGCTGCTCTGCTACGTTACCTTCTCTATTTTCTGCATTATGGGGACCTATTTTGGCCTCCATATCGAAGACTCTATTGCCAACACGCGCGCTATCGGCGCGGTGATGGGCGGGCTGCTGGGCGGTCCCGTCGTCGGTGGCCTTGTTGGCTTAACCGGGGGGCTGCATCGCTATTCCATGGGCGGAATGACGGCGCTCAGCTGTATGATCTCAACGATCGTGGAAGGGCTGCTCGGCGGCCTGGTGCACAGCTACATGATCAAACGCGGCCGCCCGGATAAAGTCTTTAGCCCGCTTACCGCCGGTGCCATTACCTTTGTGGCCGAAGTGGCGCAGATGGCGATCATTCTGCTCATTGCCCGTCCGTTTGAAGATGCGCTGCACCTGGTCAGCAGTATTGCCGCTCCGATGATGGTCACCAACACCGTGGGTGCGGCGCTGTTTATGCGCATTCTGCTCGACAAGCGCGCCATGTTTGAGAAGTACACCTCGGCGTTTTCCGCCACGGCGCTGAAGGTCGCCGCCTCGACCGAAGGGATCCTGCGCCAGGGGTTTAACGAAGAGAACAGCATGAAGGTCGCGCAGGTGCTCTACAAGGAGCTGGATATCGGCGCGGTGGCCATAACCGATCGCGAGCGGCTGCTGGCCTTTACCGGCACCGGGGACGATCACCATCTGCCGGGTAAACCGATCTCCTCAGCCTATACGCTGCGCGCCATTGAAACCGGTGAGGTGGTTTATGCCGACGGTAACGAAGTGCCTTACCGCTGTTCGCTGCATCCGCAGTGCAAGCTGGGCTCCACGCTGGTGATTCCGCTGCGCGGGGAAAATCAGCGGGTGATGGGGACTATCAAGCTGTATGAGGCCAAAAACCGTCTGTTCAGCTCCATCAACCGAACGCTGGGGGAGGGGATAGCCCAGCTGCTGTCCGCGCAAATCCTCGCCGGGCAGTATGAGCGGCAGAAAGCCCTGCTGACGCAGTCTGAAATTAAGCTGCTGCATGCCCAGGTCAACCCGCATTTCCTGTTTAATGCCCTCAACACGCTCAAAGCGGTGATCCGCCGCGACAGCGATCAGGCCGCGCAGCTGGTGCAGTTTCTGTCGACCTTTTTCCGTAAGAACCTGAAACGGCCGTCTGAGATCGTGACCCTCGCCGATGAGATTGAGCACGTGAATGCCTATCTGCAGATCGAGCAGGCGCGTTTCCAGTCGCGCCTGCAGGTGTCGCTCTCCGTTCCGGACGAGCTGGCGTATCAGCATCTCCCGGCCTTTACCCTGCAGCCTATTGTCGAAAACGCCATTAAACACGGCACGTCACAGCTTCTGGGAACGGGGGAGATAACCATTGCCGCCAGCCGTTTCAACCACCATCTGGTGCTGGATATTGAAGATAATGCCGGCCTTTATCAGCCTTCCGCCTCCGGCGGTTTAGGGATGAGCCTGGTGGATAAACGCCTGCGCGCCCATTTTGGCGACGACTGCGGCATTACCGTCGCCTGTGAGCCAGACCGATTTACCCGTATTACCGTACGACTGCCGCTGGAGGAAAACGCATGTTAAGAGTGCTGATCGTGGATGACGAGCCGCTGGCACGAGAAAACCTGCGCGTTCTGCTGCAGGAGCAGCCTGATATTGAGATTGTGGGGGAGTGCGCGAACGCCATTGAGGCCATCGGCGCGGTGCACAAGCTGCGCCCGGACGTGCTGTTCCTCGATATTCAGATGCCCCGCATCAGCGGGCTGGAGATGGTCGGCATGCTCGACCCGGCGCATCGCCCCTATATCGTGTTTCTGACGGCGTTCGACGAATATGCCGTTAAGGCCTTTGAGGAGCACGCGTTTGACTATTTGCTCAAGCCGATCGAAGAGAAGCGTCTGGAAAAAACGCTCACCCGTTTACGCCAGGAGCGAACCGTACAGGACGTCACGCTGCTGCCGGAAAACCAGCAGCCGCTGAAGTTTATCCCCTGCACCGGGCACAGCCGAATTTATCTTCTGCAGATGGATGATGTGGCGTTTGTCAGCAGCCGCCTGAGCGGGGTGTTTGTCACCAGCGCCGAAGGGAACGAAGGGTTTACCGAGCTGACCCTGCGCACGCTGGAGAGCCGCACGCCGCTGATCCGCTGCCATCGCCAGTATCTGGTGAACATGGCGCACCTGAAGGAGATCCGCCTGGAAGATAACGGCCAGGCCGAGCTGGTGCTGCGTGCCGGGCAAACGGTACCCGTCAGCCGTCGCTATCTCAAGAGTTTGAAAGAGGCGATTGGCCTGTAAAACTGATACACTGCGCGCCATTGCATCATCGACATTCGAAGGCTCTATGCTAAGTAACGATATTCTTCGTAGCCTGCGCTACACCCTGAAAGCAAACAACAACGACATGGTGCGCATTCTTGCGCTGTCGGACATGGAATCCACGTCTGCCGGTTTCGATACCTGGATGACCAAAGAAGATGAAGAGGGCTTTGTTCGCTGCCCGGACATCATTCTGTCGGGTTTCCTGAATGGCCTGATTTACGACAAACGTGGCAAGGATCCGGCCGCGCCGGAGCTGGCGCTGGAGCGTCGCGTGAACAACAATACGGTGCTGAAAAAGCTGCGCATCGCGTTCTCGCTGAAAACGGACGATATCGTGGCGATCATGACGGAGCAAAAATACCGCGTATCCGTGCCGGAAGTGACCGCCATGATGCGCGCGCCGGATCATAAAAACTACCGCGAGTGCGGCGATCAGTTTCTGCGTAATTTCCTGCGCGGGCTGACCCACCGGGTGCATCACCCGAAGGCGTGATTTAGCCGGGTGGCGGCTTCGCCTTACCCGGTCTCCAAAACCCGTAGGGCCGTGCAAGCGTAGCGCCGCCGGACAAAAAAAAGCCGGAGATTATCTCCGGCTTTTTTGTTATTTCACCTGCTGGCCAGGCTTCGCGCCTTCATCAGGGCTTAACAGGAAGATATCTTTCCCGCCAGGGCCTGCGGCCATCACCATCCCTTCAGAGATGCCGAAGCGCATTTTGCGCGGCGCCAGGTTCGCCACCATCACGGTCTGACGACCGATCAGCACCTGCGGGTCCGGGTAGGCTGAACGGATGCCGGAGAAGACGTTACGCTTCTCGCCGCCCAGATCCAGCGTCAGGCGCAGCAGCTTGTCAGAACCTTCCACGAATTCCGCGTTTTCGATCAGCGCCACGCGCAGGTCGACTTTGGCGAAATCGTCAAAGGTAATGGTCTCCTGAATCGGATCGTCTGCCAGCGGGCCGGTCACCGGTGCCGCAGCCGCTTTAACCTCTTCTTTAGACGCTTCAACCAGGGCTTCAACCTGCTTCATCTCGATGCGGTTGTACAGCGCTTTGAAGGTGTTCACCTTGTGGCCGAGCAGCGGCTGCGCCATGGCATCCCAGGTCAGTTCGGTGTTCAGGAACGCTTCAGCGCGGGCTGCCAGCTGCGGCAGAACCGGCTTCAGGTACGTCATCAGCACGCGGAACAGGTTGATGCCCATGGAGCAGATGGCCTGCAGATCGGCATCACGACCTTCCTGTTTCGCGACAACCCACGGTGCCTGTTCGTCCACATAGCGGTTTGCCAGGTCGGCCAGGGCCATGATTTCGCGCACGGCTTTACCGAACTCGCGCGCTTCCCACGCGTCGCCAATGGTGGCTGCCGCGTCGGTAAAGATTTTGTACAGGGCAGGATCAGCCAGTTCAGCCGCCATCACGCCGTCAAAACGTTTGGCAATAAAGCCCGCGTTACGGGAGGCCAGGTTCACCACCTTGTTGACGATGTCCGCGTTCACGCGCTGCACGAAATCTTCCAGGTTCAGGTCGATATCGTCGATGCGGGAAGAGAGCTTCGCGGTGTAGTAGTAGCGCAGGCTGTCCGCGTCGAAGTGGTTCAGCCAGGTGCTGGCCTTAATGAACGTCCCGCGAGACTTGGACATCTTCGCGCCGTTCACCGTCACGTAGCCGTGTACGAAAAGGTTGGTTGGCTTGCGGAAGTTGCTGCCTTCCAGCATCGCCGGCCAGAACAGGCTGTGGAAATAAACGATGTCTTTACCGATAAAGTGATACAGCTCTGCCGTGGAATCTTTCTTCCAGTATTCGTCGAAGCTGACGGTGTCGCCACGCTTGTCGCACAGGTTCTTGAAGGAGCCCATGTAGCCGATTGGCGCGTCCAGCCAGACGTAGAAGTATTTGCCCGGCGCGTTCGGGATTTCAAAGCCGAAGTACGGCGCATCGCGGGAGATATCCCACTGCTGCAGGCCGGATTCGAACCACTCCTGCATTTTGTTCGCCACCTGCTCCTGCAGCGCGCCGCTGCGGGTCCACGCCTGCAGCATTTCGCTGAAGGACGGCAGGTCGAAGAAGAAGTGCTCGGAGTCACGCATCACAGGCGTGGCACCGGATACCACGGATTTCGGCTCGATAAGCTCGGTCGGGCTGTAGGTCGCGCCGCACACTTCGCAGTTATCGCCGTACTGGTCCGGGGATTTACATTTCGGACAGGTGCCTTTGACGAAACGGTCCGGCAGGAACATGCCTTTTTCCGGATCGTACAGCTGAGAGATAGTGCGGTTTTTGATAAAACCGTTCTCTTTCAGACGGGTGTAGATCAGCTCCGACAGCTCGCGGTTTTCGTCGCTGTGCGTGGAGTGATAGTTGTCATAGCTGATGTCAAAGCCAGCAAAATCAGTCTGATGCTCCTGACTCATTTCGGCAATCATCTGCTCCGGGGAGATCCCCAGCTGCTGCGCTTTCAGCATGATCGGCGTGCCGTGAGCATCGTCCGCACAGATGAAGTTAACCTCGTGGCCGCGCATTCGCTGGTAACGGACCCAGACATCAGCCTGGATATGCTCCAGCATGTGGCCGAGGTGGATTGAGCCGTTGGCGTACGGCAGTGCGCACGTTACCAGAATTTTCTTCGCGACTTGAGTCATAGTAGGCATTACTTCTTTTAACTGTGAAAAGGGTTTTTGATGTTACCCGAAAGGTAATAACTACGCCAAGTGATAAGGGCATTAATCCATAAATGAATAATTGTTACCTCTGGGGTAAACTTGGTAATTACACGTCTTTTTTCAGAACAACTACAAAGGAGTCGGGATGAGTTCTCAATCCCAGGCCAAATCACCGGAAGCCTTACGAGCAATGGTCGCCGGGACGCTGGCTAACTTTCAGCATCCAACCCTGAAGCACAATCTCACTACGCTGAAAGCGTTACACCACGTTGCCTGGCTGGACGATACCCTGCACATTGAGCTGCAGATGCCGTTCGTCTGGACCAGCGCCTTTGACGCGCTGAAA
Organism: Enterobacter asburiae; assembly: GCF_007035645.1. NCBI lineage: Bacteria > Pseudomonadati > Pseudomonadota > Gammaproteobacteria > Enterobacterales > Enterobacteriaceae > Enterobacter > Enterobacter asburiae. Next base: position 1,497,806 of record NZ_AP019632.1, read on the forward strand.
GAGCAGACCAGCTCTGAGCTGCTGCGTATTACCGGTGCGAAGGCGATCGACTGGAAGCTGAGCCACAGCATCGCCACGCTGAAGCGCGTGAAAAACCAGCCTGGCGTGAACGGCGTGAAAAATATCATTGCCGTCAGCTCGGGCAAGGGCGGGGTAGGGAAATCTTCTACCGCCGTTAACCTGGCGCTCGCGCTGGCAGCGGAAGGGGCAAAGGTCGGCATTCTGGATGCGGATATCTACGGTCCGTCTATTCCTAACATGCTGGGCGCGGAAAACCAGCGCCCCACCTCGCCGGACGGGACCCACATGGCGCCAATTATGGCGCACGGTCTGGCGACCAACTCCATCGGTTACCTGGTGACTGACGATAACGCCATGGTCTGGCGCGGCCCGATGGCCAGCAAAGCGCTGCTGCAGATGCTGCAGGAGACGATGTGGCCTGATCTGGATTATCTGGTGCTGGACATGCCGCCGGGCACCGGTGACATTCAGCTGACGCTGGCGCAGAACATTCCGGTCACGGGGGCGGTCGTCGTGACTACGCCGCAGGATATCGCGCTGATCGACGCCAAAAAAGGCATCGTGATGTTCGAGAAGGTGGAAGTGCCGGTGCTCGGTATCGTCGAGAACATGAGCGTGCACATCTGCAGCAACTGCGGTCACCACGAACCTATCTTCGGTACGGGTGGTGCAGAAAAACTGGCCGCGAAGTATCACACCCAGCTGCTGGGGCAGATGCCGCTGCACATTACCCTGCGTGAAGATCTGGACAGCGGAAAGCCCACGGTTGTCAGCCGTCCGGACAGCGAATTTGCGGAAATGTATCGCCAGCTGGCGGGACGCGTTGCGGCGCAGCTCTACTGGCAGGGCGAAATCATCCCGGGGGAAATCGCGTTCCGCGCGGTGTAATTCCTCAGCTCCTAATTGCCGGGTGGCGCTTCGCTTACCCGGCCTACAAATGGCACCATCACGTAGGTCGGGTAAGGCGAAGCCGCCACCCGACTTTAACTCAACCGATAGTGCATCAAATAATACTCTCCGTCCGGAGAATTACCCGTCGCCTCTATGTGCCAGCCGTGTCGCTGGTAAAACGCAATAGCCCGCGCATTCTTCACCAGGCACTTAAGTGAACCCGTACTGGTAAACGTCTTCTGTACGTGTTCAAGCAACTCATGCCCGACGCCCAGGCTCTGATACTGCGGATCGACAAACAGGTTGTGCAGGAAATTATCGTTCGTCCAGACGGAGGCAAAACCCAGGCGATGACCGTTCTGAACAGCAACCCAAATCACTTCGTCGCAGGTTGCCGCGTCAAAGTCTTCAAGCTGCCAGTCCGCGCTGTCCAGCCATGGCCAGGCTTCACGCCGGGCGTGGAGGTAGAGCGTGCGCAGGAAAGGGCGGTCGCTTTCCTGCCAGGGGCGAATCAGAATTGCGTTAGCGGTGATAGAAAATATCTCCATTGTAGGCTTTGTAGATCTTGCCATCAGCATCGCCGATCAGTACGTAGTTCTCACCCATGTAGGTCCAGTGGGTTCCGGCATCCGGAGCCGGCAGGTTACGCAGCTGGTACTGTTTGATGGTGTACTCCGGCGTTTGATACTGCGCCGGCGCCGTGTCGCCAATCTTGAATTTCGTAAAGTCAGCGATGAACTCTTGTTCTTCATAGGCCTTGATGCCCGATGGCGCAGCGGCCGTTTGCGGGGCTGCGAATGCAGATCCCGCCAGAGACAGTAATACACCCAGAAGCAGCAATTTACGCTTAGCCATTTTTTCTCCAGTGATATCGTTACAGATACTTTTCGTCTGCAGGTCGTGCAAAGCGGAGCAGACAGTCCATTTTAAGTATCAACGCAGGGTATGTTTGAGAAAAAATGTAACAAAAGTGGACGGTTTTGTGTAGTCAAACTGGATGATGTTCATCATTGTGGTGAATAATGCCTGTGCTTTATATTTTTAATATTTATTATTTCGATACTCGAACCTGAAAATAACTTTTTACGTCAAAATTGGACTGTAATACGAATGCTTTCCCACTGAAGGACATTTAATATTGCCTTCGGGCGAAGCGCACTTACTACCTTTTTTACAAGATCAATCGTTTTTTTTAGAGGCCAGTTGGCTTGCGCTTTATCATGCCGAAATTACATGCCGAAGTTGAATAAATAATTAAATTTCATGAACTTATGTTGAGTTCATTTGCAAGCTTTACGATAAGCGCAACGTTAAAAAGAAATAGTTATATAAATGAAAAGTACAACTGCATTTTCGCTGTTATTTCTCACCATTAGTCAGTTAACGGGATGTGTATTTTCCCCCGGACAGAACTTGAGCGTGTACGGGAAAAAAGTCAATACGGCGGAAGATGTTAATTATCAGCTTGATAAGCACGTGGAAATTTTTCCACTAACGCCGGGGTTGATTGAAAAGCTGCGTCCAACCGTATCGAAATCTCAGGCAAATCCTAATCTGGATGAGCAGATCAAAAACTGGGAATACCGTATTGGCACAGGCGACATCCTGACGGTCACCGTCTGGGATCACCCTGAATTAACAACGCCCGCGGGACAATATCGTAGTGCGAGCGATGCCGGCAACTGGGTCAACGCCGATGGTACGCTCTTTTATCCCTACGTCGGTAAGTTGCGGGTGGCGGGAAAAACGGTTTCACAGGTACGTGAAGAGATTACATCTCGACTGGATAAAGTCATTGAGAGCCCGCAGGTGGACGTCAGCGTTGCCGCCTTCCGTTCCCAAAAAGCCTATGTCACCGGAGAGGTCGAAAAATCAGGCCAGCAACCCATAACCAATATTCCGCTGACGGTGATGGATGCGGTTAACGCCGCTGGCGGTCTTTCTGCGGATGCCGACTGGCGTAACGTCGTGCTGACGCATGATGGCAAGGACTCCCGCCTTTCGCTCTATGCACTGATGCAGCATGGCGATTTGATGCAAAATAAGCTGCTTTATTCAGGCGATATCCTGTTTATTCCCCGAAACGACGCGCTGAAAGTGTTCGTGATGGGCGAGGTGGTTAAACAGAGCACGCTTAAGATGGATCGTAGCGGCATGACGCTGGCCGAAGCCCTGGGCAATGCCGGTGGGCTTAACCAAAATATGGCTGATGCAACCGGCATTTTTGTTATCAGGCAGGTAACGGAAAAAGGCGACACGGGCAAAATTGCCAACATCTATCAACTCAATGCGGAAGATGCCTCAGCCATGGTGCTGGGTACGGAATTCCAGCTGGAACCGTATGACATTGTCTACGTCACCACGGCACCGTTATCACGCTGGAATCGCGTGATCTCCCAGCTGGTGCCTACCATCAGCGGCGTCCATGACCTGACCGAAACCGTTCGTTACATCAGATCGTGGCCGCAGTAATGTTCCAGTCAATCTTAGTGGTCTGCACCGGCAATATTTGCCGTTCACCGATTGGTGAGCGGCTGTTGCGACAGCAATTACCCGGCAAGCAGGTGAACTCGGCAGGTATTTTGGGGCTTGAGGGGCATCCGGCGGATGCGGCTGCGCAGGCTGTGGCCCGGCGTCATGGCGTTTCGCTGGAGGGGCATATTGCCCGCAAGGTGACGCGTAACCTGTTGCAACAAGCCGATTTGATCCTGGTGATGGGGCCGGAACACCTCCGTTTCATTGCCACAATGGCCCCGGAGAACCGGGGAAAATCGCTGCTCTTTGGACAATGGCTGGACATCAGGGACATTCCCGACCCTTACAACAAAAGTCGTGAAGCCTATGAATATGTTTTCGAGCAATTGGGAAAAGCCAGTCAGGAATGGGCTCGTCGTTTGAGTCAATAAGGAATGATGCCGTTATGTCGTCTTCTAAATCAGAGAAATATAAGGCTGCGACACCGCAGAATAATGAGATCGATCTTCTTCAGTTGCTTGCTGAGATGTTTGATCACCGGGTGACGATCGCGTGTGTCACGCTCCTGCTCACGGTATGTGCGGGGATATATGCGTTCAGCGCCACGCCAGTTTATCAGGCTGATGCCCTGATACAGGTTGAAGCGAAGCAGAATAACTCACTGCTCAAGAACCTGACTCCGTTCGGGCCCGATCTCTCACCTGACGTCGCGCCGGAACTTTTACTCCTTAAATCACGGATGATCCTGGGGGAGACCGTCGATCAGTTAGGGTTGACGTACAACGTCAGGCGGCGTCTGTTCCCGGTCATCGGGTCTTTATGGGAACACGTGCGGGGACGTAAATCCGATAAAATAACGATTGGCACGCTGACTATTCCTCTTCTGGAAGGTAAGCCACAAACGCTTTTACTCACCGTACAGGAGCAAGGGCGGTATCGTCTTGAGGGAAAAATGCTTGTAGCAGACGGCGTTGTGGGAAAAACGCTTGTTAAAGACGGCATATCGATTCTGGTGACATCGCTCAGCGCGGAACCTGGCACCCAGTTTACCCTCGAAACCGTCACAAGGCTTGACGCGATCAACGCTATTCAGAAGAGACTTACGGTTGTGGAGTCGGCTAAACAGAGCGGTATGATCGCATTAACGTTAACGGGTGAAGACTCCGGCAAGATCGCCATGGTGCTTAATACCATTGCTGAAAATTTTCTCAGTCAGAATATTGCGCGCCAGGAAGCGAAAGATTCCCGCAGCCTCACGTTCTTACAGGATCAATTACCTAAGATCAGCCGGGAACTGGATGAAGCCGAAGCGCGACTGAATGCCTACAGAGAGCAACGCGATTCTGTCGACTTATCTCTGGAGGCGAAGTCAGTCCTCGATCAGGTAGTTAACGTGGAAAACCAGCTTAACGAGCTGACGTTCCGCGAAGCAGAGGTTTCCCAGCTTTTCAAAAAGGACCATCCCACCTACCGTGCTTTGCGGGAGAAGAAACAAACACTTGAGCGAGAGCGCGCGCGCCTGAATAACCGCGTCTCATCCATGCCTTCCACGCAGCAGGAAATCTTACGCCTGAGTCGTGACGTTGAATCCGGGCGTACCATATACCTGCAGTTACTGACGCGTCAGCAAGAGTTGAGTATCTCGCGCTCCAGCGCTATCGGGAACGTGCGGATCATTGACCCGGCCGTGACGCAGCCAGATCCAATCAAACCGCGCAAAGCGTTCATTATTGTACTGGGTATGCTGATGGGGTTGATGCTCTCTGCCGGCATGGTTTTAATGCGCTCAGCCTTTAATCGGGGCATTACCTCGTCTGAACAACTGGAAGTGCAGGGGATACCGCTTCTGGCGACGCTTCCGCGCTCGGTATGGCTCTGGAAAAAAACGCACCTGCGCAGGAAAACCCTGTTTGCTTCCCGATGGAAGCACAGGACGTCGAATGTTCCTTTTTTGCCCGTTGACCGCCCGGCAGATATGTTTGTCGAGGCGGTGCGCGGCCTGCGCACCAGTCTGCATTTTACCATGATGGATGCCACAAACCGGATCGTCGTGGTGTCTGGCCCCACGCAGGACTGCGGAAAGACCCTGGTCAGTACTTCACTGGCGTCGATTGCCGCTCAGGCCGGACAGCGAGTGCTGTTTATTGATGCGGATATGCGCAAGGGATATGTCCACAATGTTTTCAAACTGCGCAATCATCGGGGATTATCCTGCGTGCTCGGAGGAACCGTTGAGTGGCAGGAAGCAATTCAACGCGTTGAGAAAGGCGGTTTTGATGTATTGACCTGCGGACCCCAACCTTCACATCCCGTTGAGCTGCTCATGAGTGAACGCTTCCAGGCCGTAATGTCGCAGATAGACAAACTGTATGACATCGTGATTGTCGACACTCCACCCGTGCTTGCCGTAACGGATGCCTTGCTGATAGCCAGAGCAGCGGCTACCACGCTTCTGGTCGCCCGCTTTGGTAAAACCAGCGTCAAGGAGATCGAGAACTGCCTGAAACGTCTGCAGCAGATGGGTGTGCAGGTGAATGGCGCGATCCTCAATGATATCGTGAAATCGGCTGCGCTCTATTACAACTCGGGATATAGCCATTACGACTACGGTTATACCCAGGAATAAACCTGACGCGACATTTCTTTACAGCGTGATGGCGTATTGCCCGTTAAGATGACCTTCGTTAAAACATGAGGTCACAATGGATAACCGCAAAAACAGTCGACTGCGCCGCTGGGTGCGGGAAGGGATCATATTCGTTCTGCTGACGCTGGCCGTAGTGTGGGGTGTTGATCGGTACCGAAAACCGACACTCCCCGCCAGTTTTAGTGCAACACCGATGCAGAGCATCGACGGCAATATTCACGATATCGCGGCGCTGAGCCAGGAACGCCCGCTGCTGATTTACGTCTGGGCCACCTGGTGCAGTATATGCCGTTACACGACGCCTTCGGTCAATAAACTGGCGAAAGAGGGGGGCAACGTCGTAAGCATTGCCATGCGTTCCGGCGATAACGCAAAGCTTGCGCGCTGGGTTGAAAAGAAACAGCTGAAAATGCCGGTGATTAACGATGAAAACGGTGCGTTGTCGCAGCAGTGGCAGGTGAGCGTCACGCCGACGCTGGTCATTGTGTCGAAGGGTCATGTGGTCAGTACCACGACGGGCTGGACGAGTTACTGGGGATTAAAATTAAGGATGTGGTGGGTAGGCGTATAAAAATAACCCCTCTCCCGGCGGAAGAGGGGTGCTGTATTACTTAGCCAGAACTTCCTGCGCGGTGCGCTCCACCAGAGACAGCAGGATTTTAATATCTTCCAGCGTCACGGTTGGGTTCAGCAGCGTCAGCTTCAGGCAGGTGACGCCGTTGTGCTCGGTCACACCAACGTTCGCACGGCCGGATTCCAGCAGCGCATCACCAATTTTCTGGTTCAGCAGGGCGATGCCCGCGTCATCCATCTGAACCTGTCCGCGGAAGCGGAACAGAACGCTTGCCAGCTGTGGCTGCATAACCAGTTCCAGAGCAGGCTGCTCTTTCACGTAGGCCGCAACCTGCTGCGCCAGGGTCACGCCGTGATCGATGATCGCCGCGTATTGCTCCTGCCCCAGCGCTTCCAGGCTCATCCACAGCTTCAGCGCGTCAAAACGACGGGTGGTCTGCAGAGATTTTGACACCAGGTTAGGCACGCCGGCTTCTTCGTCGAACTCGGAGTTCAGGTAGGCCGCCTGATAGCGCATCAGCTCATAGTGACGCGCTTCTTTCAGCAGGAACGCGCCGCAGCTGATGGTCTGGAAGAACTGCTTGTGGAAGTCCAGAGTGACGGAATCCACCAGCTCGATGCCGTCCAGGTAGTGACGATACTGCTCAGACATCAGCAGCGCGCCGCCCCAGGCCGCATCAACGTGTACCCAGATGTTCTGCTTCGCGGCCAACTCTGCAATCGCACGCAGCGGGTCGATAGCACCGGCATCGGTGGTACCTGCCGTTGCGACGATCGCCAGAATCTGCTCGCCGTTCGCGTTGCACTGTTCGATTTTCGCCGCCAGATCGGTCAGATCCATGCGGGAGAATTCGTCCGTTTTCACCTGCACGACGGACTGGTAGCCCAGACCCATCAGCGCCATGTTTTTCTGCACGGAGAAGTGTGCGTTTTCAGAGCACAGTACGCGAATTTTGCGCAGATCGCCGACCAGGCCGTCCTGCTGAACGGAGTGACCCTGACGCGCGAAGAACGCATCGCGAGCCAGCATCAGGCCCATCAGGTTGCTCTGGGTGCCGCCGCTGGTGAAGACACCTGCGTCGCCGGCCTGATAACCCACGCGGGTACGCAGCCACTCGATCAGCTTGATCTCGATAATGGTTGCGGACGGGCTTTGATCCCAGGAGTCCATACTCTGGTTAGTGGCGTTGATCAGCACTTCCGCCGCCTGGCTTACGACCAGGCTTGGGCAGTGCAGGTGCGCCACACACTGCGGGTGATGAACGGACAAGCTGTCTTTCAGGAAGAACTCCACGGCGCGTTCAATCGCCGCTTCGTTGCCCAGCCCTTTCGGGTTGAAATCCAGCTTAATACGGTCGCGCAGCTCTGCGACCGTTTTGCCCTGGTACATCTCAGGCTGTTTCAGCCACTGCATCACAGCCTGAGTGCTTTGTTCGATCGCCTGCTGGTAAGCTTCAATGCTCTGCGCAGAGGAGAACAAAATTGGGTTTGAATCAGACATCGTAATCAATAACTCCGGTTACGCCGGGCGAACGCCCGCAGCAAGCAGTGCCTGCTCAAATTTATCCAGGAAGATTTTCAGCTCTTCGTCGCTGATCAGCAGAGACGGCAGCAGACGCAGAACGATACCGTTACGGCCGCCGCGCTCCAGAATCAGACCGGCTTCGAAGCACTTCTTCTGAATCAGTGCAGACAGCTCGCCGTCGCCCGGGAAGCAGCCCATGTGGTCAGCGGCTTCGTGTGGCTTAACGATCTCAATACCGATCATCATGCCCAGACCGCGCACGTGGCCGATAACAGGATAGCGTTTCGCCATCTCTTTCAGCTGGCCTTTCAGCCATTCGCCCTGAGCGGCAACTTTGCCCGCGATGTTCTGATCTTTCAGGATTTTCAGCGTGGTCAGGCCGGTCGCCATCGCCAGCTGGTTGCCGCGGAAGGTACCGGTGTGGTGACCTGGTGCCCATGCGTCAAACTGCTTTTTAATACCGAGAACGGCCAGCGGCAGACCGCCACCTACGGCTTTAGACATCACGATGATGTCTGGCTCAATGCCTGCGTGTTCGAAGGCGAAGAATTTACCGGTACGGGCAAAGCCAGCCTGAACTTCGTCGAGGATCAGCAGAATGCCGTGTTCCTGAGTCACTTTACGGATGCGCTGCAGCCACTCAGCCGGAGCCGGGTTCACGCCGCCTTCGCCCTGAACGGCTTCCAGAATCACCGCAGCAGGTTTACGCACGCCGCTTTCAACGTCGTTGATCAGGTTATCGAAGTAGTACGTCAGCGCTTTCACGCCCGCTTCACCACCGATACCCAGCGGGCAACGGTACTCGTGCGGGTAAGGCATGAACTGCACTTCTGGCATCATACCGTCAACCGCTTCTTTCGGAGACAGGTTGCCGGTCACGGACAGCGCGCCGTGGGTCATACCGTGGTAACCACCAGAGAAGCTGATGATACCGCTACGACCGGTCACTTTTTTCGCCAGCTTCAGCGCCGCTTCAACGGCGTCAGCACCGGATGGCCCGGTGAACTGCAGGCAGTACTCTTTGCCCTGACCAGGCAGCAGAGAGAGCAGGTATTCAGAAAACGCGTCTTTAAGAGGCGTAGTCAGATCCAGGGTATGTAACGGCAAGCCGCTGGTAATGACATTTTGGATGCTTTTCAGCACATCAGGATGGTTATGGCCAAGCGCAAGGGTCCCCGCGCCTGCTAAACAGTCAAGGTATTCTTTATTATCTGCATCGGTGATCCACACGCCTTCTGCTTTAGTGATGGCTAAAGGCAGTTTGCGCGGATAACTCCTGACGTTAGATTCAAACTCGGCCTGACGGGCCAGATAGGTTTCGTTGCTTTTGTGGGCATCTACGGTGTCAATACGGACTTTATCCGTCATCATATCACTCCTACAACCGCCGCTTCGTTATGAGCCACGATTGAATAAAAAGTTAAAAAACAGATGGGGGCCTGAAAAAAACGCCGCCAATATAGAGCCTTTTGCCACGGGGCTCAATGGTTAATTTGTTTACTGTTTTGTGACATGGCGCTCAGGGGAGGGGATATCCCCTTTTTAAGAAAGAAAATTGCACTTTATGGTAAAGAAAAACAGAATGTTACGTGTGTTCTGCCCTGACTGTAAATTCATAAAAAAGAGTGTGACAAATCGTGCCATTCGCTGACCGAAAAGGAGGCAGACTGCCTCCTTGTTCGCTTTATTTCTGCGACACCTGCAAAATGCCGTGGTTACGCCCCGTCGTCTTATTCCAGGACGCCGCCGTAATGCCGTTCTCATCAATGCTTAGCGATATAACAAAACCATTACCGTGGATCTCATAGAAATGAGCATTCAGACGTTTCACGGTGGCCTTTTTGCCGTTAATAGTGGCGTTAAAAAAGCCATTTGAAATCGTGGCGTTAACCGCATCCGATGTAAAAGTGGCTTCACGCAAAGGGTCGTGGCCCGCAGCTGTTGCGTGCTGCGCCGCATTTTGGGCTTTTGTTTTATGGATATCACAAGAGCCGTCATTCGCGTTCATCTCAGTACATCCTGAACGTTCTAATTGAGCACGATAGTGCGCGTTAATCGCATGAGCCGGTGTTGTCGCTACCGTCAACATCAGTGCAATCCATATTAATTGAGTTTTCATGGCTAAACTTTTGTTCACTTTATAAAACGCACAGATAATAAGATACGTACATCATGCCGATCCAAATACCGACGCCAATGAGCATCAGATACAGGGTCGCTGAAATAATGATATGTCTGAGCATGTTTTTTCTGTCATCGCTATTCTTGCCGGAGGCAAGGGGGTTATTAACGTAATGGCGCCGGTTAATAATGCTTAAGTTCTATATCGTTAAAAGCCCATTCCGACGCCAACTGACGCTCCCATATTATTGGCGGTATCATCAGAGAAGCTCACTTTCGCGATCACATGTGAACTAAAGTTAACGGATGCCCCAACGGCTAGGGCGCTTTCACTATTGTATGTGGCTCCGCCAGCAGAGAACATAACATGCTGATTCGTTTGTACCTGCGGTAATCCAGCCATCGCCATGGCACCTGAAATACCGGCATTAGCTTGCTTCTTATTATTATCTACTTCATCGTGCAGTGATTTAAATTGCTGGTTGGTATTGTTATTCATTGCCTGTAACGTCTGTTTCGTTGCCAGCAGATCCTGTGCGGTGGCGGTAACTGCCTGGGTATTATTAGCCACTTTAGTTTGTGTTGCTGCGTCTACCTGCATGTGCGTCACGGTGGTCGTCACGCCATCTTTGCCATCTACGCCGTTAGTGGGTTTAGGGGCATTTTCCAGGCTGTCAAGACGGTTATCTTGCACTTTGTTAACGTTTTCCATATTGATAATTTCTGTGCCGTTCGTCATAACGCCCTGTAAAGCCGCATCGCTTTTTTGATTGGCGGTATCTGCAAGCGCACCAGCAAGCAAGGCTTTTTGGTAAGCGTCATTTGTGGCTTGCTCAATAACCAAAACACCTAATTTAGTGGATTGAAGGTCGCTATCCACCTGCGTTAAGCGATTTTCAGTTGAGAGATCGCGAGCAATGCTATCGACCCTGTTTTGCGTAATTTGGTCTTGATGGTCATTCACAATATCTGTGATTGATGCGTCATCCCAAACGGCAGCAGCAGCGTTGGTAATATTCATGGCGCTACCGGCGACCACCCCAAATATAAAAACAGAAATAACAGATTTATTGAAAATTTTCATTCGAAGGACTCACATCATTAACGTATTAAAAAACAAAATTAATCAGAACAGTTTTGGCTTTAGTAGCATGTGGATATCTGTATTTCCGTATGTCAAAACAGAATATTCAATGCCCGGACCTTTTTTAGTGGCGTGAATAAACTATCGATTAAACCCAAATTGATGATTTTGATCTAAATCATAAATGATATGAATAAATGAAAGGGCAGGGTGCTGTATCGAGGAGGTTTATTTAATGTATACATTAACTTATGGATTGTGCGATAAATCAAGGGAAGCGTTAAGCTATTGATGAAAGTACAAATGTTTAATAGAGTTAAATAAATTAATACTGTCTTATTCTTTCATGCGAAAGAAGTTTATCTATCTTATAAAAGCGGAATGAGCACGTAATAAAAAATAAAAATAATAGTCTCAGCAAAAGTACGTAATAAAGTTTTTCAATAACGTATTAACAATTACTGAACCAGAATTAACTAAAGCGTAATAAATGTTGGCAAATGACGGGAAAGAGCGCCTGGAGATTTCCGCTGTGACAACGGCGTGATAAATCGAAACTCCTTGCGCCTGGCCTGGGGCCGCGGTTACACTACATAACGTTAATGAGTTTCATAACTCAATGTTTTAAAAGTATTTTGACTCGGGGTGCCCTTCCTTGTGAAGGCTGAGAAATACCCGTATTACCTGATCTGGATAATGCCAGCGTAGGGAAGTCAGATGCCTTCCCGGTCATCGCTTCTTCACGCAAGGCAGGAGCGAACCCATGCAGCCTGACCTGCTTGATTTACACGTTTTACACCACTTCCGAACCCATTCTCCGCTGACCCACTGTATGACCAACGATGTCGTACAGACCTTTACGGCCAACGTTTTGCTGGCGCTTGGCGCATCACCCGCGATGGTGATTGAGGCCGAAGAGGCTGAACAGTTTGCTGGGATCGCCGATGCGCTCCTGATTAACGTTGGTACGCTGACCTCGCCGCGCGCCCAGTCGATGCGTCGGGCAATAGAAAGCGCGGTGGCGGCAGGCAAGCCCTGGACGCTGGACCCGGTTGCTGCGGGTGCCCTGACGTTCCGCACCCGTTTTTGCCATCAAATCCTTGCTCTGAAACCGGCCGCCATTCGCGGCAATGCCTCCGAGATTCTGGCCCTTGCCGGAATGAGCGCGGGCGGACGCGGTGTCGATACAACCGATACCGCAGCCAGCGCGGTGCCTGCCGCGCAGGCTTTGGCGCGTCAGACGAATGCAATTGTCGTGGTCACGGGAGAAGTGGATTACATCACCGACGGGCAACGCACCCGCACGGTAACTGGCGGCGATCCGTTGATGACGCGCGTAGTGGGAACCGGATGCGCGCTTTCTGCCGTTGTGGCGGCGAGCTGCTCGCTGCCCGGCGACCGGATGGATAACGTCGCTGCCGCCTGCGGATGGATGAAGCGGGCCGGAACGGTGGCCGTTGCGCAGTCACGTGGGCCAGGCAGTTTTGCCAGCGCGTTCCTGGATGCGCTCTATACGCTGGAGGAGCAGGCATGAAGCGGATTAACGCCCTGACCATTGCCGGCACCGATCCCAGCGGCGGCGCGGGTATCCAGGCCGATCTCAAAACCTTCTCGGCCCTTGGCGCGTACGGCTGCTCGGTCATTACCGCGCTGGTGGCGCAAAACACGCGCGGCGTTCAGTCGGTCTATCGTATCGAGCCGGATTTTGTTGCCGCGCAGCTGGATTCAGTGTTCAGCGATGTGCGCATCGATACCACCAAGATCGGCATGCTGGCGGAGACGGATATTGTGGAGGCGGTGGCCGAGCGGCTTAAACGCTATCAGGTGCAAAACGTGGTGCTGGATACCGTCATGCTGGCAAAAAGCGGCGACCCGCTGCTCTCCGCCTCCGCCGTCGAGACGCTGCGCAATAAGCTGTTGCCGCAGGTGGCGCTGATCACGCCCAATCTGCCGGAAGCCGCCGCGCTGCTGGGCACATCGCATGCGCAAACTGAACGCGAGATGAAAGCGCAGGGAAACGCGCTGCTGGCGATGGGCTGCGACGCGGTTCTGATGAAGGGCGGTCATCTGGATGATGCTGAAAGCCCGGACTGGCTCTTTACCCGCGACGGCGAAGTACGTTTTACCGCGCCGCGCGTGCAGACCAAAAACACCCACGGCACGGGCTGCACGCTCTCCGCCGCGCTGGCGGCGCTGCGCCCGCGGCATGACGGCTGGGCCGATACGGTGCGCGAAGCGAAAACCTGGCTCTCGGCGGCGCTGGCAAAAGCCGATACTCTGGAAGTGGGTCACGGTATTGGGCCGGTTCATCATTTTCATGCATGGTGGTAACCCAGTATACTGGCTGGAAACACCACGCCTGAGAAAACAGAGATGGAACAAGCGCATACCCGGTTAATCGCTCAACTGAATGAACGGATCGCCGCGCCTGACAACACGCCGCTGTACCTGAAATTTGCCGAAACGGTAAAAAACGCGGTGCGCAGCGGGGTGCTGGAGCACGGGAATATTTTGCCCGGCGAGCGCGATCTGAGCCAGTTAACCGGGGTGTCGCGCATCACCGTGCGAAAGGCGATGCAGGCGCTGGAGGAAGAGGGCGTGGTCACTCGCTCCCGTGGCTATGGCACGCAAATCAACAATATCTTTGAATATTCGCTGAAAGAGGCGCGCGGTTTTTCCCAGCAGGTAGTGCTGCGCGGCCAAAAGCCTAATACGCTGTGGGTCAACAAGCGGGTGGTGAAGTGTCCGGAAGAGGTCGCAAACCATCTGTCGATCCCGCCGGACAGCGAGGTCTTTTTGCTCAAGCGCATTCGCTATGTGGATGACGATGCGGTGTCGATTGAAGAGTCCTGGGTGCCGGTTGGCCTCATTCCCGATCCCGATGCGATTGGCATTTCGCTGTACGATTACTTCCGCAGTCAGAATATTTTCCCGCAGCGCACCCGTTCACGGGTTAGCGCCCGCATGCCGGACAGCGAGTTTCAGGCGCACATTAAGATGGACGAAAAAATACCGGTGCTGGTGATCAAGCAGGTCGCGCTTGACCAACAGCACCGGCCGATTGAGTACAGCATCAGCTACTGTCGCAGCGATCTATACGTCTTTGTGTGCGAGGAGTAGCGCCTCGCGAGTCGGGGCGCAGTCCCCGCCGCGGTGGCTGACCACCCAGGACGCCACGGCATTCCCCAGCAGAACGGCGTCTGCCAGTGACCATCCCGCCGCCAGCCCGGCAAGCGTGCCGCCCGCGTGGCTGTCGCCAGCGCCAATGGTGTCCACAACCGTCGCCGGGAACGCAGGAACAACGCCCGCATCGTCGCCGTCATACCACGCGGCACCGTCTTTATCATGACGCACAATCAGCGCGGCGCCGAAGCGCTGCTGCCACTCCGCACCCAGGTTGTCAGCCGCTACGCCCAGTCGTTCGGCTGCGATCTCTGCTTCCTGACGATTAAGCGACACGATCGGCCTGCAGGCCATAATCCGCGCCATCAGCGCGTCGGGAATATCCGCGATGCGGGGGCCGAAATCGATAAAGGCCGTCACGTCCTGTAATCCCTCCAGCCAGCGTGTCAGCAGCTCGCCGCACGGTGAGGCCAGCTGATAGCCGGATAAATAGACCAGGCTGTTCGACGGGATGTTAAGCACATCAAGCCAGCTCTGCTGCCACTGGTTCTCCACGCCGCTAAAGGACATGAAGGTGCGCTCTCCGTCTGGCTCCACCAGCGCCAGGCACCAGCCGTTATCGCCGGTTTCGGCCGCAATGGCGCTGTGCAGATCCTGCTTCGCCATGGCGTTGCGGATAATATCCGCCCAGACGCCGTGGCCGACGGGCAGGGCATTTTGCGACGCAATGCCGAGCCGTTTCAGGGCGATGGCAATGTTCAGCGCGCAGCCGCCAATATTCACGCCCTGCTGTTTGAGTTCGATATCGCACCCGCGCCAGGGCAGGGCGTAGGCGTCGGCGATGACGTCAATCACCGCCGCGCCCAGCACCGTCACCGGGCGCGTGGCGTGCAGGGTGTCGAGACGTTGGGCAAATGAATTCATACGCCCTCCCTTTGCTCCCGGTAGTGCAGCAGTTTCTCGCAATAGTGGCCGAAATCGAGCCGGTTTACGGCGTCGAGTTCGGCTTTGAGCGCCGGGTCAATCGCCTGCACGCCGTGGAGCGCGCCGCAGATGGCCGTCGCCATCGCGCCAATGGTGTCGGTATCGCCGCCCAGGTTGGCGCATAAAATGGCGCAGCGGTTTGGGTCGGTTCCCGCCAGTTCGACCATCGCAATGGCCGCCGGAACGGACTCAATGGTGCTGGTTCCGGCCCCCACGAGCTGGTAAACCTGCTCGCTGGCGGACTCAACCCCGTTGGCTTCCCGCACGGTCTTAAGCGCCAGCTCAATACGTGCCGCCAGCGATGCGCTGAAGGTGGTGGTTTTCGCCTCCTGCGCATAGCGGGCGATACCCGGCAGCGCATCGACGATGTTCTGCCAGCTTTCGCCGTCGATAGCGCGGGAAACCGCCCAGGAAATCACCACCGCGCCGGCAATGGCGAGGTCCGATTTATGGGTCGGGCTGGAGGCCAGTGCCACCTGCTCAACAAAGTGTTCCAGACGCGTGGCCGGGAGCAGGCAGCCCAGCGGGGAGGCGCGCATCGCCGCCCCATTGGTTACGCCGTTGTTGTCCAGTTGGCTAACCGGCTTGCCGTCGCGAATCGCGTTAAGCGCGATTTTGGAGGTCGGGCCGAGCACGTTCTTATTAAACGCGTCAAAATCGAGCGCCCAGCGCAGAATATGCTTGCCGATAACGTCCGCGTTAATCTCCCCGTCGCACTCGATGAGCGCGTCCGCCAGGCACAGCGCCATTGAGGTATCGTCGGTGAACTCTGCCTGTTTGAAATAGCAGGCCGCATTATTCTCTGCCGGGCCGGGTAAGAAGCGGTCGATCCAGCCGAAGTGCGCCTTGACGCGCTTTCTCGGCCACAGCTCCGACGGCATGCCCATCGCATCCCCTAACGCCTGCCCGTAAAGGGCACCGAGAACACGTTCTTGTTTCATTTAACTTCCCCTTGTGTCAGCGCGGCATCGCCATCAACCACCGCAATGGCGGCGATCTCTTTATCCGATTCGCGGAAAAACAGCATAAACAGCACGGCAATCACGGCAATCATGATTGCACCAAACGTCCACATTCCGGCCCAGTTGAAGGTCAGCCCATTCACCGGCTCTTTGTATGCGAACATTTTTTCCATCATCACGCCGCCCAGGCGGTAACCCAGCAGGCTACCAAAGCCCTGACAGCACAGCGTAATCAGGCCCTGCGCGGCGGTGCGCATGTGCACCGGCGCTTTTTTGTCCACGTAGATGTACGCGGTGACGTAATAGAAGTCGTAGCTCACGCCGTGCAGCAGAATGCCGAGGAACAGCAGGGCGTAGGTAAAGTACTGTTCCGCTCCGCCGTAAACAAAGAACCCGTAGCGGATGGCGGCGGTAATCAGGCCCAGCAGTAAGACCTTCTTAATACCAAAGCGTTTGGTAAAGAACGGCAGGGCGAGCATAAAGAAGATTTCGGAGAACTGGCCGAGCGTCATCCAGCCGGTGGCGTTTTTCATCCCCACTTCGGTGAGATAGCCGTTGGCGAAGATGTAATAGAAGGCCAGCGGCATGGCGAACAGGAACGAGCAGAAGAAGAATACCAGGAAGTTTCTGTCGCGCAGCAGGATTAACGCGTCCAGCCCGAGCATCACTTTGAAATCCAGCTTGCCGGTACTTTTCGGCGGCGTATTCGGCAGGAACAGGGCAAATACGCCGAGCAGGGCGGAGCTGGCTGCCGTCATCAGCAGCGGGATATTGGTATCGGAAATATCGCTGTAGCCCAGCATCTGCGGCAGGAATCCGCACGCCAGCCCGGAGGCGATCCAGCCGATGGTACCCATCACGCGGATGCGCGGGAAATCGGCCTCAACGTCGTCCACGTTGGCAAAGGCGATACTGTTGGTCAGCGCGATGGTCGGCATATAGGTCAGGGAGTAAACCAGCAGCAGCGGGAAGAAGGTGCTGAACTGGGTTTGCTGCGCGGCGAAGTACATCAGAATGGCTCCGGCGAACATCAGCACTGACAGCACTTTCTGCGCGGCGAAGAAGCGGTCCGTCAGCGAGCCGACCAGAATCGGGGAGAGGATCGCGGCAATAGCGGTACAGGCGTAAGACCAGCCGATTTCCCCGGCGGTAAAACCGCTTTTGCTCAGCCACAGCCACAGCGGCACAAACCACGCGCCCCAGATAAACCATTCAACAAACATCATGAATGACAGTTGGACTTTCGTTTTCATTTTTTAATCCTGCATGTCAGAGAGGGTACGCCTTTAACATACCACTCAATAATACCTTTTAAATACCTTTGTGGCGATTGTTTGATCAATGTAACAGTTTTGTTGTACACGAATCGAGCCAGCAGATTGTGCTGAAAAAAAAAGCAAAGAGTGGAAAATCTGTTAAGTCGGTACCAGGCTTAGTCTGCCCATAAAAGATGGGACTGGATAAACACACACCGACACGACGTCGGACTTACGGGAGTATCACATGACTGATATTGCGCAGTTGCTTGGCAAAGACGCCGACAGCCTTTTACAGCATCGTTGTATGACCATTCCAGCCGACCAGCTGTATCTGCCTGGTCACGACTACGTTGACCGCGTGATGATCGATAACAACCGTCCGCCTGCGGTCCTGCGAAATATGCAGACGCTTTACAACACCGGGCGGCTCGGCGGCACCGGGTATCTCTCTATTCTGCCGGTGGACCAGGGCGTAGAGCACTCTGCGGGCGCCTCTTTTGCGGCGAACCCGCTCTATTTCGATCCGAAGAACATTGTTGAGCTGGCGATTGAAGCGGGCTGTAACTGCGTGGCCTCTACCTACGGCGTGCTGGCCTCGGTTTCGCGCCGCTATGCCCACCGCATTCCGTTCCTTGTGAAGCTGAACCACAACGAAACCCTTAGCTATCCAACCGAATATGACCAGACCCTCTACGCCAGCGTCGAGCAGGCGTTTAACATGGGCGCGGTGGCGGTAGGGGCGACGATTTACTTCGGCTCTGAACAGTCCCGTCGTCAGATTGAAGAGATCTCCGCGGCGTTTGAGCGCGCGCACGAGCTGGGCATGGTCACCGTACTGTGGGCATATCTGCGCAACAACGCGTTCAAGAAAGACGGCGTGGATTACCACGTGTCGGCCGACCTGACCGGGCAGGCGAACCACCTGGCGGCAACCATCGGCGCGGATATCGTGAAGCAGAAAATGGCCGAGAATAACGGCGGCTACAAAGCGGTGAACTTTGGCTACACCGACGACCGCGTTTACAGCAAGCTGACCAGCGATAACCCGATCGACCTGGTGCGTTACCAGCTGGCGAACTGCTACATGGGCCGTGCGGGGCTGATCAACTCCGGCGGCGCGGCGGGCGGTGATACCGACCTGTCAGACGCGGTGCGTACGGCGGTGATCAACAAACGCGCGGGCGGTATGGGGCTGATCCTTGGCCGCAAGGCGTTTAAGAAATCGATGGCCGACGGCGTGAAGCTGATCAATGCGGTTCAGGACGTCTATCTGGACAGCAAAGTCACGATTGCCTGACGGCTCCATCTCCCTCTCCCCGGTGGGAGAGGGTTGGGTGAGGGCATCATTGCTCACCGTGTGATACATCAGCGCAAAAGCACGCAGTCCGGCGGTAGCCGGCACTGCAGCGCGCCGGGCAACACCTCAATGCGGAACTGCGTTCCGCTCAGCGGCTCTCCGTCGAGGTTAAAGGTCATCCCGTGCGGCGCATTCACTTCAAACCACGCCGATTTCCCGGCGATGATATTTGGACTCTCTTCCGGCTGCGTCAGCGTGGTAAACAGCGCGGGCAGCAGGCCGTCGCCCGTGAAAATACGCAGCTGGAGCTGACCGTCATTAATCAGCGCCTCCGGGCAGAGCTGCTGTCCGCCGCCCGCCTGACGCCCGTTGCCAATCCCAATCACCAGCGCATCACCCTGCCACTGAAAATCCTCGCCGCGAATTTCGCAGCGGTCAGGCTTGAGGGTGTCCATGCGCATCAGGCCGTGGATCAGGTACGACACGCCGCCCAGCGCCGCCTTCAGCTTTTCCGGCGTTTCGCTGGTGATGCGCGTGCCAAACCCGCCCGTCGCCATATTGATAAAGCAGGTTTTATCATTCACCTGCGCAATATCCACAGCGGTGGCCTTGCCGAGGATCGCCAGCTGGAGCGCTTTCTCCAGCTCTTCCGGGATCCCGGCGCTGGTGGCAAAATCATTGGCGGTGCCGAGCGGTAAAATACCCATCACCGGCCGGTTTGCCGGGGGCAGGTCGATAAGCGCTGACGCAATCTCATTGATGGTGCCATCGCCGCCGCCGGAAATGATGGTGCTGACGCCAAGCCCGAGGGCTTCATTGATATAGCGTGCCGCGTCGCCTTTTTCCCACGTCACCCTGACGTGAATGCGCGCGCCGTCATCGCGCAAACCCTGAATTGCCTGACGCAACAGATCGTTGCCCGCGCTTTTGCCATTGAGAATCAATAAACTGTCTGGATAGGTTGCCATCCGCGCTGCTCCCTTTTTTAGCGTTAGTAAGAGTGTATAGCAGAGAGGAAAAAAGCGGGTAAGAACAGGATGAAAGGAACAAAATATGCCCGAAAGCGCGTTACACTCCAGCGATGATAGTAACGTAATCACAGGAAAGTGATGATGAATAAAATTTTGGTAAGCGCGTGCCTTATGGGCTTTAAGGTTCGTTATAACGGAAGTGAAAAAGCGCGAATGAACGAGCTGCTCGCTCGCTGGCAGCAGGAACAACGTCTGGTTATCCACTGCCCTGAACTTGCGGCCGGGATGCCTGTACCTCGTCCTCCGGCAGAGATTATGTCCGCTGATGGCAAAGACGTAATGCACGGGCAAGCCAGAATTACTGAAAATACAGGGCAGGATGTGACTGAGCAGTATCAGCTTGCAGCCTGGCTCGCGCTACGCGCTGCTCAGGAGTCGGGGTGTAGCGCAGCGCTATTAACCGATGGCAGCCCCACGTGCGGCAGTCAGTTTATTTATGACGGATCTTTTCGCGGGATCCATAAAGCGGGGAGGGGTGTGGCTGCATCGTTGTTCGCAGAGCATGGGATAGCCGTATTCTCTGAGGGGCAAATCGACGAGCTTATTGCCTGGGTTGAGGAGAGAGAAGGCAAAAAATAAGCCCGCGTAAGGGAGATTACGCAGGCTAAGGAGGTGGTTCCTGGTACAGCTAGCATTTATGGGTTATGTTTTTCAGCGGGGGGATAATACCCGTATTGAACGAAGCGGTATGTGATCCGATTCTAAGAATTATCCCAGCGCGAAAAAATTTCCCTGATTAACTATTTGCCGTGTGGGTTTCGGGTGCTTTCACCGTTGAAGTTACGCATCAGCAGCGCAAACTTCAGCTCCACCTCTTCCGGAACCGGCAGCCATACGGTATGCCCGTCGCCCGGCGCCACGTCAATCGCCTCGCCTTTGCCGTTTTCCAGATGCTCCAGCGTAAAGTTCATGTTGCCCTGCGGGGTCATAAGCTCCAGGCTGTCGCCTTTGGTGAATTTGTTTTTCACCGCGACGGCCGCCAGCGCGCCTTTGCGCTCGCCGGTAAAGTCACCGACAAACTGCTGGCGCTCGGAAACGGAGTAGCCGTGCTCGTAGTTCTGGTAGTCATCGTGAGTATGACGACGCAGGAAGCCCTCGGTATAGCCGCGGTGCGCCAGGCCTTCCAGGGTTTCCAGCAGGCTGGTATCGAACGGTTTACCGGCCGCCGCATCGTCGATGGCTTTGCGGTACACCTGTGCGGTACGCGCGCAGTAGTAATAGGATTTGGTGCGGCCTTCGATCTTCAGGGAGTGCACGCCCATCTGCGTCAGACGCTCGACGTGGGCGATGGCGCGCAGATCTTTCGAGTTCATGATGTAGGTGCCGTGCTCGTCTTCAAAGGCGGTCATGTACTCGCCCGGACGTTTGGCTTCTTCAATCATAAACACGCTGTCGGTTGGCGCGCCGATGCCCAGCGTCGGCTCAACGTTGGTTACCGGAATAGGCTCGTGCTTGTGCACGATATTACCGACGTCATCCTCTTTGCCTTCCTGGACGTTATATTCCCAGCGGCAGGCGTTGGTGCAGGTGCCCTGATTCGGGTCGCGCTTGTTGATATAGCCGGAGAGCAGGCAGCGGCCGGAGTAGGCCATGCACAGCGCGCCGTGAACGAAGATTTCGATTTCCATATCCGGCACCTGGGTGCGGATCTCTTCGATCTCTTCCAGCGAAAGCTCGCGGGACAGGATGACGCGGGTCAGCCCCATCTGCTTCCAGAATTTCACCGTTGCCCAGTTGACGGCGTTAGCCTGTACGGAGAGGTGAATATCCATCTCCGGGAAGTTCTCCCGAACCAGCATGATTAAACCCGGGTCCGACATGATCAGCGCGTCCGGCCCCATATCCACCACCGGCTTCAGGTCACGGATGAACGTTTTCAGCTTGGCGTTGTGCGGCGCGATGTTCACGACCACGTAGAATTTTTTGCCCAGGGCATGCGCTTCGTTGATGCCGAGCTGCAGGTTCTCGTGGTTGAATTCGTTGTTGCGCACGCGCAGCGAGTAGCGCGGCTGGCCCGCATAAACGGCGTCGGCACCATAGGCGAAAGCGTAACGCATATTTTGCAGCGTTCCCGCCGGGGAAAGGAGTTCCGGTTTAAACATGTTTGTTCTCGTTCTGATGACAGGTCAGATCCGCGTGCACCAGGTGCAGCGGTAAGGGGAGATCCCCCACTTTAAGGGCGGGCATTGTAGCGCTGCGGGGCAGGGAGGTAAAGATTGAATTATTATTTATTTTAGCCGTAAAGTTAATTACGGCTAAATTTGCATTGTTATTTATTTTTTTCTGATGTAATTTTTATTTTGAGTTGCTGCTGTAGGTATTTTAGATGCCATCTCATTTCTCTGGCTTCAAGTTCTGATACTTTATTTCCTTCGATAACACTTAGCACAATTGAATATAGTGTGTAAAGGTCTCTCACTTCTGCATTAATTTGTTCCAGAGGATGTATTTCAAATTCGTAAAGTATCAGGTTAAGATAATCAAGGGTTGAATTCTTGTTTCGATGATGATTGTTTTGTGTTCTGTGAAAAGAGATCATGGAACGAATCATTCTTGCTATATAAATCCAGTCTCTAATAAATGAATTGGTTGCAGTGCTTTCATTATTAAGATAAAGTGGTGGTATTCTTTCGGAAAGAATAATAGCTATATTATCCTCAGAAAATTTCTCTTGGATCTTAGCATTTATTTCCGATTGCTCACTCTCTCGATTATCAATATATCTAAAGTCAACCAATATTTGAGCATCTTTATCAACATTAAAATAGTGATGTAAAAAAGGATGGGTGGTTAATTCTTCCATCATTCTTATACGCTTATGGTAATGGTCACCGTGACGCTTATTTACTATTTCTATGATTATAATTTCTTTTTTGTCTTTGCTAATTGCAACTAAATCAAATAGAAAATTTTTATATGAAGGTGTTCTTGGTAAGTCTTCATAAACAATATACTCTTTTAAAGTATATTCTGTTTTAATTAATTCAACCTGGTAATGGTAATAATCATAGTAGTTTACCATAGCTTGCCTCCATTGCATTTATATTTTTCAAGTTTAATTAAGGTCATATATTCTGCAGGTGAGTTGTTTTCTCTTATTTCTAATATTTTAGCAATTGAGGGAGCTAGGGATAATGGAACGACAAGGGATTTCCCAGGCTCCTTCACGAATCGCTCAGCAATAATGCGCGTTATTTGCCTGTCATTCTCCATGACTACCGGAGCCAGGGCATCAATGGTAAATTTAAGTCCATTGTCTACGTCTGAATAAGAGTTGTTATGTGGGAAATAAAATATTTTAAAAGTTGTCTTATACTTAACCTGCATGCCAGTATATTCTGCGCTTGCAGAATTAAAAACTTTCGATTGCCAGATTGCCTTCAAAGATTTAGGGCCTTTCCTGTTAACCGTGGCTGGTCGGCCAAAGACGATCATTTCCAAAAGATTATCTGCCATGATATTTCCTTAAAGAAAAAAATAGAACCAGACTTCTTTTCTGTATTGTTTAAAAATATGTGACTGTACTATACATAGCTGTAAATCATCGTTAATCACATTATCCTGCACGCATCCGCTTCCCAGCGATACCCCACGCCGTACACCGCGCGGATAAACGACTGCTCGGTGTCCAGCGCCTCCAGCTTGCGGCGCAGGTTTTTGATGTGGCTGTCGATGGTGCGGTCGGTCACGACGCGGTAATCGTCATACAGGTGGTTCAGCAGCTGTTCGCGGGAGAACACTTTTCCCGGCTCGTGGGAGAGGGTTTTCAGCAGGCGGAACTCCGCAGGCGTCAGGTCCAGCAGCTTGCTGCGCCAGCTCGCCTGGAAGCGGCTTTCGTCGACAATCAGCGGGCTTTCGGCATCGAGCACCTGAAGCTCGCGCTGCGGCCTGCAGCGGCGCAGAATGGTTTTCACGCGGGCGACCACTTCACGCGGGCTGTAGGGCTTGCAGATGTAATCGTCCGCGCCAATTTCGAGCCCCAGCAGGCGGTCAATCTCTTCAATTTTGGCGGTGACCATGACGATCGGCACGTCGGAGAAGCGACGAATTTCCCGGCACAGGGTCAGTCCGTCAACGCCCGGCAGCATTAAATCCAGCAGGATCAGATCCGGCGGGGTCTGACGCACGTATGGCAGCACCTGGTCGCCGTGGCTGATCAGCGACGGGGCGTAGCTGGCCGCGCGTAAATAGTCGATCAGCAGCTGCCCAAGCTTGGGCTCGTCTTCCACAATCAAAATGCGCGGCGTGTTTTCGTCAATTGGTAACTCGGTCATACTTCTCTCGATAAATCCCGTTCCAGAGGTAACTCTACTGTAATGCTAACCCCGCCAAAAGGCGAATGGGCGGCGCGGATCGTGCCATTATGCGCCTCGACGATGTTAACGCAAATCGCCAGCCCCAGTCCGGAACCGCCGCTGGCGCGGTTACGGGAGCCTTCGGTACGGTAGAAACGTTCAAACAGTTTTTCCAGCTGCGCGTCCTGCACGCCGGGGGCTGAGTCCGCGAAGGTGAGGGCAAAGCGCCCGTTTTCCTGCCTGCCGGAGATATGCAGCCCGCCGCCGCTGTCGGTGTAGCGCAGGCTGTTTTCCAGCAGGTTATTGAACAGCTGCATCAGCCGGTCTTTGTCGCCGAATACCACCGCGCTGTCCGGCAGGGAGAGATCGATTTTCAGGTTGCGGCTGGCAAACCGCTCGCGGAAGGCGCCGCTGATCACTTCCAGAATGTTAATCACGTCCACCGGCGCTTTCTGGTAGGCCAGCGCGCCTTCGTCGGACATGGAGAGCTGGTGGAGATCGTCCACCAGCTTGGTGAGCGTGCCCACCTCCGCCTGCAGAGAGGCCACCGATTCAGGCGTAAACTGGCGCACGCCGTCCTGGATGGCCTCCAGCTCGCCGCGCAGCACCGCCAGAGGGGTGCGCAGCTCGTGAGAAATATCGGCCATAAAGTCGCGGCGCATCTGCTGGTTCTTCTCCAGCGTGCTGGCGAGCTGGTTAAAATCCTGCGCCAGCTTGCCCAGTTCGTCCTGGCTGCGGGTATCGACGCGGGTGGTAAAATCCCCGGCGGCCAGCTTGTGCGTGCCTTCCACCAGTCTTTTCACCGGGGCGAGCAGACCGCGCGCCAGCGGGAAGGTGGCGAGCGCGGCGAGCAGGGTGGAGAGGGCGACAATCAGCCAGCTTGTCCGGCGCTGCTGGCGGTCAAAGTTGATGTCGGTATTGCGCGTCAGGCGCTCCACCGGAGAGGCGATAACCCAGCCGACCGTCGCATTGTTGACTTTAATCGCACGACGGGTGCCGTCCGGCGGGATCGGCGCACGCGGACCCACCAGCGTGCGCATGTCCTGGTCAATCACCCAGAACTGGGTGCGCCAGCCGTGCGGCGGCATGCCCGGCCCCGGGCGATCGTCACCGGTATCGTGCTCCAGCGAGCGCAGGATCTGGAAAATAAAGCGGTCGTTATTGCGCAGAAAACGCCAGTTGCCGTGCTGGGCGTACTGTTCACTCAGCGCATCGCTTAAGCCCTGTAAACGCTGTTCATTGCCATGTTTGATGTAATCAATAAAACCGCGCTCAAAGCTGATCCGCACCGCCCAGTGCATGGTGATCAGCAGGACGATACAGGTGGCAAATATCGCCACGAAGAGCTTGCCGGTAATGCCCGGACGCCAGAATTTCATGAGCCACTCCTTTTGCCGCGCCTAATCACGACGTTCTTGCTGGTATCATCCGGCACTCTGGCGAAGATGAAAGCGGGCAGGGCGATGATGACCGCCATGCTTAAATAGGTATACAAAAAGACCTGATGCGCCACCGGCGTGTCGACGCTGAGGTGGTGCTGGCCGTACATGCCGAGCAGTAATCCGGCGATTGTGACCCCGACGCTCATTGAGAGTTGCATGATCATCGACAGCAGGCTGTTGCCGCTGCTCGCCAGATCGTCCGGCAGGTCCTTCAGCGTCAGGGTATTCATCGACGAGAAGCGCATGGAGTTGACGATCCCCTGGCAGAACAGCACCAGCGGCAGAACGTAGTACCAGCCCATCAGCGCCACGGCCATAAACAGCAGGCTGACCAGCGCCAGCCCCAGCGTGGCGGTTACCAGCACGTGACGGTAGCCAAAGCGGTTCACCACCTGCACCACGATGCGCTTCATTCCCATGCTGCCGAGCACCATCGGGATCATCATCAGGCCCGCGTGGAACGGCGAAAATCCCATTCCGATTTGCAGGAAAACGGGCGTCATAAACGGCAGCATGCCGCTGCCGACGCGCCCGGCGAAGCTGCCAAACAGGCCAAGGCGATAGGTGGGGTTTTTAAACAAGCTCAGGCTGAACAGCGCCTTATCGTTACCTCTGGCATGCCGCAGATACCACAGAATGGCGGTGATGCCGATAACGACCAGCATCCCCAGCGTCAGGGGCGAAATGCCGAGCCCCTTTTGCCCGTCGAGCGCCAGGGTCAGCGTGGCCATGCCCGCCGCCAGCATGATAAAGCCGAAGAAATCAAAGCGCCGCGTCTGCATTTTGTAGTTCGGCATCAGCGTCATGGTGGCGATGGCGCCGATGATGCCAACCGGGAGGTTGATTAAGAAGATCCAGTGCCAGGAGGCGTACTCCACCAGAATGCCGCCGAGCGCCGGGCCCAGCAGCGGCCCCACCTGACCGGGCAACGTCACAAAGGTCATCGCCGCCATGTACTGCTCGCGCGGCACGATCTTCATAACCGTTAGCCGCCCGACGGGCACCATCATCGCCCCGCCGACGCCCTGCAGCACGCGCGCCATCACCAGCTGGTCGAGGGTGCTGGCCTGGGCGCAAAACAGCGAGCCGGTGGTAAACAGCACGATGGCGGTAAAGAAGATATTGCGCACGCCCACTTTGTCCGCCAGCCAGCCGCTGGCTGGCAGCATGACGGCCACCGTCAGCACGTAGGAGACAATCACCATATGCATATGCAGCGGGCTCTCTCCCAGGCTTTTCGCCATGGAGGGGAGGGCGGTGTTGACGATGGTCGTATCCAGCGACTGCATAAAGAAGCCGAAAGCGACTATCCATAATTGCCAGCGAACGCTGCTGGGAAGCTCAGTCATTTACCCGGTCACCGTGGTTCTGTTTTTACGCGAAAAGCGCAGCCGCAGGCGGTCGAAGAACAGATAGACCACCGGCGTGGTGTACAGCGTCAGCAGCTGGCTCATGACCAGGCCGCCGACAATGGTGATCCCCAGCGGCTGGCGCAGCTCTGAGCCGTCTCCGCCCGAGATAACCAGCGGCAGTGCGCCAAACAGCGCCGCCAGGGTGGTCATCATGATCGGACGAAAACGCAGCAGGCAGGCCTGGAAGATGGCCTCTTCCGGCGACAGATTGCCGTTGCGCTGGGCGTCCAGGGCGAAATCCACCATCATGATCGCGTTTTTCTTCACGATGCCGATCAACAGCATGATCCCGATGAGCGCGATCAGGCTGAACGGCGCGCCGAACAGCTCCAGCGCCAGCAGCGCCCCCACGCCCGCCGACGGCAGCGTCGAGAGAATGGTCAGCGGGTGAACGTAGCTCTCGTACAGCACGCCCAGCACAATATAGACCGTGGCGATGGCGGCCAGAATCAAAATCACCTGCGAGTTCATCGTCTCCTGGAACACCTGCGCGGTGCCGGCAAAGCTGCCGCGCACGGTGGACGGCACGCCAAGCTGCGTCATCGCGCGGTTGATTGCGTCGCTGGCTTCTGAAAGCGACGAACCGGCGGGCAGGTTAAAGGAGATGGTCGACGCCGCCGACAGCCCCTGATGGTTCACCGACAGCGGCGCGTTGGCAGGCTGCCAGCTGGCAAAGTAGGAGAGCGGAATCGCCTTGCCGTCGTTGTTAATCACAAACATTTTGTCCAGGGCGCTGATGTCCTGGGTGTAGCGCGGGTCAACCTCCATCACCACCTTATACTGGTTCATCGGCTGGTAGATGGTGGAGATCTCGCGCTGGCCGAAGGCGTTGTTCAGCAGGCTGTTGGCGGCTTCAACGTTAATGCCCAGACGCGACATGGTTTCGCGGTCGTAGGTCAGGGCCATCTCGGCGCCGTTGTCCTGCTGATCGGAGTTGACGTCCGCCAGCTCCGGCAGGGCGGCCAGCGCCTTGCGGATCTTCGGCTCCCACTCGCGCAGGGCGGCTAAATCGTCCGAGAGCAACGTGTACTGATAGCTGGCGTTCGCCTGACGGCCGCCGACGCGGATATCCTGAACGGCCATCAAAAACAGGTTTGCCCCCGGCTCTTTGGCGAGCTTCACCCGCAGGCGGTCAATCACCTGCTGGGCGGTTTCGTTGCGCTCGCCGCGCGGTTTCAGGGTAATAAACATCATCCCGCTGTTAACGCGTGACCCGCCGGTAAAGCCGGTGACGTTATCCACGGCTTTGTCTTCCCGAATGATCTTCATAAAGTCCTGCAGCTTGCCGCGCATCGCCTGGAACGAAATGCTCTGGTCCGCCTGAATCCCCCCCATCAGCACGCCGGTGTCCTGCTCCGGGAAGAAGGTTTTCGGGATGGTGATGTACATCCAGACGTTCAGCCCAATGGTGGCGATAAGCACCAGGCCGACCAGCCGGGTATGGTTCAGCACCCACTTCAGCGATTTGCCGTAGCCTTCCTGCATCGCCATCAGGAGGCGACCAAAGCCTTTGCGGCGCGGCTGCGAATGGGGCTTGCTGCGCTTGAGCATCCAGCCGCACATCATTGGCGTCAGCGTAAGGGAGATAACCAGCGAAATCCCGATGGCGACGGAGAGGGTGACGGCGAACTCGCGCAGCAGCCGGCCCGGCAGCCCGCCCATCAGCAGCAGCGGCAGGAATACCGCCACCAGCGACAGGCTCATGGAGAGCACCGTAAAGCCCACCTCGCGCGTGCCCTGCAGCGCGGCCTGCAGCGGCTTCACGCCCGCTTCCAGGTGGCGGGAAATGTTTTCCAGCACCACGATGGCGTCATCCACCACGAAGCCCGTCGCTATCGTCAGGGCCATCAGCGACAGGTTGTTGAGGCTAAACCCGCACAGGTACATGGCGGCAAAGGTACCGATCAGCGAGACCGGCACGGCCACCGCCGGGATAAGCGTCGCGCGACCGGATCGCAGGAACAGGAAGACCACCAGGATCACCAGCGCGACGGAGATAATCAGCGTTTGCTCCACCTCTTCAAGCGAGGCGCGAATGGTCGGGGAGCGATCCTGGGCAATTTGCAGATCGATTGCTGCCGGGATGGTCTCCTGCAGGTCCGGAAGACGGGCGCGAATGCTGTTCACCGTCTCAATAATGTTCGCTTCCGGCAGCTTGCGGATCATCAGCAGAATGGCCGGTTTCGCGTTGGTCATCCCGGCGTTGCGCACGTCCTGCACCGAGTCGGTGACGCTGGCGACGTCGCTCAAGCGCACCGCCGCGCCGTTGTTGTAGTGAATAATGAGCGGCTGATATTCCGCGGCGGTCTTCAGCTCGTCGTTGGTGTGGATCTGCCAGCGGTGGCTGCCGTCCTCAATCGCCCCTTGCGGCTTGCGGACGTTGGCCGTGCTGATGGCGGAGCGCACGTCATCCAGCGACACGCCCTGGTTGAACAGCGCCTGCGGGTTTAGGCCTACGCGCACGGCGGGCAGGGAGCTCCCGCCGACGCTCACGTCACCGACGCCGTTAATTTGTGAGATGGTCTGCGCCAGCTGGGTAGACGCAAAGTCGTAAAGCTGCCCCTGCGAGTACGTATCGGAGGTCAGCGTCAGGATCATGATCGGCGCATCGGACGGGTTGGCCTTGCGGTAGGTTGGGCGGCTCGGCATCCCGCTCGGCAGCAGGCTTTGTGCGGCGTTGATGGCCGCCTGCACGTCGCGCGCCGCACCGTTAATATCCCGGTCGAAGCTGAACTCCAGAATGATGCGCGTGCTGCCCAGCGAGCTGCTGGAGGTCATCTCGTTGACCCCCGCAATCCGCCCGAGCGAGCGCTCCAGCGGCGTGGCAACCGACGAGGCCATGGTCTCCGGTGACGCGCCCGGCAGCGAGGCGCTGACCATGATCACCGGGAAATCCACCTGCGGCAGAGGCGCTACCGGCAGCAGCCGGAAGCCCAGCACGCCGCAGAGGGTAATGGCGAGCGAGATTAAAATCGTCGCCACCGGGCGATAAATGAAGAGGGCGAAAAACTTCACTTATGCCTCCTCTTCACGTTTCGGGAAGCGGCTTTTGGTCCACAGCGCCAGGCGGTCAAACAGCAGGTAGATAACCGGCGTAGTGAAGAGCGTGAGCACCTGGCTTACCAGCAGACCGCCGACCATGCCGATACCCAGCGGACGGCGCAGCTCCGCGCCAACGCCGGTGCTGAGCATCAGCGGCAGCGCGCCCAGCAGGGCGGCCAGCGTCGTCATCAGGATTGGACGAAAACGCAGCAGACAGGCCTGGAAGATGGCGTCGCGCGGCGACATGCCCTGCTCGCGCTCGGCGGCCAGGGCGAAGTCGATCATCATGATGGCGTTTTTCTTCACGATCCCGATAAGCAGGATAATGCCGATGATGGCAATGACGTCCAGCTCGCTGCCCGCCAGCATCAGTGCCAGCAGCGCCCCCACGCCCGCCGTCGGCAGGGTAGAGAGGATGGTGATCGGGTGGATAAAGCTTTCGTACAGCACGCCGAGCACGATGTACATCGCCACGACCGCCGCGACGATAAGCCAGATGGTGTTACCCAGCGCGGCCTGAAACGCCAGCGTGCTGCCCTGGAACTGGGTCTGAATATCGGACGGGAAGCTGAGCTCTTTTTCAGCAGCCTGAATGGCCTCCACCGCTTCGCCGAGAGAATAATTGTCCGGCACGTTGAAGGAGATGGTGGTGGACGGGAACTGATCCAGATGGTTAATCGACAGCGGGGTATAGCGTTCTTCCACCGTGGCGATAGCGCTCAGCGGCACAATGCCGCCGTCTTTGCTGGTCAGGCGCACCGAGTCCAGCCCCGCCAGTCCCGGCGTGTTCTCAGTGTTGTGCTCCAGCACCACGCGATACTGGTTCGCCTGGGTGTAGATGGTGGAGATCAGGCGCTGACCGAAGGCGTTGTACAGGGCGTTGTCCACATCCGACATGGTAATGCCCAGGCGGCTGGCGGTATCGCGGTTGACGTTCACGTATGCCGCCAGCCCTTTGTCCTGCCAGTCGCTGCTGACGTCGGCGAGCTGCGGCAGGGTGTTAAGCTTATTCACCAGCTGCGGCACCCAGGTGCTGAGCGCGTCCAGCGAGGTGGCCTGCAGCGTGAACTGGTACTGCGTGCGGCTGACCTGGGTATCAATGGTCAAATCCTGAATCGGCTGCAGGTAAAGCTCAACGCCCGGCACGCGCGCGACGGCGTTTTGCAGACGCTCAATGACGGCGTTGACGCGATCGTCGCGTTCATCCAGCGGCTTGAGGTTGATCTGCAGACGCGCGCTGTTGAGCGACGGGTTGGTGCCGTCGACGCCCACGTAGGAGGTCAGGCTCTCGACCGCCGGATCCTTCATGATGATTTCAGACACCTGCTGCTGGCGCTGGGCCATACTGGCGAAGGAGACCGACTGCGGAGCCTGCAGCGTGCCCTGAATAATGCCGTTGTCCTGAATCGGGAAGAAGCCTTTCGGAATGAAAATCCACAGCATCACGCTGAGCGCCAGGGTTCCCAGCGCCACGCCGAGCGTGGCCCACGGATGGTTCAGAACTTTCGCCAGCACGCGGCCGTAGGCGGCAATAATCTGCTCGAACATCCGCTCGGAGGCGCGCGAGAAGCGGTTTTGCTTGCGCAGGGACTCGTGGCTCAGCATGCGGGCGCACATCATCGGCGTCAGGGTCAGCGACACCACGGCGGAGATCAAAATGGCGACCGCCAGCGTCACGGCAAACTCGCGGAACAGACGCCCGACGATATCGCCCATAAACAGCAGCGGGATCAGCACCGCAATCAGCGAGAAGGTCAGCGAGATAATGGTAAAGCCGATTTCGCCCGCGCCCTTCAGCGCGGCCGCCAGCGGCTTTTCGCCTTTCTCGATATAGCGCGAAATGTTCTCGATAACGACGATGGCGTCATCCACCACGAACCCGGTGGCGATGGTGAGCGCCATCAGCGTCAGGTTGTTAATCGAAAAATCGAGGAACACCATCACCGCAAAGGTCCCGACCAGCGAGAGCGGCACGGCGACGGCGGGAATAATGGTTGCCGGAACGTTACGCAGGAACAGATAGATGATCATGACGACCAGCGCAATCGCCAGCATCAGCTCAAACTGGGTGTCGGTGACCGACGCGCGAATGTTGGTGGTACGGTCGGAAAGCACCTTCACGCTGACCGATTTCGGCAGGCTTTCGATCAGCTGCGGCAGCATGGTGCGGATGCTGTCGGCGGTTTCGATGATGTTGGCGCCCGGCTGGCGCTGCACGTTCATCACGATCGCCTGCTGCCTGTTGGCCCAGGCGCCGAGCCAGCTGTTTTCGGCACCTTGCTCCACGGTCGCCACGTCGCCCAGACGCACCGGAGCGCCGTTCTGGTAAGCAATAATCAGCTGACGGTATTCATCGGCGGACTGCATCTGATCGTTGGCAGAGAGCGTCACGGCGCGGGTAGGGCCGTCCAGCGAGCCTTTTGCCGAGTTAACGTTGGCGCTGCTGATGGCGGTGCGGATGGTTTCGCTGGTCAGGCCCAGCGCGGCAATCGCCTGCGCGTTCAGCTTCACGCGCACGGCGGGGCGCTGGCCGCCCGCCAGCGTGACGAGGCCGACGCCGGAGACCTGTGAAATTTTCTGCGCCACGCGCGTTTCGACCATATCCTCTACCTGGGTCATCGGCATGGCGGAGGAGGTGACGGCAAGCGTCATGATCGGCGGATCGGCCGGGTTCACCTTGCTGTAGACCGGCGGGTTAGGCAGGTCCGAAGGCAGCAGGTTGGTGGCGGCGTTGATGGCGGCCTGTACCTCCTGCTCGGCGACGTCCAGCGACAGCGTCAGCTGGAACTGCAGCGTCACGACGGATGCCCCGCCGGAACTCTGGGAGGACATCTGTTTTAGCCCAGACATCTGCCCAAACTGGCGCTCCAGCGGGGCGGTAATGGCGGACGTCACCACGTCCGGGCTGGCTCCGGGATAGAGAGTGACAACCTGAATCGTTGGGTAATCCACCTCCGGTAGCGCCGACACGGGCAGGAAGCGATAGCCGATAATCCCGGCGAGCAGGATCGCCACCATCAGCAGCGTGGTGGCGACAGGACGGAGGATAAACAGGCGTGACGGCCCGCCTGTAGAGCCTGGGGGCATAACCTGCATCAGGATTTCTCTCCCTGTTTCGCAGGTTCAACCACTTCCACTTTAGCCCCTTCGGTCAGACGGTCAATGCCGTCGGTGACCACGCGGTCGCCTGCGGAAAGGCCTGCGGCGATGACCACCGTCTGGCTGTCCTGGATACCGGTTTTCACCAGGTGCTTGCTGACCTTATTGTCGCTGTTAAGTACCCAGACGAAGTTACCTTCGTTACCCATCTGCAGGGCAGCCGTTGGGATCACCACCGCGTTCTCTTCGGTGGCGACCAGCATGCGCGCGTTGACGAACTGGTTCGGGAAGAGGGCATCGTCCTGGTTGTTAAAGCGCGCCTTCAGCTTGATGGTGCCGGTGGTGGTGTCGATCTGATTATCCAGGCTGAGCAGGGAGCCTTCGCTCAGCTTCTGCTTGTTGCTGCGGTCCCAGGCTTCAACCACCAGCCCTTTACCGGCTTTTTGCGCCTGCACCACGGTCGCAATGTCGCTTTCCGGCAGGGTAAAGACTAAATCAATCGGGTGGGTCTGGGTGATCACCACGATGCCCGTGGTGTCGCCGCTGGAGATCTGGTTGCCGATATCGACCTGCTTCAGGCCCACGCGCCCGTCAATCGGCGCGGTGATGCGGCTCCAGTCCAGCTGCAGCTGTGCGCTGGCCACGGCGGCCTCGTCGGCTTTGATGGTACCCTGCGTTTCGCTGACCAGCGACTGCTGGGTGTCCAGCTCCTGACGAGACACGAGGTTGGTTTTCACCAGCTGCTGGTAGCGGGCCAAATCGCGGCGAGCGTTGGCGAGGGTGGCTTTGTCCTTCGCGAGCTGCCCCTGCGCCTGGGCGAGGGCGACCTTAAACTGGCTCGGGTCGATTTCCGCCAGCAGATCGCCAGCTTTGACCTGCTGACCTTCCTGGAAGTGAATGGCCATCAGCTGACCGTCGACGCGGCTGCGCACCGTCACGGTGTTGGCGGCGGTAATGGTCCCAAGGCCCGTTAGATAGCGAGGAACGGCTTTATTCACTGCCGTCGCCGCCTGTACCGGCGCCAGCGCGCCGCCGCGCATGCCTTGACGCCCTCCGCCTGCCGGGCGCTGTGCCTGACTATTGGCACCGGCGGGGGCTGCGGTGTTCGCGGATTGACTGTGCCAGTACCAGGCGGCGGCAAGGACCACCACAATGATGCCAGCGGCGATTGCCCAGCGGGATTTGTTACTGCCTTTCATCGTTGTACGTTCTCATCCTGAAGACTTCGGGGAATGATACTAGTTTAGTCAGCTAACACAGCGGAAAAATGGAGGAAATATGGAAGACTGTCAGGAATGGTCTGAATGGAGGTAAACGCAAAACGGCAACATCCGTTGCCGTTTTTGGTGTTTTCTCCCTCTCCCTGTGGGAGAGGGCACCAGACCGCACCGCGACAACGCTAGCTAAACATCACCTGCGCCCAGCGCGCCAGACCAGCGGTAACGGAGCCAAAGTCATCGCCACCGGCAATCGGAATGCCCGGCAGCTGTTCCGCCAGTGCTTTCTTGATCAGCGGCGAACGGGCGCTACCCCCGGTCAGGTAGATAACGTCCGGCTTCTCTTTACCGTTCTCCAGCGCCAGCTGCACCTGCTCCAGAATACGCTGTAGCGGCTGCGCGAGGGCCGTCTCCAGCCCGTCCTGCGAAATCGCGGTGGCCAGATTGTCGCTGATAAACGGCAAGGAGACCGCATGCTCGGTACGATCGGAAAGGGCAATTTTGCTCTCTTCGGCAGTACGCACCACGCGGTAGCTCAGGCGCTGACGCCACACTTTATACAGCAGGGCAACTTTTTCGGCGTCCTGCGCGTCGCGCACCAGATCGTTCAGGAAGCGGCCGTTCGCGGTGCTGTAAAAATCACTCTGCGCAGGCACATCGTTGATGGCAATCGCGTTCCACCACGGCAGGATCGGCAGGGCGATGCCTTTTTCCGTCTGACCGCCCATGCCGAGCAGCGGCATCAGGCTCTTGAATGCCAGCGCGATATCGAGATCGTTACCGCCTACGCGGCAGCCGCTGTGCCCGAGCAGGCTATTTTCACGATCGCGACGGTTATGCCACTGCGGCCCCATCAGCAGCAGCGAGCAGTCCGTGGTGCCCCCGCCGATATCCACGACTAATACGCGCTTCTCTTCCGTCAGCGTGGCTTCAAAATCCAGCCCCGCTGCAACCGGCTCGTACTGGAACACCACGTCGCGGAAGCCTGCCCGGTGCGCCGCGCGTTCAAGGATCCCCTGCGCCTGCTGGTTAGCCTCATCGCCGCCCAGCCCCTGGAAGTTGATCGGGCGGCCAATGACCGCCTGGGTAATCGCATCGGAGACCTGCGTCTGCGCCTGAGTGCGAATATGCAGCATCATCGCGCACACCAGGTCTTCGAACATCGCCACCTGCTGCGGCTTCAGGCCGCTGGCGCCGAGGAAGGATTTTGGCGACTTAACGAAGTAAACTTCTTCAGGATCTTCAATATAGTGCCCGAGCGAAGAGAGGCCGAACTGCACGCTGGAGGGCGTAACGTCGATGTCTTCCTCGCGGTTAAAGCTGACCGCCCGGCGCAGCAGCGCCTGGGTCTCCGCCGCCGTGGCCGGAACCTGATGGTGGCGGAACAGCCATTCGCTTACCGCTTCACGCGTCGGCGCGCAGAGCATTGACGGCAGCAGCGTGCTCTCTTTTTCCATTTTCAGAAGCTGTGGCTGCCCGTCTTGCATAACCGCAACCGAGCAGTTTGCCGTACCGTAGTCGAATCCAATAAACACGATTAATCCCCATGCCAGTGAGAAGGGGCGAGACTTTAACGAAATGTCCGCATGGCGACAACAGGAATATGAAAGCAAGGCGAAACAGGACCTTTCCGTTTATGCTGTGGAGAACCCAAAAGGAGAGACGATGTACACCCTGAACTGGCAACCCCCTTACGACTGGCAGTGGATGTTTGGCTTTCTCGGCGCGCGTGCGGTGACGGGCATTGAAACCGTCACCCACGACTACTACGAGCGCAGTTTTGCCTGCGAAGGGCATCAGGGGATATTTCGCGTGACGCCGGATATCGCTACCCATACGCTGAACGTGACGCTCAGTCCGGGGTTAATCCCGGTTGCGCAGACGTGCCTTGAACGCATCGAACGCCTGTTCGATCTCGCGTGCAACCCGCAGCACATCGCGGATACGCTGGGCGATCTCGGTGCTGCCCGGCCGGGCTTGCGTTTGCCGGGGGCGATGGACGCGTACGAGCAGGGCGTCCGGGCGATCCTCGGGCAGCTGGTGAGCGTGGCGATGGCGGCGAAACTGACGTCGCGCGTGGTGGCGCTGTGCGGCGAGCCGATCGCGGAGTGTCCGGGCTATCTCTGCTTCCCCACCCCGGACGCGCTGGCGGCAGCGGACCCGCTGGCGCTGAAAGCGTTGGGCATGCCGGTAAAACGCGCGGAGTCGTTAATTCATCTGGCGCAGTCGGTCATTGACGGGACGTTTCCGCTTTTCCCACCCGAGAATATTGAGGCCGGGATGAAGGCGCTACAGCAGCGGCCGGGAATAGGGCGCTGGACGGCAAACTACCTGGCCCTGCGCGGCTGGCAGGCGAAAGATGTCTTTCTGCCTGATGATTATCTGATTAAGCAACGCTTTGCCGGGATGACGCCCGCGCAGATTCGGCGTTATGCCGAACGCTGGCAGCCGTGGCGCTCTTACGCGCTGCTGCACATCTGGTATACCGACGGCTGGACGCCGTCAGTTGATGGCGAAATAGCTGGTGTTGAGCAGTAGATCCAGCGGCTGCGGCTCGGCGATGGTGTCGCCATAGATAAAATCAATGCCGATGCCGGAGAGCGTATCCATCATGATGGGCTGATTGCACGGACCCGCGATGGTTTTCATCCCCAGACGCTGGGCGTGGCCCTGAACAATGGTCACCATCATCTCATCCATCAGGTTGCCATACACGTTGCTTACCACCTCTGCGTCCAGCATCAGATAGTCGGCCATATTGGCGGTCAGGTGGGTGAAGACGTTCATGTCGCGGCCCACCTGGCTGAAGATCACGCGGCAGCCCGCCTGGCGAAGCTTTTGCAGACTCCGCTGCAGGTTTTTATCCGGGCTGCACACCACGTCGGCAGGGATAACCAGATGCAGCAGACGACCCGGCATAGGGCTTTTATCCAGCAGGTCGAGAAGCTCATCGACCAGCGTTACGCTGGCTAAACCGGCCTCAGAAAGCGGCAGCGCCACCCCCATGCCTTTACTGGCGACCTGTGCGGCAGAGGCGCGGAAAAACTCATTAAAAATACGTCTGTCGAGGGCGTGCAAAAGCTCAGGCTCGGCCAGACCCGAGCGGAAGGCATGCTCTTCCTGGACTTCGCCCTGGCTGGTCCACAGGCGTAACGACAGCAGCCAGAAATTACTGCTTTCCGGGATACGCGGGGAAGCGACGCTGCGGGCGATCATCATCAGGTGATTGTCTTTAATCATGTGCCACTGTTCATCAAGCGACATCATGCTGCGCGTGTTGTGATCCCGCTCCTGCTGGGGTTCGTAAACCGTCACCATGCCGCGCCCGCTGTTTTTCGAGGCATAACAGGCTATATCGGCCTGCGACATCACCTCCGACGCCTGATGGTTATTTTCATCAATCAGCGTGATGCCTGCGCTGGCGCCGATCCGGTGCAGGCGGCCTTCCCACATAAAGTGATAGTCATTAATCGTGTGGATCAGGCGCCCGGCGATATAGCGCGCGCTTTCAATATTGCAGTCCGGCAGCAGTAACCCGAACTCATCTCCGCCCAGTCGCGCCAGCACGTCGCTGGAGCGGAGCATGGTCAACATCAGGGAGGAGAGCTCCCGCAGCAGGGCATCCCCCGCCGCATGGCCTGCCGTATCGTTGACGGCTTTGAAGCGATCGAGATCGATAAAGACCAGAGCATGACGCTGGCGCGTTTCGCGAACGGTCTGCAGGAGCCGTTTAAGATGATTTTCGAAGCTGACCCGGTTTGCCAGATGGGTCAGGGCATCGTGGGAGGCGCTGTAGCTCAGCTGACGCAGCATTTTGCGCGACTCGGTCACGTCCTGAATCACGATAACCGAGCCAATATTCTGCCCGTCCAGCGTGCTGAGCGGCGTAATGCTGTAGTGAATATCAAAATTCCCGCCGGTCCGGCAGTTCAGCACCACGTCCTGATCGATATCGGAACGGGACATATCGCCGCTGTGAATATTCTCCATCAGCGGCCCTTTTTCACCAAAGGTGATGTGCAACACCTTGAGGATCGGCTGGCCGATAGCCTCGGTCTGCAGCCAGCCGCTCATTTTCTCGGCTACCGGGTTCATGAAGGTGACGTTCATGTTGATATCGGTGCACAGCACCGCTTCACCGATAGAATCGAGGGTGATGTGCAGACGCTCTTTTTCCTGGAAGAGGGCCTCGTTGAGCTGCTTCACCTCGGTCATGTCCATGTTGATCCCGAGCAGCCGTTCGACTTCACCCTGCTTATTGAGCACCCGGTTCGCCAGGGAGCGAATGTGGCGCACGCCTTCCTTCACGCGGATGCGGAATTCCAGCTTAAACGGCAGACGGGAAATCAGCGAGTCCCGCAGCACCTGCTCAGCGTGGGCACGATCTTCCGGCAGCATCGTGTCATGCCAGAGCTGCCAGGTAGGCTTGATGTGCGGCGGGATTTCATACAGCTCAAACATCCGCTTGTCCCAGCTGATAATGTCTGGCTCCAGATCCCACTCCCAGATGCCGATGCCGCCCGCTTCGTTAGCCAGCGTAATGCGCTCCATCAGGCGTTTGTTGACCCACTCGGTCTGCTTTAGATCGTTAATGTCTTCAATCTGGGCGATAAAATAGAGCGGCGAGCCGTCGGCATGGCGCACGACGGAGACGGCAAGGAGCGCCCAGACCACTTCCCCGTCGCGAGTGTAATAGCGCTTCTCAAGGGTATAGGTATTGATGTCGCCGTTGACCAGCTGTTCGAGCTGTTCCAGGTCGGTGTGCAGATCTTCCGGCCAGGTAAGCTGCTGGAAGGTCAGCGACTGGAGCTCCGTCTGGCTGTAACCGAGGAAATTGCACAGCGCCTTGTTAGCCTGCAGCCATTTGCCCTCAATGCTGACCAGCGCCATACCGATGGCGGAATACTCCATCGCATTGCGGAAACGCTCCTCGCTTTCGGTGATGTGTTTGCGCTCAGCGCGGAAGGCGTACATCACCATGGTCATCACGTTGGCAGGCAGGAGCAGCATCAGGAACGGCAGCCAGGGGGCGTTCAGCATCGCCCCGACGTGCTGGGTTGTCAGCGCCACAGGATTTCGGGCAATCATCAGCGACACAACCATCACGGTAACCAGAAACACCAGGAACGCTTCCATTCGCGGCAAGCGCACGGCGCTCC
Organism: Enterobacter asburiae; assembly: GCF_007035645.1. Classification (NCBI taxonomy): domain Bacteria; kingdom Pseudomonadati; phylum Pseudomonadota; class Gammaproteobacteria; order Enterobacterales; family Enterobacteriaceae; genus Enterobacter; species Enterobacter asburiae. The sequence goes on from NZ_AP019632.1 coordinate 1,537,465, forward strand.
ACATAAGCAAAACGATAACGCAGGTGAAAGGCCACGGCAGCCAGGTGATGGCTGCCCAGCTGAGGGCCAGCGTTACGGCCAGCGTGGTCAGGGTTTCCAGCAGCAGTCTCGGGTCACGGTGGCGCAGCAGATAATGCGGTTTAAACAACAGCCCCAACGGTACCACCGCCAGCGCGCCGATGGCTTCGGACAGCACCCAGACGAAGAAATTACGCAGGGGTTCAGGGCCGGGAGCCAGCAGGGATACCAGCAAGCCGCCCACCAGCGGCGGGATCACCGCGCTGCCGATGGCCACGCGGATCCAGTCATTCAGATTCTGCAGCGGGTTGTACCACGGGAGCAATTTGCGCAGCAATAGCGCGCCGGTAAAGGCTTCAACCACGTTAATCGAGGTGTAGGTGAGGCTTATCGATCCCCACGAAAAGAGCATCCAGGTGGCCAGAATATTGCCGAACGAACAGGCCAGGGCGATTCCCGGCCACATTTTTCCTGCATGGCGATAAAACGCCACCATCATAATGGCGGTAGGGAACCAGAGCGGGGCCAGCAGGGTGCCGAACCGGGTAAGCTCCAGGGAAAATAAGGTAAAGATAAAGGTGACCAGGCCCAGACAGACAAGTCGTATTAAAGGATGTGGGGTGGTAACCAAAACCCGCTGGTATTGTTTATTCATTACCGCTTTATCCAGAGACGCCATGCCGTCAGGGAAGATGTCCGAACGCGTGAATTTGATAATTTGGTTTATGCTAGTACAAACAATTTACAATTCATATGGTGACCGCTCAGAATTTGACACCACAGACTTATTAAATAGAGGCTCCGTGAAAAAAAACGGTTAAACGCTGAAAAAACGTTCATTTAAATTTCACTCAGGGAATAAGACGTCACTTTTCGGCCAGTCTCGCAGAACCTGTGCTTTCGACTGGTATCACGCCCGCGAAATCCCTATAATTGCCGCGTTTGACGCTCCGGCGTCGTCCTTCCTTAACATCCAGGTTAATCAGGTCGCTAAATTTATGACTGATAAGTCTCATCAATGCGTCATTATAGGCATCGCCGGCGCATCGGCTTCAGGTAAAAGTCTAATTGCCAGTACGCTTTATCGCGAACTGCGTGAACAAGTAGGTGATGAGCATATCGGCGTCATTCCCGAAGACAGCTATTACAAAGATCAATCCCATCTGTCGATGGAAGAGCGCGTCAAAACCAACTATGACCACCCAAATGCAATGGATCACAGCTTGCTGTTCCAGCATTTAGAAGCGCTTAAGAGCGGCCAGGCGATTGAACTGCCCGTTTACAGTTACGTAGAACACACCCGCACCCGGGAAACCATCCGCATCGAGCCGAAAAAGGTCATTATCCTTGAAGGCATCCTGTTGCTGACCGACGCCCGCCTGCGTGAATCCATGAACTTCTCGATTTTCGTCGATACCCCGCTGGATATCTGCCTGATGCGCCGCATCAAGCGTGACGTGAATGAACGCGGCCGTTCGATGGACTCCGTCATGGCGCAATATCAGAAAACGGTCCGCCCGATGTTCCTGCAGTTTATTGAGCCATCCAAACAATACGCCGATATCATCGTGCCGCGCGGGGGTAAAAACCGCATTGCTATTGATATCTTAAAAGCGAAAATCAGCCAGTTTTTTGAATAACCCGCGTGAATTGTGTACCGTTCAGAGATAACCTGGTTTTACCCTGAGCGCTTACCGCCTCAGGGTACGATGCATGAAAGGAGAAAGTGGCATGCGTCTTTGCGATCGCGATATTGAAGCCTGGCTGGATGAAGGCCGTTTGTCTATTACCCCGCGCCCACCCGTTGAGCGTATCAATGGCGTGACCGTTGATGTCCGCCTGGGGAATAAATTCCGCACCTTTAGTGGCCACACTGCGCCGTTCATTGACCTCAGCGGGCCGAAGGACGAAGTCAGCGCCGCGCTCGATCGCGTGATGAGTGACGAAATCGTAATTGATGAAGGCGAAGCTTTTTATCTGCATCCGGGTGAACTGGCCCTGGCGGTGACGTTTGAATCCGTCACTCTGCCTCCGGACCTGGTCGGCTGGCTTGATGGTCGTTCTTCGCTGGCGCGACTGGGGCTGATGGTTCACGTGACCGCGCACCGTATCGATCCAGGCTGGTCGGGGCGTATCGTGCTGGAATTCTTCAATGCCGGTAAATTGCCGCTGGCGCTGCGTCCGGGCATGATGATCGGCGCGTTAAGCTTTGAACCGCTGTCAGGTCCGGCAGATCGTCCTTATAACCGTCGGCAGGACGCAAAATATCGCGACCAGCAGGGCGCGGTTGCCAGCCGTATTGATAAAGACTGATCGTTAGTCCATTGAGGATGCCATGAGAAGAGTTCTGACGACGCTGATGATTTTGCTGGTGGTGCTGGTGGCTGGCCTTTCGGCGTTGGTTCTGCTGGTTAACCCCAACGATTTCCGCGCTTACATGGTGCGGCAGGTCGAGGTGCGCAGTGGTTATCAACTGAAGCTTGACGGGCCGCTGCGCTGGCACGTCTGGCCGCAGCTCAGCATTCTCTCTGGCCGCATGTCGCTCACGGCACCGGGGGCGTCCCAGCCGCTGGTGTCCGCAGACAACATGCGTCTCGATGTGGCGCTGATCCCGCTCATTTCCCATCAGCTGCAGGTTAAGCAGGTGATGCTGAAAGGCGCGGTGATTCAGCTCACTCCGCAAACCGAAGCCGTGCGTGATGCCAGTGCGCCGGTTGCGCCGCGCGAAAATACCCTGCCTGATGAACCGTCCGATACCGGCTGGTCCTTTGATATCGGCAAGCTGAAAGTTGCCGACAGCGTGTTGGTTTTCCAGCATGAGCACCAGGAGCAGGTGACCATTCGCAACATCAACCTGCAGATGGAACAGGATGCTCACCATCTTGCGTCGCTGGAATTTAGCGGGCGCGTGAACCGCGATCAGCGCGATTTGACCCTGTCGCTGAATGCTAATGTGAACGCCTCGGACTACCCGCATCAGCTCACGGCCGACATCCAGCAGCTGAACTGGCAGCTGACGGGTGCCGATCTCCCCACCCAGGGAATAACCGGGCAGGGAACGCTGAAGGCCGTGTGGCGCGAAGAGCAAAAGCAGCTCGAGCTGGATAATCTCAACCTGCAGGCAAATGACAGTAGCCTGAAGGGGCAGGCGAGCGTCACGCTCGAAGAGAAGCCGAAGTGGGTGCTGAATCTGCAGTTTGACAAGCTCAATCTGGAAAACCTGCTGCCGCCTCTGCCGGCCAGCGCCACGGACAACGATGCCACCCAGACGGGGCAAAGCCAGGCACCGGCATCACGTCCGGTTATCTCGTCTAATCTCGATCAGCCTGACTATAACGCTCTGCGCGGATTCACGGCGGATATTCTGCTGAAAGCCAATAGCCTGCGCTGGCGCGGCATTGATTTTACCGACGTGAGCAGCCAGATGTTTAACCATAACGGTTTGCTGGTGATCTCCGAACTGAGCGGGAAGATGGGCGCAGGAAACCTCTCGCTGCCCGGCACGCTGGATGTCCGTAAAGACGTTGCCAGCGCCGAATTCCAGCCGCGTCTCGACAACGTTGAGATAGGCACCATCCTGAACGCCTTTAACTATCCGATATCCCTGACGGGGCAGTTGACGCTCGCGGGTGACTTCTCAGGCACGAAAATTGATGCCGATGCTTTCCGCCGCGAGTGGCAGGGGCAGGCGCATCTTGAACTGAAGAATTCCCGTATGGAAGGGCTTAACTTCCAGCAGCTGGTGCAGCAGGCGGTTGAGCGCAGCAGCGATGTGAAGGCCCAGGATAACTACGACAGCGCCACGCGCCTCGACAGCTTCACCGCGGACCTGACGCTGGACAACGGACAACTTACTCTCAACGGAATGCAGGGCGCCTCTTCACTTTTATCAATGACCGGTGAAGGTAAGCTGGATCTGGTGAAAGAGACGGCGGATACGCGCTTTAACGTGCGGGTACTTTCCGGCTGGCAGGGTGAAAGCAAGCTCATCGACTTCCTGAAAGAGACGCCGGTCCCGCTGACCGTATACGGCAAATGGCAGGCCCTGAATTACAGCCTGCAGGTGGATCAGATCCTGCGCAAGCATCTGCAGGATGAAGCGAAACGTCGGCTTAGCGGCTGGGCGGATCGTAATAAAGATTCACAGGATGGTAAGGATGTGAAGAAGCTGCTGGATAAGCTTTGATGTCCGTTGCGCCGGGTGGCGTTGCGGCCTGATGCCCTCACCCCGGCCCTCTCCCACGGGAGAGGGAGCAAACACTAAAAACGGCAACCGGGTTGCCGTTTTGTTTTACCTAAACCTCAAAATCCAGCTCTTCCTCATCCCGCAGCGGAATGAGCTGAACCTTCTGCACGCGATGGTTTTCAATCTGCAGCGTTTTGAGCAGATAGTCGCCCACCTGAACCTCTTCTCCCGGCTGCGGGATACGCTGCAAATACTCCATCAGCAGGCCGGCAATCGTGTGATATTCCCGTTTTTCATCCAGCGGCAGCGGCACGTATTGCACCAGGTCTTCCAGCGGCATGTGGCCGTTAGCCGTCCACGACCCGTCTGCGTTTTTCTGAATGTCATGGCGGGCGTCAATCTCATCCACCTCGTTAGGCAGATTACCGGCAATGGTTTCCATGACGTCACTGAGCGTGACCAGTCCTTCCACCGAACCAAACTCATCCACCACAAAGGCAAAGTGCGTGCGCGCGTTACGGAATTGCTCAAGGGCGGAAAGCAGCGGTAGCCCCTCAGGGAAGACCAGCGGCTGGCGCACCAGAACGCGCAGGTTGAGCGCCTCGCCGTGAAGCTGCTGCTGGAGCAGGTCAATAACGTGCACCACGCCCAGCAGCTCCTCTTCCTCTTCACCGCCGGTCACCACCACGCGGGTGTGCTGGTTTTTATCCAGCAGGGCGCGAATGTGCTCTTCTGGTGCCGTCAGGTCGATATGCTCAATGTCGTGCCGCGAGGTCATGATGCTGCTGACCGTCCGCTGATTCAGATTAAGCACCCGCTCGATCATCCGTCGTTCCTGCGGGTCGAAGATCGGCCCGTCGCTGCGATCGGCCAGCATGGCGGAGGATTCGGCATCCAGCTCCGCATCCTCTTTCTTACCGCTTAGCAGGCGCATAACCGTGTCGGCCGTGCGCTGACGCAGGGTCTGATTCGCGGACAGGAAGCGGCGGCGGTTAAATATCGCCAGCTGGTTGAGCGCTTCAATCATGACGGAGAAGCCGATGGCGGCGTACAGGTAGCCTTTCGGAATATGGAAGCCAAAACCGTCGGCCACCAGGCTAAAGCCAATCATCAGCAGGAAGCTCAGGCAGAGGATCACGATAGTCGGGTGACTGTTCACAAAGCGGGTCAGCGCCTTGCTGGCCATCACCATCAGCGTTATGGCAATGATCACCGCGGCCATCATCACCACAAGGTGGTCGACCATCCCGACGGCGGTGATCACCGAGTCGAGGGAGAAGACCGCATCCAGTACCACGATTTGCGCCACCACCGGCCAGAATTTCGCTCCGCGGCGCTGGGTTGGATTCTCGCTGTCTTTGCCCTCCAGCCGCTCGTTGAGCTCCACCGTGGCTTTGAACAGCAGGAACAACCCGCCGAAGAGCATGATCAGATCGCGGGCGCTGAAACTCAGGCCGTGAATGGAGAACAGAGGCTGAGTGAGCGTCACCAGCCAGGAGATAGAGGCCAGCAGCAGTAAACGCATCACCATCGCCAGCATCAGACCCGTCACGCGCGCGCGGTCGCGCTGGGAAGGGGGCAGTTTTTCAGCGAGGATGGCGATAAAGACCAGATTATCAATCCCGAGCACCAGCTCGATGACGACCAGCGTAACCAGCCCGGCCCAGATTGAGGGATCGGCAATCCATTCCATAGTAATAGCAATACCTTCTGTTATATGACAAATGTCACACTTCGATCATGGATAAAGCTGGGGGAAATTGCAATGCCGGGCTGAGATTTCTCTTAATACGACGGGTAAAAAAGAGAGCATTCTCAATAGGGTGTAAATAAGCGAAATACGTATATTTAATTACAAGAAATGCATTTTAGGATATATCGCAGGTGATGATTTTTACTCTCATTTTGTCAATATAAAGAAATTCCTAAAAGGTCAAAAATTTGCTCTTAATATTAATCTTAAAAACCGATATTAGGACGGTTGTCTCCTTGCCTGCTATTAGGTTAGCTGCAACAATTCTCCCAGCATCAAATGTTAAATCTCGGTGTTGCTATTAATGTTCGGTCTTCAGGGATGGTTATTCATTATCCGTCGGGTTTCTCAAGCGACTGATATATTTCCAGAAGACCTTGCTCAAGAGGGTGTCTATCCATAACACATTGTTTAGTCAGTGGATTGGTAACTGAAAGCCAAGGGCGGTAGCGTGCCTGAAAGCGTGTGAATCAGCCTCGATTATTCTGTCAATAGCCAATGGATGAATAAGCTTTTTTTAGGACTGATGCCAGTTATATTTCTATTTGATTAACTGCATGCTGAAACCCAATACGACTCGAGCTTATTTAAATTGCACAGGATAATTACTCTGCCAAAGTGATAAATAATCAATGATGAAATCCAAAATGAAATTGATGCCATTATTGGTGTCTGTGACCTTGATGAGTGGTTGCACGGTCTTTCCCGGCAGCAATATGTCAACAATGGGTAAGGATGTGATCAAGCAACAGGATGCCGATTTTGATCTCGACAAAATGGTGAATGTTTATCCACTTACGCCTCGTCTGGTCGAACAATTACGTCCACGTCCGAATGTTGCCCAGCCGAATATGTCGCTGGACCAGGAAATTGCGTCCTACCAGTACCGCGTGGGGCCGGGTGACGTGATCAACGTGACCGTCTGGGACCACCCTGAACTGACCACGCCAGCGGGCCAGTACCGTAGCTCAAGCGACACCGGTAACTGGGTGCAGTCAGATGGCACCATGTTCTATCCCTACATTGGTAAAGTCCATGTTGCAGGGAAAACGCTTGCCGAGATCCGTAGTGATATTACCGGCCGCTTAGCGCAGTACATCGCCGATCCGCAGGTGGACGTTAATATCGCCGCATTCCGCTCGCAAAAAGCCTATATCTCCGGCCAGGTGAACAAATCCGGCCAGCAGGCCATCACCAACGTTCCTCTGACCGTCCTGGATGCCATCAACGCCGCAGGCGGGTTAACCGACGGCGCCGACTGGCGCAACGTGGTGCTCACCCACAACGGGAAGGAGCAGCGTATTTCGCTGCAGGCGCTGATGCAAAACGGCGATCTGACACAGAACCGCCTGCTCTATCCGGGCGACATCCTCTACGTGCCGCGCAATGACGATCTGAAAGTCTTCGTGATGGGTGAAGTGAAGAAACAGAGCACCCTCAAAATGGACTTCAGCGGTATGACGCTGACCGAAGCGCTGGGCAATGCTGAAGGTATCGATCTGACGACCTCTAACGCGACCGGTATCTTCGTTATCCGTCCGCTGAAAGGTGAGGGCAGTGCGAAAGGCAAGATTGCCAACATCTACCAGCTGGATATGTCCGATGCGACCTCTCTGGTGATGGCAACGGAGTTCCGTCTCCAGCCATACGATGTGGTGTATGTCACCACCGCGCCGGTTGCCCGCTGGAACCGTCTGATCAACCAGTTGCTGCCAACCATCAGTGGCGTTCGCTACATGACGGATACGGCGCGCGACATTCATACCTGGTAATCCGCGATGTTTAACAAAATTCTGGTGGTATGCGTGGGGAACATTTGCCGTTCCCCTACGGCTGAACGGTTGTTGAAACACTACCAGCCCGAACTGACCGTTGATTCGGCAGGGCTGGGTGCACTGGTCGGTAAAGGTGCCGATGAGCGCGCAACGAGCGTGGCGCGGGATCATCACCTCTCTCTCGACGGCCACGTGGCCCGCCAGGTCACTGGCCGCATGTGCCGGGAGTATGACCTGATCCTGACGATGGAAAAACGCCATATTCATGCGCTGTGCGATATCGCTCCGGAGATGCGCGGCAAGGTGATGCTGTTTGGTCACTGGGACAATGAACGTGAAATCCCCGATCCGTATCGCAAAAGCCATGAGGCCTTTGAGGCGGTTTACACCTTACTTGACCAGTCTGCCCAACAGTGGGCGCAGGCACTGAAAGTTCAGCAGGGATAACAATGACAGAAAAAACAAGACCTTCTGCCGCCCCGACTTCGGGCAGTGATGAAATTGATATTGGGCGCCTGGTCGGCACTGTTGTAGAGGCAAAGTGGTGGGTGCTGGGCATTACCGCCGTGTTCGCCGCGGCGGCCGTCGTCTATACGCTGTTCGCCACCCCTATCTACAGCGCCGATGCGCTGGTGCAGATCGAGCAGAATACCGGCAACTCGCTGGTGCAGGACATTGGTTCCGCGCTGGCGAACAAGCCGCCGGCATCCGACGCCGAAATTCAGCTCATCCAGTCACGCCTGGTGCTGGGTAAAACGGTTCACGACCTCGGGCTCGATATCTCCGTCACCAAAAATACCTTCCCAGTCTTTGGTGCCGGCTGGGATCGGCTGATGGGGCGCAACAACGACACGGTGAAAGTCACTGACTTCGTGCTGCCAAAAGGGGCAGGCGATCAGACGTTTACCCTGACGGTGCTTGGCCCTAAACAGTATCAGCTAACCAGCGACGCTGGTTTTAGCGCCCGCGGCGAAGTGGGGCAGATGCTGACCAAAGACGGCGTCAGCATGATGGTCAGCGCGATTAACGCCCAGGAGGGTGGCGAATTCACCGTCACCAAATTCTCCACCCTGGGGATGATCAACAATCTGCAAAACAACCTGACCGTCACCGAAAACGGTAAGGACACCGGCGTGCTGAGCATGACCTTTACCGGTGAAGATAAGGATCAAATCCGCGACATCCTGAACAGCATTACCCGCAACTACCTTGAGCAGAACGTTGAGCGTAAGTCGGCGGAAGCGGCGAAAAGCCTGGCCTTCCTCGCGAAACAGCTCCCGGAAGTGCGCGCCCATCTGGATGATGCCGAGAACAAGCTGAACGCCTATCGTCAGGATAAAGACTCCGTTGACCTGCCGCTGGAAGCGAAATCGGTCCTCGATTCGATGGTCAACATTGATGCGCAGCTCAACGAGCTGACCTTCAAAGAGGCGGAGATTTCCAAGCTTTATACCAAACGTCACCCGGCCTACCGCACGCTGCTGGAGAAACGCCGTACCCTGGAAGAAGAGAAGGCGAAGCTCAATGACCGCGTGACCGCGATGCCGAAAACGCAGCAGGAGATCGTGCGTCTGACCCGCGACGTGGAGTCAGGACAGCAGGTTTACATGCAGCTGCTGAACAAGCAGCAGGAGCTGAAAATCACCGAAGCCAGTACCGTCGGTGACGTGCGCATCGTCGACCCGGCCATTACCCAGCCTGGCGTGCTGAAGCCGAAGAAAGCGCTGATTATTCTCGGCAGCATTATTCTCGGCCTGATGCTCTCCATCGTCGGCGTGCTGCTGCGTTCCCTGTTCAACCGCGGTATCGAAAGCCCGCAGGTGCTGGAAGAGAGCGGTATCAACGTCTATGCCAGCATTCCGCTGTCCGAGTGGCAAAAATCCCGCGACAGCGTCAAAACCATCAAGGGCGTCAAGCGTTACAAACAGAGCCAGCTTCTGGCGGTGGGTAACCCGACCGACCTCGCCATCGAAGCGATCCGTAGCCTGCGTACCAGTCTGCACTTCGCCATGATGCAGGCCAAAAACAACGTCCTGATGTTAACCGGCGTGAGCCCGTCAATCGGTAAAACCTTCGTCTGCGCCAACCTGGCGGCGGTGGTCAGCCAGACCAACAAGCGCGTGCTGCTGATCGACTGCGATATGCGTAAGGGCTACACCCACGAACTGCTGGGCACCAACAACGTGAACGGTCTGTCGGAAATCCTGCTCGGCAAAGGTGACATCAGCCAGAGCGCGAAACCCACAACGGTGCCGAAATTTGACCTGATCCCACGCGGTCAGGTGCCGCCTAACCCGTCCGAGCTGCTGATGAGCGAACGCTTCACCCAGCTGATCGAGTGGGCGAGCAAAAACTACGACCTGGTGCTGATTGATACGCCGCCAATTCTGGCCGTGACCGACGCCGCCGTTGTTGGCCGCCACGCTGGCACCACGCTGATGGTGGCGCGTTACGCGGTCAACACCCTGAAAGAGGTGGAAACCAGCCTGAGCCGCTTCGAGCAGAACGGGATTGAGGTGAAAGGGGTGATCCTGAACTCCATCTTCCGCCGCGCGACCGGGTACCAGGATTACGGCTATTACGAGTACGAATATAAATCTGACAGTAAATAACAAAACACACCCCACACCCCTCACCCTAACCCTCTCCCCAAAGGGGAGAGGGGACTGTTCGGTGCTGGATGTGGGGGACGAACGTAATGATAACCACTGGCTGCCTTTCACCCTCTCCCCTTTGGGGAGAGGGCCGGGGTGAGGGGAAAAGATGACCACACAACGCCCTTTAGTTTCAATCTATATGCCGACATGGAATCGTCAGCAGCTGGCGATCCGCGCAATCAAATCCGTCCTGCGACAGGATTACGATAACTGGGAGCTTATCATCGTTGATGACTGCTCTTCCTCGTATGAACAGCTGCAAAAGTTTGTGACTGACCTCAACGACCCGCGGGTGGTCTATACGCATAACGCCATTAACTCCGGCGCGTGCGCGGTGCGTAATCAGGCGATTATGCAGGCCAAAGGGCAGTATCTGACCGGGATCGACGACGATGACGAATGGACGCCGAACCGCCTGTCTATCTTCCTGTCGCATAAAGAACAGCTGGTCACGCACGCTTTCCTGTATGCCAACGACTATGTTTGCCAGGGCGAGGTTTACTCGCAGCCCGCGAGTCTGCCGCTGTACCCGAAATCGCCGTACTCTCGCCGCCTGTTCTACAAGCGCAACATTATTGGTAACCAGGTCTTCACCTGGGCGTGGCGCTTCAAAGAGTGCCTGTTCGATACCGAACTCAAGGCCGCGCAGGATTACGACATCTTCCTGCGCATGGTGGTGGAATACGGCGAGCCGTGGAAAGTGGAAGAGGCCACGCAGATCCTGCATATCAACCACGGGGAGATGCAAATCACCTCCTCGCCGAAAAAGTTCTCCGGCTACTTCCATTTTTACCGCAAGCACAAGGACAAATTTGACCGTGCCAGCCGTAAATATCAGCTCTTTACCCTCTATCAGATCCGCAATAAGCGCATGAACTGGCGCACGCTGCTGACGCTGCTTTCCGTGCGTAACGGCAAGCGCCTGGCTGATGGACTTCGGGGGAAATAATGTTTCTGGAAGATTGCCGCGCTAACAGCTGGAGCCTGCGTCCGTGCTGCATGGTTCTGGCGTACCGCATCGCGCACTTTTGCTCGGTGTGGCGTAAGAAAAACGTGCTGAACAATATCTGGGCGGCGCCCGTGCTGGTGCTGTACCGCATCATTACCGAATGCTTTTTTGGCTATGAAATTCAGGCCGCTGCCACCATTGGCCGCCGCTTTACCATCCACCACGGCTATGCGGTGGTGATCAACAAGTTTGTGGTCGCCGGGGATGATTTCACCATTCGTCATGCGGTCACCATTGGCAACCGCGGGCCTGACAGCCTGGCCTGCCCGGTCATCGGCAATAACGTCGAGCTGGGGGCGAACGTGGTGATCGTCGGTGACATTACGATTGGTAATAACGTCACGATTGGTGCTGGCAGCGTGGTGCTGGACAGCATTCCGGATAACGCGCTGGTGGTGGGAGAAAAAGCCCGCGTGAAGGTGATTAAATGAACATTCTGCAATTCAACGTACGCCTCGCAGAAGGCGGAGCGGCAGGCGTGGCGCTGGATCTGCACCAGCGCGCGCTGCAAAAAGGACTTCAGTCTCGGTTTATTTACGGCTACGGCAAAGGCGGCAAGAAAAGCGTCAGCCACGATAATTTCCCGCAGGTGCACAAGCACACGCCGCGTCTGACCTCGATGGCCAACATTGCGCTGTTCCGTCTGTTTAACCGCGATCTGTTTGGCAACCTGAACAATCTTTACCGCACGGTTACCCGCACCGTGGGCCCGGTTGTGCTGCATTTTCACGTTCTGCACAGCTACTGGCTGAATCTGGAAGAGGTGGTGGCGTTTTGTCAGAAGGTGCAGGCCCACAAGCCCGACACCCGCTTTGTGTGGACGCTGCACGATCACTGGAGCGTGACCGGACGCTGCGCGTTTACCGACGGCTGTGAAGGCTGGAAAGATAACTGCCAGAAGTGCCCGACGTTAAGCAACTACCCGCCGGTGAAGGTGGATCGCGCGCATCAGCTGGTGGCCGGAAAGCGTCAGCTGTTCCGCGACATGCTCTCGCTCGGCTGTACGTTTATCTCTCCGAGCCAGCACGTGGCGGATGCCTTCAACAGCCTGTACGGGGCAGGGCGCTGTCAGATTATCAACAACGGCATCGACGTGGCGACGGAAGCCATTCTTGCCGAGCTAACCCCGGTGGCCGAAACCGCGGGCAAACCGAAAATCGCTATCGTTGCGCATGATCTGCGTTACGACGGTAAAACCAACCAGCAGCTGGTACGCGACATGATGGCGCTGGGTGACAAGATAGAGCTTCACACCTTCGGCAAGTTTTCACCGTTCGAAGGGGCCAACGTGGTGAACCACGGGTTTGAGACTGACAAGCGCAAGCTGATGAGCGCGCTGAATGAAATGGACGCCCTGGTGTTCAGCTCCCGCGTGGATAACTACCCGCTGATCCTCTGCGAGGCGCTCTCTATCGGCGTGCCGGTGATTGCCACCCACAGCGATGCGGCGCGCGAAGTGCTGGAAAAGTCCGGCGGGAAAACCTTCACGGAGCAGGAGGTTCTGCCGCTGGTACAGCTGCCGAAGGCGCAGATTGCTGAGATCGTTTTTGGCACTGACCTGGAATCGTTCCGCAACCGCAGCCGCAAGGCCTACAGTGGACAACAGATGCTGGAGGAATATGTCTCGTTCTATCAGAATCTGTAGTTATCTGCTGCTGCCGCTGATCTACCTGCTGGTCAACGTCAAAATTGCCCAGCTCGGCGAAAGCTTCCCGATAACCATCGTGACCTTCCTGCCCGTTCTGCTTCTGCTGTATGTCGATAAAATCAACCTCAAGAAGCTGATGATTGCCTTAGGGCTGGGCACGGGCCTGACGCTGTTTAACTACATCTTTGGCCAGTCGCTGGATGCGAGTAAATACGTCACCTCGACCATGCTGTTTGTTTATATTGTCATTATTATCGGAATGGTCTGGAGTATTCGGTTTAAAACTATTTCTCCGCACAATTATCGGAAAATCCTTAGGTTCTTTTATATTGCCGTAGCGTTAATTGTTATGCTTGCCGCGCTGGAGATGGCGCAAATTATTCTGACCGGCGGCAGCAGCCTGATGGAGATAATTTCGAAATATCTCATTTACAGTAACAGCTATGTATTGAACTTCATCAAGTTTGGCGGGAAGCGTACTACGGCCCTCTATTTTGAACCGGCGTTTTTCGCTCTGGCGTTAATCTCAATTTGGCTCAGCATCAAACAGTTTGGTATCAAAACGCCTAAGACCGATGCTATGATTCTTGCAGGAATTGTTCTGTCTGGATCGTTCTCAGGGGTAATGACATTTATCCTGTTTTACCTGCTGGAGTGGGCGTTCCAGTACCTGAACAAAGATGCGATTAAGAAAAAACTGCCGCTGGCGATTATCTCCCTGACGGTATTTATGGTAGGCGTGATATTTGCCTTCCCGTACATCTCAGAACGTCTGGGAGATTTGGGAACGGAAGGGTCTTCATCCTATTATCGCATCATTGGGCCACTGGTGATGGTGGGTTATTCCTTAACCCATATTGATGGGGTAGTAAGATTCGGCTCACTTTACGAATATGTTGCATCATTCGGAATCTTTAACGGTGCAGATGTCGGTAAAACCATAGACAATGGTCTGTATCTGTTAATTATTTATTTTTCGTGGTTTGCCGTACTGTTGACCCTGTGGTATCTGTTTAAAGTTTTCAAAATGATGATTAACGCGTTTGGTGATAACCAGAACTTTCGCGTTCAGCTTTATCTGTTTACTCCGGTGTCGCTGTTTTTTACCGGGTCAATATTTAGCCCGGAATATGCTTTCTTGATTGTCTGTCCGTTTATTCTGCGCAAGGCGCTTAATATTACGAACGTATGACGAAATGAGGTGATTTATGTTTCTTAGCGTCATTACTGTCGCTTTTCGTAATTACGAAGGGGTGGTAAAAACCTGGCGCTCGCTGCGCAACCTGGCGCGCGATCCAAGCCTCACCTTTGAGTGGATTGTGGTCGACGGCGGCTCGAACGATGGCACGGCGGAGTTTCTGGAAAAACTCAACGGTGAGTTCAACTTACGCTACATCAGCGAGAAAGATAAAGGCATCTACGATGCGATGAATAAAGGCATCAACATGGCGCAAGGCCGTTATGCCATCTTCCTGAACTCGGGCGATATTTTCCATGAAGACGTGGCGCTGTTTGCCCGTCAGCTGGCTCGCCAGAAAGAGGACGCCATGTATATTGGCGATGCGCTGCTCGATTTTGGCGACGGACATAAAGTGTGCCGCAGCGCGAAGCCAGGCTGGTATATCTATCACAGCCTGCCGGCCAGCCATCAGGCCATTTTCTTCCCGGTAAAAGGTCTGAAAAAACAGCCTTACGATTTGCAGTATAAAGTGTCTTCCGATTATGCGCTGGCAGCCAGCCTGTATAAATCAGGTTACCCGTTCCGTCGAATTAAAGGGCTGGTGTCTGAATTCTCCATGGGCGGCGTGTCAACGTCTAATAATCTGGAATTGTGCCAGGATGCCAAAAACGTGCAGCGTAAAATATTACGCGTGCCGGGGTTCTGGGCGGAATTGTCCTATTTATTACGCCTGCGTACCACAGGCAAAACGAAAACCTTATATAACAAAGCCTGAATATAAGGAAACGCAATGCAGGATTTAAAAGGTTTCTCCGTGCCGAAAGGTTTTCGGGGCGGGAACGGTATTAAGGTACAGCTGTGGTGGGCCGTTCAGGCAACGTTATTTGCCTGGTCGCCGCAAATAATGTACCGCTGGCGAGCTTTTTTATTGCGCCTGTTTGGCGCAAAAATCGGAAAAAACGTAGTCATCCGACCTTCTGTGAAAATTACCTATCCGTGGAAATTAACGCTTGGGGATTACGCATGGGTTGGGGATGACGCGGTGTTATATACCCTGGGCGAAATTACGATTGGCGCAAATTCGGTGGTTTCACAGAAATGTTATTTGTGCACCGGCAGCCACGATTTTATGAGTCAGCATTTTGATATTACCGCTTCGCCTGTTGTGATTGGCGAAAAATGCTGGCTGGCAACGGATGTTTTTGTTGCACCGGGTGTTTCTGTTGGCGATGGCACGGTAGTCGGTGCCCGCAGCAGCGTTTTTAAATCGCTACCGGCAAATAAAATTTGCCGTGGCAACCCCGCAGTGGTGATACGCGAACGCGTTGAAACGAAGAGCCTTGTTAAGTAGGCGTAATCGTTGCAGGCAGTTTGAACGCGGACTGCGCGGAGAAACCGGAACGTACTTAGGTACGTGAGGATTTCGAGCACAGCCCACGTTCAAAATGACAAAAAAGATAGCCTACTTAACGGCTCTGATTAAATTCATAAGTAGAGGAATAAAACATGTCTAAAGTCGCTCTCATCACCGGCGTTACCGGGCAGGATGGTTCTTACCTGGCAGAGTTCCTGCTGGAAAAAGGGTATGAAGTACACGGTATTAAACGTCGTGCGTCTTCTTTCAACACCGAACGTGTGGATCATATTTATCAGGATCCTCACGCGGCGAACCCGAAATTCCATCTGCACTACGGCGACCTGACCGATACCTCCAACCTGACCCGTATCCTGCAGGAAGTACAGCCGGATGAAGTCTACAACCTGGGCGCGATGAGCCACGTAGCGGTCTCCTTCGAATCCCCGGAATACACCGCCGACGTTGATGCCATGGGTACGCTGCGTCTGCTGGAAGCAATCCGCTTCCTCGGCCTTGAGAAGAAAACTCGCTTCTACCAGGCATCCACCTCCGAGCTGTACGGCCTGGTGCAGGAAATCCCACAGAAAGAGACCACGCCGTTCTACCCGCGCTCTCCGTATGCGGTAGCAAAACTGTACGCCTACTGGATCACCGTGAACTACCGTGAATCCTACGGCATGTACGCCTGTAACGGCATCCTGTTCAACCACGAATCTCCGCGTCGCGGCGAAACCTTCGTGACCCGCAAAATCACCCGCGCTATCGCCAACATCGCGCAGGGTCTGGAGTCTTGCCTGCACCTCGGCAACATGGATTCCCTGCGTGACTGGGGCCATGCCAAAGACTACGTGAAAATGCAGTGGATGATGCTGCAGCAGGAACAGCCAGAAGACTTCGTGATTGCGACCGGCGTGCAGTACTCCGTTCGTCAGTTCGTTGAAATGGCAGCGGCACAGCTGGGCATTAAACTGCGCTTCGAAGGTACCGGCGTGGAAGAGAAAGGTATCGTGGTTTCCGTGACCGGCCACGACGCACCGGGCGTGAAGCCAGGCGACGTGATTGTCCAGGTTGACCCGCGCTACTTCCGTCCTGCTGAAGTGGAAACCCTGCTGGGCGACCCAACCAAAGCGCACGAGAAGCTGGGCTGGAAACCAGAAATAACTCTGCAGGAAATGGTTTCCGAGATGGTAGCCAAAGATCTTGAAGCAGCGAAAAAACACTCCCTGCTCAAGTCTCATGGCTACGAGGTTGCCATCGCGCTGGAGTCCTGAGAATGACAAAACAACGTATTTTTGTCGCCGGTCATCGCGGAATGGTGGGTTCCGCGATTGTTCGCCAGCTCGAACAGCGCGGTGACGTGGAAGTGGTTGTCCGCACGCGCGACGAGCTGAACCTGCTCGACAGCCGCGCGGTACAGGACTTCTTTGCTAACGAACGCATTGACCAGGTGTATCTGGCGGCGGCGAAGGTGGGCGGCATTGTCGCTAACAACACCTACCCGGCGGATTTCATCTACGAAAACATGATGATCGAGAGCAACATCATTCACGCGGCGCATCTGCACAACGTGAATAAGCTGCTGTTCCTCGGATCGTCCTGTATTTACCCGAAAATGGCAAAACAGCCGATCGCCGAGAGCGAACTGCTGCAGGGCACGCTGGAAGCGACCAACGAGCCGTACGCGATTGCCAAGATTGCCGGGATCAAGCTGTGCGAGTCCTACAACCGTCAGTACAACCGCGACTATCGTTCGGTGATGCCGACCAACCTGTACGGACCGCACGACAACTTCCACCCGAGCAACTCGCACGTGATCCCGGCGCTGCTGCGCCGCTTCCACGAGGCGACCGCCGAGAACGCGCCGGACGTGGTGGTGTGGGGCAGCGGTACGCCGATGCGTGAATTCCTGCACGTGGACGACATGGCTGCCGCCAGCATTCACGTGATGGAGCTGGATCGCGAGGTGTGGCAGGAGAACACCGAGCCGATGCTGTCGCACATCAACGTCGGTACCGGCGTGGACTGCACCATTCGCGAGCTGGCGCAAACCATCGCGCAGGTAGTGGGCTACAAAGGCCGCGTGGTGTTTGACGCGACGAAACCGGACGGCACGCCGCGCAAGCTGCTGGACGTGACCCGTCTGCATCAGCTGGGCTGGTATCACGAGGTGTCACTGGAGCAGGGGCTGGCCAGTACCTACCAGTGGTTCCTGGAAAACCAGCACCGCTTCCGGGGGTAACAATGTTTTTAAGTCAGGAAGATTTTGCCACGGTAGTGCGTTCGACTCCGCTCATCTCAATTGATTTGATCGTGGAGAACGAACGCGGCGAGTTCTTGCTGGGGAAACGAACCAACCGTCCTGCACAGGGCTTCTGGTTCGTGCCCGGCGGGCGCGTGCAGAAGGATGAGACGCTCAGCGATGCGTTTGAGCGTCTCACTCTGGCGGAACTGGGCCTGCAGCTGCCGATGGCAGCGGGCCAGTTTTACGGGGTCTGGCAGCACTTCTATGACGATAACTTTTCAGGCACCGGGTTCACCACGCACTACATCGTGCTGGGGTTCCGCCTGAAGGTGAGTGAGGCAGACCTGCGTCTGCCTGATTCTCAGCATGACGACTACCGCTGGCAGACGCCAGAGGCGCTGCTTGCCAGCGACAATGTGCATGACAACAGTCGTGCCTATTTCCTGGCCGAACGTCAGGCCGAGGTGCCGGGCATATGAAGATCCTCGTATACGGAATCAACTACTCGCCGGAATTAACCGGCATCGGTAAATATACCGGCGAGATGGTCGAGTGGATGGCGAGCCAGGGACATGACGTGCGGGTCATTACCGCGCCGCCGTACTACCCGGAGTGGAAAGTCGGGGAGCGCTACTCAAGCTGGCGCTACCGTCGCGAAGAGGGCGCAGCGACCGTCTGGCGCTGCCCGCTGTATGTGCCTAAGCAGCCCTCGACGCTGAAGCGGTTAATTCATCTGGGCAGCTTTGCCCTGAGCAGTTTCTTCCCGCTGATGGCGCAGCGTCGCTGGAAGCCGGATCGCATCATCGGCGTGGTGCCGACGCTGTTTTGCACGCCGGGCATGCGCCTGCTGGGCAAACTCTCCGGCGCGCGCACTCTGCTGCACATTCAGGATTATGAAGTTGACGCCATGCTGGGCCTGGGGATGGCAGGCAAAAGCAAGGGCGGCAAGGTGGCGAAGCTCGCCAGCGCGTTTGAGCGCAGCGGCCTGCACAACGTGGATTACGTCTCGACTATCTCGCGCTCGATGATGAATAAGGCGCAGGAGAAGGGCGTTCCGGCAGAGAAGGTGATCTTCTTCCCGAACTGGTCCGAAGTGGCGCGTTTTCGCGATGTAACTGAGCAAGACGCTCAGGCCCTGCGCGCGCAGCTCGGTTTGCCTGAAGATCAAAAAATCATTCTTTACTCAGGCAACATCGGCGAAAAACAGGGGCTGGAGAGCGTGATTGAAGCGGCCCAGCTGCTGAGTGAACATCCGTGGACGTTTGTGATTGTCGGGCAGGGCGGTGGAAAGGCGCGGCTGGAAAAAATGGCCGGGGAACGCGGCCTGACCAACGTGAAATTTTTCCCGCTTCAGTCTTACGAGGCATTGCCTGCGCTGCTGAAGATGGGCGACTGCCATCTGGTGGTGCAAAAACGCGGCGCCGCGGACGCGGTGCTGCCGTCCAAGCTGACCAACATTCTGGCAGTGGGCGGTAACGCGGTGATCACGGCAGAAGCCGAAACAGAATTAGGCCAGCTGTGCGACAGCTATCCGGGGATTGCCGTGTGCGTGGAGCCGGAATCGGTCCCGGCGCTGGTAACCGGAATTGAGAAGGCACTTGCCATGCCAAAAGTGAACACGGTGGCACGTGAATATGCCGAACGCACGCTCGAGAAAGAGAACGTGCTGAGCCAATTTATTGCAGATATACGGGGATAAATCATGAGTCAAACCACTTTGTATCCGGTTGTGATGGCTGGTGGCTCTGGTAGCCGGTTGTGGCCGCTGTCCCGCGTGCTCTATCCAAAACAGTTCCTCTGCCTGAAAGGGGATCTCACCATGCTGCAGACGACGGTAAACCGTCTGCACGGCGTGGAGTGTGAAAGCCCGGTGGTGATTTGTAACGAACAGCACCGCTTTATTGTTGCCGAGCAGCTGCGCCAGCTGAATAAGCTCACCGAAAACATCATCCTGGAGCCTGCCGGACGCAATACCGCGCCCGCGATCGCTCTGGCGGCGCTGGCAGCAAAACGCAGCAGCCCGGACTGTGACCCGCTGATGCTGGTCCTGGCGGCAGACCACGTTATCCAGCAGGAAGACGCGTTCCGCGACGCGGTGCGTGCGGCGATCCCTTACGCCGAGAGCGGCAAGCTGGTGACCTTCGGCATCGTGCCGGATCTGCCGGAAACCGGCTATGGCTATATTCGTCGCGGCAGCGTGACGCCGGGTGAAGGCGACAGCGTGGCGTTTGACGTGGCGCAGTTTGTTGAAAAACCGAATCTGGAAACCGCGCAGGCGTATGTCGCCAGCGGGGAGTATTACTGGAACAGCGGGATGTTCCTGTTCCGCGCCGGACGCTATCTGGAAGAGCTGCGCAAATACCGCCCGGATATTCTGGACGCCTGCGAGAAAGCCATGGCGGTGGTGGACCCGGATCTCGACTTCATCCGCGTGGATGAAGAGGCGTTCCTCGCCTGCCCGGAAGAGTCCATTGACTATGCGGTGATGGAACGTACGGCGGACGCCGTCGTGGTACCGATGGATGCGGGCTGGAGCGATGTCGGCTCCTGGTCCTCCCTGTGGGAGATCAGCGCCCATACCCCGGAGGGTAACGTCCACCACGGCGATGTTATTAGCCACAAAACGGAAAACAGCTACGTCTACGCCGAATCCGGCCTGGTGACCACGGTCGGGGTGAAGGATCTGGTGGTTGTCCAGACCAAGGACGCCGTGCTGATTGCCGACCGTAATGCCGTGCAGGACGTTAAAAAAGTGGTGGAGCAGATCAAGGCCGATGGCCGCCACGAGCACCATATTCACCGCGAAGTGTACCGTCCGTGGGGGAAATATGACTCCATCGACTCCGGTGACCGCTATCAGGTGAAACGCATCACCGTGAAGCCGGGCGAGGGGCTGTCGGTGCAGATGCACCATCACCGCGCCGAGCACTGGGTGGTGGTCGCGGGTACCGCTAAAGTCACCATCGACGGTGAAGTCAAACTGCTCGGTGAAAACGAGTCCATTTATATTCCGCTGGGGGCGACGCACTGTCTGGAGAACCCGGGGAAAATTCCTCTCGACTTAATTGAGGTGCGCTCCGGCTCGTATCTGGAAGAGGACGATATCGTGCGCTTCCAGGACCGCTACGGGCGGGTGTAGCACTCTGCATTATGCCCGGTGGCGCTGTGCTTACCGGGCCTGCGAATGACAAAAAAATCAATTTGGCCATTACGTGGTCAGGGCCGACTGTTGCCTGAAAAAGGGGTCATCATGGAAAAATTAACCTGTTTTAAAGCCTACGATATTCGCGGCAAGCTGGGCGAAGAGCTGAATGAAGACATCGCGTGGCGCATTGGCCGCGCGTACGGCGAATATTTAAAACCGCAGACCATCGTGCTGGGCGGCGATGTGCGTCTGACCAGTGAATCCCTCAAGCTGGCCCTGGCGAAAGGGCTGCAGGACGCGGGCGTGGACGTGCTGGATATCGGCCTTTCCGGGACCGAGGAAATTTACTTTGCCACCTTCCACCTGGGCGTGGACGGCGGTATCGAAGTGACGGCCAGCCACAACCCGATGGACTACAACGGGATGAAGCTGGTGCGCAAGGGCGCCCGTCCTATCAGCGGCGACACCGGCCTGCGCGACGTGCAGCGCCTGGCGGAAGCCAACGACTTCCCGCCGGTGAACGACGCGAAGCGCGGCAGCTACAAAAAAATCAACCTGCAGAAAGAGTACATCGACCACCTGCTGGGCTACATCAACGTGGCGAACCTCAAGCCGCTGAAGTTGGTCATCAACTCCGGTAACGGCGCGGCCGGCCCGGTGGTGGATGCGCTGGAAGCCCGCTTTAAGGCGCTGAACGTGCCGGTGACCTTCATCAAGGTGCACAACACCCCGGACGGCAATTTCCCGAACGGTATTCCTAACCCGCTGCTGCCGGAGTGCCGCGACGACACCCGCAACGCGGTGATTGAGCACGGCGCGGACATGGGCATCGCCTTTGACGGCGATTTCGACCGCTGCTTCCTGTTCGACGAGAAAGGGCAGTTCATCGAGGGCTACTACATTGTCGGCCTGCTGGCGGAAGCGTTCCTTGAGAAAAACCCGGGCGCGAAAATCATTCATGACCCGCGCCTTTCCTGGAACACCGTCGACGTGGTCTCCGCGGCGGGCGGCACGCCGGTGATGTCCAAAACCGGCCACGCCTTCATCAAAGAGCGCATGCGCGAAGAAGACGCCATCTACGGCGGCGAGATGAGCGCCCACCACTACTTCCGTGATTTTGCCTACTGCGACAGCGGGATGATCCCGTGGCTGCTGGTGATCGAGCTGCTGTGCCTGAAGGGGCAGACGCTGGGCGAGCTGGTGCGCGACCGCATGGCGGCGTTCCCGGCGAGCGGGGAGATCAACAGCAAGCTGGCGCAGCCGGCCGAGGCCATTGCCCGCGTGGAGCAGCACTTTGCGATCCACGCGCTGGAAATTGACCGTACGGACGGCATCAGCATGGCGTTCCCGCAGTGGCGCTTTAACCTGCGCTCGTCCAACACCGAGCCGGTGGTGCGCCTGAACGTGGAGTCCCGTGCTGACACGGCGCTGATGGAAGCCCGAACGAAGGACATTCTGGCGCTGTTGAATCAGTAACAATTGCCCCTCCCGGCGGGAGGGGGAACCGAATACAGGAACAACGATGACGAATCTAAAAAAACGCGAACGAGCGAGAACGAATGCATCGTTAATCTCTATGGTGCAGCGTTTTTCTGATATCACCATCATGGTCGGTGGATTGTGGGCGGTGTGTCGGATCGGCGGGCTGCCGTTCTTATATATGCATCTGCTGATGGCACTCATTGCGCTGGTCGTGTTTCAGATGATCGGCGGGATGACCGATTTCTACCGCTCGTGGCGCGGCGTGAAAATGACCACCGAACTGATGCTGTTGCTGCAGAACTGGACCCTGAGTCTGATCTTCAGCGCAGGCCTGGTGGCCTTCAGCCATGATTTTGATAATCGCCTCGTCACCTATCTCTGCTGGTATTTGATCACCAGCGTCGGCATGGTGGTGTGCCGTTCCCTGATCCGTTTCGGTGCGGGCTGGCTGCGTAACCGCGGTTATAACCGTCGCTTCGTTGCGGTAGCGGGCGATCTTCCGGTTGGTAAGGTTCTGCTCGACAGCTTCCGCAAAGAGCCGTGGTTAGGGTTTGAAGTGGTCGGGATTTACCACGACGCGAAGCCGGGCGGCGTGCCGTCGGACTGGGCGGGCAATTACGAACAGCTTATTGAAGACGCGAAAGCCGGTAAAATTCACAACGTCTACATCGCTATGCAGATGAGAGACGAATCCCGCATTAAGCAACTGATGCGCGAGCTGGCGGACACCACCTGTTCGGTGATCCTGATCCCGGACGTCTTTACCTTCAACATCCTCCATTCACGCATTGAAGAAGTGAACGGCGTGCCGGTGGTACCGCTGTACGACACCCCGCTGTCG
This sequence comes from Enterobacter asburiae, assembly GCF_007035645.1. Taxonomy (NCBI): domain Bacteria; kingdom Pseudomonadati; phylum Pseudomonadota; class Gammaproteobacteria; order Enterobacterales; family Enterobacteriaceae; genus Enterobacter; species Enterobacter asburiae. The sequence continues at coordinate 1,560,758 of NZ_AP019632.1, forward strand.
GGCATTAACCGCGTGCTGAAGCGCGCGGAAGATATCGTGCTCTCTTCGCTGATTTTACTGCTCATCTCCCCGGTGCTGTGCTGCATTGCCCTCGCGGTGAAGCTGAGCTCTCCCGGCCCGGTTATCTTCCGCCAGACCCGCTACGGTATGGACGGTAAGCCGATTATGGTGTGGAAATTCCGCTCCATGAAGGTGATGGAAAACGACAAGGTGGTGACCCAGGCAACGCAGAACGATCCGCGCGTCACCCGCGTGGGGAACTTCCTGCGCCGCACCTCGCTGGACGAGCTGCCGCAGTTTATCAACGTCTTCACCGGCGGCATGTCGATTGTTGGCCCGCGTCCGCACGCGGTGGCGCACAACGAGCAGTACCGCTCGCTGATTGAAGGCTACATGCTGCGCCATAAGGTGAAGCCGGGCATTACCGGCTGGGCGCAGATCAACGGCTGGCGCGGCGAAACCGACACGCTGGAAAAAATGGAAAAACGTATCGAATTCGATCTGGAGTACATCCGTGAATGGAGTATCTGGTTCGATATCAAGATTGTTTTTCTGACCATCTTCAAAGGTTTCGTGAACAAAGCGGCGTACTAAGATGAGCTTACGTGAAAAAACCATCAGCGGGGCGAAGTGGTCAGCGATGGCGACCATCGTCATCATTGGCCTCGGTCTGGTGCAGATGACCGTGCTGGCGCGCATTATTGATAATCACCAGTTCGGCCTGCTGACCGTCTCGCTGGTGATTATTGCGCTGGCCGATACGCTGTCTGATTTTGGTATCGCCAACTCGATTATCCAGCGCAAAGAGATCAGCCATCTTGAGCTGACCACGCTCTACTGGCTGAACGTGGGGCTGGGGATTTTCGTGTTCGTGCTGGTGTTCCTGCTGAGCGACACCATCGCCAGCGTGCTGCATAACCCGGATCTGGCTCCGCTGATGCGCACGCTGTCGTTTGCTTTCGTGGTGATCCCGCACGGGCAGCAGTTCCGCGCGCTGATGCAGAAAGAGCTGGAGTTCAACAAGATCGGCATGATCGAGACCAGCGCGGTGCTGGCGGGCTTTACCTTCACCGTGGTGAGCGCCCATTTCTGGCCGCTGGCGATGACCGCTATCCTCGGATACCTGGTTAACTCAGCCGTGCGCACGCTGCTGTTCGGCTACTTTGGCCGCAAGATCTACCGTCCCGGGCTGCATTTCTCTCTCGCATCCGTCTCGTCCAACCTGCGCTTTGGCGCGTGGCTAACGGCGGACAGCATCATCAACTATGTGAATACCAACCTGTCGACGCTGGTGCTGGCGCGTATTCTTGGCGCGAGCGTGGCGGGGGGCTACAACCTGGCCTACAACGTCGCGGTGGTGCCGCCGATGAAGCTAAACCCTATCATCACCCGCGTGCTGTTCCCGGCCTTCGCCAAGATCCAGGACGACACCGAGAAGCTGCGCGTTAACTTCTACAAGCTGCTTTCCGTGGTGGGGATCATTAACTTCCCGGTGCTGCTGGGGCTGATGGTGGTTTCCAGCAACTTCGTGCCGCTGGTGTTTGGCGAGAAGTGGAACGGCATCATCCCGATCCTGCAGCTGCTGTGCGTGGTGGGGCTGCTGCGCTCCGTGGGGAATCCGATTGGTTCCCTGCTGATGGCAAAAGCGCGCGTCGACATTAGCTTTAAGTTCAACGTGTTCAAAACCTTCCTGTTTATTCCGGCGATTATCGTCGGCGGGCATATGGCAGGCGCCATCGGCGTCACGCTGGGCTTCCTGCTGGTGCAGATAATCAATACCGTTTTGAGCTACTTCATCATGATCAAGCCGGTGCTGGGCTCCAGCTACCGTCAGTACATCCTGAGCCTGTGGCTGCCGTTCTATCTCTCGTTGCCGACCCTGGCGGTGAGCTACGGCCTGGGCATCATCCTCAGCGGTCACCTGCCGCTGGCCGCGCTGCTGGCGGTACAGGTTGCCGCGGGCGCGCTGGCATTTGGCGTGATGATTGTGCTGTCGCGCAATGCGCTGGTGGTGGAGATGAAGCGCCAGTTTTGCCGTAACGAAAAAATGAAAACGCTGCTTCGCGCAGGCTAGTTATTTAAGAGGCCATTATGAAATTATTAATTCTTGGCAACCATACCTGCGGCAACCGTGGCGACAGCGCCATCCTGCGCGGTTTACTGGATGCAATTAACACCCTTAAGCCTGAGACCGAAGTGGACGTGATGAGCCGTTATCCGGTCAGCTCATCCTGGTTACTGAACCGCCCGGTGATGGGCGACCCGCTCTACAGCCAGATGAAACAGCATAACAACGCCGCGGGCGTGATGGGCCGCGTGAAAAAAGTGCTGCGTCGTCGCTACCAGCACCAGGTGCTGCTTTCCCGCGTGACCGATACCGGCAAGCTGCGCAATATCGCTATCGCGCAGGGCTTTACCGATTTTGTCCGTCTGCTGTCCGGCTATGACGCCATTATCCAGGTCGGCGGTTCGTTCTTCGTCGATCTCTACGGCGTGCCGCAGTTTGAGCATGCGCTCTGCACCTTTATGGCGAAAAAGCCGTTGTTTATGATTGGCCACAGCGTGGGGCCATTCCAGGATCCGCAGTTTAACCAGCTCGCAAACTACGTCTTCGGCCACTGCGACGCGCTGATCCTGCGCGAGTCGGTCAGCCTCGACATGATGAAGCGCAGCGAAATTGACACCTCAAAAGTTGAGCACGGCGTGGACACCGCGTGGCTGGTGGATCACCAGGACGACAGCTTCCAGCCAAGCTACGCGGTGCAGCACTGGCTCGACGTGGCGGCGAAACAGAAAACCGTCGCGATTACCCTGCGCGAGCTGGCGCCCTTCGATAAGCGTTTAGGTACGACCCAGGCGGCGTATGAGAAAGCCTTCGCCGACGTGGTGAACCGCGTGCTGGACAGCGGGTACCAGGTGCTGGCGCTCTCAACCTGCACCGGCATCGACAGCTACAACAAAGACGACCGTATGGTGGCGCTGAACCTGCGCAATCTGGTGAACGATCCGTCCCGCTATCACGTGGTGATGGACGAACTGAACGATCTGGAGATGGGCAAGCTGCTCTCCGCCTGCGACCTGACCGTCGGCACGCGCCTGCACTCCGCCATTATCTCCATGAACTTTGGCACGCCGGCCATTGCCATCAACTACGAACACAAATCAGCAGGCATCATGCAGCAGCTCGGTATGCCGGAAATGGCCGTGGATATCCGTCATCTGCTCGATGGTTCGCTCGGTGCGATGGTGGGCGACACGCTCGGCCAGCTGCCTGCGATCAATGAACGCCTGGCGGTGGCGGTGAAAGCCGAGCGCGAGAAGGGCATTGGGATGGTGAAATCGGTACTTGACCGCGTACGGGAGGGGAAATGAAGGTTGGTTTCTTCTTACTGAAATTTCCGCTGTCGTCTGAAACGTTTGTCCTGAACCAAATCACCGCGTTTATCGATATGGGATATGACGTGGAGATTATCGCCCTGCAAAAGGGCGATACCAAAAATACCCATGCGGCGTATACCCAGTATGGGCTGGAGGCGAAAACCCGCTGGCTGCAGGATGAGCCGTCCGGGAGACTGAGCAAGCTGCGCCACCGGGCCAGCCAGACCTTGCGCGGGATCCACCGCGCGTCGACGTGGCGGGCGCTGAATGTTTCCCGCTATGGTTCCGAATCCCGCAATCTGATCCTGTCGGCCATCTGCGGGCAAACCGCGCAGCCGTATCGTGCCGACGTGTTTATCGCCCACTTTGGCCCGGCGGGCGTCACCGCCGCCAAGCTGCGCGAGCTGGGCGTGATTGACGGCAAAATTGCGACCATCTTCCACGGTATCGATATCTCCAGCCGCGAAGTGCTGAACCACTACACGCCGGAGTATCAGCAGCTGTTCAGGCGCGGCGACATGATGCTGCCTATCAGCGACCTGTGGGCCGGACGCCTGAAAAACATGGGCTGCCCGGGAGAGAAAATTGCCGTTTCGCGTATGGGCGTGGACTTAACGCGCTTCACTCGCCGTCCTGTCAAGGTGCCGGGAAAACCGCTGCAGATCATCTCCGTTGCTCGCCTGACCGAGAAGAAAGGCCTGCATGTGGCCATTGAAGCCTGCCGCCAGCTGAAAGCGCGCGGGGTGGATTTCCACTATCGCATTCTCGGCATTGGGCCGTGGGAGCGTCGTCTGCGCACGCTTATCGAACAGTATCAGCTGGAAGATGTCGTAGAGATGCCGGGTTTCAAGCCGAGCCACGAGGTCAAGGCCATGCTCGACGAGGCGGATGTCTTTCTGCTGCCTTCCGTAACGGGCGCCGATGGCGATATGGAAGGCATTCCGGTGGCGCTGATGGAGGCGATGGCCGTAGGTATTCCGGTGGTATCAACCCTGCACAGCGGGATCCCGGAGCTGATTAAGTCTGACCACTCCGGCTGGCTGGTGCCGGAGAATAACGCGATGGCCCTTGCGGACCGATTAGCGGCCTTCAGCGATATTGACCAGCAGGCGCTGGAGCCCGTGCTCCATAACGCCCGACAAAAAGTGGAAACCGATTTTAACCAGCAGGTGATTAACCGCCAGTTAGCGAGCCTGCTGCAAACGTTGTAACGCCGAGGATGTATGCTGAAAAAGATTACCCGACGCACCTTTGTCTCTTCTCTCTCCGTTCTGGCGGCCACGCCGCTGCTGTCGTCACGCATCGCGCGGGCGGCAAGCGGCAGAACGGTCTCTGTTAATCAGTACAATAACAACGACTGGATCGCCGCTTTTAAGCAGGCGTTTAATGACGGCGACACCGTCGTGGTCCCGGCCGGGCTCACCTGCGAAAACATCAATACGGGTATTTTCATTCCCGACGGTAAAACGCTGCTGATCCGCGGGGCGTTAACCGGCAACGGGCGCGGCCGCTTTGTTCTGCAGGAAGGCAGCAAAGTGATAGGCGAAGGTGCTGGCCGCACGGAGAACATCACGCTCGACGTTCGCGGCTCTGACTGCGTTATCAAAGGGCTGGCCATGAGCGGTTTTGGCCCGGTGACGCAGATCTACATCGGCGGCAAGAAACCGAGCGTGATGCGCAACCTGCTGATTGATAACATCAGCGTGAGTCAGGCCAACTACGCCATCCTGCGCCAGGGTTTCCACAACCAGGTGGACGGAGCCCGCATCACCAACAGCAAATTTAGCCATCTCCAGGGGGATGCGATCGAGTGGAACGTCGCCATCAACGATCGCAATATCCTGATCTCCGATCATGTCATCGACAACATCAACTGCACCAACGGCAAGATCAACTGGGGCATCGGCATTGGCCTCGCCGGCAGCACTTACGATAATGACTATCCGGAGAAGCAAACCGTCAAGAACTTCGTGGTGGCAAACATCACCGGCAGCAACTGTCGCCAGTTGGTGCACGTTGAAAACGGTAAGCATTTTGTTATCCGCAATATTAAGGCCAAAAATATTACTCCCGACTTCAGTAAAAAGGCGGGAATAGACAACGCCACGGTGGCCATTTATGGCTGTGATAATTTCATTATTGATAATGTCGAGATGGTGAACAGTGCCGGAATGTTAATCGGCTATGGGGTGATAAAAGGCGATTATTTGTCCATCCCGCAGAACTTCAAGCTCAACAATATTCATCTCGATAATCGTCAGCTTGCGTATAAATTGCGCGGAATACAGATTTCATCCGGTAACGCCACCTCGTTTGTGGCGATAACCAACGTGGAGATGCAGCGGGCGACGCTTGAACTGCACAACAAGCCGCAGCATCTTTTTTTACGCAACATCAATGTGATGCAGGAAGCCGCTGTGGGGCCCGCCCTGAAGATCAACTTCGACCTGCGCAAGGATGTGCGGGGCAAGTTCATGGCGAAAGACGAGACGTTGCTGTCGCTGGCGAACATAAAAGCAGTGAATGAGAAGGGGCAAAGCTCGGTCGATATTGACCGGGTCGACCAGCAGGTAGTGAATGTGGAAAGGCTTAACTTTGCGCTTCCGCACAGATAATCGACAATCATCAGTTTTGAGACTATTCCTGGCATAAAAGCGCGATCTAATCAGATTACAACTACAGAAATTTGTGATGCTAAGGCGTAACATTGCCCAAGGATTACGGCAAATCATGCTGGCGAAAACAGGTTTAAGAGCTATAATTCGTCAACCATTTTAAGGTGGAAGAAATAATGATTAATTTGAAAGCAGTCATTCCGGTAGCAGGCCTGGGCATGCATATGCTGCCAGCCACAAAAGCCATTCCTAAAGAGATGCTGCCGATCGTCGACAAGCCAATGATTCAGTACATTGTCGATGAGATTGTTGCTGCAGGGATCAAAGAAATCGTCCTGGTTACGCACTCCTCCAAGAATGCGGTAGAAAACCACTTCGACACCTCTTACGAACTCGAAGCGTTGCTTGAGCAACGCGTCAAACGCCAGCTGCTGGCGGAAGTGCAGTCTATTTGCCCGCCGGGCGTGACCATCATGAACGTCCGTCAGGCGCAGCCGCTGGGCCTGGGCCACTCTATCCTGTGTGCCCGTCCGGTTGTGGGTGATAACCCATTCATTGTTGTTCTTCCGGACATCATCATCGATACCGCTTCTGCCGATCCGCTGCGTTACAACCTGGCGGCAATGGTGGCACGTTTCAATGAAACCGGCCGTAGCCAGGTGCTGGCAAAACGCATGAAGGGCGATCTCTCTGAGTACTCCGTTATCCAGACTAAAGAACCGCTGGAAACGGAAGGGCAGGTGAGCCGCATCGTTGAGTTCATCGAAAAACCGGATCAGCCACAGACGCTGGATTCGGACCTGATGGCGGTTGGCCGTTATGTTCTGAACGCTGATATCTGGGCAGAGCTGGAAAAAACCGAGCCAGGCGCCTGGGATCGTATTCAGCTGACTGACGCGATTGCCGAACTGGCGAAAAAACAGTCCGTTGACGCGATGCTGATGACCGGCGACAGCTATGACTGCGGTAAGAAAATGGGGTATATGCAGGCGTTCGTGAACTATGGACTGCGTAACCTGAAGGAAGGGGCGAAGTTCCGTAAGAAAATTGAAAAACTTCTCGAAGAGTAAATTTTCGAACCTGTGTTTGCCTAAGTTGATGAGAAAACGACAGATGATTCTTGGGGCACATTTTAAAGTGTCCCTCGTATCCTCTGTCGTTTTGTTTTTAGCAAGTAACCCGAAGTGTCGGACGTCTTACGGTTTTGAATACCAAACGGTTGGTTTTTCTTGTTTTGGTCTGTAATTAATACCACAATACTGGATTCGCTGTGGCTGCTATGGACGCTGCAGTCTGAGTAACAAAATATAAAATTCAACGTCTCATGCAGACTTAGTGCACTGGTAGCTATTGAGCCAGGGGCGGTAGCGTGGTCAAACATGAACCTCCAGCGTTGAGATGTATATATGCGACTTGAAGAGGTATGCATGATCGGTTTACTCAATCGTTTGCTATTAAAGTTGAAGTTAGCAACAAAATTCCGAAATAAAATTCAAGTGGGTGATAAAGTATTCATTCATAAGAACCCCACCTTCATTGTGAGATCGAATGAAGATCGCAACGGTATCTTTATCCATGATGGGGTTTATATCGGCAGAGATGTAAACATTCATACAGCCTCTAAGATTGTGATATCAAAAAATTGCGTTATTAGTGATTATGTTTATATAAGCACGCTAGCTCATGGTATAGATCCTGAACTGGGGCCTATCCTCACCCAGAAGGATATTGACAAAGGGCAGATAGTTCTCGGTGAAAACGTTTTTCTTGGTTTCAATACTAAAATCTTGCCAGGAGTAACACTCGGAGAATGGACCATCGTAGGGGCGGGGGCTGTTGTCACGAAATCCTTCCCAGGCTTTTGCGTAGTAGCAGGTAACCCAGCCCGCATTATCAAGATGTACAATCATAGTTCACATGAGTGGGAAGCAGTAAATGTTGCTAAATAAAATAGTGAATGCCTTCCATTTATTTTTTTCACAGGTTAAGTATAAAACCTGTATGAAATCTTTTGGGCATCGTAGTAGGATTATCTCGCCCTTACTCATTGCAAATCCAAAATATATTGAGGTTGGGCAGCGAGTTTTAATAAGAAACGGTTTAAGGCTAGAAGTTGTTGACCCTCAAAATGAGGTTGTCATCAGTATTGGTGATAATGTAAATATTGAACAGAATTGTCATATTATTGGTCGTGTAAAAGTAGCTATTGGCAACAATGTAACTATTACCGGGAATTGTTCCATTGTTGATGTGAGCCATCCCTTCGAAAATATTCATGATACAACAAAAATTGGTGACCGAATTTCAAATATTCAACGGCCAGTTACCATAGGTGATGGTTCTTTTATTGGTTTTGGATCGCATATTTCTCCCGGTGTTACGATTGGAAAAAATTGCGTCATTGGTGCTGGTTCAGTAGTGACTAAATCAATACCTGATTATTCGGTTGTCGCAGGTGTTCCAGCCAAGATTATAAAGTATTATTCATTTGAAGAGAATAAATGGGTCAGCGTACGAAGTTGATATCAGTACTTTAAAACCCTTGGCTTCAATTATATAAAAGAGATCGTGATGAAAATATTAGTTACTGGGGCTGCCGGATTCATCGGTTCGGCATTAGCGCGTTATATTATTAATTCAACAACTGATTCTGTGGTAAATGTTGATAAGTTAACCTATGCAGGTAACCTTCAATCTTTAAAAGGCATTGAAAACAGCGATCGTTATGCTTTTGTTCATGCTGATATTTGCGATGCACAGGTATTAGACGCAATTTTTTCAACTCATAAACCTGATGCAGTAATGCATCTGGCAGCAGAAAGTCACGTTGACCGTTCAATCACCGGTCCGGCTGCGTTTATTGAAACGAATATTGTTGGAACCTACGTCTTGCTTGAAGCAGCCAGAAAATACTGGCAAAACCTGGAAGGTGAAAAGAAACAGGGATTTCGTTTCCATCATATTTCAACCGATGAAGTGTATGGGGACCTACCTCATCCTGATGAATGGGATAATAACAAAAGTCTTCCATTGTTTACTGAGCATACCGCCTATGCTCCAAGCAGCCCGTACTCTGCCTCTAAAGCATCAAGCGATCATTTAGTACGCGCGTGGCATCGGACTTATAATTTCCCAACTATTGTGACTAACTGTTCAAACAATTATGGACCTTACCATTTCCCAGAAAAGTTAATCCCGTTGGTAATTCTCAATGCATTACAAGGTAAACCGTTGCCTATTTATGGCAAAGGTGATCAGATCCGTGACTGGTTGTACGTTGAGGATCATGCCCGTGCTCTCTATACCGTTATCACGGAAGGTATCGTAGGTGAAACCTACAATATTGGCGGTTATAATGAGAAAAAGAATATTGAAGTAGTACAGACCATCTGCAATATTCTTGACGAAATAAAGCCGAAGAATACCTCGTATAGCGAACAAATCACTTATGTTGCCGATCGCCCAGGCCACGATCGACGCTATGCAATCGATGCCAGTAAAATCACTCTGGAACTCGGCTGGAAACCTCAAGAGACCTTTGAATCTGGTATTAAGAAAACGATTCATTGGTATCTTGATAACCAGGATTGGGTCCAAAATATTATGAGTGGTGCCTATCAGGACTGGATCAATAAAAATTACGAGCAACGCTAATCTTTTCAACCCCGTCATAAGAAGCATTGAACATGTCAAAAAGAAAAGGAATTATTTTAGCCGGTGGTTCAGGTACTCGCCTTTACCCTGTGACGATGGCGGTTAGTAAACAGCTGCTGCCAATCTATGATAAGCCGATGATTTATTATCCGTTAAGCACGCTGATGCTTGCGGGTATTCGGGATATTCTCATCATCAGCACACCTCAGGATACCCCGCGCTTTGAGCAATTACTGGGTAACGGTAAAAAATGGGGACTGAACATTGAATATAAAGTCCAGGAAAGTCCTGATGGTCTTGCTCAGGCATTTATCATTGGTGAAGAGTTTATCGGTAACGATTCTTGTGCTTTAGTCCTTGGAGACAATGTTTTCTATGGTCACGATTTGCCAAAAGAACTTGAAATGGCAATGAATCAGGAAAAAGGAGCTACAGTCTTTGCCTATCATGTGAAAGACCCTGAACGTTATGGCGTGGTAGATTTCGATGAGAATGGCAAAGCGCTTTCTTTAGAAGAGAAACCACTGAAGCCAAAAAGTAATTACGCTGTGACTGGTCTCTATTTTTATGATAATGACGTCATTGAGATGGCTAAACAGCTGAAACCGTCAGCGCGTGGTGAATTAGAGATCACTGATATTAACCGACTCTACCTGGAAAAAAAATCGCTCTCAGTTGCTATTATGGGGCGTGGATATGCCTGGCTTGATACAGGAACGCATGAGAGTCTAATTGAGGCAGGTAACTTTATTCAGACGATCGAATCACGTCAAGGTCTCAAAGTTTCTTGCCCGGAAGAGATTGCTTATCGCAAAGGTTTCATTGATAAGAAACAGTTAGCAAAATTAGCCAAAGAACTCAATAAAAATGACTATGGCAAATATTTGCAGCATTTAGCTAAAGACTGAAAATCCAACATAAAGTATTAAAAAGTATGAAAATTATTGAAACGCCTTTAAAAGATGCTGTAATTATTGAACCTAAAGTTTTTGGTGACGAACGTGGCTATTTCTTCGAAGTATATCAGAAAAAACGTTACCAGGAATTAGGATTTGGTCTGGACTTTGTTCAGGATAATCGTTCTAAATCGACGAAAAATGTTCTGCGCGGGCTTCATTTTCAGAAAACAAAGCCTCAGGGTAAGTTAGTCTCAGTAACCCAGGGTTCTGTTTTTGATGTGGCCGTTGATCTCCGCCCAGAATCACCAACATTTGGTCAGCATCATTCAGTCATTCTATCCGAAGATAATTTTCTTCAGTTTTATATTCCTCCTGGTTTCGCTCATGGTTTCTGTGTATTAAGTGATACTGCTAGTTTCCAGTACAAATGCACAGATTATTATGATCCAACCGATGAAGGTGGTCTTATCTGGAACGATCCAGATCTGGGTATAGAATGGCCAGTTTCTAATCCTGTAGTTTCTGCTAAAGATTGTATTTTACCTTCACTTGCAAGTATCAAAGAACAGATTCTTAAAGGCTGGACAAATGGCTAAGTATACAGTTATTGGGGGTAGCGGTTTTATTGGTTCACATATCGTTACATTGCTTAAAGAGCAAGGGCATGATGTCGTTGTTCCTGATCGCAACAGCTGCAATTCTCTCAATGGTGAGTTGGGCAAAGTCATTTATTGTGCTGGTAATGGTGATTGTGCCAAAAGCTATTTTTCTGTGCTAGAAGCAAATACGGTTTTGTTGGCAAAGTTACTGCAGGATGCACAGTTTGAAAAGCTGGTATATATATCCTCAACTCGAGTTTATATGAACCATCATAGCGCGAATGAAACTGACGATCTGGTAGTAACTGCGGATGATAACAGGAAGCTGTTTAATCTGACCAAACTGGTAGCAGAAGAATTGTGCCTTAAGAGCGAACGTGATGTTACTGTAGTTCGACCTAGCAATGTCTATGGTTTAGCGCTCAATAGTACATTATTCCTGCCGTCCATTATTCGTCATGCCATTAATAATGGTGAAATCAACATGTTTGTTGCGCCTGAATATGCTAAGGACTATGTTTCGGTCAATGATGTCGCTAAAGCATGTGTGTGGTTGGCTGAAAACCAAAACACTAATAAAGAAATATACAATGTCGCATCTGGATTTAACGTAACAGCTAAGCAAATCGCTGATGTCATTGAAAAAGAGACGGCTTGTAAAGTTAACTGGCATGACGGTAATTTTCCTCGTGAAGAGTTCCCCGTAACCAGCATAAATAAGTTATCTACTGAAATTCCGGATTATAAACCACAACATGTGCTTGATGATTTGAAAATTATGATAGCTAGTTATAAAGAAGAACTGGCGAGATAAATATGAGTGGCTTTAAGCGGTTACTTAAAAACTCTTTATCTAACATAATAAATGGCTTCTCAAATGTAATACTTGGAATAGTTATCTCTCCAGTTTTACTACACAATCTTTCAAAGGTAGATTTTTCGATTTGGTCCCTTACTCTTCAGGTCGGGGTTTTGATCGGAATTTTTGGAATTGGTCTTCAGGTTACGGTAGGGCGTTTTGTCGCCCTTCATTTAAGTAACCCACAGAAACTTCAAAAGGCAATGCATCAGTCATTGCTTTTTGCGTTACTGCTCAACATGGTATGTTTGGGCGGAATATTTATTTTAGCAAAATTCTTTTTCTCATTTTTCCCTGAAGTTTCAGAAACCAACGCTAATGCTAAACTAATTCTTATATTAATTGGCAGTTCATTTGTCATTAATAACGTATTCTCACCCTTTGTTGGTTATTTTACTGGTATAGAACGCAATGATATTACCGCTGGCATAAATATATTTTTTAAAGTGATTCTGGGTACGTCGATTCTGTTGCTTGTTCACCATGGTCTCGATGTTATTGCATGGGTTTATTTTGCAATAAACAGTTTTAATCAAATTGCATTTTATATTTTATATAAATTAAAAAATACATCGCAAAGAACAAAGTTATCGTTGGATAAGAATTTATTTCAAACAATAGTTGTCTTTTTCAGTGGGCTCTTAGTATGGAATATAGCCCAGTTCTTAATTTCCGGTATAGGCACCTTTACCGTCGGTAAATACTCATTTCAGGAACTAGCTGGTTTTGCCGTATTAATGACGCTTGTTAATGCTGGGGTGGGAATTTTGGGAGCCATGATTAATCCTATAATTCAACCTATGATAAGGATGCACAATCACGGGAATAACCAGCATGTTGAACTTTTGGTTAACAAACTTATCTTCATTTTCTCGATGATTGTCTTTATCGGTGTCTTTATTGCCTGGTTTGCTTCTGTGCATATCCTTGGCGTCTGGTTGGGCTATCAGCAAGCGACGAACCTGCACGTAATGTTTTCTTTGCTGCTTGCGGCTTATCTTATCCGAATGATTGCAGCGCCCTACGGGCTTATGTTAGTCGCCTACGGCAAACAATTATCAATCGCCTGGCTGCCGGTGCTCGAAGGACTATTGAACTTTGCGTTGTCGATTTTCTTTGTTCGTATCTATGGCGCGATTGGAATTGCCTATTCGACGTTTATTTCAGGCGTATTAATCATGGCGGTTTACGCATGCAAGTATCGGGCTGAAGCTGAGTATAAGTCAAAGCTGATATTTGTCTCGTTTCTGGTAATACCTGTGATGATAGCCATCTGCCTGGTCAGTCTGGTGATGACTCAGTCGGTAACTATCCATTGTGTTATTTATGGCATCCAGGTAGCTTTTATAGTTGTATTTACTGTCTTCATAATAAAACAAGTAAAAAGCATCAAGAATCTGTTAAATCAATACTAATATTGCTTAGGTGAAAGTGTGAAAAAAGTTGGGCTCGTTACTGTTTTGTTCAATTCTCCAGGTGTGCTGCCTGACTTTTATTCGAGTGTTGAAAAACAAAAATATCAGAACAAGCATCTTTATATTGTGGATAACAGTACAAATCAGGATTCTTTTAACTTAACGCAAGAAATTCTCTTGAGGAAAGACATAGAGTATACCTATATTAATAATGACGGAAACAATGTTGGGGTTGCGCAGGCCAACAACCAAGGCATTGAAGAAGCTTTAAAGGATGGGTGTGAGTATATATTACTCACTAATAACGACCTACTTTTTGAACAGGAAGATACCCTCAGCAAAATGATGAGTGTTGCTGAGGAGGGACAATACAAACTTGTTTCACCTGTAATATTCAGTTATCCAGAAAAAAAAGTCTGGTACGCAGGCGCTTTTTTTAATAAGAAAAAAGCTATTGCCCCTCATCTTTTTGAGGGAGCCGACTACGATGAAATTTACGCTAATATTCCAGAAGAGTGCGATTATGCACCAACATGTTTTTTACTTGTACATGCTTCGATGTTTGCCACTATAGGTATGATGGATGCTCGTTACTTTGCTTATTACGATGATACTGATTTTCTCTATCGTGCAAACATAGCTGGCAGCCGAGTTAGAATTATTAATGAACCTCTAGTGTTTCATAAGGTTAGTACTTCTACTGGGGGGGGGTTAAGTCTATTTGGTGCATATTATTTGACAAGGAACCGTATATTTTTCGCCAGAAAAAATATTGAAGCTCCTTATTATATTGTTAGCGTTTTCTTTACCATTGTTACCCGGTTGGTCTATCCACTTTGTCGCAAAACGCCATATAAAGTTTATAAGGCTTTTGTCAGGGGGATTATCGACGGACTAATGTTAAAAAATAAATGACTAAGAGGTTAAGGTGAGCGAAATTTCCAGTAGCACACTTGTCAATAACTATAATTTATCTACAACTTTTATTGTCAAATCACTTGTTGGACTGTTATTAATTAATTCGCTTTTTAGTGGTGTTGACTTTTCTCAGATTGGGTTGATGAAAGGCCTTTCAAGTATTGCTGATTTTGGCCTGAAGATCATCCTTGTAATCGTATTGCTCCTACTTTTCAGGATTCGCAGTCTTAACCTTGCAAAGATACTCTTTTCTGCCTTTATCCTTCTCTTAGGTGCTGCGCTTGGTGCATTCTATCATGGTGCTGAATATGATAAAATCTTCGCACTTTTACTAAATATGCTCTTATGGTTTGTTATATTTAGTTATGCTAAAGAACTTGAAAGTAACTTTAATATATATCGTTTTAGTGTCAAGATATCAAGTTTATTTCTTGGCGTGGCGCTGATACTTTACATCATGGCGAAGTTTGGTTTTCATGTTAAAGTATTAGGTGGAGCTTGGTTATATGATGAAAACTTTCGATTTGCAGGCACTTTTGCAGAGCCAAGTTTAAATGGCTATTTTTATGGCCTAATGTTCTTGATGGTGATGTTGTCTAATCAAAAGTACAGACTAATCCTTGCGTGTATGTTTGCCATTACCACCTATATTTCAGGTGCTAAATTTTCATTCCTGATAATTCCAGTACTCCTTGGGCTAGTCTATTTTTTCAAGGTGAAGGGATTTTATAATTATACATACCAACTCATTCCGTTATCTTTTATTGTTCTTTTTGTCAGTCTTGCATTCATATATTATGACCTTTTTGCACTCATTGCAGCGAATTTGTCAAATTCTGCAACGATGACGTATGTAACTCGTCTAGGTTTCCCTATTGTCAGCATATGGCATCTTAGTGATTATCCACTTGGCAGTGGCGTATATGGTTTCAAGAGCACACTATCACCTTTTATACATGACTATTGTCAGGCTCTTTCTGGTTTGGACGTAAACTGTAATGAGATGAGATCTTATTTATCTTCGTCGGATCCCAGTGCCTATGAAAGTTTTGCACCAAAAGATGTCTTAAGTTTTATTATTTTAAGTTTCGGCCTGCCGGGCTTGCTCATATTTGTCCTGGGTATATGTTTGTTGTCAGCCAGACTTAAAGCAAATAAGAATCACTTTATCATTCTAATGTATATTGTTGCTTCGATGCTCTTTACATTACCTTTTAGATTTATTCTATTTTATTCCTTCTTTATGTTTCAGTGTTACATCTATAGAATGCCGAGTAATAAATGATCTATATTAATGCGAGATTTTTGACTCAACGTAAAACTGGTGTACAGCAATATGCATTGGTACTATGTCGGGAACTCGTTAAACACGTTCCTGATATCTGTTTTTTGACACCGAAAACGGACCTCATTGATGAGAAATGGAGGAAGGAATTTAATATCCTTCAAATAGGAAATCGTAACGGTCACTTCTGGGAACAAATCGAATTACCTCGTTATCTAAGAAGCGTCGGTAGCCCGTTACTGCTCTGCTTCACTGGGTTATCACCTGCGTTTTACAAGAACTGTTACTTTACTATCCATGATATGTCATTGTACGCATATCCAAAGTGGTTTCGTTTCTTATACCGTGCTGTATACAAGGTTAACTATGCCATTCAGTCGAAAATTGCGAGAGGTATCTTTACGGTTAGTGACTTTTCAAAATCAGAGATAGAGAAATATCTGGCGGTTGATCCAGATAAGATCACTGTATTGCCAAACTCCGTAGATACATCTATTAACCTCAAGAATCATATTGCAAGCGAAGCGGTTAAGCATAAAGAGATTTTATTGGTTGGTACCTTAGAGCCGAGAAAAAATATCGAGTTTGTTATTAATGCTTTTTTGAATTCAAAAATCGAAGATTATAAACTCATCGTGGTGGGAGGGTTAGGGACAGCTTTCTCAAAAGTGACGTTTTCACAGCATGAGAACATTGTATTCTGTGGATATCTATCAGATGACGATTTAGAGTTAAAATACAGAGATGCTTCTATTTTTGTCTATCCGTCATTATATGAAGGTTTCGGACTTCCTCCTCTGGAAGCAATGCAACGCGGTTGTCCTGTAATGGCTTCTGACCGCGCAAGTATCCCTG
Organism: Enterobacter asburiae; assembly: GCF_007035645.1. Taxonomy (NCBI): domain Bacteria; kingdom Pseudomonadati; phylum Pseudomonadota; class Gammaproteobacteria; order Enterobacterales; family Enterobacteriaceae; genus Enterobacter; species Enterobacter asburiae. The sequence continues at coordinate 1,577,235 of NZ_AP019632.1, forward strand.
AAGTTTGTGGCGATGCGGCATATTATTTTAATCCAGAGGACTCATTAGATTTTAGTTCTAAGTTACGTGAATTGATTGAAAATTATGATGAGCTCAGTCCTGTATTGATTCGCAATGGATATCATAGGTTAGAAAAATTTGACGTACGTGATGTTGCATCGAAACTTATGGATGTGATCTCTCAAAGGAATATTTGAATGAAGGTTTTACAGTTTAGCAAATTTTACCCTCCAGTACATGGTGGAATCGAACAGGTAGCATTCGATATAAGTGAAGGTATCGCAAAAAGTAATGACCAACCTGTTGATGTACTCTGTGTTGATCCAATTGGAGAAAGAAAAAATGACGACAAACTCCGTTATAAAGTTTACCGTCAGAAATTGTTTGCACAGCTTTTTTCGACACCGCTATCATTTTCCTTAATATCCCGATGGAGAGCAATAAGAAATAATTATGATGTTATCCATGTCCATCTTCCAAATCCACTGGCTGTTTTGGCACTCTTTTTATTCCCGCCCAAAGGTAAGATAGTTCTCCATTGGCACAGCGATATTGTTAAGCAAAAAAAATTATTGATGCTTTTTGCTCCGCTACAAAAATGGATTTTAGATAAGTGTACCAGCATTATCGTTACTAGCCCTGTGTATGGGCAGTCTTCTCCAACTTTACAGCCTTATCAGGATAAAATTGTTTGTATCCCAATTGGGGTTGATACCCGTGTTATGCCATTGAATGAGGAGCTTGAAAAAAGTATCAAGCAACGTTATCAAAATAAAAAGATAATTTTTTCTTTGGGGCGTCTTGTTTATTATAAGGGTATGGAATACCTGATTGATGCTGCGAAAGAACTTCCTGAAGATTACATTGTTCTTATTGGCGGTACTGGCCCATTGATTGATTCATTAATGCAAAAAATTGCTAATGATGGATTGTCAGATAAAGTAATTCTTCTTGGTAGTATCAATTATTCGGATTTGGCTTCTTATTATAAAGCATGTGACGTTTTTTGTCTGCCATCTATTCATGAATCTGAAGCTTTTGGTGTGGTTCAGTTAGAAGCTATGAGTTTCTCCAGACCGCTTGTGTCGACAAATATTCCACGAAGTGGTGTGGCCTGGGTTAATCAGCATAACGAGACTGGCATTGTTGTTGAGCCGAATGATGCTAAAGCACTTGCTAAAGGAATTGTTTCTGTTATTCAAAGCAGTGAGACATATAGTAAAGGCGCGAAAGCCAGATTTGATACTATGTTTACTAAAGAGTTGATGGTTAAGAATATAATTAATTTATATTCATCATTAAAGTGAGTTCAATCATGTCATTATTTCCTGTTGTTATGGCCGGGGGCTCCGGTAGTCGTTTATGGCCGCTTTCTCGTGTTCTCTATCCAAAACAATTTCTCTGTCTGGAAGGTGAACTGACAATGTTACAAGCGACAATTAACCGATTACAGGGCATTGAATGCGAAAGTCCCGTCGTCATTTGTAACGAACAGCACCGCTTTATCGTTGCCGAGCAATTGCGCCAGATGAATAAACTCACTGAGAATATCATCCTCGAACCGGTTGGTCGTAATACAGCTCCGGCGATAGCGTTGGCTGCACTTGCTGCAGTTCGTACCCAGCACGAGGGTAATGCGCTCATGCTGGTTCTGGCCGCCGATCACGTCATACAGGATGAAGAAGCTTTCCGTAATTCAGTTCGTAAGGCACTACCTTATGCTGAAAATGGAAAGCTTGTGACCTTTGGCATCGTCCCGCATAAACCAGAGACTGGCTATGGTTACATTTGTCGAGGTGTGCCATGCGTTGATGTTGAGCATGCAGATGCATTTGAGGTCGCGCAATTTGTTGAGAAACCTAATCTTGAAACGGCGGAAGCCTATGTTGCCTGCGGTGAATACTACTGGAATAGCGGGATGTTTCTCTTCCGCGCCGATCGCTATCTTGAGGAACTGAAAAAATATCGTCCGGATATTCTTAAGGCGTGCGAAAAGGCCATGAGCTCTATTGATCCTGACCTTAACTTTATTCGCGTTGACGAGGAAGCTTTCAGAGCTTGTCCTGATGAGTCGATTGATTATGCTGTGATGGAACAGACTTCAGATGCTGTTGTTGTGCCAATGGATGCTGGCTGGAGTGATGTCGGCTCATGGTCTTCGCTTTGGGATATTAGCCATAAGACTCCAGAGGGTAACGTCGTTACAGGTGACGTCTTGTCCTATAATACCGAAAATAGTTTCCTGTATTCTGAATCCGGGCTATTGACTACTGTTGGGGTGAAAGATTTGGTCGTTGTGCAGACCAAGGATGCTGTATTGATTGCCGATCGTAACGCCGTTCAGGATGTGAAGAAAATTGTCGAATCGATCAAAGCAGACGGCCGTCATGAACATCATACTCACCGCGAAGTTTATCGTCCCTGGGGTAAATATGACTCGATTGATACGGGAAGCCGCTATCAAGTTAAGCGATTGACCGTAAAGCCGGGCGAAGGTATCTCTCTTCAGATGCATCACCATCGTGCTGAGCATTGGATTGTCGTCGCAGGAACTGCACAAGTTACAATTAACGAGCAAACCAAACTCCTCGGTGAAAATGAGTCTATTTATATTCCTGTTGGAGCAACGCACTGTCTGGAGAACCCTGGAAAGATCCCTTTGGAATTGATTGAGGTTCGCTCAGGCTCTTATCTTGGAGAGGATGATATTGTACGTTTTGCTGACAGGTATGGTCGTGTTTGAGATTACGGTAAAATTATCATGGAAAAATTAACCTGTTTTAAAGCCTACGATATTCGCGGCAAGCTGGGCGAAGAGCTGAATGAAGACATCGCGTGGCGCATTGGCCGCGCGTACGGCGAATATTTAAAACCGCAGACCATTGTGCTGGGCGGCGACGTGCGTCTGACCAGTGAATCCCTCAAGCTGGCCCTGGCGAAAGGGCTGCAGGACGCGGGCGTGGACGTGCTGGATATCGGCCTTTCCGGGACCGAGGAGATTTACTTTGCCACCTTCCACCTGGGCGTGGACGGCGGTATCGAAGTGACGGCCAGCCACAACCCGATGGACTACAACGGGATGAAGCTGGTGCGCAAGGGCGCCCGTCCTATCAGCGGCGACACCGGCCTGCGCGACGTGCAGCGCCTGGCGGAAGCCAACGACTTCCCGCCGGTGAACGACGCGAAGCGCGGCAGCTACAAAAAAATCAACCTGCAGAAAGAGTACATCGACCACCTGCTGGGCTACATCAACGTGGCGAACCTCAAGCCGCTGAAGCTGGTCATCAACTCCGGTAACGGCGCGGCCGGTCCGGTTGTCGATGCGCTGGAAGCCCGCTTTAAGGCGCTGAACGTGCCGGTGACCTTCATCAAGGTGCACAACACCCCGGACGGCAACTTCCCGAACGGTATTCCTAACCCGCTGCTGCCGGAGTGCCGCGACGACACCCGCAACGCGGTGATTGAGCACGGCGCGGACATGGGCATCGCCTTTGACGGTGACTTCGACCGCTGCTTCCTGTTCGACGAGAAAGGGCAGTTCATCGAGGGCTACTACATTGTCGGCCTGCTGGCGGAAGCGTTCCTCGAGAAAAACCCGGGCGCGAAAATCATCCATGACCCGCGCCTTTCCTGGAACACCGTCGACGTGGTCTCCGCGGCGGGCGGCACGCCGGTGATGTCCAAAACCGGCCATGCCTTCATCAAAGAGCGCATGCGCGAAGAAGACGCCATTTACGGCGGTGAGATGAGCGCCCACCACTACTTCCGTGATTTTGCCTACTGCGACAGCGGGATGATCCCGTGGCTGCTGGTGACCGAGCTGCTGTGCCTGAAGGGGCAGACGCTGGGCGAGCTGGTGCGCGACCGCATGGCGGCGTTCCCGGCGAGCGGGGAGATCAACAGCAAGCTGGCGCAGCCGGCCGAGGCCATTGCCCGCGTGGAGCAGCACTTTGCGATCCACGCGCTGGAAATTGACCGTACGGACGGGATCAGCATGGCGTTCCCGCAGTGGCGCTTTAACCTGCGCTCGTCCAACACCGAGCCGGTGGTGCGCCTGAACGTGGAGTCCCGTGCTGACACGGCGCTGATGGAAGAGAAAACGCAAGAAATTCTGGCTTTGCTCAGGAAGTGAGGGTCTGCCGCCAGCGTATTTCTGGCGGCTTGACTGTACCTGGATTGTGCAATCAGTGTGACATAGATCAGCAAAAGCTATTCATGTCACCTAATACTGAGTTAACATCTCAACCACATTTCAAGCCGCGCATAAGCCGTGGTGACCACACCTGACAGGAGTATGTAATGTCCAAGCAACAGATCGGCGTTGTCGGTATGGCAGTGATGGGGCGCAACCTGGCGCTCAACATCGAAAGCCGTGGTTATACCGTCTCCGTTTTCAACCGCTCCCGTGATAAGACCGAAGAAGTGATTGCCGAGAACCCAGGCAAGAAACTGGTTCCTTTCTATACGGTGAAAGAGTTCGTTGAGTCTCTGGAAACGCCTCGTCGTATCCTGTTAATGGTGAAAGCGGGCGCAGGTACCGATGCAGCTATCGATTCCCTGAAGCCTTACCTCGAAAAAGGTGACATCATTATTGATGGCGGTAATACCTTCTTCCAGGACACCATTCGTCGTAACCGTGAGCTGTCTGCAGAAGGCTTCAATTTCATCGGTACCGGTGTATCTGGTGGTGAAGAGGGCGCGCTGAAGGGCCCATCCATCATGCCTGGTGGCCAGAAAGAAGCATACGAACTGGTTGCTCCTATTCTGACTAAAATCGCTGCCGTTGCCGAAGATGGCGAGCCGTGTGTGACCTACATCGGTCCGGACGGTGCAGGTCACTATGTGAAGATGGTTCATAACGGCATCGAATACGGCGACATGCAGCTGATTGCTGAGGCTTATTCCCTGCTGAAAGGCGGTCTGAACCTTTCCAATGAAGAACTCGCGGAAACTTTCACCGAGTGGAACAAAGGCGAGCTGAACAGCTATCTGATCGACATCACCAAAGATATCTTCACGAAGAAAGATGAAGAGGGTAAATACCTGGTTGATGTGATTCTGGATGAAGCTGCGAACAAAGGTACCGGTAAATGGACCAGCCAGAGCTCTCTGGATTTGGGCGAACCGCTGTCTCTGATCACCGAATCCGTCTTCGCGCGTTACATTTCTTCTCTGAAAGAGCAGCGCGTCGCGGCATCTAAAGTGCTGTCTGGTCCGCAGGCTAAACCAGCGGGTGATAAAGCCGAATTCGTTGAAAAAGTGCGCCGTGCACTGTACCTGGGTAAAATCGTTTCTTACGCGCAGGGCTTCTCTCAGCTGCGTGCAGCGTCAGACGAGAACAACTGGGATCTGAACTACGGTGAAATCGCGAAGATCTTCCGCGCGGGCTGCATCATTCGTGCGCAGTTCCTGCAGAAAATCACCGATGCCTATGCTGAAAACGCCGGTATCGCCAACCTGCTGCTGGCACCGTACTTCAAGAAAATTGCTGACGAATATCAGCAGGCGCTGCGTGATGTGGTTGCCTACGCTGTCCAGAACGGTATCCCGGTTCCGACCTTCTCTGCTGCAGTAGCCTACTACGACAGCTACCGTGCTGCTGTGCTGCCAGCTAACCTGATTCAGGCACAGCGTGACTACTTCGGTGCGCATACTTACAAACGTACCGATAAAGAAGGCGTATTCCATACCGAATGGATGGAATAAGTTAACTCACTCGCTGTAATCAAAACCCGGAGCTTGCCTCCGGGTTTTTTATGCAAAAAGTGTCGCCTGTTATTCGAAGTAGTCTGAATCTCGCCCCGCTCGTAGTGATTACTCCTGGTTTGCCTTGACAGTTCAGTTTGCCAGGAGGTACAAAGCCCAACAGTTATGTTTATCGCGATGGTCTGGTGGCCATCAGTACAGTTAACTCACAGAAGTCATTAGCGAATGAAAATAACAATCTCCGGAACAGGGTATGTCGGTCTTTCTAACGGCATTCTGATTGCCCAGAATCATGAAGTGGTTGCGCTGGATATCGTGCAGGCCAAAGTGGATATGCTCAATCAGAAAAAATCGCCGATTGTGGATAAAGAAATCCAGGACTATCTCAGCAATAAATCGCTGAATTTCCGCGCCACGACAGATAAAGAAGATGCATACCGCAATGCGGATTACGTCATCATTGCGACGCCTACTGACTACGATCCTAAAACTAATTACTTCAACACCTCAACTGTAGAAGCGGTGATTAAAGACGTTATCGCGATCAACCCTGATGCCGTGATGGTCATTAAATCGACCATTCCTGTCGGTTTTACCAAATCCATTAAAGAAAAGTTTGGTATTGATAATATCTTCTTCTCGCCGGAATTCCTGCGTGAGGGCAGAGCGCTTTACGATAACCTCCATCCTTCGCGTATCGTCATTGGCGAACGTTCAGAGCGCGCTGAACGTTTTGCTGCGCTGCTTCAGGAAGGCGCAGTGAAGAAAGATATTCAGGTGCTGTTCACCGACTCCACCGAAGCTGAGGCGATTAAGCTATTCGCGAATACCTACCTGGCAATGCGAGTGGCTTATTTCAATGAGCTGGACAGCTACGCAGAGAGTCTTGGCCTGAATACCCGCCAGATTATTGAAGGTGTGTGTCTCGACCCGCGTATTGGCAACCACTACAACAACCCGTCATTTGGCTACGGCGGCTATTGCCTGCCAAAAGATACTAAACAATTGCTGGCAAATTATCAGGCTGTGCCGAACAACCTCATTTCGGCGATTGTTGACGCTAACCGTACACGTAAAGATTTCATCTCCGATTCCATCCTTGCGCGTCAACCGAAAGTGGTCGGCGTATACCGTCTGATCATGAAGAGTGGCTCCGATAATTTCCGCGCCTCTTCCATTCAGGGGATCATGAAGCGCATTAAGGCGAAAGGGGTTGAGGTTGTAATCTATGAGCCTGCCATGCCGGACGATCAGTTCTTCAATTCCCGGGTGATCCGCGATCTGGATGCCTTTAAGAAAGAAGCCGATGTCATCATTTCAAACCGCATGGCGGAAGAGCTGGCTGACGTGGCGGATAAGGTTTATACCCGCGATCTGTTTGGTAGCGACTGATTCTCTGCGTTATTTTGTAAAAAACCCGGCTGAATTGCCGGGTTTTTTATTTTCAAACCTTGTAAAACTCGCGGTACCAGTTAACGAAGTTTTTCACTCCATCCTTAACCGAGGTTTGCGGTTTAAATCCGATCACCTCATAAAGAGCCTGGGTATCGGCACTGGTCTCCAGAACATCGCCTGGCTGAAGAGGTAGCATGTTTTTCTCTGCTTTTTTACCCAGCGCGTCTTCCAGGGCGGTAATGTAATCCATCAGTTCGACTGGCGAGCTGTTACCGATGTTGTAGACCCGGTAAGGCGCGGAACTGGTTGCCGGGGAGCCGGTCTCAACGGTCCAGTTTGTGTCTGACTGAGGAATAACATCCTGCAGACGAATAATTGCTTCAGCGATGTCATCAATGTACGTGAAGTCGCGCTTCATCTTACCGTAGTTATAGACATCGATGCTTTTGCCTTCAATGATCGCCTTAGTAAACTTAAATAGCGCCATGTCCGGACGTCCCCACGGACCGTACACGGTGAAGAAGCGCAGGCCGGTGGTCGGCAAGTTGTACAGATGCGAATAGGTGTGCGACATCAGCTCATTGGCTTTTTTGGTCGCGGCATAGAGTGAGACCGGGTGATCCACGGAATCGTCAGTGGAGAAGGGCATCTTGCGGTTGAGGCCGTATACGGAGCTGGACGAGGCATAAAGCAGATGCTGCACGTTATTATGGCGGCAGCCTTCCAGCACGTTGAGATGGCCGATAAGGTTGGCATCTGCATACGCGTGAGGGTTTTCAAGAGAGTAGCGTACACCCGCCTGCGCGGCCAGATGAATCACACGATCAAATTTCTCACTGGCGAAAAGCGTGGCCATACCTTCCCGGTCAGCTAATTCCAGCTTGTGGAAGGTGAAACTCTCAGATTTTAACAGTTCCAGGCGCGCCAGCTTCAGGTTGACATCGTAGTATTCATTGAGATTATCGATACCAACAACCTGATGACCCGCCTCAAGGAGGCGTTTACTGACATTCGCACCGATAAAACCTGCAGCGCCCGTGACTAAAAATTTCATAGCTTCCCTCATAAACCCTATTCTATAGATGCCGTAACGCATCACATGGCGTCTATGATAGCGCGAAGGGTGTAAGTTACATAACCCATCTTTCCGATATTACTCATCGGATTCTTATAGAAAAATCGCCAGTAATGGATAAACTATACAAACAAAATTATGTTTGCCCTTTTTTTATCAGTTAGGGATTGTATGACGCAAAATAACAATAGCCAGGTCAGCCGAGGCAATGACCCGGAGCAAATTGATTTACTTGATTTAATGCTGCAGCTGTGGCGTGGGAAGTGGGTGATAGCCGCCTTTGTTGTTGTTTGTATCGCCCTGGCAATTGGATATCTCTCTGTCGCAAAGGAAAAATGGACCTCAAGTGCGATTATTACGCAACCAGATGCGGCCCAGATTGCCAGTTATTCTAATGCATTGAACATCCTTTATGGTACCGCAGCACCTACAATGCTTGACAACCAAACGCGCGCTATCGGTCGTTTTAGCTCCTCATTCTCGGCGTTGTCGCAGGCTCTTGAAAACCAGGCAGTGCCTGAAAAACTGACGATCGAGCCCACGGTTAAAGAGCAGCCGCTCCCATTAATAGTATCGTATACCAGTACATCTGCAGAAGCTGCGCAAAAGCAATTGGCACAGTTCATCCAGCAGGTAGATGAGCAAACGGCTAAAGAACTGGCCGCTGACCTTAATGACAACATCAAAGCGCAGATAAAGACCCTGAATGATTCCCTGCAAAACCAGGAGAAGGTCGCTCAGGAACAGAAAGATCTGCGTATCAAACAGATTGCTGAGGCACTCAAGAACGCTGAAGCAGCGAAAATTACCTCGCCGCGCCTCCAGCAAACCCAGGAGGTGACTCAGGAAACGATGTTCTTGCTGGGAAGTGAGGGGCTGAAATCCATGATTGACAACGAAGCTTCTCTCCCGTTGGTCTTTCCCAGAGCTTATTACCAGACCAGGCGAAATCTGCTGGACATCCAGAATCTGAGCGTTAACCCGGACACGATCCACGTTTACCGTTATGTCATGAAGCCGGAACTCCCTGTGCGTCGTGACAGCCCGAAAAAAGCAATTACTCTTATTCTTGCTGTACTGCTGGGCGGGTTGCTTGGTTCCGGTTTTGTGCTTGGCCGCAACGCATTGCGCAACTACAAACCCAAAGTCTGATTTGCAGATTAAAAAAAACCGGGGATATTCCCCGGTTTTTTTTATTTGTGACGTTTGCGAAGATTTTCAATCACCGCCGTCAAATCCAGCTCCTGATCCTGCAGCAGCACCAGCAGGTGATACATCAAATCAGACGCTTCATTCGTCAGCTCCTCGCGGTCATGCACGGTCGCGGCCAGTGCCGTCTCAACGCCTTCTTCACCTACCTTCTGTGCGATACGCTTGGTTCCGCTGGCGTACAGCTTCGCGGTGTAAGAACTTTCAGGATCCGCCGTTTTACGCTCTGCCAGCAGCTGTTCCAGTTGATACAGGAACAACCATTGGTGGCTCGCCTCGCCGAAGCAGCTGCTGGTGCCCTTATGGCAGGTTGGGCCGATTGGGTTTACCAGCACCAGCAGGGTGTCGTTATCGCAGTCAGGCGTTATGCTCACTGCATTCAGGAAATGACCCGAGGTCTCGCCTTTGGTCCACAGGCGCTGTTTCGTGCGCGAGTAGAAGGTCACTTTGCCGCTGTCGATCGTTTTCGCCAGCGCGTCCTGGTTCATATACCCCAGCATCAGCACTTCGCCTGAGACGGCATGCTGGACAACCACCGGCAGTAACCCGTCAGTTTTTTCCCAGTCCAGCTGCGCCTGTTGTTGCTCTGTTAACATACCCTGATCTCCACGCCCTGGTCGGCCAGGTACGTTTTTAACTCACCAATATTAATAATCTGTTTGTGGAACACGGATGCGGCCAGCGCGCCGTCCACGTTGGCGTCGCGGAAGGCTTCGAGAAAGTGTTCCATGGTGCCCGCGCCGCCGGAGGCGATCAGCGGAACGTGGCAGACCGCACGGACTTTTTTCAGCTGCTCGAGGTCATACCCGTTACGCACGCCGTCCTGGTTCATCATGTTGAGGACAATTTCACCCGCGCCACGCTTTTGCACTTCCTGCACCCAGTCGAGCGTTTCCCACTGCGTCACGCGCGTGCGGCTTTCATCTCCGGTGTACTGGTTCACGTGGTACTTACCCGTTGCGGCGTCATACCAGGTGTCGATCCCAACCACAATACACTGCACCCCAAAACGATCGGCGAGGCGGGTGATCAGCTCCGGGTCGGCCAGGGCAGGGGAGTTAATCGAAATCTTGTCGGCGCCAAACGAGAGAATTTTGGCGGCGTCGTCAGCGGATTTAATACCGCCCGCCACGCAGAACGGAATGTCGATCACTTCCGCCACGCGTGCCACCCAGCTTTTATCGACCACGCGGCCATCGCTGGAGGCGGTGATGTCGTAAAAGACCAGCTCGTCGGCGCCTTCATCGGCATAGCGTTTTGCCAGCGGGACGATGTCGCCAATGATCTCGTGGTTGCGGAACTGCACGCCTTTCACGACCTGACCATCGCGTACGTCCAGGCAGGGGATTATCCGTTTTGCCAGCATTGAATCGCCTCCGTCACAGTAAATTTACCTTCCAGCAGGGCCCGACCCACAATCACACCCTTCACACCGGTACCGCGCAGCGCGGCCACGTCACCGATATCACCGATACCGCCCGAAGACTGGAACGCCACCTGCGGATAACGCGCACAGACCTCTTCATACAGCGAGACGTTAGAGCCCGCCAGCGTTCCGTCGCGGGAGATGTCCGTACACAACACGTGCTTCAGGCCAACGGGGAGATAGATATCGACCAATTCTTCCAGCGTCACACCGGAGTTTTCCCGCCAGCCGCTAACGGCCACCTGCTTATTCCCCTGTTCGTCAATACGCACGTCCAGCGCCAGCACCAGAGCATCGGCGCCAAAGCGGCGGAACCAGCCTTTCACTGTCTCAGGATCTTTCACGGCGGTTGAACCCACCACCACGCGGGCCACGCCAGCGTCCAGCAGCGCCGCGACGTCATCTTCCGTACGCACGCCGCCGCCGACCTGGACGGGCACATCAACGCCCGCAACAAGTTGTTTAAGCAGCGGGATCTGGCGTTTCGCCGGGTCTTTCGCGCCCGTCAAATCCACCAGGTGCAGTACCTGCGCACCCTGGGCGGCATAATCCTGCAGACGCGGCAGCGGGTCGTTTCCGTAGTCGCGCTGCTGGCCGTAATCGCCCTGATGCAGACGGACAACCGTACCGTCAATTAAATCTAACGCGGGAATAATCATCACATCTCCAGGAAGTTTTTCAGCAGCTGCGCGCCCGCGGCGCCAGAGCGCTCCGGGTGAAACTGTACGCCGAAAAAGTTGTCTTTCTGTACGGCCGCCGTAAACGCCTCGCCGTAGGTGCACTGGGCGATCGTATTCACGTTCACCGGCATGGCGTAGCTGTGCACGAAGTAAAAATACGCGCCGTCTTCGATGCCGCGAAACAGCCGGTCGCCCGCTTTGGCGTAGACGCGGTTCCAGCCCATATGCGGCAGAGGCAGGCCGCGATCGGTCATTTTCGGCACGTCTTCATCAATAATGCCCAGCAGGTCAACGCCGTTGCTCTCTTCGCTGCGGCGGCCCAGGATCTGCATGCCCAGACAAATGCCCAGCACCGGCTGGGTACAGGCTTTGATCAGGTCGACCAGCTCGCGTTCGCGAATCTGATCCATCGCCGCCTGCGCGGTGCCCACGCCCGGTAAAAAGAGTTTGTCGGCGCGCAGCACCACGTCCGGGTCACGGCTTACCACCGGCTCATAGCCGTGGCGCGCAATCGCCGATTTGACGGAGTTCAGGTTGGCGCATCCGGTATCCAGAATGACCACGTTCATTACAGCACTCCTTTCGATGAAGGCAGGGCGTCACCTTCCACGCGAATTGCCTGGCGCAGGGTACGGCCAAAGGCTTTAAAGAGACTCTCCACGCGGTGGTGGTCGTTCTTGCCCTTGGTCTTCAGGTGCAGCGTCAGGCCCATGGTGTAGGACAAGGAGCGGAAGAAGTGCTCCACCATTTCGGTGCTCAGATCGCCCACGCGCTGGTAGGTGAAATCAGCTTTGTATTCCAGGTGCGGACGGCCGGAGATGTCCATCGCGCAGCGCGCCAGACACTCGTCCATCGGCAGGACAAAGCCGAAACGGTTAATGCCGCGCTTGTCGCCGAGCGCCAGCTTCAGGGCTTCACCCAGCGCCAGGCCGGTATCTTCCACGGTGTGGTGATCGTCAATGTAGAGATCGCCTTTTACCGTAATTTCCATGCGGAAACCGCCGTGGGTGGCAATCTGGTCCAGCATGTGGTCGAAGAAACCGACGCCGGTGTGGATCTTGCTGCCGCCTTCACGGTCCAGCCAGACCTTCACATCAATCTGCGTCTCTTTGGTGTTGCGCTCTACGTGGGAATAGCGGTCGCGTTTTGTCAGCTGCTCGCCAATCTTCGCCCAGTTAAGGTTGTTGCGATCGTAGCGCAGCCCCGCGATGCCCATGTTTTCCGCCAGCGTGATATCGGTGATGCGATCGCCGATGACATAGCTGTTGGCTTTATCCAGCGCATCTTCAGCCAGGTAGCGCTCTACCAGCTTCACCTTTGGCTTACGGCAGTCGCACTCGTCGGCCGGCATGTGCGGGCAAATCAGCACGTCATCAAATACCACGCCCTGAGAGGTCAGCACCTGCATCATCAGATTATGCGGGCCGTCAAAGTCCGCCTGCGGGAAGCTGTCGGTACCCAGACCATCCTGGTTGGTGATCATCACCAGCTTAAAGCCTGCTTTTTGCAGCTTGAGCAGCACCGGGATCACGTCCGGTTCAAAAGCCAGCTTGTCGAATCGGTCGACCTGAAAATCGGCTGGTGGCTCCGAAATAAGGGTGCCGTCACGATCGATGAAAAGGATCTTCTGGGTCATACTTTCTCCGCTTTCAGGGCGTCAATCACGCGCTGGCTCTCTGCATGGGTGCCTACGGTAATGCGCAGGCAGCCGCTCAGAGAAGGTTGTTTATTCTGGTCTCGTAAGATAATGCCCTGATCCCATAAAGATTTAAATACGGCACTCGATGCGGTGAAGCGCACCAGGATGTAGTTAGTTTCCGAGTCGAATACCTGCTCGACGCAAGGGATATCCTTCAGGGCGGTCACCAGATACTGCCGTTCCTCCAGGATTTGCGCCACGCGCTCGCGCATCGCGTTGATCCCCTGAGGCGTCAGCGCCTGTGCCGCAATATCGGCAACCGGCGTTGAGAGCGGGTACGGGGCGATCACTTTCAGCAGCAGGTCGATGGCCTCTTTATTCGCCAGCGTAAAGCCGCAGCGCAGACCCGCAAGGGCAAAGGCTTTCGACAGCGTGCGCAGCACCACCAGGTGCGGATACTCTTCCAGCCAGCCTGCCAGCGTCGCCTGGGGGCAGAACTCGATGTAGGCTTCGTCGGCAACCACCAGCGCTTTACCGCGCGTCATCTCCAGCAGGGTGCGGATATCCTGCGGGTTGATAATCTGTCCGGTCGGGTTGTTCGGGCTACAGACGAACACCACTTTTACCCCATCGAGATTGTCGGCGATCCCCTGAAGATCCAGCTGCCAGTTCTCCAGCGCCTGCACGTTGCGACACGCTACGCCGAAGGTTTCCGCGCTGACGCTGTACATGCCGTAGGTAGGCTGGCAGTACATCACCGCATCTTTTCCCGGCTCGCAGAAGGCGCGAATCAGCAGTTCAATGCCCTCATCCGCGCCGCGGCTGACTAGCACCTGCTCCGGCTTCACGCCCGCGTACTGCGCGTAGTTTTCAATCACCGCTTTCGGCTGACATTCCGGATAGCGGTTCAGCGTTTGCTGCGACAGTTCGAACTGCACCGCCGTCGGGAATTCGTTGGCGTTCAGCCAGACATCCCCTTTACCGCCCAGACGACGCGCCGACTGGTAAGGCGTCAGGCGACGGACATTTTCGCGGGCTAACTCTTCAATGTTCATGCTTGCTCCTTCAGGGCTGCAACGCGCAGCGTAACGGCATTTTTGTGGGCGGTCAGCCGCTCGGCGGCAGCCAGGGTTTCAATAGTAGACGCCAGTGACGCAAACCCTTCGCGGGAGAGCTCCTGCACGGTCATGCGTTTCTGGAAATCCGCCAGGCCCAGGCTCGAACAGGTTGAGGTGTAGCCATACGTGGGCAGCACGTGGTTGGTGCCGGAGGCGTAATCGCCCGCGGACTCCGGTGACCAGTCGCCGAGGAACACCGAGCCCGCGCTGGTAATGCTGTCAACCAGATCGCGCGCGTTGCGGGTCTGAATGATCAGGTGCTCCGGGCCGTACTGGTTGGAGATGGTAATACACTGGTCCAGGTCGCGCGCCACAATGAGGCGGCTGGCCGCTAGCGCCTGACGTGCCGTGTCGGCGCGGGGCAGGTCGGCAAGCTGGCGCTCAACGGCTTCGCCCACGCGTTTCGCCATATCGGCATCCGGCGTCAGCAGGATGACCTGCGAGTCCGGGCCGTGTTCCGCCTGAGAAAGCAGGTCGGAGGCCACGAAGTCCGGCGTTGCGCCGCTGTCGGCAATCACCAGCACCTCAGACGGGCCGGCAGGCATATCGATGGCCGCGCCGTCCAGACGCTGGCTGACCTGGCGCTTGGCTTCGGTCACGTACGCATTGCCCGGGCCAAAAATTTTGTCGACCTTCGGAATGGATTCTGTGCCGAACGCCAGGGCCGAAATCGCCTGCGCGCCGCCCACTTTATAGACCGCCTGCACGCCGCACAGCTTCGCCGCATAAAGGATCTCGTCGGCAATCGGTGGCGGTGAGCAAAGCACCACTTTCTGACACCCGGCAATGCGCGCGGGTGTTGCCAGCATCAGTACGGTGGAGAAAAGCGGGGCAGAGCCGCCAGGGATATAGAGGCCAACGGATGCAACCGGGCGCGTGACCTGCTGACAACGCACGCCGGGCAGGGTTTCGACATCCACGGTCTGCAGCTTTTGCGCGGTGTGGAAGGTATCAATGTTTTTCACCGCGACGGCCATCGCCTGCTTGATATCGTCACCCAGACGATTGCTGGCATCAATGATTTCCTGCTCGGTAACCTGTAATGCACCGACTTCCGTCTTGTCAAACTTCGCGCTGTATTCACGCAGCGCGTCATCGCCACGGGCTTTGACGTTATCCAGGATCTCCGCCACGGTACGTGAGATGCTCTCAGAGGCGGAAATCGCCGGGCGCATCAGCAGCTCGCGCTGCTGTGCGTCGCTACAGGTGTTCCAGTCGATGATTGTGTTAAAGCTCATGGCCATTACTCCATCATCTTCTCAATAGGCAGCACCAGGATGGAGCTTGCGCCCAGCGCCTTCAGTTTTTCCATGGTTTCCCAGAACAGGGTTTCGCTGCTCACCATGTGCATCGCCACGCGCTGCTGATCGCCCGCCAGCGGCAGGATGGTTGGACGCTCAGCGCCCGGCAGCAGGGCAATCACTTCATCCAGACGCTCGGTTGGGGCGTGCATCATGATGTATTTGGACTCACGCGCCTGAATCACGCCCTGAATGCGGGTCAGCAGCTTGTCGATCAGCTGCTGCTTGGCGTCGGCCATGTCGCCGTCGCGCTGAATCAGGCACGCTTTAGAGCGGTAGATCACTTCCACTTCGCGCAGACCGTTGGCTTCCAGCGTCGCGCCGGTAGAGACGAGGTCACAGATGGCGTCCGCCAGACCCGCACGCGGCGCCACTTCAACAGAGCCGTTCAGCAGGCAGGATTTAAACTGCACGCCTTTCTGGTCGAGATAACGCTTTAACAGGTGAGGGTAAGAGGTGGCGATACGTTTGCCGTTCAGCGCGGCCGGGCCGTCCCACGCTTCGTCAACCGGCGTAGCCAGCGACAGGCGGCAGCCGCCGAAGTCCAGACGACGCAGGGTAAAGTAACGCGGATCTTCGCCCTGAGCGCGGCGGGTCAGCAGCTCTTCTTCCAGCACGTTTTCCCCGATAATGCCGAGGTCAACGACGCCATCCATGACCAGGCCGGGAATATCGTCATCACGCACGCGCAGAATGTCGATGGGCATGTTTTCAGCCAGAGCAATCAGGCGCTGGGTGTGCAGGTTAATTTTAATCCCGCAGCGGGCCAGCAGTTCGCGTGAGTCATCGCTCAAACGGCCTGATTTTTGAATAGCTATGCGTAAGCGTGAGTTATCTAACATTCTTTATTCCTCGTTAACCTGTTTTAACCTGTCTGAATTCGGTCCAAAAAAAAGCCCCCGGAAGAAGATCTTCCGGGGGCTTTTTCATGCGTTCATGCACCACTGGAAGATCCAAACGTCTTCCAGCACACATCGCCTGAAAGACTAGTCAGGATGATGGTGATGATGGTGGTGTTTAAATTGAACGCGTGTCATGTAAATTCTCGATGAATGCTTATTCATTTGATGTCTTTTAACCTAAACCAGTTGTACGACATATTGCAAGGGCTTTTTTTGATCATTAATTCATTTCATATTGATGCTATGAATTGTGTGTTCTGCCGGGCTGGCGTAGCCTTATAAAAGACGAGTGAGAGTCAGGAGAATTCGCATGAAAAAGGTCGCAATTGTCGGTTTAGGGTGGCTGGGAATGCCGTTGGCGATGTCATTAGCCGCGAAAGGCTGGCAGGTGACCGGGAGCAAAACCACGGCGGATGGGGTAGAGGCAGCGCGCATGTGCGGTATTGATGGCGTTGAGCTGCGCCTTGAACCGGAGCTGGTGTGTGATGCTGACGATCTGGACACGCTGATGAACGTCGATGCGCTGGTGATCACGCTCCCCGCGCGGCGCAGTGGCCCGGGCGAGTCGTTTTATCTGCAGGCGATGCAGGAGATCGTCGACAGCGCGCTGGCGCACCATGTTCCGCGCATCATTTTTACCAGCTCGACGTCGGTGTATGGCGAAGTTGAGGGCGTGGTGAAAGAGAGTTCCGAGCGCCGTCCCGTGACGGCGAGCGGTCAGGTTCTGAAAGAGCTGGAAGACTGGCTGCATAATCTTCCCGGCACGCAGGTCGATATTGTCCGTCTGGCGGGGCTGGTGGGTCCAGGCCGCCATCCGGGACGCTTTTTTGCCGGTAAGTCTGCGCCAGACGGCCAGCATGTCGTCAATCTTGTTCATCTTGACGATGTTGTTGCTGCGATTGAGCTACTCTTACAGGCTCCGAAAGGTGGACACATCTATAATATATGTGCACCTTCTCATCCGGCACGCAGCACGTTTTACCCGCTGATGGCACGTCAGCTGGGCCTGGCTCCGCCGGTTTTTGGTGAGGCAAAGGATGACAGTAAAGGCAAAATTGTTGATGGCAATCGCATTTGTCATGAGCTGGGGTTTGAGTATCAGTATCCCGATCCGCTGGTGATGCCCATGGAATAAGACCCGCAGCGGAGACGATCGCGCACCAGAAGGGGGCGAGCATGAAACCGCTGCTGGATGTTCTTATTATTCTCGATGCCCTTGAAAAAGAGGGGAGCTTTGCCGCTGCGTCAGCAAAGCTCTACAAAACCCCATCTGCGTTGAGCTATACCGTTCAAAAACTGGAAAGCGATCTCAATATCCAGATCCTCGATCGCTCCGGGCACCGCGCACGTTTTACCCGAACAGGACAGATGCTGCTGGAAAAAGGTCGTGAAGTCCTCCATACCGTTCGTGAACTCGAAAAACAGGCCGTAAAACTTCATCAGGGTTGGGAAAACGAGCTGGTTATTGGCGTGGATGATACCTTCCCATTTTCTCTCCTGACGCCGCTGATTGAAGCCTTCTATCAACACCACAGCGTGACCCGGCTTATCTTTATCAATGGCGTGCTGGGTGGCTCCTGGGATGCCTTAACGCAGGGCAGGGCGGATATCTTTGTCGGTGCACTCCATGAGCCTCCCCAGCTGAGTGATTTTGGTTTTGCCCGGCTGGGCGTGCTGGAGCAGGTATTTGCCGTGGCGCCCCATCACCCGCTGGCTCAGGAACCCGAGCCGCTTAACCGTCGCGTGATTAAAGGCTACCGCGCCATCGTGGTCGGGGACAGCTCTCGTCCGGAATGCTCGGTCTCCTCGCAGCTGCTTGATGAGCAGGAGGCCATTACCGTTTTCGACTTTAAAACCAAGCTGGAACTGCAAATAAGCGGCCTGGGCTGCGGCTATTTACCGCGCTATCTGGCGCAGCGGTTTATTGACAGCGGCGCGCTTGTTGAAAAACAGGTACTTGCTCAAAGCAGTAATGAATCGGTGTGGGTAGGCTGGAATGAACAAACTGCCGGGCTTGCAAGCGCCTGGTGGCGAGACGAGATTTTAGCAAATAGTGCTATCTCCGCCGTTTACTCTCAGCCCGGCGTCCAGAAATCAGCCATTTAGCAAAAAGAAAATTGTCCCATGCTTTGCAAAGTATTGCCTTTTGTATCCGATGTGGGGCAAAATGCGGCCGCTGCAACCAAATGAATAATCGACGATATAAAAGGCGTCGGTTATTTTTTTTTGCATGTACGAAACGAAACTAAAAACCAAGAGGCCGGGCTTCGTACCGGATAGATATTTACTAAAATCCGACAGTTGTTGTCGCTGAGGAAGAAAGAAATGGGGCAATTTTTCGCTTACGTGGCGGTTATCACCGTAAAGGAGAATAACTATGTCGCATAACGCAACTCCAAACACCTCTCGCGTGGAATTACGTAAAACGCTTACGTTGATTCCGGTTGTTATGATGGGCCTTGCCTATATGCAACCGATGACGCTGTTCGATACATTCGGTATCGTATCAGGCCTCACAGACGGTCATGTGCCGACGGCTTATGGCTTCGCGCTGATTGCAATCCTCTTTACCGCGCTGAGCTACGGTAAACTGGTGCGTCGCTATCCGTCTGCTGGTTCCGCCTACACCTATGCCCAGAAATCCATCAGCCCGACAGTTGGCTTTATGGTGGGCTGGTCTTCGCTGCTCGACTATCTGTTCGCGCCGATGATCAACATTCTGCTGGCAAAAATTTATTTTGAAGCGCTGGTGCCGTCGATTCCATCCTGGATGTTCGTCGTAGCGCTGGTGGCCTTTATGACCGCCTTTAACCTGCGCAGCATTAAGTCCGTTGCCAACTTTAACTCCGTTATCGTCGTCCTTCAGGTTGTCCTGATTGCCGTTATTCTTGGCATGGTGATTTACGGTGTGTTCCACGGCGAAGGCGCCGGCACTCTGGCGAGCAGCAAGCCGTTCTGGTCTGGTGATGCCCATGTGATCCCGATGATTACCGGGGCAACCATTCTCTGCTTCTCCTTTACCGGTTTTGACGGCATCAGCAACCTGTCTGAAGAAACGAAAGATGCAGAGCGCGTGATCCCTCGCGCCATCTTCCTGACGGCGCTGATTGGCGGTCTGATCTTTATTTTCTCGACCTATTTCCTGCAGCTGTACTTCCCGGATATCTCTCGCTTTAAGGATCCGGATGCATCTCAGCCGGAAATCATGCTCTATGTGGCGGGTAAAGCGTTCCAGGTTGGCGCGCTGATCTTCTCCACCATTACCGTACTGGCGTCCGGTATGGCCGCGCATGCAGGCGTTGCGCGTCTGATGTACGTGATGGGCCGCGATGGCGTATTCCCGAAAAGCTTCTTCGGCTACGTTCATCCAACCTGGCGTACCCCGGCGATGAACATCATCTTGGTCGGTGCCATTGCGCTTCTGGCGATTAACTTTGACCTGGTGATGGCAACGGCGCTGATTAACTTCGGTGCGCTGGTGGCGTTCACCTTTGTTAACCTGTCGGTTATCTCTCAGTTCTGGATCCGTGAAAAGCGTAACAAGACGCTGAAAGAACACTTCCAGTATCTGTTCCTGCCGATGTGCGGTGCCCTGACCGTGGGCGCGCTGTGGGTTAACCTGGAAGAGAGCTCTATGGTGCTTGGCCTGATTTGGGCGGGTATCGGCCTGATTTACCTGGCCTGCGTCACGAAGAGCTTCCGTAACCCGGTTCCGCAGTACGAAGACGTCGCGTAATGACTCGCCGGGTGGCGCTAGCGCTTGCCCGGCCTACAAAACGACACACCCGTTGGCGCCTGTGCCAGCGGGCAAAAAAAAGCCGGAGACATCGCCTCCGGCTTTTTTATACCCCTCGCTCAGACAATCTCTTGAGCGTACTGGAACAGGGATTTCAACAGCGCCTGTTTCTCAGCATTCCCCTCATACTGGCCATAAAGCATTTCCAGCTCCTGGGCATAGCTATTAAGGAACTCAGGGGTAAAGACATTGCGACGATGCTGCAGCCAGCGATCCTGCTCTGCCTCGTCCAGCGTGCCGGGGAAATTACGTGCGCGGTAGTTAAACATCAGCTTTTCGATGCGTTTATCGGCGAAAGTAATATCCAGCGCCGGTAAGTTACGCGGCTCGGTTTGCAGAACGATATTCATCGCCGCGCGGTCGGCATCGCTGAAGAAGCCGTTGTAGAGCTGGGCATCCACGTTTTCAGACGGCACGAACGGCTCCGCCTCGGCAAAGATAGCAACTACTTTCTCGCGCACCTGCGGGTTATCGCGCAGCACTTTCAGGTTATCGAGGCAGCGCTGACGGTTAATGCCCAGTCTGTCCGCATCTTCCGGGCGCAGCGTATTCGCCTGCGCGAGTACCGGACATTTATTGATATGCACCAGTTTGACCGGCACCGCGGGCAGATCGCCGAGTTCATTTTTCGGGGTATAGAGCCGTTCGCGCAGGGTATCGCTGTCGAGCTCCAGCAGCGGCGAAATATCGCCAGCTAAATCCACCATGATGACCGCATTACGGTTGTCCGGATGCCAGGCCAGCGGGGCGACCCAGCTGGTATTACCGCGCCAGGCGCCAAACATGCCGGAGATATGCACCAGGGGTTTCATCTGCGGTACGTCGATAAGGGTCATGAGCTTCTGCTTGCTGCGGTGGCTCAGCAGATACTCAAACAGCCGGGGCTGCGCGTTTTTCACCAGCTTCGCCATGGCAATGGTGGCATAGACGTCCGCCATCGCGTCATGGGCATTGCTGTGCTCGATGCCGTTGGCGCGCGTCAGGTGTTCCAGCCGGAAGCTGGTCAGCCCTTCCTCGTTTTCCGGCCAGTTAATGCCCTCAGGACGCAGGGCATAACAGGCGCGCATGATGTCGAGCAAATCCCAGCGTGAATTGCGGTTCTGCCAGCTCCAGGCATAGGGATCGTAGAAGTTGCGATAGAAGATGTTGCGCGTTACTTCGTCATCGAAGCGGATGTTGTTGTAACCGACCACGCAGGTATTGGGGACGGTAAACAGATCGTGGATGCGTCGGGCGAATTCTGCCTCGTTAACGCCTTTCTCGCGCGCTTCCTGAGGCGTGATCCCGGTGACCATGACCGCCCCGGGCTGCGGCAGGTAGTCATCAGCCGGCTTGCAGTAAAAGACCTCAGGCTCGCCAATAATGTTGAATTCGTCGTCGGTACGGATGGCGGCAAACTGCGCCGGTCGGTCCAGCGCCGGGTGCGTGCCAAAGGTTTCGTAGTCATGGAATAAAAAAGTCGGGCGAGCGGCAGAGTCAGACACCAGTAATACCATCCTGTTAAAAAATGACGTCACTATGGTAAACGATCGTGCGGTTCAGACCGAATAAAAAGCACCGCCGTCGAGCAAATTTGCGCGCCAGCTTCAGAGAAAAATCTGTGCTCTGTCACATTTTTTTGCAATTAAGCCAGGTAACGACATCAGAACTCCCGTAAAAAGGTCATCGATTTTTAATGACCTGAGGATATACCGTTGAAACGCCGTCTGTTTATTGCTGTTTCTTTACTCGCTTCGAGTGTCTCATCTGCTTTTGCGGCCGAACCACTGGATTTTTCGCCGCAGCCTCCGGCCATTCAGGCTGGCTCCTGGGTGCTGATGGACTACACGACTGGTCAGATCTTAACGGCGGGCAACGAACATCAACAACGTAATCCGGCGAGCCTGACCAAGCTGATGACGGGGTATGTGGTCGATCGGGCCATTGATAGCCATCGCATTACGCCGGACGACATTGTCACCGTCGGGCGTGACGCGTGGGCAAAAGGCAACCCGGTTTTTGACGGCTCATCGCTGATGTTCCTGAAAGAGGGCGATCGCGTCTCCGTGCGTGATTTAAGCCGCGGTCTGATTGTCGATTCCGGCAACGACGCCTGCGTGGCGCTGGCAGATCACGTGGCGGGCGGTCAGCCGCAGTTTGTGAAGATGATGAACGACTACGTGCAGAAGCTGAACCTGCGCGATACGCACTTTGAAACCGTCCACGGGCTGGACGCGCCGGGCCAGCACAGCTCGGCCTATGACCTGGCCGTACTCTCCCGCGCCATCATTCACGGCGAGCCTGAGTTTTATCATATGTACAGCGAAAAGAGCCTGACCTGGAACGGGATCACCCAGCAAAACCGTAACGGCCTGCTGTGGGATAAAACCATGAACGTGGACGGGCTTAAAACGGGGCACACCTCGGGGGCGGGCTTTAACCTGATTGCGTCCGCCGTTGACGGCCAGCGCCGTTTAATCGCGGTGGTGATGGGGGCGGACAGCCCGAAAGGCCGTGAGGACCAGGCCCGAAAACTGCTGCACTGGGGGCAGCAGAACTTCGATACGGTGCAAATCCTGCATAGCGGTAAAAAAGTGGGGACAGAGCGTATCTGGTACGGCGATAAGGAGCAGGTGAAACTGGGCACCGACCAGGACTTCTGGCTGGCCTTGCCGAAAGCGGAAGTGCCGAACATCAAAGCCAAATACGTGCTGGATAAAAAAGAGCTGGAAGCGCCGATTGCTGCGCATCAGCGGGTCGGGGAGATCCAGCTCTATGACCGTG
Source organism: Enterobacter asburiae (assembly GCF_007035645.1). Taxonomy (NCBI): domain Bacteria; kingdom Pseudomonadati; phylum Pseudomonadota; class Gammaproteobacteria; order Enterobacterales; family Enterobacteriaceae; genus Enterobacter; species Enterobacter asburiae. The sequence goes on from NZ_AP019632.1 coordinate 1,600,245, forward strand.
ACAAGGTGGTGGCGCACTGGCCGCTGGTGACGCTGGAAGCCGTTGATAAGGGCGGACTGTTCTCTCGCATGAGCGATTATCTCCACCACACGCTTTAACCGCTGATGGGCAGACTGGCAGGGTTGCGAGTCTGCTCACATAATAAACACTCCTCGTTTGCCGATAATAGTAATCCAGCTTTATAGTGTATAAATATACAGTAATAAATGGAGGCAGCATGGACTACAGCATCAAGCAGCAACAGAAACGTAAGATTGCCGGTTTTCATTTGGTCGGACCGTGGGAACAAACGGTAAAACAGGGCTTTGAACAGCTGGTGATGTGGGTGGACGGGCGCCACATTGAGCCGCTGGAGTGGGTTGCGGTCTACTACGATAACCCCGATGAGGTCCCGGCAGAAAAACTGCGCTGCGATACGGCCGTTACGGTGCCGGACGATTTCGTTATCCCGGAAAACAGCGAAGGCGTCATGATGACGGAAATCGCGGCCGGGGATTATGCCGTGGCGACGGCGCGCGTGGAAAACTACGACTTCGCCACGCCGTGGTATCAGTTCTTCAACTCTCTGCTGCAGGACAATAAGTACCAGATGGCGCTTAAACCCTGCTTCGAACGCTATCTCAATGACGGCAATGCAGACGGCTACTGGGATATCGAAATGTATATTGCGGTAGAGCATAAAACGGCTTAAGCCTGCTAAATGAAGGGTTTTTCAGCCGGGAGCGAGCCGCCCGGCTGAAAACACAGTACAATTGTGATTTGCCGTGTAGCTGGAGAGCGGGTGTGCGTCCCGACAAATCATTAACCCCTTTTGAAATTCGCTTGTACAAACATTACCGCGTGGTGCACGGGTGCCGCATCGCGCTGGCGTTCGTATTGACGTTTGTACTGGTCCGTTTGCTTGATGTTCCGGAAGGGACGTGGCCGCTGATCACCCTGGTGGTGGTGATGGGGCCCATCTCGTTTTGGGGGAACGTTGTTCCGCGCGCCTTTGAGCGAATTGGCGGGACGGTTTTAGGCTCGGCCCTTGGGCTTATTGCCCTGAAGCTGGAGCTCATCTCATTTCCCGTGATGCTGGCATGGTGCGGGGCCGCCATGTTCCTGTGCGGCTGGCTGGCGTTGGGCAAAAGACCGTATCAGGCCTTGCTGATTGGGATTACTCTCGCGGTAGTTGTCGGTGCGCCCGCCGGGGATATGACCACGGCGCTGTGGCGAAGCGGGGATGTTATCCTGGGGTCACTGCTGGCCATGCTCTTCACCGGTATCTGGCCGCAGCGCGCTTTTCTGCACTGGCGTATTCAGATGGCGAACTACGTCACCGCCTTTAACCGCGTCTATCAGGCCGGTTTTTCTCCGAATCTGGTCGAGCGTCCCCGGCTGGAAAAGCATCTGCAAACGATCCTCAACGACGTGGTCAAAATGCGCGGCCTGATCACGCCCGCCAGCAAAGAAACCCGTATTCAAAAATCGATTTTCGAAGCCATCCAGACGGTAAGCCGCAATCTGGTGTGCATGCTTGAACTGCAAATCAACGCGCACTGGGCCTCACGTCCCAGCCATCTGTTGATGCTTAACGCGCAGACCCTCAAAGAGACCCAGCAGATGACGCAGCAAACGCTGTTGACCATCGCCCATGCGCTCTATGAAGGGAATCCGCAGCCGATACTGGCCAACAGCGAGCGGCTGAATGAGATCGTTGCGGAGCTGAAGCAGTTAATCAATGAACGCCAGAGCGATAACGTTGCGGAAACGCCTATTCATGGCTACGTCTGGCTGAGCATGGAACTGGCGCGGCAGCTTGAGCTGTTATCGCACCTTATTTGCCGGGCGCTGCGCAAATAAAAGGCGTATGTGACGGCTGCTGCTTCGATTCAGCAGCAATTGGGGTTATGATAGCTTTAAACGATATACTCATTGTCATTCGCAGCCGCTGTCAGTAAGGTTATTGTTACAACGGTTGCCTTAACGAATCCGAATCTCACATTATCAGGGGTGTAAAAATGGAAACTACCAAGCCTTCGTTCCAGGATGTTCTGGAATTCGTCCGCCTGTTCCGCCGCAAAAACAAGCTGCAGCGTGAAATCCAGGACGTTGAGAAGAAGATCCGTGACAACCAGAAACGTGTTCTGCTGCTCGACAACCTGAGCGACTACATCAAGCCAGGTATGAGCGTTGAAGCTATTCAGGGCATCATCGCCAGCATGAAGAGCGACTATGAAGACCGCGTTGATGACTACATCATCAAAAACGCTGAGCTGTCCAAAGAGCGTCGCGACATCTCTAAAAAGCTGAAAGTGATGGGCGAAATCAAAAACGGCGAAGCAAAAAGCGAGTAATCGCAGCGAATAATGAAAAAGGCTCTCTGGTGACAGAGAGCCTTTTTTTATGATTCAGAACGCGGCTGTAGCTGATAAATCCAGGCCTGAACCTGCTTGCCTTCAAGGGTGGTCACCGTGACCTCAACCCGATCGTAGCCGTCTTCAAATTCGTCCAGCATTTGCCAGTGTGCGGCAAGGTTATCCGAGATAAACAGATAGCCTTCGACGCGGGGGCCGTCAGGGTGGAGCACAATTCCCGGGAAGTCCGCCGCGGCGCCCCAGCCGCGTTCGTAAAACGTGCCGGATACGGAACCGGCCAGCCATTCGCCGCCGATGTCTTCAAGAATATGCGCATTAGCGTGGCCCGGGCGCAGCGTGCCGTAGACAAACAGAGCGTTCATTTTCCCTCATCCGCAAAGCAAAAAGCCTGCTTTAAAAGCAGGCTTTTTAAATTTGGCTCCTCTGACTGGACTCGAACCAGTGACATACGGATTAACAGTCCGCCGTTCTACCGACTGAACTACAGAGGAATCGTTGTGGAGGCTTATCTTAGCGGCGAAAAAACTTTTGTCAAACCTGATCTTAGGGAAAATCGACTGATTGCTGATTCTGTCGTCAGTTTGTTGTAAATCCACACATCTTTTTCTGGAAAATACTTTGCAGGATTAGCATTTGTCCCCCATCATTTGAAATGGAGTTTCAACTTTTCTCGCTAAGGTCCATTTTGAACGTCACTGCCTCCTTACGCCAGGCGATAATGCGCACGCCATGGTATGCAAAACGTAAAAGCTATCGTGTCCTGTTCTGGCGTGAAATCACCCCCCTTGCCGTGCCTATCTTCCTGGAAAATACCTGCGTTCTGCTGATGGGGGTTTTGAGCACCTTCCTGGTGAGCTGGCTGGGAAAAGAGGCGATGGCTGGGGTTGGGCTGGCGGACAGCTTTAACATGGTGGTAATCTCGTTCTTTGCCGCCATAGATCTCGGGACGACGGTGGTGGTGGCCTTTAGCCTCGGCAAGCTTGATCCCAAACGTGCACGCGAGGCGGCCCGCCAGTCGCTGATGATCATGACCATTTTTTCGATCGTTCTGGCGGCGGTGATCCACTATTTCGGTAAAGAGATTATCGATTTTGTCGCCGGGGAGGCCACTAACGAGGTTAAAGACCTGGCGCTGACCTACCTGGAAATGACCGTCTTAAGCTATCCGGCGGCGGCCATTGCGCTGATTGGCAGCGGTGCGCTGCGCGGGGCGGGCAACACCAAAATTCCGCTGCTGATCAACGGCGGGATGAATATCCTGAATATCATTATCAGCAGCGTGCTGATCTACGGCGTGTTCTCGTGGGAGGGGCTGGGGTTCGTCGGTGCCGGACTGGGGTTAACCATTTCACGCTATATCGGTGCGGCAGCCATCATCGGGGTGCTGATGGCGGGGATCACCCCCTCGCTGCGTCTGACGCTAAAAAGCTATTTCCGCCCCTTTAATTTCGCCATTATCTGGGAAGTTATGGGCATCGGCATTCCCGCGAGCATTGAATCGGTATTGTTCAACGGCGGGAAGCTGCTCACGCAGATGTTTGTCGCCGGGATGGGGACCGACGTTATCGCCGGTAACTTTATCGCCTTCTCTATTGCCTCGCTGATTAACCTGCCGGGTAACGCGCTGGGTTCAGCATCCACCATTATTACGGGTAAACGGCTCGGGAAAGGGCAGATAGGCCAGGCGGAGCGGCAGCTGCGGCACGTGTTCTGGCTGTCAACCATTGGGCTGACGCTGATCGCCTGGGGAACCGCGCCGTTTGCCGGGCTGATGGCCTCGTTTTATACCCACGAAGACGACGTTAAAGAGGTTGTTAAGATCCTCATCTGGCTCAACGCGGCCTTTATGCCCATCTGGGCGGCCTCATGGGTATTACCCGCCGGGCTGAAAGGGGCGCGCGATGCCCGCTTTGCGATGTGGGTATCGATGCTAGGCATGTGGGGATGTCGCGTTGTCGCGGGGTATACGCTCGGGGTGATGCTCGGATGGGGTGTGGTCGGCGTCTGGCTGGGGATGTTCCTCGACTGGGCCGTGCGGGGCGCGCTGTTCTACTGGCGGATGGTCAGCGGACGCTGGCTGTGGAAATATCCGCGAAAGAGTGCCTGACAATTGCGCGAAGTGGAGAATAATTCGGCAAACGATCGGAAATGTGCATTCTGCCTTTGACATCATGGGGGAGCATCGATAATATGCGCCCCGTTCACACGATTCCTCTGTAGTTCAGTCGGTAGAACGGCGGACTGTTAATCCGTATGTCACTGGTTCGAGTCCAGTCAGAGGAGCCAAATTTAAAAAGCCTGCTTTTAAAGCAGGCTTTTTGCTTTTCTGCGCAAGGTAAATGCAAAACGGCAACCTTGTTGCCGTTTTTAGTGTGTGCACCCTCTCCCGTGGGAGAGGGTTGGGGTGAGGGCACCAGCCCGCACAATGCACTATCGAACCAAACCAATCGGCGCCGTCGCCTCAACCAGCCACTCACGCGCTTCGCTATTCACCAGAGGTGAGAGCGCCTCGCGTACCTGCCGGTGATACGCATCCAGCCACTGCTTTTCCTGCTCGCTCAGCAGATGCAGCTCAACCTGACTTAAGTCGATCGGGATCAGCGTCAGCGAGGCAAATTTGCAGAAACCCGGACGGCTCTCCACAATCTCCACCTGGTTTTCAATACGAATACCGTGGCTATCGCCCAGATAGTAGCCTGGCTCGATAGTCATGATATTGCCCGCCACCAGCGGCCACGGGTTAACCTTTTTGGCGATGCGATGCGGGTTCTCGTGGATCAGCAGCTGGTGCCCCACGCCGTGTCCCGTGCCGTGATCGTAATCCAGCCCCATCTCCCACAGCGGGCGACGCGCAAACGCATCCAGCTGATGCCCCTGAGTCCCAGAAGGGAACTGCAGGGTAATGAGCGACAGGAAGCCTCTCAGCACGGCAGTGTAGTGCAGGCGCTGCTGCGGATCGACGTTACCCCACGCCAGCGTGCGCGTGGCATCGGTGGTGCCGTTAGCATACTGGCCGCCGGAATCGTTCAGGTAAAAATGGTCATGGCCGATAGGCTTATTGCTGGCCTCGCTCGAATGGTAGTGGCACATCGCCGCATTGCTCGAAGAGGCGGAGATGGTTGCAAAACTCTGCTCGATGAACCCGGGCTGCTGTTGACGGAACGCAAGCTGCTGCGCCTGCGCGTCAAGCTCGGTGAGCGGTTGTCCTGCCGCCTCGCGCCGCGGCACTTCGCGGCTCAGCCAGGCGAGGAAGTTGACCCACGCGGCCCCGTCCCGGTGATGGCACTCGCGATAACCCGCCAGCTCGACCGGGTTTTTAGTCGCTTTCATCAGGGTGATGGGGTCAGTCCGCCAGACAATTTCTCCCCGTGGTTCAATGGCGAAGCGCAGGGCAACCGGCGCGGAATCGGCATCAATCATCACCCGTTTGCCTACGGCAATCTGCTGGCAGCGTTCAATAAAGGTATCCTGCGGCGCAATGGTGAACGCATTGCGCACACAGTCAGGCAGAGCGCTGAGCTTATTGTCGTTAACAAACCACTCAACGTGACCGTCACGACCAAGAAGGGCAAAGGAGAGCGGTACCGGGCTGTAAGGGATATCCGCACCGCGGACGTTTAACAGCCAGGCGATGTTATCCGGCAGGGTGACGGCGAGATAATCGGCATTGTTTGCGGCCAGCACGGCGGCGACGCGCTGACGTTTGTCCGCGCTGCGTTCGCCGCTGTGTTCAACCGGCATCTCACGGATAAGCCCCGCCGGTGCGGCTGGGCGATCGGTCCATAGCGTGTCAAACGGCGAGACCTTCAGCGGCACCAGCTCGCACGGCGTGGCTGACAGTTGCTCAAACTCCGCGTTGGTCATCAGCAGCGCGTCAAAACCGATGCGCGTTCCTGCCTCAACGTTTTCTGCCAGCCATTCTGCCAGCGGCTCGTTGTGCAGGTGGTGGATCTCAACCTCATCCATATTGACCTGAACGCGCGCCTGAACCTGATAGCGCCCGTCGACGAACAGCAGCGCTTTGTTTTTCAGCACCAGCGCCACGCCGGCCGAACCGTCAAAGCCCGTCAGCCAGGCCAGCTTTTCGTCGTAAGGCGCGCAGTATTCGCTCTGCCAGGCATCCGCGCGCGGGACGATCATCCCGTCGAGATGGCTGGCCTCAAGCCAGTGGCGCAGGGCAGAGAGCGGTGATGTGCTGGACATTGTTTTTCCTTATCGTGATTAGCGGAACGGCGGCTCGTTGAAGGTGCGCAGCTTGCGCGAATGCAGCTTGTCGCCCTCCGCGCGAAGTAAATCAATCGCACGAATACCAATCTGCAGATGCTCAGAGATAGCCCCTTCGTAGAAACGGTTGGCCTGGCCCGGCAGCTTAATTTCACCGTGCAGCGGCTTGTCGGAGACGCACAGCAGCGTGCCGTAAGGAACGCGGAAGCGATACCCCTGCGCGGCAATGGTGGCGCTCTCCATATCGATCGCCACCGCGCGGCTCAGGTTGAACCGCAGCGCGGAGGCGGAGTAGCGCAGCTCCCAGTTGCGGTCATCCGTTGTGACGACCGTACCGGTGCGCAGGCGCTGTTTAACCTCTTCGCCCGGCATGCCGCTGACCTCTTTGGTGGCGTCATACAGCGCGCGCTGTACTTCGGCGATGCTCGGGATTGGGATATCCGGCGGCAGCACCGCATCAAGCACGTGGTCATCGCGCAGATAGGCGTGGGCCAGCACGTAGTCGCCAATCAGCTGGCTTTCGCGCAGGCCGCCGCAGTGGCCAATCATCAGCCACACGTCCGGGCGCAGTACCGCCAGATGGTCGCAGATGGTCTTGGCATTTGACGGGCCAACGCCGATGTTAATCAGCGTGATGCCCTGGCCGTCGGCGGTGATCAGGTGCCAGGCGGGCATCTGGTGCTTTTTCCACGCCAGGTCGGAAATGGCCTGCTCGGGCGCTTCGGTTTCAGCGGTGATCCAGATCCCGCCCGCGCAGGACAGCGCGATATACGGGCTCTCCGGGTCCAGGATCTGGCTGCAGCCCCAGCGGACAAACTCATCAACGTAGCGGGTGTAGTTGGTAAAGAGCACGAACGGCTGGAAATGTTCGACTGGCGTACCGGTGTAGTGGCGCAGGCGCGCCAGAGAGAAATCGACCCGGCGGGCATCAAAATGCGACAGGGGAGAAAATTCTGCCGGGTGATAAATCCCGTCGGCCGTCTCATCGCCAATCTGTGAAAGTTCCGTCGTCGGGAAGTGGCGGGTCAGCCCCGCGCTCATGGAGCGGTCAAGGGTTAACGCCGAACCGTCAATCACGTACGGATACGGGATCTCATGCTGCGAGGGCTCAACGGCAATGTGCGCGCCGTAATCCTGGTACAGCAGCGTGAGTTGTTCTTCAAGATACGGTCGGAACAGCGCGGGGCGGGTGACGGTGGTGCTGTAGCAGCCGGAGTGGGTAAAGCGCGCGTAGGCGCGGGTTTTGGGATTACTGCTGGCGCTGCCGTCCCAGGTCACAGAGAGCGATGGATAAACAAAAAGGCCCTCGGTTCTGGCCTTTTGGTCGGGAAGTTTCCCTGTTTCGATATATTCGCTGATGGCGCCGCGCAGCGCGTTGACGGACTGTTCATACAGCGCGTCGAGTTTTTCCAGCGCCTGAGCCGGGGTCAGGCTGGAGCCCTTATTATTCATCTCTGTCTCCTTGTTCCACAGGTGTGCGACTCTACCCGATAGTATGTCACACGCCTGTGAAACAAAAGGGAGATCAGCCGTGGCTCGTCTCTTTCATCAGCAGCGCCGTCGCCGCCGACAGCAGGCAGCCGGCCAGCAGATAAATCGCCACGCTGTGCCAGTTGCCGCCGGAGAAGGTCACCAGCGCGGCGGCAATAAACGGCGTAAATCCGCCACCGACCACGCTTGCGACCTGATAGCCCACGCCCGCGCCGCTGTAGCGGTAGCTTGCGCCAAACAGCTCGGTGAACATCGGCTGCTGCACGCAGACCACCATATCGTGAGCGATGTTGGCGAGCATGATGGCGAAGAAGACAATCCAGAAGATCGACTGCGCCTCGAGCGCCATAAAGAATGGCCAGGCGCTGAGGGTGCCAATCAGCGCCCCGGTGATGTAGACGCGACGGCGGCCAAACCTGTCAGCCAGCCAGGCGAAGCAGGGGATAGTCAGACAGCTGATCCCGCCGACCAGCAGGCCAATATTCAGGAACAGCTCGCGCGGCAGACCAAGGTTTTGCGTCGAGTAGTTCAGGGCAAACGCGGTGACGATATACATCGTCAGCAGTTCGCACAGGCGCAGGGCGATAATTTTCAGAAAAGCGCCAGGGTGCCGGACGAGGGCTTCCATGACCGGAAGACGTCTGTTCGTGGCCGGTTTTTCCTGCTGCTTTTCAAACTCAGCCGACTCCTCCATCCCGTTACGGATCCACAGCGCGGCGATGACCAGCACGATGCTGAAGATGAACGGAATGCGCCAGCCCCAGCTCAGGAACTGCTCGTCGGTGGTGAGCTGGCTGATTAGCGATACCAGCCCGGTGGAAAGCAGAAGGCCCACGCCGTACCCGACCTGTACGCCGCTGCTGTAAAACGCTTTCTTATTTTTCGGCGCGCTCTCTACGGACAGAAGCGCCGCACCGCCCCATTCGCCGCCGACGGCGAATCCCTGGATGGCGCGCAGGGTGACCAGCAGTACCGGCGCCCACCAGCCAATGGCGGAAAACGAAGGGAGAACGCCAATCAGCGCGGTGGCGATCCCCATCATCCAGACGGTGAGCATCAGCATGCGCTTGCGGCCCAGGCGGTCGCCGAAGTGGCCGAAGATCACTCCGCCCAGCGGGCGAAACAGAAAGCCGACGCCGAAGGTGGCAAACGCGGCAAGCGTGCCCATCGCAGGGCTGACCTGGGGGAAAAACTCGCGGTTAAACACCAGGGCGGCAGTGATGCCGTAAAGCAGAAAATCATACCAGTCGACGACGGCACCCGCGAAGCTGCCTAAGGCTGCGCGGCGGGCACGATTGAGCGAAGGTGTCTCCTCGTTGGGACGATCGGAGATGAGGGTGGAGTCCATAGTTGTCCTGTCCGTACTGATTTTTTAATTATTGGTATAAGAAAAGGTCACTCACGTTGCGCCCGTCATATAAACGGAACCTATGAGACTACCGCGACAGAACGCCTGAGAAAACGTTTTTATCTTTCCGGATGGTGCTGAATAAATAAATTTCATCCCCGCCTGCATCGAGATAATTGTGTCTTCTGGCTCCGTTAAAGGCTGAATGGTTTACAGTAATAGTGACCGCTGCGTAAGTTAAGCTGAGGGAATAACGATGCAACGCACCTTTTCGGCATTCTGGATGGTCCTGTTTTTATTCGTCGCACCGCTTCATGCGGAGCCCAAAGTCTATGGTGAACAGCGTATCAGCGGCTGGTGGAATGCGCTGACGGATGATATTTCGCAAACCTGGGAAGAGCCCCAACGTTACGACCTGTACCTACCGTTTCTGAGCTGGCACGCTCGCTTTATGTACGACAAAGAAAAAACCGACAATTACAATGAAATGCCGTGGGGCGGCGGGCTGGGCGTTTCCCGCTATAACGAAGAGGGCAACTGGAGCGCGCTGTTCGCGATGATGTTCAAGGACTCGCATAACGAATGGCAGCCCGCGATGGGCTATGGCTGGGAGAAGGGCTGGTATCTGGATGATGCCAAAGATTTCCGTCTTGGGCTCGGTGCCGCGGCGGGCATCACGGCGCGAGATGATTTTGCAAACTATGTCCCGCTACCGTTTATCTTCCCGCTGTTTTCCGCCGGGTATAAGCGCGTTACCGTCCAGTTCACCTATATTCCCGGAACCTATAACAACGGCAACGTGCTCTTTGCCTGGCTGCGCTTAGGCTTCTAAAGGGTGATCACCTTTTTTGCCACGGCGTTAGACAATACCAGCATGGAGAACAGAACTGAGGTGACGAAGGTGAGCACAATCAGCGCCAGCTTCATACCGAGAGAGGTCACCGGCATCAGCGCCGTCAGCAGATGAAACACCGAGTAGTGCACAATATACACGCCGGTCATCGTTTTGCTGATGGCGGCCAGAATGGACTCCTTAAATACAGCATTGCGGCGAAAGCGCACGCCGTTCGCCGCAATCACCAGCGCGATGATCAAAATGTAAATCTGCGAGCCGGTGAGAATAAAGGCGTTTCTGTCCGCCTTGAACAGCGCGAAGAAAAAGTGGCGCTCGTAAAACCAGGTGAAGAGGTAGATAAACGGGATGGCGACAACCGCCGCCCTGACGACATTTTTGCGGCTAATCCACTCGGCAATTTTCGGGTCGCAAAAGAGTTGCCCCGTCAGATAAAACAGCAGCCACGTCCACAGCCGATACTGCGGTGAAAGAGAAAGGGCGTGCGTTCCAGGATAGAGCGCTGACAGCAGATCGTATCCGTAGGAAAAGAGCAGCAGGGCGGCAATCGCGCCGCAGAACAGCCTTCGCCGCTGGCTGAGCCACTCCACCGCCGGGTGGAAGGTGTAAATCACCACAAACGCAAACACGAACCAGGGCTGGATTAAATACCCGCGCTGATAGGGCTCCCACAGGTAGTAGATCGTAATCCAGAACAGAAAAACAATCACCAGACTTTTAATTTTACCCAGCTGCCAGCGGGTGCCGTGCCGTGATTGTCCGTCGAGATAGCCCGCAACGACAAAAAACAGCGGCGTGGCAATCGTCGAAATAAAGGTTAAAAACCCCAGGATCCAGTGATAGTCATAATCATAATGATCCCAGGTGTTGTAGATGGTAAAGAAGGTGACCGCCGTCATGCAGCCCAGCGTCTTGATAATGTTCAGCCCTGTCGCATTCATTGTTGTTTGGCTTCGTCCTTACGATGGAAACACGCATAGATAACGGGGAGTACCAGCAGCGTCAGGATTGTAGCAAACCCCAGTCCAAACATAATCACAACGGCCATGCTCTGGAAGAACACATCCAGCAGCAGCGGAGCCAGGCCAAGTACGGTCGTAAACGCGGTGAGCAGGATGGGGCGCAGACGCGAGGTCGCGGCATAAACGATCGCGCTGTGCTGATCCTGCTGCGTTTTCTGCTGCTCGATCTCTTCCACCAGCACGATGCCGTTGCGGATGAGCATTCCGCTCAGGCTCAGCAGACCAATCAGCGCCATAAAGCCAAAGGGAATGCCGGTAAGTAAAAATCCCGGCGTGACGCCAATCAGCGCCAGCGGTACGGTCAGCCAGATGGCGACCGCATTTTTCACCGAACTGAACATCAGCACCGTAATGACAAACATCACCAGATACCCGAGAGGTAGCGTAGTGAATAGCCCCTGCTGCGCTTCGCTGGAGTTTTCCGCGTCGCCCCCCCACTCGATGCTGTAGCCGTGTGGCAGGGGAAGGGCATCTACTTGCGGCTTCACCCGGGCGAGAATGTCCCCGGAGGTTTGCTGGCTCAGCGGATCGGGATCGGTCTGCACCGTCAGCACCCGCGAGCGGTCGCGTCGAAGGATGAGCGGATCTTCCCACTCCAGCGAGAAGCGGCTGACGACGTTACTCAGCGGGATATACTGCTGCCGCGTCTGGCTCCAGACCAGCACGTTGTTCAGGTGACTGGCGTCCAGCCGTTCGCTCTCAGGCGGGCGCACCACGACCGGAAGCAGGTCACTGCCTTCCCGATACAGCCCCGCCCGGCTGCCGGAGAAGTTCATCTCCAGCGCGTTGTCGACGTCCTGCTTATCTACGCCAAGCTCGCGGCCCAGGGCGGCAACGTAATGTGGGCGGATCACCTTGCTGCGGTTTTGCCAGTCGTTCCTGACGCTGCCCGTGGCCGGGTCGCGCGTGAGGATGTCGTCCACCTGGCTGGCAATCAGGCGCAGCCGGTCAGGGTCGGGGCCTTTAATGCGCACCTCAATGGCGCTGTCGCCGGAGGGGCCAAACATCACGCGTTTGGTGCTGGCGTTGACCTGCGGATAGTTTCGCGCGATGTACTCGTCCACGTGGCGCGTCAGGGCGGAGATGTTGCGCTGGTCGTCCATGCGCACCATGATCTGCGCATAGTTGCTGTACTGGCGCTGTCCGCTGTAGGTCAGAATAAAGCGCATACTTCCCTGACCAATGGTTGAGACGGTGGTCTCCACGCCAGGCTGGCCGTTAATGGTTTTTTCGATATCGCTGGTCATTTTCTCAGTCCACTTGATATCGGTACCGTAGGGTAACCACAGGTCGACAAAGAAAATGGGCGTATTAGACGACGGGAAAAAGTTTTGCCGTACGGCGCCGAAGCCCCAGACAGACGCTGCCAGCAGCGCAGCCATCACAATGAGCGTCGGTGCCTTATGGCTCAGCAGCGTGTTAAGCAGGCGCTGGTAGAGGCGGTAGAGACGTTTGTCATAAGGATCTGACTCGTCAGCGTTGTCCGGCGCGCTGTCGTTTTTAAACAACCACCACTTAATCAGCACCGGGGTGAGGGTGAGCGCCGAAAACCAGCTCAGCATCAGGGAAATCAGCAGCACCTGGAACAGGGATTTACAGTATTCCCCGGTGGAATCCTGCGACAGCCCGATAGGGGCAAACGCCAGGATGGCAATCACCGTCGCCCCCAGCAGCGGCAGGGCGGAGCGGCGGATGATGTAGTTTATGGCGGTTAGCAGCGGGGAGCCCTGCTGTCGGGCAATCAATACCCCTTCGACAATCACGATGGCGTTATCCACCAGCATGCTGAGGGCGATAATCAGCGCCCCAAGCGAGATGCGCTGTAGCTCAATGCCACACAGATACATAATCAGCAGCGTGCCCAGCACGTTAAGGGCGAGAGAAACCGCAATGATGATCCCGCTGCGTACGCCCATAAAGATCAGCAGCACGCCGATGACAATCGCCAGCGCCATCAGGAAGTTAATAATAAAACCGTTAACAGAGTGGCCCACTTCGGCTGCCTGATCGTAAAACAGGTCTATCCGTATGCCGGCCGGTTTTTCCGCCGACATCTGGTTTAGCTTCGCCTCCAGCGCGTGGCCCACGTCGATCACGTTCACCCCGGGAATAAACGAGACGCCCATGGTGACGGCTTTTTTGCCGTTGGCATGGTAGATACTCGCTGGCGATTCGTTCAGCCCGCGCGACAGCGTGGCGATATCCCGCAGACGCGTCGCCGCCCCGGTGCCGGAAGGCGTGATGATGAGATCCGCCAGTTCATCAAGATTCCCGAACTCGCCGGTCGGGTGCAGGCGAATGGATTCGGTGCCGGAGGTGATTTCTCCTGCGCTGGAAACAACGTTAAGTCTGCTGAGCAGGGCGGAAAGCTGGTTCAGCGTAATGCCGCGCGCGGCCATTTTGCTCAGGGAGATATCAATGTTGACCTGCTGGCTAATCGCCCCACCGATGGCGACCTTCGCAACCCCGGGGACCAGAATTAACTCGCGGCGAAGCTGCTCCGCGTATCTCACCAGTTCAGGGTTACTGAATTCATCTCCGGAAATGGCGAAGAAGAAGCCGAACACGTCGCCGAAATCGTCATTTACAAAGGGCGTGACGACGCCGGGCGGGAACTGACGCGAGGCATCGCCCACGCGGCGGCGCAGTTCATCCCAAATCTGCGGCAGCTCGTTCGAGTGATAGCGTGACGCGATGTTAACGGTGATTTGCGACAGACCGTTTGACGAGATAGAGCTGACGTTATCCAGATAAGGCAGCTGCTGAAGGGCATTCTCCAGCGGAAGCGTCACCTCTTCTTCCACCTGCTGAGCGGATGCGCCGGGGTAGTGGGTGACCACCACTGCGGTTTTGATGGTAAAGGCGGGATCTTCCAGCCTGCCGATATTCAACAGGGCAAAAATCCCCCCGATGCCCAGCAGCAGGATCGTTAGCCAGACGCGAACAGGGTTATTGATAAATTGACGAGAGATATCCATTACAGTCCCCGTTCACGCGTCCAGATACGCACCGGCTGGTTAGCATGGAGCTCCCCAACGCCCGCAGCCACCACGCGTTCGCCCGCCTTAAGCCCGCTGGTGATCACCACGCCTTCAGTACTCACTTGCCCCACGCTGACCTTGCGGTCTTCAAGATGGAGCGCGTCGCCTTCGCCCGTTACGACCCAGACGTGCGGCTCATTGCGCGGGCTGTTGTCCGGGTTAAAGACTGCCTCAACCGGTACGACCAGCGCCTGAGCGCCCGCGCCCGCCGGGAGGTTGGTTAAATTGATGGTCACCGTACCGCTTACGCCACCGACGGCGGGAAAATCATCTGGCCGCGGCATGGTGAGTATCACCTGCCAGGTCAGGGTATTGCTGTCGCTGCTGCCCGAATGCTCTTTGTAGACGGCGGTAAATTCACGATCCGGAATGGCGTTAATTCGCACCACGGGGCGATACTGCGCGTTGCGGATATCAAAGGTCTTAAACAGGTTTTCGGGGATACTGAACACCACGTCAAGCAGGTCGGTGCGGGTTAACGTGGCAATGGGCTGACCGGGGGACACCACCTGATGATTTCGGACATGTACGCTGGCCACCGTCCCGCTGAAGGGGGCGAAAAGCGTCATCTGATTCAGCTCTTCCCGGGCAATCTGCAGCGCCGCATTCGCCGAATCGCGGTTCGCACGCTGCACGTCCATTTCCGCTTTCGAAATCGCCTGCCGGCCCGCCAGCGTCTGGAAGCGAACGAACTGCCTCTGGGCCAGCGTCGCCGCCGTTTGTCTGTCGTTAACCCGCTGCTGGGCTTCACGGGCGTTCAGTCTGGCAAGCTGTTGCCCCTGCTTGATGGCTGCGCCCTGACGCACATCGAGCGCTTCAATTTGACCTGCGCGCTTGAAGGAAAGGTCTGTGGCATCGCCCGATTCAATGCGGGCGGGGAAAACGCGCTGCTGGGCGTGACCGGGAACCGTCACCTCCGCCACTTTTACCATCCTGGGAAGGGGGGAGTCTTGCTTCGGTTTCGGGTCGCACGCCGTGAGCGTTAACAAAACGAACGGTAAAAGAGAGAGGTAGCGGTTCACTGTATTCCCCTAATAAATAACTGTTTTATTTATTCCATAACCTGGACAGGGGTGACACTATTCTGCCAGAACAGTGACGACCATATAGGTAAATAAACCAATCGCCGTGCTGGCGATAATGGCAAGCGCAATAAACATACCCAGACGGATCAGGCTTAAACCATACATACATTCCTCCATGAGCCGGAAGCGGTAGCTGACTATGAGCATAGTCGGCGAAAAGATAAATGTTAAATAACCATTATCAGTGGGGAAGCGCTAAACCTGATATTCCTGTGCTACGTTTAATGTTAATCATCTTTTTTTACCGTAACTGGCATTAAGGGCAACCCCCTGCATTTAATGCGTTTTTTTGCTTCATTCACTCTCGTGTTGGTTATAAAAAGGATGCTCGATATGTATAAAAACATTCTCGTTCCGGTGGATGTCTACGAGACAAGCCTTGCGGATAAAGCGTTGCAGCATGCACAGTTTCTGGCGCAAAGCGCATCGGGTGACATTCATTTGCTGCACGTCATGCCCAAATTTTCAGCCGAACTGACGCGTGGTTTTATTTCAGATGCGCGCAAAATGGATGAATATATGATTAATAATTCGAAAGAAAAGCTGTCTGACCTGGTCAAAAAAGTAAATCTGCCAGAAGAGCGTGTTCATCTCCACGTCCGTAGCGGGAATGTTCGTGATGAGGTTATTAAGCTGGCGGATGAACTTACCGTCGGCGCGATTATTGTCGGCTCGCGAAATCCAAATATTCAAACCCATTTGTTAGGATCGGAGGCGGCAAGTATTGTTCGTTACGCTCATGTTCCTGTTTTCGTTATTCGTTAATTACAGAGAAGCAAGGTGATTTCTGAATAGAACCTGAGGAAGGAACGATGAAAACAGGAAAACCTGAACGTCCGTATTATCAACAAACCGTTGACGAAACCCTGTCGAATATCCACTCCACCCTGGAAGGCCTTAGCGGCACAGAGGCATCAGCCCGGCTTCAGCAGCACGGTGAGAATGCGTTACCGCAAAAAAAGGGCAAACCCGCCTGGCTGCGCTTTCTGGCGCATTTTAACGACGTATTGATTTATGTTCTGCTGGTGGCCGCGTTGCTTAAGCTCTTCATGGGCCACTGGGTAGACATGTTCGTGATCCTTGGGGTTGCCATCATTAACGCGCTGATTGGCCATATCCAGGAGAGCAATGCTGAAAAATCGCTGCAGAGCATTCGCAATATGCTCTCCAGCGAAGCCGTGGTTGTACGACAGGGGAATCATGAAACGATCCCCACCACGGCGCTGGTTCCGGGAGATATCGTGGTGATCCGCGCCGGGGATCGTATCCCTGCGGACCTGCGCGTGATTGAAGCGCATAACCTTCGCGTGGAGGAGGCCATCCTGACCGGCGAATCCACCGTTGTTGAGAAAAACAGCGATGCGTTAAGCGGGGAACTGCCCTTAGGTGACCGGTATAATCTGCTCTACTCAGGCACTACCGTTAGCTCCGGCGGCGGTAAAGGCGTGGTGGTGGCAACCGGGGGCGAGACCGAACTGGGCCACATCAATCAGATGATGTCCGACATTGAAAAACACCGCACGCCGCTGATGGTGCAGATGGATAAGCTCGGTAAGACCATCTTCATCACTATCCTGGTGATGATGGTGGCGCTGTTTGTCTTTAGCCTCCTGTTCCGGGATATGCCGGTTTCTGAACTGGTGCTGTCGCTTATTAGCCTCGCCGTTGCCGCCGTGCCGGAAGGCCTGCCGGCCATCATTTCCATCATCCTTTCGCTTGGCGTACAGGCCATGGCGCGTCGCAAGGCCATCATTCGCAAGCTGCCTACGGTGGAAACGCTGGGGGCGATGACGGTCATCTGCTCGGATAAAACCGGCACCCTGACGATGAATGAAATGACGGTCAAAGCGGTGATTACCGCTGACACGACCTATCGCGTAGAGGGCGACAGCTACGAACCGGTGGGGAATATTCACCCCGTAGATGACCCGACGCCCGTCAGCGTGACGCAGGGTTCCCTGCTGGAACGCTACCTGCGCACCATTGACCTCTGTAATGACAGCCAGCTGATCAAAGACGAGCAGGGGCTGTGGAAAATCACCGGGGGGCCAACCGAGGGCGCGCTGAAGGTGCTGGCGGCGAAAATCCCGCTCCCACCGGTCGATACCGAAATGCGCAGTAAAATCCCGTTTGATTCGCAGTATAAATACATGTCCACCCTGTACCGGCTGGGCGATGAAGAGGTGATTTTAATCACCGGCGCGCCGGACGTCCTGTTCCGCCTCTGCCAGTACCAGCAGACGAATGACGGACTGCAGCCGTTCGATCAGCCTTACTGGGAAGGGAAGATTGAAGAGTATGCCCGGGAAGGTCTGCGCATGGTGGCCGCGGCCTGGAAACCTGCCCGCGAGGGACAACGCGAGCTGGATCACCCGGACCTGCATGACGGCGTGATCCTGCTGGGTATCGCGGGAATGATGGATCCGCCGCGTCCTGAGGCCATTACCGCCATTGCCGACTGTCTGCAGGCCGGGATCCGCGTGAAAATGATCACCGGCGACCACCCGCAAACGGCCATGAGCATTGGGCAAATGTTGGGGATTGGTAACGCCGCAAGCGCTATCACCGGACGTGAGCTGGAGGCGATGGACGATCGTCAGCTGAGCGACGCCGCACAGCAGTACGATATTTTCGCCCGAACCAGCCCGGAGGATAAATTCCGCCTTGTGCAGGCTCTGCAAAGTAAACAGGAAGTCGTGGGCATGACCGGGGATGGCGTAAATGATGCCCCCGCGCTCAAGCGGGCGGATGTGGGTATCGCCATGGGGATTAAGGGGACGGAAGTGACCAAGGAAGCCGCCGACATGGTGTTAACGGATGACAACTTTGCCACCATTGCCAGCGCGGTGCACGAGGGACGCCGGGTTTACGACAACCTGAAAAAGACCATTCTGTTCGTTATCCCCAGCAACATCGCGCAGGCTCTGCTGATCATCATCGCGCTGCTGGCGGGGAACCTGATCCCGCTGACGCCGGTCCTGATCCTGTGGATGAACATGGCGACGTCGGCAACGCTGTCGTTTGGCCTGGCGTTTGAAGCGGGTGAGAAGGACATCATGAACCGGCCACCGCGCAAGGCGAATCTCCATGTGATGGACGGCTATGCCATCTGGCGCGTGGTGTTTGTCGGTCTGATGATTGCCATCAGCGCCTTCGTGCTGGAAGCCTGGCTACAGCCGCGCGGCTACTCGGCAGAATTTATCCGCACCGTGCTGCTGCAAACCCTGGTCACTGCGCAGTGGTTCTACATGCTCAACTGTCGCGTGAATGACGGCTTCTCGCTGAGCAAAGGCCTGCTGGCGAACAAAGGGATTTGGATCGTGAGCGGCGTACTGCTGGCGCTACAGCTTCTTATCATTTACGCACCGTTCATGCAGATGCTGTTTGGCACCGAAGCGCTGCCGTTCCGCTACTGGGTCATCACCTTCCTGATTGGTTTTGTGATGTTCCTTATTGTCGAGGCGGAGAAAGTGCTGACGCGCAGGTGGCGCAAAACCGAGGCGTGATAGCGTAAACTGAGAAAGCCTGCCTGAGTCCGGGCTTTCTCTTTTTTGAGCGCAGAAAACTATGATTCGACTTACCTGGTTCGTCCTTACGCTGTGTGCCGCTGTACCCGGTGCGTTTGCCGTAACCTATAAACTCC
This sequence comes from Enterobacter asburiae, assembly GCF_007035645.1. NCBI lineage: Bacteria > Pseudomonadati > Pseudomonadota > Gammaproteobacteria > Enterobacterales > Enterobacteriaceae > Enterobacter > Enterobacter asburiae. Next base: position 1,619,309 of record NZ_AP019632.1, read on the forward strand.
CGCCGGAAGGCAGTCGTCTGGTGGGTACCCCGATTATCATCACCGTACCCGAAGGTAATACGCTGCCTCTGGAAGCCTTTGCCGCGCAGCACGGGCAGGGGCTGAGCAACCTGCTGGAAGCAAACCCGGGCGTGGATCCTTTTTTGCCCAAATCCGGCACCCGGCTGGTGATACCTCAGCAGCTGATTTTGCCTGACACCGTCCGCGAGGGCATTATCGTCAATGCGGCGGAGATGCGTCTCTACTACTACCCGCCAGGCGGTAACACCGTTGAAGTGCTGCCCATCGGCATCGGTCAGGCCGGGCGCGAAACCCCGCGTAACTGGGTGACGGCCGTTGAGCGTAAGCAGGAGGGGCCAACCTGGTCTCCAACGCCGAACACGCGCCGTGCCTATGCGGCAGAAGGGAAAACGCTGCCGGCATTCGTGCCCGCCGGGCCGGATAACCCGATGGGGCTGTATGCGATTTATATCGGCAGGCTGTATGCCATTCACGGCACAAACTCGAATTTCGGCATCGGGCTGCGGGTGAGTCAGGGCTGTATTCGTCTGCGTAATAACGACATCAAGTATCTTTTCGATAACGTTCCCGTGGGAACCCGCGTGCAGCTTATCGATCGGCCCGTAAAAATGACCACGGAGCCGGACGGCAGCCGCTGGGTGGAAGTTCACGAGCCATTATCGCGTAACCGCGCGGAGTTTGAGTCAACCCGGAAAGTGCCGCTGCCTATTTCAGCCGCGCAGCGGACGCAGCTGATAAACGAGGGCGCGGGCGCTGAACTGGAACGGCGGTCGGGAATGCCGGTTAAGATTGGCATGTGAAGGGATAGCGCGGGCTGGTGCCTTCACCCCAGCCCTCTCCCGCGGGAGAGGGTGCACACACTAAAAACGGCAACCCGGTTGCCGTTTTGCATTTACCTTGCGCAGAAAAGCAAAAAGCCTGCTTTAAAAGCAGGCTTTTCAAATTTGGCTCCTCTGACTGGACTCGAACCAGTGACATACGGATTAACAGTCCGCCGTTCTACCGACTGAACTACAGAGGAATCGTGTGAACGGGGCGCATATTATCGACCTGCGTTCGCCTTGTCAAAGGGTGGATCAACGCCTTTTGATCGTTTGCTGACAAAATCGGCAAAGTGATGTTTTTGGCAGCGGAATGCACCGTCATGGTGCGGGTATACCCCTAATGGGGCAGATCATAAACTGCTGTTTCGGTAATAAAACCCCCCTCCATGATTAGGTTTCCTTATTTTCAGGCGCTTAGCGAACAATTTGGACCGCCTGGTAAAAGTGGCATTCATATTGCAAAACCTGTTCAACAACGACAGCCGGTTCCGGCACAGCATTTCGAACAGGGGGCAAAATGAACTTAAGACGACTGAAATACTTCGTAAAAATCGTCGATATCGGCAGCCTGACTCAAGCGGCAGAAGTGCTGCATATCGCGCAGCCCGCGCTGAGCCAGCAGGTGGCTACTCTGGAAGGCGAGATGGATCAGCAGCTGTTGATCCGCACCAAACGCGGCGTCACGCCAACGGAAGCAGGCAAGATCCTGTATACCCATGCGCGCACCATCCTTCGCCAGTGTGAACAGGCGCAGCTGGCGGTAAATAACGTGGGCCAGACCCTGAGCGGGCACGTTTCTATCGGCCTTGCGCCGGGAACGGCCGCGTCCTCTATTACCATGCCGCTGCTGCAGGCCGTTCGCGCCGAGCTGCCTGAAGTGCTGGTGTACCTGCACGAAAACAGCGGTTCCGTGCTGAATGACAAACTGCTCAACGGCCAGCTGGATATGGCGGTCCTTTACGATCGCTCCCCGGTCGCCGGCATCACCAGCCAGCCGCTGCTGAAAGAAGATCTCTATCTCGTGGGCACCCGCGACTGTCCGGGCCAGAGCGTAGACCTTACCGCCGTGGCAGAGATGAACCTTTATCTGCCGCGCGACTACAGCGCCGTGCGCGTGCGCGTGGACGAAGCGTTCTCCCTGCGCCGCCTGACGGCCAAAATCATCGGCGAAATTGACTCAATCTCCACGCTCACCGCGGCCATTGCCAGCGGAATGGGGGTGACGGTTCTGCCGGAATCCGCAGCACGCTCGCTGTGCAGCGCGGCGAACGGCTGGATGGCGCGGATCACCACGCCTTCGATGAGCCTGCCGCTGTCGCTGAACATGTCTGCACGCGGTTCGCTGTCGCCGCAGGCGCAGGCGGTAAAAGAGATTTTGATGTCGCTGGTCAGCAAGCCGTCGCTTGAGAACCGTGAACTCCAGCTCGTGAGCTGATATTCCATAAAAGCATAAGATGCTGGTTTTTATTATTTGTTCTGCAGCGCGGCTGACTCTAACAATAGAGCTATGTCAGATGCGCCGGAGTGAATCGTGAATTTCCAGCAACTTAAAATTATCCGTGAGGCGGCCAGGCGGGACTACAACCTGACCGAGGTCGCCAATATGCTTTATACCTCTCAGTCCGGCGTCAGCCGCCACATCCGCGAGCTGGAAGAGGAGCTGGGCATAGAGATCTTTATCCGTCGCGGCAAGCGGCTGCTCGGCATGACGGAGCCGGGTAAGGCTTTGCTCACCATCGCTGAGCGGATCCTCAACGAGGCAAGCAACGTGCGTCGTCTGGCGGATCTCTTTACCAATGACGCCTCGGGCGTACTCACCATCGCCACCACCCACACCCAGGCGCGCTACAGCCTGCCGCCGGTGATTAAAGCGTTCCGCGAACTTTTCCCCGACGTCCGTCTGGAGCTCATCCAGGGCACGCCGCAGGAAATTGAAGTGCTGCTGCAAAACGGTGGGGCGGATATCGGCATTGCCAGCGAACGCCTGAGCAACGACCCGCTGCTGGTGGCCTTTCCCTGGTTCCGCTGGTACCACAGCCTGTTACTCCCGGTCGATCATCCGCTGAATCAGGTTTCCCCTCTGACGCTGGAAGACGTTGCGAAATGGCCGCTGATTACTTACCGCCAGGGGATCACCGGACGCTCGCGCATAGACGAGGCCTTCAACCGCAAAGGGCTAACGCCGGACGTGGTGCTGAGCGCGCAGGATTCTGACGTGATCAAAACCTACGTCGAGCTGGGTCTGGGCATTGGTCTGGTGGCGGAACAGTCCAGCGGAGAACGCGAGGACGGGAACCTGGTGCGTCTTGATACGCGTCATCTGTTCGACGCAAACACCGTATGGCTTGGCCTGAAGCGCGGGCAGCTGCAGCGCAACTACGTGTGGCGCTTTATCGAACTCTGTAACGCCGGGCTGTCGGTGGATGAGATTAAACGCCAGGTGATGGAGCCGGAAGAAGTGGCGATTGATTATCAGATTTAGGTGCTGATTTGCCCGGTAGCGCTGCGCTGACCGGGCTCATCGCTTAGCTGAACGGATATTTTTTAAAGACCGCCTGTGATTCGAATGATTCGGTAACCGCCTGAATCTCTCTAAAATCCGCTGCGTTAACGACGTGCGGGATCATCGACTGAATAAACGTCCAGACAACCGTGCTCGTGACGGCAACCTGATCGGGAACGGCGGAGGCCGGACGCGTCTCCAGCAAGGCATTCCATTCCCTGCAGGCCGCCAGCAGCTGGGTGGTAATGCGATCGACCCATAAAGCGTGCTGCTTTTCCACCGGGCGCTGGTTGTGCTCATACACATTTTGCACGGCTTTCTCTGCGGCGGCGAGGATAAAACCCAGCGTCTGAATATCGTTTGCCAGCGCATCCGGCGCGACGGGCAGAAGTCTCCGCTCGGGTGTGGCCTGAGCCTCGAAATAATTCAGTATCAGCGACGAATCCATCAAACGTATTCCGTTATCCAGAATCAGCGTGGGCGCTTTTACCGCGGGGTTGATTCGGGAGAACGCGTCGAAGGTGCTGAATACCGACAGCGGCTGACTTTCAAACTCAACGCCATAAAGTTCAAGGGAAATCGCCACGCGCCGTACATAAGGTGAATCCATCATGCCAACAAGCTTAATCATCGTTGCCGTTTTCCTGTCTCTGTGAAATAACGCGTCATTGAAGAGGATGAACAAACAGTACAATACAAACTTCCTGGCGAATATCTTCAGTATCTTACCGTAAAGGTTAGTATTACTGACATGTGGGCAAGTTGCCGTTATACATCCAGCGCGGATAAGGGAGTGCTTTCATGTCGGATTTTCCACCCATTGCCAGTTTGCGAAGCTTTGAAGCCGTCGCCCGTCTTGGCAGCGTGACGCTGGCGGCGAAAGAGCTCCACGTTACCCATTCCGCAATCAGCCAGCAGATCAAACTGCTGGAGGAGATGGTGGGCGTAAAGCTCTTTATCCGTCAGGGACGCGGGGTGCAGATTAACGAAGAAGGGCGGCTCTATGCCTTACAGGTACGCGAGGCGTTGAACCATATCGCAGATGCCACCCGGCTTGTACAGGTGAAGCCGAGAAAGCAGGAGCTGACGCTGGCGATGGTTCCGTCTTTTGGATGCCACTGGCTGTTGCCGCGTCTGGAACGCTTTCGGGCGAAATATCCGCTTATCACCCTTCGGATCAAGGCCAGCCTGACGGTCACCAGCCTGCAGCAGGAAGGAACAGATATCGCGATACGAATGGGGAAGGGAAACTGGGAAGGGAGCGAAAGCCATTACCTTTTTTCCGATGAGCTTATTGTGGTGGCCGCACCCGGCTATAACGGCGGCGAGCTGCCCGCTACGCCAGCTGAGATTGCAAAGAGTCATATTATTTTTTCCATGGAGTCGTGGAAAACGTGGTGCGTGAATGCGGGGCTTGAGAAAGAGATCGTGCCTGGCGGTTTATGCATTAACGACTCGAATTTAATTATCGAAGCCGTTCGGCTCGGGAAAGGCATCGCGCTGGAGCGCCGCTCTCTGGTTCAGGATACCATTACCCGGGGGGAACTGGTCCAGCTAACCTCAATTACCGCGCCGTATCCCTGGCCTTACTGGCTGGTGAAAGCGCGGTCAACGGAGACGAAGCCCGAGGTGGCTCTTTTTGTCGCGTGGCTGGATGAGGAAGTGGCAGCCTGGCGGCAGTTGCTGGGCTGCTGAACTTTTTTCGATGCTGCTCGTAGCAAAATGAATATCCAACAAGGGAGACATAGAATTACTCCGTCACGCATTCAGTATTTCCGTAACCCCACAAGATTCTGCTTTTCCATCTCAGCATAATCATCGCTATAGCTTTGCACATATATAGCTTTTGATCTATATTGGATGGGAGGTCTTGTGTGGGCAATTAACACGACGGACAGGTTTGATCGCTGGTTCACTTCGCTTGACGATACCGAACGCGCCAGCGTACTTGCAGCACTGCTGGTTTTGCGAGAGAAGGGGCCGGGTTTATCGAGACCCTACGCTGATACGCTTAAAGGCTCTCGTCACAGCAACATGAAAGAGCTACGTATTCAGAGTAAGGGCGATCCCTTGCGGGCGTTTTTCGCCTTTGATCCAAACCGCACGGGTATCGTGCTTTGTGCGGGCAATAAGGTCGGCAATGAAAGGCGATTCTACGATGAGATGCTTCTCGTTGCTGACCGGGAATTCACTCACTGGCTGAATACATTAAAAGAGAGGGAATAGCGCGATGGGAAGAACCCTTGAGCAGCTTATAGCGGATGAAAAGCCGGAGGTTGTCGCCAGCGCTCAGGCGATAGCAACGGATATTTTGCTCAACATTCATCTTGCTGAGTTACGCGAGAAAGTACAAAAAACGCAGGTAGAAATGGCGCAGGCGTTGGGTATCAGGCAACCTACCGTTGCGGTAATGGAAAAGCCCGGGCGCGATTTGAAACTCTCTTCTCTCAAGCGCTACGTTGAGGCTGCGGGCGGAAAGCTGCGGCTTGATGTGGAGCTGCCGGACGGCACGCACTATGAGTTTGTGCTGTAGGGCAGAAAAGCAAAAAGCCTGCTTCAAAACCGCCGGAATGACCGTCACTCGGTGGTGATGAGCGAATAGATGCAATTACTTATGGGTAGAAGTGGGGACATGCTGCTGCATCAATTCAACGATCCAATCAATAAAAACGCGCAGTTTGGCGTTGACATGACGGTTCGGCGGAAAGGCCAGGTACAGGGGCATTGGGTTAATACGCCAGTCTTCAAATAGCGGAATCAAGGAGCCACATGCCTGATGTGCTGCCGCCATATAAACGGGTAGCGCAATCACGCCTAATCCCGCGAGCCCGGCTTCGAGGTAGGCATTGCCATCATCCACTGCAAGCACGTAGCTGCCCGTGATTTCAATATGTTCGCTCTCACCGTGCAGTACCAGAGGATCAACCTTACCGGTGCGTGAGGACAAGAATCCCACTATGCGATGGTCCGTGTTTTCCAGCTCTCGCGGATGCGCAGGTGCGCCGAGGCGTTCCACATAGCTCGGTGCGACGTAAACACCGATTTGCAAATCGCCGACATGGCGTGCGATCAGGGACTGGTCATTGATTTCACCGCCGCGCACGACGCAATCCACGTTGTCGCCAATCAGATCCACCACCCGGTCACTCACGCCCATGTCGAACTGGATATCAGGGTAGCGCGCGTGAAAAGCCGGTAGCGCGGGCACCAGCACCAGGCGGGCGAGAGGAGTGGGCACGTCCACCCGTAGTCGCCCCCGGGGCACCATCGTCGCACTGGACAGGCTGTTTTCAGCATCTTCCATGTCCGCCAGCAGGCGGATGACGCGCTCGTAGTAGACCGCGCCATCAGGAGTCACACCGAGCCTGCGGGTGGTGCGGTGGAGCAGCTTGACGCGCAGGCGCGCTTCCAGCTGTTGAATAAGCTGCGTCACCGTGGTTTTGCTCATATGAAGCGTTTGGGCAGCCCTGGTGAAACTGCCTGCCTCCACCACGCGAGCAAAGGCGCGCATCGCATCGAAACGATCCATCCGTTGTTCTCTCTTTTCACCGATTGTTTGGATATTACAAACAATGATGGACAAAGTCGCTTGTTTATCCGCCCGCTACAGCAACTGTAAAGTGTCTTTATGTTCACCGGGCGGGTTTCGCCCCATTACAGAGGCACAAACATGACAACACGCGAAGCCGTTTTTCCCTTCGGTCGGCAGGCGCTCTACGAGCGCAACCGGTATTCACCCGCTATCAAATCTAACGGCTTTCTGTTTGTTTCGGGACAGGTAGGTAGCCGGGAGGATGGTTCGCCTGAAGAGGATCTCAACGCGCAGATCCGGCTGGCATTCGATAACCTTAATGCTGTTCTTACGGCTGCGGGCTGCACGTTCGATGACGTGGTTGACGTTACCCTCTTTGTCGTCGATCCCGAGTCAAACCTCGACGCTATCTGGAGTATCCTGCCAGAATATTGGGGGGAAGCGCCTTACCCGACGTTGACCGGGATCGGCGTGACGTGGCTGTACGGATTCCAGTTTGAGATTAAGGTGATTGCCAGGCTGCCCTGAGCGTTACGGGTCTTTCCGACGGTCAAAAGACAATACAGCGGGCGCAGCTCCGATCCGGAAGCCGCCTCGCATTTCGTTTATCCGATTCGCCATAACCCTTTGAACCGCAAAAAGAGTTTTTTATTATCAGCCTTCTTAGTTCCGCGCTTCGTTCCCGCCTGCACTGTCCTTCGATGGATAACGGCTTTATGGACACCTAAATACGAAAAGGAAATCACCATGAATCTGATGACTAATTGTGCACTTCCCGCCATGAATGTTATATTAAAATATAATATCCGGAGGTGCGCTATGTATACAACTCGTCTGAAAAAGGTCGGCGGATCCATCATGCTGGCGGTTCCTCCCGCCGTGCTGAAAACGCTGGAGCTGTCGACGGACAGCGAAGTCGGCATGACCATTAATAATGGCTGCCTGATTATTGAACCCCAGAAGCGGCCTCACTATTCGCTTGAGGAGCTGCTGGCGCAGTGCGATCCGCACGCTGAAATGAGCGAAGAGGAGCGGGAATGGATCGATGCGCCTGCGGTGGGCAGGGAGATCCTGTAAATGGACAGAGGGGAAATCTGGCTTGTTTCACTGGATCCGATTGCTGGCCACGAGCAAAGTGGAAAACGTCCGGTTCTTATCGTATCGAAGGCATCGTTTAACAAGCTGACCCGGTTACCGGTAGTGGTTCCCGTCACCAGCGGCGGAAACTTTGCACGTACAGCAGGTTTCACCGTTTCACTGGAAGGGGCGGGGACAACAACAACGGGCGTTATTCGCTGCGATCAGCCCAGAACCATTGATATGTCTGCCCGGAACGGCATGCGGCTGGAACGCATACCTGACGCCGTTGTAAATGAAGTGCTTGCCAGGCTGGATGCGATTCTGAATTAACATCAGTGACGCAGAAAAGCAAAAAGCCTGCTTCAAAAGCAGGCTTTTCAAATTTGGCTCCTCTGACTGGACTCGAACCAGTGACATACGGATTAACAGTCCGCCGTTCTACCGACTGAACTACAGAGGAATCGTGTGAACGGGGCGAATATTATCGACCTGCGTTCACCTTGTCAAAGGGGGAAATTAAACTTTTCGTTTGTTTGCCGACAATTTCAGCAAATCGCTGATTTTATAGCAAATTCGCGTTGAAATTACACAGCAAAATGCGCCGCCCGCAGGCGGCGCGCAGGATCAGAACAGTACGGAGTAGTTCAGACCAAACGTACGTCCGCGGCCTTTATAGGTATACAGCCCCGGTGCGCCGTAGGTTGGGCTATACAGCCCCGGCGCGCGCTGGCCCCAGGCGGTGGTGTAGTCTTTGTCCAGCAGGTTTTCCACGCTGAAGCTGACCTTACCCACCGGCAGGGCGTAGCTGCCCAGGAAGTCGACCGTGTTATAGCCATCGATCTTCTTGCCGTCGGAGTCTGATACGTCAAAGGTCTGCGTGCTCTGCACGCGCAGGGTCCAGTCGCCCGGCGCCCAGTTGACCCATGCGCTGGCTTTCGACGGGCTGGCGCTGTCAACCGTCAGCTTCTCCCATTTGCCGTTTTCGCGCGTTTCAGACTTGATGGCGTTAAAGTTCGCACCGGTGCTCCAGTCGCTGTCGGTGAAGAAATAGTCCACCTGACCTTCAACCCCGTAGATACGACGCTTGTCGTCTTCCAGGTTGATGGTCATATCCGTCTTGTTGATGGTGATGGTTTTATCCGAGAGCGAGTAATACGCCGCGACCTGCGTGCGCAGGTTATCGCCGGTGTAGCGCCAGCCCAGCTCATAAGCGTTGACCTTGATACCGTCCAGCGTCGAGTCGTTCACGTTGACGCTGTTCAGCAGGCGATAGTGACCGTTGCTGAGCTGATAGGTGCCGGAGCCGTAGTACTTCGCCAGGTCCGGAATTTCGAAGCCCTGGGAGAAGTTAAACCACAGCTGCTGCTGTTCGGTCAGGCGACCGAGGATCCCGGCGTTAAACAGGAAGTTGTTGTAATCGGTTTTCCCGCCCGGCACCGCGTCGGCGGAGGTGGCTTTCCCGGTGGCGATGGCCTGCTGCTGGGTATAACCGACAAAGTCGTCCACCTTGTTTTCGGTGTACTGATAGCGCACGCCGCCGCTCAGGGTGATGGCGTCAATGTCGTAGCTGGCCTGCAGGAACGGGGCGAGGTTGGTGATGCTGTAGCCCGGGTAACGGCCCACGTTGTAGGCGTTATCCAGCTCCATGCCGCCGCTCGCCGCGGCCTTGCTCAGGTTGAAGAACTGCTGGTTGGCATCGAAGGTTTCGTGGTCGGCATCCACACCCCAGGTCAGCGTTAAATCGTCCACCGGCTTGCTGTTCAGCGTCAGCTTGCCGCCGTAAAAATCGGTTTTCTGCTGGGACGCGCCGATGCTGCTCACCACGCCTTTGGTCAGGGTCGGGAACGGATAATAGGTCAGGCTCTCGTCGCGATAGTAAATCTGCGCGACCAGATCCTGGCCCCAGAAATCGGTATTGGAGTACTGCAGGTTAATCAGATGGCGCTCGGTGCCCGGTACGCGGTCAGAATCAAGATTATCTTTGTTGTACGCGGTCGCATCGCCTGTTACCGCCGAGAAGTTCTTCCCGAGATACAGGCCATGCTTGCCGTCGGACTCGCTCTTGTAGTACTGGGTCGTCAGCTGCAGCTGCTGACGATCGTCAATGTTGATGGTGCCTGTGCCCATCACATCTATACGGTCGGAATACTGGAGGCCGGTCTGGGTGTTATCGATAATCACCTCGTTGCCTTTGCCGTCATACCAGCCGCCGTAGCGCTGATACGACACCGACAGACGACCGGAGGCGTTGTCGTTACCGCCGCTTACGGCTGCCGACACGTTCTCATCGCGATCGTTGTGGCTGTTAAACCCGCTCTTTGCCCCGGTCTGGAACTCCACTTCGGTATCCGGCTGGCCCTTTTTGGTGACGATGTTCACCAGGCCGCCGGTGCTGCCGCCGCCGTAGAGCGAGGTGGCGCCGGAGATCACTTCGATACGGTCAATGTTGAACGGATCGATAGAGTCCAGCTGGCGGCTGTCGCTGCGGGACGAGTTCAGGCGAACGCCGTCCACCATCACCATCATGGAGCGGCCGCGCAGGTTCATGCCGTAGTTGGTACGGCCCTGGCTGCTGACGTCCATGCCCGGGATCAGCTGTGCCAGCACTTCTTTAATCTCTTTCCCTCCCTGAACCTGCTGCTCAATTTCAGCCCGTTCAATGACCCAGGTGGTCTGCGCCATCTCCGCCACGCTGCGGTGCGCGCGGCTGGCGGAGACCACGATATTTTCTTCCTTTTGTTCTTCCGCCCACGCAGAGGTAGAAAGCATTGCAAGCAAGCAAGGATTTAAAACCCAAAGATGAGAACGTTTCATTGTTATGTTGATCCTGATTGTGTGTGTCAGTACTCGGTTGTTTTTGCTAACGATTTAAAAACCGGGCTGTTCTCCGGGCTGGTGGTGCTGCGCCAGTGGATAACGCCGGGTGTGGTAGCCAGCTCAAACGGCTCGTCGGCGTGCGCGCGATTAAGAATTCGCGCCGCGCGCCAGGCCATCAGGCTGAGCTGGGGTTCGGCAATGCCGAGACGGTGCATCCCGGCATTCACGGCGAACAGGCGGTTGCTCTGCGGGCCGTCCCATTCGAGGGTGAAATCGTTGTTGATGCAGAAGGCTTCGTCCGTATCCAGATGCAGGCGGTGAGACAGCGGCGCGAGGAACGCGGGCTGCACGGCGCGGTAGCCGGTGGCGAAAATCACCACATCACTCTCCAGCTGCTCGCGGCCGCCGTCGAGGTGATGCTGAATGCTCAGGCGATGGCCGTTTTCCTGGCGCGTCAGGGACGTCACCGAGCGGGACGGCAGGAGATGCGCCCAGGGTTTTTCACGCAGCACTTCGAAGCGGTGGTACATGGCGCGGTAAATCGCCAGCAGGGACTCGGTGGTAATCCCGTCGGACGTCATCTTCTGCTCGTGCAGCATCTGCCGACGGGCCTCTTCACCCAGCGTGGAGAAGCTGTCCACGTACTCCGGCGTGAAATACTCGTTGGCAAAGGCGGCTTCATCCAGCGCATTATAGTTATTGCGGCGCGATACCCAGTTCAGGCTCAGCGGCTGGCCCCATTCGCCGCGGAAGATATTCAAAAAGAGGTCGGCGCCGCTCTGGCCGCCGCCGACGACGGTGACGCGCTTGCCCGCGAGATCCGGCGTGCGCAGCATCATCTCGCTGGCGTGGAAGCAGGTATCGTCCTGCGCGGTGACGCAGTCAGGCAGGTTGATCTGTTTGCCAATCCCCACGCAGACGTGGCGCGCCAGGAAGCGGTCGCGCTGGGTCATTACCTCAAACAGGCCGCTTTTCTCATCAAAGCTCACCTGCTGTACCTGCTGGCTGAAGGCGAGATTGGTGAGGTTTTCCGCCGCCCAGCACAGGTAGTCCGCAAACTCTTCGCGGGAGACGGTGCGCTGCTCGGTAGTCAGGAAGCGGTAGAACTTTTTGCGCTGCACCAGGTAGTTCAGGAAGCTGTGGCGGTTGGTTGGCTCCACGGCGCTGACCAGATCCTTCAGGAAGCTGGTCTGCATGTGGCAGTCCGGCACCATCATTCCCGGGTGCCAGGAGAAGTGCGGTTTACGCTCAAGGAACAGCGAGCTAAAGCCGTCCAGCCCTTCAGCCAGAGCGGCGATGCTAAGGTTAAACGGGCCAATACCAATGCCGATGAAATCATAGGTTTTCATTGCGCTGACTCCCGGGAGGCGAGAAAAAGAGGGTTATCAAGGTCGGTGACATAGTTCGGCAGCATGCGGCTGCCGCCGTCGTGTTCGGAGAAGGTCAGTTTGACCGGGTTGAGGATCACGCGAATAATCTGCGGCTTGAAGAGATCGAATTTGGCGAAGCGTTCTGCCAGATCCGGGTGCGCCGCCATATAACCCCGTAAAACCCCGGCCAGAAGCTGGTAGAAACGCGTTTCGCTCACGCCGCATTGCAGCGTGAGGCGCGAGATAAAGCGCAGCACCGTCACAAAATTACCGGTTTGCAGGTCGTGAATAATGTAATCCGCGCTCAGGCGCGCCGTGACGGCCTTCACCTGCTCCGGCAGGCTCTGGGCCTGCGGGAAATCCTCATCCACCAGGCGCATATCGCCCTGGAAATCTTTCAGCAGAATGCGCTGCGGGACGTAATCCTTCATCACCAGCGTCACGTTCTGGCCGTGGGCGATCAGCGCCACGCCGTAGCGGCAGAGCAGGTGATAGAACGGGATCACCGTTGCCTCAAACAGCTTTTCAAGCCACGCGTCGGCGCTTAGCCCCGAGCGTTTAATCCACGCGTCGATCAGCGGGCGCCCGGCATTGTCGGTTTCCATCAGCGCCGCCATCAGCACCGCCTGTTCACCGTCTTCTACATAACAGGACGGATTCTCGCGCCAGATCACCCCCAGCATCTCCTGATAGCGGTAGGGCGCTTTCGGCAATGCGGCATAGCCCTGATGCGACAGATAACCGGCGGCGGGTTCGCCAAGCACCTGAGCACCGGAGCGGATCAGCGTGGCGTCGGTAGCGAACTGCTGCTGCAGCCAGCGCGAAGCCAGCGGCCCGGCGGCAATGTACTTGCCCGGGATGCCGCGATAGCAGGAGGTGTTGTAGATGGTCAGCGGAAGCTTGATGTCATACGGCGCGCGACGGCTGGCGTTAGTGAGCGTGCGCAGGGACTGCTGCGCCAGATACTCGTCGCCAAATTCGCCCAGCTCAACCATCTCACCGCGCGCCAGCTGGGCCAGGAAATGGACGGCGATCTTCTGCTGCCACTGCCACGGGTGCAGCGGCACCGGCAGCCAGCCGTCGTTGAGACCCAGCGCGTGCCAGCGGGCGTCAAAGCGGGCGCGCTCGGCGTTGTCCATGGCGCTCGCCAGCAGAGCGTTGATATCGCAATCGGCGTCGCTGCTCCAGACCAGATGCTCTCGCTGAACGGCGACCCAGTGAAGGCGAAAACGTCCGCGATACTCGGGCGCGTACTGACGCAGCGCGTCCAGCCCCCAGCCGCGGCGGCCTTTGTTGAAAATAAACTTCGGGTGACCGCTCATCAGACACTGTAATTCGTCCGGGTCGAGGTGGATCAGCGCGTCCGCGTCCAGCGCTTCACGCGCATGCAGCAGCTGCATGTCGCCGCGCAGCGTGGCGTAGAGATCTTCCATATGCTCTGCCGTTTGCGCGTCGCTCATCTCCAGCACTTTCGCCAGCTGCAGCAGCGCGCGTTCCGCTTCCACTGCATCGCCGCTGGCGGCGATCAGGCTGTCCGGGTCGATATGCAGCCAGCCCCAGATCCCGCGCGTGGCGCGAAACTGCCAGGACTCGTTGCCCATGGCGATGCGCCAGCCGTTCGACGAAACCGGCTCAGCGCGCAGGGTGCGTTCGTACTCCAGCTCGGCGAGGATCTTCGCCACCATCTCGCGGTTCACTTTCTGCCAGAGCGCGTTCACAGTTCCACCTCGCTGAAGAAGCGGTGGCGCTGGCTCATGATGAGGCGCGAGCGCTTGTGCGGGAAGTCGAACTCTTTCACCGTCTCGAAACCGGCGGAGGCCAGATGGCGGAACAGGCGCTGGTTGTCGAAGCGCGGCTCGGCGACAATTCGCGCGGTGCGCGGTTCATCGAGATACAGATAGTGGCTCAGGCCGCGCAGCCAGCTGCGGATGTACTGTGCGCCGCGCCAGTTCTCTTCGCCCACCAGCATGTGCAGCCCGCGGTCAAACGGCTGCCAGCGGTAGTGGCGGCCAATGCGGTCTTCTGGCGCCCAGTAGAGCTCAAAATAGCCGAACGGCTGGTCATCGAAGCAGCCGATAACCGGGTAGCAGTAGGTCGAGTCAAGCTGACGGCGCAGGTAGTTTTCCTGCTCGGCCTGCGGGCCCGCCATCTCCCAGAAGGCGTTCACGCGCGGGTTGTTCATCCAGCGCGTAAAGCGCTCGCCGTCCAGCGCCACGTCGACCACGCGGAAGCTGAGGGTGCGCTTAATTTGCGGATCGTAACGACGGTACACTTCGCCCTGCGGGCGGTGAGGACGCAGCGGGAAGTACAGCTGACGGCTCTCATCAAACTGCATCCCGCCGCTGGCCTGCGGCCGTTCGCCTTTCAGCCACAGCGGCAGCTGCCAGAAGGTTTCGCGTGCCAGATAGTCCCCGTGGGCCAGGCTAAACAGCGCCTGCGCCTGGGGTTCATCCTGCCAGGTTGCCCATGGCAGGGTAATGCCGGTCAGCGCGGGCGCGGCAACAAACAGCTGATCGAGTGCTTCGACCAGCCAGCCGTCCGGGATCCCATTCAGACGCTCCAGCACCGTGCTGCCGTCGAGACCCAACGTCAGCGGCAGCGCGCGATCCGTTGCGGTGCAGCGAAAGCCGTAGCCGGAATGGACGATATTCGCGATTGCCATTACGCCTTCTCCTTGTAAAACGGGTTGCTAAAGTCGAAATAGATCACCGCCGGATCGACGATGGTGTTTTCATTGCGATCGTGCAGGTAGCAGAAGAAGTTGCCTTTGCAGTTCCAGGTCGGGCTGTCGAGCACGTAGTCGAGGCAGCGGGTCTGCTTCGCCGTGCGGCGCAGTTCGGCCAGCGCGTCGCGCACGCGGGACATCAGGCTCTCCTCACTGTCGAAACCGGCGGCGGCGAGGGCGGCGGTGACGGCAAGGGTAGAGTTCAGCAGCAGGTAATAAGGGAAGTAGCGCAGCAGCTGGCTCTCACCGAAG
This sequence comes from Enterobacter asburiae, assembly GCF_007035645.1. Lineage (NCBI taxonomy): Bacteria > Pseudomonadati > Pseudomonadota > Gammaproteobacteria > Enterobacterales > Enterobacteriaceae > Enterobacter > Enterobacter asburiae. The sequence goes on from NZ_AP019632.1 coordinate 1,634,433, forward strand.
CGGTTTTCCACCTCGGTTTCGCCCGCTGAATTCAGCCACGCGTCGGCACCTTCGGTCCACGCGCTGCCCTGGCAGTCGCGGTAAATCAGCCCGACGGGGAAATCCTGCTGCATCTCAACGAGGATATTTTGCTGGTGCGCCAGCAGGACCAGACCGTAGTCCGCCTCGGCGCTGAACAGCGGGAGCAACACGCGGTCGCAATAGGCGTCCAGCCAGCAGCGGGCGGCCTGGGCGAGGGGTAAATCCAGACGCTGGCTCAGACGGCGCACCGCGGAGGCCAGCAGGCTGTCGCCGCCGTCCGGCGCGGCCTGGGTCAGGCTCACCAGCACGTTGGTCTGGGTGTCTGGCGTATCGAACAGCAGATTGACGCGCAGGGCCATCAGGCTCTCTTCCTGAATAACGCCGCTTTCGTCACGCAGCCCCGCCCAGCCGTCTTCCTGCATCACGCGCATGGTCGGGTAGCGGGCCTGTAATTCTTGCCAGCGTTCCGTTTTCGCCAGACGCGCCAGGCGCATTCCGCGCTTAACTTCTTTGACCGACAGCGTGCGCACGGAGTTGGTCAGGCGCACGCTGAGGGAGAACTTAATCATGTCGCTGTTGGTTTCGCTGTACAGCGAGCGGGACGAGCTGGTAGGCAGCCACTGCGCGCCCGCTTCACCCAGGTCCTGCAATGCACCGTTTTCCGCCAGACGCTGGCACCAGTCCTGCTCCAGCAGAAAGTCGGCCTGCCACGGATGCATCGGCAGCAGCCAGCGGGTGTCGGTGAAGTGGCCGAGCAGCTCAGGCGCGCTCTGGGCCGCGAAGCGCAGCAGACGCTCACGCAGGGAGACGTTCAGGCTGTCGCCGGCAACGAGCGCGCTCTCAACGGCAAACCAGCGCAGCGGGAAGCGGGAGGCGAAATCAGGAAGATAGCGACGCGCCTCTGTTTCGTTGAACGGCTCGTGCGACTTCGGCGCCGGGTGAAACGCGTGGCCGACCAGCAGCGCCTGTTCCGCTTCAGCAAACGTCAGTGGCTTATCGCGCAGGTTTACCCAGCCGTGGCGGAGATCGATCGCCTGCCAGGTGTGGGCATGGCTTTCGAGAACGCGCTGCTTAAAACGCGCCAGCGTATCGGCATCCAGCGAGCCTTTTACTGACGGTTTTTCAAGAATTAAATCAACCAGTTGATCAAATGTGACGGCGTCACCGTCATCACTGTTGCTCTGAAGAAGCGTGGCCGGGAAACGGTACTGATGATGCTGGGTGGGAGAGAAATAGCGTACCGGAACCCGAAGCGCCTGGGTTTGGGACAGCGGGATATGAATGTTCGGTAACGCATCCGCAGCGGTAGCGGGGAGATAGCGCCAGTCCTTCGTTTCGCGCAACAGGGCGTTCAAAAAACACTGGGCTGCAACGTCTGTACCGGCAGAGCGGGTCAGAGCACGCATAGATGTACCTCATTCCATGATTGATAATAATTCTCGTTATGATATTCATTCTGTTTACAGTCGCAACCATTTTTGCAATATTTGTTTTCATAAACTTCATGATTTCCACACATTTATTGACACTATGTTCACATTCTCATGCGCGCTGACTCAGAAACATTGACCGAAAAGGTCACCTCAAAAGCCAACTGGCCCCTGGCGCTATGTGCGGGTTTATTAGGTATCGGGCAAAACGGCCTGCTGGTGATGCTCCCGCAGCTGGTGACCCTGACCGGGCTGTCGCTTTCGGTCTGGGCCGGGCTGTTGATGTTTGGATCCATGCTCTTTTTACCGGCCTCGCCCTGGTGGGGACGCCAGAGCGAGCGGCGGGGATGTAAGGCCGTGATGGTGGCCTCGCTGAGCGGCTATCTGGCCAGTTTCGTCGTCATGGCGCTGGTGGTCTGGACGATGGCGGCCGGAAGGCTGGATACCGTCTGGGGACTGGCGGGACTGATTCTTTCACGTCTGCTTTACGGACTGACGGTCTCGGGGCTGGTGCCTGCGGCCCAGACGTGGGCTATTCAGCGTGCGGGGCTGGAGAAAAGAATGGCGGCGCTGGCGACGATAAGCTCCGGCCTCAGCTGCGGACGTTTGCTCGGCCCGCCGCTGGCGGCGCTGATGCTCAGCGTCAGCCCGGTTGCGCCGCTCTGGCTGATGGCGATCGCGCCGTTAATCGCGCTGCTGCTGGTGCTTCGCGAAGCCGCAGACCCGCCGCTGCCGCCGGTGGCGCACCAGGCGACCCGCCTGCAGGCCTCGATGCTGCCGTTCCTGCTGCTGGCGCTGCTGCTGGCGGCGCTGGTCAGCCTGATGCAGCTTGGCCTGTCACCGCATCTTAGCCCTCTGCTGGAGGGCAACGCCCGGGAGATCAGCCATCATGTTGCGCTTCTTCTGAGCCTGGCCGCGCTGGCCACGCTCGCGGCGCAGTTTCTGGTGGTCCGCCCGCAGCATTTCACCCCGGTGACCTTGCTCTGCATCGCGGCGGTGTTAATGGTTGCAGGGCTTGGGCTGATGACTGTCGCCGGTTTAACGCTGTTCTACGTGGGGATTGTTATCACTTCACTCGGGGCGGCGATGGCCACGCCGGGCTACCAGCTTCTGCTGAACGACAGGCTGACCACCGGGAAAGGGGCGGGCGTCATCGCCACAAGCCACACGTTAGGCTACGGCGTCAGCGCGCTGCTGGTGCCTGTGGTGACGCGCTTTTACGGCGAGCAGTCTTTGACGGTGGCCGCATGGGGAATGGCAGTGCTGTTTTTAGCGTTGAGCATAGGGGTACGGTCATCCGAGCGGACCCCTGCTGAAAAGCCTTAATGGATCTGGCGGGAGGAATGACCGCCAGACTCCTCATTTTGCCGCAGACGCTGGAGCGGATCCTGCTGATAAAACTGGCAGAAACGCTGCCACAGCGCCGGGAAGCGGGGCGCGAAGAGCTCGGGCGCGCTGAAGAAATACTCCGAGAGCACCGCAAAGCACTCGGCCGGGTCGGTTGCCGCATAGGCGTCAATGCTGGCCGCGCTTTCGCCCACCAGGTCTATTTCATCCTGAATGTTATCCATCGCCGCGTGCAGATCGTGCTCCCAGCCCGCCACCTCGCGAAGCGGGATCAGCGGTACTCCGCTGGCGCGATCGCCGTTGCGGGTATCGAGCTTATGCGCCACTTCATGGATAACCAGATTAAAACCGGACGCATCGAACGAGTCCTGAATGTCGAGCCAGTTGAGGATAATCGGTCCCTGCTGCCAGCTTTGTCCGGACTGCACCACGCGCTGGTTGTGCACCAGCCCGATGTCATCTTCCCACTCGTCATCGACGATAAAGGGAGCCGGATAGATCAGCACTTCGTGGAAGCCATCCAGCCACTCGATACCCAATTCAAGCACTGGCAGACAGAAAAGCAGGGCGATGCGCGCGTTTTTAAGGGGATCGAGTTCGAAACCCTGCAGTGGAACCAGGCGTTTTTGCTGTAAAAAACGATCCGCCAGCTGAACCAGTTTCGCTTGTTCATCCGGCTTAAGATTAGCCAGAACAGGGATCGTCAGCGCGTCATCCCATGGCAGCGCCATATCCCGGCCAGCTTCATTCGTTTTCCAGGGCCACTTTATCATCGCTTTGCTCGCAAACTCGTCACTTGAACAAAAATGGGAAAGTCAGGTTTGGTTAAGATGCCAGAAAATCGCTCACTGCGACAATTCCAGCCTGAATAAACTATCATTCGTACGTAGCGGTGGGTAGCGGTTTACGGGCATCACCTTCATTTTGTGAAGTCTGTCGTAGCCTGCATCCACCGGTCTGGTGAAGAAATCAATACGGTATTGAAAAGATGAGCGATTTCAAAGGTAACAAGCAGGACCTGCCCAGCCGGGCGTGCGCGCACTGCCAGCGGCCCATGACGTGGCGCAAGAAATGGGCGAAATGCTGGGATGAGGTCAAATACTGTTCCGAGCGCTGTCGAAGGAGCCACCGTTGACCGAACTGCGCCTGATCCTGGGCGATCAGCTTAATCCGCACCACAGCTGGTTTGATGCCTGTAATCCAAATGTCATTTACGTGATGCTTGAGCTGCGGGCCGAAACCGCGTACGTGCTTCACCACGCTCAGAAAGTGATCGCCATTTTTGCGGCCATGCGCGCGTTTGCCTCTGCGTTAAAGGAGAAGGGGCATCGGGTGAGGTATGTCCGGCTCTCTGACGACTCAAACCGCGGCGCGCTGGAAGACAATCTCAACGCGCTTGTCGCGCATTACGGCGCCGACAGGGTGATATGGCAGGAGCCCGACGAATGGCGCCTGGACACGCAGCTGCAGGCGTGGGCGAAAGCGGCGTCCGTCGAAACGGCCTGCGTCAGCAGCGAGCATTTCTTCACCACCCGTGAACAGGTGAGCGCGTTCTTTGCGACGCGCAAAAGCTGGCGAATGGAGTACTTTTACCGGGAAATGCGTCGTCAGAACGGCATACTGTTAACCTCAGAAGGCGAGCCGGAAGGGGGGAAATGGAATTTTGATGCTGAAAATCGCAAACGCTGGTCCGGCGAGCCGCCCGCGCCGGACGACTCGCGTCCCAGCCACGATTATTCAGCCTTATGGGCGGAGATCCAGCGCTGCGGCGTAAACACCTTCGGCGAACCGCAGGCCGGGAATTTTCGCTGGCCGCTCAGCCGTTCGGAAGCCAAAGCCAGGCTGGATGAATTTATCGCTCGCGTGCTCCCGCAGTTCGGCGCCTGGCAGGACGCGATGCACGCTGAGGAGCCTTTTCTGTTCCACTCGTTAATTTCGTTCGCGCTGAACACCAAAATGCTTAATCCGCGGGAAGTGGTGGCTGCCGCCCAGCAGGCATGGCGTTTGGGCCATGCGCCGCTGCCAGCCGTCGAAGGGTTTATCCGACAAATTCTCGGCTGGCGGGAGTACGTGCGTGGGATCTACTGGTCGCAGATGCCGGGCTATCGGGAGCTGAATGCCTTAGACCAGCACGCCCCGCTGCCGGACTGGTTCTGGACCGGCAGGACGCAGATGCGCTGCCTGGCGCATGCGATTGGGCAGTCCCTCACCGAGGCTTGCGCCCACCATATCCAGCGCCTGATGGTCATCGGGAACTTTAGCCTGCTCAGCGGCCTGTCGCCGCAGGCGGTTCATGAATGGTATCTGGGGGTCTATATTGATGCCTTTGAATGGGTGGAGCTGCCCAATACCCTCGGAATGAGCCAGTTTGGCGATGGCGGGTTGCTGGCCAGTAAACCCTACGTCTCAAGCGCGTCGTATATTCATAAGATGAGTAACTACTGTCAGGGGTGCCGGTATCAACACAGCCAGCGTACCGGAGAGCTGGCGTGCCCCTTCAATGCCCTTTACTGGGATTTCTTTGCGCGCAACCAGGCGCGTCTGGGTAACAATCCCCGCCTGGGCATCGTCTTTAAACAGCTTGCGGACATGAAGGAAGAGGAGCGGCAGGCCATTGCCGATCGCGCCGGGTATATTCGCCTGCATCTCAACGAGCTCTGACGTATTTCACCACCGCGCCGGTTGCGGTGGGTCAATAAGACGCTATTATTTTTGACTTTGTTGCGTATTCCCTGACAGGACATCCAGACGCCATGCCCGTGAATTTTGACCTTAACGATCTTTATGCTTTCAGAGCGTTAGTGGAATACGGTAACTTCCGTGTCGCTGCTGAATCTATCTGCTTATCCCAGTCGGCGCTGAGCCGCAGGATTGAAAAGCTGGAAGCCGCGCTGGGAAACCGGCTGTTTGACCGTACCACCCGCCGCGTGGCCTTAACGTTATACGGGCAAAACTTTGCTGAACGCTCCGCGCAGCTGCTCGACAACGTTGAGTCAATGCTGGCGGATGTCGATAAGGTCAGTGAAGAGCGGACGGGGCTGATCACGGTTGCCACGGTGCCGTCCGCGGCCTGTTACTTTATGCCCGATGTGATCCGTCGTTTTCAGTCTCGCTATCCGCGGGTTCGCATTAAGCTCATCGACAGCAGCGCGGGGAATGTGATTGACGCCGTGGCCCGAAGCCAGGCGGATTTTGGTATCTGCTTCGCAGGAAATCTGCCGTCTGACATCGAATTTTTCCCGCTGGTGGAGGATGTCTATGTTGCGGCGTGCCGAAAGGATCACCCCCTGGCGCAGAAGAGTCACCTGACGTGGCAGGCCTTTTACCAGCAGGATTATATCTCCCTCGATAAAACGTCAGGCAACCGTAACCTGCTCGATCGGATGCTGGGGGATATCGTTCCCGAACGCCCCAGCGTCTGCGAAACGCGCCACGTTACCACGATGCTCGGTATGGTAGAGGCGGGGATCGGCATTGCTGCCGTTCCCGCCATGTCGATGCCGACGTCAGAGCACACGCTGCTGACGCATCTGCCGCTGGTGGCGCCGGAAGTGAAACGCACCGTGGGGCTTATCCGGCGCCGGGGGCGCATCCAGTCCTACATTGCGGCTGAACTGGAAAAGCAGATCACCGAGCAGTATCGCCGGACGTAACGGGGATCATCCCCGTCTTCTGGATGACGGCCCTGGAGGGCGGTGAGGCGAGATAGGTCAGCAGCGCTTTCCCCTCTGCGGGATGTTCTGCGTGACGGGTGACCGCACCCGCGAAGCGCGTGATGTACTGCAGATTATCCGGGATTTTCCCGATAAAGGTGACGCCCTGAACCGGCAGCAGCTCGCTGACCTGCTGGAAACCGACGGCGTATTTTCCTTTCGCCACTTCTGAGGCGACCGGGATACGCTCGACCATTGTCGCTTTACCCGCCACTTCTTTTTCAATCCCCATTTTTTTGAACAACGTCTGGCTGACGTACCTGCCGCTGGCGCTGTCAGAGTAGGCGATGGAGCTGGCCTGCAGCAGCGTTTTACGCAAAGCCGACTCGCTGCTGATATCAGGGACATCCGCACCTTTTTTCACCACCATGCCAACGGGGGAGTCCGCGAGTTCCGTTCGCGAACCCGGCTGGGTCTGGTCGGCTTTTTCGAGCTTCTCCAGCGCATCGCCCACCATAATCACCACGTCGGCTTTCTCGCCGCGCGCCAGTCGGTTTGGGATCGCCTGCGGCGTAGCGCCCATTGAGGGGCCGGGGATAATCACGATTTTATCCCCGGTCCGGCGTTCATAGTCCGGGGCCAGCTTTTCCAGGGCGGCCTTGAAGCCGCCTGAAATCATGACCTTCACGTCCTGGGCACAGGCATTAACGCTCAGGAGCGTCAGCACCAGCGCGCTGGCGGTAAAGCGATAGGTGCGTTTCATACTGCCCCCTGTGACTTGACGGTGTTTTGCAGCGATACCGCGCGGCGGCGGTAGAGGTAGAGCGTGGCCAGCAGGGCGCACACGGCGGCGAAACTCATCCAGTAGCCAGGCGAGGCTTTGTCACCGGTGTATTCAATCAGCGCGGTGGACATGACCGGGGTAAAGCCGCCAAAGACCGCCGTTGCCAGGCTGTAAGCCAGAGAGAACCCCGCCACGCGCACTTCAGCAGGCATAATCTCCGTCAGGGCCGGGATCATCGCGCCGTTGTACAGGCCGTAAAGGAAGGAGAGCCACAGCAGCACGCTCAGCATCATGGAGAAGCTGGGCGCGCTCGCCAGCAGCGTCAGGGCGGGGTAGCTGGTCGCCAGCGCCAGCAGGGCCATGGCAATCAGCACCGGCTTGCGCCCGAAGCGATCCGACAGCGCGCCGCCCACCGGCAGCCAGATGAAGTTAGAAATCGCCACCAGCAGCGTGACCAGCAGGCTGTCCGAGGCGCTGAGCATCAGCACCTTTTTGCCAAAGGTGGGGGCGTAGACGGTGATCAGGTAGAACGCGGTGGTGGTCATCGCCACCATCAGCATGCCTGCGACCACCACCTGCCAGTTGCCGAGCAGCGTTTTAAAGACCTGACGCATCTCCAGATGCTGGCGGCGCGCGCTGAACTCTTCCGTCTCCTCCAGCTTGCGGCGCAGGAAAAAGATAAACGGCACGATTAAGCAGCCGAACAGGAACGGGATGCGCCAGCCCCATTCGCGAATGGCGCTCTCCTCCATCAGGGCATTCAGGGCAAAGCCCATCGCCGCGGCGACCATAATGGCGACCTGCTGGCTGCCGGACTGCCAGCTGGTGTAAAACCCTTTGCGGCCCGGCGTGGCGATTTCAGCCAGATAAACCGAGACGCCTCCAAGCTCCGCACCGGCGGAAAAGCCCTGCAGCAGACGGCCCGTCAGCACCAGCAGCGGCGCCCACAGACCGATGCTTTGATAAGAGGGGATAAGCACGATCAGGAACGTCCCCGCCGCCATGATGGAAAGCGTGACGATCAGCCCCTTTCTGCGACCTACCTTGTCGATATACGCGCCTAGCACGATGGCGCCTATTGGACGCATCAAAAAGCCCGCGCCGAAGACGGCGAAGGTCATCATCAGCGACGCAAATTCACTGCTCGCCGGGAAGAACGTGTGGGCGATGTAGGTGGCATAGAAGCCGAACAGAAAGAAATCGAACTGCTCAAGAAAGTTGCCGGACGTCACGCGGAGTATGGCGCCCGCTTTCGAGCGTACGGTTGCAGGTGAGGTTGAGGAAAACATGGTTATCTCCAGTTTATTGTTGACGTTTTACGCGTCTGTTTTTGAAAACTGGATCAGGATGAGGAAATAGATAAGCGCAAATGCCGCATCGGCTGATGCACGTTTTGCATGAATAGCCTTCGCGGGATCAATACAATTAATGACAACAATAACTTAACAATTAATTGATTTTTTATTCACCACTTTTTGCTAAGTGGCTGATATCACGGTTTTGTGACATGACGCAGGCTCATGTCTTTCTGCGACTGCCGGGCAGCGTTGCGCCACCCGGCCTGTCTCAACCTAGCGCTGTGAACAACCCGCGCACTGTTTGTTCTGGATCTGCTGGAAGAAATCGTTGCCTTTGTCATCCACCAGGATAAACGCCGGGAAGTTCTCGACTTCAATTTTCCAGATGGCTTCCATTCCCAGCTCCGGATACGCGACGCATTCCAGGCTCTTAATGCTGTTTTGCGCCAGCACCGCCGCCGGGCCGCCAATGCTGCCCAGGTAGAAGCCGCCGTGTTTATGGCAGGCGTCGGTTACCTGCTGGCTGCGGTTGCCTTTCGCCAGCATGATCATGCTCGCGCCGTGGGATTGCAGTAAGTCCACATACGAGTCCATACGGCCCGCCGTGGTCGGGCCGAGTGAGCCAGACGCGTAGCCTTCCGGCGTTTTGGCCGGGCCTGCGTAGTAGATCGGATGGTCTTTAACGTACTGCGGCAGCTCTTCACCGTTGTCGAGCAGCTCTTTCAGCTTCGCGTGGGCAATATCGCGCGCCACGATGATGGTCCCGTTCAGCGACAGGCGGGTAGAGACCGGGTGCGCGGAAAGCTGCGCCAGGATCTCCTTCATCGGCTTGTCCAGATTGATGCTCACCACGTCGCCTTCGCCCTGCTGGCGCAGTGATTCAGGAATATACTGACCCGGGTTGTGTTCCAGCTTCTCAATCCAGATCCCGTCGCGGTTGATCTTCGCTTTAATGTTGCGGTCTGCGGAGCAGGAGACGCCCATGCCGATTGGGCAGGAGGCGCCGTGGCGCGGCAGGCGGATCACGCGGATATCGTGGGCGAAGTATTTACCGCCGAACTGCGCGCCGAGGCCGAGGTTCTGCGCTTCCTGGAGCAGTTCCTGTTCGAGCTTAACGTCGCGGAACGCCTGGCCGTGTTCGTTACCTTCCGTCGGCAGCGCGTCGTAGTAGCGCGTGGAAGCGAGCTTCACGGTTTTCAGCGTGGCTTCCGCTGACGTACCGCCAATCACAAATGCGATATGGTAAGGCGGGCAGGCCGCAGTGCCCAGGGTGCGCATCTTCTCAACCAGGTAGTTTTTCAGCTTCGCCGGGGTGATCAGTGCTTTGGTTTCCTGATAGAGGTAGGTTTTGTTGGCAGAGCCGCCGCCTTTTGCCATGCACAGGAATTTGTATTCGTCCCCGTCCACGCTGTAGAGATCGATCTGCGCGGGCAGGTTGGTGCCGGTATTCACCTCTTTATACATGTCCAGCGCCGCATTCTGCGAGTAGCGCAGGTTATCTTCAATGTAGGTGTTATACACCCCCTGGCTCAGCGCCGCTTCGTCACCGCCGCCGGTCCAGACGCGCTGGCCTTTTTTACCCATGATGATCGCGGTGCCGGTATCCTGGCAGGTTGGCAGCACGCCTTTTGCGGCAATTTCAGAGTTACGCAGGAACTGCAGGGCAACGTATTTGTCGTTCTGGCTGGCTTCCGGGTCGTTGAGAATGGCGGCAACCTGCTTCTGGTGAGAAGGACGCAGCATAAACGCGGCATCGTGGAAGGCCTGCTGCGCCAGCAGGGTCAGGGCTTCCGGCTCCACTTTCAGCACTTCCTGACCGTCGAATTCGGCAACGGAGACGTGCTCTTTGGTCAGCAGGTAGTATTCGGTGTCGTCATGGGAAAGAGGGAAGGGGTTCTGGTAGAAAAACGGTTTATTTGACATAGCGTATTGCTCCACAAAAATAAAACCGCCGGAGGAGAAGTCCGGCGGTCAGGAATCAGAACATCATGGACATCCACGGATAACCAATCAGCAGCAGGGCCGCCAGGAAGATGGCACCGAAGATGGTGCCGAGGCGCCAGTAGTCTTTGGTTGGCAGGTAGCCGCTACCGTAGTAAATCGGGCTTGGGCCAGTACCGTACGGGGTGATGATCCCCATGACGCCCAGCGAGGTCACCATCAGCAGAACGAACACTTCCATATTCATGCCCGGGATGGTGGAGGCGATGGTCAGCATCGCTGGCAGCAGCGCCGTGGTGTGCGCGGTGGTGCTGGCAAACAGGTAGTGCAGCAGGTAGAACGCCAGCAGCAGGACGACGGTCGCCACGCCCGGAGAGATACCGCTCATCAACAGACCGCCTTCTTTACCTAACCAGCTGATAAAGCCGGTAGAAGAGAGGCCATCCGCCAGTGCCACCAGGGTGGCGAACCAGACGAAGGTGTTCCATGCGGCCTTGTTACCTGTGATATCGTTCCATTCCAGCACGCCGGTCCACAGCATCAGACCGACGATGAGCAGGGCTGCCATGGCAGGCTCAATCCACGCGGCGGCGAAGATCCACATCAGCAGTGCACAGCACACGAACACCAGCAGCAGAATTTCATTGCGGGACAGTTTGCCGAGTTTTTCCAGCTCGCGGGTCGCCCACAGCGGCACTTCGTTATTCACTTTGACTTCAGGTGGGTAGAACCAGTAGGCCAGCAGCGGCATGGCCAGAATCAGCAGGATACCCAGCGGCAGGAAGGCGAGGAACCAGGTGCCCCAGGAGATATCAATCCCAACCGTACTTTTCACCAGCGCCAGGGCCAGCAGGTTTGGCGCGAGGGCGGAGAGGAACATTGAGCTGGTGATACAGGCTGCGGTGATCGCCACCCACATCAGGTATGAACCAATTTTACGCGCGCTTGGGTCATTAGGTTTTGAACCGTACAGCGGCGGCAGGTTAGCGATAATCGGGTAGATGGTCCCGCCGCTGCGCGCGGTGTTGGACGGGGTGAACGGTGCCAGCAGCAGGTCAGCAAACGTGATGGCGTAACCGAGCGTCAGGCTGCGACGGCCGAGGTACTTCACCAGAATCAGCGCCAGACGGCGGCCGAAGCGGGTTTTGTCATAGCCAGCGGCGAACATAAAGGCACCGAAAATCAGCCAGACGGTAGAGTTACCAAACCCGCTCACCGCCCACTTAAAGGAGGCTCCCGCCAGCTTGAATTTCGGGTCAGCCAGCTGATCGGGGCTGAACAGCACCCACTGGCTGCACAGGGCGATGGCAACCACGCCGGTCAGGCCGATCACCGCACCCGGCAGCGGTTCGAAGATCAGACCGACGATCACGCCGACAAAGATGGCGAAGTAGTGCCATGCGTAAGGCGGCAAGCCTTCAGGAACGGGAACAAACAGCAGCAGTACGGCGACGATGACGGGTAGCGCCATCATCAGCAATCGTTTTGCGTTTCCATTTGATGCCTGGTTCGCCACAGGGGGCGTTACAGCAGTTTTTGTATTCATAGTTTCACGTCTTAAGTTGTCAAAAATTCGGTCGCACTGAAAAAGCACTTTATTTAGTTTCTTTGCTTTTTTTTTAGTTATTAAAGGTGCTTTCCTGTATTTTCAGTAATAGCGATTTAACGCGTTTTTGTGTGCGCTAAATTAAAAAAAGATGATGTTTTTATATTGCGCTTTTGAATGCCATAACTATTGATCGCGATCAAAAAAATAGAATTGCAGCGTTATTTTTATGCTTTTATTAATAACCACTCTGGCGTATGTGGTTATTGCCTGCTTTTTGCGTGTTTTTTATCATTTCTTTAACAAGATAGATTTTGGTGTCATTGTAATATATTGTTTTTATTGATTTTGTATGTGTTAAGGTGAATTGGTTTTACCATTCATATTTTAACGGTTTTTAAATTATTGTGAATGACTGAATTACAATCGCTAACACCAATGTGTTATTTGTGTTATCGCAGGGATTAAATAGTTTTTTAACTAACGTAATAACTTTAGAAACTAAAAAAATCATTATATTAATATCATGACATCGGCAAAAAACGACGAAATAAAAAATCAATCCGATAACGAATTCTTAATTTTTAAAAGTTTGGAGTTTCTATTATGAGCACTAACGAACGCATTCTTAGCCCCTTCACATTACCGAATGGCACTGAACTGAAAAACCGTTTGTTAATGGCCCCTATGACAACCTGTACCGGCTATTTTGACGGCACCGTCACCAGCGAGCTGGTGGAGTACTATCGGGCCCGTTCCGGCAGCATTGGCACCATCATTGTGGAATGCTGCTTCGTCGACGATCTCGGTCTCGCCTTCCCGGGTGCCATCGGTATTGATAATGACGAGAAAATTGCCGGGCTGGCTAAAATCGCGGAGGCCATCAAATCCAAAGGATCGAAGGCGCTGCTGCAGATCTACCACGGCGGCCGCATGGTCGATCCAAAACTGATTGGTGGCCGTACCCCGGTTGGCCCGAGCGCCGTAGCCGCGCCGCGTGAAGGTGCCGCAACGCCTGTCGCCCTGACCGCAGAAGAAGTGGAAGGCATGATCGGCAAGTTTGGTGAGGCGGTGCGTCGCGCCATCCAGGCCGGTTTCGACGGCGTGGAAATCCACGGGGCGAATACCTATCTGATTCAGCAGTTCTACTCCCCGAATTCAAACCAGCGCGACGACGAGTGGGGCGGCAGCCGCGATAACCGCGCGAAGTTCCCGCTGGCGGTGCTGGACATTACCCACAAAATGGTGCGCCAGTACGCGGATGACGCGTTTATTATTGGCTACCGCTTCTCCCCTGAAGAGATGGAAGTCCCGGGCATCCGCTTTGACGACACCATGTATCTGCTGGAAAAACTGGCGGCGCGCGGCGTGGACTATCTGCACTTCTCCGTCGGCGCTACCCTGCGTCCTTCCATCGTCGACACCCAGGATCCCACCCCGCTTATCGAAAAATACTGCGCGATGCGTTCTGAAACGCTGGCGCAGGTTCCGGTCATGGGCGTGGGCGGCGTGGTGAATGCTTCCGATGTGAATGAAGCGCTGGACCACGGTTACGACCTGATTGCCGTTGGCCGCGCCACCATCGCTTATCCGGACTGGACCGACCGCATCGCGGCCGGCGAAAGCCTGGAGCTGTTTATGGACAGCACCAAACGCGAAGAGCTCAGCATTCCTGAACCGCTGTGGCGCTTCTCGCTGGTGGAAGCGATGATCCGCGACATGAGCATGGGCGAATCCAAATTCAAACCGGGTACCTTTGCTGAGAAAGTGCAGGATGACGCTAACGAACTGGTGATTAACGTCAGCCTTGAAACCGACCGCATTGCGGACATCGAACTGGCCTCCGGCCCGAGCGAAGACGTTGAGTTTGTAACCAGCTTTGAAGAGATCCGTACCCGCATTCTGGACGCCAATACCCCGCACGTGGATGCCATCACCGGCGCAACCAGCCAGAGCGAGGCGGTGAAGAAAGCGGTCTCGAAAGCGATGCTGAAATCCAGCAAAGCGCTGGCCGCGGAAGAGGGCGTTGATCCGAACGAAACCCGCAGCGTGGACGTGGTCGTTGTCGGCAGCGGCGGCGCCGGTCTGGCTGCGGCGATCCAGGCTCACGACGAAGGCGCGAGCGTGCTGATTGTCGAGAAAATGCCGACCATCGGCGGGAACACCATTAAAGCCTCTGCCGGTATGAATGCCGCCGAAACCCGCTTCCAGCGCGTGAAGGGCATTCAGGACAGCAAAGAGCTGTTCTATCAGGAAAGCCTGAAAGGCGGCGGCAACAAGAACAACCCGGAACTGCTGCGTCGCTTCGTCGAGAACGCGCCGCAGGCAATTGAGTGGCTGGCCACGCGCGGCATCATGCTGAACGACATCACCACCACCGGCGGGATGAGCATCGACCGTACTCACCGTCCAAAAGACGGTTCAGCGGTAGGCGGCTATCTCATCAGCGGCCTGGTGCGTAACGTCAACAAACGCAACATCGAGGTGATGCTGGATACCTCCGTCAGCGACATCATCTTCGAGAACGGCGAAGTGACCGGCGTACGCCTGACTACCGAAGAGAACGAAACCGTCACCGTGGCAACCAAAAGCGTGATTGTCGCCACCGGCGGCTTCAGCGCTAACAGCCAGATGGTGGTGAAATACCGTCCTGATCTGGAAGGGTTCGTTACCACCAACCACAAAGGGGCAACCGGCGGCGGCATCGCGCTGCTGGAGCGCATCGGGGCGGGTACCGTGGATATGGGCGAAATTCAGATTCACCCAACCGTAGAGCAGAAAACCTCGTACCTGATTTCCGAATCCATTCGCGGCGGCGGGGCGATTCTGGTCAATCAGAAAGGGGAACGCTTCTACAACGAAATGTCGACCCGCGATAAGGTCTCGGCGTCAATCATCGCGCTGCCGGAGAAATACGCATACATCGTCTTTGACGAGCACGTACGTGCCAAAAACAAAGCCGCGGATGAGTACATCGCGAAAGGTTTCGTGACCAGCGCCAGCTCGCCAAAAGCCCTGGCTGAGGCGCTGGGTATGGATCACCACGCTTTTCTCGCGACGCTGGAACGTTACAACGGCTTCGTTGAAAAACAGCACGATGATGATTTTGGCCGTACCACCGCGCTGCGCGCGCCTATCAACGAAGGGCCGTTCTACGCCATTCAGATTGCACCGGGCGTGCACCACACCATGGGCGGCGTGACCATCAACACCGAAACCTGCGTGCTGGACAGCAACCACAACGTGCTGCCAGGGGCGTTTGCGGCCGGTGAAGTGGTCGGCGGGATCCACGGCGGTAACCGTATCGGCGGTAACGCAGTGGCAGATATCATTATTTTTGGTACGCTTGCAGGACATCAGGCGGCTATGCGTTCGAAAAAGCAGTAAGACCCCTGTGTTGTAGGCCGGATACGCCCAGCGCTATCCGGCATTTTCCCCGGCGGCGCGGTGCCTGCCGGGGCTACATCTGAGGACTCCAGCCATGCCTGATAGCCATCGCGTTTACAGCTACTCCGCCGTCCTGATGGGCTCACCCATTCTCCTGAAACTCTTCTCCCACGACGAAGCCCTCGCGTCCCGCGTGTTTCGCCTGATCAAACAGTACGAAGATCTGCTCACCGTCAACCGCGCGCACTCGCAGGTGATGGACATCAACCATGCTGCTGGCCAGCATCCGGTTACCGTCAGCCGGCCGGTGTTTGAGCTGATCCGCTGTGCCAAAGCGGCAAGCCTGTTCAGGGACAGCGCCTTTAACCTGGCGATAGGTCCGCTGGTGAAGCGCTGGAAAATTGGCTTTCAGGGGGACAGCGTTCCGCCTGCCGATGAAATCGCGTCGCTGCTGGCGATAACCCGTCCTGAGGATGTTCTTCTTGATGAGGCCAGCAGCAGCGTGTTTCTGACCAGAGCGGGGATGGAGATCGATCTGGGGGCCATTGCCAAAGGCTATATCGCCGACAGGGTGCGTGATTACCTGCATAAAGAGGGCGCTGAGCTGGGGCTGATCAACCTCGGCGGAAACATTCAGACGTTAGGCTCGCCGGAAGGGGGCTGGAGCGTGGGGCTGAAAAAACCGTTCGCCGGTGATGCGCTGATCGGCACGATGACCGTAGAGAACCTCTCCGTCGTGACGTCGGGAACGTACGAGCGCTACTTTGAGCAAAACGGCAAGCGCTATCACCATATTCTCGATCCGCGCACCGGGTATCCGCTGGACAACGAGCTGGACAGCGTGACGATTGTTTCGAAAGACTCCATCGACGGCGATATCTGGACCACGCTGATGTACGGCATGGGCGTCGAAAAAGGCTGCGCTGCGCTGCGTTCTCGTCCCGATATTGAAGCTATCTTTGTGACCAAAACAAAAGAAGTGGTGTTCTCTTCAGCACACCACTTCCGCTTTACCCTGCTGGATAACGACTACCGCGTTACTGACAGTATTGCTTGAGCAGGCCGGTCTGCTCCGGCTGGAGACGGTAGCGATACACCGGACGGCCGGTGGCGCCGTAGTGAATGCTGGTGAACAAAATGTTGATTTGCGCGAGCCAAATCAGGTACTTGCGGCAGGACACGCGCGAGATATTGACCGCGCTTGCCAGGTCATCGGTAGAAAATTCCGTCTCCGGGTGAGCGTCAATCCACTGGCAAATCGTGCGCAGCGTTTGCGGCGTTAACCCCTTCGGCAGCTTTTTACTGTCCGCCAGTTCCGGCGCCCCGCCGTGGATCAGCCGGTCGACGTCGGCCTGCTCATAATACTGGTGCGAACCCATCAGGCTATGCTTTGCCTTCCAGCCGTTCAGCGCCTCTTCAAAGCGCGGAAACTGGAACGGCTTGATCAGATAATCCACTACGCCGTAGTGGATGGAGGTCTGGATCGTGGCGGCATCGGCAGCCGACGAGATCATAATCACATCGATCGGGCGACCGGATGCGCGAATAACGGGCAGCAAATCCAGCCCATTATCCTGCTGCATATAGACATCCAGCAGCACCAGATCGACAGGCTGCCCGGGGTTATTAATGATGGCCTCGGCCTGGTTTAGCGTGGAGGCGACGCCGCAGCAGCTAAAACCATCAACACGGTTGACATACAGACGGTTGAGGTCGGCTACCATGGCGTCATCATCGACAATTAATACATTTATCACGCGATATTCCTCTCGCTATCCCAGGGGATGTGAACAAAAAATTGGGTAAATACGCCTGGCTCAGACTCGACGCTGATATCGCCGCCGAGGTTCTGAATTTGCTGGCGAGCAAGGAACAGCCCAACGCCGCGGTTTTCACCTTTTGTTGAGAAGCCCTTTGTAAAAATAGCCTCCAGCTGAGCGGGTTCAATGCCGGGGCCATCGTCGCTGACTTCGCAGCTGAGCCAGCCATTCTGATAATGCAGCAGCAGGCCGATCTCACCTTCCTGCTGTCCTTCCATCGCGTCGAGCGCGTTTTCAATGAGGTTACCCAGCACGGTGATCAGCACCGCGACCTGCTCTTCGCTCGCGGTATCCGGTATCTGGCATTCATCCGCCAGCGTCAGGGTGACGCCCGCTTCTTTCGCCCGATTGATTTTACCCAGCAGGAACCCGGCAATCACCGGGGATTTTACCTTGCTCTGTATCGTGCCGATATCCGTCTGGTAATTATGTGCAGTCTGAATGATGTACTCTTCCAGCTTGTCGTAGCGCTTCATGTGCAGCAGGCCCAGGATCACATGCAGTTTATTCATAAACTCGTGCGTGTGGCTGCGCAGGGCCTCGACGTAGTTAACCATGCCATCAATACGCTGCATCAGCTGGCTGATTTCCGTTTTATCACGGAAGGTGGTGATGGCGCCGATCACCCGATCCTGGCTTTTAACGGGCACCATGTTGCACAGCAATAGACGCCCGTTACAGCTGATCTCCTGATCCTGGCGCGCGACGCCCGTCTTTGAGACTTCGCGCAGGCTGGCCAGCAGGGGGGCGCTGGCATTTTCGGTCTGCTTGCCGGAAGGGAGAAGCAATATTTCTCTGGCGGTCTGGTTGATCATCGTCACGCGCCCGTGAATATCGACGGCCAGCACCCCCTCGCGAAGCGACTGCAGCATCGCCTGACGCTGTTCGAACAAGGCGGAAATTTCGTAAGGTTCGAGCCCGAACAGGATGCGTTTCAGTACCCGCACCAGACCCCAAATCGCCATGGAGCTCATAAAAATACTGAATAAAATGGTCCAGACGGCGTTGAGCCGCCCGCGAGCGATCTGCTCTTCAACCTTTTTCAGGGAGATACCTACCGCCACCACGCCGATCTGCTCGTGCTGGCCGTCGTAGACTGGGGTGAAGACGCGAAGCGCTTCGGCGAGCGCACCCCGGTTTACCGATACGTTCTCTTTGCCCTCAAGCGCGGGAGTTAAATCGTCACCGATAAAATGCAGCCCCAGCAGCGCCTCGTTCGGGTGAGAGTAGCGAATACCCCGCATATCGGTGACCACGGTGAACAGCAGATCGTTTCGTTTCGTCACCGCCTGGGCGATGGGCTGAATAATATTCTCCTGCGGTGCCTGCATCAGGCCGCGCTGGATCTCCGGGCTGTTGGCCAGCGTTCTGGCAATACCCAGAGCCGTATCTTTTACATCATCGCGGGTCGCCCGGGTGATTTGCACGGAGTAGAGCGCAAAGACCACCAGCAGCACAGAGGCAATAATCGCGCATACCATCAGCGTGACCAGGGTGTTCAGCTTCATGGGGCGCTTGCGCGTCGGAAGGAAAGGCTGCAAATCGCTCATCAACACTCCGCGATGATTAAGAAAGGGGTAATTATCGCCGATGACGCGCTTTTCTTAAAGCCATGTAAAGGCGTGGATTTGGTCCTCTTTTCGTGACCCTCCTCGCAGGTCATCTATATAAAACACTTTATAGTGTGTGGGTACTCATAATAAGGAGGCTGTTTATGAGCGTTATGCTTACCGGTTCGGTCAAGGAAAGACGGCACGCCAGCACGATGAATATTGATAGATTGTCCACGCTGGACATGCTGAAAGTCATTCACCAGGATGATGCACTCATTTCTGCTGCGATTACCCCCTGTTTAGATACTATTGCCCGCGTGGTGGACAACGCCGCCGCGACGCTCAGCCACGGCGGTCGCCTGATCGTCGTTGGTGCGGGGCCGTCAGGGCGCGTAGCGCAACAGATTGCCGATGAATATGCGCCGGGCAAAACCCCTGTGATGGCCGTTACGGCACAAGAAGGGGAAGGGAGCTACGAGCGCGGCGTTGCCGATCTGCAGGCCATCAAGTTTGGTGAACACGATATGATGCTGGCCGTGACCGTCAGCGGAAAAACGCCGTGGGTCTGGGGGGCAATGCGTCATGCGTGGTCTCTGGGTTCACCGGTCGCTATTGTTACCGGTGATGCGCAAAGCGAAGCCGCACAGCTGGCAAGCATGGTTATCGCTCCGGAGCTAGGGGCCGACGTCGTCGCAGGCTATATCAACACCAAAGCGGGGATCGCGCAAAAAATGATCCTCTCGATGATTGCCACCGGGCTGGCCGTCCGAACCGGACGGGTTTACAGCAACCTGCGGGTGGATCTTGAGGCAGGCACGACCAAATGGGCTGAACGGCAAATCGCCATTGTGATGGAAGCGGGGGGATGCACACGGGCGGAGGCAAAAGCCGCGCTGGCGAGCTGTAACCATAACTGTAAAACGGCGGTATTGATGGTGCTGACAGGGCTGGATGCGTGGAAAGCCCATGAACTGCTGGCGCAAAATAACGGGTTTATCCGCGTGGCACTGCAGGAAGCGCCGTAATAGAGATAGTGAAGAAATAAAAAGGCCGCAATTGCGGCCTTTGGTATTTTGGGGAATTAGAACTGGTAGGTCATGCCTACGCCAACGATGTCATCAGTTGAGATGCCATTGGCTTCGTAGAAGCTTTCATCGCTGTCCAGCAGGTTGATTTTATAATCAACGTAAGTCGAGAAGTTTTTGTTGAAGCTGTAGGTCATACCGAGATCGATATAGTTCACCAGATCCTGATCAACATAGTCGTAATTATTACCTGGGTTGTAATCATTGCCGCCAATGTCTTTACCTTTGGAATAAACCCATGCCAGAGACGGACGCAGGCCGAAGTCGAACTGGTACTGCGCAACGGCTTCAAAGTTCTGGGTCTGGTTGGCGATACCAACATTACCATATGGCGTCATATTGCGGGTTTCCGCATACATCATGGCCAGGTAAACACCCTGCGCATCATATTTTGCCCCAATGGTCCAGGCTTCAGCGTGTTCGCCACCTGCATATGGGCTGTAGCGGTTGTAGTTACCTGCACCGTATGCAACCTGTTTGTTCGTGCGGTCGGAAGATGAATATGCCGCACCCAGGCTCAGACCGAAGTCAAAATCGTAGGTGGTAGACATACCAAAGCCGTCGCCGTTCTGGAAACGAACATTGTCATGGCCATTTTTCGTGCCTTCCTGATCTTCTGTTGCATCCTGACCTTCATTCGCACCCTGATACTGCAGCGCGAAATTCAGGCCCTCAGCCAGACCGAAGAAATCCTGGTTACGATAGGTTGCCAGACCGTTAGCACGACCGTTCATAAAGTTATCGGTCCAGGTGTAAGAGTCACCGCCAAATACAGGCAGCATATCGGTCCAGGCTTCAACGTCGTACACGACGCCGTAATTACGGCCATAATCAAATGAACCGTATTCGCCATATTTCAGGCCAGCATACGCCAGGCGGTTAAACGATTTGTCACCCGCGCCCTCGGTATTATTAGCGAAGGTTTTGTATTCCCACTGGCCGTAACCGATCAGATCGTTAGCGATCTGGGTTTCGCCTTTGAAACCAATCTGCACATAGGTTTCGTCGCCGTCGTCGCCAGGGTTGTCAGAGAAGATATGACGCGCGTCGACTTTGCCGTACAGGTCAACTTTGTTGCCGTTTTTGTTGTACATTTCAGCCGCATTGGCTGCGCCTGCCATTAATAACGCGGGTACCACAATTGCCAGAACTTTTCTTTTCATTATATATTCCCTTCAAGCATAATTTATATGAATATATGTAATCACCCTCCGCAATTACAGGCTTGATACTATTCCAGGAAGTGTTATTTAGTTTCAAAAAAAAATGTAATTAAATCCTATGAAATATTGCCAAACATTTCTATTAATCTCTTTATTTTTCTGCTGAATTAATTCATTGAATTTATACGGTGTAATTATTATTAAGTATTTCGTGGCTCTATTTTTAAATTGATTTAATTCGTCTATGTTATAATTCATGCACTTTTAAACAACAGGATATGACGATGGAACTTGCCCGGTGGCAGCAGCGATTTGAGCGCTGGCTTGAGGAAAACCACAGCACCGACGATACCGCACATGATATTTCGCATTTTCGTCGGGTCTGGATGACGGCGCAAAAAATCATGGCTGATCAGGCGGTGGAGCCGCTGGTGATCCTGACCGCATGCTATTTCCACGATATTGTCAGCCTGCCGAAAAACCATCCCGAACGCGGCCGGTCATCCCAGATGGCAGCGCGCAGGACGTGTGACATTCTGCGCCGCGACTTCCCTGAGTTTCCGCCAGAGCACGCAGCCGCCGTTGCGCACGCGATTGAGGCGCACAGCTTCAGCGCCGGGATTGCGCCACAGAGCATGGAAGCCAAAATTGTGCAGGACGCAGACCGGCTGGAAGCGTTAGGCGCGATCGGCCTGGCGCGCGTCTTTGCCGTCTCGGGCGCGCTGGGCGTGCCGCTTTTTGATGCAGACGATCCCTTTGCCGATGCGCGTATCCTTGATGACCGTGCGTTTGCCCTCGACCATTTTCAGACCAAGCTGCTGCGATTGCCTGATACAATGCAAACGGAAATGGGCCGCGAGCTGGCACGCCACAATGCCGATTTCCTGATCCAGTTTATGGCGAAACTCAGTGCCGAATTACACGGCGACTGCATCGGGCTGGATAGCCAGGTGTTGAGCCGCTTCCGTCGCAGTTTGCGCAACTGAACTGTGGTAATCTGTTTCCAGTCTTTACTCTCCGGTTAAAAGAATGCAGGAAAATCGATCAGTGACAGAGCCCGCGCCCGAGCAGGCTGAGAAATCAACGGCAACGGTGCAGGCGTTGCTGCGCCAGCTGTTGGATATCTATGATGCTAAAACGCTGGCCAATCTGCTGGTGGCGCACGGCGAGAGCCACTGGAGCCCGGCGATCCTTAAGCGTCTGCTGACCAGCGAACGAGCAGGGCGTCGCCTGAGCGAAGGCGAGTTTCGTTATCTGCAAAACCTGCTTCCGCGTCCTCCTGCCGCGCACCCGAACTATGCCTTCCGCTTTATCGATCTTTTCGCCGGTATCGGCGGTATCCGACACGGTTTTGAAGCTATCGGCGGACAGTGCGTGTTTACCAGCGAGTGGAACAAACATGCCGTCCGGACTTACAAGGCCAACTGGTACTGCGATCCGCACGAGCACCAGTTCAACGCGGATATCCGCGATGTCACCCTGAGCCATAAAAGCGGCGTGAGCGATGAACAGGCCGCCGAGCACATCCGCCAGACGATCCCGGCGCATGACGTGCTGCTGGCCGGCTTCCCGTGTCAGCCCTTCTCGCTGGCCGGTGTCTCCAAAAAGAATGCCCTTGGACGTGCCCACGGCTTTGCCTGCGATACCCAGGGAACGCTGTTTTTTGATGTGGCGCGCATTATTGACGCCCGTCGCCCGGCCATCTTTGTGCTGGAAAACGTCAAAAATCTAAAGAGCCACGACGGCGGAAAAACCTTCCGCATTATTATGCAGACCCTGGATGAGCTGGGTTATGACGTGGCCGACTCGCAGGACATGGGCGCGGACGATCCTAAAATCATTGATGGGAAACATTTTCTGCCCCAGCATCGCGAACGTATCGTGCTGGTGGGTTTCCGCCGCGACCTCAATCTCAAGGGGGATTTCACCCTTCGTGATATTCCGTCTTTGTATCCCGAGCGTCGTCCTACCGTTGCCGATCTGCTGGAACCTGTCGTTGACGCGAAATTTATCCTTACCCCGGTGCTGTGGAAATACCTCTACCGCTATGCCAAGAAACATCAGGCGAAGGGCAACGGCTTCGGTTTTGGGATGGTAAACCCCAACGATCCGCACAGCGTGACCCGTACGTTGTCCGCTCGCTACTATAAGGATGGGGCAGAGATCCTGATCGACAGAGGCTGGGACAAGGCGCTGGGTGAAAAAGATTTCGACGATCCGCACAACCAGCGTCACCGGCCGCGACGCTTAACGCCGCGGGAATGCGCCCGGTTGATGGGATTTGAGACCCCGCAGGGTTACCGCTTCCGCATTCCGGTTTCGGATACCCAGGCGTACCGCCAGTTTGGTAACTCGGTGGTGGTTCCCGCGTTCGCCGCCGTGGCAAAACTGCTGGCCTCGCGCATCAGACAGGCGGTGGCACTCCGTCAGGGTGAGGCCGTCAATGACGGATGTTCACGATAAGGCCACGCGCAGCAAAAATATGCGTGCCATCGGCACCCGTGACACCGCCATCGAAAAGCGCCTGGCCGGGCTGCTGACGCAGGCGGGGTTTGATTTCCGCTTGCAGGATCCCGCGCTTGCGGGTCGCCCGGATTTCGTCATCGACGCCTGGCAGTGCATCATCTTTACCCACGGCTGTTTCTGGCATCACCACGACTGCTATCTGTTTAAAGTCCCCGCGACGCGCACCGATTTCTGGCTGGATAAAATTGGCAAGAACGTCGAGCGCGACAGACGGGATCTCACCGCGCTGATTGCGCAGGGCTGGCGGGTGCTGATCGTCTGGGAGTGTGCGCTGAGAGGCAGATTAAAACTGAACGATACCGATCTGACCGAGCGGCTGGAGGAGTGGATCTGCGGCGGCGGCCAGACCGCGCAGATCGACACGCAGGGTATTCACCTGCTTACGGTTTCTCCACCTCGCAAGGCGTGACCACCGGTTTTGCGGGCAGTAAATATTTGCCCAGAGTGACCAGCACGACGGCAAAAACAATCACCCCTAATGCCAGCCATTCAACGGAAGAGAGCGTTTCTCCCCCCAATCCCGTCCCGAGCAGCACGGCCACAACCGGGTTGACGTAGGCATAGCTGGTCGCGACAGCCGGGGAGACGTTGCGGATCAGAAACATATAGGCGTTAATGGCGATGATGGAACCAAACAGCGCCAGGTAGCCTACCGCCAGAAAGCCCGACAGCGGCGGCAGGGTCGTCAGCTTTTCTCCCGTCAGCGTGGAGGCGAGCAGCAGTACAATCCCGGCGGCGAGCATCTCAATCGCGCCCGCCATCATGCCGGTCGGCAGTTCGATACGCGAACCGTAGACGGAACCAAACGCCCAGCTCATCGAGCCAATCAGAATGATGATTGCGCCCCACGGATTCCCGCTCAGGTTACCGCCGCTGTTCAGCAGAATGATGCCGGCAAGGCCAATACCAATCCCCAGCCATTCCAGCTTGCGGGTGCGGATACCAAAAAGGCGGCTAAAGCAGAGGGTAAACAGCGGTACGGTGGCAACGACCACGGCGGCGATCCCGGACGGTACGTTCTGGTGCTCGGCAATCGTTACAAACCCATTTCCCACCGCCAGCAGCAGCAGGCCGATCAGGGCGGCATTCAGCATCGGGCGCAGCGGGGGAAGCTTGTGCCCGCGCAGCAGCAGGAAGGCCAGCAGCAGCACGCCAGCCGAGAGAAAGCGGATGCCCGCCATCATCAGTGGCGGCCAGCTTTCCACGCCGATGCGAATGACAAAGTAGGTTGAGCCCCAGATGATGTACAGCGAAAAGAGTGCCCCAATGAGCGGTAGCAATTGCCGGAAACGCATAATCCCTCACGACGAAATAAAAAGGTCGCTGATAGTAAACGCGAAAACTATCTCGCTGGCGAGCCCTTTAATTGTGTGGCAGATGTGAATTTTTTGTTGACGTGAGGTGGGTGTTTCCGGGTTTGCGCTTTTGCTCCATACTATTCACCTAATTACCAAAAAATGAAGGATTAAGATTTTGGCAGGAAGTAGCTTATTAACATTGCTGGATGATATTGCCACCTTACTGGATGACATTTCAGTGATGGGGAAACTGGCGGCGAAAAAAACCGCAGGCGTGCTGGGAGATGATTTATCGCTTAACGCCCAACAGGTGAGTGGGGTAAGAGCTAACCGTGAACTGCCGGTGGTGTGGGGCGTGGCAAAAGGCTCCTTCCTGAATAAGGTGATTCTGGTCCCGCTGGCGCTGCTGATCAGCGCGTTTATTCCCTGGGCCATC
This sequence comes from Enterobacter asburiae, assembly GCF_007035645.1. NCBI lineage: Bacteria > Pseudomonadati > Pseudomonadota > Gammaproteobacteria > Enterobacterales > Enterobacteriaceae > Enterobacter > Enterobacter asburiae. Next base: position 1,659,721 of record NZ_AP019632.1, read on the forward strand.
ACGCCGCTGCTGATGATTGGCGGGGCGTTTCTCTGCTTCGAGGGCGTAGAGAAGGTCCTGCACTCCTTTAGCGCGCGCAAGCAGAGCGATACGCCGGAGATGCGCCAGCAGCGTCTTGAAGCGCTGGCCGCTCAGGATCCGAAAACCTTCGAGCGCGATAAGGTCAAAGGCGCCATTCGGACCGACTTTATCCTGTCCGCAGAGATTGTCGCCATTACGCTGGGTATCGTGTCTGACGCGCCGCTCCTGAATCAGGTTCTGATCCTCTCCGGCATCGCCATTCTGGTCACGGTCGGCGTCTACGGCCTGGTGGGTCTGATCGTCAAGCTGGATGATATCGGCTACTGGCTGGAGGAGAAATCGAGCGCGGTGGCAAGAGGCATCGGCAAAAGCCTGCTGGTGCTGGCCCCGTGGCTGATGAAGAGTTTGTCGGTGGTGGGCACGCTGGCGATGTTCCTCGTGGGCGGCGGGATCGTGGTGCACGGTATCGCGCCGCTGCACCATGCGATCGAACATTTTTCCTCGGCGCAGGGGGCCGTTGTCGCGGCGATTCTGCCCACGCTGCTGAATCTGGTGCTGGGCTTCATCATTGGCGCTATCGTGGTCGCGGCGGTGAAGCTGGTTGAAAAAATTCGCGGCACGTCGCACTAATTGTTACCCGTTATGGGATGCAAAAAGACCATTCCTCGTCTAAATTGAAACAGTTTCACCCTGATACAGGAGGCAGGTATGGTCTTTTTGGTCAGTGATGAAGTTAAGCCTAAGAAGGGCGGCCCACGTATGATTGTCACCGGGTATTCCAGCGGAATGGTGGAATGTCGGTGGCACGATGGCTATGGCATCAAGCGGGAAGCATTTCGTGAAGATGAGCTTCAGCCGGGGGACGGGCAGCACCAGCGGGATAAGGCTTAATCACATAACGCCCGGCTTTGCCGGGCGTTTTTATCTCTAGTACCGGGTGTAAGGCAGCGATCAGGGAGTGTGTGTGCAGCGCGATACCTTTGTTGTAAGAGAATCCTTTTTGCAATGGCTGCATAAGCGTAGCAATCCGGGGTTGATTGTTAATCTCTGTTTTCTGGTTGTTCTGGTATTTTCGACTCTACTGACCTGGCGCGAGGTGGTGGTACTGGAAGAAGCGTACATCTCCAGCCAGCGTAACCATCTGGATACGGTGGCCAGTTCGCTGGACAGGCAGCTGCAGAACAGCGTGGACAGGATGCTGCTGTTTCGTCAGGGCATGCGCGATGCAATCCAGACGCCGCTGGCATTTGATGTACTCCAGAACGCGGTATCACGCTTCGATACTGTCCGCATGCTACCTACCTGGCAGCTTGCCGTTGATAAAAAACGCACCCTTCCCATTAACGGTGTCTCGGATGCATTCGTCGAGAAAACCACGTTTCTGAATCGTGACGCCGAACGCCTCAGCCACGAGATTTCTGCCACGCTCGAAGTGGGGTATCTGCTCAGGCTGGCGTCGTCCAGAGCACAAACGGAAGCGCGCGTGATCTACGTCTCCCGCGCCGGGTTTTTCATTTCCACCGATACGCCGGACCAGGCGGGCGACATTACCTCCCGCTATTACCATCTTGTCACGCAGTCCTGGTTTACCCAGCAGTCAGAACGGAACAATCGCGCTCGCGCGGTGCGCTGGTTCATCTCCACCCCCTCATCCTGGACCAATGATGAACGTATGATCACCGCCAGCGTTCCCATCTATTTCGACCATTACTGGTATGGCGTCGTGGCGATGGATTTTACGTTGGGCACCATGCAGCGTCTGCTGGCCGATGCGACGGAAGACCGAACGGAAGGGGAGTATCAGCTGTACGATACCCGGCTCAATATGATTGCCACCTCTGCCCATACGGAAAACGCGGTTAACCATTTTGACGAACGCGAAACGGCGCAGATTGCGCAGGCGATTGAGCACGCCACCGGCGGCGGGATCCGCCTCGGAAGCCGTTTTGTGAGCTGGGAGCGGCTCGATCACTTCGACGGCGTTGTCCTGCGGATCCACACCCTGCACGAAGGGGTACAGGACGACTTCGGCAGCATCAGTATCGTGCTGGCGCTGATGTGGGCGCTCTTTACCGCCATGCTGTTGATCTCGTGGCTGGTGATCCGCCGCATGGTGAGTAACATGTACACGCTTCAGCACTCGCTCCAGTGGCAGGCCTGGCATGATCCGCTTACCCGGCTGAATAATCGCGGCGCGCTGTTCGACCGCGCAAAATTGCTGGCGGAAACCTGTCGCCAGCAGTCGCTGCCGTTCTCGGTGATTCAGATCGATCTCGACCATTTTAAAAATATCAACGACCGCTTCGGCCATCAGGCCGGGGATAAAGTGCTCTCCCACACGGCAGGGCTGATTGCCAGCGCGTTACGCAAGAATGATGTGGCAGGGCGCGTAGGCGGGGAAGAGTTTTGCGTCGTCCTGCCGGGGATCGGTCTGGAGGAGGCGAGAAGCGTCGCGGACCGTATACGTTGCCGGATCAACAGTAAGGAGATCCTGGTGAAGAAGAGCACGACCCTGCGCGTCAGCGCGTCGCTTGGGGTCAGCAGCGCGGATGAAGCGGGTAACTACGAGTTTGAACAGCTGCAGTCCGTGGCGGACGTCCGGCTGTATCAGGCCAAACAGAGCGGGCGTAACCGGGTCGTCTGGCGCGATTAAGAGAGGAAGTGATCCAGCCCCTCCTGCCAGCCCGCCGGGCCGGGCTGTCGGGTGTGATAAACCCGGGCGGGGTTATCGTCCCGTAGCGTGATGCCCTGGCGGTTAATGCCCTTAATCACCACCGCGAAGTCAACGCTGTCGAGCAGGGGCGCATCATTGGGACCGTCGCCGAGCCCCAGCGTGGTGGGTTCAATCTCTTCCAGCTCGCGGTATTGCTCAATCAGCCAGTTCACCGCAACGTCTTTGCCGCAGCGAGCGTCCAGAACATGCCAGAAGCGCGCGCCCTGCAGGCATTTCAGGCCGACATTCACCAGCTCCTCTTCAAACTGGACCAGTTTCTCGTCGGTATCGCGCCAGATGAGCGTGACGGACGCTTCATGCTTGCGGGCAAGCGCCGAACGGTAGCGCGTCAGTCCGGTCCACTCGCTGATAACGTGCTCATCCACGTCGTCAAAGGTGGTGAATTTATAGCCCGTCTGCAGGCGAATTTGTTCGATTCGCGGGCGAATATCCCGGTGCGTCATCCCCCTGATCTGGCGCTGAACCTTATCCCAGCGCACGTCAGGCTGAATCACCGCGCCGTTCTCGGCAATAAAAGGCAAGCCTTCCAGCCCCAGATCCAGCTGGAGATCGAGCATCTCTGCCGCGGTCTTGCTGCTGCAAAGAATAACCGGAACCTGATTATCCAGCAGCCTGTCCAGCCAGGGCATGGCGGGTTGCCACTCATAGGTGTGAATATCCAGCAGTGAACCATCCAGGTCAGAGAAAATCAGCAATGTATCCCGCAGTGAAGGCATAGCGACTCCTGGTAACAGATGCGTCTCGCTCTAAGAAAATTCCTAAAAAATAATGAAGGCGAAAACCGGAGAAAAGAGGAATGCTCCTGGCAAACCCGCATTCGGCGTGTGTTATTGCTCATAACAAAAAGCATTATGTTAAAAATATTATATTCATCGTAAGAATATATGCTTGTCAGCCAAATTCGTTGGGGATAGTGTGGCATGTACATCAGATTTCCTGGTGTAACGAATTTTCAAGTGCTTCTTGCATAAGCAAGTTTTGATCCCGGTCATCCCCATGGCCGGGATTTTTTTCGCCCTACCGATTGGCTTCAGACACGCTAAAGTCGTGAATATCAAGCTCGAAGGCCTCCGCCAGCTCGCGATAGGTGTGATAATCCCTTCCGTTGACAATGACGCGGTCCGAATTGTCGTCCGACCGGCGGACTTCTGACTCACTGATCTCATTGATGGCGGCCAGCAGGGCATCGACATCCACCTCGACTTCGCGCTTGATGGTGTCGCTGTACTCTTTATCGGTCTTCATTACGGGGTTCCTCTTTCAGCCGTGTCCAACGGTAAGTATAGACTGTGTATAAAAACGCCAATCACGCCGGGCGGCGATGTGCGTTTTTGCGTTTTGTTCTACACTGGCTCAAAACCAGAGGAGGAATGTATGAAGGTCAACGATCGGGTAACCGTTAAAACGGACGGTGGGCCGCGCCGCCCGGGTGTGGTGCTGGCAATTGAAGAGTTTAGCGAAGGCACAATGTACCTGGTATCGCTTGAAGACTACCCGCTCGGCATCTGGTTTTTTAACGAACTGGGGCATCCGGACGGTATTTTTGTCGAGAAGGCGGAGTAGCACGGCGTCGGGTAGCACATCGCGTGCCCGACAACCTTTCCAGAAGCAAAAATCTCTGGCCAGGCCAGAGATCAAAGGTAGGGTGCACAGGTCTTAAGCGACTAACGCATGTTGACGAAAATCCCGTTCGTCACATTATCGGTCAGGCGTACCACGTGGTAGATCACTTGCTTATTATGCGTTTTAATTTTCCTTTTAATATTTCCTTTGTGTGACGAAACGGTTTTCGCTTTAATATTCATCTGGTCAGAGATCTGAATAGTTCCTTGTCCCGCCATCCACATTCGCAGCATACTTGATTCAGTCCTGCTTAATGATAGGGTGGGTAAGTTAACCGCTCCTACATTTTTAACTTCTTTATTCAAATAATCACCCAGAATGTCATCCAGCGACTCGGGTTTAATCGATTTAGAACTGATCAATAAATTTTTACGGACCAACAAATACTCATCGAAATGGATATTCGCGATCGCCATAAAAACAATAAACAGGGTTTTTGGATGCTGATTAATGATTTGCTTAATGTGCTGACTGTTGGCTGGATCGTGAATGAAACAGTCCTCATTAATAAACACCACGCCTGGTTTTAGTTCGTCACAAGCGGCTGCGAGTTCGTCAACGGTGTGTGCATCGTTGATGTCTCTCTTTCTTACCCCTCTGCTTGCCAGGTACCCGGTTAACCCTAGCCGGGTGTAGCTGCATAAATCCATAATGATCGTTGACATGGCATACCCTCACTCAATGCGTAACGATAATTCACCATCTGCCTGAGAGCTCAAAACAGCCATACGGGATGGAAAAAAATAATAAACCTGTGAGCATGACAAAGACTTTCAGGCGGACTCACTATCCCGTAAAGTTACGTATAATTTGCCAGGAATCTTCTTAAAGTAAAGTAAATATTAAGTATTGTGAGATGGTTAGAAACAATTAAACCGCGTCAGATATATCCTGGAAGATGTTTTACGCGTTTTATTTTAGGAATATCCTCAGAAAGACAATAGCAACAGTGAGGGCTATTATTTACGTGGCAGCTCGCTGACAATATCCGCTAACAGGTTGAATATCTCGCCGAATAAATGTTCACAGAAGGGAGCGATAAGTGGCATCAGTAATGACATTAATAAAATCCCAACCGTTAGCGTCAGCGGAAAACCAATGACAAACACCGAAAGCTGCGGCGCCATTCGGTTGAGTAAACCTAACGCCAGGTTGACGGTCAGCAGCAGGGTGATGATCGGCAGCGCCAGCATCAGCCCGTTGAGGAAAATCAGCCCCGCAGCGCGGGTAAGCGCGAGGAAAGCGTTGCTGTTCACCGGATTTTCGCCAATCGGCAGCGTATGGAACGTATCCACCAGCATGGAGATAAGCCAGAGATGGCCGTTGAACGACAGGAACAGCAGCATGGCGAGCAGATCGATAATACGCGCCAGCACGGGCATGTTGAGATGACTGCCAGGGTCAACAAACGTGGCGAACGATAGCCCCATCTGCAGACCGATCAGTTCCCCTGCGGTACGCACCGCGGCAAAGGCGAGCTGCATGGTAAAGCCGACGGCGACGCCAATCATCACCTGCTGCAGGGCCACCCACACCGCATTCGCCGAGAAGATCGGAATATCCACGGGGGGAAGAGAGGGCGCGACGATAATGGAGATGATAATGCCCAGCCCCACCTTGACGCGCTTGGGTATCGATTTCTCACTGAGAATCGGGGCGGTGGATATCAGCGCCATGATGCGCAGCATCGGCCAAAAATAGACTCCGAGCCACTGAACCCACTGGTCGCTGGTGAAGTGCAGCATCGTCAGGTCAGCCGATGATGTACGGCAGATTGGTAAACAGGTTGCGCATATAGTCCAGCAACAGGTTCAGCATCCACGGCCCGGCCACGATAATCGCCACGAACACGGCGATGATTTTCGGGATGAACGACAGCGTCATTTCGTTAATCTGCGTGGCGGCCTGCAGGATACTGATAATCAGACCGGTAACCAGCGCGACAAGCAGCAGCGGCGCGGCAACGGCAATCGCGATTTTCATCGCTTCCGTGCCCATCATCATGACCGATTCGGGTGTCATTGCCGTTCCTTAACTGTAGAAACTCTGCGCCAGCGAACTGACCAGCAGCTGCCAGCCGTCGACCAGTACAAAGAGCATGATCTTAAAGGGCAGGGCAATGGTCGCGGGCGGCACCATCATCATCCCGAGCGCCATCAGGACGCTGGCGATCACCAGGTCGATAATCAGGAACGGAATAAAGATGGTAAAGCCAATCTGGAACGCGGTTTTCAGCTCGCTGGTGACATAGGCAGGCAGAAGAATACGCATTGGCACCGCTTCCGGTCCCTGCATCTCGCCGGTGTTGGACAGGCGGGCAAAGAGGGCCAGGTCGGCTTCGCGCGTCTGACGCAGCATAAACTCTCGCAGCGGCTGAGCGCCTTTATCCAGCGCCTCCTGCATGGAGATTTTGTCTTCGCTGAACGGCTGATAGGCGTCGGTATAAATCTTGTCGATCACCGGCGACATAATGAAAAAGGTCAAAAACAGCGCCAGCCCCAGCAGAACCTGGTTTGGCGGCGCGGAAGGGGTTCCCAGCGCGTTTCGCAGCAGACCAAAGACGATGATGATGCGGGTGAAGCTGGTCATCATCAGCAGGATGGCCGGAATAAACGTCAGCGATGTGATGAACACCAGCGTCTGCACCGGAAGCGACCAGCTTTGTCCGCCGCCCGCGAGAGGGGTGGAGACCAGACCGGGCAGCTGTGCATAGACCGCGGGAGCAAACAGGCCAACGCCCGCAAGCGTCAGGGATAACAAACGGCGCATCAGGATCTCCCGGAACGCTTAAGCAAACTCTTCATGACGGACTGAAAATCCGCAGGGGCGTCTGCGCGCTCGTCCACCACAACAGGGGCGGGCGGCAGCTTATGTAATACGCTGATGTTTGAGGCCGTGACGCCCAGGACCAGGCGCGCATCGTCTACCTCGACGATGACCACGCGCTCGCGTGGTCCCAGCGTGGTGCTGGCGCTGACCTTCAGGCCGCGGGCACCGGCGGTTTTACCCGCCAGGCCAAAGCGTTTCGCCAGCCAGGCGGCGATAAGAATAAAGGCAATAATACCGAACAATGCCCCGCTCACCTGGAGCAGAGGCGAGCCGGGAACGGCAGAAGGCTGTGATATTGTTGCCTGGGTTTTCATGCTTAACGGCTCAGACGACGCATACGTTCAGACGGGGTAATGATGTCGGTGATGCGTACGCCGTATTTATCGGCAACCACCACCACTTCACCCTGGGCAATCAGATAACCGTTGATCAGAATATCCAGCGGCTCGCCGGCCAGACCGTCAAGGGCCACCACGGAACCCTGCGTCAGGCGCAGCAGCTCTTTAATGGTCATGCGGGTGCGTCCCAGCTCAACGGTCAGCTTAACCGGGATATCCATAATCAGGTCGATGTCCTGCAGCGTGCCGCTGACGTCACCGCCGCCGAGCTGCTGGAATACGGCATCCGCTGCACTTTTGGCCGGGGGTGCTTTTTGCTCGTTTAACGCGTCAGCCCACAGATCGTCCAGTGCTCCGCTGTTCTCATCGGACGGATTGTTCATGTCACTCATTTGGGCTGTTCCTCATTCAGCGAATTCAAAATCGGGTTGATCAAGTGCTCAACGCGTAACGCATACTGACCGTTAATCGTGCCGTACTGGCTTGTCAGCACGGGGACACCATCCACATGGGCAATAATGCGGTCGGGTTTTTCTATCGGCAAAACATCGCCGGGTTGTAATTTCAGGATCTGAGATAACCGCAGCGGGATATCGGCGAAGCTCGCCACCAGCTCAAGCTGCGAATGCTGGACCTGGCGGACCAGGTTTTCACGCCAGTTCTGGTCTTCGTTGCGGGAGTTCTCCAGCGGCGGGTTCACCAGCAGCTCGCGCAGCGGTTCGATCATGCTGAACGGCAGGCAGATGTTGAACTCGCCGGTCAGGTTACCGATCTCCACGTGGAACGGCGTGTTAACGACGATATCGTTCGGGGAGGTGGTGATATTGGTAAATTTCACCTGCATCTCAGAACGGACGTACTCCACTTCCAGCGGGTTAATCGCTTTCCACGCGTCGCTGTAAGATTCCAGCGCCAGCTTCAGCATGCGGTTAATGACGCGCTGTTCGGTATGGGTGAATTCACGACCTTCTACTTTGGTCGGGAAACGCCCGTCGCCGCCGAACAGGTTATCCACCGCGATGAACACCAGGCTTGGCGAAAACACCACCAGACCGGTGCCGCGCAGCGGCTTCAGATGAATCAGGTTAAGGTTGGTTGGCACCGGCAGGTTGCGGGCAAACTCATGATACGGCTGAATGCGGATCGCACCCACCGTAATATCCGGGCTACGACGCAGCAGGTTAAACAGCCCCATACGGAACTGACGTGCAAAACGTTCGTTAATGATCTCCAGCGCCTGCAGACGTTCACGTACCACGCGACGCTGGGTATTCGGGTCATAGGGACGAATATCGCTATCGCCGCCAATACCCGGTTTAGGATCATCATTGTTATCGCTGTCGCCGTTGAGCAGCGCATCGATTTCTGCCTGAGAAAGAATACTGTCGCCCATGTCGTTACCGCAGAATGAATGCTGTATACAGAACGTCAGTGACTTCCTGCTTAGGTTGGCCGTTTACCAGCGGGGTCGCCAGCGTTTGTTTAATGGCGTCGACCAGCTTTTGCTTACCCACATCGGTAGCCAGCGCCGAAGCGTCCTGACGAGAGAACAGCAGCAGAAGGCGGCTACGCACTTCAGGAAGGTAATCGTTCAGACGTGAACGGGTGGCTTCATCTTTCAGGCGCAGCGTAATGCCAACGTAAAGCACGCGATCCGCATCACCCAGATTGACGGTGAAGGTATCCAGCGGGAAGAACACTGGAGCCGGCGGAGGAGGTGCTTCAGCTTTGGCTGCAGCGGTGGTCGGTTCCTGCTGCATACGCCAGTAACTATAGCCCGCGGTAGCGCAGGCGGCGAGCGTGATCAACACCAGCAGCGGGATCCAGATGGAACGCTTACTTTTTTTGGTGATAGCGGAGTCAGTCATCTGATACGAGCTTCCTGTTTCGGTACAGCTTAATAAGGTGATTATCCCGTGTCCTGCTGTCGTCAAAGCGTGGAAAAGACGGGGATAATCACGCTACCTCTGGCGTTTAGGCGAAGATGTCTACGGCACTATTACCGCGCGCTGCGGACTGCAGGGCGGCAGGAACAGGCAGTAACTCATCGCTCTCTTCATTAAAACCGCCGGTGTTGCCGGAACGCGAAGCCTGGTGCTGCTGCTGGGACGAGGACTGCTGCTGCCCGGCGAAGCTCTCGCTGCTGACGCTGCTCTGCGCAAGCTGAATGCCGTTTTCCGCCAGTGAGGTCCGCAGTACCGGCAGCGCGGCTTCCAGTGCCGCACGAACATGGCTGTGCGCAGAGACCATCTGCAGCTGGGCCTGGTTATCATCCAGCTTAAGCGAAATTTGCACCTGACCCAGATCTTCCGGGTGCAGGCGCAGCTCTGCCGTCTGCTGGCCCTGCTTAGTGAACAGGGTGATGTGCTGGCTCAGGGACTGCTGCCATTCGTGGGTCCCCAGAGGCTGGCTTAATAACGGCGCGCTGGCGACGGTGGCGGCCGTCTGACTGGTCGCATGGCTGGACATAATCGGTGCCAGAGTAGCTGTTGGTGATGATGATGAGGACGAACTGGCGAGCTCCTGCTTCTCTGCCGCCGCGGCCACGGCCGGTGTAGCAGGCGCGTTGCCCTGCAGGGCCGGCTCGTGATTTTTCACCTGGTTCTGATAAGGCGTAGCACTCTGCGCTTTATCGTGGCTTCCCGCAGACGCGTTCAGGGACGGTTGGCCCGCGCCGTTTGAAAGCGTCGCGGAATTCAGCGTTGAGGTGGCGGAAACGCCCTCGCTGCCTGCCGCGCGAGAGGCGGTAGTTTGCTGCTGGTGCGGCAGCATCGCCATCAGGGCGCTTAATCCGGCCAGCTCTTCTTCGCTCAGCTCGCTTTTACCGTCATCTTTGCTGTTCGCCGCATTGAGCGTCTTCAGCGCGTCGCCCTTAGACAGCGGCACCAGCCCGGAAACCAGCGTATCAAGCGACGTGACGGGCGACGTTTCATCGCCGTTCAGCGCGGTCTGGCGCGAGAGCAGGTCGGCAATTTTGGCCTGCAGGGTGGTATCCCCTTTGGCGTCCTGAGCCACTTTTGACAGCTTACTGCCGGCGGCTTTCAGGTCAGCCAGGGTCAGCGGCGCATCTTTGCCCTTGCCCGTTGCGTCCGACAGGGCGCCCGCCAGCAGAGAGAGAAAGTCCTGTGCACCGTCGGTGCCTTTCCCCGTTTGCGTGCCGCCTGACAGGTCGCTGTCGCTCATCAGCAGTTGTTGCAGTGTGATCATTCCGGTTTCCTCATTGATGCGCGCTGGGCAAACTCATCCATTTTCTTCTGATCCAGACGGTTTTCCGCCAGGGTCGTTGCCGCGATCTGTCTGTCCTGTAAAGTCTGCCAGGCCTGCAGTCGCTGCTTCTTCTCGCGCCAGAAATTCAGCGCGGTATCGACTTTCTGGGTCCACTGGTTAAGCTGCTGGCGATGCTGATCTATCGCCTTCTCCAGCGTCTGGATAAACTGCTGATAGTTAATCCAGCGCTGGCTGCCAATGCCCTGTGTCATATCGGTATTGAGGCTGGTGCGATATTCATGCTGATAGTCGATCAACATCTTCAACTGTTCTTCAGCCTGCTGGCACCCGCGTCGCATTGCGCCTAGCTGCAATGCGGCATCATCAACTTCTTTTTCAGCCAGATCTTTCAGCGTTGATAACGCGCTGTTTTGCGCCATGACCTTCGCCCTCCACCTGTGTTACACCTGCGGGAAAATCAGCTCCAGTGCCTGAATTGAATCTTCCCAGTCGGCGCGTTCAAAAATGCCTTGTTGCAAAAATGCCTCCAGCTGCGGCCACAGGCTAATCGCCTTGTCGAGCATCGGGTCGCTGCCTTTGGCATACGCCCCCACGCTGACCAGATCGCGGTTGCGCTGGAAGCTGGAAAGCAGTTGTTTGAAGTTACGCACGCGGGCGTAGTGCTTCTCGGTTATCAGCGCCGTCATTGCGCGGCTGATAGAGGCTTCAATATCGATGGCCGGGTAGTGCCCGGCTTCGGCCAGACGGCGCGACAGCACAATATGACCGTCAAGGATCGCGCGCGCGGAGTCGGCAATCGGGTCCTGCTGGTCATCGCCTTCCGTCAGTACCGTATAGAACGCGGTGATGGAGCCGCCGCCGCTGATACCGTTCCCCGCGCGTTCCACCAGCGCAGGGAGTTTGGCGAATACCGAAGGCGGGTAGCCTTTGGTCGCCGGTGGCTCACCGATGGCGAGCGCGATTTCACGCTGCGCCATCGCGTAACGGGTCAGGGAATCCATGATCAGCAGCACGTGCTTGCCGCGGTCACGAAAATCTTCGGCGATACGGGTGGCATATGCGGCACCCTGCATGCGCAGCAGCGGCGACACGTCTGCCGGTGCGGCGATCACCACCGAGCGGGCGCGGCCTTCCGCACCCAGAATGTTTTCAATAAAGTCTTTTACTTCACGACCACGTTCGCCGATCAGCCCCACGACGATCACGTCGGCCTGGGTATAGCGCGCCATCATGCCGAGCAGGACGGATTTACCTACGCCTGAGCCGGCGAACAGGCCCATACGTTGTCCACGTCCCACGGTCAGCAGGGCGTTAATCGGGCGCACGCCGGTATCCAGCACATGCTCGATAGGGGTACGCTGCAGGGGGTTGAACGGTTGGGTGATCAGCGCGCCGGTTTCGGTGGTGTCCGGGGAGGGCAGCCCGTCGAGCGGTTTCCCGCTGCCGTCCAGCACGCGGCCCAGCAGGGCAGGGCCAAGCGGCAGCTGCTTCCCGCTTTGCAGCCCATCGCCAGAAATGTTTTTGGCATACACGCGCGCGCCGGGCAGAATGCCTTCCACCTCTTCAAGCGGCATCAGGAACAGGCGCTGGCCGTTAAATCCGACCACTTCGCTTTCAACTTCACGCGTTTCCAGACCATCCTGACGCTCAATGACGCAGGTCGCGCCCAGCGGAAGCTGCAGGCCGGTGGCTTCGAGAACCAGACCGGTGGCGCGCGTCAGTCGCCCATAACGACGAACGGATGGCAGTTGCGCCATCTTCGTCTCAAAGTTGTCGAGCGTGGTGAGCCAGCGGGTGAGGCGCGCGGTCATCAGACGACTCCCGGTGCCGCCAGGCGGCACAGTTCCTGCCAGCGGGTGGCGACGCTGGCATCCAGATCGCCTTCATCGGCAGAGACTTTGCAGCCGCCGTGATGTAGCGACGGGTCGCCGCGCAGACGCCAGCCGTGCAGGTTAAGCGTCGCGCCCAGGCTCTCTTCAACGCGCTGCAGGTCGTCCGGATGGACGCGCAGCTGAGGTTTCCCGCTGAACAGCGGCTCCTGCTGAAGCAGACCCTGAATTTGTTTGATCAGCGCGGTGTTATCCACCACGGGCGTCTGGCCGATGACCTGACGCGCGGCTTCCAGCGCCATCTGCATCAGTCGCGAGGCAATCACGCTGTCCAGCGCGTCCAGGGTGTGCTGGAACTCGCTGACCAGCTGCTGCATGCGGGCATGGATCGGCGCCTGCTGCTGGCGCGCCTGATCGATACCGTGCTCTAACCCTTTCGCCAGACCTTCCTGATACCCCTGCTCGTGGCCTTTCTGGCGGCCTTCGTTCAGACCGGCGTTATAGCCCTGCTCGTGCGCCTGCATTTGCAGCTGCGCCAGCATCTGGGCCTGCTGCTCCTCTTCGGTCAGCTCGGGCTGCTCGACGTCCGGGTCAAGCTCTTCGGTTGCGATGACGGCCGGCGTGAACTCGGAGAGGGGAGGCGCCAGATCGTCCGGCGTCCAGCGCTTCCAGGGCAGCTCATTAGACATAGGTGTCGTCTCCGCTGCCAATCACCATCTCGCCGGTTTCCGCCAGACGACGAACAATAAGCAGAATGGCTTTCTGTTCGTTTTCCACCTGAGACAGACGAACCGGGCCGCGGTTGGCAAGGTCGTCGCGCAGGATATCGGCCGCACGCTGAGACATGTTGCGCAGGAACTTCTCGCGCAGCGGCTGCTCGGCACCTTTGAGGGCGATAAGCAGCGACTCGGAATCCACTTCCTGAAGCAGGCGCTGGATGCTGCGGTCGTCCACTTCGACGAGGTTTTCGAACAGGAACATCTCGTCGATGATTTTCTGTGCCAGCTCGCCGTCGAATTCGCGAACCGCCGTAATGACGGCCTCTTCCTGCTGCGTTTTCATCAGGTTGATGATTTCCGCCGCCGTTCTCACGCCGCCCATTTTGCTGCGCTTGAGGTTCTGACCGTCGAGCAGGTTGTTCAGCACTTCGGTCAGCTCCGCCAGCGCGGCCGGCTGGACGCCGCCGAAGGTCGCGATACGCAGCATCACATCGTGACGCAGACGCTCTTCGAACAGGGCCAGAATATCGGCCGCCTGACCACGTTTGAGGTGGACAAGGATGGTGGCGATAATCTGCGGGTGCTCGTCGCGGATAAGGTCGGCGGCGCTCTGCGGCTCCATAAAGTTGAGCGTTTCGATACCGCTGGCGGTATCGCGCGTTTCCAGAATGTCTTCCAGCAGGCTGGAGGCACGCTCTTCGCCCAGCGCCTTGACCAGCACGGAGCGCAGGTAATCGTTGGCGTTGATGTTGAGCGCGGCAAACTGTTCGGCTTCCTGTTCAAACTCTGCCAGCACTTCGGTCAGCTGCTTGTTGGAGATCTGACGCACGTTGGCCATGGCCGCACTGAGAATTTGCACTTCTCGCTGGGAGAGGTGTTTAAACACCTCTGCCGCACGATCTTCGCCAATGGTCATCAGCAGGATGACGCTTTTATCGGTGCCCGTAAGCGTATTACTCATGTTCGTTACCCATCCACTGGCGGATGACCAGCGCCACGACGCGCGGATCGTTATCTGACATTTCGCGAATGCGCTGGCTCATGACCTCAGCGCCCATGCGCTGGTTAGCACGACGCTGCTGTATCTGTTCATCTTTGCTGAGGCGCACTTCAACCGCTTCTTCCGTTTCCTGACGCGTGTTCATCTGTTCGCGAGCCGCTTTCTCGGCTTCAGCACGGCGCTGGAGCTGCGGACGAACGCCCTTACGCCACAGCAGCCACGCGACAATCAGCACCAGCAGCCAGCGTCCTGCGGACATCAGCTGGTCGATAAACGCCTGCTGTTGCCAGAACGGCAGTTCACCGCCGGTCTCATCAACCGAGTTGAACGGTGAGTTCACCACGTTGAGGGTATCGCCGCGCTTCTCGGAGTAACCCATCGCTTCACGGGTCAGGTTTTCAATCTGCTTCATCTGCTCGGCAGTCAACGGCAGCGGTTTGCCGTCCGCCAGCGTTTTGTAATTCACCACTACCGCAACGGAAAGACGCTGAATGTCGCCCACGTTCAGTTTAGTGTGGCGAATCGTCCGATCCACTTCGTAGTTCGTGGTTTCGTTACGGCTGCTGGTGCGCGGACCGGTGTTACTGGTCGTTGAGGTGGTCTGCTGATTATTTTGCTGACCGTTCTGCTGATTGGCCGGCGGCGTAGAAATCGGTGCCGCGTTAGCCGGGGCAGGCTGGTTAGACAGCGCGCCCGGCACGCCGCCCGGGTAGGCACCGCCGACCTGCTCGTTCGAATTGATCTGGCGTGAACGCATCACCGCCTGAGCCGCATCGCCGTTCGGGCTGTACTGCTCTTCAGTTTGTTCTTTGTTCGCGAAGTCGATCTGTGCGGTTACCTGCGCGTGCACGTTGCTGTTACCCACCACCGGGCCGAGGATCGCTTCAATACGGCGCTGGAGACGGTTTTCGACATCGGCGGCATACTTCAGCTGCGCATCATTCAGATCGCGACCGGCGGTATTGGACTGCGTCAGCAGGTGACCGCTTTGGTCAACCAGCGTCACGTTACCCGGCGGCAGACCGGCGACGGCGCTGGAAACGAGGTGCGTCACCGCGCTGATTTGCCCTTCGTCCAGCGCGCGGCCGGGTTCAAGGTTCACGGTAACGGAAGCCGAAGGTGATTTCTGTTCGCGGACAAATAAAGAAGGTTTAGGCATCGCCAGGTGCACGCGGGCACTCTTCACCGGGCCTAATGTTTCAATGGTGCGGGCCAGTTCACCTTCCAGCGCACGCTGGTAGTTCACCTGCTCGCTGAACTGGCTGATACCGAATTTTTCCTGATCCAGCAGCTCAAAGCCAACCGCGCCGCCCTTCGGCAGCCCCTGCTGAGCCAGACGCAGACGCAGTTCGTGCACCTTATCAGCCGGGACCTCAAGCGCACCGCCATTATCGGCAAAGCGATAAGGGATGTTCATCTGGGTAAGCTGGGTGACGATGGCGCCGCCATCCTGATCGGAAAGGTTGCTGTAGAGCGTCCGGTAATCAGGGCTTTTCGCCCACAGGACCATCGCTACAAGGATCGCAATTGCGGCAGCGCCTGCCACGATCAACGGGATTTTAGGATTCGCGCGAAGGCGGTTCATCCACTCGAGTGATTTATTCTGCGGCGCTGTCGATGCTGTTGCACTCATTGCGCACCTCTTAAATCCTGGTGGTTTACGTTATTCGTGTAGAGAAACAAAACTGACTCCCGGGTCGGCAAACACGACAAAAGTTCCATATTGATGGCCCTGCCATTATTTGATGATTCGTGATTTTCTATGCGTCAAATAACCTGGTTTTTTCATGCTATTTACCGCCATTATCTTATTGACAAGCTGTTAGTCTTGACCGCGTAAAAAACCATCCAGGGGAGAGTCATGGCTATACAGGGCATTGAAGGGGTAATCAGTCAGTTGCAGGCAACGGCGATGACGGCCCGTAATCAGAATGTGGCAGATCAGCAGCCGAGCATCAGCTTCGCGGGGCAACTGCATGCCGCTCTTGACCGTATCAGTGATACCCAGACCGCAGCACGCACTCAGGCAGAAAAGTTCACCCTCGGTGAGCCGGGCGTGGCGCTGAATGATGTGATGACCGATTTGCAAAAAGCCTCGGTTTCCCTGCAGATGGGGATCCAGGTGCGTAACAAACTGGTGTCTGCGTATCAGGAAGTGATGGGGATGCAGGTTTAAGACCTCTCGATCTTCGCTGGCAGCCGCAGCGCTTTAATGCCACAATATTTTTTTCTTCGAATGCAGGAAAGATGATGAAAAAAATAGCAATTGCTGGCGCGCTGCTGGCACTGACCGGGTGCGTTCAGGTCGATAACTATAACGACGTGATCAAGCATCCTGTCCCGGCGCATCTGGCGGGATACTGGCAGTCGAAAGGGCCGCAGAGCAACATGGTCAGCCCGAAGGCGATTGCCACGCTGGTGGTGACGGAAGAGGGCGATACGCTGGACTGCCGTCAGTGGCAGCGCGTGATTGCCGTGCCGGGTAAAATCATGCTGCGTTCAGACAGTTATTACAACGTGACGCGTAAGCTGGATATCTATCCGCTGGAGCGCGATGGCTCGACGCTGGAGTATGACGGCCTGGAGCTGCAGAAGGTCGACCGTCCAACGGTTGAGTGTGCCGATTACCTGAGTAAAAATCCGCTAGAGAGTAAACTACCCTAAGGGTAAACGCAAAACGGCAACCTCGTTGCCGTTTTTGGTGTTTGCGCCCTCTCCCTGTGGGAGAGGGACGGGGTGAGGGCATCAGGCCGCACGTTTCCCGTTCTACAGCGCATCCTCTATCACCCAAACGCTGACGCTTCCCCCATTACAGGTAAACGTCCCTTCGCCATCCGCCGCCGTGGTGATGGTTTCTTCGCGATTGCCGAGAAAATCCCGCCACGTTTTGTTGCCGTAGTTTTCCCCAAGACAAATCACCTTCTCGCCGTCGTCCCCGTTCGACATCACCACCACGCAGCCGGGATCGTCATCGGTGCCGCTGCGGCTGAAAGCGATGCAGTTAGGATGGTCGAAAAACAGCGTTTGCACGCCGTGGGCAAAACGCTGGCGCGCGAGGATCAGCTCGTGAAGCTGCTCAATGACCGGCATATCAATATGGTACGTTTCACCGTCGCCTCCCGCGTCGTCATAGCTGGCGCCGAAGAGATCCGGATAAAAGACGCTCGGCACGCCATTTTCCCGCAGCAGGATCAGCGCGTACGCCAGCGGTTTAAACCAGGCTTCGACCGGTGCTTCCAGCGCCTGCAAAGGCTGGGTGTCGTGGTTCGCGACGAGGGTGACCGCATGAAACGGATCGGCTTCCACCAGGGTACCGGTGAAGATTTGGCTCATGTCGTAATCCCGGCCCTGACGTGACGCCTCGTGGAATTTCATCTGCAGAGGGGCATCAAACAGCATGGTTTTGCCTTCGACCTGGTCGATATAGGCCTGAAGTTTATCCACCTCATGGGACCAGTATTCCGCCACGATAAACAGCGGCTGGTCGGCGACTTCCTGGACGTGCTCAATCCACTCCTTGTAAAACCAGGCGGGAATATGCTTGACGGCGTCCAGACGAAAACCGTCGCAGCGCGTCTGTTCCATGACCCAGCGGGCCCAGTATTTGATCTCCTCGGTCACGGCGTGATTGCGAAAGTCGATATTTTCGCCCATCAGGTAGTCGAAGTTGCCCATCTCATCATCAACCTGATCGTTCCAGCCTTCGCCGGTGTAGTCGTTGACGATTTTAAAGATGCCATCTTCATCGGGGTTTTCAATATGGTCGACGCCGCTGAAGCATTTGTAGTCCCAGATAAACTGTGAGTACTGCCCGGCCCGGGCTGGGAAGGTGTAGCGAGTCCAGGCTTCGCATTCAATTACCTCGTCATCGATTTGCGTGCGGTCCTGTTCGTTCACGCGCTGAACGCGCACGGGCTCTTTTTCATCGGCGCCCATTTTGTGGTTGACCACCACGTCCAGCAGAACGGCAATGTCGTTGCTTTTAAGGGCATCAATAGCCTCCAGCAGCTGCGCCTTGTCGCCGTATTTCGTGGCGATACTGCCTTTCTGGTCAAATTCGCCAAGATCGAACAGGTCATAGGTGTCATAGCCGACAGAATACCCGCCGGATGCCCCTTTACAGGCGGGCGGCAGCCAGATCATGTTGATGCCGATTTCGTTAAGATTGGGAGCTAACGCCGTGACCTCTCGCCACAATTCACCGCCAGCAGGGTAGTACCAGTGAAAACATTGTAACAGGGTGGGGTTTTTCATCATCCTTGCTCCAGAAGCCATTGGCAGACTTCTGGAGTATGGATGAAGAAATCATAGTTGTGTGTCGCGGGTAAAACTTTCTGGATAAAGAATATTCCCTGACAGCTTTCCATAGGTAGACGTGATGGATTGCTGTTTACCGGTTTGATCAATCAGATTGCGCAGTTCGTCCATCCGGACTTTCAGCAGTGCCTTTAGCGCATTCTCATTTTCAAGGATCATTTCCAGCAGCGCACGCGCTTGCTCAACCTGAGCCGGAGGGCATGACATGATGGGTGTCTGCGAAATTTTTTCCACCAGTTGAACGTAATGCATTTCCTGCTCGATAAGCGCATCCCATTGACCAGAATGTGCGAGATTTAGCATAGCAATGCTCTGAGCATGTAACGCCTGCCAGTGGCTAAGCGCAGCGCTGGGATTATTCATCAAAATTATCCTGAAATAGAGGACGCATTGGGGCCGATTTGCTTCCACGCATCCGCAATGTTGTTTAATAAACCCTCGACTTCAACAATTGCGTCTACGTCGTTACTGACATTCGCCAGCAACAAACGTCGAACCATATATTCATACAAGGAGGCAAGATTACCGGACAATTCGCTCTCAACCTCCATGTTCAGTCCTGCTTTCAAACCGTTGTCGATGATGTTGATGGCCTTGGATAAGGCTTCGCCTTTCTCTCGAATTTGTCCGGCTTCCATGAACAAACGCGCGCGAACAAGGGCGCTATGCGCCCCGTCGAACAACATGACAATCAGCTGGTGTGGACTGGCATTCATGACTGCGCTTTCTACTCCTATCTGCTGATAGGATTGAACACCAGAGGTCTTATACATATCCACTCCTGAAGGCTACGACTACTTTTGTGAGAACTGTTGGGTCAGGTAGTTGGCTGTACTGGTCATTTTGGTGACTAATACGTCCAGACTGGTGAACTGGGTTTTGTAACGCGCCATGGTGGCTTCAATTTGAGCATCCATGGCATCGTAACGTTCGCCCAGCGTTTTCAGCGTTTTGTTGATCCCGTCTTTCGCGTTCTGGATCACCCCGGCGCTGCCGGTACTGGTGCTGAGCATGGTGGTCAGCGTGTTGTTCATCTGGGTCGCCATACCGGTTTTCTTTCCGTCACCGACAAAATACTGCTGTACGGCGTTCGGGTTGTCGGTCAGCGCTTTTTTCAGCTTATCGGTGTCGACTTTCAGGTTACCGACGGTACCGTCCGAGCCTTTCACCGGATCCTGGGTGATCCCCAACTGGGCCATGATCTGAATGGAGCCGGCCTGCACTTCGGTCAGCAGGCCGCGCAGCTGGGACTGAACCCCGCGCACGTTCGCATCACCGACCAGCGCACCGTTGCTGGTAGACTGGCTGCCGGCGCCTGCATCAACCGGAACATACTTCGTCAGGCTGTTAATGGTGGACTGCAGCGAGTTATACGCCGTGACCCAGTCGGTGATCGCCTTCTGGTTCGCATCCGTTGCGCGAGTCACCTCCAATGTTTCATCTGCCTTGCTTTCTGCTTTCAGCGAGAAAGTCACGCCAGGCAGGGCATCGGTAATGGTATTCGTCTGGCGCTCAATCGAAATGCTGTTCACTACCACAATTGCGTTTTGAGCTCCGGTGTTCACCGTCAGCGCGCCCGTTTTGGTGGTTGAATCATAACCAATGGCGCCTTGCAGCTTGGCGTCGCCGGTAACGTTGATGGTCATCGCACCATCCGTACCGGTGGTTTTAGATGACAGCATCAGGCGGTAATCACCGTCTTTCGCTTTAATGACGCTGGCGGTGACGTTGCCGTTCGCTTTATTAATGGCGCTCGCGATCCCGGCCAGCGACGTATCGCCATCCGCCAGGGTGACCTCTAAAGGCGTTTTCGTGCCCGGCTGGGTGATGGTGATTTTACGCGTTGTACCTGTCGTATCGCCCAGCAGATCCGTGTTGTTTGCATAAGAGCCGGTAGTGAGTGCCTGTGCCTTTGCAACCTGGTTGACGTTGACAACAAAGGAACCCACGGACGCGTCTGCCGTTGTCGTGGCGGTAAAGGCCGTGTTGGTGCTGCTAACGGACGTTGAGTTCCAGGTGGTTGCTTTACCCAGTGCAGCGGTGGCAGTCTGCAGCGATGTCATGGCGCTCTGCAGTTTGCCGTAAGCGCTTAACTGTGCGTTATACGTTGATTGCTGGGAAGTAATCGTCGTCAGCTTGGTTTTCTCTGCCGCTTCCAACTGATTATATAAATCCCCGAGTCCTGCAGAACCTATCCCGAGGTTACTGATAGTAGCCATGCATATTTTCCTTAAAATACGAAAGTAGTTCAGGACTCTTATCGGCCTCTCAACGTAAAAGTTTACGATGGTGAGAAAAAAATAATCCGAAGAATAGACGCGTTCTGGCGGGGTAAATGAATGGATTGCACTTTAGGGACATTATCAGTGCATTAAAAACACGATTAAGTGTGTGCCTTTTTTGCCATCTCTTTGCGCGTTAAAAAAGCGCAAATAATAAGCCTCTGGCTGACCGTAATTGATTTTCTAAAAATAAAATGATTAATAATCAGTAGCTTGTATTTTTTTAAAAATTGATTCTAAAGTCTTTTGGGGACCCGTCGATAACCTTGTTGACGGTGAGAGACGCTGTGAGTGTTAGGCACCGGACCTAAAACCCAATTTTTGAAGGAAACAAAATTATGGCAGTTATCAATACTAACCTGATGTCCCTGACCACTCAGAACAACCTGAACAAATCTCAGTCTTCTCTGGGCACTGCTATCGAGCGTCTGTCTTCAGGTCTGCGTATTAACAGCGCGAAAGACGATGCTGCTGGCCAGGCGATTGCAAACCGCATGACCGCTCAGATCAAAGGGATGACCCAGGCTGCACGTAACGCCAACGACGGTATCTCCATGGCGCAGACTGCTGAAGGTTCCCTGAACGAAATCAACAGCAACTTGCAGCGTGTCCGTGAACTGGCTGTTCAGGCAAGCAACGGCACCAACAGCGCATCTGACCTGTCATCCCTGCAGGATGAAGTTAAAGCGCGTCTGGCTGAAATCAACCGCGTTGCAGGCAAAACTGACTTCAACGGCATCAAACTGCTGGACGGCACTGCTGGTACTGCTGGTAAAGTTAAAATTCAGGTTGGCGTAAACGACGGCGACACCATCGATCTGGACCTGAGCGGTGCTAAAGCTGACACCACTACTCTGGGCGTGAACGCTATCGACCTGACAGCAATGACCGCTACTGACCTGGACACCATCGACAAAGCTATTGCTAAAGTTGATACCGCTCGTTCCGGTCTGGGTGCTGTGCAGAACCGCTTCACTTCTGCAATCAACAACCTGAACAACACCTCTAACAACCTGTCTGCTGCTCAGTCCCGTATCCAGGACGCTGACTACGCAACTGAAGTTTCCAACATGTCCCGCGCGCAGATCCTGCAGCAGGCTGGTACTTCTGTTCTGTCTCAGGCAAACCAGGTTCCACAGACCGTTCTGTCTCTGCTGCGTTAATTTTACGCGTGAAACCCCGCTTCGGCGGGGTTTTTTTATCTCTGCTATTTGAGAATCCGCCTGTGAAACAAATCAGTGTCACTCAACCAAAGCTGGTCGCAGATTTTTCATGTGTCGGTGGGGAATGCCGTGAACATTGTTGTCAGGGCTGGACCATCGCGTTTGATAAATCCTCCGTTAATCGCTATCTGAACAGTAAAAATGCCGCTATTCGTCAGACGGCGAAAACGGCGATAAAAGTCACCAAAAAAAACTATGACCACTGGGGTGAAGTGATTTTCCATACGGAAAGTAAAAACTGCCCGTTTATGGATACGGAAAAACTCTGTTCTGTTCATAGCGCCATGGGCATCCAGGCCTTAAGCCCAACCTGTACGTCGTTCCCGCGGACAAACCGGGTCTATAAAAATGAAATCGAAAAATCGCTGAACCTCTCGTGTCCGGAAGTGACCCGACTTCTGTTGAACGATCGGGAGTCTATGTCGTTGATGGAATCTGTCATTGTTCAGCAGGACGTCAATAATGCGCCGATGATTGATTTGAAGGCAAAGGTCATCAATCTCTTCTGCCAGAATATTTTCAGCGTTGAGGGCGTCAGCGTTGAAGAACAGGTTTACGCCGTGGTGAAATTCCTCATGGTGGCTGAAAAGCTCGATAATCTCGAAGAGAATATCGGCACGCTCGAAACGGTCTATTTCTCGCTGGTTAACGAACTGGTGAGCGGTAAAATCAAAACGGAATTAGGCGGATTTAATCAGAACTACAGACTGAAATTCGCATTAATTTCGCTCATCCAGAGTTTCTTTACGAAGAAAACAGCCAGCCGCGGCGGCGCCGTGTTGAATCGTTATTTTTCTCAGCTTTATCAACAATTTGAGTCTGCGGGTGACACTGTGCCGGCAGAGAAAGTCATGGAGAACATCGAGTCCGTCTGGCGCGATGTGGCGGGCAGTTACCTGGCGACCAATGACCATTTGTTTAAGAACTTTTTTAAATACAAACTCTGGGAGCAGGGCTTCCCGCAGAACAATGGCCGCAGCATGTTGAATAACCTTTATTTAATCGTTGCGGAGTTCTATTTCCTTAAAACGTTACTTGCCGGTCAGGCGATCGTGGCGGGGAAAATTGAACAAGATAATATTATTGATGTTATTTACAGCTTCCACTCCCTTAGCCAGCATAATCAGGAAGCGGGAAAGCTCTTTCATCAACATATAGATAGCGTCAAACTGGGCGACGATCTTTCATTGTTACAACTGTTAATTTAGCCAGAAAAGTTGCCCCTGTTGTGGGCAACCTCAGAATAACCTCACTTTATCCCCCTTTTTCATCCAATTGAACGCCCTGCAGAATCGGATAATCATGCCGATAACTCAACTAACGCAGGGCTGTTTATCGTGAATTCACTCTATACCGCTGAAGGTGTAATGGATAAACACTCGCTGTGGCAGCGTTATGTCCCGCTGGTGCGTCACGAAGCATTGCGCCTCCAGGTGCGCTTGCCGGCGAGCGTGGAACTCGACGATCTGCTACAGGCGGGCGGTATCGGGTTATTGAATGCAGTTGACCGATACGACGCTCTGCAAGGAACGGCATTTACGACTTACGCAGTTCAGCGTATTCGTGGTGCGATGCTGGACGAGCTGCGCAGCCGCGACTGGGTGCCGCGCAGTGTTCGCCGCAACGCGCGCGAAGTGGCGCATGCGATGGGGCAGCTGGAACAGGAACTGGGACGTAACGCAACGGAAACCGAAGTGGCGGAGCGTCTTGGCATTGCTGTTGAAGAGTATCGTCAGATGTTGCTCGATACCAATAATAGCCAACTCTTCTCTTATGACGAGTGGCGCGAAGAGCATGGCGATAGCATCGAGCTGGTGACGGACGAGCACCAGCATGAAAACCCGTTACACCATTTAATGGAAGGGAATTTACGCCAGCGCGTCATGGAGGCTATTGAAGCTCTGCCTGAACGCGAACAGCTGGTATTGACCCTTTATTACCAGGAAGAGCTTAACCTCAAAGAGATTGGCGCTGTTCTGGAGGTGGGAGAGTCGCGGGTGAGCCAGCTGCACAGCCAGGCCATTAAACGCTTACGAACCAAGCTGGGTAAGTTATAGGTGATTGATTCACCTTAAAAATGCCGCACAACGTATTGACAACCAGGAGTTATCATGACGGTGCAGCAATCTAAAAGACGGCCTTTAAGCCGCTACCTGAAAGACTTTAAACACAGCCAGACGCATTGCGCCCACTGTAACAAGTTACTCGATCGTATCACGCTGGTTCGCCGGGGCGAAATCGTCAATAAGATTGCGATTTCGCGTCTCGACACGTTGATGGACGAAGCAGCATGGCTCGAAGAGCAAAAAGAGTGGGTGGCGCTTTGCCGTTTCTGTGGGGATCTCCACTGCAAAGAGCAAAGCGACTTCTTCGATATTATCGGCTTCAAGCAGTTCCTGTTTGAACAAACGGAGATGAGCCACGGCACCGTTCGCGAATATGTCGTTCGCCTGCGCCGCCTTGGGCAACATCTGACCGTAAACAACATTTCTCGCGATCTGCTGAAAACCGGTTATCTGGATGAAAATCTGGAGCCGTGGCTGCCTGCGACCAGCACCAACAACTACCGAATTGCGCTGCGCAAGTATGCTCAATACAAGGTACAAATGCCGGGTGCCATAAAGCAGAAAGCCCACGCCGGAACAACTTCTGATATATATTAAAAAAGAATAAGATGTAGCGCAGTCGCCTTTGACGTTGCAGGCGATTTCTCTACACTACGTAAAAATTCCACTATATCGGGGTATTTATGAAATTTGCACTTCTGGGTCGTCAGGCGCTGATGGGTGTTATGGCCGTTGCGCTGGTTGCGGGCATGAGCGTGAAAACGTTCGCCGCAGAAAACCTGCTGAATAAAGTAAAAGAGCGCGGTACGCTGCTGGTCGGGCTGGAAGGAACCTATCCTCCGTTCAGCTTCCAGGGCGATGACGGTAAGCTGACCGGTTTTGAAGTGGAGTTTGCTGAAGAGCTGGCGAAGCACCTCGGCGTTAAAGCGTCACTGAAACCGACCAAATGGGACGGTATGCTGGCGTCGCTGGATTCCAAACGTATTGATGTGGTGATTAATCAGGTGACCATTTCTGACGAGCGTAAGAAGAAATATGACTTCTCTACGCCGTACACCGTGTCCGGTATTCAGGCGCTGGTGAAGAAAGGCAACGAAGGCGGAATTAAAACTGCCGCGGACCTGAAAGGGAAGAAAGTCGGTGTCGGTCTGGGTACCAACTACGAAGAGTGGCTGCGCCAGAACGTGCAGGGCGTGGATATCCGCACCTATGATGATGACCCGACGAAATACCAGGATTTGCGCGTGGGCCGTATCGACGCCATTCTGGTTGACCGCCTGGCAGCGCTGGATCTGGTGAAGAAAACCAACAATACCCTGGCGGTAGCGGGTGATGCGTTCTCTCGTCAGGAATCAGGCGTTGCCGTTCGTAAAGGTAACGAAGACCTGGTCAAAGCGATTGATTCCGCGATTGCTGACATGCAAAAAGACGGCAGCCTGAAGGCGCTCTCCGAGAAGTGGTTCGGTGCAGACGTCACCAAATAAGTCTTTGACGTAAAAAAAGGCGCTTTTAAAAGCGCCTTTTTTATTTCTTTCGCGTCTGCGTGCATAATGAAAAATATCACATTTTGTCAGAGTTACCGGAGAACCCATGTCACTACAGAATTTAACGCGCTTTCCCCGCCTGGAGTTCATCGGCGCGCCGACGCCGCTGGAGTACCTGCCGCGATTTTCTGATTATTTAGGGCGCGATATTTTTATCAAGCGTGACGACGTGACGCCGATGGCGATGGGGGGCAATAAGCTGCGCAAGCTGGAGTTTCTGGCGGCTGACGCACTGCGCGAAGGCGCGGATACGCTCATTACCGCCGGAGCTATCCAGTCCAACCACGTTCGTCAGACGGCGGCAGTGGCGGCAAAGCTCGGGCTCCACTGCGTGGCATTGCTGGAAAACCCGATTGGCACGCGGGCAGAAAACTATCTTACCAACGGTAACCGCCTGCTGCTGGATCTGTTTAACGTGCAGGTCGAAATGGTGGAGGCGTTGACCGACCCGACCGCCCAGCTCGACGAGCTGGCGACGCGTCTGGAAGCGCAGGGGTTCCGCCCCTACGTTGTCCCCGTCGGCGGTTCGAACGCGCTGGGCGCGCTGGGGTATGTGGAAAGTGCGCTGGAAATCGCGCAGCAGTGCGAGGGCGCGGTAAGCCTTTCCTCCGTGGTTGTCGCGTCCGGCAGCGCGGGCACGCACGCCGGGCTGGCGGTGGGGCTCGAACAACTGCTGCCGGACGTCGAGCTGATTGGCGTGACGGTATCCCGCAGCGTCGCGGATCAGAAGCCGAAGGTGGTCACTTTACAGCAGGCGGTAGCCGCGCAGCTGGAGCTGAAGGCCAGGGCCGATATTCTGCTCTGGGACGACTATTTTGCGCCTGGTTACGGCACGCCTAACGAAGAGGGCATGGAGGCGGTGAAGCTGCTGGCGCGCCTCGAGGGGATACTGCTCGATCCGGTCTATACCGGCAAAGCGATGGCCGGACTGATTGACGGCATTGCGCAGAAACGCTTTAAGGATGAAGGGCCGATTTTATTTGTCCATACCGGCGGGGCGCCTGCGCTGTTTGCCTACCATCCTCATGTCTAAAAATCAGGTCGAAAAATAATAATGCAAGAAAGTATTCAGCTGGTTATTGATTCTCTGCCGTATCTGCTGAAAGGTGCGGTATTTACGTTACAGCTCAGTATCGGCGGGATGTTCTTCGGGCTGGTGCTGGGATTTGTGCTGGCATTAATGCGCATGTCACCCATCCTGCCGGTACGCTGGCTGGCGCGCTTTTATATTTCCGTATTTCGCGGCACGCCGCTTATCGCCCAGCTCTTTATGATCTACTACGGCTTGCCGCAGTTTGGTATCGAGCTGGATCCGATCCCCGCAGCGATGATTGGTCTGTCGCTCAATACCGCGGCGTACACGTCAGAAACCCTGCGAGCGGCGATCTCCTCCATTGACAAAGGGCAGTGGGAGGCGGCGGCCAGTATCGGGATGACGCCATGGCAGACGCTGCGTCGGGCCATTCTGCCGCAGGCTGCGCGCGTGGCGCTTCCACCGCTCAGCAACAGCTTCATTAGCCTGGTGAAAGATACGTCCCTGGCGGCAACGATTCAGGTACCGGAGCTGTTCCGTCAGGCGCAGCTCATTACTTCGCGCACGCTTGAGGTCTTTACCATGTATCTGGCCGCCTCGCTGATTTACTGGGTGATGGCGACGGTGCTGTCTGCTCTGCAAAACTACTTCGAAAACCAGCTTAACCGCCAGGAGCGTGATCCAAAATGAGTGCTATCGACGTCAAAAACCTGGTGAAAAAATTCCACGGTCAAACGGTGCTCCACGGGATCGATCTTGAAGTCGAGCAGGGTGAAGTGGTGGCGATTATCGGACCAAGCGGTTCGGGAAAAACGACGCTGCTGCGCAGTATTAACCTGCTTGAACAGCCGGAAGGCGGCACTATTCGGGTAGGGGAGATAACGATTGATACCGGGAAATCCATTAGCCAACAGAAAGGGTTAATTCGCCGCCTGCGCCAGCATGTCGGCTTCGTTTTCCAGAGCTTTAATCTCTTCCCGCACCGTACGGTGCTGGAGAACATTATTGAAGGACCGGTCATTGTAAAAGGTGAATCGAAAGAGGAAGCGACGGCGCGCGCGCGCGAACTGCTCGCTAAAGTCGGGCTCGCGGGGAAAGAGACCAGCTATCCGCGCCGTCTGTCTGGCGGGCAACAGCAGCGCGTGGCGATAGCGCGCGCGCTGGCTATGCGCCCTGACGTGATCCTTTTTGATGAACCGACCTCTGCGCTCGATCCGGAACTGGTGGGTGAAGTGCTGAACACCATTCGCCAGCTGGCGCAGGAAAAACGGACGATGGTGATCGTGACGCATGAAATGAGCTTTGCACGCGATGTGGCTGACAGAGCCATCTTCATGGATCAGGGGCGGATTGTGGAGCAGGGGCCGGCGAAAAGCCTGTTCGCTAATCCTCAGCAGCCGCGAACCCGTCAGTTCCTTGAAAAATTCCTGATGCAGTAGCATTTTTGCACTAATTTGCTCCAGAAATTTAGGCTGGAGCAAATTATTCTCCCTTCGGGGGCAGTCGTTTGTTTTTTTATTCCATCCGGCCCGGATAAACCTTATCAATAGTAAAGTTAATTGTGCTAATGCCGATATTTTGTAGTTAGAAAAAAGTTTTATGTGTTAGGTTATATTCACCATAATAATGATTATCTTTTCAGAGGCTTCATTTAGTAAGTATGAAGGATTCAGACTTTTTCACCTGGCGACGGGATTGCTCCCTCCGGTTTCGGGAATTGACGAATACCGATGAGGTATATCGAGAGCTAGAGCGGCAAACTCAGGCGCTGGAATTCGATTATTACGCGCTCTGCGTGCGACATCCCGTGCCCTTTACGCGCCCTAAAATCTCTTTGCAGACCACTTATCCAAAGCCGTGGATGGCGCAATATCAATCCGCGAACTATTTCGCTATCGATCCGGTTTTAAAAGCGGAAAATTTCATCCAGGGTCATTTGCCCTGGACAGACGCATTATTTGCCGAGGCGCAGGAATTATGGCATAGCGCCCAGGACCACGGTTTACGCGCGGGAATAACGCAGTGCCTGATGCTGCCTAATCATGCGCTTGGCTTCCTGTCTGTTTCCCGTACTAGTGCACTGGAAGGGCCGTTTGCCCATGAGGAAATAGAACTGCGGCTGCAAATGCTGGTGCAAATGGCCTTAACTTCTCTGGTGCGTTTTGAAGATGAGATGGTCATGCCACCTGAAATGAAATTCAGCAAACGCGAGCGCGAAATTCTGAAATGGACTGCGGAAGGGAAGACGTCAGCGGAAATAGCGATCATTCTCTCTATCTCAGAGAATACCGTTAACTTCCATCAGAAAAATATGCAGAAGAAATTCAACGCGCCTAACAAAACCCAGATTGCGTGCTACGCGGCGGCAACGGGACTGATCTGACGGGATAATACGTTCTGCGTGACAGACGAGCAAACGGCTGAATGCACTGCATCCAGCCGTTTTTTGTTACTGGCGGTAGGCTTGTTTGATTTGCTTAACGGTGTTAGCAAATACCGCAGATTCAGCCTGGTCTTCCATCTCCGCGATTTGTTTTTCCATTTTAATGATCACACGACCGGCATCCGCCTGGCCCATCGCCTGCAGCATCAGCGTCAGCAGTGCTTTCAGGCAGTTTACTTCCTGTGCCAGTTCCTGGTTATTCTCCGCAGTGGCAAATTCAGGTGTGCTCATTTATTTTCCTCATTATTTAACGGCGCTAAAGCGCGACGACGAAAGTCAAGGCGGCGGAGTATACCACAAGCTGCAGCAAAAAATGCAGCGGTTGTTTTTCGTACTTTTACGTTGATGTTTAATTGCGTAAACAGAACGTACCGGTAAACTAAACCGCCGTTAAAGTCTATTAATTGTTTATGCCCGGTTCGCTTGCCGTTAATTATTGTTACAAAAATTTGAGATCTGTTTTTTTGCAGGAAAAGCCTGCAAGTTTTTTGTAACTTTTTGAATACAGATGCTTAAAAAAAGCTGCAAAAGCCCTGAATGCATGGTCTCTCTTTCCACGGACTGTACAGCCTAATTTCCAAAAACGAGAGCAAAATCGAATAGCCGGTTTTTTAACGTTTTAATCTTGCGAGGAAAACCGTTAATATAAACCAAATTATCACTCAGTAGCGTTATCCCTATTCTGGAGACATTTCCTTTGATCAACGTCCTTCTTGTTGATGACCACGAACTGGTGCGCGCAGGGATACGACGCATTCTTGAAGATATTAAAGGTATTAAGGTTGCCGGTGAGGCGTGCTGCGGCGAAGATGCGGTAAAATGGTGCCGCACAAACTCGGCCGATGTGGTACTGATGGATATGAACATGCCCGGTATCGGTGGCCTTGAAGCAACACGCAAAATCGCGCGTACCTTTGTTGATACAAAAGTCATCATGCTGACCGTGCATACCGAAAACCCACTGCCCGCGAAAGTGATGCAGGCGGGCGCAGCGGGCTACCTGAGTAAAGGTGCTGCGCCGCAGGAAGTCGTCAATGCGATCCGTTCCGTGTTTGCCGGACAGCGCTACATAGCGTCCGACATTGCCCAGCAGATGGCGCTGAGTCAGATCGAGCCCGAGAAAACCGAATCACCGTTTGCCAGTTTGTCCGAGCGTGAATTGCAGATTATGCTGATGATCACCAAAGGTCAGAAGGTGAATGAGATCTCGGAGCAGCTGAATCTCAGCCCGAAAACGGTGAACAGCTATCGTTACCGGATGTTCAGTAAACTGAACATTCATGGCGACGTTGAACTGACGCACCTGGCCATCCGGCACGGTTTGTGTAATGCGGAGACGTTGTTAAGTCAGTGAGTGATGTGTTCGATTCAAAAGCATTTCTGAAAACCGTAACCAGCCAGCCTGGCGTCTATCGCATGTATGACGCTGGCGGTACGGTTATCTACGTGGGGAAGGCAAAAGATCTTAAAAAACGCCTCTCCAGCTATTTTCGCAGTAACCTGGCCTCCCGTAAGACCGAAGCGCTGGTCTCACTCATTCAGAATATTGATGTCACCGTCACGCACACCGAGACAGAAGCGCTGCTGCTTGAGCACAACTATATAAAGCTCTACCAGCCGCGCTATAACGTTCTGTTGCGTGATGATAAGTCCTACCCGTTTATTTTTCTGAGCGGCGATACCCATCCGCGCCTCGCGATGCACCGCGGTGCAAAACACGCCAAGGGCGAATACTTCGGGCCGTTCCCTAACGGCTATGCCGTGCGTGAAACGCTGGCGCTGCTGCAAAAAATCTTCCCTATCCGCCAGTGTGAAAACAGCGTTTACCGTAACCGCTCGCGCCCGTGCCTGCAGTACCAGATTGGACGCTGCCTGGGGCCTTGCGTGGAAGGGCTGGTAAGTGAAGAAGAGTATGCCCAGCAGGTGGATTATGTGCGCCTGTTCTTAGCCGGAAAAGACGATCAGGTCTTAACGCAGCTGAT
This sequence comes from Enterobacter asburiae, assembly GCF_007035645.1. Lineage (NCBI taxonomy): Bacteria > Pseudomonadati > Pseudomonadota > Gammaproteobacteria > Enterobacterales > Enterobacteriaceae > Enterobacter > Enterobacter asburiae. The sequence continues at coordinate 1,690,932 of NZ_AP019632.1, forward strand.
CGCGCGGATGGAAAAAGCCAGTGCCGCACTCGAGTTCGAAGAGGCCGCGCGTATCCGCGACCAAATCCAGGCGGTGCGCAGAGTCACTGAGAAACAGTTTGTCTCGAATACCGGTGACGATCTCGACGTCATCGGCGTAGCCTTTGACGCCGGGATGGCCTGCGTGCACGTGCTGTTTATTCGCCAGGGCAAAGTGCTCGGCAGCCGCAGCTATTTCCCGAAAGTGCCCGGCGGTACTGAACTGGGTGAAGTGGTGGAAACCTTTGTAGGCCAGTTCTACCTGCAGGGGAGCCAGATGCGCACGCTGCCTTCTGAGATCCTGCTCGATTTTAATCTTGACGATAAAACCCTGCTGGCCGATTCGCTCTCTGAACTGGCGGGCCGTCGGGTGAATGTACAAACTAAACCGCGCGGCGATCGCGCGCGTTATCTGAAGCTGGCGCGAACCAACGCGGCGACGGCACTCACCACTAAGCTGTCGCAGCAGTCGACGGTCAACCAGCGTTTAACGGCCCTGGCGACGCTGCTGAAGCTTCCGGAAGTGAAACGGATGGAGTGTTTCGACATCAGTCACACAATGGGAGAACAGACGGTGGCCTCCTGCGTGGTTTTTGATGCGAATGGCCCACTGCGCGCCGAGTATCGCCGCTACAACATCACCGGGATCACGCCGGGCGATGACTATGCGGCCATGAATCAGGTGCTGCGTCGTCGCTATGGTAAAGCCATAGAAGAGAGCAAAATTCCGGATGTGATCCTGATTGACGGCGGGAAAGGGCAGCTCGGCCAGGCGAAAGCGGTATTTGAATCGCTTGATGTCAGCTGGGATAAAAACCATCCGCTGCTGCTGGGGGTCGCAAAAGGGGCCGATCGTAAGGCCGGTCTGGAGACATTGTTCTTCGAGCCGGAAGGCGAGGGCTTCAGCCTGCCGCCGGACTCCCCGGCGCTGCACGTCATCCAGCATATTCGCGATGAATCACACGATCATGCCATCAGCGGTCACCGCAAAAAACGGGCGAAGGTGAAAAATACCAGTAGCCTGGAAACGATCGAAGGCGTGGGGCCAAAACGTCGCCAGATGCTGCTGAAATATATGGGCGGATTGCAAGGATTACTCAACGCCAGCATGGAGGAAATTGCAAAAGTGCCGGGTATTTCGCAAGGCCTGGCAGAAAAGATCTACTACTCGTTGAAACATTGAGGGCTCTGTAGCAACATAGAGCTAAATTTTACTGACAACAAACAGTTACCGTCATTATGCAATTTAATATCCCTACGTTGCTCACTCTCTTCCGTGTCGTACTCATCCCGTTCTTTGTACTGGCATTTTACCTGCCGGTCGTCTGGGCACCTTTCGCCTGCGCATTGATCTTCCTTATCGCAGCGGTCACCGACTGGTTTGATGGCTATCTGGCGCGCCGCTGGAATCAAAGCACCCGTTTCGGTGCCTTCCTCGATCCGGTGGCAGACAAAGTGATGGTCGCTATCGCCATGGTGCTGGTAGCCGAGCACTATCATACCTGGTGGGTGACGCTGCCCGCGGCAACCATGATCGGCCGCGAGATCATTATCTCTGCGCTGCGCGAGTGGATGGCGGAACTGGGGAAACGCAGCAGCGTGGCGGTCTCGTGGATTGGTAAAGTCAAAACGACGGCGCAGATGGCGGCGCTGGTCTGGATGCTCTGGCGTCCGAACGCCTGGGTTGAATGGGCGGGAATTGGTCTGCTGTGGGTGGCGGCAGTGCTGACGCTGTGGTCCATGCTGCAATATTTGAACGCTGCGCGCGGGGATTTGCTTGATCAGTGATCGTTTCGCCGTAATTTTCAGCAAACGATCCAGGGATGCAAAAAATAACGTTGACTCATAACGTCATATCAGTAGAATGCAACGCATCGAACGGCGGCACAGCAAGCCGGACGATAATGAAATCAAGTGGTTAGATGTTTACTTGATGACATGCGGGAATAGCTCAGTTGGTAGAGCACGACCTTGCCAAGGTCGGGGTCGCGAGTTCGAGTCTCGTTTCCCGCTCCAGATTAAAGACATGCGCAGTAGCGGGTGTCAGTTTGAAAAGTTTTACGGCGCGTTAGCAAAGCGGTTATGTAGCGGATTGCAAATCCGTCTAGTCCGGTTCGACTCCGGAACGCGCCTCCACTTTCTTCCCTGGCCGGATGGTGGAATCGGTAGACACAAGGGATTTAAAATCCCTCGGCGTTCGCGCTGTGTGGGTTCAAGTCCCACTCCGGCTACCATGGGAAACAAAGAATAATCAAAGCAATAAGCAGTGTCGTATAAACCACCGAAAGGTGGTTTTTTTATTTTCTGATTTCGCTCTCCGATTATTATTCCAGCTTTTCGCAAGTACAGCCAGGCGATTACATCGTCGCGTCTACATATCTTTATGTTACCCCGATACTGCAACGCGATTGGCGTGTGGAATAAGGGTATTATATAAGCATATCAGGTATGGATAAGTGGCATGATGTTGGCGACAGGATGGATCGGGGGAATGGAATGGGAGGGCAACCCTCCCGATTCGTTATTTTGCGAATAAACAATCTCGTCCAGAAGGAGCACCCATTACTCGGATCATTTTTTTACAAATAACAGTGACCTGCTGTCCTTTTTTCATTGCTGCAGCAGTAGCCTTTTCTGAGTTTTCCATCTCCATTCGTGCAGGCATGAACTGGTTGTCTGTTTGTAAGCCGATGATAATTGAGTCTGTAAAATCTTTATCAATGGACTGAACAACCCCCTTGACTGCGACGAGCTTACCTTTCATGTTTTCATCGGTTGCAACTTCATTTTCTTCATAAGCTTTAAAAAGCTGCCTTGCGGAGGTTGTAAACACTTCTTTTTGCGGTACTGACTCTTGCGTATCCGCAACTGATGCAGAAGACGAAGTCGCGCCTGCTTCAGATTTGTCGTTTTTACCGACGATATATCCCAGAACCATCAAAGCAATAAAGATATAGAAAATCCATTTAATAAATTTCTTCATGTAATCACCTGTTAGCTAATAGTTTTGCTGTGTAAGTAATGTGAGGTTTTCACCTTATTACTTTATCGCATAAGGACGCTTATTGCCTATAAAAAGGATTTACGCGAGTAAATTATTTTATCCTTTTTCAAGGAAAGCATTGTTGTGATATCCCAAAAAGGGGAGCTTAAGACTGCTGACAAAGTATCTTTTTGCGTTCCTCCCGCTGGAGCTACGCTTGCTCGGGCCTACAATAAATAGTGCGATTTATTGATATAGTTTTGGCTTAGAGGAGAAGAAGCGCAGCGACACACGTCATGAAAGGCAGCTGAATCGCCGATGTTAAACAGTATAAAGGTGATTCGATGGCGCATGAACATCGTGTAGTCAAACCCCGCCCAAATACGCCTTCCTCACCTCCTGATTTCCCAGCAGCTCCTCGCCGCTGCCGCTCAGCCGGATCTGCCCGTTAACCATCACATACCCGCGGTCGGAAAGCTTCAGCGCGTGATGCGCATTCTGCTCCACCAGAAAGATGGTCATGCCGTTGCGGGCCAGCTCGCGCAGCGTCTGGAAGATCTGTTTCACCACAATCGGCGCCAGACCGAGGCTCGGTTCATCCAGCAGCAGCAGCTTCGGACGGCTCATCAGCGCCCGGGCGATCGCCAGCATCTGCTGCTCTCCGCCGGACATGGTCATCGCGCGCTGCTTGCGTCGCTCCTTGAGGCGCGGGAACAGGTCGAACATGGTTTGCATATCCTCAGCGGCAAACTGGCTGCCGATGGGGATGGTCCCCATCAGCAGGTTCTCTTCAACGGTCATATCCGGGAAAATTCGTCTGCCTTCCGGCGCCTGCGCGATGCCGCCGGACGCGACGTAGTGGGTGGATTTATGGCTGATATCTTCACCGCCGAAAAGGATCTGTCCGCTGCGAATGCGGGGCTGGCCAAAGATGGACATCAGCAATGTCGATTTACCCGCGCCGTTTGCGCCAATCAGCGCCACGGTTTCACCCTTATTGACCTCGAGGGAAACCTGTTTAAGCGCCTGAATGACGCCGTAAAACACATCCACCCCGCGAAATGCCAGCAGCGGTTCGCTCATAGGTTGACCTCGCTTTCATCCGTACCCAGGTAGGCGGCAATGACCTTTTCATCATGCTGGATCTGCTCGGGTTTTCCCCTGGCAATAACATCCCCGTGGTCGAGCACGATAATGTCGTCCGAAATCTCCATCACCATCCCCATATCATGCTCAATCAGTAATACCGTGATGTCATGATGATCCCGCAGAAAGCGAATAATGCTGCTGAGCTTATGCGTTTCAACCGGGTTAAGTCCGGCGGCGGGTTCATCCAGACAGATCATTTCCGGGCCGGTGCACATTGCTCGCGCAATTTCCAGACGCCGCTGCTGGCCGTACGACATCTCTCCCGCCAGACGATTGGCGCACTCCACCAGATCCACCACTTCCAGCCAGTAGAAGGCCCTGTCCAGGGCGTCGCTTTCCGCCCGCCGGTATGCCGGCGTATTTAAGATCCCGGCGAGCAGATTGCGGTTAACGCGCATATGCTGCGCAACCAGCAGGTTTTCCACGACAGACATCTCGCGAAAAAGACGGATATTTTGAAACGTGCGGGCCAGCCCTGCGCGGTTGACCAGATGCGTTCCGCCAAACATTTTGTAGAACAGACGCTGCCCGAACTGCGCGGGGTTAATCCAGTCACCCGGCTGGAATTTTTGTCCGAGCACCTGAATAACGTTGGTCGTTTTATGGCGGGTATTAAATAAAATGTTGCCGCCGGAGGCCCTGTAGAAGCCCGTCAGACAGTTAAACACGGTTGTTTTTCCCGCCCCGTTTGGCCCAATAAGGGCGGTAATTGAGCCACGCTGTACGTCCAGGTTGACGTCATTTAGCGCCTTAATTCCGCCGAAGTGCATCATCAGATGTTCAACGCGTAATATCGTTCCGTTCATGGTGCGACACCCTTACGCACGGCGAACCCGCTGCGGTTAATGCGGATCAAACCGCGCGGACGCCAGATCATCATCACCACCATGAGCATGCCAAACAGCAGGACGCGGTACTCGGCAAAACTGCGCAGCAGTTCCGGCGTTACGGTGAGCACAAAAGCGGCCAGCACTACGCCAAGCGTCGAGCCCATACCGCCCAGCACCACGATGGCGAGGATCAGTGCAGATTCAAAGAACGTGAAGGAGGTCGGGTTCACGAACCCCTGATAGGTGGCGAAGAACACCCCGGCAATCCCTGCGGTCGATGCGCCCAGCGTAAAGGCCGACAGCTTAACCAGAACATGATTTAACCCCATCGAGCGGCAGGCAATTTCGTCTTCACGCAGTGCTTCCCACGCCCGACCAATCGGCATCCGCGTCAGGCGGTGCTTGATGTAGAGCACGAGCATCACCACCAGGAACAGCACCGCGTAGATAAAAATAAACTTCATGTTCGGGTTATAGGTCAGGTGGAAAAACTCGTGGAAGGGCACGCCGCCTTCTTTCGCGCGTCGCCCAAATTCCAGACCGAAAAAGGTGGGGGGAGGGGCCGACACGCCGTTTGGTCCGCCGGTGAAGGTCAGCCAGTTGTTCAGTATCAGGCGAATGATCTCCCCGAACCCGAGTGTGACGATGGCCAGATAGTCACCGTGCATGCGCAGTACCGGGAAACCGAGCAGGGCGCCTGCGGCGGCGGCCATGATTGCCGCCAGCGGCAGCATGCTCCAGAAGCCTAAGCCGAGATACTGGTATCCCAGCGCCAGACCGTACGCCCCAATTGCGTAGAACGCGACATATCCCAGATCCAGCAGGCCGGCCAGACCCACGACGATGTTCAGCCCCAGACCGAGAAGCACGTAGATCAGCCCGAGAATGGCGACGGTCAGCACATATTTCGTGGCGACAAACGGAAAGCAAATCGCAAGAGCAATTACCAGAGGAATAATCCAGCGCATGCGGCTTTTGTATTCCGGTGGCCGGACATATACGCCCGCGCTATCGGCTTCGAAGCGTGCCTGGAAACGGGCGCCCGCGGCGGTACCTAAAAAGGCGCTCAGCAGAAAACGCCCGAGCATGACGATGCCGACCATCCAGGCCAGCCGCTGTCCGGCGAAGTTAAAGCTGTAACCGTCCAGCACCACGCCCGCAATGGGGCCGAAAATAACCAGCGCAATCAGCCCGGAAAAAATCGCGTCCAGCATGCAGCGTTTAAGTGAAAAACCGTGTGATGTCATCATTCTCTCCCTCACACTTTGGCCACAATCGGGCGCCCAAGCAGCCCCTGGGGGCGGAAAATCAGGATCATGACCAGCAGGCCGAACGAAAAGACATCTTTATAGTCCGAGTTCACCATGCCCGAGAACTGGGCTTCCGCCACGCCCAGGATAAGGCCACCGAGCATCGCGCCAGGGAGGGAGCCGATGCCGCCGAGTACCGCCGCGGTAAAGGCTTTAATGCCGATCACGAACCCGACGTAGAAATCAAAGGTGCCGTAATTCATGGTGATCAGCACGCCTGCCAGACCGGCCATCGCCGCGCCGATCACAAAGACCAGCGAAATAATCCGGTCGGTGTTAATGCCCAGAATGGAGGCCATCTTACGATCCTGCTGTACCGCGCGGCACATCCGCCCCAGCCGGGTATGGTTGATAATCCAGGTGAGCACCAGCATGCCGGCAAACGAGGCAATCAGAATAAACACTTTGGTGTAGGTTATCTGTACGAACCCGTCGCCAAGATGCAGGCGAATCACGCCGTCCAGCATGGTCGGCACCCCTTGCTGGCGCGGACCCTGGCTCAGCTGCGCGTAGTTTTGCAGGATAAGCGACATCCCGATGGCGGAGATCAGCGGCGCCAGGCGCGTGGAGTTGCGCAGCGGCTTGTAGGCGATACGCTCGATGGTCCAGCCGTACACCCCGGTTACCACGATGGTGAACACCAGCGTCCCGAGGATCAGCAGCGGGAACGACTGCAGACCGAAGAACGAGAGCAGCGCCAGGCCGATGGCGCAGAGATAGGCGGAAATCATATACACTTCGCCGTGGGCGAAATTGATCATCCCGATAATGCCGTACACCATGGTGTAGCCGATGGCGATTAAACCGTAGACGGAGCCCAGCGTTAAGCCATTGATTAACTGTTGCAGGAAGAATGTACTCATCTTAGCGCGCTCGTTTTATAGGCTGCGCGATGCGCGCAGCCTGATGTTTATTACGCGCCGACGGGCAGGCCCGCCGACGTTGAGCGTGACTCCGTCCCGTTACTGCACTTCCTTATATTTGCCTTTGTCGTCCCACTGGTAAACCACGTAGTCAGACACTTTCAGATCGCCCTTGCTGTCCCACGCTTTTTTGCCCATCACCGTGTCGACGGAATTGGCTTTCAGCCACTCGCTGGCTTTGGCGGAGTCCTTGCCGCCGGTGGCCTTGAAGGCTGCGGCAATGGCCTGTACGGAGGCATAGGAGTAAAGGGTGTAACCTTCCGGCTCGAATTTACCGGCGCGGAATTTCTCGATAACCGCTTTACCGTCCGGGATAAGGCGCGGATCTTTACCGAAGGTCATGTAAATGCCGTTGGTGTATTGCGGGCCCCCCGCGGCGGTCACCATCTCTTCGTTGACAATACAGTCGCCGGAGAAGAATTTCGCCTGCACGCCCTGTTCACGCATCTGGCGAACCAGCGGACCGGCTTCCGGGTGACAGCCACCGAAGAACACGACGTCCGGTTTTTGCGCGCCGATCTTGGTCACCAGCGCGTTAAAGTCTTTCTCACCGCGAGATAACCCCTCATACATCACATCCTGAACCCCGCGTTTCGCCAGCGCCGCTTTGGTGGCGTCAGCCAGACCCTGACCATAGGTGTCTTTATCGTGAATAATTACCACGCGCTTGGCTTTCAGCTTGTCGATGATGAAGTCGCTGGCAACCTGACCCTGCTGGTCATCGCGTCCGCACATGCGGAACATGTCGCTCATGCCGCGTTCGGTGATCAGCGGGTTAGTTGAGCCGGGGGTAATCGCAATAATGCCCGCGTCGCTATACACCTCGGAGGCGGGCATTGTGGAAGAGGAGCAGAAATGGCCGACCACGGCGTTGACTTTATCCTGGTCAACTAAACGGTTGGCGACGGCCACGGCCTGCTTGGGCTCGCAGGCATCATCCCCCTGAACCAGTTTGATCTTCTCGCCGTTAATGCCGCCTGCGGCATTAATGTCTTCAGCGGCCTGCGTTGCGCCGTGCCAGTACTGATCGCCATAGGTGGCATTCGGACCCGTGAACGGCCCGGCCACGCCAATCACAATATCTGCCCGGGCGGAAAACGCCGTCACCAGGCAACCGGCCAACACAAGAGAAAGAGGAGTTCTGATTAATTTCAGCGACATTATTATGTTCCTTAGCAAAGAGGTTTTTGCACCACGGCGTAAACCCGAACGCCCGACGGCGCAGCCAATCCGAAACACGAGCAAGAACAAAATGCACTAAACGAACAAGATACAGACGGCATCCTGCATATTACGGCGAGATTTCCCTGCGCAGAGGCGCGCGAAGAACGTTAAGCAAAAACGTTGCCAGAATGGTTAACCCATTGACGAGCTTGCGACATGTTTGAGTATAGAGCGCCGCGTTATGCCGCCTTGCGGGAGGAGAAGAAATTACAGCGGAGATCACATATCGTTAACAATAAAGCCCATAAGTTGTGCAAAGGTCACGATTTGCACGTTTTTGCAGCAATAAAGACCTAAACTTCAGCCCGGAGAGGCGTGAGTTATGTGTTAGGATCGTTTCCTTTTGCAGGAGTGTCAGCGATGACTGAAGGCCCATTGAATGAAAGCGAAATGGCGTGGCTTGAAGAGACGTTAATGTCTTACGGTCATGATGACGCGTCCGTGATTGACGTGTCCGAACTGGACGGCATGCTTACCGCAGTGCTTTCCGGTCCTGTTGTCGTTGAGCCAGATGCCTGGCTGGTGGCGGTGTGGGGCGGCGAGAAGTACATTCCGCGCTGGAAAAACGATCGTGAGATGAACCGTTTTATCGATCTCTGCTTTAAGCATATGAACGATATTGCAGAGCGCCTGAGCGAGTACCCGGATCAGTTTGAACCGATGTTTGGTTATAACGACGTGGATGATGAGAGCTATACCGTGGTGGAAGAGTGGTGCTATGGCTATATGCGCGGCGTGGCGCTGACGGACTGGTCAGCCCTGCCGGAAGCCCTGAAGGCCGATCTTGACGTGATTGCCCTGCACGGGACGGAAGAGAACAGCGAAAAGCTGGATGAACTGTCCGAAGAGGAGTATATCGCCAGCATCGAAAGCATCCAGCCTGCGGCACTGCGTTTATATCAATACTGGGTTAACAACCCGCAGCAGCCGGAAGTGAAGAAGCCGACGGTGAACGGCACGAAGGTCGGGCGTAACGATCCGTGTCCTTGCGGCAGCGGGAAGAAGTTTAAGAGCTGCTGTTTGCACTGATAAAAAAAGGGGCTGATGATAGCCCCTTTTTTATTTAACCCACTTCCGGCAGCATCCCGGCTGCAATCAATACCTGCACCAGAATAATCACCACCCCACAGCCAAACACAACGCACAGCAGCGGTTTTCCTCCCGCCACGCGATATCCCTGCTGAGGATGCTGCTGGCGGCTCTTCCACGCCAGCAGGGAAGGGAGCAGCAGGGCCAGGATAGAGAGCGCCACCCCTGCGTAGCCCAGCGCCATCACAAACCCGCGTGGGTAAAACAGCGCAAAAGCGAGCGGCGGCAGGAAGGTTATGGCCCCCGTCTGCAACCGTCCGGCCGCGGTATTGCGACGCTGGAACAGGTCGGCCAGATAATCAAACAGGCCGAGCGCCACGCCCAGGAACGAGGTTGCCAGCGCCAGGTCGGCAAACAGGTGTACCGCCAGCTCCACGTGCGGGGAGGTGACGACTTCGCGCAGCGCCAGCAAAAAACCGTTCAGGCCAGCATGTTGCGCCATCAGCCCAATAAAGGTTGAAGAGTCAATGCTGCCCAGCGTCACCAGCTGCCAGAAGATATAGGCGATCAGCGGGATCGCGCTTCCGATAATAAAGACGCGGCGCAGCTTGCGGATATCACCGTTCATATAGCTGACGATGCTCGGCACGCTGCCGTGGAAGCCAAATGAGGTGAAAATGACCGGGATCGCGGAGAGTGCCAGCCCTTTTTCCAGCGGCAGCGTCAGCAGGTTGACCTTGTGCACGTGCGGCGCCAGCAGCACCAGCATGATAATCAGGAAGAGAATTTTGGCGCTGAACAGAAAGCGGTTAAACAGATCGACCAGCGATGTCCCCACGCAGACCACGCCGCCGCCGATGAGCGCAAAGAAGATAGCCCCCGTCGCTGGGGTGATGTCAGAGCCAAACCAGTCGTTGACGCTGGAGGCGATGAGTTCCCCGGCGCCGCTGATATAGGCGGCGGTCAGGGCGTACATCAGGAACATCATGCTAAAGCCGGTTATCCACTGGCCGTAGCGTCCCAGATAGCGCGCCGCAAGCGAACCCAGACCGGTGTCGGCGGGCACGTGCTGGTAAACCTCAAGCAGCAGCAGGGCGGTGTAGCACATCAGCGCCCAGAGCGTACCCAGCAGCAGCAGGGTCATGCCAAATCCCACGCCCGCGGCTGCCAGGGGCATTGCCAGCATTCCTGCGCCAATCGTCGTTCCGGCGACGATAAAAATACTTCCCAGGGTTCTGTTTCTCACGCTTTCCTCTACAACGATGCTTAACCGCGACAAAATCTGCGGCGCAGAGTAAGGGAAAAGCCGTAACTCGTCAAATCACCGTTACAAGTGGTGTAATGAATAATTTACGGATAGTTGGCGATCTGATCCTTTTTAGGTGGATGCCTACTTCATAAGGACAATATTGCTGAGCGATATTCCGGCGTAACGTAAACAATAAATATAAATTATCAAATTAAGTGAGGGTTTTATGGCTGGGGAGAATCCCTTCACCGCGGCATGGAGCCGGGGAGGTAACCTGTTGTGCCATGGGCACTGGATAATCAGCTGGCAGAACCAACCCCTGATACTTCCCGAGTCCCGTCGCGAAAAGGATATGGGCACCTGGGCAATCTATTCGGTTATCGATCCTGAAGATGAAACCTTTGCGCAAGGCTTACAGGAAGATGAGTGGATCGTTGAGAATGTCGACTGGTTAACGGATATGTTCTTCGAGGTGGGGATTCTGCTGGAGACGTCCAGCTACCGCTATTTTTACCAGGCGGTGAATCCTCATGACTGGCGCTGCACCAGCTGCGCGGGGTGTATGTAAATCAGCGCGGTGCCGGAAACCGGCACCGCGCTGAAATTAATTCTGCGTATCGAGAGTGGAAAGTTCTTTATCAATAAAGTAAAGACCTTCGCCGGATTTCCCCACCAGAGATAATTTATCCAGCACGGATTTAAACAGCTTCTCTTCTTCGTGTTGCTCAGCGACGTACCACTGCAGGAAATTAAAGGTTGGATAATCCTGGCTGGTCATCGCCGCATGAACCAGTTCGTTAATTTTCTGCGTGATCAGCTGCTCGTGCTCGTAGGTGGCGCGGAACAGTTCATCGAGAGAATTATACTCAGCGAAAGGTGATGTCACGGTTTCAATGCGCGGCAGGCTGCCCGTATCCGTAAGATAATCAAACAGACGCTGCATGTGGGTCATCTCTTCCTGAGCGTGACGACGCAGAAACGCGGCCGCACCTTCGAAGCTGTGGTAGCTGCACCAGGCGCTCATCTGCTGGTAGAGCAGGGATGAAAAAAGCTCAAGGTTCATTTGTGCGTTGAGCTTGTCGATCATTTCAGTTTTCAGCATGGTGACGCTCCGGATTATTATTTCTGGTTCACAATGAGCGACACTATAATTTGTTATTTAATTATTTGCAAAACGTAAAATTTTTATTTTATTTATTTAAAATACGAATGGGAATAAAACGCATTGGCGATTTTTATAATTTATTAATGAGAATTGTTTTTGTTCGTAATGAAATATACTGCCAGCAAACGCTGGCAGGGTTGATTAATACCAGGGGTTATTTGACTTAGGGTTAACGGCGTAACCCATACATTTATACTGGATAGTCACGCTCTCGTTCAGGCACAAAGAGCCGCTCGTCAGGGTGCAGGTTTTGATGGGCTGACCATAGGCTGAGGCGGTGGCATACCCCATGCTCTGACACGCTTTTGCCGCCGTGCCGTTATTCACATACTCATCGGAATACGCATTTTGCAGCGCTGCCTGGCCGTAATCGAGGCGGACGATGCCGTTCGGCGCGTCGAGGCTGCTGACTTCAGCCTGGCGGTTGATACTACACCCCGCGAGCAGCAGGATTGTGCCGGCTACAATGACTCTTTTCATGGTTCGCTCTGAGTGGATGGAAATATCTTATCGTACCCGCAGATGCCCGCTGCAATGCCTGGAATAGCCGGACAATCTGCCCTCACTCTTCGCAACGGGTCAGAGGGGAGTGCTATCAGGACAACCTCTTATAAAAATGTGATGAGCATCACAAAATGATTGATTTTTGTGATAATGGTCATATTATAAGCACGTTGACAATAAAGTTGTATAACAAGTTAATGGAGCATCATCGTGAAACTGCGCAAAATCCTGAAAAGCATGTGGGCCAATTACTGCCGCACGTTCAAAGACGTGCCGCCAGGCGCCATGTTCTGATTAAAAAAACCTGCTTCGGCGGGTTTTTTTGTACCTGCAGGCGATGAAGGGAAGATGTCAGGGGGGGTGTTTTGCTACTATGGCGGCCTTTAAATAAGGAGAAAGCCCATGTCACAAAACCTGAGCGCCGATCAGGAACTGGTCTCTGACGTTGTCGCCTGTCAGCTGGTTATCAAACAAATCCTTGATGTTCTGGACGTGATTGCGCCGGTTGAAGTGCGCGAGAAGATGTCTACGCAGCTGAAAAACATCGATTTCGCCAGCCATCCTGCTGCCGCTGACCCGGTTACGCTTCGTGCGATCCAGAAAGCTATCGCGCTGATTGAGCTGCGATTCACGCCGCAGGGTGAGTCCCACTAAAGCAGGGGTAGGGGCGACGGCACGTGTCGCCCTTTGAAGCGGTTAAAAGAACGTCTGGACCAGCAGGTAGCTCGCCGCGCACGCGCAGCTTACCCCAATCAGCCCTGGCAGAATAAAGCTGTGGTTGATGATAAATTTGCCGATGCGGGTGGTGCCTGAACGGTCAAAGCCGATGCAGGCCAAATCACTGGGATAGGTCGGCAGGACAAAATAGCCGTAGGACGCCGGGAAAAAGGCGATCAGCATTTTCGGGTCGATGCCGAGCATGAGACCCATTGGCGCAACGGCCGTCAGCGCAGCCGCCTGGCTGTTCACCAGTTTTGACACCAGAAACAGCACAATGGCATACGTCCACGGGTGGCTCTTCACCACGCCTTCCAGCGCCAGCTTTAACTCGTCGAGATGCGCCTGGAAAAAGGTATCGCTCATCCACGCCACGCCGAACACCGAGAAGATCGCGACCATACCGGCCTTAAACACCGCGCCGTTGGAAATGGCCGACGCATTGACCTTACAGGCCATCAGCATCACGGCGCCCGCAATTAACATCATCATCTGAATGACAAGGTTCATCGACAGCGCCGTCATTTTGCCTTTCACTTCAAAAGCGGGGCGCAGTTCCGGGAATGCCCCCAGCAAAACGACCACAGCAATACCGGCAAAGAAAATCCACGTGGACCAGTAGGCCTGTTTAGGGAAACGCTGATTCATTAACGTCTCGGTCCCGCCATAGATAAATTCGCGCTGCTTAGGATCTTTCAGCTTTTCCTGAAACTCTATGTCGTCAGCCAAATCTTTCCCACGGCGTAAACTCCACAGGGCCGCAATGGCTACGCCGAAGAGCGAAGCGGGAACCGACACGGCGAGAATTTCCAGAATCCCCCACGCGTGGCCGATCCCATGCTGTGCCGCCAGGATAGACACCAGCGACACAACGGCAACGGAAACGGGGGAAGCCGTAATCGCCATCTGTGATGCCACCGAGGCCACGGCCATGGGGCGCTCGGGGCGGATCCCTTTTTTGAGGGCGATATCCGCGATGATGGGGAACATGGTGTAGACCACATGGCCGGTGCCGCACAGAAAGGTCAGCATCCAGGTGGTGAAAGGGGCGAGCAGGGTGATGTGCTGCGGGTGTTTGCGCAGCAGGCGTTCAGCAAACTGCATCATGACGTTGAGGCCGCCCGCAGTCTGCAGCGTAGCCGCACAGCCAATCACCGCAAGGATGGTCAGCATAACGTCAACCGGCGGTTTACCCGGTTGCAGACCAAAGACAAAACATAAAATAAAAAGACCAATACCGCTGATTAACCCAAGCCCCATACCGCCGAAACGCGTACCCGTCAGCAGGCAGAGGAGAATGACAACAAACTCAATGGTGATCATGATGCTCCCTCGTCAATGATTATGTAACTAAATAAATCATCACACGTTGTGTGGTTAATCATTGGGAGCCAGATCTGATTTGTTAAATTTCAGCAAAAGCAGAAGGTTGGAGATGGGAGGGGGGCCTGCTCCCCGGGACGGAAGCAGGCCAAAACTCAGTGGTGCTGGACCGCCACAATGTCGAGCAGATGACGGTCGGTTTGCTCAGGACATAAACCCGCCTGCTGCGCATTATGGATCTCATCCGCCAGCGTCTTCAGCAGCATGCCATCCTGCTGCTGCTCTTTGTCCATATCGCGTAAGAATTTGAGCGTCGTAATATCCTGCTGCGCTTTGGCTTCATCGGCAAGTTTGCTGAGCGTGCTGCAGCGTTGCTCGTACTCTTCAAGCGTTTTCTGAAACAGTTCTTCCAGGCAAGAGTAGTTTTCGTTGATCCCATCAAGGGCTTTAACGACAGGATTTGCCCCTGCGGCTTTCAGGAAGTTAAAGACACGCATCATGTGGGTGACGTTACTTTGCGCCTGAGAGCGAAAGAATGTGGCAGACCCCGTAAGACTATTCTCGGCACACCACGCGCTTAAGTGAAGGTGCAGATTCGAGGCGTAGAACTCAAGGTTCATCTGCGCGTTAAGTTTTTGCATCATCGTTTGGGTAGCCATACTCATATCCTTATTGACTGTGGGACGTGATGTCCGTTGCGTAACCTGAGCGCCAGGCAAATACGAAGAGAAGAGCAGAAATAGACATTCTGCCGTGACCGAAGTCGACCGAAATTCACTTCCTGTGTTCGATATAAATAAGCATACCCTTGTATCGGGTCTAAGAAAACTCTTAATCAGACTATATTTACCATACATTACAAAGTTTAATATAGTACAGAAATACAATTAGCTCGCCATGAATTGAATGTGACTTAATGGCCTAATAATTAACGGTTTTTATCTTAAGGACACACTGTTACTCTTTCGAAAATATTAAGTTGGAATATTACTCCGGGAAAAGGAAAAATACGGATTAATCATTTCGAATATATGATGTGTCAATAAAATTGCGCTAAATCAAATTCTGCGGAATAACGTTTTTTCAGGTGAGTTGTACATTCGTGATGAAAAACATGTTGAACCCCTTAACGCCAGGTGCCGTTTTGCCCGCTGAGAGGCATCAGGGATATCTTGGCTAATCTTATGGATAATTCTGCTTAACCCTATTCTATTTGTCTGACAAATTCTGCCTTTTTTATGTCATTTTTCGCTGAATTTATGTACGCAATTACTGTAATTCTGCGGTGTGATGGGGCTCTCTTATGGATGATTAATTTCCCGCTAAAACTATCACCAGCAATAACGCTTATGACGAGGTAAGCGCTAATGCCTTGTTTTAAGTCCGATTAAATAAGAAGCACGCACTTATTCCCTACAGAAAAGATTGCTAAAGCTGGAGTTTACCATGCACAAATTTACTAAAGCGCTGGCGGCCATCGGTCTGGCTGCCGTTATGTCACAATCCGCTATCGCTGAGAATTTAAAACTCGGTTTTTTGGTAAAACAGCCCGAAGAGCCCTGGTTCCAGACTGAGTGGAAATTCGCAGATAAAGCCGGGAAAGATTTAGGTTTTGAAGTCATTAAAATCGCCGTGCCTGACGGCGAAAAAACCCTGAACGCCATCGACAGCCTGGCGGCCAGCGGTGCAAAAGGTTTCGTTATCTGTACTCCGGATCCAAAGCTGGGGTCGGCAATCGCGGCGAAAGCGCGCGGTTACGATATGAAGGTCATCGCGGTTGACGATCAGTTCGTTAACGCCAAAGGCAAGCCGATGGACACCGTCCCGCTGGTCATGATGGCGGCGACCAAAATCGGCGAACGCCAGGGCCAGGAACTCTATAAAGAGATGCAAAAGCGCGGCTGGGATGTCAAAGAGACCGCGGTGATGGCTATCACGGCTGACGAGCTGGACACCGCCCGTCGTCGTACTACCGGTTCAATGGATGCGCTGAAAGCGGCTGGCTTCCCGGAAAAACAGATCTATAAAGTCCCAACCAAATCCAACGATATCCCGGGCGCTTTCGACGCCGCGAACTCTATGCTGGTCCAGCATCCGGAGGTCAAACACTGGCTGGTGGTCGGCATGAACGACAACACCGTGCTGGGCGGGGTGCGCGCGACGGAAGGCCAGGGCTTCAAAGCGCCTGACGTGATCGGGATTGGCATCAACGGCGTTGACGCCGTCAGCGAGCTGTCCAAAGCGCAGGCTACCGGCTTCTATGGTTCTCTTCTGCCAAGCCCGGACGTTCACGGCTACAAATCCAGTGAGATGCTCTACAACTGGGTAACCAAAGGGGCCGAACCGCCGAAATTTACCGAAGTGACCGACGTGGTGCTGATTACCCGCGACAACTTCAAAGAGGAGCTGGCGAAAAAAGGGCTGGGCGGTAAGTAATACGCTGTGATTGTGCCCCTCATGCATCGTGAGGGGCCAGACGTACACACTACAGGAATCACGGAGACGTTATGCGACAGTCTGATCCGTATCTCTCTTTTCGCGGCATCGGGAAAACTTTCCCCGGTGTTAACGCGCTGACCGATATCAGCTTCGACTGCTATGCCGGCCAGGTTCACGCCCTGATGGGGGAAAACGGCGCGGGGAAATCCACGCTGTTGAAGATCCTCAGCGGCAACTACGCGCCTACGACCGGCACGCTGGCCATTCGCGGCGAAGAGGTGGCGTTTGCCGATACCACGGCGGCGCTCAATGCCGGGGTGGCGATCATCTATCAGGAGCTGCACCTCATTCCCGAGATGACCGTGGCGGAAAACATCTATTTAGGACAGCTCCCGCACAAAGGCGGCGTGGTAAATCGTTCGCTACTTAATTATGAAGCGGGGCTGCAGCTTAAACACCTGGGTCTGGATGTCGATCCCCAGACGCCGCTGAAATATCTATCCATCGGCCAGTGGCAGATGGTTGAAATTGCCAAGGCGCTGGCGCGTAACGCCAGAATTATCGCCTTCGATGAGCCCACCAGTTCGCTCTCTGCGCGTGAAATTGAAAATCTGTTCCGCGTGCTCCGCGAATTGCGTCAGGAAGGCCGTACGATTTTGTATGTCTCGCACCGCATGGAAGAGATATTTGCCCTGAGCGACGCCATCACCGTCTTTAAAGACGGGCGCTATGTGCGCACCTTTACCGACATGCAGCAGGTTAACCATGACCAGCTTGTTCAGGCGATGGTTGGACGCGAGCTGGGTGATATTTATCACTGGCAGCCGCGTCAGTACGGCCCTGAACGTCTGCGTCTGGACAGCGTCAAAGCGCCGGGCGTGCGCACGCCGATTTCGTTATCCGTTCGCAGCGGCGAAATTGTCGGCTTGTTTGGTCTGGTGGGGGCGGGGCGCAGTGAATTAATGAAAGGCCTGTTCGGCGGTACCCGCATTACCGATGGGCTGGTTTCTATTGATGGTGAACGGGTCGATATCCAGAAACCGGCCCACGCAATCAGGGCGGGCATGATGCTCTGCCCGGAAGACCGTAAAGCCGAGGGGATTATTCCGGTGCATTCGGTACGCGACAACATCAATATTTCCGCTCGCCGCAAGTTTATTCGCGCAGGCTGCCTGATAAACGATGGCTGGGAGTCGAGCAACGCCGACCACCATATTCGCTCGCTGAATATCAAAACGCCGGGTCCGGAACAGCTGATCATGAATCTGTCAGGCGGAAACCAGCAGAAGGCGATTTTAGGCCGCTGGCTGTCGGAAGATATGAAGGTCATTTTGCTGGATGAGCCGACGCGCGGTATCGATGTGGGGGCAAAACACGAGATTTATAACGTGATCTATGAGCTGGCAAAACGCGGCGTGGCGGTGCTCTTCGCCTCCAGCGATCTGCCGGAGGTGCTTGGCGTGGCCGACCGCATTGTGGTGATGCGTGAAGGCGAAATTGCCGGTGAATTACTTCATGAACAGGCGAATGAACAACAGGCGTTGAACCTCGCCATGCCTAAAGTCAGCCAGGCTGTCGCCTGAGTAAGGAGTTAATGATGTCCTCTGTTACTACATCCGGAGCGCCGAAGTCGAAGTCGGCGCTGAGTTTTGGACGTATCTGGGATCAGTACGGCATGCTGGTGGTCTTTGCCGCACTGTTCCTCGCCTGCGCGATCTTTGTTCCTAACTTTGCCACCTTCATTAATATGAAGGGGCTGGGGCTGGCCATTTCCATGTCCGGGATGGTGGCCTGCGGGATGCTGTTCTGCCTGGCCTCCGGCGATTTTGACCTGTCGGTGGCGTCGGTGATTGCCTGTGCGGGCGTCACGACGGCAGTGGTGATCAACATGACGGAGAGCCTGTGGATTGGCGTTCTCGCCGGTCTGCTACTCGGCGTCATCAGCGGTCTGGTGAACGGTTTTGTTATCGCACGCCTGAAGATTAACGCCCTGATCACCACGCTTGCGACGATGCAAATTGTCCGCGGGCTGGCCTATATCATCTCCGACGGTAAAGCGGTGGGGATTGAAGACGAGCGCTTCTTTACCCTGGGTTACGCCAACTGGCTGGGGCTGCCTGCGCCAATCTGGCTGACCGTGGCCTGCCTGATCCTGTTCGGCTTCCTGCTCAACCGGACCACCTTTGGCCGTAATACGCTGGCGATTGGCGGTAACGAAGAGGCCGCCCGTCTGGCCGGGGTACCGGTGGTGCGAACCAAGATTATTATCTTCGTGCTCTCAGGGCTGGTTTCTGCCGCCGCGGGGATTATCCTGGCTTCGCGTATGACAAGCGGCCAGCCGATGACCTCTATTGGCTACGAGCTGATCGTCATTTCGGCCTGCGTTTTAGGGGGCGTTTCCCTCAAGGGTGGCATCGGAAAAATCTCATATGTGGTGGCCGGTATCCTGATTTTAGGCACGGTGGAGAATGCCATGAACCTGCTGAATATTTCGCCGTTCTCGCAGTACGTGGTTCGTGGTCTGATCCTGCTGGCAGCGGTGATTTTCGACCGTTACAAGCAAAAAGCGAAGCGTACCCTGTAACCCTTTTTCCCGTCTTTTATTGCTCAACTTATAACCATAGTTGACCCCTTAACCGCCCCGCCAGTAAAACTGGCGGGGCGGTTGTCAAATGGCGAGCGACGTCACACTGTCTATACTTACATGGCTATGAAAGAGGTAAAGGCGTTTACCTCTCGTAAACCGTAAGGAGGAAAAGGGTGGCTGACATGTTAACCGCACCGCCTGTACTGCCCGGACACTATGCTTTCTTTTTCGATCTCGACGGCACGCTCGCCGGGATAAAACCGCACCCTGACCAGGTGTCTATTCCGGATGCGGTGTTACAGGATTTGCACCAGCTCTCGCTCATGAACGAGGGAGCACTGGCATTGATATCAGGGCGCTCAATGGCCGAGCTGGATACGCTCGCCAGTCCTTACCACTTTCCGCTGGCCGGTGTACACGGAGCGGAGCGCCGCGACATCCATGATCACACGCATATCGTTTCACTCCCTGACGCACTCACGCAAACGCTCCAGAAGCAGCTTTCTGCTGCGCTGGAAGCGCTGCCTGGCACCGAGCTGGAAGCCAAAGGCATGGCCTTTGCCCTGCATTATCGTCAGGCGCCGCAGCATGAGGAGGCCGTACTGGCGCTGGCTCAAACGGTTGCGGATGCCCATCCACAGCTGGCGTTGCAGCCCGGCAAATGCGTCGTGGAGTTAAAACCGAAAGGGATTAATAAAGGCGCGGCCATCGCCGCGTTTATGGCGTCGCCGCCTTTCAAAGGGCGAACGCCCGTTTTCATTGGGGATGACCTGACCGACGAGGCCGGGTTTCGCGTGGTGAATCAGGCCGGAGGGATCGCCGTCAAGGTGGGGCCTGGTGACACGGTTGCCGAATGGCGGCTGGCGGATGTCGCCAGCGTCTGGCAGTGGATATCTGACATCGCTAACCAGCAACAACAACAAATAGCGCAAAGCAAAGGGGGAAACCATTATGGGTCGCTTAGTCGTCGTCTCTAACCGAATCGCACCGCCGGATGATAAAAAAGCCAGCGCGGGTGGCCTGGCGGTAGGGGTGTTAGGTGCCTTAAAAGCCGCTGGCGGGCTGTGGTTTGGCTGGAGTGGAGAAATTAGTGAAGAGGAGAAACCGCTCAACAAGGTGACGCGCGGAAACATTACGTGGGCTTCATTTGCATTGAAAGAGAAAGATTATGACGAGTATTACTCGCAGTTCTCAAATGCCGTCCTGTGGCCTGCGTTCCACTATCGTCTTGACCTGGTCAAATTCCAGCGTGAATCCTTCGAAGGCTACTCGCGCGTAAATGCGCTGCTGGCGGATAAACTGCTGCCATTAATAGAAGAAGACGATATTTTATGGATCCACGATTATCACCTGTTGCCCTTCGCGAGAGAGCTGCGAAAGAGGGGGGTGAATAACCGGATTGGCTTCTTCCTGCACATCCCGTTCCCGACGCCGGAAATTTTTACCGCGCTGCCGCCGCATGAAGAGCTGCTTGAGGCGCTGTGCGATTACGATTTGCTGGGCTTCCAGACCGAAAATGACCGCCTCGCGTTCCTTGACTCCGTGTCTGGCAAAGCGCGTCTGGTGACCAAAGGCGGGAAAACCCATACGGCGTGGGGGAAAACCTTCCACACCGAGGTCTATCCAATAGGGATTGAACCTGACGAAATCGCGGAGCAGGCTTCCGGCCCGCTGCCGCCGAAGCTGGCGCAGCTTAAGAATGAACTCAAGCACGTGAAAAATATCTTCTCGGTTGAGCGTCTTGATTATTCCAAAGGGCTGCCGGAACGCTTCCTGGCGTATGAAACGCTGCTGGATAAATACCCGCAGCATCACGGGAAAATTCGCTATACCCAGATTGCGCCGACGTCGCGCGGTGAGGTTCAGGCCTATCAGGATATTCGTCATCAGCTGGAGACAGAAGCAGGGCGCATTAATGGTCGCTACGGCCAGCTGGGCTGGACGCCGCTGTTTTACCTGAATCAACACTTTGACCGTAAGATCCTGATGAAGGTCTTCCGCTATGCTGACGTTGGGCTGGTCACGCCGCTGCGCGACGGGATGAATCTGGTAGCGAAAGAGTATGTGGCGGCCCAGGATCCTGCCGACCCGGGTGTTCTGGTGCTTTCCCAGTTTGCCGGAGCCGCAAATGAGCTCACGTCGGCGCTCATCGTTAACCCTTATGACAGGGATGATGTGGCGAACGCGCTGAATCGCGCCCTGACAATGCCGCTCACGGAACGTATTTCCCGCCATGCTGACATGATGGAGACGATCCGGAAGAACGATATTAACCACTGGCAGGCGCGTTTTATTCAGGATCTCCGGAATATCGCTCCGCAAAGTCATGAAGGCGATCTGCAAAAAAAGATCGCGACCTTCCCTAAACTCGCCTGATTTACTGCTGGGGGGCTAATGCCCCCCAAGCGGCACTAACAGCACATCGACCTGGCTCGACGCGACAATAGATTTCGCCGCGCAGGCTGCCCGCGATAAAAAGCTGTGGTTATGGTTCCCGCAAATCACTAAATCTATATTTTGTCTGCGACACATATCGAGAATATGGGCGTTAAGTTCCCCGGTCGCAATAACAGTTTCATAAACAGGATATTGTGCCTTTTCCACTAATTCGCGCAGAAATTGCTGCGTTTCTTCCTGCAGAACCTCGCGAATATCCTCCAGCATGGGGGCGGCCAGCTGATTATACATCTCCGGCTCTGCGGCGAGGGTGATGAGGCTGATGCGGGCATTGTGGGGTCTGGCAATGGAAACCGCCCGGGCGACGAGCTGATGGCTTTCGGGGGAAACTGCAACGGAAACAAGAAGATGGGAGTAACTCATGGCGCACTCCTTAGATGTCTGAAAGACAGCGTTTAACCACCTTTACCGCGAAATCTCCGGTTCTGCAAGAGCAGATTACGACATTAGTGTGAAGCTTATCATAATTATTCATTAATTATTCTTATAAGAAGAATAACTGAAAAACGCGCCTAAATGAAAAAAATTAACAACTTAACGTAAATCACACAAATTCACGCCTTGACTGTTAAATCGTTCTGACCCGTTACAAACTCATCTCGAATGATCACGTCCTGAAACATCTTTTTTGTGCTACCTGCATAACTATATGTTTTTTCACGGTAAGAAAAATGTTTCCAGGAGAGGGGCCTGATGTAAATGTTTCCGCGCGGCGCTTACGGTATGAAAAGCACGTTGCATGCCAGTTCGGATCACCCTTCTGCATGAGTATTCGTCAATTAAGAATACAAAACAGTACCGATTGGCTAAATATTGAACAAATTACAAGTCATACTGATGGATTTATGGGTCATATTCACTTAAATTGTGTGACGTGGATCACATTTTTTTTAAATTTGAGGGTGGCTGGATTGTATGTGTCAAAACTGACGAGTAGAGTTTGCGTCGAATTAGGAAAAATCTTAGTTATTTGTAAGAAATGATAAATCATGTAAGAGACGCATTCGCGGTTTCTCTCTTACGGTTTCAGTGAATACAAACCTAAATTCAACTATGCATTTAGCCTTTTCTTTTTTATACCGGGTGATTTCCCGGCGACATCACGGGGTGCGGTCTTTCCGCATAAAAATAATAGTTGGTTATTCGGGATGGGAACAATGCATACATCCGAGTTGCTAAAACATATCTATGACATCAATTTGTCGTATTTACTGCTCGCGCAGCGTTTGATTAGTCAGGACAAGGCGTCCGCGATGTTTCGTCTGGGTATTAACGAAGAAATGGCAACCATGCTGGGCGGCTTAACCCTCCCGCAG
This sequence comes from Enterobacter asburiae, assembly GCF_007035645.1. NCBI lineage: Bacteria > Pseudomonadati > Pseudomonadota > Gammaproteobacteria > Enterobacterales > Enterobacteriaceae > Enterobacter > Enterobacter asburiae. The sequence continues at coordinate 1,714,155 of NZ_AP019632.1, forward strand.
ATGGTTAAACTGGCTGAAACGAATCAACTGGTTTGCCAGTTCCGTTTCGATGATTCACAGACAATAACGCGTCTGACGCAGGAATCCCGTGTGGACGATCTTCAACAGATCCATACCGGTATTCTTCTTTCCACTCGCTTGCTTAACGAAATCAGCCAGCCTGATGACGTAGCCCGTAAGAAAAGGGCCTAGCAATGAGCGAGAAAAGCATTGTTCAGGAAGCGCGTGACATACAGTTGGCCATGGAGCTGATTACACTGGGTGCTCGTTTACAAATGCTGGAAAGCGAGACTCAGCTGAGCCGTGGCCGTCTCATCAAACTGTACAAAGAGTTACGTGGTAGTCCCCCGCCGAAAGGCATGCTGCCGTTTTCTACCGACTGGTTTATGACGTGGGAGCAGAATATTCATGCTTCCATGTTCTGTAATGCCTGGCAGTATCTTCTCAAAACCGGTTTGTGTAGCGGCGTTGACGCCGTGATCAAAGCGTACAAACTTTACCTTGAACAATGCCCACAGCAGGAAGAAGGCCCTCTGCTGGCGCTGACCCGCGCATGGACGCTGGTGCGTTTTGTTGAGAGCGGAATGCTTGAACTGTCGCGCTGCAACTGCTGCGACGGCAATTTTATTACCCATGCTCATCAACCTGCAGGCAGCTTCGCCTGTAGTTTATGTCAGCCTCCATCCCGCGCAGTAAAAAGACGTAAACTTTCCCGGGATGCTGCCGATATTATTCCACAACTGCTGGATGAACAGATCGAACAAGCTGTTTAACCCGAACGTGTGGGAAAGATTCCAGCAGCGGTAAGCAATTACCGCTGCTTTTTTTTACCCCGCAAACGGTAAACGCTGCGAGCTGGACGTCCTTGCCATAGTCACTAGCGGAAGGATGATGTCGTGCTTATCTTATTAGGTTACCTGGTAGTTCTCGGTACAGTTTTCGGCGGTTACATGATGACCGGCGGGCACCTTGGAGCACTCTATCAACCGGCTGAACTTATTATCATCGGCGGTGCAGGGGTAGGGGCTTTTATCGTTGGTAACAACGGTAAATCGATCAAGGGCACGCTGAAAGCGATTCCGTTGCTGTTCCGTCGCTCGAAATACACCAAAAGCATGTATATGGATCTGCTGGCACTGCTCTATCGCCTGATGGCGAAGTCGCGTCAGCAGGGCATGTTCTCGCTTGAACGGGATATTGAAAACCCGAAAGAGAGCGAAATTTTTGCCAGCTATCCGCGAATTCTTGCTGATGCCATGATGCTGGATTTCATCGTCGACTATCTGCGACTCATCATCAGCGGCAACATGAACACCTTCGAAATCGAAGCGCTGATGGACGAAGAGATCGAAACCCACGAAAGCGAATCTGAAGTGCCGGCCAACAGCCTGGCGCTGGTCGGCGACTCGCTTCCGGCATTCGGTATCGTTGCCGCGGTAATGGGCGTGGTTCACGCCCTGGCCTCGGCAGACCGTCCGGCAGCCGAGCTGGGCGCGCTGATTGCCCACGCGATGGTGGGGACTTTCCTCGGTATTTTGCTGGCGTACGGCTTCATCTCTCCGCTGGCGAGCGTTCTGCGCCAGAAGAGCGCGGAAACCACCAAAATGATGCAGTGCGTGAAGATCACGCTGCTCTCTAACCTCAACGGTTACGCGCCACCGATCGCGGTTGAGTTTGGCCGTAAAACGCTTTACTCCAGCGAGCGTCCGTCGTTTATCGAGCTTGAAGAACACGTGCGTGCGGTGAAAAACCCAAACCAACAGACGACAACTGAGGACGCATGAAAAACCAGTCCCATCCGATCGTCATCGTAAAAAAACGCAAGCACAAGGGCGGCGGGCATGGCGCACACGGCTCGTGGAAAATTGCGTACGCCGACTTTATGACCGCAATGATGGCGTTCTTTCTGGTGATGTGGCTGATCTCCATCTCCAGCCCAAAAGAACTGATCCAGATTGCCGAATATTTCCGTACGCCGCTGGCAACGGCGGTGGCCGGTGGGCCGCGTATCTCTAACAGCGAAAGCCCGATCCCGGGCGGCGGCGATGATTACACCCAGCAGAAGGGTGAGGTGAAAAAAGAGCCGAACATCGACGAGCTGAAAAGAAAGATGGAGCAGGCGCGTCTGAAGAAACTGCGGGGCGATCTCGATCAGCTGATTGAAGCGGATCCGAAGCTGCGCGCGCTGCGCCCGCATCTGAAGATCGACCTGGTGCAGGAAGGGCTGCGTATTCAGATTATCGACAGCCAGAACCGCCCAATGTTTAAAACCGGGAGTGCGGAAGTCGAACCGTACATGCGCGATATTCTGCGTGCCATTGCACCGGTGCTGAACGGCATTCCTAACCGAATCAGCCTGTCAGGACACACGGATGATTTCCCGTACGCCAGTGGGGAGAAGGGATACAGCAACTGGGAGCTTTCTGCCGATCGTGCCAACGCCTCGCGTCGCGAGCTGGTGGTAGGTGGGCTTGATGATGGCAAGGTACTGCGCGTAGTCGGCATGGCCGCAACCATGCGCGTTTCCGACCGCGGGCCGGATGATGCCATCAACCGTCGTATCAGTCTTTTAGTGCTGAACCAGCAGGCGGAGCAGGCCATCCTGCATGAAAACGCCGAAAGTCAGAATGAGTCACTGGACGATTTAAAACAGCCTGGGGCCGTTCCTTCGGCTGCCGTTCCAACATCGCCACCAGCCAATCCGAGGTGATAGCGTGAGCATGGATATTAGCGATTTTTACCAGACATTCTTTGATGAAGCCGACGAATTGTTGGCCGATATGGAGCAACACTTGCTCGATTTGGTGCCCGAAGCACCGGACTCCGAGCAGCTCAATGCCATCTTCCGTGCGGCGCACTCTATTAAAGGCGGAGCCGGAACGTTTGGATTTACCATCCTGCAGGAAACGACCCATTTAATGGAAAACCTGCTTGATGAAGCACGACGCGGTGAGATGCAGCTCAATACCGACATTATCAACCTGTTTTTGGAAACCAAAGATATTATGCAGGAACAGCTCGACGCCTATAAAAGTTCGGCAGAGCCTGATGCCGCCAGCTTTGAATACATCTGCAATGCGCTGCGCCAGCTCGCCCTGGAAGCAAAAGGTGAAGTCGCTGCAGCCGTTGTCCCTGCGGCGAAACTGAGCGTTGTCGATGCGGTTGCTGCCGACGAGGCCGCGCCAGCCGCTGCACAATCGGGCAAACTGCGCGTTGTGCTGTCACGTCTCAAAGAGAATGAAGTTAACCTGCTGGAAGAAGAGCTGGGTAACCTGGCGAAGTTAAGCAACGTGGTAAAAGGCAAAGACAGCCTTGCCGCGACGCTTGATGACGGTATTGGCCAGGACGATATCGTCGCGGTGCTGTGCTTTGTGATTGAAGCTGACCAGATCGCCTTCGAAACCGAAACGGCTGCGGTTGACGCCCCTGTGGCAGTGGAAGAGGTGGCCGTTGTCGCTCAGGCCGCCGCACCGGCTGTGGCTCCTGCGGCTCCGGCGCTGAAGGCAGTGCCAAAAGAGGCCGCAGCACCTGGCCGCGGTGAGAAACCTGCCGCGCGCTCCAGCGAGTCAACCAGCATCCGCGTTGCGGTTGAGAAGGTCGACCAGCTGATTAACCTGGTGGGCGAACTGGTGATCACCCAGTCGATGCTTGCTCAGCGTTCTAACGAACTGGACCCGGTTACGCACGGCGATCTGATCACCAGCATGGGTCAGCTGCAGCGTAACGCCCGCGACCTGCAGGAATCGGTCATGTCCATCCGTATGATGCCGATGGAATATGTCTTCAGCCGCTTCCCGCGTCTGGTTCGCGACCTTGCCAGCAAGCTGAATAAACAGATTGAACTGACCCTGATGGGCAGCTCAACCGAACTGGATAAGAGCCTGATCGAGCGCATTATCGACCCGTTAACGCACCTGGTGCGTAACAGCCTCGACCACGGTATTGAACTGCCGGAAAACCGCATCGCCGCCGGAAAATCGCCGGTCGGCAACCTGATCCTCTCTGCGGAACACCAGGGCGGGAACATCTGCATCGAAGTGACCGATGACGGCGCGGGTCTTAACCGCGAGCGCATCCTGGCAAAAGCGATTTCGCAGGGGATGGCGGTCAATGAAAACATGACCGATGAAGAAGTGGGCATGCTGATCTTCGCGCCGGGCTTCTCTACCGCGGAGCAGGTGACCGACGTGTCCGGACGCGGTGTGGGCATGGACGTGGTGAAACGTAACATCCAGGAGATGGGCGGCCACGTTGAGATCCAGTCTAAACAGGGTTCCGGCACCACCATTCGCATCCTGCTGCCGCTGACGCTGGCGATCCTCGACGGCATGTCAGTCAAAGTGGCGGACGAAGTCTTTATCCTGCCGCTGAACGCCGTAATGGAATCCCTGCAGCCGCGTGAAGAAGATCTGCATCCGCTGGCGGGCGGCGAGCGCGTCCTAGAAGTGCGCGGTGAGTACCTGCCGCTGGTTGAGCTGTGGAAAGTGTTCGAAGTGGACGGGGCGAAGACAGAGGCCACGCAGGGCATCGTTGTGATCCTGCAAAGCGCGGGCCGTCGCTACGCGCTGCTGGTCGATCAGCTGATTGGTCAGCACCAGGTGGTAGTGAAGAACCTCGAAAGCAACTACCGCAAAGTGCCGGGTATTTCTGCCGCCACCATTCTGGGTGATGGTAGCGTGGCGCTGATCGTCGATGTGTCGGCGCTTCAGGGATTAAATCGTGAACAACGTGTGGCGTACACAGCCGCCTGATTAAGTAGAAGGTAATAACATGACCGGTATGAGTAATGTAACGAAACTGGCGGGCGAGCCATCAGGGCAGGAATTCCTGGTATTCACTTTAGGCGATGAGGAGTACGGCATCGATATCCTGAAAGTGCAGGAAATCCGTGGTTACGACCAGGTTACCCGCATCGCTAACACGCCTGCTTTTATTAAAGGTGTCACCAACCTGCGTGGCGTCATTGTGCCAATCGTGGACCTGCGCGTGAAGTTCAGCCAGGGCGACGTTGATTACGACGACAACACCGTGGTGATCGTTCTGAATCTGGGGCAGCGCGTGGTAGGTATCGTGGTGGACGGCGTATCTGATGTGCTTTCCCTGACCTCTGACCAAATTCGTCCTGCGCCGGAGTTTGCGGTCACGCTGTCGACCGAATACCTGACCGGCCTGGGCGCGCTCGGCGAGCGTATGCTGATTCTGGTGAACATCGAGAAGCTGCTGAACAGCGATGAGATGGCGCTGCTGGATATCGCCGCGAGTCACGTAGCGTAGGTAAATGCAAAACGGCAACCCAGGTTGCCGTTTTTTGTGTTTGCTTCCTCTCCCTGTGGGAGAGGGCAGGGGTGAGGGCATCAGGCCTCACCCTTTTTTTCACCTTACGCTTCCTGCTTTACCAGCTCAGCTTCAGCTTCCGCTTCCCGCGCGCCTTCATTCTGTGACAGCATCGCGGTCGCAATACCATTGCCCAGCACGTTAATTGCGGAACGGCCCATGTCCAGGAAGTGGTCGATCCCCATCAGCAGCAGAATACCCGCCACCGGAATATTAAAGCTCGGAATGGTTGCTGCCAGCACCACCAGTGAAGAACGCGGTACGCCGGCAATCCCTTTCGACGCCAGCATCAGGGTCAGCATCAGCACCGTCACTTCAGAGAAGCTCAGGTGAATGTTGTACGCCTGAGCGATAAACATCGAGGCGAAAGAGCAGTACACCATCGAACCCACCAGGTTGAACGAGTAGCCAATCGGCAGAACGAAAGAGGCGATGTTGCGCGAGCAGCCGAAGCGCTCCAGCTGTTCCAGCGTTTTCGGGTAGGCGGCTTCAGAGCTGCTGGTGGTAAAGGCCACCAGGACCGGATCTTTCAGCATGCTGACCAGGCGAAACACCTCTTTTTTCAGCACCATGTAGCCCACGGCCAGCAGCACCATGCAGGTAAGAAGAATGGCAACATAGTAGCCGCCAATAAAGGAGGCGTAGTTCAGCAGAATGCCCAGACCCTGCGTGGCAATGACGGATGAAATCGCCGCGAAAATGGCCAGCGGAGCAACGTACATCACGTAACCCGTTACCTTCAGCATGATATGGGAAACCACATCCAGCGCGGCCACCAGCGGCGCGTTGAATTTCTGCCCCAGCGACGCGCCGCCGATGCCGAAGAACATTGAGAACACCACAATCTGCAGGATCTCATTGTTCGACATCGCCCCCGCGATACTGGTCGGAATGGTGTGTGACAGGAACGCTTTCAGCGTCATGCCGCCAACGGCCAGGCCGGTATCCACCGCTTCTGTCGGAACCGTCAGGTTCAGACCGCTTCCCGGATGCTCCAGCGTGACGATGAACAGGCCAACCAGAATAGAGAGCACGGATGAGCTGATAAACCACACCATCGCTTTGCCGCCAACGCGGCCAATAGTGGAGGTTTCGCCCAGCTTCATAATGCCGACGGTGAGCGTGCTGAAGACCAAGGGTGCAATGACCATTTTGATCAGACGGAGGAAAATATCGGTCAGAAGGGTAATATTATCCGACCAGGCTTTGATGGCATCCGCAGATGCGTACTCATGAATTGCTGCCCCTGAAAGAATACCCGCCAGCATGAATATCACGATGAAGAGTGTGAGTTTGTTTGCACTTGCCACGAAAAAAGACCCTCTATGCGCTTCAGATGTAGCCCGCGTCGATACATATAAATTTTTTATTACGATGCGGGAAATTATTCGGCACATAAATTGACGCAAAGTGTAGGGGGATACAACTCCTTTTTAATTTTTATTAATTTTGTTGTTAATGCGCTGACGATATATTGTGATCGTCGTCACACTTTAATGGATATATTCTCCCCGGATAGAATGAAATTGTTGCCTGAATTAATTTAACTTGCTGTTATTTATAATAAAGTTGAGTCAATAAGACATATGCCTTATGCGTTAACGGGCTGGTGGTCGAAGCGATATCCATAAACTAAATTCTCAATAACCCCCTCAGAGGAACGTTAAGCGGGGCTAACATCTTGAACGACAAAAATAAAATGTGGCAAGGGAACGGAGACGTCTTCTGGAGGGTGGTAAATGAAAAGAAAACTTCTTTTGATCTGCGCAGGCACCTTACTGGCTGCGACAACGGCCCATCAGGCGCTGGCCGTCACCAGCAGCGGCACCATCGGTGCAACGCTGACGCTGACAAACGGGTGTCTGATAAACGGCTCGCCCGCACAAAGTGGTATTAACTTCGGTACGCTCGATTTCGGTACCCATCCGGCAACCTTTTCCACGCTTACGACGCAGCTGAGCGGCGCCAGCGGCGGAAACACCTTCACCATTCAATGTACGACCGCCAGCTATACGGTCGCGATCACCGGTAATACCCACTCCACCGCGCCCGGCTCGGTTGTCGGTTCGCCGGGCACGCCTGAACGCTATCTGGTGAATACGGCCAACGCGGCACAGGGCGTGGCTTACAGCCTGTACAGCGACAGCGGGTTTAACACCGTGATTGCCAATAACGCCGCGCTGCCGATCGCGTCTACGGCCGGAGGGGTGGACAGTTACACCCTCTACGGACGGATTACCGGCGGCGGTAACAGCGTGACGGTCGTTCCGGGAACCTACACCGACACGATTAACGTCAGCGTCACCTACTAGTCCCAAACCGCCATGAAGGCATCTCTCACAGGTCTGCGCAAACGCGCAGAGGGACGCGTGCAGCCTTTTTTCGCGCTGATCGTCGGATTGCTCACGATGCCCACGGCGGATGCGGTGACATCCCAGTCGTTTAAGGTCAGCGCGACGATCGTACCGGGATGCGCGGTGGCCACCGGTAGCGGAGGGCTTCTCGGTACGCTGGATTTTGGCAGCCATAACGGCGTTGAGAGCGCGCCGGTGAGCACCAGCTTTGTACCGAACGGGGCGTTGTCTATTGCCTGTACGCCAGGCGTGGCGCTGAGCATGAGCATTAATGGCGGTCAAAATTATTCATCCGTTCGCCGCATGAAGCGCGCGAACGGCGTCGATATGGTGCCATACCGGCTCTACAGCAGCAGCTCGCTGGCCGCGAACAGCGAAATTGGCGTCAACCAGGCGATAGCGGTGACCTATACCAACAGCAATAACATCGCGCTGCCGCTTTTTGGCGTGGCGCTATTGACCGGGTTTAGCCCGGCGGGAACCTATTCCGATCAGCTCACCGTGACCTTGTCATGGTAATAAAGGGAGAGTGTTGATGAAGCCATTTTTCAGACCGGTTTGTCTGGCGGGCGCGTTGGGAATGGCGGTTGCTGGCCAGGCGCAGGCGGCGGCCACCATCCTGCTCTGGCCCATCGATCCCTGGCTTGCTGCAGACGCCAACGCCACGGAACTGTGGATCCAGAACCAGGGAAATAGTGCCACGACGATGCAGGTCCGCATTGTGCGCTGGAAGCAGGAGGACGGACACGAGCGCTATACCGCGCAGCAGGACGTGGTCGCCAGCCCGCCCATCGTCACGATTGGCACAGGCAGCAAGCAGCTTATTCGCCTTATCAAACAGGCTTCGGTTCCCGCTGGGGTCGAACAGGCCTATCGCATTATCGTCGATGAAATTCCCCAGCCAGATGCCAAAGCCGAACCCGCCATCGGCCTGAAATTGCAGATGCGTTACTCCATCCCTCTGTTCGTATATGGACAGGGGATCCCGACCATCAAAGAGGGCGCGCATCACGCGCTGGCGGAGACCCAAAACCTGAGCTGGCGGGTGACGCAGGCGGAGGGGAAGCCTGCGCTGGAGGTCAAAAATCGGGGTGATGTTCACGTCAGGCTGAGCCAGGTGGCGCTGGAGCAGGGCGGTCAGAAACGCACGGTGGCGGAGGGATTGCTGGGTTACGTCCTGCCGGGCAGCACCCGCAGCTGGCCTATACCCGCTGGCATTCGTCAGCCAGAGCGGATCAGCGCGCAGATTAATGCCAGGGACGAACAATGGCAGTCGACGCCCGTCAACTGAAGCCGGCGATGATGATACTGCTATGCGTCAGTTCAGCGACTCTGGCCGGGCCCGGCGACGACAGTTTACCGCCGCCTCCCCAGGCACAGGCGATAAATGATGAAGCGGTTTTCCAGCTGGCCATCGTGGTCAATCACTACGATACCGGCCTGGTCGTGCCCGTGACGCAGCGTAAAGGCGCTTTCTTTATCTCCAGCGCCGATTTGCTGCGCGCGGGGCTGCCCCCGGCGCACGTTCCCACCGGCGAGGTAAATCTCTCCTCGCTTGCTCAGGTTCGGGTGGAGTACGACAGCGCAGCGCAGCGCCTGCTGCTTAACGTTCCCCGCGACTGGGTGACGGCCCGCGTGACGCCTTTCAGCGCGCAAGCGGCGCAGGCCAAACCGCACTACGGGCGCGGGGCGCTGCTGAATTACGATCTCTACACCAACCACACGGAACATATCGGCGGTCAGGCGTCGATCTGGCATGAGTTCCGCTACTTCAACGAGAACGGCTCGTTTTCCTCGACCGGTTACGCGCGGGAAAATTTCACCGGTAACGACGGACAGCAGGAAGGGTATGTCCGCTATGACACGACCCTGCTGTTCACTAACGAAGATGACGCGATGAGCTGGAGCGCCGGGGACGTGATCAGCGATGCCCTGAGCTGGAGCTCCAGCGTGCGGATGGGGGGGATAAGCGTCGGGCGGGATTTCTCCCTGCGTCCTGACCTGGTGACATGGCCGCTGCCCGAGTTCGCGGGGGAAGCCGCGGTACCCACTTCGGTCGATCTTTTTATCAACGGCTATCGCTCCGGCTCAACCCAGCTTCAGCCGGGCCCCTTCACCCTGACTAATCTGCCCTATATCAACGGCGCCGGGGATGCGGTGCTGGTCACAACGGATGCGCTGGGGCGCCAGGTAAGCACCACGCTACCGTTTTACGTCACCAGCGACCTGCTCAAACAAGGGCTGAGCGACGGCGCCGTGACGCTCGGCAGCCTGCGGCGTAATTACGGCATCAAGAATTTTGACTACGGTCCGGCAGCCGGCAGCGGCTCGTATCGCTACGGGATGACGGACTGGCTAACCCTCGAGGGCCACGCGGAAGGGGCGCAGGAGCTGGCGCTGGGCGGCGCGGGGACGGTGATAAAACTCGGCCAGTTTGGCGTGGTGAATACCTCTTACTCGCAAAGCCGCATGCGCGGTGATGCGGGCGGGCAAATCAACTGGGGTTACCAGTACAGTACCAGCGAGTTTAGCGTCGCCACCCAGCACACGCGTCGCGACCGCGGCTTTGGCAATCTGGCCCTTTACGATCAGCCGACGGTATATGACGAAAACAATAAGCCCATCGCCAGCTTTAGCCGTAATACGGACCAGTATTCGCTGACCTTCAATCTGGGACGGTACGGCAACATCGGTGCGGCCTGGATCGGCGTGGAGAGTTTTGACAGCCAAAAAACCGAGCTGCTCAATCTCTCCTGGAGCCGAAACCTGTGGGGAGCGAGCAGCATTTACCTGGCCGGCAGCCGGGATCGGCAGCGGGGAGACTGGACGGTCGCGCTGTCGCTGCAGGTGCCGCTGGGGGCGCGCGACAGCGCTGCCGTCACCGTTGAAAACACCCCGGATGCAGGCAGTACCCAGCGCATTAACTACAACCACTCCATGCCTTCTGACGGTGGGTTCAGCTGGAACATGGCCTGGGCCAACCAGTCAAGATCCAGTGATTATCAACAGGGTACGCTGGGCTGGCGCAATAACAACATCGAGCTGCAGGGCGGCGGCTATGGCGAAAGGGATACCATGACCTGGTGGGGCGAGGCGATGGGCGCCGTTGTGCTGATGGACGGCGAGCTGTTCGCGGCGAATAAGATCAACGATGCGTTTGTGGTCATCAGTACCGATGGCCACCCGGATGTGCCCGTCAGCTATGAGAACCAGCCCGTCGGTAAAACCAATAACAACGGCTACCTGCTGGTCAGCGGGGTGTCGGCGTATTACCCGGCAAGCTACCGGATTGATACTTTGAATCTGCCGGCGGATACCCGTCTGAAAGAGACCGAGCGGCGGATCGCGATTCGGCGCCACAGCGGCTATCTGGTCGATTTCCCGATGGAGCAGGAACGGGTGGCCAGCGTTATTCTGCATGACGCGCGCGGGAAGGCGTTGCCGGTGGGAAGCCAGGTTCGACGCGCCTCGCGCAGCAATGCGGTGGTGGGGTATGACGGCATCGCCTGGCTGGAAAATCTCAGCGATGTGAACCCGCTGGAGGTGATCGCACCTGACGGGAGGCGCTGTAAGACTACCCTGACCGTGGGGGCCAATCCGGAGCACAAGCTGAAAACCTACGGGCCGCTGGTTTGCCGGGAGGAGCCATGACGCGCCTGCTGCTATTCATCCTGCTGCTGTTCTCCGGCGGCGGCTGGGCGGCGTGTACCGTCAGTACGGTTAATGCGTCGTTTGGCAGCGTCACCTCGTTCGCGCTTAGCGGAACCGGAGAAGTTCAAACCACCGGCACGCTGGTGGTGGCCTGCGATGCCGTACTGAATATGCTGACCAGCGACTCGGTAACGCTGACCTACACCGCGGCATCGGTTTCGGGCAGCAGCCGGGCCACGATGAAACGCACGGATAATGCGGCCATCACCGACGTGATCCCCACCCGGCTGTGCGGGTTATCGGGATGCGCGAGCAGCAGCGAGGTACAGATAAGTAAATCATATACCTGGAGCGGGAGTACCCTGCTGGGGTTGCTGGGGTCAAAGCAGTACAACATTCCGCTCTATTTCCGCACCGTCGCCGGGCAAAACGTCACTGCCGGGCCATATCAGGTGCAGTTAACCTTCAGCATTAACTACAGCGTCTGCTCCGTGGGCGCGCTTGGCATTTGCACAATCAATCAGACGGGAACCGCGACAACCACCATCCTGCTGGATATGACCGTCACCAACGACTGCAGCGCCATGACCACGCCAGATGTGAACTTCAACAGCGCGCCGCTGGTGCAAAGTTTCCCCACCGTCTCGCAGGCGATTGCCGTCACCTGTACCAAAGGAAGTTCGTATACCATCGGCATTAATAACGGTGCCAACGCGCTGAACAACGTGCGGCGGATGGTGAGCGGCAGCAACGCCATGAGCTACGACATCTATAAGGAAGCCACCGGTAACCGCTGGGGCGGCAGCGGCAGCGAGCGCTGGTCAAGCGCGGTATCGTCCCAGGTCAGTACCGACGGTTTACTGCGCACCTACAACTACACCGCGAAAGTCCTGACCAATCAGGCCACGCCGCCCGCCGGAACCTACACCGACACGCTGATTGTCGACGTGGCGTTTTAACCCCGCGCTTTTCCCTTTCGCAAATGTAAAGTTCCTGTGGGCTGTGCCGATAACACCGTTAATAAATCTATGAGAAGGTGTTGTATGTTGAACCGTATCCGCGTTGTCACAATGCTCATGATGGTGCTGGTCATTTTCGCACTTCTTCAGCTCATCTCCGGCGGGCTTTTTTTCTCGTCATTAAAACAGAACCAGGACAGCTTCGCGGCCTCGAACGATCTCCGCCTGCAGCAGAGTGAACTCACGTCGACGTGGGATCTGATGCTGCAAACGCGTATCAACCTGAGCCGCTCGTCCGCGCGCATGATGATGGACCCCAACAATCAGCAGAGCAGCGCGAAAACCGATCTGTTGAAAAATGCCCGTGCCACCCTCGCTGACGCCGCGAAACATTACGACGCCTTCAAAAAGATCGCCCCGCAGCCTGCTATGGAGCAGGTGAGCCAGAATATCGATGAAAAATACAATGCCTACCATACCGGCCTGACAGAGCTGATTCAGTTCCTGGAGAGCGGCAACATGGACGCCTATTTCGCGCAGCCAACGCAGGGGATGCAAAACGCACTCGGCGCGGCGCTGGGGGAATACGCGAAGGTCAGTGGCGATCTCTATCACTCGGCCTTTACGGCAAGCCAGAATGACTACCGCTTTGCAAAATGGCAGATGGCCGTGATGGCGCTGGCGCTGGTCATTGTGCTGGTCGCGGTCTGGTACGGCATTCGCCATATCCTGCTGAACCCTCTCGGGCGCGTCATTGCCCACATTCGTGAAATTGCCGGCGGTGACCTGACCAAAACGCTGACCGTTTCCGGGCGCAATGAGATCACCGAGCTGGCAAACAGCGTTGACCATATGCAGCGTTCGTTAATCGAAACCGTTGCCAACGTACGTAACGGGTCGGAGGCTATCTACACCGGCACCAGCGAAATTGCGATGGGGAATAACGACCTCTCTTCTCGTACCGAGCAGCAGGCGTCCGCCCTGGAAGAGACGGCCGCCAGCATGGAGCAGCTCACCGCGACCGTGAAGCAGAACGCCGATAACGCCCGCCAGGCGTCTCAGCTGGCGGAAAGCGCCTCCGAGACGGCGCAGCGCGGCGGCCGCGTGGTGGATGGCGTGGTGAAAACCATGCACGAAATCGCCGACAGCTCGAAGAAAATCGCCGACATCATCAGCGTTATCGACGGCATTGCCTTCCAGACCAACATTCTGGCGCTGAACGCCGCCGTGGAAGCGGCGCGCGCGGGTGAACAGGGGCGCGGGTTTGCCGTGGTGGCCGGGGAAGTACGCAACCTGGCCAGCCGCAGCGCCAACGCGGCCAAAGAGATCAAGTCTCTGATTGAAGATTCCGTCTCCCGCGTGGATACCGGCTCCGTGCTGGTGGAAAGCGCCGGGGAGACCATGAATGACATCGTGAATGCCGTCACCCGCGTGACGGACATCATGGGTGAAATCGCCTCTGCGTCCGATGAGCAGAGTCGTGGTATCGACCAGGTTGCCCTGGCGGTATCGGAAATGGATCGCGTGACACAGCAAAACGCCGCGCTGGTGCAGGAGTCCGCTGCTGCGGCCGCTGCTCTGGAAGACCAGGCGAGCCGTCTGAAGATGGCCGTCTCGGCGTTTCGTCTCGCTTCACTCGCTGGAAATACGGTCACCCCGCAGGCGACGTATCGTGCGCCAGCCGCTGAATCGGCTGTAAACCGTACGCGCACCGCGACGACCGGACAAGATGAAAACTGGGAAACATTTTGACTGACAATTAAACCGCGGCTGCTTGCCGCTTGATGGGAGCGTGGATGTTAAATCGTATTCGTATCTCGACCACACTGTTTTTGATTCTGATCCTTTGCGGTGTGTTGCAGGTTGGCAGTAACGGGTTGTCTTTTTGGGCGTTTCGCGATGGCTATCAGAATTTGCAGGAAGTTGAGGCGAGTAATCAGCAGCGCTCCGCACTGGCACAAACGCGTGCCGTGCTGTTGCAGGCAAGCACTGCGCTGAATAAGGCGGGAACCTTAACCGCGCTGAGTTATCCGCCGGATGACATTAAAGCGCTGATGGCGACCGCGCGCGACAGCCTGAAGCAGGCTGACGCACAGTTTAAAGCCTTTACGGCGCAGGCCGCCGACAGTGAGAAAGAGAAAGCGCTGAAGGCCGCCATGAAGACGAACTTTGAGCAGTGGTACAGCGATCTGGACCACCAGGCGACGTGGCTTGAGAACAACCAGCTTTCGGACTTTATGACTGCACCGGTTCAGGCGTCTCAGGCGGCGTTTGACGGCAGCTTTAACGCGTGGCAGCAGGATATTAACCAGTCTGTTCAGCGTGCCGGTGACCAGAGCCGTCAAAGCTATCACATGTCGGGCGTCATCTTTGCCGTGGTGGTGATTCTGGCAGGGCTGCTGACCGGCGGGGCGCTGCTCTGGTCGCGCAGAATGATTGTGCAGCCGCTGGCGATTATCAGCAGCCACTTCGACAGTATTGCGAAAGGGGACCTGGCGCGTCCGGTGGCGGTGTTCGGCAAGAACGAAATTTCGGCGATCTTTGCCAGCCTGAAGGCGATGCAGGGATCCCTGCGGGAAACGGTGAGCGACGTGCGGCAGGGCAGTTATGCCATGCACACTGGGATCTCTGAGATTGCGGCGGGGAACAACGATCTCTCGTCCCGCACCGAGCAGCAGGCGGCCTCGCTGGCGCAGACGGCGGCCAGCATGGAGCAGTTAACCGCGACGGTAGGCCAGAACGCCGATAACGCGCGTCAGGCGTCTGACCTGTCAAAACAGGCGGCGATGACGGCGAAGAAAGGCGGCGACCAGGCGTCCCATGTCGCCAGCACCATGCAGGAGATTGCCACCAGCTCGCAGAAAATTGGTGACATCATCAGCGTGATTGACGGTATCGCGTTCCAGACCAACATTCTGGCGCTGAATGCCGCCGTGGAAGCGGCGCGCGCCGGTGAGCAAGGGCGCGGGTTTGCGGTGGTGGCGGGGGAGGTGCGTAACCTGGCGAGCCGCAGCGCCAACGCGGCGAAAGAGATTAAGGTGCTGATCGAAGAGTCGGTTTCGCGTGTTCAGCAGGGCTCAACGCTGGTGGATACGGCGGCGAAAACCATGCACGAGATCGTCACCTCCGTGACGCGGGTGAACGACATCATGGGCGAGATTGCCTCTGCGTCGGATGAACAGCGTCGCGGGATTGAGCAGGTTGCCCAGGCCGTCAGCCAGATGGATCAGGTGACGCAACAAAACGCCTCGTTAGTTGAGGAAGCTGCAGCGGCAACCGATCAGCTGGCCAGCCAGGCGGATCGTCTGACCGGACTGGTCGCGGTATTTAATGTGAAAGAGCACGTTGAAGCAGTAACAGAAGTCGGGCGGTCGCAGGCCGTGCCAGTTGTATCCTGAATGTAATTAAGAAGGCGCTATGACATCACCAATGCCCCCTGGGCAAACGTCATTATTGTTGCAGATGACACAGCGCCTCGCGCTGTCCGACGCGCATTTTCGTCGGATATGTCAGTTAATCTACCAGCGTGCGGGGATCGTGCTTGCGGATCATAAGCGGGACATGGTCTACAACCGTCTGGTGCGGCGCTTGCGTACGCTGGGGCTGGATGATTTTGGCCGCTATCTGAGCATGCTCGAGGCGAACCAGAACAGCGCAGAGTGGCAGGCTTTTATTAACTCGTTAACCACCAACCTGACGGCGTTTTTCCGTGAAGCTCACCACTTCCCGGTCCTGGCCGAGCACGCCCGCCGTCGCACCGGGGAGTATCGCGTATGGAGCGCGGCCGCCTCGACGGGTGAAGAGCCGTACTCGCTGGCGATAACCCTTGCTGACACCCTGGGCATGACGCCCGGACGCTGGAAAGTCTACGCCAGCGATATCGATACCGAGGTGCTGGAGAAGGCGCGTAACGGCGTGTATCGCCAGGATGAACTGAAAACGCTGTCGCCGCAGCAGCTGCAGCGTTATTTCATGCGCGGCACGGGCCCGCATGAAGGCCTGGTGCGCGTACGCCAGGAGCTGGCGAACTGCGTCGAATTCGCGCCCGTTAACCTGCTGGATAAGCAGTACAACGTGCCGGGGCCGTTCGATGCCATTTTTTGCCGTAACGTCATGATCTATTTTGATAAAACGACGCAACAGGACATTTTGCGTCGGTTTGTTCCGTTGCTCAAGCCTGACGGTTTACTGTTTGCCGGGCACTCGGAAAACTTCAGCAACCTCGCGCGTGAGTTTAGCCTGCGTGGGCAAACGGTATATGCGCTGAGTAAGGAAAAAGCATGAGTAAAATCAGGGTGTTGTCTGTCGATGATTCAGCGCTGATGCGTCAGATCATGACTGAAATTATCAATAGCCACAGCGACATGGAGATGGTGGCGACTGCGCCCGATCCTCTGGTAGCGCGGGATTTAATTAAAAAATATAACCCCGACGTGCTAACGCTGGATGTCGAGATGCCGCGCATGGATGGCATAGATTTCCTCGAAAAATTAATGCGGCTTCGGCCCATGCCGGTGGTGATGGTCTCCTCCCTGACCGGAAAAGGATCGGAAATCACCCTGCGCGCGCTGGAGCTGGGGGCGGTGGATTTTGTCACCAAACCGCAGCTTGGCATTCGCGAAGGGATGCTGGCCTACAGCGAAATGATTGCGGAGAAGATCCGCACCGCGTCGCGGGCGAAGCTTGCTGCCCATACGCCATTGGCCGCGCCTGCGACCCTGAAGGCCGGTCCCTTACTCAGCTCGGAAAAACTGCTGGTTATTGGAGCGTCAACCGGAGGAACAGAGGCAATTCGTCATGTACTCCAGCCATTGCCGCTTTCAAGTCCGGGTATTCTGATCACTCAGCATATGCCGCCAGGCTTTACCCGTTCGTTCGCCGAACGCCTGAACAAGCTGTGCCAGATCAGCGTGAAGGAGGCGGAAGACGGCGAGCGCGTGCTCCCGGGACATGCCTATATCGCCCCGGGCGACAAGCATATGGAGCTGTCGCGCAGCGGCGCTAACTATCAAATCAAAATTCATGACGGACCGCCGGTCAACCGGCACCGTCCGTCGGTGGATGTGCTGTTTCATTCGGTGGCGAAACATGCGGGGCGCAACGCCGTTGGGGTGATCCTGACGGGGATGGGCAACGATGGTGCCGCCGGAATGCTTGCAATGCACCAGGCTGGCGCCTGGACGATTGCGCAGAATGAAGCAAGTTGTGTGGTGTTCGGCATGCCGCGCGAGGCCATCAATATGGGTGGCGTGAGCGAAGTGGTCGATCTTAGCCAGGTAAGCCAGCAGATGCTGGCGAAAATCAGTGCCGGACAGGCAATACGTATTTGACTCAGGAGTATTATTTTATGGCGGATAAAGAGCTTAAGTTTTTGGTTGTGGATGACTTTTCCACCATGCGTCGCATCGTGCGCAACCTGCTGAAAGAGCTGGGCTTCAACAACGTTGAAGAAGCAGAAGACGGCGTTGATGCGCTGAACAAACTGCAGGCTGGCGGGTTTGGTTTTGTTATCTCCGACTGGAACATGCCAAACATGGACGGTCTGGAACTGCTGAAAACCATTCGTGCTGATGCCGGAATGGCGTCTATGCCGGTTCTGATGGTTACTGCAGAAGCGAAAAAAGAGAACATCATTGCCGCTGCACAGGCGGGCGCAAGCGGCTATGTGGTGAAGCCATTCACCGCGGCAACCCTGGAAGAGAAGCTCGGTAAGATCTTCGAGAAACTCGGCATGTGAGGTGATGGAAATGTTGCAACCTGCTATGAAACCCGTTGAAGAACACTCGCCGAGCGATATTATCGTCCGCATCGGCAGCCTGACGCGCATGCTGCGTGACAGCCTGCGTGAGCTGGGTCTGGATCAGGCGATTGCCGAAGCGGCGGAAGCCATTCCTGATGCCCGCGATCGTCTGGACTATGTTGTGCAGATGACCGCTCAGGCCGCGGAACGTGCGCTGAACAGCGTCGAAGCGTCACAGCCGCACCAGGATGCGATGGAAAAGGGGGCGAAAGCGCTGAGCAAACGCTGGGACGAGTGGTTTGAGAACCCTATCGAGCTGGCGGATGCCCGTGAGCTGGTGACGGATACCCGTCAGTACCTGGGTGATGTGCCGGGGCACACCAGCTTCACCAACGCCCAGCTGCTGGACATCATGATGGCGCAGGATTTCCAGGACCTGACCGGTCAGGTGATCAAGCGCATGATGGATGTTATCCAGGAGATTGAGCGTCAGCTGCTGATGGTTCTGCTGGAGAACATCCCGGAACCGGCGGCCCGTCCAAAACGCGAGAACGAAAGCCTGCTCAATGGTCCACAGCTCGACGCCAGCAAGGCGGGCGTTGTGGCAAGCCAGGATCAGGTAGACGATCTGCTCGACAGCCTCGGCTTCTGATTGTTCTGATTACCCTCAGGCTGCGGCGTCAGCCTGAGGGTAGTTCGGTTAGCGAAGATCCATCTTCACCGTCACGTTACCTTCAAAGCGGCCGGGGGCCGGGGAGGCATTGGTCGTGCTGACCGGTACAGCCTGAATTTTGACCACACCGTTTCCCTGCGCGTCCATCGTCACCGGAAACTCATAGGTCCCGTCCAGCGCGACGTTCTGACTGTGTTCATCATATACACGCACCCCGAGATCGTCCCTGTCCAGAAGTTTTGCAATGTACGGCGTACTGCTGTCCGCGACCCCCTGATCAGCGGTTAGCGTGAGCTTTATCCGGTCCGTGTTTCCCACTGCGTTATCATCACAGTGGTAGGCAATATCAACGTTTTTGATAGCATAACGTTTCGGCGGTTGCCCCTTAATGACGAATTGCTTGCTGACGATGCTGCCGAACTCAACCTCAATGGTGCTGCCTGCGTTGATAGTGCAGCTTAGCGGCGCAGATAACGTGCCGCTAAACCAGATATCAGAGACCTGTTCTGCCTGCCCGGGATCGCAGCTTGTCCCCGTGCCGAAATAGAGGCAGGCATAGTTTTGCGCGACGATCGTCGAAGGGATCACCTCTTGACCCAGGATGGGTTTTTTAACGTGAAGCAGGATCGCAACGACGTTCCAGCGGAAATTACGCTTTATAACAGCGGCGTTGCTCGGCTGGGTGCTGCTATTGCAAACGTTGGCATTTCCCTCCGTTTTGGCGAGTGCATTCTCGGTAGTGCTACGCATATTACCTCTGGACGTCGGGTATTCATTGACAGGTAACGGGGTCAAAGAAGTGCCGTCCGGAGAGTTGATTGCATCCGCATAGGCGGTGATATCGGCATCGATCTTTTCGGTCAAGTAGCCGTATCCGTTTGTTCCAGGATTCAGCGGGCTTCCGGCAAACGTTTTTTCATAGACCATGCTCGAAGAAAACATATTTCCGGGACAGCTGCAGTTGGCCACTATCACCGGGCCATTGCCGACCAGATGATTTGGCACATCATAGTCATGATTGGCAATATTTTCGCTGGACGAAAACTCATGATCGAACGACGTGGTGTAGGCTTGCGGCGTACTGAAGCAGTTATGAAGTAAAGTCGCGGCCCTGCACGGGCTGGTTGCGGCCAGGCTCAATGCCGTGGCCAATGAAGCCCAGACGGCCCGTTTCGTGAGTATAGTTGTCATGTGCTTATTCCTGCTGACAAAGCTCGCTAACCGAGCGAATACCGTTAGGGCTTTCGGTTTGGTTAGCTGACTGTTGCGTAATGCTGGCGCGGCACTGTTGGCCCGTGCCGTTACCCCATTTCACGATGAGCTGCGCGGTCTCTCCAATGCCTGCCAGATAGACTGTGCCGGTTTCATCGATAATGCCGCTCATCACCGGGTCGCTACTGGTCGCGATGGCGCCGAACGGAACGGGGAGACCGTTTGGACGCTTCAGGGTGACCAGCATCCGGTAGCCTGTGTGGGCGTCAAATCTGGCCAGAACTGCCGCGTTGCGCGAGGGAATGACGGTGATGGCGGTATCGCTGCTGTCCACATTTTCCGGCAGGCTCGAGGTATCAATACGAATATTATTCTCCTGGTACGGAGTGAGCGATGGAATGACTGCGTTACCCTGCCAGTCGGTCTGAATACCCCGCTGGTTCAGGAAACGGACGCCGGAAGCATCGTTGGCGTTGACGATAGCAAACTGGCTTCCTAAAGGTTGAGCCAGCGTGATGCCCTGAGGATGGGCAACAATACCGCCGCTAATGCCGTAGTTAAGCTGCTGAGAGTGATCGGTGGAAGCGTAATATCCGGCGGTCAGATTGGCGTACTGCGAGCGGTAGCTGCCATAGACGCTGCTGATATCTTCCCCGTCGTGGTTGGAGTGGCTCTGCTGCAACGAGTAGCTCAGACGCTCATCCTCCAGAAGCGTGCCGCTGAGGCCCACGTTTTGCCGCGTATAGCCATTTTTAGTGTTGCTGATGTTATAGCTACTCCAGGCGCGTGGCAGCCATCTGGCGAGAGGAATGCTAAATCCCAAAGAAACCATCCTGTCAGACTCGTCGCCGTTGGTTTTGCTGTACGTATAGGCAATGTGATAGCTCGTGCCGGAAACAACGGTATTGAATCCCAGAGACAGGTTGCGCTCTTTTTTAGAGGTGCCCCAGTAATCCTGCTGATAGCCGTTAAGATACAGACTTACCCCAGCAACGGTTTGGCTAACGCTGGCCTGAATGCGGTTGCGTTTATTGTAACGAAACTGCAGATCGTCTTCGTGGCCGTCATGCTTTTGGTTGGCGTCGGCAAAGCTGTAATACCCGCGGCTGGAGTATCGGTAGCTGCCGAGGCTGAAGTTGGTATCGGTCGAATCCAGCTTACCGGTATAAAGCAAACGCCATGACTGGCCGGTATGCTGGCTGTTATCGTCTAGCCGGGTGTCGGCCATGGTAACGTCAGCGGACAGCGAGCCCAGCGGCCCGAGCGCCAGACCGGCACCGGTATTGGCTGCGTTATAGTCTTTCGAGAGCGTCAGCCCTCCAAACCAGGTGAGAAGGTTATTTAAACCGTAAATCATGCTGCCCTGGAAAAAATCGGGTTCCTTTTGGTCGCTCCCGCTTTCAGCACGATAACGGCCTGCTGTCATTTCGTACTTCATACGCCCAGGCCGCAGCATAACCGCGATACTGGAGTAGGGCTGCGTAAAGTGATGCTCGGTGCCGTCAGCTTCTTTCACCGTAACGTCCAGATCGCCGCTGTTGGTCGTGGAGTAGAGATCGTCGATTTCGAACGCGCCCGGCGCGACATTTTGCTGATAGATGAGGTAGCCATTCTGGCGCACCGAGACTTCCGCATTTGAACTGGCGATGCCGCGTATGACAGGGGCATAGCCGCGTTGGCTGTAGGGAAGCATCTCTTCATCCGACGCAAGGTTAACGCCCCGGTACTGTAAGCTATCAAATACCTCGCCCCGCGTGTTGCTTTCTCCGGCCGTGAACTGTGCCTTGAGGGCGTCAACGTCATGCTGGAGGAAGGTATTGATGTTTTCCCACAGGTTTTCATTCTCTGAATTGCTCCACGTTGAATAGTTGCGCACTCGCCAGCCACCCAGGTTGGCGCCGGTGCGCAAATTCAGATACTGACTGGTGGCGCTGTTGTCGCCGCTCTCCTTATTTTTTGATCCTGAGAAAGCGTAGTCACTGAACAACACGGGAACACCGTCGTCCCAGCGCGAGGGATCGATGTAATCGCGACCGGTACTTCTTAACGCGGCCTGAGGAATACTCAACGCTAATGTCATGGTTGAAAAATCAAGCCGCGCGGAGGACTGGGGGATATAGTTGCTGATATCTTTAGGCAAAGCCTTATTGGCGGGTAATGCAAGCAAGGCGGGATACTGGTCGATAGCAACCCCCCATGCCCGCAGCATATCCGGTGTGAGCTGCGGTATCAGTGACCCTTCCGGGGAGCTGACGTAAGCGATACTGGTGGTGCTCAGGCGGTGTTCGTTCACCTGCACTCGTGAAGAATAGGTGCCGGGTAGCTGAGCATTCGACTTTGAAAAGAGTGAAAGGTCGATATCCTGCTGGGCCAGCATGTCTCCTTCAAGCGATGAGGGTGAGAAACGATACTCACGGGCCAGCGTCGAGAAGCTCGCGATGAGCAAGACACCGCCAAGGCAGCGAAGTAGCGGATTCGGTCTAAAGAGCCGCTCGTATGACATATCATTACGTCCTGTCATCATCGCGGTTTTTTAATCCTGCGCCAGGGTGGCGGTGTATTTTTCGGAAGCATTGCCGTAATCGGTTATGCAGCGCCAGGTGACGCTCGTTCCCTGAGCATTGTCAGGAAGAGGAATGTCAGCGCGGGATTTAGGGGCAACCATGTCGGCTTTCTCCACTTTGTGCGCTCCCAGCGCAAGTGAATCAAAGACGCTGTAGAATGCCCCCTCGTTGATGACAGTGAGCTGCTGACCATGACGCGCGAAGCGCAGGTTTTTGCAGGATTCATAGGGCGTACCGCTCAGTCCGACTGGGCGCCAGAACAGTTTCAGACGCGTTTTATAGATTAACCGCAGGACGTTTTTGTCTCCCTCATCCGTAGCCGTGGCAGGAACGGTTCGTACGTTCATATAGAACAGAGATTCTTTATCGCCTGCTAAGGTTGTCCCGTTCCAGGTAATACGCAGGCTTTGCTCTTTTTGCGGATCGAGCCGAAAGAGAGGCGGTGTCACGATAAACGGTCCGTGCGTTTTGCCATCACCTGTATCCGTCCATGACTGTATTAACCATGGAAGCTCTTTATCATTATTTTGTAAGGGCAGGGCAACTTCCTTTTTCGCGGCATCGTAGATTATGCGTGTGCGACCGATCTGAATACCTGCTGCGTGACAAAAGGTGCTTGCAATAACAGGGATGCATAATAAGACCTGGAGTAAAATGCGCATAGTGAAACCTTTAATAAAGGAGGTTGAAGGGAAATGATAATAGTCCGAGTCCGGACTATTATCAGATCATGACTCCTTAAATGTCATGACGCCTAAATATATATATTATGAATATCAGTAATACGATTATTAACGGTAAAGAATATTTACCGTCATATCAGCATCTGCCGGACCGGCGGTAACCGCATCTGCAAATGATTTATAGCGGGCATTAAAATCAGCTTTAATCGTATCTTCGGATTTTGTCGCCAGTTCGATATAGATCTGCCCTTCAGCGCCATCCATCGTGATGAGCTTATCATCTTTACCCGCCGGGCTGACGGCAATGCCGATACCGGTGGCCGCGGTTTCGCCCGTGGTGGTAATTTTACTGACGTCCAGTAGCGTCTTGGTCTTGGTCAGGGTCGTTGGGCCGTTAAAGGTCAGCTGAACAGCTGGAAGCCCAGCGCTTGTTAACGGGCAGTTCGCCAGCGTAATGGAGAACTCCGTAAGTGCGGTCTCCTTCCCAACGGTATTAAACAATGATGTAGGATAGGTACCCAGTGGTATAGTACTGTCCGTGCCGTCGTCACCCTGAATGGTGCAGCTTGATTCGATAATTTCACCCGTGAAGTGAATAGTGCCAGCATTCATTTCTGCGGCGAAACCATTCATCGACAGTGTTGCAAGGGCTAAGCCCGCAATAATATTCTTTTTTAAATCCATCTTAAATGTTCCTTTAAGTAAAAATAATTATCTGGCATGCATTTTGCTTTCTGGTTGAAAGTAAATTATGTCGCGTGAAATTATAACATTTAATTTTATGCGGGTAAGGGAGTCTCAGGATTAATGTTATACAGATTTATCCATTTTTGGATTTTGTGGGGTAATGATTTATATAATTTTAATGGCTCTGAATTATTGAATTTACATAGTTATATCATTCCTGCAATACCAAGTAGTTAAAATCGACGGTTATGTTAATTTTTTTTCGGGATATTTTAGAGCAAATGTTCTTTAAAACTGCGCTTAATTCATTTTGTAATATGAAACACATCACAAAAGCTGGAGAATGTTCGTTCGAACATTTCTTGCCCTCTTTTCACTCACCCGAATTGCAGAGGGGGGCTTAAACTGGATAAAAAGACCCGGTTATAGGGGTTTATCAACCCATTGATGAAAGGCGGTGCTGGCATGATACCCGTGACGTAATGGGCTGAGCATGCACTGTGGCAGAAGAGAACGACGACAAAACGGAAGCCCCCACACCCCACCGACTAGAAAAAGCGCGTGAGGAAGGGCAGATCCCCCGATCCCGAGAATTGACCTCCCTGCTGATCCTTATCGTAGGGGTGTGCATTATCTGGTGGGGCGGGGAGTCGCTCGCCCGCAAGCTGGCGGGAATGTTGTCCACCGGGTTACGTTTTGACCACAGCATGGTCAACGATCCGAATCTGATCCTCAGCCAGATTATTCAGCTTATTAAAGGGGCCATGGTCGCGCTGCTGCCCCTGATAACCGGGGTCGTGCTGGTCGCGCTGGTCTCTCCGGTGATGCTCGGCGGCCTGGTTTTTAGTGCCAAATCGCTGCAACCGAAATTTTCCAAACTGAACCCGCTGCCGGGTATCGCGAAAATGTTCTCTGCGCAGACCGGGGCTGAGCTGCTCAAAGCCGTTCTCAAATCGGTGCTGATGGGCAGTTCCGCGGGGTTTTACCTCTGGTACCACTGGCCGGAAATGATGCGTCTTATCAGCGAATCGCCGCTCACCGCGATGAGCAACGCGCTGAATCTGGTCGGGCTCTGCGCGCTGCTGGTGGTGCTCAGCATTATCCCGATGGTGGGTTTTGACGTGATCTTCCAGCTTTATACCCACTTCAAAAAGCTGCGCATGTCGCGTCAGGATATCCGTGACGAATATAAGCAGATGGAAGGTGACCCGCACGTGAAAGGGCGCATCCGCCAGATGCAGCGTGCCGCCGCCCGTCGCCGGATGATGGACGATGTGCCGAAGGCCGACGTCATCGTCACCAACCCGACACACTATTCCGTTGCGCTGCGCTATGACGAAAACAAAATGAGCGCGCCGAAAGTCGTTGCGAAAGGGGCGGGGCTGATCGCACTGCGTATCCGGGAAATTGGTACTGAAAACCGCGTGCCGATCCTGGAAGCCCCTCCGCTGGCGCGTGCGCTGTACCGCCATGCGGATATCGGACAACAGATCCCGGGACAACTTTACGCCGCCGTGGCGGAAGTGCTGGCCTGGGTGTGGCAGTTGAAGCGCTGGCGTCTGGCTGGCGGTCAGCGGCCTGTGAAACCTGAAAACCTTCCGGTGCCTGCCGCGCTGGATTTTATGAACGAGAAGGACACTGATGGCTAATCTGGTGGCAATGTTGCGCCTGCCCGGCAACCTGAAATCGACCCAATGGCAAATCCTTGCCGGGCCGATTCTGATCCTGCTAATTTTGTCGATGATGGTACTGCCGCTCCCGGCATTCATCCTCGATCTGCTTTTCACTTTCAATATTGCGCTGTCCATTATGGTGCTGCTGGTGGCGATGTTCACCCAGCGTACCCTGGAGTTTGCCGCATTCCCGACCATTCTGCTGTTTACCACCTTGCTCCGACTGGCGCTGAACGTCGCGTCCACGCGTATCATCCTGATGGAAGGTCACACCGGTGCGGCAGCGGCAGGTAAAGTGGTGGAAGCGTTCGGCCACTTCCTGGTGGGCGGCAATTTCGCTATCGGTATCGTGGTGTTCGTTATCCTCGTTATCATCAACTTTATGGTTATCACCAAAGGTGCAGGGCGTATCGCGGAAGTGGGCGCGCGTTTTGTGCTGGATGGGATGCCGGGCAAGCAGATGGCGATCGACGCCGACCTGAACGCCGGCCTTATTGCCGAAGATGAAGCCAAAAAACGCCGTTCGGAAGTAACTCAGGAAGCGGACTTCTACGGCTCCATGGACGGTGCGAGCAAGTTTGTGCGCGGTGACGCCATCGCGGGCATTCTGATCATGGTGATTAACGTGGTCGGCGGCCTGCTGGTGGGGGTATTGCAGCACGGGATGGACATGGGGCACGCGGCGGAAAGCTATACGCTGCTGACCATTGGTGACGGTCTGGTTGCGCAGATCCCGGCGCTGGTTATCTCCACGGCGGCGGGCGTGATTGTGACCCGCGTGAGTACCGATCAGGACGTTGGCGAGCAGATGGTGGGCCAGCTCTTCAGCAACCCGCGCGTTATGCTGCTGGCCGCTGCCGTTCTGGGTTTGCTCGGCCTGGTGCCGGGGATGCCAAACCTCGTCTTCCTGCTGTTTACGGCGGGTCTGCTGGGGCTTGCCTGGTGGATGCGTGGCCGTGAAATCAAACCGGCAGCGGAACCTGTTCAGGTAAAAATGCCGGAGAATACCCAGGCCGTCGAAGCGACCTGGAACGACGTTCAGCTGGAAGATTCCCTGGGAATGGAAGTGGGCTATCGCCTGATTCCGATGGTCGATTTCCAGCAGGATGGCGAGCTGCTTGGCCGTATCCGCAGTATCCGTAAAAAATTCGCCCAGGATATGGGCTTCCTGCCGCCGGTTGTACACATCCGCGACAATATGGACCTGCCGCCCGCGCGCTATCGCATTCTGATGAAAGGGGTCGAAATTGGCAGCGGTGATGCCTATCCGGGCCGCTGGCTGGCGATTAACCCGGGCACCGCCGCAGGCACGCTGCCGGGCGAGCAAACCATCGATCCGGCCTTTGGCCTGGCCGCTATCTGGATTGAAAGTGCCCTGAAAGAGCAGGCGCAAATCCAGGGCTATACGGTTGTTGAAGCCAGTACCGTGGTGGCGACCCATCTTAATCACCTGATTGGGCAATTCTCGGCAGAGCTGTTTGGCCGTCAGGAAGCGCAGCAGCTGCTGGACCGCGTCACGCAGGAGATGCCGAAGCTGACGGAAGATCTGGTCCCGGGCGTGGTGACTTTGACTACGCTGCACAAGGTGCTGCAAAACCTGCTCGAAGAGAAAGTGCCGATCCGCGATATGCGCACCATTCTCGAAACCCTTGCCGAGCATGCGCCGATACAAAGCGATCCGCACGAGCTGACGGCGGTGGTACGCGTGGCGCTGGGTCGTGCGATCACCCAGCAGTGGTTCCCGGGAACCGGAGAAGTGCAGGTCATTGGCCTCGATACGCCGCTTGAACGCCTGCTGCTGCAGGCCCTGCAGGGCGGGGGCGGCCTGGAGCCGGGCCTGGCGGACCGTCTGCTGGCGCAAACGCAGGAGGCGCTGGCGCGCCAGGAGATGCTGGGCGCACCGCCGGTGCTGTTGGTTAACCATGCGCTGCGTCCGCTGCTGTCGCGCTTCCTGCGTCGTAGCCTGAATCAGCTGGTCGTGCTGTCGAATATGGAGCTGTCGGATAACCGTCACATCCGCATGACCGCGACGATCGGAGGAAAATAATGCGTAAATGGCTCTGGATTTTGTTCTTCCCGCTGGCGGCGCACGCTGCCGGGGAAGGCACCTGGCAGGCAAGCAGCATGGGAGTGACCCTCAGCAACCGGGGCGTTGCTATGTCATCTAACCCGCTGTCGCCTTCTGAAGGCGTTTCCGGTCAGATGGGCCTGGTGGTCTGGAATTACCGGCTGATTGGCCCAACGCCCGCAGGGCTGCGGGTGCGCCTCTGTTCTCAGACGCGCTGCACGGAAATCGATGGCGAAAATGGCACGACGCAGGCGTTCAACGGCGTACCGGCCATTGAACCTTTGCGTTTCATCTGGGAAGTGCCGGGCGGGGGACGTTTAATCCCGGCGCTGAAAGTACAGAGTAATTCTGTCATCGTGAACTACCGCTAACACCCTGCCTTTCACCAGCCATCAGCAATTTTGATGGCTGGCTCTCAAAACTGACCTCACCTTTTGATCAAATAGAAACGCTGTTTTATAAATCAGTGACGCGCGTGACGGTACTCTTTGCATTATTGCCATTGACCCTCTTAGTGATGGCAGAAACAGAAAGGTATCAACCGGTCGATGCATTTACTGTAGCCGTATAAAAGCTCCCGGAAGACGCTTTCTTGCAGGGAGTCTCCCAAAACTGATTAGGGGTGACGGCAATGAGAACACGTAAAATTGGGCTCGCAAATTATCTCGCTTACGGGTCAGGCGATTTCCTCGGAGCGGGTACAACCGCCCTGACGGCGGCCTGGCTTTTATATTTTTATACCACCTTCTGCGGGCTCTCACCGATCGAAGCAACGTTTATCTTTGCCACTGCAAGGGTGCTGGATGCCGTCGTTAGCCCGTTAATGGGCTTTTTAACCGATAACTTTGGGACAACCTGGCTCGGTAAGCGCTTCGGCCGTCGTAAGTTTTTTATCCTGCTGGGGATTCCGTGCGTGTTCAGCTACTCGCTGATGTGGGTTGGGGACATGAGCTTCTGGTACTACCTGCTGACCTATCTGGTGTTTGATATTGTCTACACCATGATTCTGGTGCCGTACGAAACGCTGGTACCGGAAATGACCGATGACTTTAAACAGAAAACCAAGTTCTCCGGGGCGCGTATCTCAATGGCGCAGATGTCCGCCATTCTGGCCTCCTTCCTGCCGGGGATCCTGTTAACCCACTTCGGGAAAGAAAACGCGATCTCCTTCTTCTACGCAAGCCTGGTCTTCTCCTTGCTCTGCGCCCTGATGCTAACCTTCGTCTGGTTCTTTACCTGGGAACGCCCGCGCGAAGAGTGGTCAGAAGCGGCGCTGCGTGCTGAAGAAGAGAAGAAGAAGCTGACGCTGGGGCAGAGCCTCAACCGCCTGATCGTTGAGTTAAGCTCCACGCTGCGCATCAAGATTTTCCGTCAGCATCTGGGCATGTACCTTGGCGGCTATATCGCGCAGGACGTGTTTAATGCGGTATTCACCTACTACGTGGTGTTTGTGCTGATGCAGGAAGCGTCAATGGCGTCCAATCTGCTGGGCACGATGGCTATTTTCCAGTTCTTTGCGGTTATCGCCATGATCCCGCTGTGCATCCGTTTCGGGCCTGCACCGTCCTACCGCATGGTCGTGGTGCTGTTTGGTCTGGCGTCTCTCTCTTACGCCATGCTCTATTACGCGGGCCTGAGTGACGTCTACGCTCTGCTGTTGCTGATCTCAGCGGTTGCCGGTCTCGGTCGCGGCGGTATCAACTACGTGCCGTGGAACACCTATACCTACATTGCTGACGTGGATGAAGCGATCACCGGCCAGCGCCGCGAAGGGATCTTCGCGGGCATCATGACCCTGACCCGTAAGGCGTCACAGGCCGGTGCGGTGATGCTGGTGGGTATCGTGATGCAGATGTCCGGCTTTGTCAGCGGTCAGAAAGTACAGCCTGCGGAAGTGAGCCACACCATTTTGACGATCCTGAGCGTGGGCACGATCCTGGTGCTGTTCTGCGGCTTCCTCGTTTCCCTGCGCTTCAGGCTCAATTTGCAGACCCACAGCACGCTGCGCGAGGAGACCGCGAAAATGCGTGAGTGTGGTCATGCGATGCCTGAGTCAGCGACGCCACACGCCCGCGCCACCGTCGAGATGCTGGCCGGTATGCCTTATGAGTCACTGTGGGGCAATAACAACATCGGTTATCTGAATCGCAATAAGCCAGCGGCACCCTCGCTGAAGGATCGCGCGGTACTGAATTCGACATACAACAGAGGTTAAGATGATGAAAGTTTGGCCTGTCAAACATAGCCCGTTATTACGTCAGCCAGAGCGCTTTATCGCCCGAGACGAACTGAAATCGCTGATTCAAAAGGTGACGCATAGCCTGGTCAATATCCACGACAAAACGGGTGAATTTTTGCTGCGGCTGGACGACGGGCGCGTGATCGACACTAAAGGCTGGGCCGGATGGGAGTGGACGCACGGCGTTGGCCTGTACGGTATCTGGCAATATTACTGCCAGACCGGCGACGAAGGTATGCGAGACATCATCGACAGCTGGTTTGCCGACCGCTTTGCGGAAGGCGCGACCACCAAAAACGTGAATACCATGTCGCCGTTCCTGACGCTGGCTTATCGCTACGAAGAGACCAAAAATCAGGCCTTGCGGCCGTGGCTGGAAAGCTGGGCGGAATGGGCGATGGCCGAGATGCCGCGTACGGAACACGGCGGGATGCAGCACATCACTCTGGCGGAAGAAAACCATCAACAGATGTGGGATGACACGCTGATGATGACGGTGCTGCCGCTGGCGAAAATCGGCAAGCTGCTCAACAAACCGGAATACGTTGAAGAGGCGGTGTATCAGTTCCTGCTGCATGTGCAGAACCTGATGGACCGGGAGACCGGGCTGTGGTTCCACGGCTGGAGCTACGACGGCAACCATAACTTCGCCCGTGCCCGCTGGGCGCGCGGCAACAGCTGGCTCACCATCGCGATCCCGGACTTCCTTGAGCTTGTGGATCTGCCGGAAAACAGCGCCGTACGCCGCTACCTTGTGCAGGTATTGAATGCGCAGATTGCCGCGCTGGCGAAATATCAGGACGACAGCGGGCTATGGCATACGCTGCTCGACGATCCACATTCTTATCTTGAGGCGTCCGCCACGGCAGGGTTTGCCTACGGCATTCTGAAAGCCGTGCGCAAGCGCTACGTTGGCACGGAGTATGCCGGAGTGGCAGAAAAAGCGATTCGCGGTATCGTCAAAAATATTTCGCCGGAAGGCGAGCTGTTGCAAACGTCGTTCGGCACGGGCATGGGCAGCGATCTTGAGTTTTATCGCCAGATCCCGCTGACGTCGATGCCGTACGGACAGGCGATGGCGATTCTCTGTTTAACGGAATATTTGCGGAAGTATTTCTGATAAGAAAAAACCCGGCGCTTGCCGGGTTTTTTGTATTACATGCGTTCTACGGTTTCGATACCCAGGGTATCCAGACCCAGCTTCAGGGTCTTCGCCGTGAGCTGCGCCAGCTTCAGGCGGCTGTTGCGGACCGATTCGTTTTCCGCAGACAGAATAGGGCAGTGTTCGTAGAAGCCGGAGAACAGCCCCGCCAGATCGTACAGGTAAGCACACATCACGTGCGGCGTGCCGTCACGCGCGACAACCGTCAGCGTCTCTTCAAACTGCAGCAGGCGCGCTGCCAGCTGCGCTTCACGATCTTCCGTGATGGTCACTGTCGCATTCGCCAGTACGTTTTCATCAATGTTCGCCTTACGGAACACCGAGAGCACGCGGGTGTAGGCATACTGCATGTAAGGCGCCGTATTGCCTTCAAACGCCAGCATGTTATCCCAGTCAAAGATATAGTCAGTGGTACGGTTCTTGGAGAGATCCGCGTATTTCACCGCACCGATACCCACGGCGTTGGCCAGTTTTTCCAGCTCATCGGCAGACATGTCCGGGTTCTTCTCGGCCACCAGACGGCGGGCGCGTTCCAGCGCTTCGTCCAGCAGGTCGGACAGCTTCACGGTACCGCCCGCACGGGTTTTGAACGGCTTGCCGTCTTTACCCAGCATCATGCCGAACATGTGGTGTTCCAGCGGCACGCAATCCGGCACGTAACCGGCTTTACGCACGATGGTCCACGCCTGCATCAGGTGCTGGTGCTGACGGGAGTCGATGTAGTACAGCACGCGGTCAGCATGCAGCGTCTCGTAACGGTATTTCGCACAGGCGATGTCAGTGGTGGTGTAGAGGTAGCCGCCATCCTTTTTCTGGATGATCACGCCCATCGGTTCGCCTTCCTTGTTTTTATACTCATCAAGGAACACCACCGTTGCGCCTTCGCTCTCTACCGCCAGGTTTTTGGCTTTCAGGTCAGCCACAATGCCGGGCAGCATTGGGTTATAGAGGCTTTCACCCATCACGTCGTCACGGGTCAGGGTGACGTTCAGACGGTTATAGGTCAGCTGGTTCTGCGACATGGTGATGTCGACAAGCTTGCGCCACATCTCGAGGAAGTATTGGTCGCCACCCTGCAGTTTAACCACGTAGCTGCGCGCGCGCTCGGCAAAGGCTTCGTCTTCGTCGTAGTGTTTTTTGGCTTCGCGGTAGAACCCTTCCAGGTCCGCCAGCGCCATTTCACCGGCGTTTTCCTGCTGCTGTTTTTCCAGGTAAGCAATCAGCATGCCGAACTGGGTACCCCAGTCGCCCACGTGGTTCGCGCGGATCACCTTGTGACCGAGGAACTCGAGCGTGCGCACCGCGGCATCACCGATGATAGTGGAGCGCAGGTGGCCAACGTGCATCTCTTTCGCCACGTTCGGCGCAGAGTAGTCGATCACGACGGTCTGCGCCTCCGGCTGGGAAACGCCCAGACGGTCAGATTTCAGGGCCGCATCAACGTGGCTTGCCAGGAATGCAGGCTCAAGGAAGATGTTGATAAAGCCCGGACCGGCGATTTCGGTTTTGCTGGCAATGCCGGAAAGATCCAGATGCGTCAGTACCTGCTCAGCGAGCTGTCGCGGCGGCATGCCCAGTTTTTTAGCCACTGCCATCACGCCATTAGCCTGATAGTCGCCAAACTGTACTTTTGCTGACTGACGAACCTGCGGTTCGCAATCCGCAGGTGCGCCTGCGGCAATCAGTGCCTGACTGACTTTTTCGGAGAGAAGAGCCTGAATATTCACCTGGATACCTTACGTTTTTGATGCGGGCTTACAGCCGCCCGCGCCAGTTAAAGAATTTAGGGCGGGAGTATACTGCAAATGCCCTCTGGCGTCAGCATTGCGGGGCCTGAAGATTGCTCAGAATCCAGGCGGTGAAGGTGTGCATAATCATGCAGTCGCAAAAAGCCGGATTCTGCGGTTGGTCAAAACAGGGCAACAGAGTAAATTAGCGGCTTTGCGACATGAAAAGAGAGTGACTTATGGCGAACTGGCAATCCATTGACGAACTGCATGATATTTCCGCAGATTTACCGCGCTTCACCCAGGCGTTCACAGAACTTGCCACCCGTCTTGGTCTGGATATTGCGCCGCTTGAGGCCGATCACATCTCTTTGCGCTGTCATCAGAATGCCACGGCCGAGCGCTGGCGTCGCGGGTTCGAACGGTGCGGCGAGTTGCTCTCCGAGAACATCATCAATGGTCGCCCCATTTGCCTGTTCAAACTGCATGAACCGGTGAACGTGGCGCACTGGCAATTCAGCGTGGTTGAACTGCCGTGGCCGGGCGAGAAACGCTATCCGCACGAAGGCTGGGAGCATATCGAAATAGTCCTGCCGGGTGAGCCGGAAACGTTGAACGCGCGCGCGCTGGCCCTCCTTTCCGACGAAGGCTTAAGCAAGCCGGGGATTTTTGTGAAGACGAGTTCACCCAAAGGCGAGCGCGAGCGGTTACCTAACCCGACGCTGGCCGTCACTGACGGACAGGTCACGGTGAAGTTTCATCCGTGGACCATTGAGCAGATCGTTGCCAGCGAAGCGTAAGAGATGTGAATTCACGCCGGGACTGAAAACGGACGGTGTGTCATGATGTTTCGTTTAGTGGAATTTCAGGAGGATTAAATGGCGCTGCTGGAGATTTGTTGTTACAGCGTGGAGTGTGCCGTGACCGCGCAAAAGCACGGGGCTGACCGCATTGAACTGTGTGCGGCACCCAAAGAGGGCGGGCTGACGCCGTCTTACGGCGTGTTGAGGTCTGCCCGTCAGGCCGTCACCATTCCCGTTCACCCGATTATTCGTCCGCGCGGCGGTGATTTTTGTTACACGGCGGGCGAGTTCAGTGCCATGCTTGATGATATCGCACTCGTTCGGGACCTGGGGTTTCCGGGGCTGGTGACCGGCCTGCTGAATGAAGACGGCAACATCGATATACCGCGCATGCGTCAGATTATGAGCGCCGCGCAGGGGCTGGCCGTCACTTTTCATCGCGCATTTGATATGTGTAAAGATCCGCTCCAGGCCTTTGAAACGCTTGAAGAACTTGGCGTGGCGCGCATCCTGACATCGGGTCAGCAGGCGTCAGCTGAAAAAGGACTGCAATTAATTACGGAACTAAAAGCACATTCCGGTGTTCCAATAATAATGGCGGGTGCGGGAGTCCGCGCCAGCAATCTGGAACGGTTTTTAAACGCAGGGGTAGAAGAGCTGCACAGCTCCGCGGGTAAATGGATACCTTCGCCGATGCGTTATCGCAATACAGGATTGTCAATGTCGACGGATGCTGAAGCGGATGAGTATTCACGCTATGGCGTAGAGGGAGAGTCGGTTGCGGAAATGAAGTCGCTGATTGAGCGCCATCACGTGTAGCAACGTACCGATTTTTACCGCGCATCATGTCGCCCAATATGATGCTTGCTTGTACCAGGCCCCTGCAATTTCAACAGGGGCCTTTTTTTCTCCCCTCACCCTAACCCTCTCCCCATAGGGGAGAGGGGACGGCTCGGTGCGGTTTTTCTCCCTCGCCCCTATGGGGAGAGGGCCGGGGTGAGGGGAAAACTACGGCTTCGTCGCAATTAACACCGCACGCATCGGGGCTGGATAGCCTTCGATGGTTTTGCTGTGGTCGGCCGGGTCGAGGAACTGCTCCAGCGATTCGGTGATCATCCAGTCGGTGCGGCGCTGTTCCTCAATTGAGGTCACGCTGACGTCTGCAATCCGCACATCCACAAACCCGCACTTCTCCAGCCAGTTCTTCAGCGCCAGCGCGGAAGGGATGAAGTAAACGTTGCGCATCTGCGCGTAGCGATCGCCCGGGAC
Organism: Enterobacter asburiae; assembly: GCF_007035645.1. Classification (NCBI taxonomy): domain Bacteria; kingdom Pseudomonadati; phylum Pseudomonadota; class Gammaproteobacteria; order Enterobacterales; family Enterobacteriaceae; genus Enterobacter; species Enterobacter asburiae. Next base: position 1,748,953 of record NZ_AP019632.1, read on the forward strand.
CAGAACGGCATGTTCATCGCCTTCAATCACCAGCGTTTCCAGCACCAGCTCGCCGCCGCTGACCAGCTGATCCTTCAGCTGCCACAGGTGTTCAAGCGGGGAACGACGGTGGTACAGCACGCCCATGGAGAAGACGGTATCAAAGGCTTTCAGGGCAGGCAGTTGTTCAATGCCCAGCGGCAGCAGGTGCGCGCGCTGGTCGTTACCCAGCAGCTTACGCACCGCTTCAAACTGGCACAGGAACAGCTGCATCGGGTCAATACCGACCGCCAGATGCGCCCCCGCGCCAATCATGCGCCACATGTGGTAACCGCTGCCACAGCCCACGTCCAGAATGGTACGTCCGGTCAGGTCGGAAAGGTGGGGCAGCACGCGATCCCATTTCCAGTCCGAGCGCCATTCGGTATTGATGTTCACGCCGTAAAGTGAAAACGGCCCTTTGCGCCACGGCATCAGGTTACGCATCAGCGTTTCGATGCGGTTGATCTGCCCGGCCGGGAGCGGCTCTTCGCTCTCGGCGGTTACGCTGTGCAGAAGGTCCAGACGATGCGGGGTCAGTTCGGGCAGATACTCCACCGCGTTTGACCACTGCTTTAACAGGCCGTGCTGCTGATCGCGCTGCCAGGCGGCAATCTGCGCGGGCAAGGTTTCCAGCCAGTGGGAAAGCTGGTTTTTGGCAATCAGCTGATAGAAGTTGCTGAATTCGATCATGCGGATTCTCCCGCTTTCAGCGCCACCAGAGAGCCAAAGTTAAAGCACTGGAACCACAGTTCGCTGTGCTCAAAACCGGCTTTGCTCAGACGCGCTTTGTGGGTTTCTACGGAATCCGTCAGCATCACGTTTTCGAGCATGCTGCGCTTCTGGCTGATCTCCAGCTCGCTGTAGCCGTTCGCCCGTTTGAAATCGTGGTGCATATTGAACAGCAGTTCGCCAACCTCGGCATCTTCGAAGCTGAATTTCTCCGAGAGCACCAGCGCGCCGCCGGGATTCAGCCCCTGATAAATTTTGTCCAGCAGCAGCTGGCGGTCTTCAGGCACCAGGAACTGCAGGGTGAAATTCAGCACCACCATCGAGGCGTTATTGATCTCAATCTCGCGGATATCGCCTTCCACCACGTCGACCGGAACAGGGGCTTTATACGCGTCAATGTGGCGACGGCAGCGCTCAACCATCGCCGGGGAGTTATCGACGGCAATGATTCGGCAGCCTTCGTGGTGAACGTTACGACGAACCGACAGCGTTGCCGCGCCAAGCGAGCAGCCCAGGTCATAGACCTGCGTGCCGGGTTGAACGAAGCGCTCAGCCAGCATGCCGATCATAGAGATAATATTGGAATAACCGGGAACAGAGCGCTGGATCATATCCGGGAAGACTTCGGCTACCCGTTCATCGAAGGTCCAGTCGCCCAGGCTGGCGATAGGCGCGGAAAAAAGCGTGTCGCGATCTGACATAACGTAAAAATCCGGGAAAAATAAAGTGGCGTATTGTGCGCTAATGGAGGGAGAAAACCAACTCCCACGGCATATACCACAGGTTAGCCAGCACCATCAGCAAAAGCGAACACCAGGTCGCGCTCATGCCGGAACGACGCCAGCGGATTAAGCGGTGGTGAAAACCGTAATAGTGCATCAGGCGGCCAGCAATAAGAAGCAGGCCACAGATGTGCACCATCCAGGTTTCTGCGCCATTCATCTCCATAAAAAGCAGCAGGATTAAGGCTGCGGGGATGTATTCGACCGCATTGCCGTGAATGCGGATAGCGCTTTGTAGCTCGGAAAACCCGCCGTCACCGTAAGAGACGCGGTACAGCGTTCTGAGGCGCACAACATCAAATGAAAACTTAATCAGCAGTAATGCACCTAACACCGCATACAGCGCGCTGACCATACAAACTCCCTGTTTTTGGCAGATGGCACTTCACTATGATAGGGGGTGATATCAGAAAAGAGAAGATTGTTGTGGAATGGAAGGGGCGCTGCCCACGGACGGCACCGCAGCCTGCAAGGCCTGCCACAGAGCATCGACCAGTTCGGGCGCCTGGGCGATATCCGGCGTGTGCAAAAAGAGATACGGCGTGGTGGTGTGTTCCCACTTCGCTAACGTTTGCAGCCAGACGGCGAACATCGCCTGATTTTGCTGCATGTTATCGCTGCCGATATACCTGACCATTGGGTTATGCGCGGTCACGATGGCATGGACCGGCACTTTCGGTTTTTTACGCTGAGCTTCAACAATGGCTTCGCTATGGGGGACAGCGCTGTGCACCGGCCGGCTATCGAGGATCACCCGGTTAACGGAACGCTCAAGCAGGCCGCGATTGAGCGCTTTTTCTGCTTCGCCCTTCGCAAAAAATTCAGGATGCCTGACTTCAACGCCGTAGGCGAATTCACGGGGCAGGGCATCCAGGAACTGCCAGAGCGCAGGTAAATCGCGCGGGCCAAACGTGGCTGGCAGCTGGATCCAGTACTGACCGATGCGGTTCGCCAGCGGCGACATGCGCGTAAAAAACTCTTCGGTCAAATCCCCGCAGTTGCGCAGCGCGGCCTGGTGGGAAATGGTGGCCGGAAACTTAAAGCAGAAGCGGAAGTCGTCGGTCGTTTGTTCCCGCCAGCGCGTAACAATCTCGGCTTTAGGGAGCGCATACAGCGTGGTGTTACCCTCGACACAGTTGAAGTGCCGGGCATATTCCTCAAGGCTGGTGATGCCAAGGCGCACCCATTTCGGGTGCGACCACTGGGGCAGGCCCACGTACATCATAGCGCGCTGACAATCTCATCCGTGCTGCGCACGCGGCCGATGCGCGGGAAGATATGGGTCATGCTGCCCTGGTGCTGTTCCGCGGAGGCCGCGCTGCAGGCATCTTCGGCGATCACCAGGTTAAAGCCCAGCTCCCACGCGTTGCGGGCGGTAGACTCCACGCCGATGTTGGTGGAAATGCCGCACAGGATGATGGTGTCGATGCCGCGACGTCGGAGCTGCAGCTCGAGATCGGTACCGTAAAATGCCCCCCACTGGCGTTTGGTCACTTCGATGTCGCTGTCGCGTGTGCCGAGTGCGGCCGGGTACGTCCACCAGTTTTCAGGCAGGGCGCGTGCCGGAGCCTGGGCATCAATGGGCTGTTTTAACGCTTCAGCGTAATCAGCGGACCAGCCGACGCGCACCATGACAACAGGCGCACCGCTGGCACGACATGTTTCCGCCAGGCGAGCTGCGCGGCTGACCACATCATCCGCGGTATGCGGGCCGCCGGCGAAGGGCAGAATGCCTTCCTGTAAATCAATCACGACAAGTGCGGTTTTACTGGCATCAAGTGTTAACATCGTTACTCCCGTTAAATGAATCACTTCCAGACACCATACGATGTGATGGCCTGTTCCTGGGCGGATAATTTTGTTAATTTTTGTGAGAATGCGCAATAAGAGTGCAGCAAACGACCGCCAGGCCGTGGTTCGCTCTTATCGTCCGGCGGAATTTCCAGTATAATAGCCGCCTTTTTTCATCCAGTTGTGACATACAGAAAGCTGCGACATAGTAGCCTGCATACCAGGCGACATTTAGCCTGCGGCTAATTAAGGGATATCTCATGCGTACAGAATATTGCGGGCAGCTGCGTCAGTCCCACGTCGGACAGCAGGTCACCCTGTGTGGTTGGGTCAATCGTCGTCGTGATCTTGGTAGCCTTATCTTCATCGATATGCGCGACCGCGAAGGTATCGTCCAGGTGTTCTTCGATCCGGATCGCGCAGATGCGTTGAAGCTGGCCTCTGAGCTGCGTAATGAGTTCTGCATTCAGGTTACCGGCACCGTGCGCGCGCGTGACGAGAAAAACGTCAACGCCGACATGGCGACGGGCGCCATCGAAGTGCTGGCGTCCGATCTGGTGATCATCAACCGTGCAGAAGCGCTGCCGCTGGACTCCAACCACGTCAACACTGAAGAAGCGCGTCTGAAATACCGCTACCTGGATCTGCGTCGTCCGGAAATGGCTCAGCGCCTGAAAACCCGTGCGAAAATCACCAGCCTGGTGCGTCGCTTTATGGATGACCACGGTTTCCTCGACATCGAAACCCCGATGCTGACCAAAGCCACGCCGGAAGGCGCGCGCGATTACCTGGTCCCATCCCGCGTTCATAAAGGCAAATTCTACGCGCTGCCGCAGTCTCCGCAGCTGTTCAAACAGCTGCTGATGATGTCCGGCTTCGATCGCTACTATCAGATCGTGAAATGCTTCCGCGACGAAGATCTGCGCGCTGACCGCCAGCCAGAATTTACCCAGATCGATGTGGAAACCTCCTTCATGACCGCCGAGCAGGTGCGTGAAGTTATGGAAGCCCTGGTGCGTAGCCTGTGGAACGACGTGAAAGGCGTTGAGCTGGGCGATTTCCCTATCATGACCTTCGCTGAAGCCGAGCGTCGTTACGGCTCTGACAAACCAGACCTGCGTAACCCGATGGAGCTGGTGGACGTAGCAGACCTGGTGAAAGGCGTTGAGTTTGCCGTCTTCGCTGGCCCGGCTAACGATCCTAAAGGCCGCGTAGCAGCGCTGCGTGTACCTGATGGTGCTGCCCTGAGCCGCAAGCAGATCGACGACTACGGCAACTTCATCAAGATCTACGGCGCGAAAGGTCTGGCCTATATTAAAGTGACCGAGCGCGCGAAAGGTCTGGAAGGCATCACCAGCCCGGTAGCGAAATTCCTGAACGCGGACATCGTGGAAGCGATCCTTGAGCGCACCGGCGCGCAGGACGGCGACATGATCTTCTTCGGCGCAGACAACAAGAAAGTCGTGGCGGATGCGATGGGCGCGCTGCGTCTGAAGCTCGGCAAAGACCTGAGCCTGACCGACGAAAACAAATGGGCGCCGCTGTGGGTTATCGACTTCCCAATGTTTGAAGACGACGGTGAAGGCGGCCTGACCGCAATGCACCACCCGTTCACCTCGCCAAAAGACATGACGGCGGCAGAGCTGAAAGCGGCACCGGAAGATGCGGTCGCGAACGCTTATGACATGGTGATCAACGGCTACGAAGTGGGCGGCGGTTCCGTGCGTATTCACAGCGGTGAAATGCAGCAGACCGTGTTCGGCATTCTGGGCATCAACGAGCAGGAGCAGCGCGAGAAGTTTGGCTTCCTGCTGGACGCCCTGAAATACGGTACGCCGCCGCACGCGGGCCTGGCCTTCGGTCTTGACCGTCTGACCATGCTGCTGACCGGCACCGATAACATTCGTGATGTTATTGCCTTCCCGAAAACCACTGCCGCAGCGTGTCTGATGACCGAAGCGCCAAGCTTTGCCAACCCGGCCTCTCTGGCCGAGCTGGGCATTGAAGTGGTGAAGAAGGAAGAGAAAAACTGATATGGCATATAAGCTTCCCGTTTCGGTCCTGGTGGTCATTTATGCAGAAGACACGAAGCGGGTGCTGATGTTGCAGCGGCGCGATGACCCTGATTTCTGGCAGTCGGTTACCGGCAGTCTGGAAGAGGGGGAAACCGCGTCGCAGGCCGCCGCGCGCGAAGTAAAGGAAGAGGTCACCATTGACGTTGCCCGCGAGCAACTGACCCTGAAGGACTGCCAGCGCACGGTGGAGTTTGAAATTTTTAGCCATTTACGTCATCGCTACGCGCCGGGTACCGAGCGCAATACGGAGTCGTGGTTCTGTCTCGCGCTCCCCCATGAACGGGAGATCGTGTTTACCGAACACCTGACCTACCGCTGGGTGAATGCGGCGGATGCCGCCGCACTGACCAAGTCGTGGAGCAACCGGCAGGCGATTGAAGAATTTGTAATTAACGCAGCCTGAGAAGGCGCGATTTTTGGAGAACTTTTTATGGCAGGTCATAGTAAGTGGGCCAACACCAAACACCGCAAAGCGGCACAGGATGCCAAGCGCGGTAAGATCTTTACCAAAATCATTCGCGAGCTGGTGACAGCAGCGCGTCTGGGCGGCGGCGACCCGGCATCTAACCCGCGTCTGCGCGCGGCGGTAGATAAAGCGCTGTCAAACAACATGACGCGTGACACCCTGAACCGTGCAATCGCACGTGGCGTGGGCGGTGATGAAGACGCGAACATGGAAACCATCATTTATGAAGGTTACGGCCCCGGCGGTACTGCGGTGATGGTTGAGTGTCTGTCCGACAACCGTAACCGTACCGTTGCGGAAGTGCGCCACGCGTTCACCAAAACCGGTGGCAACCTGGGCACTGACGGTTCCGTTGCTTACCTGTTCAGCAAAAAAGGCGTCATCTCCTTCGAGAAAGGCGACGAAGATGCAATCATGGAAGCGGCGCTCGAAGCCGGTGCGGAAGACGTGGTGACCTTCGATGACGGCGCTATCGACGTTTATACCGCGTGGGAAGAGATGGGTGCCGTGCGCGACGCGCTGGAAGCGGCTGGCCTGAAAGCGGACAACGCTGAAGTGTCCATGATCCCGTCCACCAAAGCGGACATGGATGCGGAAACGGCACCGAAACTGCTGCGTCTGATCGACATGCTCGAAGACTGCGACGACGTGCAGGAAGTGTACCACAACGGTGAAATCTCTGATGAGGTTGCAGCGACTCTCTGATGAGAGCCTGTAAACCGTTTACGGGAGACGCGTGATGTCGATTATTCTCGGGATTGACCCAGGCTCACGCGTCACCGGTTATGGCGTTATCCGTCAGGTGGGACGCCAGTTAACCTACCTGGGCAGCGGCTGTATTCGCACCAAAGTGGACGATCTTCCTTCGCGCCTGAAGCTCATTTATGCGGGCGTGTCGGAGATCATCACCCAGTTTCAGCCGGACTATTTCGCCATTGAGCAGGTCTTTATGGCGAAAAACGCCGATTCAGCGCTAAAGCTCGGTCAGGCGCGCGGTGTTGCCATCGTCGCTGCCGTGAACCAGGATTTGCCGGTATTCGAATATGCGGCGCGTCAGGTCAAGCAGACGGTGGTGGGCATTGGGAGCGCGGAGAAAAGCCAGGTGCAGCATATGGTGCGTACCCTGCTGAAGCTTCCCGCGAACCCGCAGGCCGACGCCGCGGATGCGCTGGCGATTGCGATTACCCACTGTCACGTCAGCCAGAACGCGATGCAAATGAGCGAGTCGCGACTCAATCTGGCGCGAGGCAGGTTACGATAATCAGAAATCAGGCTGGATAAACATCCAGCCTTTTTTTATTATGTCGGCAGTTAATTTCTCCCAGAACGCAGGAGCGTCACGTGATAGGCAGACTCAGAGGCATCATCATTGAAAAACAACCCCCGTTAGTGCTGCTGGAAGTGGGTGGCGTGGGCTATGAAGTCCATATGCCGATGACCTGCTTCTACGAGCTGCCGGACGCGGGCAAAGAGGCGATTGTCTTTACCCAGTTTGTGGTGCGTGAAGATGCCCAGCTGCTGTACGGATTCAATAACAAGCAGGAACGCACCCTGTTCCGCGAGCTGATTAAAACCAACGGCGTCGGTCCGAAGCTGGCGCTGGCGATTTTGTCCGGCATGTCGGCACCACAGTTTGTGAATGCCGTCGAGCGCGAAGATCCTGCGGCGCTGATTAAGCTTCCGGGCATTGGTAAGAAAACCGCCGAGCGCCTGATTGTCGAGATGAAAGACCGCTTTAAAGGTCTGCATGGCGATCTGTTCACTCCGGCTGCCGATTTGGTACTGACCTCTCCTGGCGGCCCTGCGACGGATGATGACGCCGAGCAGGAAGCGGTTGCCGCGCTGGTGGCGCTGGGCTATAAACCTCAGGAGGCCAGCCGTATGGTGAGCAAAATTGCCAAACCGGACGCCAGCAGTGAAACCCTGATTCGTGAAGCGCTGCGCGCTGCATTGTGAGGTAAAGGATGATTGAAGCAGACCGCCTGGTGTCGGCAGGCACTATTCAGGCAGATGACGTGGTGGATCGCGCGATTCGCCCAAAACTGCTTGATGAGTATATCGGCCAGCCGCAGGTTCGTTCCCAGATGGAGATTTTCATCCAGGCGGCAAAGCTGCGCGGCGATGCGCTCGATCACCTGCTTATTTTTGGCCCTCCCGGTTTAGGCAAAACTACGCTGGCTAATATCGTTGCCAATGAAATGGGCGTCAACCTGCGCACCACCTCCGGCCCCGTGTTGGAGAAGGCGGGCGATCTCGCGGCGATGTTGACCAACCTCGAACCGCATGACGTGCTGTTTATCGATGAGATCCACCGCCTGTCGCCGGTGGTGGAGGAAGTGCTCTATCCGGCGATGGAAGATTACCAGCTGGATATCATGATCGGTGAAGGCCCGGCCGCGCGCTCCATCAAAATCGATCTGCCGCCCTTTACCCTGATTGGCGCCACCACCCGCGCCGGGTCGTTGACCTCTCCGCTGCGCGACCGTTTCGGCATCGTGCAGCGTCTTGAGTTTTACCAGGTGGCGGACCTCCAGCACATCGTTGGCCGTAGCGCTCGCTATATGGGGCTCGAAATGAGCGAAGAGGGCGCGTTTGAAGTGGCGAAGCGTTCCCGCGGTACGCCGCGTATCGCCAACCGCCTGCTGCGCCGCGTGCGTGACTTTGCCGAGGTGAAGCACGATGGCTCGATTTCCGCGGAGATCGCCGCTCAGGCGCTGGATATGCTTAACGTCGATGCCGAAGGCTTTGACTATATGGACCGTAAACTGCTGCTGGCGGTGCTGGACAAGTTCTTTGGCGGCCCTGTCGGGCTGGATAACCTGGCTGCGGCTATTGGGGAAGAGCGTGAGACGATTGAAGATGTGCTGGAGCCGTATCTGATCCAGCAGGGCTTCCTGCAACGCACCCCGCGTGGACGTATGGCAACGGTGCGGGCGTGGAATCATTTCGGCATTACGCCACCGGCAATGCCGTAATGTTGTGTTCCCTCTCCCTGAGGGAGAGGGGCAGGGTGAGGGCCTCAGCGCCCTCCATGTTAGTTCGCGGTCTTTTTCATCATACTGAAGATAAACAGCACCGCCGCACTGAGCACCACTGACGGCCCCGCTGGCGTGTCATAGAACGCCGAGAAGGTTAATCCCCCCGTTACCGCAATCATTCCGATAATCACGGCTACGCCGGCCATCTGCTCCGGCGTACGGGCAAAACGACGCGCCGTGGCGGCAGGGATGATCAGCAGCGACGTAATAATCAGCGCGCCGACAAACTTCATTGCGACACCAATCGTTAACGCCGTCACCAGCATCAGCAGCAGTTTTACGCGCTGCAGCTTCACGCCGTCGACAAATGCCAGATCCGGACTGACGGTCATGGCCAGTAAATTCCGCCACTGCCAGAGCAGAATAGCGAGCACCACCACCACGCCAACGGCGATAGCGATGAGATCTTCCGGCGTTACGGCCAGAAGGTCGCCGAAGAGGTAGGCCATCAGATCCACGCGGATGTTCGACATCAGGCTGACCACCACCAGGCCCAGAGACAGGGCACTGTGCGCCATAATGCCAAGCAGCGTATCAATGGCGAGGTGAGGGCGCTTTTCCAGCCAGACCAGACCGGCGGCCAGCAGCAGCGTGACCACAATCACCGCGTAGAAGGGGTTTACATCCAGCAGCAGACCAAAGGCTACGCCCAGCAGGGACGCATGCGCCAGGGTATCGCCAAAATAGGACATTCTGCGCCAGACAACAAACGAGCCGAGCGGACCCGCGGCGCAGGCAAGCATAATCCCGGCCAGCCAGCCGGGCAGTAACAGTTCAATCATGAGTGTCCATTTCCCCGACGCAGTACGATTCGTCCCTGTAAATCATGGCGATGATTATGATGATGACGGTAAATACCCAGCTGTTCAGCGCCGCGGGGGCCGAACATGGAGATAAACTCCGGGTGCATTGACACCACTTCAGGCGTACCGGAACAGCAGATATGGTGGTTGAGACACAGCACTTCGTCGGTTTTTGCCATTACCAGATGCAGGTCGTGAGACACCATCAGCACGGCGCAATCAAGTTCCCGACGGAGCTGGTCGATCAAATCATAAAGCGCAACCTGACCATTCACATCCACACCCTGAGTTGGTTCATCCAGTACCAGCAGCTGCGGGCTGCTCAGCAGCGCGCGGGCAAGCAAAACACGCTGAGTTTCACCGCCGGACAGTTTTTGCAGCGGCGCATCGACAAGATGGCCCGCCTGCACGCGTTTTAGCGCCGGGAGAATATCGGCTTTTCGGGTGCCGGGGCGCAGACGCAGGAAACGGCTGACCGTCAGCGGCAGCGTTGCGTCGAGATGAAGTTTTTGCGGCACATAGCCAATACGCAATTTTTCCTCGCGCTTAATCACGCCTTCATCGGGTGCGACCAGACCCAGCACCACGCGCACCAGGGTGGATTTGCCTGCGCCATTGGGGCCGAGCAGCGTCAGAATTTTGCCGGGCTTCAGATCGAGCGACACGTCAGAGAGGACGCGGCGCTGCCCGAATGAGACCGAAATATTTTCAAGAGAAACCAATGTCGTCATGTCATTTTAAGCTTGAAGAAGTCAACGAATGTTATAATATCACATTCCACGCATTCACTACGATGATTAGTCGCATTATGTTACATAAAAATACGCTTCTTTTCGCAGCATTATCCGCTGCCCTTTTGGGTACAACCGCACAAGATGTTAACGCTGCGGTTGTCGCTTCGCTTAAACCACTCGGATTCATCGCGTCGGCCATTGCCGACGGGGTAACGGAAACCCAGGTTCTGCTCCCTGATGGTGCATCTGAGCATGACTATTCCCTGCGCCCGTCAGATGTAAAACGCTTACAAAACGCGGACTTAGTCGTCTGGATTGGTCCTGAAATGGAAGCGTTTATGCAAAAGTCAGCAAAACAGGTTGCTGGCGAAAAACAGGTCGCGATTGCCGAACTCTCCGGCGTGAAACCGTTGCTCATGAAAGGGGCGGATGACGACGGCGACGAACATGACCATCATGCCGCAGACGGCGAAAAAGGTGATGGAGATCACCATCACGGCGAGTACAACATGCATCTTTGGTTATCCCCAGAGATAGCGCGGCTTTCAGCGGTTGCAATCCACGACAAATTAGTGGAACTTATGCCGCAAAGTCGAGCCAAACTAGACGCCAACCTGAAGGATTTTGAGGCACAATTAGCCGCAACCGATAGGCAGGTTGGTAATGAGCTCGCACCGTTGAAAGGTAAAGGGTATTTCGTTTTTCATGACGCCTACGGCTATTACGAAAAACACTACGGTTTGACCCCACTGGGCCACTTCACCGTCAACCCTGAAATTCAGCCTGGTGCGCAGCGTTTACATGAAATCAGAACACAGTTGGTTGAGCAAAAAGCGACATGCGTTTTTGCTGAGCCACAGTTCAGGCCAGCGGTCGTAGAAGCCGTGGCCAGGGGAACATCCGTGCGCATGGGAACCCTTGACCCGCTAGGTACGAATATCCAGTTGAGCAAAGCGAGCTATTCGCAGTTTCTCAGCCAACTGGCGAACCAGTATGCGAGCTGCCTGAAAGGAGATTAACGAGGAAGTGAATACGTGCAACAGATAGCCCGCTCTGTCGCCCTGGCATTTAACAATCTGCCACGACCCCACCGCGTTATGCTGGGGTCGCTTACAGTTCTCACCTTAGCGGTCGCCGTCTGGCGGCCCTATGTTTACCACCCGAGTTCTGCCCCTATCATTAAAACCATTGAGCTTGAAAAGAGCGAAATCCGTTCTTTGCTGCCTGAAGCCAGTGAGCCTATCGACCAGGCGGCTCAGGAAGATGAAGCCATCCCGCAGGATGAGCTGGACGATAAAACCGAGAACGAGGCGGGTATCCACGAATATGTTGTCTCTACCGGGGATACGCTGAGCAGCGTGCTGAACCAGTACGGCATCGACATGGGCAATATCAGCCAGCTGGCGGCTGCGGATAAAGATCTTCGTAACCTGAAAATCGGACAACAGCTCTCCTGGACTTTAACGGCGGATGGCGATCTCCAGCGTCTGACCTGGGAAATGTCCCGCCGCGAAACCCGCACCTACGATCGCACTGCAAACGGTTTCAAAATGACCAGCGAAATGCAGAAGGGCGACTGGGTTAACAGCGTTCTGAAAGGCACCGTGGGCGCGAGCTTTGTCTCCAGCGCGCGCGATGCAGGCCTGACCAGCGCTGAAATCAGCTCGGTGATTAAAGCCATGCAGTGGCAGATGGATTTCCGCAAGCTGAAGAAGGGCGATGAGTTCTCCGTCCTGATGTCCCGCGAAATGCTGGACGGCAAGCGCGAGCAAAGCCAACTGCTGGGCGTACGTCTGCGCTCCGAAGGCAAAGATTACTACGCGATTCGTGCCGAAGACGGTAAGTTCTATGACCGCAGCGGTACGGGCCTTGCGAAAGGTTTCCTGCGTTTCCCGACGGCAAAACAGTTCCGCGTCTCCTCTAACTTTAACCCGCGTCGTCTGAACCCTGTAACCGGGCGCGTCGCGCCGCACCGTGGCGTTGACTTTGCCATGCCGCAGGGCACGCCGGTACTGGCGGTTGGAGATGGTGAAGTGGTGGTGGCCAAGCGTAGCGGTGCCGCCGGATATTATGTCGCGGTACGACATGGTCGTACTTATACGACCCGCTACATGCACCTGCGCAAGCTGCTGGTCAAACCAGGCCAGAAGGTGAAGCGTGGTGACCGTATCGCGATTTCCGGCAATACCGGACGCTCTACCGGCCCGCACCTGCACTATGAAGTGTGGATCAACCAACAGGCCGTGAACCCGCTGACGGCGAAACTGCCGCGTACCGAAGGCCTGACAGGTAAAGATCGTACTGATTATCTGGCGCAGGTGAAAGAGGTGATGCCGCAGCTGAGCCTAAACTAAGCTCTCTGTTTTTGTTAAAAAAGCCGGCGCACACTGACGCCGGCTTTTTCTTTTGTGCGTGGACGACTGCCTCGCTACACTATCTGAATAAAATTTTGCGTCATCAGACCCTGGATCCAGCATGGAAACCAAAAAAAACAATATTGAATACATTCCTGAGTTTGAAAAATCCTTCCGCCATCCGCGCAACTGGGGCGCCTGGCTTGGTGTCTATGCCTTTGCGGGGATGGCGTTGCTGCCGGCTTCCGTACGCGATCCCGTTCTGGGGAAAATTGGCCGTCTGGCCGGGCGTTTAGGCAAGAGCGCCCGCCGTCGCGCGCAGATCAACCTCTACTACTGTTTTCCTGAGAAAAGCGACGCCGAGCGCGAGGCAATCATTGATGAGATGTACACCACCGCCCCGCAGGCAATGGCGATGATGGCTGAACTGGCGCTGAAAGGGCCGGATAAAATCGTCGATCGCGTTGACTGGAAAGGGCTGGACATCATCGAGGAGATGCGCCGCAATGACGAGAAAGTCATTTTCCTTGTTCCCCACGGCTGGGGCGTTGATATTCCGGCGATGCTGATGGCGTCTCAGGGCCAGAAAATGGCGGCGATGTTCCATAACCAGGGAAATAAAATCTACGATTTTGTCTGGAATACGGTGCGTCGTCGTTTTGGCGGACGTTTGCATGCGCGTAACGATGGCATTAAGCCCTTCATTCAGTCGGTGCGTCAGGGGTACTGGGGCTACTATCTGCCGGATCAGGACCACGGCCCAGAGCACAGCGAGTTTGTCGATTTCTTTGCGACCTATAAAGCGACGCTCCCCGCGATTGGTCGCCTGATGAAAGTCTGTCGTGCCCGCGTGATCCCGCTGTTCCCGGTCTATGACGGCAAAACGCATCGCCTGAGTATTGAGGTCCGTCCGCCGATGGATGATCTGCTGACCGCGGACGACCACACGATCGCGCGTCGAATGAACGAAGAGGTGGAAATTCTGGTGGGGCCGCATGCCGAACAGTACACGTGGATCCTGAAGCTGCTTAAAACGCGTAAGCCGGGTGAAACCGAGCCCTATAAACGCAAAGAGCTTTATCCGCGGAAATAAAAAAAGCCCTCTCCATCTGGAGAGGGCTTTTTAACACAGACATTATTACTCGACGGTCATAATGCGCGTGGTGTTGGTTGAGCCGATGGTGCTCATAACGTCGCCCTGGGTCACAATGACGATATCACCGGACACCAGATAGCCTTTATCGCGCAGCAGGTTTACGGCATCATGCGCCGCAGCTACGCCGTCACTGGTGCTGTCGAAGTGAACCGGCGTCACGCCGCGGTACAGCGCCGTCAGGTTCAGGGTACGTTCGTGACGGGACATGGCGAAGATCGGCAGACCAGAGCTGATACGAGAGGTCATCAGCGCGGTGCGGCCAGATTCGGTCATGGTGATGATCGCGGTAACGCCCTTCAGATGGTTTGCCGCATACATCGCAGACATCGCAATCGCTTCTTCCACGTTGTCAAACTGCACGTCCAGACGGTGTTTAGAAACGTTGATGCTTGGGATCTTTTCAGCGCCCAGGCAGACGCGCGCCATAGCGGCCACGGTTTCTGCCGGATACTGGCCCGCAGCGGTTTCCGCAGAGAGCATCACCGCATCGGTACCGTCCAGCACGGCGTTAGCCACGTCCATGACTTCTGCGCGGGTTGGCATTGGGTTGGTGATCATCGATTCCATCATCTGAGTGGCGGTGATCACCGCGCGGTTCAGCTGACGTGCGCGACGAATCAGCGCTTTCTGGATCCCTACCAGCTCAGGGTCGCCAATTTCCACGCCCAGGTCACCACGCGCAACCATTACCACGTCGGACGCGAGGATCACATCGTCCATGGCATCCTGATCGCAAACGGCTTCCGCGCGTTCAACTTTCGCGACGATTTTAGCATCGCAGCCTGCATCACGCGCCAGACGACGCGCATAGTTCAGATCTTCACCGCAGCGCGGGAAGGAGACCGCCAGGTAGTCAACGCCGATCAGCGCAGCCGTCACGATGTCCGCTTTGTCTTTATCGGTAAGCGCTTCTGCAGAGAGGCCGCCGCCCAGTTTGTTGATGCCTTTATTGTTGGAGAGCGGGCCGCCGACGGTGACTTCGGTGAACACTTTCATGCCCTGAACTTCCAGCACCTTCAGCTGTACGCGACCGTCGTCGAGCAGCAGGATATCGCCCGGCACCACGTCAGCCGGCAGGCCTTTATAGTCGATACCGACTTTCTCTTTATCGCCTTCGCCTTTGCCCAGGTTGGCATCAAGCAGGAATTTGTCGCCGATATTGAGGAAAACCTTACCCTCTTTAAAGGTCGATACACGAATTTTTGGACCCTGCAAATCGCCGAGGATAGCAACGTGGCGGCCCAGTTTGGCTGCGATTTCACGCACTTTATCGGCACGTAATTTATGGTCTTCTGGCGTACCGTGAGAGAAGTTCATACGCACCACGTTGGCGCCGGCGGCGATAATTTTCTCAAGATTATTATCGCGATCGGTGGCCGGGCCTAAGGTGGTTACGATCTTGGTTCTGCGAAGCCTTCTGGACATGTAATACTCCGTTGACTGAAACAACTTTGGTGTTGCGTGAACATTGAATCGGCCTTCATCTGCTGCAAGGCAGCGGAGAGGGGACCGAATGCCGTAAATCGTTACATCGTAATTATTGGTTACGTCTTCGTTATCAACTATCAGGGAACATCGCTCTTTATAAGCAATTCTTTATCAAAACGCGATTCCTTCAGCGCTTCCTTGACCCGCTTCAAGTTATCCCGGAATTTTGCGCCCCGACGCAAGGTAAAACCGGTTGCCAGCACGTCAATCACGGTGAGCTGCGCCAGTCGGGAAACCATCGGCATATAAATGTCGGTGTCTTCCGGCACGTCGAGGGTGATCGCCAGCGTCGCCTCACGCGCCAGCGGCGTGCCTGCCGTGGTGAGGGCAATCACCATGGCATCGTTTTCACGGGCCAGCTGTGCCAGCTCTACCTGACTCTTGGTGCGCCCGGTGTGCGAAATCAGTACCACGACGTCATCTTCACTGCAATTCATACAGCTCATGCGTTGCAGCACAATGTCATCGGAATAAATCACCGGGACGTTAAAGCGGAAAAATTTGTTCATGGCGTCATGCGCCACGGCGGCAGACGACCCGAGACCAAAGAACGCAATCCGCTTGGCCTGGGTGAGCAAATCCACCGCGCGATTCACGGAACTCATGTCCAGAGACTGGCGCACGTGGTCAAGCGAAGCCATGGCCGATTCAAAAATTTTCGCGGTATAGGCATCAACGCTGTCGTCTTCATCCACATTACGATTAACATATGGGGTGCCGTTAGCCAGACTTTGTGCCAGATGCAGTTTAAAATCAGGAAAGCCGCGCGTTTCCAGGCTGCGGCAAAAGCGATTGACCGTCGGTTCGCTAACACCCGCTTCCTGTGCCAGAGCGGCGATGCTTGAATGAATCGCCTGAGCGGGGGAGGCGAGAATGACCTCGGCCACTTTTCGCTCGGATTTGCTAAGGTGTTCCAGTTGAAACTGGATTTTTTCCAGCATGTTCATGTTAACAGGACGCTCATGGGTGTAAACGATTTCATAAATTGATGAAATCGTGATTCGATTTAACCGATATTACCCTTGTGGCTTCCATTAAGGGTAACAATCGACAAGATAATGTTGTTGTTTTTTTTCATTACTTGATCGGTGTCGGGTTTTGCTGTGACCCCGTTGCGCAAAGAAACGACGGTTGTTGCGTCATTGCGCCGTCGTAATCCTCCAAAGGGGGAAAAATCGCGTTATCGCACGCGACGATAAGCGCTAATGGTTTCGGGAATGACGTAAAAGCAGTACAGTGCATTGTAATAAAATTACAACGATACCTGGCAGAAGTACCAGGTGATCCAACTGAGGAGAATGACATGGCGGTAACGCAAACAGCCCAGGCATGTGACCTGGTCATTTTCGGCGCGAAAGGCGATCTTGCACGCCGAAAATTGCTGCCTTCCCTGTATCAACTGGAGAAAGCGGGCCAAATTCATCCGGATACCCGTATCCTGGGTGTCGGGCGCGCAGACTGGGATAAGGACGCTTATACCAAAGTCGTCCGCGAGGCGCTCGAAACTTTCATGAAGGAAAAAATTGATGAAAGTTTGTGGGATACCCTGAGTGGACGCCTCGATTTCTGCAACCTGGACGTTAATGACGTCAGCGCGTTTACCCGCTTAGGCGCGATGCTGGATCAGAAAAACCGTGTCACCATTAACTATTTCGCCATGCCGCCAAGCACCTTCGGCGCCATCTGCAAAGGTCTGGGCGAAGCCAAACTGAACGCCAAACCGGCGCGCGTCGTGATGGAGAAGCCGCTGGGTACGTCGCTGGCAACCTCGCGTGAAATCAACGACCAGGTGGGCGAGTTCTTTGAAGAGTGCCAGGTCTACCGTATCGACCACTACCTCGGTAAAGAGACGGTACTGAACCTGCTGGCGCTGCGTTTCGCTAACTCCCTGTTTGTGAATAACTGGGACAACCGCACTATCGACCACGTGGAAATCACCGTGGCGGAAGAGGTGGGGATTGAAGGTCGCTGGGGTTACTTTGACCAGGCCGGTCAGATGCGCGACATGATCCAGAACCACCTGCTGCAAATTCTGTGCATGATTGCCATGTCTCCACCGTCTGACCTGACGGCTGACAGCATCCGTGACGCAAAAGTGAAGGTGCTGAAGTCACTGCGCCGCATCGATCGCTCCAACGTGCGTGAGAAGACCGTCCGCGGCCAGTACACCGCCGGGTTTGCGCAAGGCAAAAAAGTGCCGGGCTACCTGGAAGAAGAGGGCGCGAACAAGTCCAGCAACACCGAGACCTTCGTGGCGATCCGCGTGGATATCGACGACTGGCGCTGGGCGGGCGTTCCGTTCTACCTGCGCACAGGTAAACGTCTGCCGGCCAAATGTTCCGAAGTGGTTGTTTATTTCAAAAACCCGGAACTGAACCTGTTCAAAGAGTCCTGGCAGGAACTGCCGCAGAACAAACTGACTATTCGTCTGCAGCCGGACGAGGGCGTGGATATCCAGATCCTGAACAAAGTGCCGGGGCTGGATCATAAACACAACCTGCAGACCACCAAGCTGGATCTGAGCTACTCCGAAACCTTCAATCAGACGCACCTGGCCGATGCTTACGAGCGTCTGCTGCTGGAAACCATGCGCGGTATCCAGGCGCTGTTCGTGCGTCGCGACGAAGTGGAAGAGGCGTGGAAATGGGTCGACTCCATCACCGAAGCCTGGGCTGCCGATCAGGATGCGCCAAAACCGTATCAGGCGGGTACCTGGGGACCTGTCGCGTCGGTGGCGATGATCACCCGCGATGGCCGCTCCTGGAACGAGTTTGAGTGAGATAATCCTCTAGCTCGAAAGTGTTATTTTACCGGTAACATGATCTAACACAGCTAGTGGCACAATTTTCAACTTTTAAGCTCCGCGTGGATTCACCCGCGGAGCTTTTTTTATTACACTGCCGGAAGTGATTTTGCCCCTGAGCTCCGGACAGCAAGCGTTTCAGCGTTGTTAACAACTGCCAGCGACTTTGTAAACTCCCGAGCCGGACAGATAATTTAGAGGAGCTTTTATGAATCCGACATTGTTACGCGTAACACAACGCATTATCGAGCGCTCGAAAGAGACCCGTTCGGCCTACCTCGCCCGGATTGAACAGGCAAAGAGCAGCACCGTCCACCGATCTCAGCTGGCCTGCGGGAACCTGGCGCACGGCTTCGCCGCCTGCCAGCCTGATGATAAAGCGTCGCTGAAAAGCATGCTGCGTAACAATATCGCCATTATTACCTCCTATAACGATATGCTTTCCGCCCACCAGCCGTATGAGGTTTATCCCACTATCATCCGTAACGCGCTGCACAGCGTAAATGCGGTGGGCCAGGTGGCGGGCGGTGTACCTGCCATGTGTGACGGCGTGACGCAGGGGCAGGACGGTATGGAGCTGTCCCTGCTGAGCCGCGAAGTGATTGCCATGTCTGCTGCGGTGGGGCTGTCACACAATATGTTCGATGGCGCGCTGTACCTCGGCGTGTGCGACAAGATTGTCCCGGGCCTGGTGATGGCGGCGCTGTCGTTTGGGCATCTGCCTGCGATCTTCGTCCCGTCCGGCCCAATGGCGAGCGGTCTGCCGAACAAAGAAAAAGTGCGTATCCGCCAGCTGTACGCGGAAGGGAAAGCAGACCGTCAGGCGCTGCTGGAGGCGGAAGCCGCGTCCTATCATGCGCCGGGAACCTGTACGTTCTACGGTACGGCTAACACTAACCAGATGGTCGTGGAATTTATGGGAATGCAGCTTCCGGGCTCGTCCTTTATCCAGCCAGATGCGCCGCTGCGCAAGGCGCTGACAGAGGCCGCGGCCCGTCAGGTCACGCGTCTGACCGGCAACGGCAACGAATGGATGCCGATGGGCAAAATGGTCGACGAAAAAGTCATCGTCAACGGGATTGTCGCGCTGCTGGCAACCGGGGGCTCAACCAATCACACCATGCACCTGGTGGCCATGGCGCGTGCGGCGGGCATTCTGATTAACTGGGATGACTTCTCCGAGATCTCTTCCGTGGTGCCGCTGATGGCGCGCCTGTACCCGAACGGTCCGGCGGATATTAACCACTTCCAGGCCGCAGGCGGTGTACCGCTGCTGATGCGCGAGCTGCTGAAAGGCGGGCTGCTGCATGAAGACGTGAATACCGTGGCGGGCTTTGGCCTTCAGCGCTACACCCAGGAGCCGTGGCTGAACAACGGCGAGCTGGACTGGCGTGAAGGGGCGAGCGCGTCTCTTGATGCGCAGGTGATTGCCACTATCGACAAACCGTTCTCTCCTCACGGCGGCACCAAAGTGCTGAGCGGCAACCTCGGTCGTGCGGTAATGAAGACCTCTGCCGTACCGGAAGAGAACCAGGTTATCGAAGCGCCGGCGGTGGTATTTGAAAGCCAGCATGACGTGTTACCCGCCTTTGACGCCGGTCTGCTCGATAAAGACTGCGTGGTGGTGGTGCGTCACCAGGGGCCTAAAGCCAACGGGATGCCAGAATTACATAAACTTATGCCACCACTTGGTGTATTATTGGACCGCCGTTTCAAAATTGCGCTAGTCACCGATGGACGCCTCTCCGGGGCATCCGGTAAAGTGCCTTCAGCCATCCACGTGACGCCGGAAGCCTACGACGGCGGTCTGCTGGCGAAAGTGCGCGACGGTGACATGATCCGCGTGAACGGCCAGACGGGCGAGTTAACCCTGCTGGTGGATGAAGCCGAGCTGGCGGCACGTCAGCCCCATATTCCTGACCTGAGCGCATCGCGCGTGGGGACCGGACGCGAAATGTTCAGCGCGCTGCGTGAGAAACTCTCCGGTGCGGAGCAGGGCGCAACCTGTATTACGTTTTAAGACGACTTGATTTTAACGATCTGGCGAGAGAAAACTCTGATGAAAAACTGGAAAACAAGTGCAGAAGCAATCCTGACCACTGGCCCTGTCGTGCCGGTTATCGTGGTAAACAAGCTGGAGCACGCTGTACCGATGGCGAAAGCGCTGGTTGCGGGTGGCGTTCGCGTTCTGGAAGTGACCCTGCGCACCGCCTGCGCGATGGACGCTATCCGCGCTATCGCCAAAGAAGTGCCGGACGCCATCATCGGTGCGGGTACCGTTCTCAACGCGCAGCAGCTGGCGGAAGTGACCGAAGCGGGCGCGCAGTTCGCCATCAGCCCTGGCCTGACCGAGCCGCTGCTGAAAGCCGCCACCGAAGGTACTATTCCGCTGATCCCTGGCATCAGCACCGTCTCTGAACTGATGCTGGGCATGGACTACGGTCTGAAAGAATTCAAATTCTTCCCGGCTGAAGCGAACGGCGGCACCAAAGCGCTGCAGGCGATTGCGGGTCCCTTCTCTCAGGTACGCTTCTGCCCAACGGGCGGTATCTCTCCTGCCAACTACCGTGACTACCTGGCGCTGAAAAGCGTGCTGTGCATCGGCGGTTCATGGCTGGTTCCGGCGGATGCGCTGGAAGCGGGCGACTGGGATCGCATCACCAAACTGGCTCGTGAAGCGGTTGAAGGCGCGAAGCAGTAAGCCATTCGCCATATGAAAAACGGGCCTTCTGGCCCGTTTTTTTATCCTGCAACCTTGACGCTCGCAGCGGCCGCTTTCGCTCTCGCCACGGCGTCGTCAACGTTATCCCCGGTGGCTAATGCCACGCCAAGACGGCGGGTTCCGTCGATCTCCGGCTTGCCGAACAGACGTACCTGCAATCCTGCACCCACCGCCCCGTCGACGTTATCAAACGTGACGTTCTGGCTGGTTAGCTGCGGCAGGATCACCGCCGAGGCGGCCGGGCCGTACTGACGGATACCGCCGACGGGCAGGCCAAGGAACGCGCGCACGTGCAGGGCGAATTCGGAGAGATCCTGCGAAATCAGCGTGACCATGCCGGTGTCATGCGGGCGAGGGGAGACTTCGCTGAAAATCACCTCATCACCGCACACAAACAGCTCCACGCCGAACAGGCCATACCCGCCCAGCGCCAGGACGGTTTTACGGGCGATCTCCTGAGCACGCTCTAGCGCCAGGGCGCTCATCTGCTGCGGCTGCCAGGATTCGCGGTAATCGCCATCTTCCTGACGGTGACCAATCGGGTCGCAGAAATGGACGCCGTCAACGGCGCTGACGGTCAGCAGGGTGATTTCGAAATCAAACTTCACGACGCCTTCGACGATTACGCGACCGGCTCCGGCACGGCCACCCTGCTGGGCATAATCCCACGCGTTATCCAGGGTACCGCTGTCGCGAATAAAGCTCTGTCCTTTTCCGGAGGAGCTCATCACCGGCTTAACGATGCACGGGTAGCCAATTTCCTCGACGGCCTGCAGAAACGCGGCCTTATCGCCAGCAAAACGGTAGCTCGAGGTGGGCAATCCCAGCTCTTCCGCCGCCAGGCGACGAATGCCTTCGCGGTTCATGGTCAGCTTTGCGGCTTTCGCACAGGGCACCACGCGCTGGCCTTCCTGCTCCAGGGCGATCAGCGTATCGGTGGCGATGGCCTCAATTTCCGGCACGACAAAATCGGGTTTTTCGCGCGTAATCAGTTCGCGAAGGGCATCGCCATCCAGCATGTTAATCACATAAGAACGATGGGCGACGTGCATGGCGGGTGCGTCGGCGTAACGGTCTACGGCAATGACTTCCACACCTAAACGCTGGCACTCAATGGCGACCTCTTTTCCCAGCTCGCCCGATCCCAACAGCATCACTCGCGTCGCCGCAGGCCGCAGCGCAGTTCCTAAACGAATCATAACAATCCCCCTGAAAAAGTTGCGCGCAGTATAAACGAAAACGTTTGCGTCTGTCTCGTGCACGGCTAAGCGAGGGGACAGAAATTTGCGCTTCTTTAGCCCGACCAGACATTTCCTGACGCCCGCTCGCTTACGCTGTGAAACATGTTCACCGTTAAGTGAGGGAAACCATGTCTGGCTGGTTAAATCAATTGCAATCCCTGTTAGGGCAGAAAACATCGTCTGGCGAACGGGACCTCAGCAAACTGCTGGTACCCGGGGCGCTCGGCGGGCTGGCAGGCCTGTTGGTCGCGAATAAATCCTCACGCAAGCTGCTGGCAAAGTATGGTACAGGCGCGCTGCTGGCCGGCGGCGGCGCCATCGCGGGCACCGTGCTGTGGAATAAATACAAGGACAGAATACGGACCGCGCACAGCGATGAACCGCATTACGGCGAGCACACCTCGCCGCTGGATCTGCGTACCGAACGGCTCATTCTTGCGCTGGTTTTTGCCGCGAAAAGCGACGGGCATATTGACGATAAGGAACGAGCGGCGATCGAGCAGCAGCTGCGCGAAGCCGGCGTTGAAGAGAAGGGAAGAGTGCTGGTGGCGCAGGCGATAGAACAGCCGCTCGAGCCGCAGCGTCTTGCGCAAAGTGTGAAAAATGAGGAAGAGGCGCTGGAGCTCTATTTACTCAGCTGCGCAGCCATCGATATCGATCATTTTATGGAGCGGAGCTACCTTAACGCCCTGGGCGATGCGTTAAAGATCCCTCAGGACGTGCGCGAGGGCATTGAGCGGGATATCCGGGAACAAAAACAGGCGTTACAGGGATAGCCGTCGCCGTCGCGACGCTGTTTCGCTTGCATCATGCGTGGGTTTTGCCAACCTTATAGTGTGTAAAACTTAAAAGAATGATGACATGCCACCGAAAGCCCGACGTACTCCTTATGCGATCACCACGCATGGCGATACGCGTATAGACAACTATTACTGGCTGCGGGACGATTCTCGCTCCCGGCCAGAGGTACTCGACTACCTGCACGAGGAAAACGACTATGGCCGCAAGGTCATGTCCAGCCAGCAGACGCTTCAGGACCAGTTGCTGAATGAAATGGTGCAGCGTATTCCCCAGCGCGATATCTCCGCGCCCTGGACCAAAAATGGCTATCGCTATCGCCATATTTACGAGCCCGGCAATGAGTATCCCATCTACCAGCGTCAGTCGGTGTTAAGCGCCGAATGGGATGAGTGGGATATTCTGCTGGATGCCAACCAGCGCGCCGCCCACAGCGAGTTTTATACCCTGGGCGGCATGTCCATTTCCCCTGACAACGCGGTGATGGCGCTGGCGGAGGATTATCTCTCCCGCCGCCAGTACGGCCTGCGGTTTCGTAATCTGGAGACCGGCAACTGGTATCCGGAAATGCTGGAAAACGTCTCCCCGGATTTTGTCTGGGCAAATGATTCCGAGACGGTTTACTACGTCAAAAAACACGCGTCGACGCTGCTGCCTTACCAGGTGTGGCGACATACCGTGGGAACGGACTCCGCTGACGACGAGCTGGTTTATGAAGAGAAAGACGAAACCTTCTATGTCAGCCTGCATAAAACCTCCTCACGCCACTATGTGATTATCTTCCTTGCCAGCGCGACGACGTCGGAAGTTCTGCTGCTGGATGCCGAACTGCCGGATGCCCAGCCGCTCTGTTTCCTGCCGCGCCGCAAGGATCACGAGTACAGCCTGGACCACTTCCAGCACAGCTTTTATTTGCGCTCCAATCGCGAGGGCAAAAACTTTGGTCTCTATAAAACCAAAGTGCGCGATGAGCGCAAGTGGGAGGTGCTTATCCCCGCGCGGGATCAGGTGATGCTGGAAGGGTTCACCCTCTTTACCGACTGGCTGGTGGTCGAAGAGCGTCAGCGCGGGCTGACCAGTATCCGGCAAATCAACCGTAAAACCCGGGAAGTGGTGGGGATTGCGTTTGACGACCCGGCCTACGTGACGTGGATTGGTTTCAACCCTGAACCCGAATCGTCGCGGTTGCGCTACGGCTACTCTTCCATGACCACGCCGGACACCCTGTTTGAGCTGGATATGGACACCGGGCAGCGTCAGGTCATTAAACAGACCGAGGTAAAAGGGTTTGAGTCCGACAACTACCGCAGCGAGCACCTGTGGGTCACCGCCCGTGATGGCGTGGAGGTGCCTGTCTCTCTTGTTTACCATCGGGCTCATTTCCAGAAAGGCAAAAACCCGATCCTGGTGTACGGCTACGGCTCGTATGGCTCAAGCATGGACGCCGATTTCAGCAGCAGCCGGTTAAGCCTGCTCGATCGCGGTTTTGTTTTCGCCATCGCCCATATTCGCGGCGGCGGTGAGCTGGGCCAGCACTGGTATGAAGACGGGAAATTCCTGAAGAAGAAAAACACCTTCAATGACTACCTCGACGTCTGCGATGCGCTGATTGAGCAGGGCTACGGCGATCCGCAGCTCTGCTTTGGGATGGGGGGCAGCGCGGGCGGTATGCTGATGGGGGCAGCGATCAACCAGCGTCCCGACCGCTTTAAGGGGATTGTCGCGCAGGTTCCGTTTGTCGATGTGGTCACGACCATGCTCGATGAATCCATTCCCCTTACTACCGGGGAGTTTGAGGAGTGGGGGAATCCGCAGGATGAGCTGTACTACCGCTATATGAAAGAGTACAGCCCGTACGATAACGTGGAGGCGAAAGCCTACCCGCATATGCTGGTCACCACCGGTTTGCATGATTCTCAGGTGCAATACTGGGAGCCGGCAAAATGGGTGGCAAAACTGCGTGAGCTGAAAACCGATGACAATCTGCTGCTGCTGTGTACCGACATGGATTCCGGACACGGGGGGAAATCGGGGCGATTTAAATCGTACGAAGGGGTTGCTCTGGAATATGCCTTCTTGATAGGCCTGGCGCAGGACACGCTGCCAGGCCGTGCGGAGCGTTAAGCGTCGCCCAGATAATGTTTCAGCGTTAAGCGCAGCTCCGGGCTCATTCTGTCGAGGTTGTTATACAGCCAGCGCAAATAGCCCGGGTCTTTATCCGCCACCTCGGACACCGGCTTCCCGCGATATTTACCAAAGGTAAACGTGGTCAGCAGCGCGGGACGTCCTGTGATCGTCGCCATGTCATCCGGTGTCCAGCCAGAGATATTCATAATATCAATCAGCAGCGCGGCGGTGATATAGCAGTCATACAGGGCGCGGTGATGGTGAAGCCCCTCAGGGGTACGAACGCTCAGCTTGCGGGACTTGTACAGCGCCATGTTGCTGTATTTAATCCCAGGCCACAAACGACGCGCCAGCTTCATGGTGCAAATCCATTCCCCCGGCATTTCAGGCAACACCCGGCGGTCAAAGCTGGCGTTATGCGCGACGTACCACGGGCTACCGTAGTAGTGCGGAATAATCTCTTCGATCCACGGCTTATCCGCCACCATCGATTCGGTAATGCGATGGATAGCCATCGCCTGAGGGCTGATGGGGCGATCGGGACGCACCAGATGGCTCATGGGGTTGACGATTTTACCATCAACCACGTCGACAGAGGCCACTTCCACAATTCCGCCCTGAAGATCGCAAGTTTCGGTATCGATGACGCGCAGCATTGAAAACTCCTGAGCTTAAAACGCCTAGCCTAAAGGAATGATATCGCCTTGCCAACCCTCTCCGCCGAGCGTGCCGGTCACCAGAAGCTCGCCCTTATCCGCGCGCACGATCAGCTGGCCTTTTTCATCCCACAGCGCGCTGCCGCCGCAGGCGTTCGCCATCAGCACCGCAATGGCATATTTATGCGCGAAGCGCTGCAGGTTACTGATGGACTGCCGCCAGCGATTATCCCCCACCGACTGGCAGCTGGTAACAAGCGTTGCCCGGGGATCGAGATTGGGCGAATCGGGATGTGCATCAAGGATGGTAAGGTGTTTATCCCCCGGCACGAGGCTGGCACCGCGCCCTTGCGGATAGCGCAAAATGCGATGGCGAGCGGGCGATAACAGCACAAGGCC
The DNA here is from genome assembly GCF_007035645.1 of Enterobacter asburiae. Lineage (NCBI taxonomy): Bacteria > Pseudomonadati > Pseudomonadota > Gammaproteobacteria > Enterobacterales > Enterobacteriaceae > Enterobacter > Enterobacter asburiae. Next base: position 1,775,136 of record NZ_AP019632.1, read on the forward strand.
TTTCTGGCGCTGGCCATTCTGTTCCAGGGGGAGCCCGGCAATAACGGTAATCTGATGTAGATGTGCCGCGTTGAGCAGCGGCTCCAGCTGCGCGTCATCGGGCGGGGGAGGTAACGTCGGCGAGCCAGAGCCCGTTAATGAGAGTTCAGGGAAAACCAGCAGATCGCACCGCTGCCGTGCTGCTTCGGCGATGAAGCGCAGGTGGTGCTTAACATGGTCATCTACAGTCTGATGCAGCCCGCCATACTGGGCTGCCGCTATATTCCAATGTGACATCGTGACTTCCTTATACACTGAGTCGCAGAGATTTAAGAATACACCTAAAATAATCAGGGTTTTCTTATCCTGCCAGATTCCGCGTAAGGAAATGTAACGACTCGTTAAGCTTATTTAACTTTAGGCTCGTACGGTAAACGGGAGAGGTTGACCGAGGCGAGGCGGTGGGCGATGAGTCTTTCGCGAAACCAGTCGCGCAGATGGGCGGGCTGTTCCCGTTCCACGACTTCAGCCACGACGGGCATGTTGTAACGCTCTTTGAACGCGACGCCAGCGGCTGCGAGATCGACATTCACTTTATCCATCTCGTCCTGCGGAAGGGCGGCCAGATTGATCTTCATTACCTTCTCCTTTTTATGCGGCGGCAACGTTACCGCGATTGCACGACGATGACAAGCGGAGGCAGGATGATCCTCGACTCGTTTATTATACAGCGTTATTCTTTAGCATACAGACATAACAAAAAGGAATGATAGGATGGGTTTCTCCGCTTCCCGCGCGGTCTGCGCACTGGTTTTTGTGGCCTCGACAATGATGACGCCTTCCGTGCTGGCACATGCACATCTTAAACAGCAGATCCCGGCAGCAGACAGCGTGGTGACCGCACCGCAGGCACTTACGCTGAATTTTTCGGAAGGTATCGAACCTGGTTTTAGCGGTGTAGTGGTAACGGATGCGCAAAAGCAGGTCATCAAAACGGGACCCGCTACGCGCGACGAACAGAATAAGGCTCAGCTCACCGTGCCGCTGGAACAAACCCTGGCGTCAGGGACTTACCAGGTGGACTGGCATGTGGTCTCCGTGGACGGCCATAAAACCAAAGGCAGCTATCACTTTAGCGTGAAATAGCATGCTGGCGCTGTGTTATATCGGGCTACGCTTTATCCATTTCGGGGCGCTGATGCTGGTGTTTGGCAATGCGCTTTACAGCGTCTGGTTTGCGCCTTCCTCTCTCCACCGTCTGCTGTCCCGGCGTTTTCAGTCGCAGCAGAAAGTGGCGGCCTTAGTGAGCCTGGCGGCAGCAGTCCTGATGTTTGTGCTGCAGGGTGGATTGATGGGCAACGGCTGGGGAGATGTGTTTGCGCCACAGATCTGGTTCAGCGTGATGGGAACCCGGTTTGGCGGCGTCTGGCTGTGGCAAATAATTCTCGCTGCGCTGACGGTCAGTGCGGCATGGCTCGCGCCGCTGAAAGGTTCGCGTCTGCTGCTGCTCGCAATGGGCCAGCTTATCCTGCTGGCTGGGGTAGGGCATGCGGCGATGAACGACGGTCCGATGGGGGCGCTGCAGCGTCTTAATTATGCTTTTCACCTGATATGTGCCGCCACCTGGCTTAGCGGATTACTGCCCCTGCTGTTCTGCATGCGTCTGGCGAAAGGGCGCTGGCAGAATGCCGCCATCTTTACCATGATGCGCTTCTCGCGCGTGGGGCATTACGCCGTTGCGGGCGTGCTGCTCTCCGGGGTGATAAATGCGCTCATGATACTGGGCCTCGATATTCCCTGGCAGGCTGGCTACGTGCGGTTTTTGTTGTTCAAATGTGCGCTGGTGGCGTTGATGGTGGTAATTGCGCTGGCAAATCGGTATTTTCTGGTGCCACGGTTTCGTCCGGAGAGCGGGCGAGCACAACAGATTTTTATCAGGATGACACAGGCAGAAGTGGTGCTGGGAGCGCTGGTGCTGGCAACGGTCAGTCTGTTCGCCACCTGGGAACCCTTCTGACAAGGTTAAATATCATATGAAAAAGACAGTACTTTCTCTCTTATTGCTGGCCTGTACGGGGAGCGCCCTTGCCGCACCGCAGGTTATCACCGTGAGTCGTTTTGAAGTGGGTAAGGACAAATGGGCGTTCAATCGCGAAGAGGTGATGCTGACCTGCCGTCCAGGCCATGCGCTGTATGCGATCAACCCGAGTACGCTGGTGCAATACCCGCTGAATGATACCGCAGAGCAGCAGGTAGCCAGCGGCAAGAGCAGCGGCCAGCCGATTAGCATTATTCAGATCGATGACCCGGCGCATCCGGGACAAAAAATGAGTCTGGCGCCGTTTATCGAGCGCGCCGACAAGCTCTGCTAACGTTCGGGTTTCCAATAAAAAACCGCAGATGCTTGCGAAAGCACTGCGGTTTTTCACTTTTAATGATGCTCTGGCGCTTTTTTTCCGACCGCTTTTGCTGTGGACTGGAAAACCTGGCGTCGTCATCTATTCTTAAAAGGCAAGGCGACTTAGCCTGCATTAATGCCAACTTTTAGCGCACGGCTCTCTCCCAAGAGCCATTTCCCTGGACCGAATACAGGAATCGTATTCGGTCTCTTTTTATCTGTATGTTTTTCAAAGTGTTGTTCGGTGTTGACTCTAAATCACCCGAAACTTTCTCGAACATTCCATATCCTGTCTAAACCATAACATACTCAGGACCGCGTGCGTCCAGGGTTTTTTGGGATCTATGTTAAAATTTTGTGGCCGAGCGACCGCTGAGCAAACGCCCTCTGGCGAGCAAAAGGGCATTCCTAAGCTAAATAATGAACGCGCTGAATTTGTCTTTGTGGCGGACAATGTACTCCGGGAAGTTTTCAACCGTTAGCTCTTGCTTGATTAACGTCCTGTCCCGCCCCCAGATATCTTCCGCATTTTTAATGACCTTCATGATGTGTTCCGGGTTGTTAAACTCAGGAAGATCGTATTCAGTATGGGATATGGTCGACATTTTTTCTGAGATGCGCTCGGGTGTCATTACCCACGAGAAGTGCCAGCCACCATTGTCAATAATGCTGTTGTTAATCTTGAACCAGTTCCACTTTAGCCAGGACCAGTTTTTAACGCTTCGGGTGCGTTTAAGATTCCTGAATGATTCAGGTTCGCCGCCAAAGAAACTAACGAGATTTTTATATTGTGTGGCTCGCGGTAATTTACATTTTCTTGGCGTGTTGTCAGTATTAAAAACCTGCAGGTTGAACTGATAATTATAGAAATTCTGATAAATAGTGGTGCAGAGCTTTTTGGGATTTATCGATGCTACCACCTGTGGTGAAAATATCTCATCGACATCGGAAACTAAAATCAAATCATCATCGTTGGCATGCGTCAAACCCTGCATGATGGCATTCCTCTGCGCGGCTTCATTTGCCCACGCATCCACCACCATTCCCTCTGGCAGACCCGGAATCACCTCCCGAGCAGGGTGTGATTCTTCAGCGGCTTTCGTAATCGGCTCTTTATCATGAACAACGTAGATAATTTTATCTTTAAACTGGCTGTATTTATTAATGTCAAAATGCAGCGGCCTCTTTTTACCGGTAAAGGTATACGTTGACTCAACGATAACGAAGCGATCGACAACGCCCGCGAGCGTGTTTAGCCTGATTTCGAGAAGCATATCTTCATCGTAATATAAGAAGCAGTCATAGATCATTACCGAAGTCCCTCATTTTTGCGCCCACATTGCGCTCTTCCCAACGCATTCGCCGGTTTCATTTCGCGCAATGCTAACTGAGCGCCCTCGCCCTGTGCAATAGTGCGCTGCTTTATCATTCTTTTTTAAACGGAATGCATCCGCTATGCAGTGAGCGAAGACGCCAGCCAGGCTTAAAAGTGGGACTTAACGGATGCCTCTATTTCATCGAGCAGCTCAAAGCGACGGCGGTATTCGGCGCGTTTTTTACTGGCAATTTCTTCAAGGGATTTACGCTCCATCTGCAGCGGCAGTTGCCAGCAGAAGCTTGAAAGTTTTTTACCGTCCAGAGACGCCCAAAATTCATCGTAGCTGGCGTGGAAATGGCGGCCTTTGCTCAGGCGATATCGCAACGCGCGGAAAACGTGCCCTTCATCGCTGACGGCAAAAATCGCCCGGACAGATGACTGTGCAGCCAGCTGAAAAAGAACTTCCATTAACACGCGCTTAGGGAACAGGCCGTGACAGGCGCGGGTGGCCTGCTTAATGACATCTCGCGATACGCTGCGGCGGGGCCCCTGAAGCCCGCCGATGACCATGACTTGCTGGCCGTTACTGCGCGCGACGCTAAAGGTCAGGCTGGCCAGCAGCGTATCCTCGTTGTCGCGTAGCCACAGCGTGCTTTCGCCTTCGCGCTCGGCTTTCCCCGCAGAGGAGGCATTGACCGTATAGGTTACGCCGTCTTTGGCGTGGAACTGCACAACGGTTTGCTCCTGCGGGCTGCTCAGGGCCTGAGCGAGACCGCTCTCTTTCAGGCTATCAATCCAGTAGTAATGGTTGACGATAGCGTCGGCGCGATCGTTAGCCGTCAGGCCGCGCATCAGATACTGTCGGTGGGTCTTGCTGGGCAACGTAATTTGAGAGGCCAGCAGCCTGTCGAAATCGTCGCGACCCGAAAGGGCTTCCAGCATGCGATGGGTAGAAGACCAGAACAGAAGCGAGCGTAAAAGGAACTTCAGGCGATATTCGCGTTTACGCCAGATTGGGCCCGGCACGCGTTTGCCGTTCACCAGCTCGGAAATAATGTTTGTGCGATGCGGATAGAAAACATCGTTATGCAGGTGCGTATTAGACACGTGAAGACCCCTCTTTTTTTATACCCTTATTCTAAAGAGCCAATAAAAAGGGATTAATAGCGCGAGGATCTTTATTTCTGTTTGGTTTACCGTTTGTTTCACTTCGTGACGACCGCGCCGGTCTGTCGCCTTTTCTGCGGCGGCTATACTGTTTTAAGGAGGTTCTATGTATCAGCGAATTGAAGGTGGGATGTGGCGTCACGTCTGGGTTGTCAGCGATATACACGGTTGTTACCAGTGGCTTATGGATGAGCTTAAACGCCGTCATTTTAACCCATATGAGGATTTACTTATTTCAGTCGGGGATGTGATCGATCGTGGCCCTGATAGCGTTAAATGCCTGCAGTTAATTCATGAAAAATGGTTTCGTGCCGTGCGGGGAAACCATGAGCAAATGGCTCTCGACAGTCTGGATAATAACGATTTTTCACTCTGGACAATGAATGGCGGAATATGGTTTTCGCATCTTGAACGCGACCAGCAACAGCTTGCCCTGTCGTTGCTCGACGCCTGTCGCGATTTACCGCATATCATCGAGATAACCTGTGCGAACGGTCTGAATGTGATTGCCCATGCTGATTATCCTGCCGCGGAATACCGGTGGCAAAAACCGGTCAGTGCCCAGCGCGTCTTATGGAACCGCGACAGGCTGATGGGATTTATGGTGGGCAAAGGAGAGGGCATCAGCGGCGCGGATCATTTCTGGTTTGGGCATACGCCTCTCGACAGAAGGTATGATTTTAATAATCTTCACTACATTGATACGGGGGCTGTTTTCGACGGTTACTTTACGCTGGCGCAGCTGCAGTAATAAATAACCCGCCTTCGGGCGGGTTCTCTTTAGGTCAGGCAAGACGCATGACCCAGGCATCGGTTTTACTATCGTAATGCTCACGGTAAAGGACAGAATGTTCGCCATCAAGTATTGCCGGGACGCTGGTGTCTGCATCCCATGCATCGAGCTGCATGCACAAATCCGGGTCGGATTTGCAGGGAATACTTAACGTTCGATCGCCTTGTGCTTCGCCGCGCAGCTCTGCGTCGTCGATCTCAAAAGCGCCAATACGCACGCTGGTTTTCGTCATAGTGCTCTCCGGGTCGGTTGTCAAAATCTGGTATGACCAGTGCGATCACCCATTTTTGATCGTAGACAAGGAGAGCAAAATCGCCAGTAAAAAAATGCGCTTTTTTTCAGGCTGTGCGATCGTTACCGGTAAACAGACGGCCGTCCCGAACCAGCTCGCGCGGATAGCTGTTTTTCAGCCTTGAACCGACCTTTTTTGCCAGCCCCAGCGGATATCCCTGATACGTCACTATCACTTCATCGCCTGATGGCGTGCTGTCCGGATAGACATCGCGACCACGGTACCACTCTTCGGCTTCCTGATGCGTCAGGGCAAAGGTATTCTCGCCTCCGGCAAGGGCGATAACGGCCTCATGCTGCCAGCGATACCCTTTATTATGCACTTCCGCCAGGCGGATACCGATTCGGGAAAAACGGACCTTTCCGATAAGCGGCTCGATCTGTGCCGGGAACAGCCATATCTCTTTATCACGCATCCAGGGGTGCAGGCTCTCATCCCAGACCAGCCCAACCTTTTTGGCGGCGGCTTCAAGCTGTGCTGCATCGCGACCTTTAAGAGGGGAAAACGGGAAGTTGCCGACCTTGAATTTAGGTGCGGGCAGGGGAGCAACCGCCTGCGTTTTACGCAAACGAGCCACAAAAAAACCTTCGCAGTCGTAAATCTGCGGGAACACGTGAAGGAAACCCTCCGGCGTGACCGCCTCCTGTGCCGAGGCGAACAGGCCGTTAAGCGGCAGGAACTCAACTGCCTCCGGGTAGTTCGCTTTCAGCCACAGGCAGACGTCTTCGTTTTCATCGCGGTTTAAGGTGCACGTGGAATAGACCAGCGTGCCGCCAGGGCGCAACGCGTGAAATGCGCTGTCGATCAGCTCGCGCTGCGTGGCGGCGATCTCAAGGTTGCTCTCAACTGACCAGTTTTTTAACGCGTCGGGATCTTTACGCACCACTCCTTCGCCGGAGCAGGGCGCGTCCAGCAGAATGGCATCGAAGGCTTCCGGTAAAGCGGCGCCAAACACGCGTCCGTCGAAGTGCGTCAGGGCAACATTATGAATACCGCAGCGGCTGATGTTGGCATGCAGCACCTTCACGCGGCTGGCGGAAAACTCGTTGGCGAGGATCGCCCCGTGGTTACTCATTCGGGCGGCAATTTGCGTGGTTTTTGAGCCAGGAGCGGCGGCAACATCCATCACGCGTTCAGGCGCATTACCATCGGCGAACAGGGCGGCCACCGGCAGCATCGAGCTGGCTTCCTGAATATAGAACAGGCCGCTCAGATGTTCAGCGGTACTGCCCAGCGGCAGCGAGGCTTCGTCATCGCGTTCGATCCAGAACCCCTCGGCGCACCACGGGACCGGCGTAAGCTGCCAGCCGTACGGCGAGACCAGCGCCAGAAAATCCTCGACGCTGATTTTCAGCGTGTTGACGCGAATACTTCGGCGTAACGGACGCTGGCAGGCGGCGATAAAATCATCTAACGACAGGTGAGAAGGAAGCGCCTCGCGCATCTGCGCCAGGAATTGTTCAGGAAGAAATACGGAGTTTTGAGCCACGGGCACACCACAGGGAAAAGTTCAGGCGCGCAGTGTAACATAAAGGCTCCGGTGCGTTGACACCGGAGCCTTTCAGATTAACGCGGCAGGGCGGTTCCCCATTCGCGCCATTCTTTCGGTTCGCTTTCGAGCAGCAGGAAGTGTTTACCCGGCTGCGCTTTCGGCGCCAGCGGCGTGCCCGGCGGCGTGGCAAACGCGATACCGCCGCGAATGAACTGGTTGAAGGTGCCGGTTTTCACCACGCCTCCCGTCAGGCCAAAGTCCAGCGAATAGCCGGATGCCAGCCAGAATACCGAGTTATTACGGACCAGGTGCTGGTAGCGTTCGCTGATGCGTAACGCCACCATCACGCGGTCGGAGAGCGTACCGAGCGTCAGGCCCGTGACCGTACCCACTTCAATGCCGCGGAACAGAACCGGGGTGCCGATGCTCAGCGAGCCGGCTTCCGGCACTTCCACCACGATGCTCAGGCCGCCAAGATAGCGCGAGTCGGTGATCGTGGCTTCCTGAAGCTCGAAATCACGACGTGCATTGCCCTGGCCCGGCTCAACGTTGATGTACGGCTGCAGGATGGTGTCGAGATGCTCAACGCCTGCGGCCGAGATCTGCGGCGTCACCACCGAGAAGCGCGAACCCGTGCGGGCGAAGGTCTGCACATATTCCGGGTACAGCACGGCGGTGGCCTGCACCTCGTTGCGCGAGGTAATCAGCGTCAGCTTCTGGATCTGTCCAATATCAATGCCCAGATAGCGGATTGGCATGCCTTCCGCCAGCTTACCGGCATCAAACGCGTGCAGGGTAATCTGTCCACCCACGGCACGCGCGGCGGTTTCGGACGGGAAGAGAATACGCTTATCGCCTTTGCGCAGATTCGCGCCCGCGCCGCTAAGATTATCGAAGCTAATTGCCCCGCGCAGCGCGCGTGAGAGCGGGGAGGCCTGCACGGTCAGCCCGTTACCGTTAAGCTGAACTTTCGCGCCGCCTTCGGCCCAGAAGACGCTGTTTGGCGTCAGCAGCTTGCGGTACTCCGGCTTGATATGCAGTTCGATATCAAACGCGTCCGCACGCGGGCGAACGGCGATCACTTCCCCAACTTCAAACTTGCGATACAGCACCACGGAACCTGCCTGTACGTCCGGCAGCGTCTCGGCGCTTAATGTCAGCGTGGTGGTAGGGAGATCGCTCAGGCTGTTTTCAACCGCTTTCTCCAGGTTGGCATACAGCGGATAGCTGTCGCGAACGGGGCCTTTATCACCGGGCAGAATGCGGATGCCGCCGTTAACCCATTCGCTGGCGCTGGCGCCGAGGAATTCCACGCCGTCCAGTCCCACCTTCACATCGACGCGACTGTTCACCACGAATTTGCTGTCGCCGTGCACCAGGTCGCTGTACTGCGGATCGATGGCGACCGAGAAGGTCACGCCATTCGCGGAGAGCTTACGCTCCAGCACCTGGCCGACCTGCACGCCGTGTAAAATTAACGGCTGGCCGGCTTCGATTCCGTAACTTTCTGACGCATTCAGCGTGACGGTCACTACGCCCGGCTTTTGCAGCAGGGATTTATCCGCCGGGGCAATCACGAAGCTATTGCTGGGCTCACCTTCACCGGGGATGAGTTCAAACGTATTGCCGGTCAACAGCGTGCTGAGGCTGGCATCGTTCAGGGAGAGCTTTGGACTGCGCATTTCGATACGCGTTTTCTCGCGCAGGAGGTCGACCACGCTCGGATCGACAGTCATTTCTCCAGTGACCGAGCCGCCCGGGTTGAGCGTCATTTTGGTGAGCTGACCAACCTGCAATCCCTGATACATCAGCGGCGTTGAACCCGCTTTTAGCCCCTTAGCATCGGGCAGAGCGAGTTTGACGATCACGCCGCGCTGGCTGTGCGCCAGGTCTGCGTACAATCCAAATGAGTCATCCGCGGTGGCAGGGCTTGAGTTTTCCGGGGAGTCAAAGGCAATGGCACCATTTACCAGCGCGGCCAGACTCTCCAGCTTCACTTTCGCACCGCTCAGGCTGACGTCCGCATCCACGCCGGAGACGTTCCAGAAGCGGCTGCCTTTTTTCACCAGATTGGTGAAGCGACGCTCGATCAGCACGTCGATGGTGACGCCCTGTTTATTCGGGTTGATCGCGTAATCGTACACGCGGCCAACCGGGATTTTGCGGAAATAGACCAGCGAACCGCTGTTCAGAGAACCGAGATCCGGCGCCTGCAGATGGATCATTAAATCGCCGTTGTTGAGGCGGTACTTGGGCTGTGTATCCAGGGCAACAAAGTGATCCTGCGGCTCTCCTTTACCCGGCATCATGCCGATATAGTTACCGCCCACGAGCGCATCCAGCCCTGACACGCCGGCCAGAGACGCTTTTGGCGTGACCAGCCAGAACTGCGTTTCGCTGCGCAGGGCATCCTGCATGTCAGATTTAATACTGACCCGCACCTGAATCTTGTTCAGCCCTTTTCCAAGGGAGATGTCCTGAACCGTACCCACTTCAACCCCCTGGAAGCGAACGGGCGTTCGCCCGGCGACGATGCCGTCGGCGGTCTGGAAATCAATGGTGACGGTACTCCCGCGATCTTCATAGCTCGTCCAGATCAGCCAGCCTGCAATCATCAGGGCGATGACGGGCAGCAACCAGAATGGCGAAATGCGGCGTTTTGTTTTAATTCTCGCTTCAGTCGGCGAAGCGGGGGTTTCCTGACTCATGTGCATCCCAAAGTAAGCGGCTATCCAGCCATTCCACAGCAAGAATAGTCAATATCACCGCAGAGCCGAAATAAAAAGCCGCGGGTCCCATTGTAAAAGCAAGTAGCTGGTCGCGATTGATGAGCGACATCATCAGCGAAATCACGAACAGATCTAACATTGACCAGCGGCCAATCCAGGTGACGAACCGCAGCAGCAGAATGCGGGTCCGTAAGCCTTGTTCACATTTAAAGTGAATGCTGATGAGCAGGGTAAACATCACCACCACTTTGGTAAAGGGAACCAGGATACTGGCAATAAAAACGATCGCCGCCACCCCGACGTTGCTGTGCGCAAGGGAGATAATCCCGGAGAGGATAGTATCCTCCTGACGCCCGCCATTCACGTAAATGATGGAAATCGGCAGCATATTGGCTGGGATCAGAAACACCAGGGAGGCGATCAGCGCGGCCCAGCATTTTTGCAGGCTGTTGTTGCGCCGCAGTCTCAACGGAATGTGACACCGCGGGCAGCGCCCACGCGCGTCGGGCAAGCCGGTATAGTGGCATCCCAGACAGACGCGCAGATTTTCATCAGGACGCGTGGCGGGGCGCTGAGGATAAAATCGCTCCCAGAGCTGTTCAACGTTCAGGTGGATCAGCGTCAGGATGCTCAGCAATACCAGGCTGATGAAAGCAAAGAGTCCGATGCCGGGCTGCAAAAAGGCGTAGTCCTGTACCTTTATTGACGCAACGCCCACGCCCACCAGATAAATATCCAGCATCACCCACTCTTTGAGCTTATCCAGCATCAGCAGCACCGGGCGAAGGTTCATGCCGAGAATATTGCCAAACCACAGATAGGCAATGGCGGCGACCAGCACCAGCGGCGCACCAACGGTGCAGAACAGCACCATGGCAGCGGTGATGGGATCCCCCTGACGGGTCATCTGCCAGATACCCTGCAGCACGTTGGCGTCAATGCGCACGCCAAGCAGGTAGAGTTTCAGCAGCGGTTCGCTCCAGGCGAAGGGCATTAGCAGCAGCATGGTGACGGCCATGGCGGCGAGGCGGGTGAGCGACCAGTCGCGGCCGTCGCGAATTTTGGCGTCGCAGCGGGGACAAAAGGCACTTTGGTGCGATTTCATCTTCGGCAACATAAAAAGCGTATCGCACTGGGGGCAACGCTGATAATGTGCACGTGGCAAAGCTTCGCTCACCGTATGGACAGTTATCTTTCTTGTCGGCGTAATTTTGGTTGTTTTTAAGGCCATCAGCTGCGCACAAATAAGTATTGTTGAAAGTTATAATAACTCATGAACGGATTCATCTTGAGCATGAGCGCATTTAATGCTTATTTTAATAGGCTATGCGGTAAATTTGTAAGACAACTAAGTGATTGAATAATGAACAAAACAGAATTCTACGCGGATCTGAACCGCGATTTTAAGGCATTGATGGCGGGTGAGACCAGCTTCTTAGCCACTCTGGCAAATACTAGCGCATTGCTGTTTGAACGTCTCTCTGACGTGAACTGGGCCGGCTTTTACCTCCTGGAAGGTGAAACGCTGGTGCTCGGTCCGTTCCAGGGCAAACTGGCCTGCGTGCGTATTCCGGTAGGGCGTGGCGTATGCGGCACGGCGGTGGCCGAAAATCAGGTCCAGCGTGTGGAAGACGTTCATGCGTTTGACGGGCACATTGCCTGTGACGCCGCCAGTAATTCTGAAATCGTTCTGCCGCTGGTGGTCAAAAATCAGATTATTGGCGTTCTGGATATCGACAGTACGGTCTTCAGTCGCTTTACAACCGAGGACGAACAGGGGCTGCGCGAGCTGGTGGCGAATCTGGAAAACGTACTCGCCGCAACCGATTATCAAAAATTCTTTGCGAGCGTCGCAGGATAATCAACGGATAACGTAGCATTTACTGATAGCGTCATTATAATGACGCCTGTTCATGCCTGCGCTTGTTGGCAACGTCCGTTGTAATCAGGAAATTTCATGGAAAATCAACCTAAGTTGAATAGCAGTAAAGAAGTTATCGCATTTCTGGCCGAGCGTTTCCCGCAGTGCTTCAGCGCGGAAGGTGAAGCTCGTCCCCTGAAAGTCGGTATTTTTCAGGATCTGGTGGCGCGTGTTGAAGGGGAAATGAACCTCAGCAAAACTCAGCTGCGTTCCGCCTTACGTCTTTATACTTCGAGCTGGCGCTACCTGTACGGTATCAAACCTGGCGCGACCCGCGTGGATCTCGACGGCAACCCGTGTGGTGAACTGGACGAGCAGCACGTTGAGCACGCGCGTAAGCAGCTTGAAGAAGCCAAAGCACGCGTTCAGGCACAACGTGCAGAACAGCAGGCGAAAAAACGTGAAGCCGCAGCGGCAAACGGCCAGGAAGAAGCGCCTCGTCGTGAGCGTAAACCACGCCCTGCGCCGCGCCGTCACGATAATAACGATCGCAAACCGCGTGCAGACAAACCAGCAGCAAAAGCCCCGCGTGCCCCTCGTGAAGAGCCGCGCCATACGCCGGTTTCTGACATTAACGCCCTGAGCGTAGGTCAGGCGCTGAAGGTAAAAGCGGGTAACAATGCTATGGACGCCACCGTACTGGAAATCACCAAAGATGGCGTTCGTGTACAGCTGACTTCTGGTATGTCAATGATTGTACGCGCAGAACACTTGTTGTTCTGAAACGGAGGCCAAGCCTGGCATGAACACTTTTTTTAAGCTCACCGCGCTGGCGGGCCTGTTTGCCATAACAGGTCACGCTTTTGCAGTGGACGATATTACGCGTGTTGATCAAATTCCGGTTCTCAAGGAAGAGACGCAGCACGCGACGGTGAGCGAGCGCGTGACCTCACGTTTTACCCGCTCGCACTATCGTCAGTTCGATCTCGATCAGGCCTTTTCGGCCAAAATCTTTGACCGCTATCTGAACTTGCTGGATTACAGCCATAACGTTTTGCTCGCCAGCGATGTCGAGCAGTTCGCTAAGCGCAAATCCGAGGTGGGTGACGAGTTGCGTTCTGGCAAGCTGGATCTGTTCTACGATCTCTACAACCTGTCGCAAAAGCGCCGCTTTGAACGCTATCAGTACGCGCTGAAAGTGCTGGAACGTCCGATGGACTTCACCGGTACTGACACCTTTAATCTGGATCGCAGTAAAGCACCCTGGCCGAAAGACGAAGCCGAGTTGAATGCGCTGTGGGACGGTAAAGTTAAATACGACGAACTGAGTCTTAAGCTGACCGGCAAAGACGAAAAAGAGATCCGTGACACGCTGACGCGTCGTTACAAATTCGCCATTCGTCGTCTGGCGCAGACCAACAGTGAGGATGTTTTCTCACTCGCGATGACCGCCTTTGCGCACGAAATCGATCCGCACACCAACTATCTCTCTCCACGCAACACCGAACAGTTCAATACCGAGATGAGCCTGTCTCTGGAAGGTATCGGCGCGGTGCTGCAGATGGACGATGATTACACGGTGATCAATTCCATGGTCGCGGGTGGCCCGGCATCCAAAAGCAAAGCGATTAGCGTAGGCGATCGCATTGTGGGTGTAGGACAAACAGGCCAGAACATGGTCGACGTGATCGGCTGGCGTCTCGATGACGTGGTTGCGCTGATCAAAGGTCCGAAAGGCAGCAAGGTTCGTCTGGAAATTCTGCCTGCCGGTAAAGGCACCAAAACCCGTATCGTTACCCTGACCCGCGAGCGTATCCGTCTGGAAGACCGCGCGGTGAAAATGTCGGTGAAAACCGTGGGTAAAGAGAAGGTGGGTGTTCTGGATATTCCTGGCTTCTACGTGGGCCTGACTGACGATGTGAAGGTTCAGCTGCAGAAGCTTGAAAAGCAGAACGTCAGCAGCATTATCATCGACCTGCGCAGTAACGGCGGCGGGGCGCTGACGGAAGCGGTTTCACTCTCCGGTCTGTTCATTCCATCTGGTCCGGTGGTTCAGGTGCGCGATAACAACGGTAAAGTGCGTGAAGATGCCGACAACGACGGTGTGGTCTACTACAAAGGCCCGCTGGTGGTCCTGGTTGACCGCTTCAGTGCTTCCGCGTCTGAAATCTTTGCCGCTGCAATGCAGGACTATGGCCGCGCGCTGATCGTCGGTGAGCCAACCTTCGGGAAAGGCACCGTTCAGCAGTATCGCTCTCTGAATCGTATTTACGATCAGATGCTGCGTCCGGAATGGCCTGCGCTGGGCTCGGTTCAGTACACCATTCAGAAATTCTACCGCGTGAACGGCGGCAGTACGCAGCGTAAGGGCGTAACGCCGGACATCATGATGCCGACAGGCACGGAAGAGACCGAAACCGGCGAGAAGTTTGAAGATAACGCCTTGCCGTGGGACAGCATCAATGCCGCGACCTACGTGAAAGCGGGTGATATGACGCAATTTGGCCCTGAACTGCTGAAAGCGCATAACGACCGCATCGCGAAAGATCCGGAGTTCCAGTACATCATGAAGGACATTGCACGATTCAATGCCCTGAAAGATAAGCGGAATATCGTTTCTCTGAACTACGCACAGCGTGAGAAAGAGAATAACGAAGACGATGCAACCCGCCTGGCGCGTATCAACGATCGCTTCAAGCGCGAAGGCAAGCCTCTGCTCAAGAAACTGGACGATCTGCCAAAAGATTACCAGGAGCCGGATCCGTATCTGGACGAGACGGTGCATATCGCTCTCGACCTGGCGAATCAGGAAAAAGAGAAACCTGCCGTACAGCCCGCTCCGGCAAAATAATCACCCAACAGGCACAAGGAATTGTGCCTGTTTCTTTTTGTTCTTCATCCTTCCGTCAGCCAGATTTCCAATTGTGTAAAGTTGTGTCTTTCTGGTGACTTACGCCCGCCGGATGCTTGAAAATAGCCGCAATACCCATACGATGTGGGTAATCGCATAGTGCGTTTTGTTAAACTGAGGTAAAAAGAAAATTATGATGCGAATCGCGCTCTTCCTGCTCACCAACCTGGCGGTCATGGTGGTTTTCGGGCTCGTGCTAAGCCTGACAGGAATTCAGTCGAGCAGCGTTCAGGGTCTGTTGATTATGGCGCTGCTGTTTGGTTTTGGTGGCTCGTTCATCTCCCTGCTGATGTCGAAGTGGATGGCACTGAAATCGGTGGGTGGTGAGGTTATTGAACAGCCGCGTAACGATATGGAACAGTGGCTGATGAATACGGTGGCTCAGCAATCCCGTCAGGCCGGGATCGCCATGCCGCAGGTGGCGATTTACCATGCCCCGGACATCAACGCTTTCGCGACGGGCGCCCGTCGCGATGCGTCACTGGTTGCCGTCAGCACCGGATTGCTGCAGAACATGAGCCGTGACGAAGCCGAAGCGGTTATTGCCCACGAAATCAGCCATATCGCCAACGGTGACATGGTGACCATGACCCTGATTCAGGGCGTGGTGAACACCTTCGTGATCTTCATCTCCCGTATTCTGGCGCAGATCGCGGCAGGCTTTATGGGCGGCAACCGTGACGAAGGTGAAGAGAGCAACGGCAACCCGCTGATCTACTTCGCCGTTTCGATGGTTCTGGAGCTGGTATTCGGTATTCTGGCCAGCATCATCACCATGTGGTTCTCCCGCCACCGTGAATTCCACGCGGATGCCGGCTCGGCGAAACTGGTTGGTCGTGAGAAGATGATTGCCGCGCTGCAGCGTCTGAAAACCAGCTATGAGCCGCAGGAAGCGAACAGCATGATGGCCTTCTGCATTAACGGTAAATCCAAATCGCTGAGCGAGCTGTTTATGTCTCACCCGCCGCTGGATAAACGTATCGAAGCGCTGCGCAGTGGGGAATATCTGAAGTAACGCTAAGAACCCTAATAAGCCGGGCAGGAGAACACTCCGCCCGGCTTTTTTTATGCCTGAACCCTGGGCTGGGTCACGCGCAGGCCGCTGACGACCGCCGCGAGCGAGGCAAGGGCTCCCGCGGTGAGAAGCGCGACATGGTTGCCGTTTTGCCCGGCGAGGTTAAACATCAGGGCAACCAGTGCCGCACCTGTGCTTTGCCCCAGAAGGCGCGCGGTCCCCAGCATGCCGCTGGCACCACCGCTGCGATGGCGCGGCGCGGAGGTGATAATGGTGTGATTGTTAGGGGACTGGAACAGGCCAAACCCTGCGCCGCACAGAATCATGCGCCAGATGATGTCCAGATCGGTTGGCGATGACGGTAGCAGAGCCAGCGCGAATAGGCCTGTCGCCATCACCGCCAGCCCCAACGCTCCCAATAAACCGGCATGGACGCGTTCAATTAAGTAACCTGCCAGCGGCGCCATCACCATGGTCGCCAGCGGCCAGGGGGTTAACAGCAGGCCGCTCTCCACTTCTGAACGGCCGACCACGCTCTGCAGAAAGAAGGGCAGAGAAACCAGGGCCAGCATTTGGGCGCAGAACGAGCAGACTGACGTGCAAATAGAGAGGGAAAAGAGGGGAATACGCAGCAGATCGACCGGCAGCAAAGGCACGGGGAGAGTGAGCTGGCGGCGAACAAAGAAGAAGCCGATCGCCAGCAGGGCGATGAGCTCCGCGCCGGTAAGCATCAGGGACTGTCCCTGCGCAAAGCCGCTCAGCGCCGTAATCAGCAGGCCAAAGGTCAGGGCATTCATCACCGCACTCGCCACATCGAAGCGCGGCATGGTGCTTTTGGGACCGTTAGCGGGAAGAAAGCGCAGGGCAAAGAATATAGCGACAATGCCCAGCGGCACATTAATAGCAAACAGCCATTGCCATGACGCAACGGAAAGGATCGCCGCCGCTATGGTTGGCCCGGCGGCGGAAGAGACGGCGACAATAAACGAGTTAATCCCCATGCCGCGCCCCAGATGACGCTGAGGATAAATTAAGCGGATTAACGCCGTATTTACGCTCATGAGCGCCGCGCCGCCAAAACCCTGCGCAATGCGGGCAAGCGTCAGGGTATGCAGTGAATCTGAAAGTGCGCATAACAACGACGTGAAGGTGAAAACCACCAGACCGCATTGATACACCCGACGGTAACCGAACATATCGCCCAGGAAAGAGAACGAGAGCAGGGAAACCACAATCGCAATCTGATAGGCGTTAACGATCCATATCGAACTGGCGGGAGAGGCGTGCAGGTCGCTGGCGATGGTTGGCAGGGCAACGTTCGCGATTGCGCCGTCAAGGACGGCCATTGAGATACCAATAATGATGGTCGCTATAGCGCCATACCGCTGGGGTAAAGGCAGGCCATCGGAAAGGGTCTTTTCCATTAGGATTAAAAAAGCTCAGCGTGAAATTATTCTCAGGGTAACTATTTTAGCATTGTTACAGCCGCGATATGTCGCAGATTTGTAACGAAGTAAACGCGGATTGATTGCAGGTGACATGACGGGAACTTATAATAAAAACCGGTTCTGATTTTTATAAAACACTCTCTATGAGGTGGTAAATGGCTATTGCGGATTTGGATAAACAGCCAGATTCTGTTTCTTCCGTGCTGAAGGTTTTTGGCATCTTACAGGCGCTGGGGGAAGAGCGTGAAATAGGTATTACAGAGTTGTCGCAGCGCGTGATGATGTCTAAAAGCACCGTATATCGCTTTTTGCAAACCATGAAGTCGCTGGGCTACGTAGCCCAGGAAGGTGAATCTGAAAAATACTCTCTGACGCTGAAGCTGTTTGAGCTGGGCGCCCGTGCGCTACAAAATGTTGACCTGATCCGCAGCGCTGATATTCAGATGCGTGAAATCTCTCGCCTGACCAAAGAGACCATCCATCTCGGCGCGCTGGATGAAGACAGCATTGTTTACATCCATAAAATCGACTCCATGTACAATCTGCGCATGTATTCGCGCATTGGTCGTCGCAACCCGCTCTACAGTACCGCGATTGGTAAGGTTCTGCTGGCGTGGCGCGATCGTGAAGAAGTGAAGCAGATCCTCGAAGGCGTGGAATACAAGCAAAGTACCTCGCGAACCATTACCAGCACGGACGCGCTGTTAACGGTGCTCGATCGCGTACGCGAGCAGGGGTATGGCGAAGATAACGAAGAACAGGAAGAGGGGCTTCGCTGCATCGGCGTTCCGGTATTTGACCGCTTTGGGGTTGTGATCGCGGGCTTGAGTATCTCCTTCCCGACCTTACGCTTCTCCGAAGAGCGCCTGCATGAATATGTGGCTATTCTGCACACTGCCGCACGTAAGATTTCTGAACAGATGGGTTACCACGACTACCCGTTTTAACCTCTGCTCGTATAAAAAAACGCCGCTCTGTTGCGGCGTTTTTTTTGCCAGTCATTTCACCGGCCGATTAGCCATTATCAATCACGACGGATGTCTTACGCAGAACCGGACAGTGGGTCAAGCCAACGATCCCGCTGTCAGTATGCAAATATTGCGCAGTGCTCACGCCCTGTGCTGTTAAATATTTACATTGAATCCCTAACCCGGCTGCGTTCTCGGTGCTTCCCACGAGCACACCGTAACCCGTGAGCAGAAGGCCAATCCAGACGATGGCCAGCGCAATAATTGTTCGAATGATGAAGCGCATCATTAACCTCTTTTGTCGTTGTTATCATAAAGCTAGCGTAAACGGTTTTCACGATGAAACAAGTGCAGGATTCTGAAAAAAAGCGCGATGGCGGTACAGTTAGTCCTTGTTTAAGATAAGCGTGATAACCTCGTTACATCAGGTTTTTAGACGGAGTGTGGAGTGAAAAAAATACGCTGGGTAATTCTGATTATCGTGCTGATAGCGTGCGTGGTGTTATGGACGCAGACGATCAATGTGATGTGCGATCAGGATGTACAGTTTTTTAGCGGCGTTTGCGCAATCAATAAGTTTATTCCGTGGTAATACGCATTTTTTCTCAAGGTGATTTCCTTCCTTCGCGCCAGTGGTAAAATAGACGTTTTTATTGAGGTGGTGAAATGGGTGAGTTACTGAATTCAGGGCTGCTGAATATGGCATCCCTGATGATTTCTTTGGTTGTTCTGCTTGTGGGCCTGGTCATCTGGTTTTTCGTGAACCGCGCCAGTTCCCGTACTAACGAGCAGATTGAACTGCTGGAAGCGCTTCTCGATCAGCAAAAACGTCAGAATGCGCTGCTGCGCCGTCTGTGTGAGGCTAACGAACCGGAAGAGAAAGACGCGCCGAAAGACGCGGTCGCTGAAGATAACAAAGACGAAGACGACTTTATCCGCCTGGTGGCTGAGCGTTAATCTTTTGTCCGGGAGGTGGCTGTGGTCTGGAAAAATCCCTGGTATGACCCCTCCCTGAAACATCACACTCCGAACGGTTTTCGTAATACCTATCCTGTTGGACATCAACCCGGCGACCTTGACCGTTGGCGCAAAGCGCGTAAAGAGGCCGGTTTACCGAAGCCACCCGCGCTGGGTTATGAAGACTTTATCCAACAGTGGTGGCAACCGGTTGAGCTTACGCAACCTCATGAAGATGGGGTATGGTGGCTGGGACACGCGAGCGTGATGCTGCAGCTGGACGGCAATATCATCCTTACCGATCCGGTTTTTTCACGGCGCGCTTCTCCACTCCCTTTCCTGGGACCACAGCGCAAAACGCCTCCCGCTCTGTCAGTCGATCAACTCCATCAGCTTGATGCGGTCGTCATCTCCCATAATCATTACGATCATCTTGATGACGCGACCATTCGCCGTATTCTCAAACGCTTCCCCGAGGTCAGTTTTTTTGTTCCGCTGGGCCTGGCCGGCTGGTTTCGCCGCCGGGGGGGAAAACGCGTGGTTGAGCTCGACTGGTGGCAGAGCTTCATCTGGCAGGGGATGACGCTGACCGCCGTACCGGCACAGCACTGGAGTATGCGCACGCCATGGAACCGCAATCGCTCATTATGGTGCGGCTGGGTTATGGAAGGTCGACATCATCGTTTCTGGTTCAGCGGAGATACGGGGTATTCGCCCGAGCTGCTGTTGATACCTGAGCGTCTGGGCAATATTGATGCTGCCGCGTTACCGATTGGAGCTTATGCCCCACGCTGGTTCATGGCTGTCCATCATATGGATCCGCAATCTGCGGTGGCATTGTGGCAGCAGCTGGGCTGCCCTCTGGCGTTTCCCATTCACTGGGGCGTGTTTGAACTGGCAGATGAATCCCTGGATGAACCTGTGCGGGAGTTAACTGACGCGCTAGATAATTTAGCACCAGTTAATCATTCTTTCAGGATACTGAAAGTTGGTGAATATTTATCCTTATAAACGAAGCGATAACGTAGTGCATATATTCTGTCTGTAAACGCGTTCAGGAATGTTTTATTTTTATCGAAACGTTTTGCTTGCCTTCTTTTGATGCAGAGTCATAAAAATTTCATTATTTTGGTGCATAACACTGTTTATTAGTTGGTGCATTTTAATACAGTTCGGCGCGGGTTATTAACAGTGTTTTTTCTCTGAAACAATTTGGTCGCGTTACAATGATTTAAGCATAAGTTTTCACAAATTGTTCTAACTCAATCAGGACGTAAGATTTCTTTTCCCGGTTGCTGGACGCTTCGTAATGATTGAGCTATGTTAAAAAAGTCTTAGATTACAGCGCTTGTGAAAGCAACGCTGGGTCTTTGTTACGCAGCAGAGCTGTCTGTAAGTGATGCGCATAATTGTGCAAAACCTGACAGGCACTGTTCGAATTTGTGCGGCGGATCGAGACATGTTTAAAAATGGCTTGCCATATTAAACATAGTGTGTGATAACACGTTTTGGGTCAAACGAGGTACAGTTCTGTTTATGTGTGGCATTTTCAGTAAAGAAGTCCTGAGTAAACACGTTGTCGTTGAATACCGCTTCTCTGCCGAACCTTATATTAGTGCCTCATGCAGTAATGTCTCAGTTTTATCTCAGTTAATGCCTGCGGGCTAAGAAAACACTCTAAGGAATTTTGCAAAATGGCAAAGATTAAAGGTCAAGTTAAGTGGTTCAACGAGTCTAAAGGTTTTGGTTTCATTACTCCTGCTGACGGCAGCAAAGACGTGTTCGTACACTTCTCTGCAATCCAGGGTAACGGCTTCAAAACTCTGGCTGAAGGCCAGAACGTTGAGTTCGAAATTCAGGATGGCCAGAAAGGCCCAGCTGCAGTTAACGTAACTGCTATCTGATCGAACCGCTGCTGACTGAAGCGCTTAGCACTTCAATCTCAGACATAAAGCCTCGCATAACGCGGGGCTTTTTTATGTCCTTTATCTTTCAAAATATTACCATTTGCGGTCTTGTTAGTAACTTGTTGCAAAGCTGCGAGGTTAGTAGCACTGTTTTGCCACCTTAACCCCATCTTTTCCCGTTAAATCAGGGCGTTGTTTAACAGTCCTGGGGTTCAGGTGAAGAAGAAATTGATAACGACCGCTGGCAATTTCACGCCGGCGCGTTTTGTGCTGCTCTGTTTAGCTATTTTTTGTAGTCTGGCTTTTTTGCTGGGCCGCGTTGCCTGGCTGCAAATCATCAAGCCTGACAACCTGGTGAAGCAGGAAGATATGCGATCCCTCCGCCAGCTGGCGATTGATGCGCCGAGGGGCATGATAATGGATCGCGAAGGTCGCCCCCTGGCGGTGAGCGTGCCCGTCCGGGCCGTCTGGGCCGACCCTAAAACGGTGCTGGCAAAAGGGGGCGTTGGCGTTGATGAACGCTGGCAGGCGTTGGCAAATGCGCTGCATCTCTCCCTGGGCACACTCTCGGCGCGAATCAACGCCAACCCGCAGGGACGTTTTATTTATCTTGCCCGTCAGGTCGATCCTGCACAGGCGAAGTGGATCGATAAGCTGAATCTGCCCGGCATCAATTTACGCGACGAGTCACGCCGTTTTTATCCTGCCGGCCATGTGGCAGCGAACCTGATTGGCTTCACCAATATTGACGGGCAGGGCATTGAAGGCGTGGAAAAAAGCTTTAACGCTCAGCTGACCGGTAAGCCGGGTGTGCGGCAGGTAAGGGAAGACCGATACGGTCGCGTGGTTGAAAACCTGACGGAAGTGGCGCCTGCACCGGCGCATAACATCCAGTTAAGTATCGACGAGCGGCTGCAAACCATCACCGAAGATGCGCTCGATAATGCCGTGGCCTGGAACAAGGCCGAGTCTGGTGCATCGGTGCTAATTAATATCCCAACCGGGGAAATACTCGCCATGGCGAGCTATCCGGATTTCAACCCCAATAATCGGGAAGGCGCGACGATAAACGATTTCCGCAATCGCGCCATCAGCGATACGTTCGAGCCCGGTTCGACGGTCAAGCCGCTGGTGCTGATGACGGCCCTGCAGCAGGGCCTGGTCCAGCCAGACAGCGTGATTGACACTCACCCGTATACCCTTGACGGGCATCGTATCCGCGACGTGGGCTATTATCCTGAACTGACGATGACCGGGATCCTGCAAAAATCGAGCGACACCGGCGTGTCACGACTGTCCCTGGCAATGCCTGTCCAGCATCTTATTGATACCTATCGCAACTTTGGATTTGGCACGAATACGGGGCTTGGCTTAACGGGCGAAAGCGCGGGGCTGTTGCCAAATCGTAAATACTGGAGCCAGCTCGATCGCGCGACCTTTGCCTTCGGCTATGGGCTGATGGTGACGCCGCTCCAGCTGGCGCATGTCTACGCCACGATTGGCGGCTTCGGGCTCGAGCGACCTCTCTCGATTACGCGTATCGATCCACCCGTTATCGGGCACCGCGTCATGCCGGAAGAGATTGCGCACGAGGTGGAGCACATGATGGAGAGCGTTGCGCTGCCCGGCGGCGGGGGCGTTAAGGCCGCCGTTCGTGATTACCGGGTGGCGGTGAAAACCGGTACGGCGAAGAAAATTGACGACAGCGGGAAGTACGTCGATAAATACGTTGCGTATACGGCCGGCGTTGCGCCCGCCAGCGATCCGCGCTTTGCCCTGGTGGTGGTGATTAACGATCCGCAAAATGGTGCCTATTACGGCGGTGCCGTTTCCGCACCTGTCTTCAGCGAGATTATGGGCAACGTGCTGCGTCTGGAGAATGTGAAACCTGACGGGTTACCGGCGGGTTCCGATCACCTTATCGTTATGCGTTAACCGGGCGTTTATAACCAGGGCGAATAGCGGTACACTTCGCCCTTTGATTATGCTCCGGAGTCACCATGTCCTTCAGCTGTCCCCTTTGCCACGCCGCCCTGACGGATTCAGATAAAAGCTATACCTGTCCGCAGGGGCATCAATTTGATATGGCAAAAGAAGGCTACGTGAATCTTCTGCCGGTGCAGCATAAGCGCTCCCGCGATCCAGGCGACAGTGCAGAGATGATGCAGGCGCGTCGTGCGTTTCTGGATGCCGGGCACTATCTGCCGCTGCGGGAGACCGTCGCGCAGATGCTGAATGACATCCTGCCGGGTTCAGCCACCGCCATGCTCGATATCGGCTGCGGGGAAGGGTACTACACCGCACGGTTTGCCGGGATCGCACGCGAGAAGGGCGCGTTGACATTCGGTCTGGACGTGTCGAAAGTGGCCATTCGCGCGGCGGCAAAGCGTTACGCGGACGTGACGTTCTGCGTGGCATCCAGCCACCGGCTGCCGTTTGACGATGCCAGCATGGATGCGGTTATCCGCATTTACGCGCCCTGCAAGGCGGAAGAGCTGGCTCGCGTGGTGAAACCGGGCGGATGGGTCGTCACCGTGACGCCGGGCCCGCGTCATCTGATGGAGCTGAAAGGCCTGATCTACGACGAAGTGCGTCTGCATGCCCCTCATTCTGAACAGCTGGCCGGTTTTAGCCTGAAGCAGGAGCAAGGCGTGGCGTATGAAATGACGCTTAAAGGGGAAGAAGCAACCGCGTTGCTGCAGATGACGCCGTTCGCGTGGCGGGCAAAACCGGAAGTGTGGGAAGCGTTAGCTCTACAATCAATATTTAACTGCCAGACGGATTTCAGTATCCACGTCTGGCAGCGCGAAGATTAACCGGCGAAGTGTGCCCAGAGGATCTGGGCACCAATGCCAATCAGCACAATTCCTCCCAGGATCTCGGCGCGTTTACCCAGCAGCGGGCCGATAAACCGTCCAACCATCATGCCCAGCGTGGACATAATCAGCGTTGCGCAGCCGATGGCCAGCGCGGTGGCGATAATATTGACCTGCAGGAATGCCAGACCGACGCCGACGGCCATCGCATCAAGGCTGGTGGCAATCGCCGTGGTGACCAGCAGCCAGAACCCGTGGCGGTGCTGCGGCTCTTCGTCTTCATCATCACCGCCGCGAAAACCTTCAATCACCATTCGGCCACCGAGAAACACCAGCAGTACGAAGGCAATCCAGTGGTTCCACTCCAGCACGAACTGGCTGGCGAGCATGCCAAGTCCCCAGCCGATAAGCGGCGTCAGCGTTTCGATAGCACCAAAAATGAGGCCGGTACGCAGGGCTTCTGAGAACTTAGGTTTGTGGAGCGTGGCGCCTTTTCCGATGGAAGCAGCAAATGCGTCCATGGACATGCCAAAAGCGAGGAGGATCGTAGCGGAGATATTCATAACAGCGTCCAGACCGGGGATATCCATATGACACATCACTGCCCCCAGTAAACAGCAGTTGATGTATCTATGGTCTCGCCTGATCGCGCCGCACATAAGATGTGCTGTCAGCGAACCGTACGCGCCACGTTTTTCAACGAGTATGTTGACACGTACATTTCCTGCGAGCAGGAAATCGGCTACTCCCCAACGACGGGCGCAACCTTAACATATTTTGAGAATATAAAACAACAATGGAGAAGCATTATTTAAAATGCTTGTTGATAACGATTTTCATTTGTCTTTAAGCGTGAAATTATCGTTAAAAAATAGAGAGCAAATTAACGAAAAGGATATAGCTTAGGCTATATTTCTTGCGCAAGATAAACACAGAATATAGCCATTGCTATATATTTAACTCATTGAGTTTTAAGAAGTAAATTGTATATTTTTTCCAGATCGTCAATATTCTTCACCCGAATAAGCAGGCGGCGTTGTTCTAATTGCATCACCAGCACACCGTCTTCGGATAAATTCATCTCTTTAATACGGTTATATTCTATCCACACATTGGCGAAGAAAAATCCGCGGGATTTAAAAATGATTTTCGGCGTGCGGATCCAGAACAGATAAACCGCCATTAATGCCAGCGCACATAATAACCATGTGGTTAATATTGCACCATGGCTAGTGACGTTATTGTAAATAAGAATAACGATGAGACCCGCGAAGATAAACGCATCCACGCGCCCGCGTCGCAGAAGGGGAAGGGAGAGCAGCGTCTCGCCGTGACGGCGGGGCATGATGAACTCGTCATAGATCGCGTAAGCCAGAAGGGCAGCAATAAATAAAACCAGTACGATGTCCGTGACAGTCATTCATCCTCCAGATAAAAAAACCGGGGGCAAGCCCCCGGCCTATAGCATTGAAACTTACAGACCCAGCAGGCCGACTGCGTAGCCCGCGATACCGATGACGAAGAAGCCAACGATAATCCACAGCGGGTTCACTTTCTTACGCAGCAGCCACATGCAGGCGAAGGTCAACAGCAGCGGTACCAGGCCCGGCATCAGCTGGTCCAGAATCGTCTGCACGGTGGTGACGCGCGTCTGACCATCCTGACCGGTGATGGTCGATACCACCAGCGGGATGTTCACGTGCGTCCACTTGTTAACCAGCGCCCCCATGACAAACAGGCCGAGGATTGACGCCCCCTCAGTCAGTTTCTGCAGGAAGCCGCCGCCCATGTCCTTAACGATGTCCACCCCTTTACGGTAGCCGTAGGCCACACCGTAGTAACGGGTCAGCAGGCGCACGGCGTTGAACAGGATGAAGAACAGCAGCGGGCCAAGCAGGCTGCCGCTCATCGCGATACCGGCACCCAGCGCCGCGAAGACCGGACGCACGGTACCCCAGAAGATTGGGTCACCGACACCGGCCAGCGGACCCATCAGGCCGACTTTGATACCGTTGATAGCACCGTCGTCAATCTCTGCGCCGTTCGCACGCTGTTCTTCCATCGCAAGCGTTACGCCCAGAACCGGAGCCGCTACGTAAGGATGGGTGTTAAAGAATTCCAGGTGACGCTTGATCGCCTGACGGCGTGCTTCGTTGTTTTCCGGGTACAGGCGCTTGATCGCCGGCACCATGGAGAAGCAGAAGCCCAGCGCCTGCATACGTTCGAAGTTCCATGAACCCTGAAACAGGTTAGAACGGATGAACACGCCACGAATATCACCCGGAGTGAGTTTTTTCTCGGTGGTAGTTTTTGTCATATCAACCATTTCGCTCACCTGCTAGTCCAGTTCGTTATCGAGATCGTTGTTACCAGCAGCCTGCGCTGGGGCACCCGCGACGCGGTTATATTTCGGGCTGAGCTGGATGTAGAGAATCGCCATTACCGCACCAATCACACCCAGTGCAACCAGGTTGAAGTTGGTGAAGGCAGCGGTCACGAAGCCGAGGTAGAAGAACGGCATCAGATAGCCTGCGCGCATCATGTTGATGACCATCGCATAACCGACGACCACGATCATGCCGCCCGCGATGTTCAGACCGCCGGTGACCACTTCTGGAATGGCGTTCAGCATGCTCTGCACTTCACTGGTACCAACAGAGATCGCTACGATAACCGCCGGGATCGCGATACGCATCGCCTGCAGGAACAGGGATGAAACGTGGATCCACGACAGTGCCGTGAGGTTGCCGTTTTCGGCCGCCTTATCCGCCGCGTGCTGGAAGGCAACGGTGATAGTACGAACGATGATGGTCAGAACCTGGCCTGCTGCAGCCAGCGGTATCGCCAGGGCGATACCGGCACCAATACTCTGGTGACCAGCAATAACCAGAACGGTCGAAATGATAGAGGCCAGCGCCGCATCGGGCGCAACCGCCGCGCCGATGTTCATCCAGCCCAGGGCGATCATTTCCAGGGTACCACCGATGATGATACCGGTTTTCATGTCACCCAGAACGGCCCCAATCAGCGTACAGGCCACCAGAGGGCGGTGGAACTGAAATTCATCAAGTACGGATTCCATACCCGCAATACATGCGACGACGAACACCAGCACAATCTGAAGAGTGGTAATCTCCATTGCACTTCTCCTATTACATAAACTTTATATGAGAACCGGCGCGGGCTTATTTCCCAACTTTGCCGATCAAATCCATCATTTTCAGTTTTTGATCCGTAGAAACCTTACGGGCTTCCAGTTCAATACCGCGCGCATTCAGCTTGTTGAATGCCTCGATATCTTTCGCATCGACTGAAATGGCGTTGTTGACCTGCGTTTTGCCCTGACGGAATGCCATACCACCAATGTTCACGGAGGTGATTTTCACGCCGCCTTCAACAATGCGCTCAACGTCTGTCGGGTTAGTGAACAGGAGCATCACGCGTTCACCCGCGTATTTCGGGTTGTTGTAAACGCGGATCATCTTGGCGACATCCACGACGTGCGCGGTAACGCCAGGAGGAGCAACCTGAGTCAGAAGGGTTTTACGTACGGTATCGGCGGCCACTTCGTCGCTGACCACGATAATGCGTCGAACGTTGGTCTCTTTGGTCCAGCGCGTGGCGACCTGGCCGTGGATTAAGCGGTCATCAATACGCGCAAGGCCGATGACCATGTAATCGTTCGGGCCCATCGGTTTTGCCGGTGCTGCCGCTTTTGGTGCCGCTGCAGGCGCAGGGGCGGGTTTTTCAACCGGCTGCGCCTTCAGGGCTTTTACCCCTTCGCGACCGGTTTCAACGGCCAGCGCCACCAGCTCATCGAACGCCGGATTGTCGTCGCGAGCCATGAAGGTTTCCACCAGCATGGGAATATTAACCCCGGCGACAACTTCATAGTGCTCTTTATCGACGACAATGCGGCTGGCGGCATTGAACGGGCTGCCGCCCCATGTATCAACGAGAAACAGCACGCCTTTGCTGGTATCCAGCTTCGCGAGTTGAGCGTTGTACTTCTCTATCAGCGTCTCGGCGTTTTCACCGGGAACGAAATCGATCCAGCCGACGTTTTCCTGCTCGCCCAACAGCATCTCTGCCGTTTTGAGTAGCTGCTCAGCAGCCCAACCATGTGTGCCTATGACAATAGCAATGGTCACTTGCTACCTCCTTTTATTATCATTAATACGCCTGCCAGGCAGCCGTACTGAGAATCGTATTGGCGAACCGAATCGATTCAGATAAGGGTTAGAGTTCAAAAAAACTAAGACTTCCGCGAATTATTTTAGATAGTGAAAAAATAATTTATGTGATGAAGATCCGTAATTTAGCCACGCGTTACAGATTTATCTGTAGCGTAAAGCCGCTGTGTTACAGAACTTTGCAAAGGAACGTAAATCTTTGCTAAAAACACAGTGTCTCTGATATGTTTAGCCTCCGTTTAATCGTTCAGGAGTATAGGGTTACAGCCCACTATATGGACCGTCACCGACGTCAGTCATCAACCAGGCCATTTCGCGCCTTATTCACCGGCGATCCTCGCCACGTATCAACTCTGTTTACCTCTGTTTTGCCCACGTTGAGTGGGGCACCGTTTCGTCATTCCTTTAGCAGGAGCTTGTCATGGAATTCTTAATGGACCCGTCAATCTGGGTGGGATTGCTCACGCTGGTGGTGCTGGAGATTGTTCTCGGCATTGATAACCTGGTGTTTATCGCCATCCTTGCGGACAAACTGCCGCCAAAACAGCGTGACAAAGCGCGTCTGATTGGTCTCTCGCTGGCGCTGGTTATGCGACTGGGGCTGCTCTCCGTCATCTCCTGGATGGTCACGCTGACCAAACCGCTGTTCTCCGTCATGGATTACACCTTCTCCGGGCGTGATTTAATCATGCTGATCGGGGGGATATTCCTGCTTTTCAAAGCGACGACAGAGCTACACGAGCGGCTGGAAAACCGTCAGCACGATGATGGGCACGGTAAAGGCTATGCCAGCTTCTGGGTGGTGGTGCTGCAGATTGTGGTGCTTGATGCGGTCTTCTCGCTGGATGCGGTGATCACGGCGGTCGGCATGGTGAATCATCTGCCGGTAATGATGGCGGCTGTCGTTATTGCGATGGCGGTCATGCTGCTGGCCTCGAAGCCGCTGACGCGCTTCGTCAACCAGCATCCGACGGTGGTCGTGCTGTGTCTGAGCTTCCTGCTGATGATTGGTCTGAGCCTGGTGGCGGAAGGTTTTGGCTTCCATATTCCGAAAGGCTACCTGTACGCCGCGATTGGCTTCTCGATTCTGATCGAGCTGTTCAACCAGATTGCGCGCCGTAACTTTATTAAGCAGCAGTCGAATCAGCCGCTGCGCGCCCGTACCGCAGACGCGATTCTGCGCCTGATGGGCGGTCGTCGTCAGGTGAACGTCCAGTCTGATTCCGAAAACCATAACCCGGTTCCGGTCCCGGAAGGGGCGTTTGTGGAACAAGAGCGCTACATGATCAACGGCGTGCTCTCCCTGGCCTCCCGTTCGCTGCGCGGCATCATGACGCCGCGCGGGGAGATCAGCTGGGTTGATGCAAATCTAAGCGTCGATGAAATTCGCCAGCAGCTGCTCTCTTCTCCGCACAGCCTGTTCCCGGTGTGTCGCGGAGAGCTGGATGAGATCATCGGCGTCGTGCGGGCAAAAGAGATGCTGGTGGCCCTGGAAGAGGGCGTCAACGTGGAAGCCGTTGCTGCTGCGTCGCCTGCGATTGTCGTGCCGGAAACGCTGGATCCTATCAACCTGCTCGGAGTGCTGCGCCGCGCTCGCGGTAGCTTTGTTATCGTCACCAACGAGTTTGGCGTGGTGCAGGGGCTGGTTACGCCGCTGGACGTGCTGGAAGCGATTGCCGGTGAATTCCCGGATGCCGACGAAACGCCAGAGATCGTTGCCGACGGTGAAGGCTGGCTGGTTAAAGGTACCACCGACCTGCACGCGCTCTCGCACACGCTGGGGCTGGAAAACGTGATCAACGATGAAGAAGACATCGCGACCGTTGCCGGCCTGGTGATCGCCGTTAACGGGCAAATCCCGCGCGTCGGAGATGTGATCGAGCTGACGCCGCTGCACATTACGATCGTTGAAGCCAACGACTATCGCGTTGATATGGTTCGTATTGTTAAAGAACAATCAGCCCACGACGAAGATGAGTAAGCCGGCTTAGCGCAGCGGCATTAACGGCACGATGTGCCCGTTATGATGCGCTGGCGGGGATGAACTTCCCGCCAGCCACTTCGGAAAATCCCGTAGCGGCATGGGCCGCGCATAGAAAAACCCCTGCAGGACAGGCACGCCATGGCGGCGCAAGTAGCGCGCCTGCTCCTCCGTCTCGACCCCTTCAGCCACCAGTTCAATATTCAGCCGCTGACCCAGCGCAATAATCATATCCGTCACCGTCGAGTTCACGGCGTCGGTACCGATGGCGGTGGTAAACGACTGGTCGATTTTCAGCACGTCCGGGTGCAGCTTTTCAAGCCAGGAGAGGGAGCTGTTCCCGGTACCAAAATCGTCGATGGCGAGCTTCACCCCTTTGCGATGCAGTTCGCGCACGATGCGATAATCCGCATCCAGCAGCGCATCCCGTTCCGTGAGTTCAATCACCAGCTGCTGGCGCGGACCGGCGCTGAACCAGAGGCGGTTCAGGTCCTGTATCAATGCCGCGTGACGGAAATGGCTGGCGGCGACGTTAATACCAATGTGAAAACCGGCGCTGGAAGGGAAGTAGCCTATCTGGCGCACCGTTTCGGCGATGACATAGCGGGTCAGGGGGACAATCTGGTTATGTTCTTCTGCCAGCGGGATAAACACCTCCGGGGTGATCCAACCCTGACGGGGGTTATTCCAGCGCAGCAGGATCTCCACGCCGGTGCACGCCCGGGTACGGGCATTCACCAGCGGCTGGCAGAAAAGCTCAAATTCCCGCGCCGCAATGCCCATATCGATCTCCCACGTAAAGCTCATCCGGTTTGCCGTTGCCAGCCAGGCGAGATAGCCCAGCAGCAGGCTGAGCATCAGCCCCAGCGGCAGCTGGGCTGGCAGGCTTTTTAAAGCTAATTCTCCAGGGCCTGGCCCGCTGACCGTAATGGTAAAAGGATTTCGGGTTGATGATTGCCGGAAAAGAGAGCCCTCTTCATCAAACGTCAGGCTGTCGCTGACGCGTTGTCCATAGCGTAGAAAGCGATCGCCTACGGTCAGCGCCACGTCATTGATGAGCGGGCGCTGGGGCTCGAGGATCATTTTGGCGATCAGATCGATATTGATGATTTCGATAACGCCAGCTTCACCGTCCTGTGAGACGGGATACCACTGGATCAATATCGGGCTACCCTTAAGCAGCCACTGGTCGCTCGATAAAATCAGCTTCGCCGTGCTGGCTGGGAGTTCTTTCAGGAAGTCGCGAACGGGCACGTTGCGGCTCCCGAAAATACTTGAGCAATACAGGATACCCTCGTTAATCAGGGCGATGGAGCGTACCGTCTGCAAAATGGCGGCCTGCTTTCGCAGCGCCAGGTGCGCCTGCGGGCAGGGCTGCCCTACCAGGGGCTGCAGCACGCTGCGGCGGTTCTCTAAAGAAAGCAGGACGTTATCAAGGGCGCGAACGGTGTGGCTGGTAAAATCGAGGATCCGCTGTTGGTTAACATTGCGCTGTGAAATGAAGCGAATGCCTAACGTCAGGATGAGCGTGAGGAGCGCAACCGTGACACAGACGATAACGCGTTTTCGGCGATAGTTTTTAATGATCGTTTGTGCAGTTTGCATGAACGGTCGCCTGATAAGCCACCAGCCACAAAAGCCGGACGCAACAGTAAAAGTGTAGTGGGGAAAGCAGAAGGAGACGAGAAAGAAGAGGGAAATTCGCCCATCCGTTGCAGATGGGCGAAAGGCAGTATTAGTCGCACTGCACCTTAATGGCCAGGCCACCGCGGGACGTCTCCCGGTATTTCGCGTTCATGTCCTTGCCGGTTTCGTACATGGTTTCAATCACCTTATCCAGCGATACGCGAGGTTCGCTGGTACGGCGCATCGCCATACGTGAGGCGTTGATGGCTTTCACCGAGGCAATCGCGTTACGCTCGATGCACGGCACCTGCACCTGGCCCGCGACCGGGTCACAGGTCAGACCGAGGTTATGTTCCATACCGATTTCCGCCGCCACGCAAACCTGCTCAGGGCTTGCGCCCAGCAGCTCTGCCAGACCTGCCGCCGCCATGGAGCAGGCAACGCCCACTTCACCCTGACAGCCCACTTCCGCACCGGAGATGGAGGCGTTCATTTTGTACAGCGCACCGATGGCCCCTGCCGCCAGGAAATAGCGGATGTAGATGTCCGGCGTCACGGGCTCAATAAAGTGATCGTAATACGCCAGCACTGCCGGAACGATACCGCAGGCGCCGTTGGTTGGCGCCGTCACGACGCGACCACCGGCGGCGTTCTCTTCGTTAACCGCCAGGGCAAACATGTTTACCCAGTCGACCACGTTCATCGGGTCGTTGGAGAACTTGTCCGTGGTCACCAGCATACGGCGCAGGGCAGAGGCACGACGCGGTACGCGCAGTGGACCCGGCAGAACGCCTTCGGTGTTCATCCCGCGGTCGATACAGGCGCGCATGGTTTGCCAGACGTTCGCAAAATAGTCTTCAATCTCTTTTTTGCTGTGCAGGGCCAGTTCGTTCTGCATCACCATGCCGGACAGTGAAAGACCGGTCTCTTTGCAGTAGCCCAGCATTTCTGTAGCCGATTTGAACGGGTAAGGTACGCTGACGTCGCCGACGCTGTCTTTGCCAAAATGCTCTTCATCCACGATGAAGCCACCGCCGATGGAGTAGTACGTTTTGCTGTAAATCTCTTTTTCACCGCTGTAAGCGTGAATGGTCATGCCGTTTTCATGCAGCGGCAGGTTGTCGCTACGGAAACGCATGCCGTCATCCTGCGGGAAATCGACTTCCTGCTGACCGTTTGCCAGCAGCAGGCGACCGCGTGTTTCCACGTCGCGGATGAATGCCGGGATGGCATCAATATCTACGGTATCCGGCATATTGCCTGCCAGACCCATAATAATGGCGATATCGGTGTGGTGGCCTTTACCCGTTAATGACAGCGAGCCGTAAACATCCACGGCGACACGGGTAACGCTTTCCAGTAATCCTTTTTCGACCAGATCATCGACGAACTGTTTACCGGCCTTCATCGGGCCAACAGTATGGGAAGACGAAGGGCCAATTCCCACTTTGAACATGTCGAATATACTAATCACTTTCACACTCCTGACAGGGTTACCGGGGTTCCAGTAACGATGTTATAACTGCGCATAGTGTAAGAGGGAACACCGACCTCGGCTTAACTATTCACATGAATTAAACTAATGGTTAACGATGGGTTTTGCTAATAGCGCGACGCGGATCGCAAACCTGCGAAAAAGGGTGGAATGTAAAGTATAGTCAAGGTTTCAGGCCGATTTGCAGCGCCAGTTCACGAATGATGCCCGCCGTCATGCCCCAGACAAAATAATGCTGATACCAGGACAACCAGACCCGATGGTCATGCCCCCGTCGATGGATATCGAGCGGATGATAGCGGCTGAGCCGGAGCGCCTCTTCGAGCGGCATTTCAAACACCGCTGAAACTTCATCGACGCTGGCGTGATACTGCAGGCCGGGCGGGATAATGCCGACCACCGGCGTGACCTGAAAACCGGTAACGCTGTCGACGGGCGGCAGCACGCCAATGACCTCAACGGCCTCCGGCGGAATGGCAACCTCTTCCTGCGCTTCCCGCAGCGCGGCGGCAATCAGCGAGGCGTCGGAGCTGTCCACTGCGCCACCCGGAAAGGCGACCTGACCCGCGTGCTTACGTAAATGGGGAGAACGCTGGGTGAGCAGCAGGCCCGGCTGCGCGCGACGCACGACCGGGATCAGCACGGCCGCCTGACGCTGGTTCAGCGCTTCGCGGTTGACCTGCGGTCGTAATAGCTGAAAGCGAGATAAAAAATTGTCCAGCGTCAGGTTCTCTTTTTCCACCCGTGATTACTCCAGTTGTTTCAGGATACGGTTAACTTTATCAAAGGTTTCCTGATATTCCGCGTCGACCTGGCTATCGGCAACAATGCCGCCCCCGGCCGAGCAGTAAAGGTTTCCGCCGCAGGCCGTCAGCGTGCGAATGGTAATGCTGGTATCCATGGTGCCGCACAGGCTGATATAGCCGATGCTACCGCACCAGGCGTTGCGGCGGTGCGGCTCCAGCTCATCAATGATCTCCATCGCCCGTACCTTTGGCGCGCCGGTGATGGAGCCGCCCGGAAACGCGGCGCGGAGCAGATCGCAGGCGGTGCGAGAGGCGGGTAGACGCGCGGTAATGGTACTGACCAGATGATGCACCGCCGGGAAAGGCTCGACGACAAACAGTTCCGGCACGCGCACGCTGCCAGGTTCAGCGACGCGGCCAATATCGTTACGCATCAGGTCGACAATCATCAGGTTCTCGGCGCGGTCTTTCGGCGAGGCGGCGAGCTTTTCCGCCTGCTGGCGATCGGCATCGGGGTCCGCAAGACGCGGTAACGTGCCTTTAATCGGACGGGTTTGAATCGTGCCCTCGGCCAGATGGATAAAGCGCTCGGGTGACAGGCTGAGTATGGCCCCCCGTTCCAGACGGACAAACGCGCTGAACGGCGCCTTGTTGCTGGCATTAAGACGGGTAAACGCCTGCCACTCATCTCCCCGGTATGTCGCCTGGAAGCGCTGGGCGAGGTTAACCTGATAACAGTCACCGCTTTGCAGATACGCCTGAACGCGCGCGAATTTTTCGGCATACTCCGCTGCGGTCATATTTGAGCGCCAGCCACAGGTAAGGGTAAACGTCTGTGCCGGTGCAGGCCGTTGCGCCTCAAGCCACGCCAGACGCGCCTGCACGTCATGATGGCTCAGCAGTGAAACCTTTTTTTTCTGATGATCGACAATTAACGCCCAGTCATACAGCCCCACGGCCATGTCTGGCAGGGAAATATCAGCCTGCGCATGCTCCGGCAGCGTTTCGAAACGGCGACCCAGATCGTACCCAAACAGGCCCAGCGCGCCGCCCTGGAAAGGGAAGTCCGGGTTTGGTGCGGCAGATAAGTCCAGCGCGTTAATGGCCTGCTGCAGCTGCTTCAGGGGATCGTCCGTTAACGACAGGTCATCGGTTGTTAGCGTCTTTAGCGGATCGGCCACCAGAATATCGAAGCGGCTATAGGGATGGTCCGCATGGCCGGAATGCAGCAGCATCGCAAACGGAAGATGGCTCAGGCGGGCAAACCAGAATTCAGCGGCGTCTGCACGCCAGGGCAAGGTAATAACAGTGGGGAAGCGCATGTTCATGTGTGGCATACTACCGGGCAGCGTGAAATAATTAGCGCGAATAATTTAGCAGGAGTTGACGATGTTTGCAGGTTTACCTTCTCTGAGCCATGAACAGCAGCAGAAAGCGGTTGAGCGAATTCAGGAACTGATGTCCCAGGGGATGAGCAGCGGACAGGCGATTACGGTTGTCGCTCAGGAGATTCGCGCCAGTCATTCCGGCGAACGGATCGTGGCGCGATTCGAAGATGAAGATGAAGATCCAGAAGAATAATCGGGCCTACACCGCCGCGATAATCTTGATCTCAACCTTATACTCCGGTTTCATCAGCGTGGCCTGTACGGTGCAGCGTACAGGCGCGTGACCCGCCACTACCCATGCATCCCAGGCTTTGTTCATCGCCGCGAAATCGTCTTTGTTTGCCAGGAAAATCGTCGCATCCAGAATGCGGGATTTGTCGCTGCCCTGTTTTTCCAGCACTGCGTCAATCTGCGCCAGGGTGTTAGCCGTCTGCTCGAACGCATCCGCGTCCAGGTTAGCCGGTACGCCGGTGTAGTAGAGCGTCTGGTTATGGATCACCACATCAGACCAGCGGGCTTCGGCATCAATGCGCACAATTGTCATAAACGTTTCCTCGTTATTTTTCGTCGTCAGGCGGCAAGACTGCCATATTGTTCTCGTGTCGTCACTATTTGGGGTGGCACAGGAGAGGTTGGGCTGACATAATCCCTGTGCAAAAATACAGTGAGAGAGCACCGTGGCAGACGATTTTTCCCCTGAAGGTCAATTAGCGCAGGCTATCCCCGGCTTTAAACCCCGTGAGCCGCAGCGACAGATGGCGCACGCCGTTGCACGCGCCATCGATAAGGCTCAGCCGCTGGTGGTCGAGGCCGGAACCGGTACGGGTAAAACGTATGCTTACCTTGCTCCGGCGCTGCGCGCGAAGAAGAAGGTGATTATTTCCACCGGTTCGAAGGCGCTGCAGGATCAGCTCTACAGCCGCGATTTGCCCACGGTGGCGAAAGCGCTGAAATACAAGGGGCGTCTGGCCCTGCTGAAGGGACGCTCCAACTATCTCTGCCTGGAACGTCTTGAGCAGCAGGCGCTGGCGGGCGGCGACCTGCCGGTACAAACCCTCAGCGACGTTATTATCCTTCGCGCCTGGGCGAACCAGACCGAAGAGGGCGATATCAGCACCTGCGCGAGCGTGCCGGAAGACTCTCCTGCCTGGCCGCTGGTGACCAGCACCAACGACAACTGCCTCGGCAGCGACTGCCCGCTGTATAAAGACTGCTTTGTGGTGAAAGCGCGCAAAACGGCGATGGACGCGGATGTGGTGGTGGTGAACCACCATCTGTTCCTCGCGGATATGGTCGTCAAGGATAGCGGTTTCGGCGAGCTGATCCCGGAGGCGGACGTGATGATCTTCGACGAAGCCCACCAGCTTCCGGACATCGCCAGCCAGTACTTCGGCCAGTCGCTTTCCAGCCGCCAGCTGCAGGATCTGGCGAAAGATTTCACCATTGCTTACCGGACCGAACTCAAAGATACCCAGCAGCTGCAGAAGTGCGCCGACCGTCTGGCCCAAAGCGCGCAGGATTTCCGCTTACAGCTCGGCGAGCCGGGCTATCGCGGCAACCTGCGCGAGCTGCTGGCGGACAAAAACATCCAGCGCGCGCTGCTGCTTCTCGATGATGCGCTAGAGCTTTGCTACGACGTGGCGAAGCTGTCGCTCGGACGCTCCGCGCTGCTGGATGCCGCCTTCGAGCGCGCCACGCTCTATCGCGGGCGCCTCAAGCGGCTGAAAGAAATTAACCAGCCGGGCTTCAGCTACTGGTATGAATGCACCTCGCGCCACTTCACGCTGGCCCTGACGCCGCTGACGGTGGCGGATAAATTTAAAGAGGTGATGGCGCAAAAACCGGGAAGCTGGATCTTCACCTCGGCAACTCTGTCGGTGAACGACGATCTGCATCACTTCACGGAACGTCTTGGCATTGAGGAGGCGGAATCCCTGCTCCTGCCCAGCCCGTTCGATTACGAAAAACAGGCGCTGCTCTGCGTTCCCCGTAATCTGCCGCTGCCGAACCAGCCGGGCGCGGCGCGCCATCTGGCCGCGATGTTAAAACCGATGATCGAGGCCAACAACGGCCGCTGCTTTATGCTCTGCACCTCTCACGCCATGATGCGTGATCTAGCCGAGCAGTTCCGCGCCACCATGACGCTGCCGGTTCTGCTGCAGGGTGAAACCAGTAAAGGCCAGCTGTTACAGCAGTTTGTCAGCGCCGGAAATGCCCTGCTGGTGGCAACCAGCAGCTTCTGGGAAGGGGTGGACGTGCGCGGCGATACGCTCTCGCTGGTAATTATTGATAAGCTGCCGTTTACCTCTCCGGACGATCCGCTGCTGAAGGCGCGCATGGAAGACTGCCGTCTGCGCGGGGGCGATCCTTTCGATGAGGTACAGCTGCCGGATGCGGTGATTACGCTCAAGCAGGGGGTAGGGCGATTGATCCGCGACGTTACCGATCGCGGGGTGCTGGTCATTTGCGATAACCGGCTGGTGATGCGCCCTTACGGGGCGACCTTCCTTGCCAGCCTGCCGCCCGCGCCGCGGACGCGGGACATAAAACGCGCGGTGCGTTTCCTGGCAAACCCAACGGCGGAGTAATTTACCCCGGAGTGTGCTAAGATGCGCGCCATTTTGTGACTGACCCTTGCGAGAGCGCGACGACTGATGCGAATTCTGGCTATTGATACCGCGACAGAGGCTTGCTCTGTCGCTCTGTTGAACGACGGTGCTGTTTCTGCTCATTTCGAAGAGTGCCCACGGGAACACACCCAACGCATTCTGCCCCTGGTAAAAGCCATTTTAACCCAGGGCAACACCTCCTTAACCGACCTCGACGCGCTGGCCTTTGGCCGTGGCCCCGGCAGCTTTACGGGCGTACGTATCGGGATTGGTATTGCGCAGGGGCTGGCGCTGGGCGCCGAACTGCCGATGATCGGCGTCTCTACCCTCGCCACTATGGCCCAGGGCGCATGGCGCATGACCGGGGCAACGCGCGTGCTGGCCGCGATTGATGCCCGCATGGGCGAAGTTTACTGGGCCGAATACACCCGCGACGAGCAGGGCGTGTGGCACGGCGAAGAGACGGAAGCCGTGCTCAAGCCGGAAGCGGTCACTGAGCGGCTGCAGCAGCTCTCCGGGGAGTGGGCAACCGTTGGCACCGGCTGGCCGGCGTGGCCAGACATGGCAAACGACACCGGGGTGACGCTGGTGGACGGCAACATGCTGCTGCCGGCTGCGGAAGATATGCTTCCGATTGCCTGCCAGCTGCTCGCGGCAGGAAAAACCGTTGCCGTTGAACACGCGGAGCCGGTTTATTTGCGAAACACCGTTGCGTGGAAGAAACTTCCGGGCCGCGAGTGAATCTCAGTAACAGGAACTGAGAAAAAGGAGTCGCATCATGGCGGTTCGAACTAAAGTAGTACGCCTTATTATGGCAGGCGCAGTTGCCATAGCACTGAGCGGATGCGTTTCCGTTCCTGATGCGATTAAGGGCAGCAGCCCGACGCCACAGCAGGATCTGGTTCGGGTGATGAATGCGCCTGAGCTTTACGTCGGCCAGGAAGCGCGCTTTGGCGGTAAGGTCATAGACGTACAAAACCAGCAGGGGAAAACCCGCCTCGAGATCGCGACCGTTCCGCTGGACAGCGGCGCGCGGCCGGTACTGGGTGAGGCCTCTCGCGGACGTATCTATGCGGACGTCAGCGGTTTCCTCGATCCGGTCGATTTTCGCGGGCAGCTGGTGACCGTCGTCGGGCCGATTACCGGCGCCGTGCAGGGCAAAATCGGCAGCACGCCGTATAAATTTATGACCATGCAGGTCAACGGGTATAAACGCTGGCGGCTGGCACAGCAGGTGATCATGCCGCCTCAGCCGATGGATCCGTGGATGTGGGGTCCACATCCTTATCGTTACGGCTACCCGGGCTGGGGCTGGTATAACCCGGGTCCTGCACAGGTTCAGACGATCGTTACTGAGTAACTTACTGTTATTGTTAGAAAAGAGACAGCGGCTCAGCCGCTGTCTCTGTTTTTTTACGGATAAAACGAAAAAAAAGAGTGACGCGCTTCGCAACCTTAAATCTGAACAATTAATAAACTGGTACGCTGAGTTAATATAATGTTAACAAACTGTTTATTATCGGGGTTGTGATGACGACGAACACTCATTTCAGAGGTGATGCATTGAAGAAGGTTTGGCTTAACCGTTATCCCGCAGATGTTCCTGCTGAGATCAATCCTGACCGTTATCAATCCCTGGTGGAATTATTTGAACACTCGGTAAGGCGCTACGCGGACCAGCCCGCATTCGTGAATATGGGCGAGGTCATGACGTTCCGTAAGCTTGAGGAGCGTAGCCGCGCGTTTGCGGCGTATCTGCAGGAAGGGCTGGGGCTGCAAAAAGGGGACCGCGTCGCGCTGATGATGCCGAACCTGCTGCAATACCCGGTGGCGTTGTTCGGTATCCTGCGAGCCGGGATGATTGTCGTCAACGTTAACCCCTTGTATACCCCGCGCGAGCTGGAGCATCAGCTGAACGACAGCGGCGCGGCCGCGATTGTCATTGTGTCCAACTTCGCCCATACGCTGGAAAAAGTGGTCGACAAAACCCAGGTTAAACACGTCATCCTGACGCGCATGGGGGATCAACTCTCGACCGCCAAAGGCACGCTGGTTAACTTTGTCGTTAAATACGTCAAGCGCCTGGTGCCAAAATACCACCTGCCGGACGCCATCTCCTTCCGCCGCGCGCTGCATGCGGGCTACCGTATGCAGTATGTGAAACCCGAAGTGGTGGCGGAAGATCTTGCGTTTCTGCAATACACGGGCGGGACCACCGGCGTCGCCAAAGGGGCCATGCTTACCCACCGCAATATGCTGGCAAACCTTGAACAGGTGAACGCCACCTACGGGCCGCTTCTGCATCCGGGCAAAGAAGTGGTGATCACCGCGCTTCCGCTGTATCACATCTTTGCGCTGACCATGAACTGCCTGCTGTTTATTGAACTGGGTGGTCAGAACATCCTCATCACCAACCCGCGCGATATCCCGGGTCTGGTGAAAGAGCTGGCGAAATACCCGTTCACCGCCATGACGGGGGTGAACACCCTGTTTAACGCGCTGCTTAATAACAAAGAGTTCCAGCAGCTGGATTTCTCCACGCTGCATCTCTCTGCGGGCGGCGGCATGCCGGTTCAACAGGCGGTCGCCGAGCGCTGGGTGAAGCTCACCGGTCAGTATTTGCTGGAAGGCTATGGGCTGACGGAATGTGCTCCGCTGGTCAGCGTGAACCCACACGATATCGACTATCACAGTGGAAGCATTGGTCTGCCGGTTCCTTCCACCGAGGCCAAACTGGTCGATGATAACGATAACGAAGTCGCGCCGGGCGAGCCGGGTGAGCTTTGCGTCAGAGGTCCGCAGGTGATGCTGGGTTACTGGCAGCGTCCCGATGCGACCGACGAAATCATCAAAGACGGCTGGCTGCACACCGGTGATATTGCGGTAATGGATGACGAGGGCTTCCTGCGCATCGTCGATCGCAAGAAAGACATGATCCTGGTCTCCGGCTTCAACGTCTATCCGAATGAGATCGAAGACGTGGTTATGCAGCACAGCGGCGTACTCGAGGTGGCGGCGGTCGGCGTCCCTTCCGGCAGCAGCGGTGAAGCGGTGAAGATATTTGTGGTCAAAAAAGATCCTTCCCTGACGGAGGAGGCGCTGGTAACGTTTTGCCGTCGTCAGCTGACGGGCTACAAGGTGCCGAAGCTGGTTGAATTCCGCGATGAGCTGCCGAAATCCAACGTCGGAAAGATATTACGACGAGAATTACGTGACGAAGCCCGTGGCAAAGTAGACAATAAGGCCTGAGCTTCACGCTAATCGCCCAGACGCCGGTTAAGCTGGCGTTTTTTATGGGCGCAAACAAAAGAGAACCCGTTTTGAATTACCAGATGATCACGACCAACGACGAGCTGGCTTCGCTGTGCGAAGTGACGCGCGACTTTCCTGCCATTGCCCTGGATACCGAGTTTGTCCGTACCCGGACCTATTATCCGCAGCTGGGTTTGATTCAGATGTACGACGGTAAACACGTGTCGCTGATTGACCCTCTCGGCATTACCGACTGGACGCCGATGCGTAACTTGCTGCTCGATACCGCCGTGACGAAATACCTGCACGCAGGCAGTGAGGATCTGGAAGTCTTTCTGAACACCTTTGGCATCATGCCCCAGCCGCTGATTGACACGCAGATCCTCGCGGCATTCAGCAATCGTCCGCTCTCATGGGGCTTTGCTGCCATGGTGGAGGAGTATACGGGCCTGACGCTGGATAAAAGCGAATCCCGTACCGACTGGCTGGCGCGCCCGCTTACCGAGCGTCAGCTGGAGTATGCGGCGGCAGACGTGTTTTACCTGCTGCCGATTGCCGGACAGCTGATGAAAGAGGCAGAAGCCTCCGGCTGGCTCGCTGCTGCGCTGGACGAGTGCCGTATGACCCAGCAGCGTCGTCAGGAAGTGGTTGACCCGAAAGAGGCCTGGCGCGATATCAGCAACGCCTGGCAGCTGCGCACGCGTCAGCTGGCATGCCTGCAGCTGCTGGCAGACTGGCGCTTGCGTAAAGCGCGCGAGCGCGATCTGGCCGTTAACTTTGTGGTTCGCGAAGAGCATCTCTGGGCAGTCGCGCGCTATATGCCAGGCAGCCTGGGCGAGCTGGACAGCATTGGGCTTTCGGGCAGCGAGATCCGCTTCCACGGTAAAACCCTGCTGGCGCTGGTCGCCAAAGCGCAGGAGCTGCCGGAAGATGCGCTGCCGGAACCGCTGCTGAACCTGATGGACATGCCGGGCTATCGCAAAGCGTTTAAAGATATCAAAGCGCTGGTGCAGGCGGTTGCAACGGAAAGCAAGCTGAGCGCGGAACTGCTCGCCTCACGTCGTCAGATTAACCAGCTGCTGAACTGGCACTGGAAGCTGAAGCCGCAGAATGGCGTGCCGGAGATGATGGCGGGATGGCGCGGGGAATTGATGGCCGATCGCCTGAATACGCTGCTGGACGGTTACCCGCGATAAAAAAAATATGCCGGGCGATATACCCGGCATATTTCCCCGGTGGCGCTGCGCTTACCGGGGCGACGAAAACACAAACCTACGGACGCGACTCTTCCGCTTCCGGGAGCGTCACGTTCAGCTCCAGAATCGAAATATCCCCGTCTTTTTGTTCCAGCTGCACCGTGACCATCTCCGGGTCAATCTGCACATATTTACAGATCACTTCCAGGATGTCCTTGCGCAGCTGCGGCAGGTAGTGAGGCTCGGCGTCGCTACGACGACGCTCCGCAACGATAATTTGCAGACGTTCTTTTGCGATGTTGGCGGTGTTCTTTTTCCGCGAGAGAAAAAAGTCCAGTAATGCCATAACTTATCCTCCGAACAGGCGTTTGAGGAAACCTTTCTTCTCTTCTTCAATGAAGCGGAAAGGACGTTCTTCTCCCAGCAGACGGTCAACGGTATCGGCGTAAGCTTTACCTGCATCTGCCATTGTATCAAGGATCACTGGCTCGCCCTGGTTAGACGCGCGTAACACGGACTGATCTTCCGGGATAACGCCCACCAGCTTAATGCGCAGGATCTCCAGCACGTCTTCCATGCTCAGCATGTCACCTTTGTTCACGCGGCCCGGATTGTAGCGGGTGAGCAGCAGGTGTTCTTTAATCGGGTCTTCGCCATTTTCCGCACGACGGGATTTAGAAGCGAGGATGCCCAGAATGCGGTCTGAGTCACGCACGGATGAAACTTCAGGGTTGGTGGTGATGATCGCTTCATCAGCGAAGTAGAGCGCCATCAGGGCACCGGTTTCGATGCCCGCAGGGGAGTCGCAGACAATGAAGTCGAAATCCATTTTTTTCAGATCGTCGAGCACCTTTTCCACGCCTTCACGGGTCAGGGCGTCTTTGTCACGCGTCTGAGAAGCCGGGAGAATGTAGAGGTTCTCGGTGCGCTTGTCTTTGATCATCGCCTGGTTAAGCGTGGCATCGCCCTGAATGACGTTTACGAAGTCATACACGACGCGACGCTCACATCCCATGATGAGGTCGAGGTTACGCAGACCGATATCGAAGTCGATAACGATGGTTTTCTTTCCCTTCTGGGCCAAACCAGTAGCGATGGCCGCGCTGGAGGTGGTCTTGCCAACGCCTCCTTTACCCGAAGTAACAACAATAATGCGTGCCATAGAAATTCCTTGTTAAAAAGGGATCAATTCAACGGTTGAACGGTCAACGCGTCGTCTGCCAGAAGCAGGCGAGCCGCTTTGCCATAAAATTCGGCTGGGATCTTGTCGCTCAGCCAATATTCACCTGCGATGGACACCAGTTCCGCCGTCAGGTGAGTACAAAATATTTGCGCATCTCGATCGCCACTTGCACCTGCGAGCGCACGTCCACGCATCATACCGTATACGTGAATATTGCCATCTGCAATCAGCTCAGCGCCAGCACTGACGTGGCTTGTAACAATCAGATCACAGTTTGGTGCATAAATGCGCTGACCGGAACGAACCGGCACATCAATCATTCGCGTTTTTGTGACGGTAGTAACGTTTTGCACCGCAGGAGGGGGCGTTTGCACGGCAACGGGTGCCGCTCGCGAGGCTTTTTCTTTGCCCTCATTCAGAAGGGGCAGCCCCGCACGCTCAATTTCCGCTTTCAGCTCAGTATCTTTGCAGCCGCTGATGCCCACGATACGCAGTCCGGTCGAGGAGACGGCCTGCTGGAGAAGTTTCCAGTTAACCGGAGCCTCAAGACCGCTGACGTTGATAACAACAGGGGCGTGCTTCAGAAAGGCGGGAGCCTGGGCGATTTTGTCTTCTAACGCCTGACGAATAACCTCGGGTTTTGCATCATGCAAATGTACCACTGATAAGGTGAAGCTACTGCCTTTAAGCTCGATGGGCGTGTTTGACATCCTGGCCTTACTCAATTTGCTATTAACCGCAACCACTCGCTGCGATATTCCGAAGAGTATCAGGCATGTTATAGTCAGGA
Organism: Enterobacter asburiae; assembly: GCF_007035645.1. NCBI lineage: Bacteria > Pseudomonadati > Pseudomonadota > Gammaproteobacteria > Enterobacterales > Enterobacteriaceae > Enterobacter > Enterobacter asburiae. The sequence goes on from NZ_AP019632.1 coordinate 1,819,646, forward strand.
GTATATTGAGGCAAGCAACCACCCATTAATTCAGAGTAAAAACATGTTTTGTGTGATCTACAGAAGTACAAGCCGTGACCAGACCTATCTTTATGTCGAAAAGAAAGACGATTTTTCACGCGTGCCTGAAGAATTAATGAAGAACTTTGGCCGACCACAGCTGGCGATGCTGCTGCCGCTCGATGGTCGTAAGAAACTGATTAACGCCGATCTGGATAAAGTGAAAACGGCCTTAGCCGAGCAAGGCTATTATTTACAGCTTCCACCGCCACCCGAGAATTTATTAAAACAGCATCTTGAGGCGAACGGTAAAAAATAGTCTCAACTGTTTTTGGGCACAACACATCAACCGTTTAGGGGTCGACCATGTATCAACATCATAACTGGCAAGGTGCATTACTGGATTATCCCGTCAGCAAAGTGGTTTGCGTGGGCAGCAACTACGCAAAACATATTCAGGAGATGGGCAGCGCGACGCCAGAAGAACCGGTCCTGTTTATTAAGCCCGAAACGGCGCTTTGCGATATCCGCCAGCCGCTGGCGCTGCCCCAGGGGCTGGGTTCGGTGCATCACGAAGTTGAACTTGCCGTGCTGATCGGCGCGACGCTGCGCCAGGCCTCAGAAGAACATGTTAAAAAAGCGATTGCCGGATACGGCGTGGCGCTGGATCTGACCCTGCGTGACGTTCAAGGCAAAATGAAGAAAGCAGGGCAGCCGTGGGAAAAATCCAAAGGGTTTGATAATTCCTGCCCGATTTCGGCGTTTGTGCCGGTGAGCGAATTTACCGGCGATCCGCAGGACACGCCGCTCAGCCTCAAGGTTAACGGTGAGATCCGCCAGCAGGGCACCACGGCAGACATGATCCATAAGATTGTGCCGCTGATCGCCTACATGAGTCGCTTCTTTACCCTGAAGCCGGGCGATGTGATCCTGACCGGAACCCCAGAAGGCGTTGGCCCGCTACTCAGCGGTGAGGAGCTTGAGGTCGGTTTCAACGGCCTGTCGCTGAAAACCCGCGTGCTGTAACCCCATCTTGCCGCCTGAAGAGGGCGGCAAAACTTGCAACAACGTGCCAGACTCGTTATAAGGTGCGCTTTCTCTTGACGTGTGGACATCCTGATGAACGACATCCCTTTCTGGCAAAGCAAAACTCTCGACGACATGACTGACGCGGAATGGGAATCATTGTGCGACGGCTGCGGGCAGTGCTGCCTGCACAAGCTGATGGATGAAGATACGGACGAAATCTACTTCACCAACGTTGCCTGCAAGCAGTTAAACATTAAAACCTGCCAGTGCCGCAACTATGAGCGCCGGTTTGAATTTGAGCCTGACTGCATCAAGTTAACCCGGGATAATCTGCCGACGTTTGAATGGCTGCCGCATACCTGCGCGTATCGCCTGCTGGCGGAAGGGAAAGGTCTGCCTGACTGGCATCCGCTGTTAACCGGTTCAAAAGCGGCGATGCACGGTGAACGTATTTCTGTGCGCCACATTGCGGTGAAAGAGTCCGAGGTGCAGGACTGGGAAGATCACATCATGAACCACCCGACCCGTTGAGATTAAAAAAACCGCCGAGGCGGGTTTTTTTGTGCTTGTGCGGCCTGATGCCCTCACCCCAACCCTCTCCCGTGGGAGAGGGCGCAAACGCTAAAAACGGCAACCTTGGTTGCCGTTTTGCGTTTACCTTCCGAACAAATCGCGTTTCTTCGGTTTGAACGGCTGGGCAATCAGCACCAGCAGCGCCACGACGAAGTAGGCGGCAAAAATGCCCACCAGCCACTGCGGCATCTCCAGCGTCAGGAATTCCCACTGGCGAACGGAGCAGTCACCGGATGCGACGAACACCTGCGGCAGCCATTTGTCCAGCGGCAGCCAGCTCGGGAAGCGGGCGGCAAAATCACAGGTCATAAACGGTGACGGATGCAATTGCATCATGGTGTGCTGCCAGGAGAGTTCAATTCCTTTCCAGGCGCTGTAGATCCAGATGGCAATACCGGCATAGCGAAGCGGCGATTTTGGGGCAATCGCACCCACCAGGCCCGCACCCATAATGCCGAACAGCGCGCTGCGTTCGTAAATACACAGTACGCAAGGTTTCAGTCCCATTACATGCTGGAACCACAGCGCGACCATTTCCAGCGCAAAGGCGGTCAGGGCCATTAACAACCACGCTCCGCGACCGCGGGAGCACTGGTTTAAAAATCTCAACATAATCATTTCCCTGGAACATGCTTAGAAAGCGCAGTGTAAACGAATTCGTTTTTCGCGCCACCTGTACCTGGCGAAATAAAACGTAATTGGATGTTTATCGTGCGAAAAGGCAAACGGGCAGCGAACTGCCCGAGATGCATAGTTTACTGCGCCGCAAGTATACCCGCTTGTACCAGCCATTGCGTACAGGGAATGAGGGTAATTTTGACGCAAAGCAATCCGACGATCGTGAGCACCAGCGTATAGGGCAGCGCCATCCATACCATCCTGCCATAAGAAAGACGTATGAGCGGCGCGAGGGCGGAGGTCAGCAGGAACAGGAAGGCGGCCTGGCCATTTGGCGTCGCTACCGACGGCAGGTTGGTGCCGGTGTTGATCGCCACGGCCAGCAGCTCAAACTGTCCGGCGCTGATAACGCCTTGCTCCATGGCGGCTTTGGCCTCGTTGATGTAGACCGTCCCGACGAAGACGTTATCTGAGATCGACGAGAGCAGGCCGTTAAACAGGTAAAACAGCGAGAGCTGAGCATCCGGTGATGCCTGTAATACAAAGGCAATAATCGGCGCGAACAGGTGCTGGTCGATAATCACCGCCACGACGGCAAAGAACACCGCCAGCAGGGCGGTAAACGGCAGGGCTTCGGTAAACGCCTTGCCGATGGCATGTTCGTCCGTCACGCCGGTAAAGGTGGTGGCGAGAATAATGACTGACAGGCCAATCAGCCCCACTTCTGCAAGATGGAACGCCAGCGCCGCGATAAGCCAGACGCCGATGATCCCCTGAGCAATCAGTCGTAGCGTCTCCTGGCGCGTCCGCTGGCTTCGGCTCTGCAGATCGAATTTATGCAGCTCCTGACGAACCGGCTCCGGGAGCTGCGCCCCGTATCCGAAGAGGCGAAACTTCTCCACCAGCAGACAGGTCGCCAGCCCGCAGATCAGCACCGGTACGCTCACCGGGGCCATTCTCAGGAAGAAATCACCGAAGTGCCAGCCCGCCGCTTTGGCAATGATCAGGTTTTGCGGCTCGCCCACCATGGTCATCACGCCGCCCAGCGCGGTACCCACGCCAGCATGCATCATCAGGCTGCGCAGAAACGCGCGGAATTGTTCCAGCACGTCACGGTTATGCGCCTCGACGTGGCTGTCATCCTGCAGGTCCTCATTTGGGCGAGAGGAGGCCACGCGGTGATAAATTCCGTAAAACCCAACCGCGACGCTGATCACTACCGCAACGACCGTCAGCGCATCCAGGAACGCCGACAGGAAGGCGGCGGCAAGGCAAAACGCCAGCGAGAGGAACATTTTCGACGGAATGCTGAGCAGCAGGCGCGTGAAGATGAACAGCAGCAGCTGTTTCATAAAGTAGATGCCGGCCACCATAAAGATCAGCAGCAGAAGCACTTCGAGATTAGACGCCAGCTCTGCTTTGACATGCCCGGCGCTGGTCATACCGATGACGACGGCTTCAAACGCCAGCAATCCGCCCGGCAGAAGGGGATAACATTTCAGCGCCATGGCCAGGGTGAAGATAAACTCCGCCACCAGCAGCCAGCCGGCGATAAAGGGATTCATGCTAAAAATGATGGGATTAACGACCAGGAAAACCAGCAGTATCAGCTTATACCAGTCAGGAGACTGACCTAAAAAATTGCGCCATAGCGCGCGCCCAAAAGAAATTTCCACAACAGACGTCCTTCCCGTCAAGTAAGACAAAACATCAGTATACGCAAAAATCGCGGCCTGGAGGCGGATAAGGCTGCATTGTAAATTTCACAAAAATGAAACGGCGATCCCTCTTTTCTCTCTTTGCCGCGCTACCTGCCACTGCGTGCCTCTGGTATGATGAGTCCAATTTGCTAAAGCTGTGTAATGGAAATCTCACTATGGTCATTAAGGCGCAGAGCCCGGCGGGTTTCGCGGAAGAGTACATCATCGAAAGCATCTGGAATAATCGTTTCCCTGCGGGGTCCATTCTTCCGGCTGAACGCGAACTCTCTGAACTGATTGGCGTCACTCGCACCACTCTGCGTGAAGTGCTTCAGCGGCTGGCGCGCGATGGCTGGTTGACGATCCAGCACGGTAAGCCTACGAAAGTGAACAATTTCTGGGAAACGTCCGGGCTGAACATTCTTGAAACGCTGGCGCGTCTCGACCATGAAAGCGTGCCGCAGCTCATTGATAATCTGCTCTCCGTTCGCACCAACATCGCGACGATCTTTATTCGTACCGCTTTCCGTCAGCATCCGGAAGACGCCCTTGCGGTGCTGGCCAGCGCGAACGAGGTGGAAGATCATGCCGATGCTTTTGCCACTCTCGATTACAACGTGTTCCGCGGCCTGGCGTTTGCCTCCGGCAACCCGGTGTATGGGCTGATCCTCAACGGTATGAAAGGGCTTTACACCCGCATTGGCCGCCACTACTTTGCCAATCCGGAAGCGCGTAGCCTGGCGCTGGGCTTCTACCATAAGCTGAGCAAGCTCTGTACCGAAGGCCTGCACGATCAGGTTTATGAGACGGTGCGCCGCTACGGTCACGATTCCGGTGAAATCTGGCACCGTATGCAGAAAACGCTGCCGGGTGATTTAGCGATTCAGACTCGCTAAAAGAAAAAACCTCTCATACGAGAGGTTTTTTTTCGCCCGGTGGCGCTTCGCTTACCGGGCCTACAAAACCCGTAGGCCGGGTAAGGCATAGCCGCCACCCGGCGAAAAAACACTACAGCGTATTCAACCGCGCCGGGCAACGTTCCAGCAGCTCGACGCTCCCGTCTTCATTCTGCTGCTCCAGCTGCACGTCAAAGCCCCACAGGCGATGCACGTGCTTCAGCACCTCTTTGCGCCCTTTATCCAGCGGCGCGCGATTGTGCGGGATATAGCGCAGCGTCAGGGAGCGGTCACCGCGCAAATCGACGTTCCATACCTGAATATTCGGCTCAAGGTTGCTCAGGTTGTACTGGGAAGAGAGGCGAGAGCGGATCTCACGGTATCCCTCTTCGTTATGGATTGCGGAGATCTCCAGATAGTTGTTGCGGTCGTCGTCCAGCACGGTGAAGAAGCGGAAATCACGCATGATCTTCGGCGACATAAACTGGCTGATGAAGCTCTCGTCCTTAAAGTCGCGCATCGCAAAGTGCAGCGTTTCCAGCCAGTCAGAACCGGCGATATCCGGGAACCAGTACTTGTCTTCTTCCGTCGGCGACTGGCAGATGCGCTTAATGTCCTGGAACATGGCGAAGCCAAGCGCATACGGGTTTATTCCGCTGTACCACGGGCTGTTGTAGGGCGGCTGGAACACCACGTTGGTATGGCTGTGGAGGAATTCCATCATGAACCGCTCGGTCACTTTCCCCTCGTCGTACAGATGGTTAAGAATGGTGTAGTGCCAGAAGGTCGCCCAGCCTTCGTTCATGACCTGCGTCTGCTTTTGCGGGTAAAAATACTGGCTCACCTTGCGCACGATGCGCAGGATCTCACGCTGCCACGGCTCCAGCAGCGGGGCGTTCTTCTCCATAAAATAGAGCAGGTTCTCCTGCGGCTCGGACGGATAGCGACGCGCTTCGGCGATCGTTTTTTCCTCCTCACGCTTCGGCAGGGTCCGCCACAGCATGTTCACCTGGCTTTGCAGGTACTCTTCGCGGCTCTTCTGCCGGGCTTTCTCCTCCTGCAGGGAGATTTTCTGCGGACGTTTGTAGCGGTCCACGCCGTAGTTCATCAGCGCGTGGCAGGAGTCGAGCAGTTTTTCCACTTCGTCCACGCCGTAGCGCTCTTCGCAGTCGGTAATGTATTTACGGGCGAAGATCAGGTAATCGACGATGGAACTGGCGTCCGTCCAGCTGCGGAACAGATAGTTATTCTTGAAAAAGGAGTTGTGCCCGTAGCAGGCGTGCGCCATCACCAGCGCCTGCATGGTAATGGTGTTCTCTTCCATTAAATAGGCAATACACGGATTGGAGTTAATCACAATCTCATACGCCAGCCCCTGCTGGCCGTGCTTATACAGCCGTTCCGTTTCAATAAATTTTTTACCAAACGACCAGTGCGGATAGTTAATCGGCATCCCGACGCTGGAGTAGGCGTCCATCATCTGTTCGGACGTAATGACTTCAATCTGATGGGGATAGGTATCCAGGCGATACAGCTTTGCGACCCGGTCGATTTCGGCGAGGTAAACATCCAGCAGCTCGAAGGTCCAGTCGGGTCCATCGCTCAGACGTGTGTTGTCCTTGTTCAGGGAATCAATAGTAGCCATTAGCGCGCCCTCGTTGTGGGTGCTCTCTCTGTCTGGAGAGCCTCCTTTCAAGCATAGATCAACGTGTTAAAAAGCGTGCTGGGGTAGAAATTTTTTCTTTGCGATTTCGCGTTTTTGATACGGCAAAAAAACGGTATGTCTCAGCATATTATGCTGGTTAAAAATAACGCGCAGCAGGAGATCCCAAATTAGCACTATCCCCTGATGCTGGGGGATGTGTGAGGTAAGTCACCATAAAAAAGTCGTATGTTGAATAATATTTTCAACTAGGTTATCAATCTGTAATTAGAAGATTGTTCTTTTGCACATAATGGAGTGGCTATGCGTGTTGTCATACTGGGAAGTGGTGTCGTTGGGGTAACCAGCGCCTGGTATTTAAGTCAGGCGGGACATGACGTAACCGTTATCGATCGTGAATCCGGTCCCGCGCTTGAAACCAGCGCGGCGAACGCCGGGCAAATCTCTCCGGGGTATGCGGCGCCGTGGGCTGCGCCGGGCGTTCCGCTGAAAGCGATTAAATGGATGTTCCAGCGCCATGCGCCGCTGGCCATCAGCCTTGACGGCACGCAGTTCCAGCTGAAGTGGATGTGGCAGATGCTGCGCAACTGCGACACCCGCCACTACATGGAGAACAAAGGGCGCATGGTGCGCCTGGCGGAATACAGCCGCGACTGTCTGAAAGCGCTGCGCGCGTCGACGGGGATTGAGTACGAAGGCCGCCAGGGCGGGACGCTGCAGCTGTTCCGCACCGAGCAACAGTACGAGAATGCCACCCGCGATATCGCCGTGCTGGAAGATGCCGGCGTACCGTACCAGCTGCTGGAAGCCAGCCAGCTTGGTCAAGTTGAACCGGCGCTGGCGGAAGTGGCGCATAAGCTGACCGGCGGCCTGCGCCTGCCGAATGACGAAACCGGCGACTGCCAGCTCTTTACGCAACGTCTGGCGCAAATGTGCGAGCAGGCGGGGGTGAAGTTCCGCTTCAACACCTCCGTCGACAAGCTGCTGTCGGAAGGGGAAAAAATTTACGGCGTGAAGTGCGGCGACGAGGTGATCAAAGCCGATGCCTACGTGATGGCGTTTGGTTCGTACTCCACCGCCATGCTGAAAGGCATTCTCGACATTCCGGTTTATCCGCTGAAGGGCTACTCGCTGACCATCCCGGTGAAAGAAGAGAGCGGCGCCCCGGTGTCGACCATTCTGGACGAAACCTACAAAATCGCCATTACCCGCTTCGACAACCGCATTCGCGTAGGCGGCATGGCGGAGATTGTCGGCTTCAACACCGAACTGCTGCAGCCGCGTCGTGAAACGCTGGAGATGGTCGTGGGCGATCTCTTCCCGCGCGGAGGTTTTGTTGAGCAGGCGACGTTCTGGACCGGCCTGCGTCCGATGACCCCGGACGGCACGCCGATCGTAGGGCGCACGCCGTTTAAAAACCTGTGGACCAATACCGGACACGGCACGCTCGGCTGGACAATGGCCTGCGGATCGGGCCAGCTGCTGAGCGACCTGATTTCCGGGCGCACGCCGGCAATTCCGTTTGACGATTTAAGCGCCGCGCGCTATCAATCGGGGTTTACGCCTTCGCGTCCACAGCACCTGCACGGCGCGCATAGCTAAGGAGTTGTCATGTCCCGTCCTGTTCTGGCCCAGCTGAACCTGCAGGCCCTGAAGGATAATCTGCAAATTGTTCGTCGGGCGGCACCGGGTTCGCGCGTCTGGTCGGTGGTGAAAGCGAATGCCTACGGCCACGGTATCGACCGTATCTGGAGCGCGCTGAGCGCGACCGACGGTTTTGCGCTCCTGAATCTGGAAGAGGCCATTCTGCTGCGCGAGCGCGGCTGGAAAGGGCCGATTCTACTGCTGGAAGGCTTTTTCCATGCGGAGGATCTGCCGCTGCTGGATAAGTACCGGCTGACCACCAGCGTTCACAGCAACTGGCAGATTAAGGCGATCCAGGATGCGAAGCTCCATGCTCCGCTGGATATCTATCTCAAGGTAAACAGCGGCATGAACCGCCTGGGCTTCCAGCCTGAGCGGGTGCATACGGTCTGGCAGCAGCTGCGCGCCATGAAAAACGTGGGCGAAATGACGCTGATGGCGCATTTTGCCGACGCGGAAAAACCCGACGGTATTGCCGATGCCATGGTCCGCATTGAGCAGGCGGCTGAAGGGCTGGATTGCCCGCGCTCGCTGTCGAACTCGGCGGCCACGCTGTGGCATCCCGAGGCGCACTATAACTGGGTGCGCCCGGGGATCGTTCTGTACGGTGCGTCTCCCTCCGGTCAGTGGCAGGATATCGCCAACAGCGGCCTGAAGCCGGTCATGACCCTGCGCAGTGAAATCATTGGCGTGCAGACGCTGAAGGCCGGGGACACGGTGGGCTACGGCAGCCGCTACCGGGCAAAGGGCGAGCAGCGGATTGGCATCGTGGCGGGCGGTTATGCCGACGGCTACCCGCGCATCGCGCCGACCGGCACGCCGGTCTGGGTCGATGGGGTTCGCACGGGAACGGTGGGCACCGTATCTATGGATATGCTGGCCGTTGATCTGACGCCATGCCCGCAGGCGGGCATTGGCTCACCCGTCGAGCTGTGGGGTAACGAAGTTAAGATTGATGACGTTGCTGCCGCGGCGGGCACGGTGGGGTATGAATTGATGTGCGCGCTGGCCCCTCGAGTGCCGGTTGTGACGGTGTAACTTATGTTCGCCGGGTGGCGCTAACGCTTACCCGGCCTACGTTAGAGGGTTTTGTAGGCCGGGTAAGGCGAAACCGCCACCCGGCAAAAAAACTACTCCGCTTCCTCTTCCATCGGCCTTAAACCGACTTTCCGCACCGCGTTATCTTCTTTTTCGGCAACGGTCCAGATCATCCCGGCAAACTCTACCTGATCCCCCACGACCGGGGCAGCGCCAAGCCGCTGCTGGATGATTTCGCCCAGCGTTTGCGGGTTATCACCGTCTTCAGCACCTTCATCCAGACCGTAAATCAGCGCCACATCCGCAAATTTAGCGCTGGCTTCCAGAATAAAATCGCCGAAGAAGCGCTGGTCCAGGGCCACCGGAGGCGACTGGCTGAACAGCTTGCCTAGCGCGGGCAGGTCGCGCTCGCGACCAATCACGCAGAGAATATCCCCCTCGCGCAGGCGGGTGCTGCCGGTAGGGTGCAGCAGGACATTATCGCGGAACAGGGCGGCAATGCGCGTTTCGGTCGGCATGTGCAAATCGCGCAGCGAGGCCCCCACGCACCATTTGTCGGCGCTCAGCTGATAGACAAACTGTTCCCACGGGTTCTCCGGATGAATATCGAGCCCCACGCGTGAGACCGGCCAGCCCACGGGCGGGACCACCACTTTGGCTTTTTTCGCCGCCCACCCGAGCGAGGTTCCCTGGAACAGCAGGGAAATCAGCACCACGAAGAACGCCACGTTAAAGAACAGCCGGGCGTTATCCAGACCGGCCATCATCGGGAACACCGCAAGGATAATCGGCACCGCGCCGCGCAGGCCAACCCAGCTGATAAAGACCCGCTCGCGCAGGTTGAAGCCGCGAAACGGCAGCAGGCCTGCAAATACCGACAGCGGACGGGCGAAGAAGATCATCCACGCGGAAAGCAGCAGCGCCGGAACGGCGATCGGCAGCAGGTCCGATGGCGTAACCAGCAGGCCCAGCACCAGGAACATGCCGATTTGCGCCAGCCACGCCAGGCCGTCAAAGTTCTGCAAAATGGCATGGCGGTTGCGAATAGGGCGGTTGCCCATCAGGAATCCGCAGAGATAGACGGCGAGAATGCCGCTGCCGTCCAGCGCGGTGGTGACGGCAAAAATAAGAATGCCGCCGCTCAGCGCCAGCAGGGGGTAAAGCCCCGCGGGCAGCGAGATGCGGTTGATCGTCTGCTGTAAGAGGTATCCCCCCGCCAGGCCGATGACAATCCCCAGGCCGAACTGCTGCAGGATATGTAACGCAAACATCCAGCTCAGCCCGCTTTCATGCTGCTGAATCATCTCGATAAGCGTAATGGTGAGAAATACCGCCATCGGATCGTTACTGCCGGATTCAATCTCAAGCGTGGAGCCAACGCGTTCGTTTAGCCCTTTTCCCCCGAGCAGGGAAAACACCGCTGCCGCATCGGTTGAGCCCACGATGGCGCCAATCAGCAAACCTTCCATGATATTGAGATGGAAAAGCCACGCGGCCATCATCCCGGTGAGGCCAGAGGTAATCAACACGCCGACCGTGGCGAGCGACAGCGCAGGCCCTAAGGCCACGCGGAAGGAGCTCGCCTGGGTGCGCATCCCTCCGTCCAGCAGGATCACCGCCAGCGCGAGATTACTCACCATATAGGCGAAGGGGTAGTTATCGAATGGGATACCGCCAATGCCATCAATGCCGGCCAGCATGCCGATGGCGAGGAAAATGACAAGAATAGGTATGCCGAGACGCGATGAAAATGAACTTAATAAAATACTGCTGGTTACAAGGACGGAACCCAAAATGAAAAGGCTGATTATCGCTGCGGCATCCAATGTTCTCTTACTCCCACCTCAATGTTAACGCTGTTACTAAAACCCTAACATATTAACAACGGCAACAGCGTTTTATTAAGGGGGTATAACGGCTTTTTTATGCCTTTATGACAGGATGGCCGCTGATGGTCAGCCGAGTGCCGGAATCGTTGTGGATCAGGGAGGCATGCGCCCCCAGCGCCAGGGTGACGGTTTGCTGCTCATGGCCGAAATCCAGACCGGTGATGACCGGAATATCCAGCCGCGAGCGAACGAAGTCGACCATGGTCTCCAGGGAGTAACCCGCGTCATAGTCATTCGGAGCAGAGCCGCTGAAGCTGCCCAGCACAATCGCGGACTGGCGTTCAAGAATACCGGCATGATAAAGCTGCAATAGCATGCGCTCGACGCGGAACGGATGTTCGTTGATATCTTCCAGCACCAGAATGCCGTCCTCGATTTGCGGCATCCACGGCGTGCCGATGAGCGAGACCAGCATCGCCAGATTGCCGCCCCAGAGCTGGCCTTCACATTCCCAGTGCGGCCCATTGCCTTGCCACTCCACGCTGTAGGTAGAATTGCGCAGCGCGCGCCAGAAATGTTCCACGGTAAACGCATCCAGCTCCGGTGCGCCGAAGTTACCGGCCAGCATCGGACCGCTGAAGGTGATGACGTTATGCAGGGCCAGCAGCCCAAGCTGGATGACGGTGAAATCGCTGTGGCCGCAGATTAGCAGCGGATTCTGCTGCTGGCGCAGCGCCAGCCCCTGCCAGTCAATGCTCTCCAGCAGCCGGCTCGCGCCATATCCGCCTCGCACCGCAAGAACAACCCGGTTTTCGCCCGTCAGGTTCACCAGACTATTGATATCATTCAGCCTCTGCGCTTCGGTACCGGCAAAACGCTGCTGGCGGCGGGGGATAATCGTCTGATTTTCTACCTGATGGCCAGATTCCAGCAAACGCTGAACGCCCCGCTGCGCCGCGTCCTGGTTAATGCAGTAGCCCGACGGCGCGATAAGATGAAACTGAGACATGGCAATTCCTTGCTGAATGAGAAACTAATTGTCTATATCATGCCGCTTATACGCTGCCTGCTTCAAGAGGCGGCGCACCGCGATGACCGGCTATAAGGATAGATGACGTGAAATTGAGATGGTTTGCTTTTTTGATTGTGTTGCTCGCTGGCTGTAGTTCAAAACATGATTATCAAAACCCGCCCTGGAACCCGGAAGTGCCGGTGAAACGGGCCATGCAGTGGATGCCGATCAGTGAGCAAGCCGGGAAGGCCTGGGGCGTCAGCCCGCGTCTCATCACGGCGATCATTGCGGTGGAGTCCGGCGGTAATCCCACGCTTGTCAGCAAATCTAACGCGGTGGGGCTGATGCAGCTTAAAGCGTCAACGGCGGGCAGAGAGGTTTACCGCTACATGGGGTGGAACGGCCAGCCGTCGACCAGCGAGCTGAAAAACCCGGAACGTAACATTTCAATGGGCACGGCCTACCTGAGCATCATGGAGCATGGCGTGCTGAAGGGGATTAAGGATCCAGAGGTGATGCAGTACGCGCTGGTGGTGTCTTACGTTAACGGTGCCGGCGCGTTGCTCAGAACCTTCTCCTCTGACCGCAAAGAGGCGATAGAAGAGATTAACGGCATGGACAAAGACGAATTCTTTGAACATGTGGCGAAAAATCACCCGGCACCACAGGCGCCTCGTTATATCTGGAAAGTACAGAAAGCGATGGATGCCATGTAATGCCGCAGACGGGCGGCGGTCACGCTGCCCGATTTCTTCACAGGACCTTATTTGCGCGTTCCCGCGCCTCTCGCTCCAGGGAATAGATAATACGCTGAAGCTCACGCTCCGCGCCGGGCCCGACGTTCAGGAAACGGAAGCTCAGACGCGGCGTGGTAATGGTTTCATTTTTGCTGTCCACGACGGTGCGGTCGCTGATGGCAATCAGCTGTGCATCGAAATAAAAGCGACCCCAGCCCCCCATATCCAGTTCGATTTGCGTAAACCGCATGCCCTCTACCAGCCCGTCCGGTTTCGGCGTGTCCATCAGCGCGCCCATGCCGCCCAGCGACAGATCGAAGAGGCGGAAGCGGATCTCTTTTTTGTCCGGCATTTTGGCCTTACAAAAATAGGCGGGGTGAAGCGGGGCGCTGATGCGGAAATATTCACGACGCTGAACAAACCAGAGATTGGTCGGAAGCGGGGTAACAAAAGCCGGCAGTCCCTGGTATTCGCTCAGTTCCAGCCGCGACAGGACAAACTCCACTTTGGCGCCCTGCGTTTCGGCCATCACCGCGATATTCTCCGCTTTCAGCGCCGCGCGGTTTTCATACTCCTGACTGCCTAAATCAATCACCAGCCGATCCTGCGAGGCGTCAAGGATCTTGCTGATGAACTGATTATTCGACCAGCTGATGCGCAGCGGCACTTCACCTTTTTGCAGGTCGCGTAATACCCCTAATACAGCCAGCGGATTTTGCTTGAGGAACTGCTCACTGTAATGACTCACGCCGGATGGCTCCTTGATAGATGACAGACTGTCTTAGCGTTATCGGCAATCTGCAATGAAACTTAATACAAACCGGTGAGTTTTTTTTGCCTGTTTAACCAAAGATAAGTCGGTGAGATGAAAATGGTTTTCCGGCGATGACCTATACTTAAGTTAGCTGTGCAGAAGGTTTTCTGCGCACGCGTTAAACCTGCAAGAGGGCATCGCTATGGGTATCATCGCCTGGATTATCTTTGGTCTTATTGCTGGCGCTATCGCTAAACTGATCATGCCGGGAAACGATGGCGGCGGCTTTATTTTGACCTGTGTACTCGGGGTCGTTGGTGCGGTTGTGGGCGGCTGGCTGGCGACGATGTTTGGCTTTGGAGGCAACATAAGTGGTTTCGACCTGCACAGTTTTCTGGTCGCTGTCGTGGGTGCCATTGTGGTGCTGGGCATATTCAGGTTACTGCGACGAGCATAAATTGACGTAAACGGCTCTCTGCGGAGGGCCGTTTTTTTTGCCTGAGTATTGATTTGTTAATCTAAATGATAATAATTGTCGTTCCGTATTGCATCTAACAACAAGACGACATTATGAATACCTCACGTTTTACGCTTTGCGCTCTGGCAGGGGCCGTCACGCTGGCATTGCAGGTCCCGGCGTTTGCCGAAGAATCCACCATCGTCGTCACGGGCTCAGAGCAGGGCAGCGCGCTGCCGGCCTGGACGAACAGCGCCACGAAATCGGCCGTTGCCGAAAGTAAAACGCCGCAGGTCATCACGACCCTCTCTGCGCCGGAAATTGAAAAGCGTCATGCGAATTCGGTGAATGAAATCCTGCGCTATGCCCCGGGCGTCTCAACCGAGGTGCGGGGGAATACCTCCTACATGAGCGAATATAAAATTCGTGGCTTTACCGTCGACCAGGAGTTCTACAACGGGCTGCAGCTGCCCTATAACGTCACCGGCAATACCAAAGCGCGCATCGATCCGCTGCTGATCGACAGCGTTGATATCCTGAAAGGCCCCTCATCGGTCCTTTACGGCGGCGGTTCGCCGGGCGGGCTGGTGAATATTCAAAGTAAAAAACCGCAGCGGGAAGCCCGAACCGAAATCGGCGTTAACACCGGAAACCGTAATCTGAAAGAGGGATACCTCGATTCAACCGGGCAGATTGCCGACAGCGACTGGAACTACCGTCTGCTGGGCAAAGCCACGGAAAACGACGATCAGCCGCACACTACCCGGTATGAAAACTACCTGGTTGCGCCGTCCGTCACCTGGCAGCCCGACAGCAAAACCCGCCTCACCCTGGACGCGCTGGCGCAAAACACCCCGAGCCTGACGCCGTCTAATCCGCTGCCGCTCGCCTACCTGCGCTCGAAATATGCGGGCAAGCGCGATTATGCCGGAGACGAATGGAGCGGGTTTAAGCAGCGTCAGTGGATGCTGGGCTACAGCTTTGAACATGAATTTGACAGCGGCTGGGGCTTTAATCAGAAAGCGCGCTATTTCGACGTCGATACCCACCAGCGCAGCGTCTACGCGACAGGCACGGGAAGCGAGGCGTATCAGCTCAACCGCTTTGCCTACACCACCGATGAAGACCTTAAGAGCTTCAACATCGACAACCAGGTGACCAAAACCGTTGCCCTGGGCGACTGGAAACACCACCTGCTGGCCGGGTTTGACTATCAGAAGCTGAATTCCCATTTCCATTATCGCTACGCGTCGGCCACGCCGGGCATCGATATGCGGCATCCTGACTATTCGCAGATCCAGGAAAGCGCGCTGGGGCTCTATACTGCCCAGAAAAACCGTCTCAGCTATCAGCAGAACGGCTATTACTTACAGGATCAGGTAGAGTTTGGCGGCCTCAACCTGCTGGGCAGCCTGCGCTACGACGATTACCGCTCCGTTACTACCAACTACCTGCAAAACGGTGATAAAGCCTGGGTATCGCAGGATCGCGTCACCAAACGCCTGGGCGCGCTTTACGCCTTCGATAACGGGATTTCGCCGTTTATCAGCTATTCAGAAGGTTTCGCGCCGGTGTCGCCGCAGGGTACGCTCGTGGCGAAAGACGTCAAACCGACTACCAGCAAGCAGGTGGAAGGCGGGGTGAAATATTTGCTGGCCGACTACGCCACCACCTTTACCGCCTCGGTGTTTAACATCCGGCAGAAAAATGTCGTCACCTCCGATCCGGGCTTCCTGAACTATCGTCAGACCGGGGAAGTGGAATCCAAAGGGGCAGAGCTCTCCGCCATCAGCCGTCCGACGGACAACCTGACGCTGATTGCCAACTATGCGTACACCCACGCGATCAACCGGGAAGATGACAAATACAAAGGCAAACGTCCAACGCAGGTACCGGAGAATGCCTTCAACCTCTGGGGGGATTACACCTTTGACAACACGCCGCTGAAAGGACTGATGCTGGGGGCTGGGGCACGCTACACCGGGCCGATGGAAATCTCTCCGGCAAACGATGCGGGTAAGCTGGGGGGCACCACGCAGTACGATCTGGCGGCTTCCTACCGGATGGGTGAAATCCTGCCCTCGCTGGCAGGGCTAACGCTTAAGGCCAGCGCGCAGAACATCACTAATAAAGAGACGCTGACCTGCTACGACGCGACCAACTGCTGGATTGGGCGTGACAGGACGTATCAGCTAGGGGCGAGTTATAGTTTCTGACGATCGTTTCCCTTTCCCGGTGCTGAGGGATCTCCAGTAAATTTTTAACCAGAAGCGATTTTGTATTTTTAAAGTGAAACGATTTATTCGCAGCGACGCCATGGTCCGGCTGTAAATCGCTGAGGCGTTTCCTGAAGGCCGGGGCGAGGCGCATGGATGCGCCGAGAGGGCGGGCTTTACAGGGACGTTACCTCCGCCCGTCCCCGATAAGCCGGAAGGAATAAGACGAGGGCACCGCGAAGCGGCGATTTACCGCCGGGAGCCCGGGTAGCCAGGGTGGTGGCGATTGAGCCACCCTGGCACGTTCACAGATCATGTCGTTAAAGAGTAGCAAGGAACATAAAGTGAACGGAATGACCACCGCAGTCGTATGTTCCCCTCACCATAACCCTCTCCCCAAAGGGGCGAGGGGATTGTTGGCTACTCGCATTAATTTGTGAGGATTAGAGCCAGCACGCGCAGGCCGGGGAAGGCGTAGCCGCCACCCGGCAATACCCTTACTGCGCCGCAGCTTTCACCGGCGCAGCTTCCTCATTCGCCGCAGGCTGATTCTCCGGCACGCTGTCGCACGGTTTTGCTTTCGGACAGACCCGATCCAGCATTTTCAGCGTCACGCCGTTACTCCAGCCGAAGCCGTCCTGCAGCGGATACTCACCGCCGCCGCCGCCCGTACCGGTTGTCGAGACGTCATACTTCTCGACCAGTTTCTTTTCGCGGTCGTAAGTATGCTGAACGTTCTTCAGGAAGCGCCAGGTCACGTCCATCGAGACCTTCTCCTGTCCGTAATTCTGCAGCCCTTCCGCCGCCACCCACTGCAGCGGGGCCCAGCCGTTTGGCGCATCCCACTGCTGGCCGCTATTGACGGTGGTGGTCGCAATACCGCCCGGCTTCAACAGGCGCGACGAGGTTGCCGCGGCGACTTTATCGGCCCGGTCCTGCGCCGCCGCCTTCACGTAAAGCGGGAACAGGGCTGCCGCCGTGAGCTGATTGCGTACCTTCTTGCTTTTCAGATCGTAATCCGCGTACCAGCCCTCTTTATCATTCCACAGGTGGCTCTCGATGGCTTTCTGACGCGCCGTTGCCAGCGCCTCGTATTTACTTGCGCTGGCGGCGTCGCCACTCTCCTGGCTTGCCCGCGCCAGCAGTTTTTCCATCTTGAACATCAGGGCGTTCAGGTCCACGGGGACAATGCTGGTGGTCCGGATGGTGCCGAGCTTTTGCGGATCGTCCATCCAGCGCGAGCTAAAGTCCCAGCCCGAGGCCGCAGCGGAACGCAAATCACGGTAGATCTCGGTCGCAGGCCGGTTAGGGTTACTTTTGGCGGTATTCACGTCGTCAAGCCAGGACTCCGGGCGCGGGGTATCGCGGTCGTCCCAGTAGCGGTTGAGGATAGCGCCGTCGTCCAGCTTCACCACGCGTTTGTTAGCCTGCCCCGGCTGAAGGGCGTCGACGCCGTCCATCCAGTAGGCATACTCTTTCTCCATCTGCGGGCGGTACTTCTTCAGCGCATCGCTGTCGTGGGTCGCCAGCAGTTCAACCATCATTGAGAAAAACGGCGGCTGGGAGCGGCTCAGGTAATAGCTGCGGTTGCCGTTGGGAATGTGGCCGAAGGTGTCAATCTCATACGCAAAGTTATCCACCATGTCGCTGATTTTGTCCCAGTGTTCGCTCTCCGCCAGGCCCAGCATGGTGAAATAGCTGTCCCAGTAGTAGACCTCGCGGAAACGGCCGCCGGGCACAACGTAAGGTTTGGGTAACGGCAGAAGGGAATCCCATTTGTTGCTGGCTTTATCCGTGGTGCGCGTCAGCACGGGCCAGAGATCGTCGATGTGCTCACGTAAACTTTGTCCAGCAGGCGGAACATATTTTTCCCCTTCCGCAGGGAGCGTAAAGTTCATCTCGACAAAGTGGCGTAAGTCAAAGCTGGACTGCGCGTGCTGCATCCGGTAATCCGCCAGAATCATCAGCGGGTCGCTTTTGGGGACGGCATCAGCAAAGGTTTTCTGATCGGGAAACAGTTTGGCGCTTTGCACATCGTTAAACAGAGGGCCCAGCAAAATATCGGGTGAGGTTGTCTGGGCTGCGGGGCTATCATCGGCATAACCGCAAGTCGTGACGCCGAGCAGCGCGCCTCCTAACGCAAGGGGCAAGAACGCGGGGCGTAGTGTACGAGGTCTTATCATCAGTTCGTCTCCTGTCTTCACTAAACAGCGTGACCGCTGTTGTCAATCACCTGAAAACCTTAGACGAATATTGCCCGCTTCGCGTTAATAATTGCCTGCCCGTCAGACCTCTTCCGGCGTCTGGCTGGCTTCCCGCAGCGTGCCCGGCGCATGTCCTATGATGCGCTTAAATGCCCGGCTAAATGCCGCCAGAGAGCCGTACCCCAGCCGCAGCGCGACGGTTTCAATCGGCTGATTTTCGTGGCGAATGTACTGGATGGCCAGCCGCATCCTCAGCTCGCTGAGATATTTTGCCGGGGTGGTTCCCGTCGCGGCCAGAAACCGTTCGGCGAACACGGAACGGGACGTGCCCGCTTCTTTTGCCAGATCCGCCACGCTCCAGTTCAGGCCGGGCTGCTGGTGCATGGCGTAAATGGCCCGGCTCAGGCGCGGGTCGCGCAGAACCTGCACCCAGCCGGTGGCTTTACCACAGCCGCCATCAACCCAGCCGCGCACGATTAACGCCGCCACCACGTCGGCCAGACGCGCAAGGATCCCGGCGTATCCGGCCTGACGCGACACGGACTCCCGCTCCATCGCCGCCAGCAGCGGGTGGATCTCCGGCCAGGTGGACATCAGCCGGCTGACCATCATCACTTCCGGCATTGCCTTGATCAGCGGCTGCATCCCGCCCAGCTCAAAATCCATGCATCCGCTAAAGATGATGGTGTTCTCGCTTTCCGGGCAGGGCTCGCAGGTGATGGCACACACCGAGCTGCAGATGGGCTCGCTGGGAAAGGCATTGATGGGCGTAATGGTTGCCCGCTCGTCAGAGAGCAGGGCATGGGAATTACCGCAAGGAATAAAAAGGGCATCGCCGCTGCTCAGTTCGAACGTCGCACCGCTTTCCATTCGCAGCAGGGCGCTACCGTGGCTCACAAAATGAAACTGCGCCCTACCGGGCGCCTGATGGAACGCGACGCCAAACGGCGCGCTGGCCTGGATCCGCCGGTATTTCACACCTGACAGACGCATGCCGCGTAAAAGTTCGCTGATCAGATCGGGTGACTGTACGGTCATGGCGCAACTCCGGACGAATAATCAATAAGTGGAGATTATATGTCATAGATCGTCCAGGGTGAACCTTCTATGCTTTTGCGACAGTTGTCACATTTTTATAACGGGAGAAAAACAGATGAATTCATGTGTCGCGGCGAGCGAGGCGGTAGCGCCTGCAAAACCCGCCTGGCGGGCCGTCTATTCACTGGGGCTGGGGGTGTTTGGTTTGATTACGGCAGAATTTCTGCCCGCCAGTTTGTTAACGCCGATGGCCGCGAGCCTGGGCGTGAGTGAAGGAATGGCCGGACAGGCCGTCACCGCCACCGCGCTGGTTGCGCTGGTAACCGGACTGCTGATTACGCCGGCGACCAAAAGCATCGACCGCCGCTGGGTGCTGATGTTTTTCTCGGTCCTGCAAATTATCTCCAGCCTGCTGGTGGCCTTTGCGCCCAACCTGCACGTCCTGCTGATGGGGCGTTTGCTGCTCGGGATAGCCATCGGCGGATTCTGGGCGATGTCGACGGCGACCACGATGCGTCTGGTTCCGGCGGATAAAGTGCCGAAGGCGCTGGCGGTGATATTTTCCAGCGTATCGATAGCCACGGTGGTCGCGGCGCCGCTCGGCAGCTACCTGGGCAGCCTGATCGGCTGGCGCAACGTCTTTGTGCTCTGCATTCTGCCGAGCATGCTGGCGCTGCTGTGGCAGCTCTGGGTCCTGCCGTCCATGAAGCCGGAGAGCAGCGGCAGCCTGAGTACGCTGTTCCGCGTGCTGCGTCGTCCGGGGATGATCGGCGGCATGCTGGCGACCATCCTGATTTTCAGCGGCCATTTCGCCTTCTTTACCTACCTGCGCCCGTTCCTGGAAACGGTGGGGCAGGCGAGCGTGGAGACCATTTCGCTGATCCTGCTGGGCTTTGGGCTCGCCAACTTTGTCGGCACCTCCGTTGCCGGGCATCTGCTGGCGCGTAATCTGCGCCTGACGCTGGCGCTGGTGCCGTTCGCGATGGGCGTTCTCGCGCTCACGATGGTGGCGTTTGGTCATCTGGCGATGCTGGACGGGTTCCTGGTCGCGCTGTGGGGCTTTGCATTTGGTCTGGTTCCGGTGGGCTGGTCAACCTGGCTTGCCACAACCGTTCCGGATGAAGCCGAAAGTGCAGGCGGGCTGCTGGTGGCCTCAATTCAGCTGGCAATAAGTGCCGGTGCGGCCGGGGGTGGCGCGGTATTTGACCTCAACGGCGCCAGCGGCGTATTCGCCGGAAGCGGCCTTCTGCTGGTAACGGCGATGGTGATTGTGCTTATGGGCGTGAAAGTGAAAGCAGAGTGAGCCTTTTCCCTCTCCTTTGGGAGAGGGACTTAAGGGGTGTTCATTGTTCTATGCTGTTGCTCTTTCATTCCAGGTGTCTTTGAACATGATATTCCCGTCGCAATATTTCCATTCAATCGATTCATAGCGAAGTTCGACTTCTTCCATATGTGCACTTGCGATACCGAGCGGGTGCAATACTGGAGAGATCCTCGTTATCTTTACGTTTTCCAGAGTGATATTGAAGTATTCGCGCTCAATACCGGCGTCATCAATTTTATACATTTTGATTAATGCCGTTTTGAAGGTTTTACCTGTACATACGGCACGAAAAAGATGGGGTGTGATGCGATCTATTTCTTTTTCAAAGGTGATTGGAACATGAAGGCGTGTCCCGGTTAGTTTTCCCGTGTTGGAACTGGTGGGGATCCAGACGGAGTGATTAAACGATTTGAGTTCGGTAGAGCCCAATCTGGTAGGCATTAAACACTCGCCTGAAACGGGCGCGTTATTTTCATCAGTAAACCATATATGTGCTGGTTTAGACATGTTTCATCCTTTTGGCTCGTAGAAGTACGCTATATAAAAAACAATCACAACAATAGCCCCAATGATAAGTATTGCGGTTTGGTCATCCTCGATGAAGGTAGCTGGTATCGTTGATAAGATCACAATGACAAAAATTGTGCCATATGCTTTCAAATCATTCTTCCAGTCTTCGATAATAAGTTTAATGATACTCTTAATGAATTCTCGCATTATTGGGCCATTTTTATAAATGCATTCGTAATATCATTGTCTGACGCTGTATAAATATTCAGATAGCCAGCTTTCATTATTACGGGTTCGATGAGAAAGAACATCATTTCAATATTTTCCATATATAATGCATGGTAAAATAACGGAAGGTTTTTTTTAAGATTATTGGCACTGTCGGCAGCGTGTTGAATCATTGCATAACCGTTTAACACTAAAAATACGCCACCTGTTCTCCCTGCAACTTTTGTCATTAACACCCTTTGCACTGCGGTATTCATTTGATTGCTATAACATATGTACTTTGTAACAGCATAAATTAAGCCGAATTTCGAAGCTTGTTTAACTGAATAATTGGTTGTGAAGGGTATGACTTTCTGGAGTATGCTTTTTTTCTCATCTTCACTTCTGTTTTTAAGCATTGTTTCTAAATATATCTTAACCATGCGGAAGATTAAATCTCTGTGTTTAACTAATTCTACAACACCAAAAATGAACCTCTTGTCTTCTGAACGCAATTGTGAACAGACATCCTGATAATTGTCTGTAAAGCAAGACGTATAATAAAGCAATCGCGTGGTAGCATCACCAAGATTATTTAAATATTCGTTGGCACCGTCCTTTACTCCCGCGACGGCGCGATCGAGCCTTAATGCAAGATCTTTATCGGATCCAATTCTTTCTATAATTTCCTTGCTGTAATACATAATATGGTCCTGTTGTATGCAGGGTGTATCATGGTCTACGCTATCGTCTAAGGACAGTGATCGGACTCGCACTTTTAAACGTAAAGTAAAGAATAAACATTAACCTATTTTCTAAGTTAATTGGTGCGTTTTTATAATTGATGCGATGAATTAGAAAGAGTTAAATAAACTTGAGATTATTGAGAATTATATATTCAGCGAGGAATGGGGAGATATTACTGGATGATGACATAATTTGTAGGCCGGGTAAGCGCAAGCGCCACCCGGCATCACGGTAAGACTTACAGCCCTTTCTTATCCATCCACTCCGCCAGATCAACCAGGCGGTTAGAGAAGCCCCACTCGTTGTCATACCACGCCAGGATCTTCACCATGTTCCCGCCAATCACCAGCGTGGAAAGCCCGTCGATAATCGAGGAGCGTGGGTCGCCCTGGTAATCGCTGGAGACCAGCGGTTCATCGCTATAGCCCAGAATGCCTTTCAGAGGCCCGCTGGCGGCCGCGTTGCGGAACGCGTCATTCACCTCTTCGGCGGTTACGTTACGGCTCAGCGTTACCGTTAAATCCACAATCGACACCACCGGCACCGGCACGCGCAGGGAGTACCCGGTCAGTTTGCCGTCCAGAGAGGGGATCACTTTCCCCAGCGCTTTTGCCGCGCCGCTGGAGTAAGGCACAATCGACAGCGCCGCCGCGCGCGCGCCGCGCAGATCTTTCTCCGGCTGATCGTGCAGCGCCTGGCTGTTGGTGTAGGCGTGCGTGGTATTCATCAGGCCATGCTCAATCCCGAACTGCTGATGCAGAACCTGAGCGGCCGGTGCCAGACCGTTCGTGGTGCAGCTCCCGTTACTCACCACCGCGTGACGGGCGGGATCGTACTGCTCGTGATTAACCCCCATCACAATCGTCAGGTCGTCGTTCTTCCCGGGAGCGGAAATGATGACGCGCTTGGCGCCGCCGTGGGTGATATGCACCGCCGCTTTTTCCCGCTCGGTAAAGAAACCGGTGGCCTCAATCACCACGTCAACGCCGACGTCACGCCACGGGATATTCGCCGGATCGCGTTCGCTAAATACGGCGATCCGCTGCCCGTCTACCTGCAGCGCGCCGTCTGCCGCTTCAACCGGGGCGGGAAGCTTGCCCAGAAGGGAATCATGTTTCAGCAGGTGGGCGAGGGTTTTACTGTCCGTCAGATCGTTAATGGCCACAATCTGCAGATCCGGGTTACCCAGCGCCGCGCGCAGGAAATTACGTCCGATACGGCCGAAACCGTTAATACCGACCTTAACCATGGTGCACTCCTTATCTCTGTTGTCTGGAGTCACTGTAGGCGTCGGGCCCTTTGGCGTAAATGACAAAAAAGGATCAGATTACGCCATTTTGCGGCAGTGGAAGCGCTGGCGGTACTCGCCGGGCGTGAGGTGGAGCTGTTTCTCAAAGATGCGGCGCAGGTTAATGCTGGTGCCAAACCCGCTTTGCTCGGCAACGCGCTCAAGGGAGTCATGGGTCTGCTCAAGCAGCTGGCGGGCCGCGGCCAGACGCGCTTCGGTTACGTAGCGGGCCGGAGAAACTCCCGCGTCGCGGGTAAACACGCGGGTGAAATTACGCGGGCTCATCGCCGCTTTCTCGGCCAGATTTTCCACGCACAGGTCGGCGGTGAGGTTCTGCAGGATCCAGGCTTGCAGTTCGCTTATCGGGCCCGATGTGCCGGGCTGCTGCAGGCTGTAACGGCTGAACTGCAGCTGGCCGCCGGGACGGCGCAGGTACATCACCATGTCCTGCGCCACGTCGCGGGCGAGGGTAAATCCGTAGTCGTCTTCCACCAGCGCCAGGGTCAGATCGAACCCGGAACTCACGCCGCCGGAGGTCCAGATGGGGCCATCCTGAATATACAGCGGACCGCCTTCGACGTGGATAGCCGGATACTGGACTTGCATCGTCTCCAGCAGCCGCCAGTGGGTGGTCGCACGGCGACCGTCCAGCAGGCCGGTCTGGGCCAGCAGCATCGCGCCGCCGCAGATGGAGGCTACCCGCCGGGCGTGCGGCGCAGCGAGGTGCAGCCAGTCCACCACCGCCGTGCTCTCCTGCTCGTTCATGCCGCGTCCGGTGATGATAATGGTGTCCAGCGGTTCACGCGGGTCCAGCTCCGGCAGGCGATAGTCCGCCAGCAGATTCAGGCCGGACTGGCCGTGGATCACCTGGTGAGGCTGGGTGGTGGCGATGATAATCCGGTAGCGCGGCTGCGCAAGCCCTTCCGGATGCAGCCGGTTGGCCTGCATCAGAATGTCGGCGATACCGGCGGCTTCAAACAGCATGCCGCCGTCGGGAACAATAATCAGGATCTTCTTCATGTCCTGAAAAGTACCTTTATCACAGAATAAGTCAAGCAGCGCGTGCGCCCCACGTTTCTGGCAAAGCAATGCGATTTAAGTTCTTTGTTATTTCAGGCGTTATCCCCGATCGTCAGAGAATTATCTCTGGCGAAACGGCGTCTGAAGGAATGAGTCAACGAAGCTCCCTCTATTTACATCCGCAACAACGCGAACAAATCCGCCACCTTGCATCGGGTTTTTTATGGCGCAGCGAACTGCCCACGTGGCTGTTGATTATCACTATTTATGCAGGCTGGTTTGCCACGCTGGCGTTCTGGCAAACGCTCGGCCTGCTGCCCGCCACGCTCCTGCTCATCGGGTTTACCGCCTGGTACATGTCCCTGCAGCATGAGCTGATCCACGGGCACCCCACGCGTTTTGCCTGGCTCAACCAGCTGTTTGGCACGCTCCCGCTGGCGGTCTGGTATCCGTATGGCCTGTACCGGGACTCCCATCTCGCCCATCATCGGCACCATAGCCTGACCCATCCGGTGGATGACCCGGAGTCGTACTATTTTACCGACGAGAGCTGGGCGCGCTTTTCCCCCTGGCAGAAACGTATGATTCGGGCGCGGAATACCTTCGCCGGGCGGCTGATGCTGGCCCCGCTGCTGGATATCCTTCAGACGCTGGGCAGCGCTGCGGCGGCGTTTCGTCACCTTCAGCTGCGGGCAATGTCAATGTGGCTGATTCACGTTTTGCTGCTGGTGGCGCTCTTCGCCTGGATGACGCATACCGGCTTTTCACCCGTCTGGTTCGTGCTGGCGGTCAGCTATCCGGCGCTGGCGCTGACCAAGATCCGATCGTTTTTCGAACATCGCGCGGCGGACGACCCGCTGGCGCGCTCCGTTATTAATGAGGCGGGGCTGTTCTGGCGGGTGCTGTTTTTGAATCTCAACTACCATTCAGTACATCACGATCTGCCGGGCGTTCCCTGGTACGGGCTGAAGGCCATCTACGAGCAAAACCGGGAGGCGTACCAGCAGCGAAACCACGGTTTTCTCGTCAGGGGCTATGGTGAATGGCTGCGTCAGTTCTGGGCCAGGCCCGTCGACGTCACCGTTCATCCCGCAAAACAACAGGGGGAAGGGTATGAGTAACCTGCTGGCGTTTCCCATGTATGCCGTGGATCGCGCCAATACCCGCGCGCTCTGGCTGGCGGTAAAGGGGCTGCTGGCCGCGCGCGGTGTGTTCGTCGATCGCGATCCCGGCTGGCCGGAGTCCGATCTGCTGAGGCACTGGCAACAGCCTGCGCTTATCCTCAGCCAGACCTGCGGTTATCCGCTGGTCACGCAGCTCCCGGACGTGCAGGTGGTCGGCTGTTTTCACTACGCGGCGCCGGGCTGCGAAGGGATCCAGTACCGCAGCTTTCTGGCGGTGCGCGAGGAGGATCGGCACCTGACGCTGGCGGGTTTTCGCGGACGTCGGGCGGTCTGTAATTCCCCGGATTCCCAGTCCGGCTACAATGCGCTGCGGAAAATAGTGGTTCCCCTGGCGAGCGGCGGTCCCTTTTTCGCGCAAACGTCCTTCAGCGGCAGCCATCGCCAGTCGCTGATTGATGTGAAACGCGGGGCGTGGGATATTGCGGCCATCGACTGCGTGACCTGGGCACTGCTGCAGCGCCATGAGCCGGAACGCCTTGCGGGACTGGCGGTCATTGACCGCACCCCGCTGACGCCGGGACTGCCCCTGATCACCTCGCATAACACCTCGCCTGAAACGCTTAACGCCATTCGCGATGCGCTCCACGCGCTGGTCAGTTCACCGGAACATCGGGAGATTTGCGACGCGGTGCTGATCGGCGGCTTTAGCGTGGTGACGCGCGAGGCCTACGCCTCATTGACCGCGTGATAAATCTCCTGCGCGTCTGTAAAACAGCGCAGCGCCAGCGAGGAGACGGGCTTCTGTCTGCGCATAATCAGGCCGACGGGAGCCTCAATGTTCGCGTCGGCGATGGGCACAATCCTGAAGTTGCTGTTCAGTGCCTCCAGCCCGTTGTTCAGCGGCATGACGGCGCAGCACACGCCGCTCTGAACCGCCTGAATGATCTGGAACGTCGAGTCGCTTTCGAAAACGGACGTGGGTTCGATGCCGGCAGATTTAAAGCTGGCCTCCATATGCGCCCGGTAGTGCATCCCTTTAGTCAGGAACCCCAGCGGAAAATCCGTCAGGTCGTGCCACGTCAGCGTTGCCTGGCCGAGCTGGAAATGGCGGACGTCGTGCAGAAGGCCCATCTTTGTTTTTGGCAGCTGGATAATGTCAAACAGGCTGGTGTCGATGCTGTTGAGGTAGCAAATTCCCAGCTCAAGCTGATTGCGGCTGACGCCGTCGGCGATCTGCGCTGAGGACATGGAATAGAGGCTGTAGGTCAGCTCCGGGTATTTTTGGGTTAGCTGGCGAATAAAGATCATCGGATCCACGCTCGCCAGCGGCACCATCCCCAGACGTAATTCGCCCACCACCTGGCCTTTGCACAGCGCGGCTTCCGCCTGTAACCCGTCGTGTGCGGCAATCAGGGCGCGGGCCCACGCGAGGATGCGTTCCCCCTCCGGCGTAAACCCTTCAAAGCGCTGCCCGCGCACGATCAGCACCAGCCCCAGCTCCTCTTCCAGGCTGCGGATGCGCATGGAGAGTGTCGGCTGGGTGACGTTGCACTGCGAGGCCGCTTTACCAAAGTGCCGGGTCTCGTCGAGTGCGATTAAATATTTTAACTGTTTAATATCCATCATTATCTCTGCGCGAGCAGCCTTACAGCATGCGGATCTCTTTCGAGCGCAGGGTGATGCGAACCGGAACGGATTTATAAGACGGCGTACCGCTGTCCTTATCCAGATAATCAAGCGGTACCAGCACGTTGGCCTCCGGGTAATAGGCGCCGACGGTGCCCGGCGCGATGCTGTACGCCACCACGGTAATGTCCTTCAAACGCTGGACGCTGCCGGGGAGGGCGGTTTCGATATCCACGCGGTCGCCGTGTTCCAGGCCTGACTGCGCCATATCGTCTTCGTTCATAAACAGCACGTCGCGGCGGCCAAACACGCCGCGGTAGCGGTCGTCCAGCGCGTAAATGGTGGTGTTGTACTGGTCGTGGCTGCGCAGCGTGATTAACCGCAGAACGTGCTCACCTTCGCCGCTGGCGTTCTCGTGAACGCCGTCGAACACCGAGAACATCGCTTTTCCCGTCGCCGTTGGCCAGATGCGTTGCGTCGGCGGCAGCGGCATACGGAAGCCCCCGGGAACGCGGATCCGCGCGTTGTAATTCTCAAAGCCCGGAATGGTCTGCTCGATCAGATCGCGGATCCGGTCGTAATCTTCTACCAGCGTCAGCCAGTCCACGCGGGTTTCCGGCAGCGTGGCTTTCGCCATGCCGGCGACGATAGCCGGTTCCGAACGGAGCAACGGTGAGGCGGGCTTCAGCTTGCCGGACGAGGCGTGCACCATCGACATGGAGTCTTCGACGGTAATGGACTGACGGCCGGTGGCCTGGAGATCCAGCTCGGTGCGGCCGAGACACGGAAAGATAAAGGTCTCTTTGCCCACCAGCAGATGGGTACGGTTGAGCTTGGTCCCGACGTGCACGCTCAAATCCAGGTTACCCATCGCCGGAAAACCCCGCTCGTGATCGGGCATCGCGACGGCAAAATTACCCCCGAGGCAGATGAGCGCCTTCGCGCGGCCGTCGATCATCGCCTGCGTGGCCTGCACCGCATCGTGTCCGTGGTGAGACGGCGGCTCAAAGCCGAAAACGTCCTTCAGACGGTTCAGGAAGGCCGGGGTAGGCTTCTCGCTGATCCCGACGGTGCGGTTACCCTGAACGTTAGAGTGGCCGCGCAGGGGGCAGATTCCCGCGCCGGGCTTGCCGATGTTTCCGCGCAGCAGCAGCAGGTCAGCGATCAGGCGGACGTTCGCCGTACCTTTATTGTGCTGGGTAATACCCATCCCGTAGGTAATGATGGTGGCATTTGATTTCGCATAGGCGTCGGCCACCTTTTTGAGTGCCGCCCGGTTCAGGCCCGACTCGCGCTCGATCTCGTCCCAGCGGGTTTGCGCGATATCGGCGGCGAAGTCCTCAATGCCCTGGGTGTGTTCGGCAATAAACGCATGGTCGAGCACGTCACCGCGTTCGGCCTCCATTTCCAGCAGATGTTTGGCAATGCCTTTCAGCGCGGCGGCATCGCCCCCGGCCTTCACCTGGAAATAGGTCGAGGCGATATCCGTTGAGCCGTAGGTCGCCATTTCAATCACGCTTTGCGGGTCGGCGAAGCGTTCGAGGGCGCGCTCGCGCAGCGGGTTAAAGACGATAATCGGCACGTTGCGACGGGCCAGCTCGTGGAGCGTCCCCATCATTCGCGGATGGTTGGTGCCGGGGTTGTGGCCGATGGAGATCACCAGCTCGGTCTTATCGAAGTCGTCCAGCGAGACGGTGCCTTTCCCGATGCCAATCGAACGCGGCAAACCGACGCTGGTGGCCTCGTGGCACATATTCGAGCAGTCGGGGAAGTTATTGGTGCCGTATTCGCGAGCGAACAGCTGGAACAGATACGCCGCTTCGTTAGAGGCGCGTCCGGAGGTATAGAACTCGACCTGGTCCGGTTCGAGCCCGCGCAATACTGCGCCGATGCGGTGAAACGCCTCTTCCCAGTCGACGGGCCGGAAGGTATCGCTTGCCCGGTCATAGCGCAGGGGATGCGTCAGTCGACCGTAGCCTTCCAGTTCAAAGTCCGATTTTGCCAGCAGCGAGGAGACGCTGTTTTCGGCCAGAAACGCGGGGGTAACGCGCTTGCTGGTGGCTTCCCAGGTCACGGCTTTGGCGCCGTTCTCGCAGAACTGGAACGTCGACTTGTGTTCTTTATCCGGCCACGCGCAGCCCGGGCAGTCGAAACCGTCAGGCTGGTTGGTGCGCAGCAGCGTGGCGGGAGCGTCCAGGGTATCCATTTGGGTACGTACCGCGATGGCCGTCGCTTTTAACGCGCCCCAGCCTCCGGCAGGACCGTCATAGTGTCTGATACCCGGCACCGAGCGTCTTTTCTTATTCATACCCACTCCTGATTTCTTCGGTCACACAACGTCTGAACCCATAAAAACGCTGCAAAGGACAATAAGTGAAAGCAATGACGACCGGATGGCTATGCGCATGCGGTGTAGAAAAATGCTTTATCTTAAATTCGTTTTATTACAGCGATTTATCAGATCTGATGTTTAAATATTTAAAGAAATTATAACGAAATTTTATCATTTTAATAATAAATCTTATCTATCACACGGTAGGCAAGATAGATGGGGCGAGCAGGAGAGGGTGTAGCAGCAATAAAATTTCGAATGAAGGCTGCGGGCGGCAGCAATAAACACGGGTCGCTGCTGGCGGGCTATTGCGAGCATTTTTGGCTGCGATAATGTCAGGATGGTTAACTCAGGCTTAATGATTAAAGGATAAAATTCAGGCCTGGCCGGATAATTGTCGCAACGCGAAATATAAAGTTATTTTGAGGCGTAAAATTAACGTCGTGCAACATAAGTGAAATAGTCACATTCACGTTAACGCGTGCATTCAATATTAAAGTTACCCTGTTAGTGCAACAAATAATTCATCTTTCACATATTCTGCTGACCTCACCAATACGCGAATTCTACTAATTATGGTAGTGGTGATAATAGCCATATTGCGTTAATGAAAGTGGTTATCTTTTGTATTTTTTGTATATAAAACAAATGATTGCAATGTTTTGTGGCTAAGAAATAAAAGGGTGTAGGTCATATCGGGTTTTTTCATAGGATTAATCCTATAATTTTCCGACTGCTTCATTTACCAACAGTTACGTACCGGTAAATATTGAATTGAGACGAAGCTCATGTAAACTTGTTTACCGTTTGTCAAAATATGTCAGGAAGACACTGGGCCTTATTCTGAAGGGCTCGTGCGGTAGCTATGCCCTTAAAATAGTAACGCCCCGAAAATATCCTGGCTATTTTAACAATAGCACCTAAGTCAAACTTCACTCCCTTATCTTCATCATCGAAATATCGCTACGGAAAAGCATATGAAAATGCGCGTACTGTTTTCACTTCTGTTTGTAATGGCGGTGGCGGGCTGTAAAGCGCCGCAGAAACCTGTGATCAACGACGATACGATCGAGACCAGCCAGGTCAACGGCGTGACCTTAACCCACCGTCACGCTGTGACGCCGCCGGCGGAGTTCAACCCGGTCAACGAACCGTATCGCGCCATGTATCCAGCCTCCCTGATGAGCCGTCCTGACTTCGGCGGCAAAGTTATCCGCACTCTCGACACCGGAAAAACGTACGTGGTGCTGGGTCAGGTTGAACATTACTGGATGGCGCTTGCCGATGAAGGCAACGATCAGCTGATTGGTTACGTCCCGATGCGCGCCGTGATCAAGGCCGACCTGTACGACGCCGCCGTGCGTAAACAGGCCATTCGTCCGAAGGCGCGTAAAAAAGCGACCTGTGTCGACGTCGATGGCAACAGCAAAGCCTGCAAAGACAGCGCTAACGGTACCTGGATCCTGAACTAAACGGCTTGCATGAGCGCATTTTTATGAATAATAAAAATTTTCATAAGCTGTGGTTATTCTTTTACGCGGTGATTTTCGCCCTGGTCAGTGGTTGTACGTCGTCTTCACACAGCGACCCCTCCCGCTACAATCTGCAGTTTCAGGCTCATCCACAAATCAACGAATCTGCGCCGCTTAAGGTCCGGGTGTTGTTGCTGAAATCCGATGCGGATTTCATGTCCAGCGACTTCTACTCCCTGCAGAACAACGCGTCAGCCACGCTAGGCGCGAATCTGCTGAACAGCGACGTGTTCTTCCTGATGCCGGGACAGCTGTCCAAAACCCTCAGCGGGCAAAGCTCTCCGGAGGCCCGCTACATCGGCGTGATGGCGGAGTATCAGATGCTGGATGGCAAAAAATGGCGCGTTTCACTCCCTCTGCCTGTGCCTGGCGAAAATCATATCTACCAGTTCTGGAAATGGTCCGCGGATGAACTTCAGGCCAACGTTTTTCTCGACGTGAACGGCATTCGGGTCATCAGCCAGTAACGCGCTTCAACACAGGAAACACATCATCATGACGAAAGCAGAAAAGGTCGTCTGGACCGAAGGCATGTTCCTGCGTCCACACCATTTTCAGCGGACTGAAAGCTATCTGCTCAACCATGTTCGTGAATGGGGCGCGCTACAGCGGTCATATCTCTGGGGCTTTCTTGACGTGGAACTGGATGAAGCGATGCTTCGTCAGGGATGCATTGCCCTGAGCTACTGCAGCGGCTTGCTGCCGGACGGCACCTTTTTCCAGGTGCGTAACGGGCGCAACGGCCCTGCGCCGCTGAAAATTCCTGACAATCTCACCAACGAAAAGGTGGTGCTCGCGCTGCCGGTTCGTCGTGGCGAGAGAGAAGAGGTGATTTTTAGCGAAGAGCCGGCCTCGCTGGCGCGCTTCATCGCTTTCGAGCAAGAGGTGGAAGACGACAACGCCATGTCGGTGGGGGATGCCACCGTCCAGTTTGGCCGTCTGCGTCTGACCCTGATGCTGGAAAAAGACCTCACGGCGGAATGGACCGCCATCGGCGTGGCGTTTGTGACGGAGAAACGTAACGACAACCACGTGCGGCTCGATAACAGCTACATCCCGCCGATGCTCAACGCTAACAACAGCCCGCAGATCTACAGCATGATCAACGATCTGCACGGTCTGCTGGTGCAGCGCAGCCAGCAAATTGGCGGTCGTCTGCGCCAGCCTGGCCGCTTTAACACCTCCGAACTGATTGAGTTCACGCTGCTGTCGCTGGTTAACCGTCATCTGGGCGAGGTTTCTCATTTAAAAACCCTCCCGCTGCTGCATCCGGAAACGCTCTGGCGCAGCTGGCTGCCGTTTGCGACCGAGCTCGCCACCTGGACGTCGCAGCGTACCGCCGAAAGCGTGCTGCCGATTTACGATCATGACGATCTGGCTAACTGCTTCAGCAAACTGATGCTGATGCTGCGTCAGGGGCTGTCGCTGGTGATGGAAGACCACGCAATTCAGCTGCCGCTGAACGAACGCTCCCACGGCCTGAACATCGCCACGGTGCCTGAAACCAGCATGGTGCGCGAGTTCGGCTTCGTGCTGGCGGTTAAAGCCAATGTGCCAGGCGAACACCTGCAAACCCATTTCCCGGCGCAGATGAAGGTCGCGCCGGTCTCGAAAATCCGCGATCTGGTTCAGCTTCAGCTGCCGGGCATTATGCTGCGCGCCATGCCGGTCGCGCCGCCGCAGATCCCGTGGCATGCCGGCTACAGCTACTTTGAACTGGAGAAGGGCAGCGAGCTGTGGCACGAGATGGATAAGTCCGGCGCATTCGCCCTGCATCTTGCAGGGGAGTTCCCGGGGCTGGATATGGAGTTTTGGGCCATCCGTAGCCCGACAGAATAATAAAGCGAGCGCTTAATATGCAGGAACGACAGGACACCGGCAGTGATGCCGCGTTTACCGGAGCCAGTAGCAACAACCAGCTGGTGGCGGCCGCCAATCCGCTGCTCAACGCGATTCCGCAGATCCGTCATTCGGTCTCCCATGACGATCAGGTGGCGTTACGCCAGCGTCTGATCGATGAGATTCGCCGTTTCGAAGTCCGCTGTCAGCAGGCGGGGCTGCCCTACGAAGTGATCGTCGGGGCGCGTTACTGCCTGTGTACGGCGCTCGATGAGGCCGCCGCGCTCACCCCCTGGGGCAGCAGCGGCGTCTGGTCAAGCAACGGTCTGCTGGTGACCTTCCACAACGAAACCTGGGGCGGCGAGAAGTTCTTCCAGCTGCTGGCGCGCCTGTCGCAGAACCCGCGCGAGCATATCCTGCTGCTGGAGATGATCAACTACTGCCTGCTGCTGGGCTTCGAAGGACGCTATCGGGTGCTGGATAATGGCCGCACGCAGCTTGAAACCATCAAGCAGCGGCTGTGGCAGATGATCCGCGGCGTGCGCGGCAGCTATCCGCCGCCGCTTTCTCCCCATCCGGAAGATCGTCCGGTACTGCGCAAGCTCTGGCGGCCGATGGTTCCCCTGTGGGCCTGCGTGGCGCTGGCCGGGTTTATCGCCTGCCTGTTTTATATCGTGCTTAACTGGCGCCTTGGCGATAACACCAACCCGGTGCTGGCGAAGATTTACCAGTCCCAGCTGCCGGAAACCACTATTCAGCAGCCGGCCCGTCAGCTTCCGGCGGTGCTGAACCTGCGCGGCTTCCTGAAGCCTGAAATCGAGGCGGGCCTGGTCGCGGTGAAAGACGAAGCGGATCGCAGCGTCGTTATCCTGAAGGGCGACGGGCTGTTTGCCTCCGCCTCTACCGTCGTGCGTGACCGCTATGAACCGGTCATCAACCGCATTGCGCAGGCGATGAATAACGTCAGCGGCAAAATTCTGGTGGTGGGCTACAGCGACAACGTGCCGATCCGCAGCGCGCGCTTTGCCTCGAACTATGAACTCTCTCTGGAACGCGCCCGCTCGGTACAGAAAATGCTGCAGGGAAGCCTCTCTCAGCCTGGCCGCGTGAAAGCGGAAGGGCGGGGCGAGATTAACCCGGTGGCGCCGAACACGACGCCTGAAAACCGCGCCCGTAACCGCCGTGTGGAAATTACTCTGCTGGTGTCGCCTGAAAACACTCAGGCTGAGCTGAACGGATTGCCGCAAGGAAACTAAGGATGCTGACTACACTTCTTTCCATCTTGACCAACCGCATTCTGTGGAGCTTCCTCGGCGTAACGGCGCTTGCGGCGGTGATCTGGATGATTGGTCCCCTGTTGTCCATCGTGGACACCCGACCGCTTGAGTCTGAGCAGAACCGCATTATCAGCATTGCCGTGGTCTATCTGCTCTGGGCGCAGGGCCACATTCTGCCGCGCCTGTACAATGCCTGGCTGAACCGCAAGCTGATGGACAAGCTCAAAGAGAACACCGCCAGCCCGGAAGCGGCGGATCCGCAGAAGCGGCTGAACAGCGAGGAGCAGATCCTCGCCAGCCGCTTTGATGAAGCCGCGCAGATGCTTAAAAAAGCGCACTTCAGCAAAGCGGGCCAGGGCGCCCAGTGGACGCAGCGCTTCAGCACGCAATATCTCTATCAGCTGCCGTGGTACGTCATTATCGGCGCGCCGGGTTCCGGTAAAACCACGGCGCTGGTTAACTCCGGGCTGCAGTTCCCGCTGGCCGATCGCTTCGGTAAAACCGCGCTGCGGGGCATTGGCGGCACGCGTAACTGCGACTGGTGGTTTACCAATGAAGCGGTGCTGCTGGACACGGCGGGCCGCTACACCACCCAGGAGAGCGAGCAGGTGCAGGATGCCGGCGAATGGCTGGAGTTCATGGGGTTACTGCGCAAGTATCGCCGCCGCCAGCCGATCAACGGCGTCATCATCACCATCAGCATTTCTGACCTGCTCACCCAGTCCGCCGAGGCGTCCCGCCAGCAGGCGGTGAACCTGCGCCAGCGTCTGTCCGAGCTGCATGAACAGCTGGGTATTCGCTTCCCCGTCTACGTGATGGTGACCAAGGCCGACCTGCTTAAAGGCTTCCGCGCCTGGTTTGCCGACTACGACAAAGCGCAGCGCGACCAGATCTGGGGCTTTACGCTGCCGTGGGAGCAAACCAAACACGCCGATTACGACCTGATGGGCAACTTCCAGCAGGAGTTTTCTCTGCTCCAGCAGCGCCTTGATGCCGGGCTGCCGGAAACCATGCTGAAAGAGCATGACGCGAAAACCCGCGCTGAAGCGTATCTCTTCCCGCAGGAGTTCGCCGCGCTGCGTCCGCTGCTGGCGGATTACCTGAGCACGGTCTTCGCCCGCTCCAACTTTGAAACCGAGTTCTCTCCGCGCGGGATCTACTTCGCCAGCGGGACGCAGGAAGGTATGCCGTTCGACCGCGTGATGGGCGAACTGAACCGCGCGCTGTCGCTGCCGGAAGGGGGAGAGGCGGATAACTGGGATTCGGTCAGCAAAGAAGCGCCTATCCCGGGGGCAAAAGGTCAGAGTTTCTTCATTAAGAACCTGCTGCAAAACGTCATCTTCCAGGAAGCCGGGATCGCGGGCGAAAACCGCTGGTGGGAGCTGCGCAACCGGGCGGTGATCTGGTCCGGCTACGCGGCGCTGCTGGCCCTGCTGGTCATCCTCGGCGGTCTGTGGCTGACCAGCTATGCCAAAAACAAGGCCTATCTGGAAGAGGTGGATGCGAAGGTGCCGCTGCTGGACCAGCAGAGCAAAGCGCTGCAGAACCAGACCCAGCGTGACCTGTTCGATCTGCTGCCGCTGCTGAACGGTCTGGTGGACCTGCCGAAAAGCGACGCGTTTGATGTAAACGATCCGCCCGTCTCCCGCCGTATGGGGCTCTATCGCGGAGATGACGTCAGCGATGCCTCGCAGTCTCTGTACCAGAAAGCGCTGGATCAGATGCTGTTGCCTGCCGTCGCTATGCACATCACCACCTGGCTGCGCAACGACAACGGTAGCGATGTGGAATATAGCTATGAAGCGCTGAAAGCCTATCAGATGCTGTATCAGCCGAAGCACTACGACGGTAAATTCCTGCATTCGTGGGTGATGCTCAACCTGCAGCGAAATCTGCCGCAGAACGTCACGAAGGCGCAGCTGCAGCAGCTTGAATGGCACCTGACGCAGCTGCTGGAACCGAAAATCCAGGCCTCGCCGTACGCGCAGGATGAATCTCTGGTGGCCCGCGAAAGAGCGATGATCAATCAGCAGCCGCTCTCCACGCGCGTATACGGTCGTCTCAAACGCCTGCTGGAGCATGATGACAACCTCAAGCCGGTCTCCCTTTCCGACCTGGGCGGACCGCAGAGCGAGCTGGTGTTTTCACGCAAAAGCGGCAAGCCGGTGAGCGAAGGCGTGCCGGGTCTGTATACGCCGGACGGCTACTGGAAAAGCTTTAACGGCCAGATTGACAGCGTCACCACCGCCCTGCATGAAGACGACGCCTGGGTGCTGGGGGCCGCGACGGCGCAGGAAGATAAACAGCAGATCGATAACGCCGTGCGCCAGCTCTACATGCGCGATTTTATCGCGAACTGGGATCGCTTCCTCGCCGACATTCAGCTCAATAACAGCGCCGATCTCTCCCAGCGCATCAACACCGCGCGCCTGCTCTCCGGCGCAAACTCGCCTCTGCGCCGTCTGGTGCAGAACCTGAGCCAGGTCCTGACGCTGTCACGCAATGCGCCAGCGCCGGAAGATGCGGATAAAGCGCAGGCGCAGAGCAACCGCGCCACCCGCACGCTGGAAGCGCTGTTCAGCAACAATGACGCTGCGCCGACCCAGGCCGCCGTGGTCACCCAGGCGCCGGAACAGCTGGTCACCGACCACTACGCGCCGATGATTGAGCTGGCGCAGCCGCTGGAAAAGGGCGGGAAGACCATCGTGTTTGATGATTTTCTCAAGCAGGTGGATGAGCTCTATCGCTACCTGACCGCCGTCCAGGACGCGGCCAACAGCGGTATGCCGGCACCGGGCGGCGAGGCGATCAGCCGCCTGCAGGCCAGCGCCGGTCGCCTGCCGGGCGGGCTGCAAACCATGTTCAGCAATATGGCGGTGGGCGCCAGCAGCGATACCCAGCGCCGCGACCTCGAAAACGTGCGGAAGCGGATTAACGTTGAGGTGGGCGGATTCTGCCGTCAGGCAATCGCCGGCCGTTACCCGCTGGTGCGCAGCGCCAGCACCGAGGTCACCCCTGACGATCTCGCGCGCATGTTTGCGCCGGGAACCGGGCTGATGGACGCTTTCTTCCGCGACAATCTGACCAATAAGGTGGATACCACCCAGGCAAACTGGCGCTTTATGCCGGGCATCGACGGGAAAACGCTGCCGGGAAGTGAAGGGCTGCTGAGACCGTTCCAGCAGGCCCAGTCGATTCGCGACGCTTTCTTTGCTAATGGCGCCACGACGCCGTCCTTCAAGGTGACGGTTCGAACCGTGCGAATGGATAACTCCATTCTGAACCTGACGCTGGACGTCGACGGCCAGCTGCTGCGCTACAGCCACGGCCCACAGGCCGTACAGATCATGAACTGGCCGGGGCCGGGCGGCACCAACCAGGTACGCATGCAGCTGGGGCTGGCGAACGGCAGCACGGCGACGCTGGTCACCAACGGCGCCTGGGCGCTCAACCGCTTCTTCGATAAAGCGAGCACCAGCCCGGGCGCGGGTAGCCTGAGCCGTCAGGCTACCTTCAACGTCGACGGACATCAGGTCACGCTGGAGTTTGCGCCAAACAGCATACGTAACCCGTTCCAGCTTCCCCGTTTCTCATGCCCATAACCGCAAGGACAGCCGTATGACGAATACCCCTGCGATGAACCGCTACAGCTGGTATGGCAAGTTACCCAGCGCCGGAGATTTTTTGCAGCGTCGCTTTCCTGACACTTTACAGCGCCAGTGGTCACACTGGTTCCAGGTCGGCCTGCTGGCCTGGCAGCAGGAAGAGCAGCGCAGCGGCGAGCGCCAGTTTAACAAAGCGCCAGTCTGGAATTTTGTGGTACCGCCCATGCTGGGCAGCCAGATGATCCAGATGGGCTGTCTGCTGCCCGGCCGCGACAGCGTTGGCCGACAGTATCCGGTTTGCCTGCAGCTGAGCTTCGCCCCGTCAGAGTGGTCGACCAGCCTGCTCAGCCAGGCCGAAAGCTGGTACCAGCAGATTGGGCGCCTGGGGCTGCACGCGGTGCGCAACAGTTTTTCCGCCTCACAGCTGGATGAGATGCTGATGACCATTCCGGCGCCGCAGCCCGTCGAGCCGCAAAAGCGTTCCGACATCCTTGATGTGATTGGCTATGACGAGGACGGGCAGAGCACGCTGGGCTGGCCTCAGGCGGCCGAGTGTTTTGATCCGCTGCGTCAGACCAGCTACTGGTGGACCAACCGCTGCGACGGCTACCCGCTGTACACCCACGTGCACAGCGGGAACTTTACCGGGCAGCTTTTCACCCTGCTGTTCGACCCGGCAGGGGGCGCCCGTCCGGGGCGTCACGGTCTCTATCCGCCCATGTTTGAATAAGCAGGGATCTCATGAATATCGAAGAATTTCTCGCGCCAATCAGTCCCGAAAAACCCTGCGGGGAAAACCTGGAGTACGACGCCGACTTCCAGATCATGAATCAGGCAAGTCTTGGGAAAGCGGAACAGCAGTTTGGCGACACCATTATCCCGGCAGAGCCAGCTGACTGGAACACGGTGGAAAAATACGCCACCAGCCTGCTGACCCGCACCAAAGATCTTCGCGTACTGCTGGCGTTAACCCATGCCTGGACGCGCCGCCGCGGGCTAGCGGGCTACGCGGACGGATTATTGCTGGTGCAGGAGGCGATCGCCCGTTACTGGGAGACGCTCTATCCGCTGCTGGAAGAGTATGGCGAAACCGATCCGTTCTATCGCATTAACGCCCTGGCAGGGCTGAGCGATAAATCCGACCTCACCGTCGCCGTGCGAAACGCCTCGCTTCTGCGTTCAAACGGCGATGAAATTTCGCTCCGGGATGCCCAGGCCCTGCTGGACGGCAGCAAGACGGAATGCCCGGACTATCCCGGCGGCCGTCCACGGCTGATTGACGAGCTGGCCCGCGGCGACCAGCCCGGCACCGCCGCGGTTATCGTCATTAACGAACGTCTGCTGGCGATTCGCGAGCTTCTCACCGGGCATCTCGGTGAAAGCGGCGTGCCCGAGATGGAACAGCTGCTGAAAACCGTCGGACTGGTCGCCAGCGCGTGTCAGGTAACCGACATCAGCAAGCTGCTGCCGAACCGTGAGGCGCAGGCAGAACCCCAGGCCGAGCAGCAGTCGACGGCAGCGCAGCCCGTTCAGCCGGTCACCGACTGGCGCAGCGTGCAGATCACCAGCCGCGCCGACGCGCAGCTGGTGCTGGAAAAAGCGAAGCAGTATTTTGCGCAGTACGAACCGAGCCACCCCGCACCGCTGATGATTGAACGGGTGCAGCGGCTGTCAGAACTTAACTTTATGGACATTATTCGCGACCTGGCGCCAGACGGCGTTAACCAACTTGAAAACATCTTTGGGCGCCGCGAATAACGCGTCCAGGCATTATGACGACAGGCATGGAGCCTGCCGTTTCACCTTCACCGCGCATCTTTGATGGAGAACATCATGGCAATGAGTAACAGTGGGCAGAAATTCATCGCACGTAACCGTGCCCCCCGCGTGCAGATCGAGTATGACGTAGAGATCTACGGTGCAGAACGTAAGATTCAGCTGCCGTTTGTGATGGGCGTCATGGCCGATCTGGTCGGCAAACCGGTTGAAAATCTGCCGGCCGTCGACGAGCGTAAATTCCTCGAAATCGACATCGACAACTTTGACGAACGCATGAAGGCGCTGAAGCCGCGCGTGGCGTTCCAGGTGGATAACACCCTGACCGGCGAAGGCAAGCTCAACGTGGATCTGACCTTCGACAGCATGGACGACTTCCTGCCGGATGCGGTGGCCCGCAAGGTCGAGCCGCTGAACAAGCTGCTGGAAGCGCGTACCCAGCTCTCCAACCTGCTGACCTATATGGACGGCAAAAACGGTGCGGAAGAGCTGATCGCTAAAATTCTGCAGGATCCGACGCTGCTCAAATCCCTGAGCCAGTTGCCGAAAAATGACGAAAGCGCGAAAGGTAGCGAGGAATAATCGATGAGCAACCAGACTCAACAACACGAGCAGCAGGCGGGTCAGGCGTTCAGCCAGGATGAATTCAGCGCGCTGCTGAACAAAGAGTTCCGCCCGAAAACCGATCAGGCCCGTTCAGCCGTCGAAAGCGCGGTCAAAACGCTGGCGCAGCAGGCGCTGGAAAATACCGTCACTTTCTCCAACGACACCTACCGCACCATTCAGAACCTGATCGCCGGTATCGACGAGCAGCTGTCGCAGCAGGTAAACCAGATCATTCACCACGAAGAGTTTCAGAAGCTGGAGAGCGCCTGGCGCGGTCTGAGCTACCTGGTGAACAACACTGAAACTGACGAGATGCTGAAGATCCGCTTTATGAGCATCTCCAAGCAGGAGCTGGGCCGCACCCTGAAGCGCTTCAAGGGCGTGGGCTGGGACCAGAGCCCGATCTTCAAGAAAATCTACGAGCAGGAGTACGGTCAGTTCGGCGGCGAGCCGTTTGGCTGCATCGTGGGCGACTACTACTTCGACCATAGCCCGCAGGACGTTGAGCTGCTGGGCGAAATGGCGCGCATCGGCTCTGCGGCGCACTGTCCGTTTATCACCGGTACCGCGCCGGGCGTGATGCAGATGGAGTCCTGGCAGGAGCTGGCTAATCCGCGCGACCTGACCAAGATCTTCCAGAACACCGAATACGCGGCCTGGCGTTCGCTGCGTGAATCCGAAGATGCCCGCTATCTGGGCCTGGTGATGCCGCGCTTCCTGTCGCGCCTGCCGTACGGCATTCGCACCAACCCGGTCGACAGCTTTGACTTTGAAGAGCAGACCGACGGCGCGAACCACAACAGCTACTCCTGGGCGAACGCCGCGTATGCGATGGCCGCCAACATCAACCGCTCCTTCAAAGAGTACGGCTGGTGCACCTCGATTCGCGGCGTGGAGTCCGGCGGGGCGGTGGAAAACCTGCCGTGCCACACCTTCCCGAGCGATGACGGCGGCGTGGACATGAAGTGCCCGACCGAAATCGCCATCAGCGATCGTC
Source organism: Enterobacter asburiae (assembly GCF_007035645.1). Classification (NCBI taxonomy): domain Bacteria; kingdom Pseudomonadati; phylum Pseudomonadota; class Gammaproteobacteria; order Enterobacterales; family Enterobacteriaceae; genus Enterobacter; species Enterobacter asburiae. Next base: position 1,860,864 of record NZ_AP019632.1, read on the forward strand.
GTGAAGCTGAGCTGGCGAAAAACGGCTTTATGCCGCTGGTTCACCGCAAAAACTCCGACTTTGCCGCCTTCATCGGCGCGCAGTCGCTGCAGAAACCGGCCGAGTACCACGACCCGGATGCCACCGCCAACGCGCGTCTGGCCTCTCGTCTGCCGTACCTGTTCGCCTGCTGCCGCTTTGCACACTACCTGAAGTGCATCGTGCGCGACAAAATCGGCTCCTTCCGCGAGCGCGAAGAGATGGAGCGCTGGCTGAACGACTGGGTCATGAACTACGTCGACGGTGACCCGGCGAACTCCTCTCAGGAGACCAAGTCCCGTAAACCGCTGGCCGCAGCGGAAGTGCAGGTGCAGGAGATTGAAGACAACCCGGGCTACTACGCCGCGAAGTTCTTCCTGCGTCCACACTACCAGCTGGAAGGTCTGACCGTTTCCCTGCGTCTGGTATCCAAACTGCCGTCGCTGAAGACGAAAGACGCGTGATGAGTGTAGCCGGCCCATTGGGCCGGCTACTTTTCGATCAATACGAGATAGCTAATGAATTTGACAGTGAAAGCGTTGATACGAAAATTCATCAGCTATTTAGCCATTTATACGTTGCTAATAATTTCATTCATGTTGTTTGTGACGGTATCCGGCTACTATCTGTTTATCTTTGACTGGCCGGCAGAAGTCCCGCGAATCGCAATGCATGGATTTTTATGCACTGGACTTAATGCATTAGCGATAGGGATATACGTTGTCGCAGAAAAATGGAAAGAGGAAAGTTAGTATTTTACGCGGACTGATGCGCTGTGGGTCTTATGGCAAAGGATATAAGGTGAAACGTTTATGTTTTTTCCTCGTATTTATGACTTTTTATGTGTATTCCGGAAATAACTATCCTGATTTTTATCAGCAGCAAACATACCGGCAGGTTTTAAAAGATTTTGTTCTGGCGCGCTGCCTGGCGCAGGTAGCAGATAAAGGCAGCCAGTTTTCTGCTGATGCTGCCCGCAGTGCGAGTGCATTCATTGAGTGGATTCCTTTTGATGCTGAAAATGGCACTGAGAAAATGGATGCGCTCATTGGAAAATACAAAGATCACATTAACGGCTTTCATGCCGAACGAAAGCCCGATGTAAAAGGCGTTACGTTAAATTGCCTGCGTCTTTATCATAGTGACGAACTTAACAAGCTGGTACCTCAATTAATTATCGGAAATCCTGATCGCACCTGGATTCAGGATAATCCGCAGTAGTAAAGACTTCACATTCTTTCCGTTCATTCAGGGGGAATGTAAGACTGTCAAATGACACGGGTCATTTGATATGAGGCAGAGGTAAAATATGGACGGTTTTATTCAGCCCCATGCTTTCCTGTTTGCCATATAAGTGCTTTTTCGAAAGCAATATTGTTCATCCACGAAGAGTAGATATTATGGCTATTGATATGTTTCTGAAGGTCGAGGGTGTTACGGGCGAATCTAAAGATTCTAACCACACCGGCTGGACTGATATTACCTCCTTCTCCTGGGGCGCTTCCCAGCCAGGTAATATGAGCGTTGGCGGTGGCGGCGGTGCCGGTAAAGTTAACTTCAACGACCTGCACGTTAACGCGCTGATCGACAAATCCACCACCGCTATCCTGAAACACTGCGCCAGCGGCAAACACCTGACCAAAGTTGAGCTGTCCGTCTGTAAAGCCGGCGGCCAGCAGGTGGAATACTCCCGCATCACGCTGGAAGATGTGCTGGTCACCTCTGTTCAGTACACCGGTGCTGACAACGGCGATACCGTTGGTGTGACCTATGCATTCCAGGCTGCGAAAGTGAAACAGCAGTACTGGGAGCAGACCACGTCTGGTGGTAAAGGTGCTGAAAGCAGCGCTGGCTGGAACATCAAAGAAAACAAAGAAGCGTAATTGCGTATGTGGCCGGGGAGTTTTCCCCGGTCATTATGATTGCTTCACTATTCGGCGCGTATTTGCGATGGAAAGAGCGTTAACGGTTATACCCATTGTATTATCATGTAGCGCCTGCATATCCCACCCTGCTCAGTTTCAGAGTTTAACTGTTAAGGTGGAAAAAAATGCACCCTGTTTTGGCGTTTCGAATGACACTGAACCAGGTGAGGTTGTGCTAGTTTATGAACCCTCTATATCTCGACGTGCAGGTAACGAATGGGAAAGCATCTTCTCTCCAGGAGCATTTCCTTCCAGCCGCTTTTTGAAATCTGAAGAGTGCCTACGCTGGGATAAAGTAGACTGGCAGTCAGGGGAGTATGATGTGGTATTAGAATCGAGAAATCATAATACTATTGTTCGATATGCTACTCGCTTTATTCTCAGTATAAATTCCAGAGGCGAATTATCGCTGGTTAGAATAGAATAGGAGCGTTTTCAAATGTTGATGTTTTTAAGAAAGTGTCAACCTTTGGATATTAATTCAACTCCGTTTTTATTTGAATGGGTATGCTTATTTGTGAGCGTTTTTGTAAAAATCAAAGGGAATGAATATGGCTAGCCAATCATTAGTTAATCCGGGATATTGTATTGTTCAGGAACCCGGAACCCTGGATTTCCAGACAAGGCTTTTATTCAACGATCCAAATAGTGATGCTGCACGTTATTTCATGCAGGTTAATAGTGATGTGCAGTGGTCAAAACCTGGGCAGATGTTGATTCTTGGTGCACCGGGAAGTAATAATTCTGTGCAGCTTAAGCAATTACAGCTCGCTAAAAAGAAAGTCAACGGTGCTCTGGCCGATCTTAATTCTGGTGAAGCGAATTTCTTTAATCAACATTTTAGTACCATAGCTGCAGTTACTAATTTTATGGATAAGTCCCTTGGTGTCGTTGCTGATGCAGGTGAAAAATATTTTAGTGAAATAGAAAAAAAACTTAAATCCATTGAATTGGCTTACCAGAATCAGTACAGAGCACAAGGGACATTGATAAGCCAACAGTTTTTTGTTGAACGTCAGCGCCTCTTTTCTGAGTTGGATGGTTTATTAAACAAATTGTCCCGACTGACCTTAAAGATGAAGCCCTATAACGAATTGAAGCATGCATTAGGCTTGTCAAGCAGATCCATTGTACATGAATGGAGTACAGCCGGGGTCGCCTCTATTCGTGGTTATTCAACTTATATCGATAATGCCTCTAAGGCCGCTCGTTTTCTTAAAGCGGGAGGGTGGCTTGCAATAGGTTTTGCAGGTGCAAATACCACTAATGAAGTTTACAATGCCTGCACCGTAGGACGAGAGCAGAGTTGTTCTAAAGTCGCTGTGAAAAAATACAGCAGCTTTGGTGCAAGCCTGGCAGGGGGTATTTACGGTGGTAAATACGGAGCAATGGCAGGTGCTGGTGTATGCGTTGCGCTTGGTGTTGCGACGGGGGGCGTAGGACTGCTCGCCTGCTCTATTGTTGGGGCTGCTGCAGGTGGATACGTTGGTGGCGAGATAGCGGGCGGAGCGACTGAGTATATGATGGATAAAATATGGTGAATATAGAGAATTTATCATTATTTCTTATCGTGGTTTTATTGCTGGTTGTTGTAATTATGGATTTGTTCAGTTCTCGTTATTTCAAAAAACACGAGGCTGATTATAATCGGTTACTTTCAGACTATCGGCGCAAGGGATATGATCTGGATCTTGTAACCAACTATGCTTCTTTTTTTGGTTCGCTGGCCAATTATCAAAAAATAATCTGGTTTGTTCGCCTTTATAAAGGCGTTGAAATGAAATTCACGCGTGAAAGGCTTGTTCAGGAAGATGCTTATAAATATGTACAGTCGTTACCTGAAGAAAGAATTGGTTGGATGCTAAAATTACATCGCCGTTATAAGTTACAGGCGTTAATATTCACTCTATGGCTCATTGTTGGATTATATTTTATCACCTTCATTAAATAGTTTTGATATTCAATTTCTCAAACGCCGCCGTTCTCGCCCCGAGAGCGGCAGCGTTTGAGCGCTAATCATACCAGCAGGAATACGCCATGCGATTCACGATTATTTCTACGAAACCCGGTCATCAGCCGCCGCAAAGCAGCTGTGATTTTTACGCCCCGGGCGGCACCATTGGGCGCGGTACGGATAACAATCTGGTGTTGCCGGATAATGACCGCACCATCTCTCGGCTGCAGGCCATTGTTCACGTTGACGCCCAGGGCGAATGCCGCGTGACCAACCGTGGCAGCGTCACCCGCGTGGTATTAAATGACATTCCGCTGGAGCGAGGGCGTCAGGTTGAGCTGCAGGATGGCGACATTCTCGGTATTGATGACTACCGTATCGAAGTGACCGAACTGATCCACGATACGCAACCCGTAAGCCGTATGGCGGCCAGTATGCATCAGCAGGCGCGTCCGGCAGCCGCACCCGCGCCCGCTGCGCAACCGAAGCCGGCGAGTGCCGCACCGCGCGGGAAGGCCGAGCCAAGCGCCGTGCCAACGGAGATCTGGGATAGCCTGATGCAGGAGTTCTCCATCTCTGACAGCATCTCCAGCAATCGTACAAAACCGCAGCCTGCTCCATCGCACGATCCGTTCTCCCAGCCTGCGGCCCCGGAGCGTAACGCGGAAGATCCGCTGGCGCTGTTTAACGACAGCGATCCAAAGCTCGAGCGTAAGAATGTCGACCCGGACACGCTGTTCAGCGACGAAGCGTTGTTCAAAAAAGAGAGTATTTTTGACGACGTCACCCCGTCAACGCTGGTGCCGCCGGGCGAGAACAGCCCCGTGAAGCCAGAAGACGAGGCGACGGATGAGCTCGATCCGCTGGCCCTGTTTGGCGGTAAGGCCAGCGCGCCAGCCGCGCGTAATGACGACCCGCTCGGGCTGATGGGCGGCGCGCCATTAACCCATCCGGATGACATTATTGCCGAAAAGCCTGCGCCAGTGCCGGAACCCGAGCAGGAAGAGGACGTGCTGGCCGATTCTCCGCTGTTCGCCCCTGAGCCGCAGGAAGAACCGCGTGCTGAAGAAGAGCCCGCGCGACCGGATTACGCAGGCTTCACCATGCCTACGCCACAGGCCGTGGCGCGCAGCAGCGCTCAGGCACCGAAGGGCCGTCTGCGCATTGACCCGGTCAATAACGCTGCCGCCCCAACCGCCACGGCAAACAGCGGTGAGAAGGGCGAAGTGCTGCAGGGCGAGCTGCTGGAGGCTCTGCTGGAGGGGATGGGGCTGAGCGAAATGCAGCCCGTCCCCCAGTTTGACCGGGAAAATATGCGTCAGCTCGGGCAGATCCTCGGCATGTTTTCTCAGGGGACCGTGGCGCTGCTCTCCTCGCGCTCCATCCTCAAGCGGGGCGTGAAGGCCGATATGACCATGGTGCTGGACGATGCCAACAACCCGTTCAAGCTGCTGCCGACCGGCAAAACCGTGCTGATCCAGATGTTCGGCACTCCGATGCCGGGCTTTATGCCGCCGACCAAATCCGTGCGCGACGCGCTGATCGACCTGCAGGCGCACCAGCTGGGCATGATCTCCGGTATCCGCGCCATCATTGCCGCGATGCTGCAGTCCTTTAACCCGGAACAGCTGGAAGAGCAGGCGAAGCAGAACGGGATGACCTCTCGTCTGGCGCTGCCGGGCAGCCGCAAAGCCGCCCTGTGGGACTATTTTGTTCGCAGCTATGGCGAGACGGCTGGCGAGATTGAGGATGACTTCCACACCCTGTTCGGCGAGGCCTTCCTTCATGCGTACGACATGGAGGTGAATCAGTACAAAGACTCACAGAGCGGATCGGAAGACAAATGAATATCGCAACGGCTTCTCTCTCCCGCCAGGGGACGCGCGCCAGCAACCAGGATCAGACGGGAGAAACCATAGGGGAACGTTCAGCCTGCTTTGTCGTCTGCGACGGCATCGCGGGCCTGCCGGGCGGTGAGGTGGCTGCAGAGCTGGCCCGCAACAGCATTATCTCCCGCTTCGATGGCGACAAACATCTTAATGCGCAGCATATCCGCGACTACGTGCAGACGGCTAACCGCACCATCCTCAGCGAACAGCAGGCCGTTCAGGACTATCGCCGGATGGGCACGACGCTGGTCAGCCTGTTCATTGACCGTGATTACGGCCTGGCCTACTGGGCGCACGCCGGAGACAGCCGCCTGTACCTGTTTCGCCGGGGATGGCTGTGGCATGTGACCACCGACCATAGCCTGGTGCAGCAGATGAAAGATGCCGGTCACCAGACCGACAACCTGAACAGCAATTTGCTCTATCTGGCGCTGGGAATTGAAAACGGCGGGCCGGAAGCGAGCTACAGCGACGTGGTGCAGGTTGAAGACGGCGATGCATTCTTACTCTGCACCGACGGGTTCTGGCACGGCGTTAGCGAAGAGCAAATGAAGCAGTCGCTGCATATGGTCAATACGCCGCAGGAGTGGCTGACCTTAATGAACCAAATCATTCAAAAGAATGGCGAACAGGAGGGAAATGCTCAGGATAACTATACTGCCCTGGCGGTATGGATGGGCAACCCTCAGGACACCACTTTGCTGCACACCCTCTCTGACGCAGCGCAATTTCTTCCCTGCGGAACTGATTAGACACACAAGGAACGATATGAAACTTTGGCTATCGGGTTTGGCACTTCTGGCGGTCACCTCCACCGCGCAGGCTGAGAATTTCCGCATCGTGCAGTCGCCTGCGCAGAAGCTGGATATCTGGATCGACAACATTAAAGACAACACGCCGCAGAGCTGGTGTAAGCCTGAGGTGGCGCTGCGCATTGTGGCGAACGGCAAGAAAGACGTCTCCGTGCTGGAGAACTTTGTGCCGCGTCTTGGCTCCCTGCTGGAACACCAGTGCAGCAAAGTGAATAAGCTTAGCTGGACGCTAAACGATCCGGCGGGTACCACGCTGGCGCAGGGTACGGCAGGCAAAGCGCAGGACTGGGCGCTGGTGGTGAAACAGGACCAGGCCGCGCCTGCTGCGACCGTGACCGCAACCCCAACCAGCGGCGCGCTGCTGCCGCCGGACCAGAACGTGGCTTCCCGCACCGTCGCGGCTGACCGTACGCCGTGGCAGGAATTCACCCTGCAGGACGGCTGCCACCTGCGCACCTTCTGGGAAGGGGGCGCTTCCGCTCCGGCGCTCTTTATTCCGGATTCTGACACCACCCGCTGCGGTAACGGCAGCTGGCTGAGTGGACACACCGTGGTTTCACAGTCCCGCAACGGCGGACAGAAAGAGATGGCGGTGACGTATATCCACGGCTTCCCGGTGACGGGTCTGAATCAAAGCGCCGATCCTGAAAACGCGCTGATCACCTCCGTCAACAAAGAGCGCATGGTGTTCAGCACCCCAAACAGCGACCAGAGCTGGATGATCCTGCCTTACGATAGCGCCCTGAACAGCTGGAAAAGCAACGGCACCGTAGCGGTGGAGATTTCCCGTGAAATCGCCAGCGACGATGCAAAACTGCAGGCGCGTATTGCGGCGGTGAAAAAAACCTGGAGCGCCTGGGTCGCACCCGGCACTCCGCTCAATATCGTCCTGATTGACACCCTGCGTCCTCAGCTGCGCGACCCGGCCGTTGGCGCATGGCGCGCGGCGAATTAAGGAATGGCTATGAATACGCTCTATCAACACCTGGCGGGCGAGTCGCTCAGCGACGCGCTGGCGCGCCTTGAAGCTGAAATCAAAGCCCGTCCGGCGGATGCCGATCTCCGCGCCGCGTTCGTGCAGTTTTTAACCCTCAGCGGCAACTGGACGCGCGCGCTGACCCAGCTGAAAAGCTGGCTGGCGCTGAAGCCTCAGGCGAAACCCACCGTCACGCTGCTGGAGCAATCCATTCAGGGCGAGCTGCAGCGCGCGCAGGTGATGGCGGGACAGGCGCGTCCGGCTATGCCTGAAACCCAGTGGCCGTGGCTGACGACCCTGGCCGCGGCGCTGAGCGAGGAGGGCGAGCGCGCCCGGGCGCTGCGTCTTGACGGCCTCGATCGGGCTGAAGCCATCCCCGGCCAGATTATCCTCGAAAACGAGGAGACGCAGGCGTTTGACTGGCTGATGGACGGCGATGCCCGTCTCGGCCCGGTCTGCGAAACCATCGTGAACGGCCGTTATTTCTGGCTGCCGTTCAGCGCCATCGCGGAGATCCGTTTCCAGGCGCCCGCCAGCGTGACCGATCTGGTCTGGCGTCACGCGCTGGTGCGCCTGACCGACGGTACGGAGCAGGTGTGTCAGATCCCGGCGCGTTACCCGTTTGCTGCCGATGCCACCGATGCGGTCAGGCTGGGCCGCACCACCGAATGGCAGCCGCTCGACGAAGACGGCACTCTTTACGAAGGCAGGGGCCAGAAGGCCTGGCTGAGCGATCAAAGCGAATACCCGCTGCTCTCCTTAAGCCTCGTGACGTTTGCGACGGATGGAGCCGATGAGTAATCCCGCTGGCGAAGGCGATCTGCTGCGCAGCGGCTGGCAAGCCCGCAGCAAGCAGGAGAAGGTGGGGGCGCGCGACAAAATGCAGCCCTCGCTGCTGGATCGTCTCACCGATAATGAGCCGGAAAAAAAACGCGAGTCGGCCAACAGCAATCTGATCACCCACGCCGCCCTGCGCCGCAACGTCCTGCGCGATCTGCAGTGGCTGTTTAACACCATCAACCACGATGCCTCCGGCGATTTGAGCGCCTTGCCGCACGTGAAGCGATCGGTGGTCAATTTCGGCGTCGCGCCGCTGGCCGGGAAAAGAATGTCGGATATCGAATGGCACGACATTCAGCGCAAGCTCACCGAGGCCATCATCAATTTTGAACCGCGCATTTTGCCGCAGGGGCTGCAGGTCCGCTGCGTGTCGGATACCTCCTCGCTGGATCTGCACAACGTGCTCTCCATCGAGATCAAAGGGCGTTTATGGTGTGTGCCGTACCCGCTGGAGTTTCTGTTTCGTACCGATGTCGATCTGGAAAACGGCCATTTTGAACTGAAAGATGCGGGGTAATCATGGAAAGTAAACTGCTCGAATATTACAACCGCGAGCTGGCCTACCTGCGCGAAATGGGGGCCGAGTTTGCCGAACGCTATCCTAAGGTCGCCGGACGGCTGGGCATGCGCGGCATCGAAGTGGCGGACCCGTATACCGAACGTCTGATGGAGGGCTTCGCCTTCCTGACCTCCCGCGTGCAGATGAAAATGGACGCGGAGTTTCCGCGCTTCTCCCAGCGTCTGCTGGAGATGATTGCGCCTAACTATCTCGCGCCCACGCCGTCGATGGCGATTGCGGAGATTGAGCCCGACAGCAGCCGGGGCGACCTGAGCAAGGGCTTTATCGTGCCGCGCGGTACCATGATGGACAGCCTGGCGCTAAAAAAAACCGGCGTGACCTGCAGCTATACCACGGCGCACGAGGTCAACCTGCTGCCGCTGAAAATCGACAAGGTCGAGCTGGGCGGCGTGCCCGCCGATCTGCCGCTCGCGCAGCTGGGGCTGAGCCAGCGGGGGATCGGCAGCGCCTTGCGGATCCGCATCGCCTGCGACGGCCCGCAAAACCTCGGGCACCTGGATTTCGACCGTCTGGAATTTTTCCTCGGCGGTCCGGACATTGAAGCGCTGAAGCTGCTGGAGCTGGTGATGGAGCATCACGCCGGGATCGTCTGTCAGACGGTCAGCCCGCAGCCGCAGCGGCAGCTGCTGGCGTCTGACGCGCTGCGCCAGGAAGGCTTTGAGCCTGACCAGGCCCTGCTTCCGGACGATCTGCGCAACTTTGACGGCTATCGCCTGCTGCAGGAGTATTTCGCGTTTCCGGCCCGTTTCCGCTTCATTAGCCTGAGCGGTCTGGGCAAGCTTATCGAGCGCTGTGAAGGCGAAAAAGCCTTCGACATCTTCATTCTGCTGGATAAATCGGATGAACAGCTGGAGCGCGTGGTTGATGCCAGCCATCTGGCGCTGCACTGTACCCCGGTCATCAACCTTTTCCCAAAGGTCGCGGCGCGTCAGAAGCTGAATGAAGGCCAGCATGAATACCATCTGGTGGTGGATAACATTCGTCCGCTGGATTATGAAATTTACGCGGTCAAAAAAATCTATGGCAGCGCGGACGGCCAGCGCGATGACCAGACGTTTCGTCCATTCTGGAGCACCTGGAGCGGCGATGCGGGCAACTACGGGGCCTATTTTTCCCTGCGCCGCGAACAGCGCGTGCTGTCCGAGCACGCCCTGCGCTACGGCACGCGCACCGGCTATATCGGCTCGGAGGTGTTTGTTTCGCTGGTGGATGAACAGCACGCGCCGTGGCAGGAAAACCTGCGCTATATCTCTGCCGAGGTGCTCTGCACCAGCCGCGATCTGCCGCTGATGCTGCAGCAGGAGCTCGGGCAGTTCATTATGGCCGACTCCATGCCGGTGAAATCCCTGACCCTGCGCAAAGGCCCAACGCCGCCGCGTCCGGCGCTGGCGGAAGGGTTCAGCACCTGGCGGCTCATCAGCCAGCTGCAGATGAACTACCTCAGCCTGATGGACAGCGAAAACGAAGACGGCGCGGCCGCGCTGCGCCAGCTGTTAGGGCTGTACGCCAACCTGGCAGAAACGCCCGTTGCGCGTCAGGTGGAGGGGGTACGCCACTGCGTGCTGGAGCCGGTTCACCGCCGCGTGCCTGAACCCGGCCCGGTCGTTTTCGCCCGCGGGATCGGCATTACCCTGACGGTCGATGAGCGTGCCTTTTCCGGCGCCAGCCCGTGGCTCTTTGGCAGCGTTATGGAACGTCTCTTTGCCCGCCTGGTGTCCATCAACAGCTTTACGGAGTTCACCCTGAAAAGTCAGCAGCGCGGCGAGATTGGCTACTGGGCGCCGCGCATGGGTAAAAGGGCGCTGATATGAGTGACGCTGCCACTGCACCGCTGCGCGTGCATCGCCTGACCCGGCTGCCGGACGCGTTCTGGCAAGGGGTTCGCGAGACGCCCTGGCGCTACGACCTGTTTCAGCTGTTAAGGCGCATTGATGCCCAGGGCGGCGAGCGCTACCCGCTGGGACGCGCGCCGCTGCCGAAGTTTGAGCCGCTGCGCATCGGCCAGCAGCCGTCGATGAGTTTTGCGCCGTCGACGCTGGCTCAGGTCCGCCAGCGGGAGGAAAGCGGGCTGCACGAGGTGTCTATCCTCAGTTTCGGCCTGTTTGGCCCGAACGGCCCGCTGCCGGTCCATATGACCGAATACGCCCGCGAGCGAATTTATCATCATCAGGACACCAGCCTCAGCGCGTTTGCCGACCTGTTCCATCATCGCCTGGCGCTGCTGTTTTACCGCGCCTGGGCGGATGCGCAACCCACCGTCTCCCTCGATCGCGCTGATAACAGGCGCTTTGAGGGCTACCTGGCGTCGCTGATTGGCATGGGCCAGCCGGGACAGATGAACAAAGGCAGCCTGAGCTCGCATGCTCGCTTTACCCACGCCGGGCACCTGACCCGTCACGGGCGGGATCCGGAGGGGCTGGAGAAGATCCTGCGCAACTATTTTAACGCGCCGGTTAAGCTGGTCAGCAACGTGCCGCAGTGGATGCCGCTTTCCACGCGCGAGCAGGCGCAGCTTGGCGCAGGGCGCCGCATGCCGCGCATGGGGGAATCCGCCTTTCTCGGCGTTGCCGTCCGCGACGTGCAGCACAAGTTTCGCATCGAAATTGGCCCGCTGAGCGCGGAGGAGTACAACCGTTTTCTGCCGGGTGAAGCTTGGGTCACCGAGCTGCGCGACTGGGTGCGTCAGTACGCCGGGGTGGAGTTTGAATGGGAAACGCGGGTGATCCTGCGTGAAGACGCGGTGCAGGGCACCACGCTCGGCAGCAATGGGCGATTAGGCTATAACACCTGGCTGGGCCTTCAGCCGCAGCCTGTCCCGCGTGGCGATCTGCTGTATCGCGCAGAGCGGTAATCCTTCCGTATACCGAATCATTGTTAATGGAAACTAACATGTCAGAAATTAGCCGTGCCGTGCTTTTCGGCAAACTGGATACGCTGTTATTTACCTCTCTGGAAAGCGCCACTGCGTTCTGCAAGCTGCGCGGCAACCCGTACGTTGAGCTGGTGCACTGGCTGCATCAGCTGATGCAGCAGCAGGATGGCGATCTGCAGCAGGTCATCCGCCACTTTGCCCTCGATGAACAGCAGCTGACGCGCGATATCGTGGCCGCGCTGGATGTCCTTCCGCGTGGCGCCAGTTCCGTTACCGATCTCTCCGAACACATTGACAGCGCCGTGGAGCGCGCCTGGGTCTTCGGCTCGCTGAAGTTTGGCGTCAGCCGTATTCGCGGCGGCCATTTGCTGATCGGCATGCTTAAAACCTGGAACCTGGCTAACGTGCTGAAAAGCATTTCGTCGCAGTTCACCCGCCTTAACGTCGAGGTGCTGATTGAGCAGTTCGACGCGATTTGCGCAAACAGCAAAGAGACGCAGCAGGCCGCTGCCGCCGCAGACGCACCGGCGGGTACGGTACCGGCGGCGCAGGGGACGCTGGCCCAGTACGGCCAGGATCTGACCGCCCGCGCCCGCGAAGGGAAGATTGACCCGGTTGTCGGGCGCGACGAGGAGATCCGCCAGATGGTGGATATCCTGATGCGTCGCCGCCAGAACAACCCGCTGCTGACCGGGGAAGCCGGGGTCGGGAAAACGGCGGTAGTGGAAGGGCTGGCGCTGCGTATCGCCGACGGCGACGTCCCGGAGCCGCTGCAAAATATTCAGCTGTGGCTGCTGGATATCGGCATGCTGCAGGCTGGCGCAGGCATGAAAGGCGAGTTTGAAGCTCGTCTGCAGGCGCTCATTAACGAAGTCCAGTCCAGCGCCACGCCAATCATTCTGTTTATCGATGAGATCCACACCCTGATTGGCGCTGGCGGCCAGCAGGGGACCGGCGATGCGGCGAACCTGCTGAAGCCTGCCCTGGCGCGCGGTCAGCTGCGCACCATCGGCGCCACCACCTGGGCGGAATACAAAAAATACATCGAGAAAGACCCGGCGCTGACCCGCCGTTTCCAGACGGTGCAGGTCCACGAGCCGGACGAAGCGAAAGCCATTCTGATGCTGCGCAGCACCGTGTCGCCGCTGGAGACGCACCACCAGGTGCTGCTGCTCGACGAAGCGGTCAGCGCGGCGGTGAAGCTGTCGCATCGTTACATCCCGGCGCGTCAGCTGCCGGATAAAGCCGTTGCGCTGCTCGACACCGCCTGCGCCCGCGTTGCGGTCAGCCAGAGCGCGCCGCCCGCGCAGCTGGAAGACTGCCTGCGCCACCTTGCCGCGCTGGACGTGGAGATTGAGATTGCTGAGCGCGAAGCGCGCGTGGGAGCCGGCGACGCCGATCGCGTGACCGCTTTACTCGCCGAACGCGACGCGTATGAAACAAAACGCGAAGCCCTGGCCCGGCGCTGGGAAGAAGAACGCGGCCTGGTGCAGGAGATTATCCGCCTGCGCGCGGCGCTGTTCGCGGCGGGCGATGACGATAGCGCCGAGCTGCGCGGCCAGCTGGCGGAACAGCAGCAGGCGCTGAACGCCCTACAGGGTGATGAACCGCTGCTGTTTGCGGCGGTGGATGAAAACGTGGTTGCCGCGGTGGTCTCTGACTGGACCGGGATCCCGCTGGGCCGGATGGTGAAAAACGAGATCGACGCGGTGCTCAACCTCGCCGACACGCTGAACCAGCGCGTTATCGGCCAGCGTCACGGCCTTGATCTCATTGCCCGCCGCGTGAAAACCTCGCGGGCGAAGCTGGACGATCCCAACAAACCGGTGGGCGTCTTTATGCTGTGCGGTCCGTCCGGGGTCGGTAAAACCGAAACCGCGCTGGCGCTCGCGGAATCCCTGTACGGCGGCGAGCAGAACGTTATCACCATCAACATGAGTGAGTTCCAGGAAGCGCATACCGTTTCCACCTTAAAAGGTGCGCCTCCGGGGTACGTAGGGTATGGTGAAGGCGGCGTGTTGACCGAGGCCGTGCGCCGCCGCCCGTACAGCGTGGTGCTGCTGGACGAAATTGAAAAAGCGCACCCGGACGTCCACGAGATCTTCTTCCAGGTCTTTGATAAAGGCTGGATGGAAGACGGCGAGGGGCGCCACATCGATTTCCGTAACACCATCATTATTCTGACCTCCAACGTCGGCACCGATCTGATTAGCGCCATGTGCGCCGATCCGGAGCTGATGCCGGAGCCTGACGCGTTAAGCGGCGCCCTGCGCCAGCCGCTGCTGGAGGTCTTCCCACCGGCGCTGCTGGGCCGCCTGCTGGTGGTGCCGTACTACCCGCTCAGCGACGAGATGCTGGGGCAGATTGTTCGCCTGCAGCTCAAGCGCATTGAGCGTCGTCTGGAAGAGAATCACAGCATTATTTCTGAGTTTGACGACAGCGTGGTGGAACAGATTGTTCAGCGCTGTACCGAGGTGGAGTCCGGTGGCCGCATGGTGGATGCTATTCTGACCAACACCTTGCTGCCTCAGATGAGCCAGATCTTACTTACCGCCAGCCGCAGCGACGAGCAGTACCGACGTCTGCACGTCACCTGCGAGCAGGGCGAGTTTCACTGTCAGTTTGCCGCGTAATAATCATCAAGAGAACTGTAAAAGATGACGGATAATGATAACAATCGGACTGTCCCAAACGCGCTCCCGGTCGGGTACCGCTTCAACGAGTTTGAAATCAAAGAGGTGATCGGCGGCGGCGGTTTTGGCATCGTCTATCGCGCGTGGGATCACCAGCTCGAACGCACTATCGCTATCAAAGAATTTATGCCTTCCTCGCTCGCCGTGCGCGGCGACGACATGACCCTGGTGCTGCGCAGCGAGCGCTTTGGCAAAGCGTTTTCCGCAGGCCTGAACAGCTTTATTCAGGAGGCGCGTCTGCTGGCGCGCTTTAACCACCCGAACCTGCTGCACGTCCTGCGTTTCTGGGTGCAAAACGACACGGCCTACATGGGGACGCTGTTTTACAGCGGCACCACGCTTTCGCGCCTGCGCGAAGAAAAGCCGGAGCTAATCAACGAGGCCTGGATCCGCCGCACGCTGCCGATGCTGTTCGGTGCGATCAAGACCATCCACAACGAAGGCTATCTGCACCGCGACATCTCGCTGGATAACATTCAGATCCAGGATAACGGCCTGCCGGTGCTGCTTGATTTCGGCTCCGCGCGCCGCACCATCGGTAACCTTTCCGATGAAACGGAAACCATGCTGCGCCCGGGCTTTGCGCCGATCGAGCAGTACACCGACGATAACGAAAGCGAGCAGGGTCCGTGGACGGATATTTACGCCCTCGGTGCGGTGCTGCGTACCCTGATTGTGGGTTCTCCGCCGCCGGTCAGCGTGGTGCGCTCGATTCAGGATACCTGCAAACCGCTGGTGGAAATTATGCCGCAGGGCTATTCCATTCCGCTGCTGCAGGCCATCGACCGTGCGCTGGCGCTGCACATGGAGGACCGTCCGCAGTCAATCGACGAGTTCGCCGCGCTGATTGAGATGCCGGTCGCCGGTATCAACGACGTGCTGACGGCGAAAAAGCCCGGCACGATGCTGGTTCCGGTCGAGGACGAAAAACCGGCTTCGCTGCTCGACTGGCGCCGCTACAAGATCCCGGGCATGGTTGCCGCAGGCGTGCTGGTGGGTATTGTCGCCGGGGCGATGCTGTTCAGCGGCGGTAACGATGCTCCCGAGCAGGCTGCACAGGCACCGGCAGAGACGCGTCCGACTGAAACCGCCGCAAACGCGCCGGACGTGAAGCCGAAAACGGCGAAGGTTAACGAGCAGGCGACGGCCCAGCAGACTCCGCCGCCTGTGGAGAGCCCGGTTGCGCTGGTCTATATCCGCATCCTCGACGGCGAAACGCTGAAAGTGAACGGCGAGCCAAAAGCGCTGCGTCCGGCGACCAACGGCTATGCCTCGCTCAAGCTGCCGGCCGGTGAGGTGAAGATTGAACTCCAGGGCAACGGAAGAACGCGTGGCCAGACGCTGGATATCACCAAGCCGGGCACCTGGCTGGTGAACCCTTAGAATTACGCTCAGTCACAGATGCGAACCTCTTTTCTGAATCGCATAAGCTAGATGGAATAAAGATTATGCTCAACCGAATTACCGTTCAGCTCCCGGTGGAGGGGCTTCTGTTCTGGAAACTGACGGGCCGCGAGGCGATGTCCGAGTCGTTCGCGCTGACGCTGACCGTGCTCGGCACGGACGCGCGCATCGATCGCAGCAAGCTGCTGGGCCAGCCGGTCACGGTGACCATCCCGACGCAGAACCTGCTGACGTCCCGCTATGTTAACGGCAAGATTACCCGCGTGGCGGTCAGCGCCGTCGAGCTGACGGGCACCCGCTATGCGGTGTACCAGCTGACGGTTGAGCCGGACCTGTGGCCGATGAAGCGCGACCGTAACCTGCGTATCTTCCAGGGGCAGACGGTGCCGCAGATTGTGAAAACCCTGCTGGGCGAGCATCAGGTTAACGTTGAGGATAAGCTCACCGGCAGCTACCGGGTGTGGGATTACTGCGTGCAGTATCAGGAGTCGAGCCTGGACTTCATCAGCCGCCTGATGGAGCTGGAGGGGATTGCCTATCACTTCAGCCACGAGGCGGACAAACACACCCTGGTGCTCACCGACGCCGCCACGCAGCATCAGCCGTTCAGCGGCTATGAGGTCATTCCTTACCACCAGACGCCGTCCGGCGGCAGTACGGACGAAGAGGGCATCAGCCAGTGGGCGCTGGAGGACAGCGTGACGCCGGGGATTTACAGCCTCGACGACTATGACTTCCGCAAGCCGAACGCGTGGCTGTTCCAGGCCCAGCAGAACCCGGCGTCGCCGAAGCCGGGCAGCATCGACGTGTACGACTGGCCGGGTCGCTTTGTGGACAAAGGCCACGGAGAGTTCTATGCCCGCATCCGTCAGGAACGCTGGCAGGTGGAGCATCAGCAGATTCAGGCCACCGCCACGGCGGCGGGGATTGCGCCCGGGCACACCTTCACCTTAACCAACGCGCCGTTCTTCAGCGACAACGGCGAGTATCTGGTGACGGCGGCGGGTTACCACTTCGAAGAGAACCGCTACGCCAGCGGCGAGGGTGAAACCATTCACCGCACCGATTTCACGGTGATTCCGTCGACGGTGGTGTACCGTCCGGCGCAGACCACGGCGTGGCCGCGCACCTACGGACCGCAGACCGCGAAAGTGGTGGGGCCGAAGGGCGAGAGTATCTGGACGGACAAATACGGTCGCGTGAAGGTGAAGTTTCACTGGGACCGCCTGGCGAAAGGCGATGACACCAGCTCCTGCTGGGTGCGCGTGTCGAGCGCGTGGGCGGGCCAGGGCTACGGCGGGGTGCAGATCCCGCGCGTCGGCGACGAGGTGGTGGTGGACTTTATCAACGGCGATCCGGATCGTCCGATTATTACCGGGCGCGTGTACAACGACGCGAGCATGCCGCCGTGGGCGCTGCCTGCCGCGGCGACGCAGATGGGCTTTATGAGCCGCACGAAAGACGGTTCAGTCGACAATGCCAACGCCCTGCGGTTTGAGGATAAAGCGGGCGCAGAGCAGGTGTGGATCCAGGCCGAGCGCAACATGGACACCAGCGTTAAAAACGATGAAACGCACAGCGTCGGCGGGGAGCGCAGCCATTACGTGAAGAAAAATGAACTACATCGCGTGGAAGCGAACCAAACCCAGGCCGTGAAGGGCGGAACCGAGATCCTGACGGGGAAAGGCAAGCTGGATGCTGCGGTGGAAGAGTACGTTATTGCTTCCGGGACGAAGCTGCGGCTGGTCTCCGGTGAGAGCGCCATTGAGCTGAACGCTAACGGCAAGATTAACCTGATCGGCAAAGAGTTTAACTTCTTCGTGGAAGGGGATGGGTATATCACCACGGGCGGTAAGCTGCATCTGAATACCTCTGGCACCAAGCCGGGCACAACGGCACCGGGATCGGGGCATAAAGGGGATATTGATGCGGCGGTGCAGGCGAAATTTACGCCGGGAAAGGAGAATAAGGCAGGTGCGGCTGCAAGCGCGCCTGCCGAAACCTCTAAAACTGCAACACCCCCATCATCAGGTGTGCCTTCAAGCGGATATGGCAAGGATGTAGATAGTCTTGTCGATAAATCACCGACCATGAAAAATGACATAGCTACGTTAAAGAAACGAGGCTGGACATTTGAAGAAGGTGAGGCAGGTAAGGGGACGTTTGCCAATCGTCAAAAGCGAGTTATTACCGTTGATAAAAACGAGCTCGGTAATCCGAATGCGGTTGTTCAGTCTTTGTCACATGAAAGTGGCCACGCTTTATATGAACCCAACATTGATTTTTCTTCGCGCGACGCCTATCTCAACAGCACACTCAGTGATGAAGGCGCTGCAACGTTGAACAATATCCGGGTCCAGCGCGAAATCATAGCCAACAAGGGTGGGGATATCGGTATTGCGGGCAATCCGGCAAATCAGACACAATATAATCGTATTTATGATTCCCTCGAACGGGGGGCTATAAAGGAAAGTGAAGCGCGTACGCAGATAGGCCGTATCTTTGGCAAAGGCGAACAAACGTCTACCACAGGGCAATATTACGAAGATTATTATGGCGGTTGGTATGATAAAAATTATCCATAGTCTAAAAACGGGTGCGGTGCTTGCGGCTTTATTAACGACGGGAATGGCAGGAGGTAACATGCAGAAACAGGATCTTTGGCAGTTCATTGCACAAATGAGCGCATCACTCAAAACGTTGTCCGTTAACAGTCTGGATAACGCTCCGTTGTCATTCAGGCTGACAAAACAGAATGAATATATCAATTTCTACAATGCCGACGATATCAAACTGGCGGATGGAACGAACATTACTGCAATTGATTTACGTTTAAGTAAAGAAAGTGACGGTATGGCACCGTTACTGAATTTTTCACCGTCAGGCCAGTGCATCACTCTCGATACCGTTAAAAAGCATTATCCGCAACTGACGTTAACTGATTATCCACGAGGCCGCTCTGAGAACGAAGTGACCAGCTATACAGCGCCAAAAGATATGAATGGACAAAAGGTGAGCTTCAGTTTCACCGTGAAAAATCCTGACTGTCTGGGTTCAGTCGTCATAAGCGCCGAATAAGAAACGCTGCTTCCATGTCCTGGCGATGTTTCCAGTGGTGAGAAGCGCAATCAATATTCATTGAATGACAACTAATGTGAAAAAACATACTCCGACATTTCTTTGTTGTGCCCTGATGTTTACCTGTCTGAGCAGCAATGCGGTTTTGGCAGAAGCTATGCCGCCCGTTCTGACAAAACAGGATTTTTCCGTCAAGGTCAAAGGCCAGCCTGTCGCATTAGGCGACAGATGGACTCCTGATATTGCCCGTAAAATTGACGTGCCGCTTGAAGGCCATTTTGTCGGTGAGGTTCCTTTTGACGGAACGAACTATAAATTCTACCAGCATCAAAAGGATGGTTTAGCAATATTCACTTCCAATCTCTGTTGGGATAAAGCTGAACGAAGCGTTGATGATTATATCGTCTCCCAGATTACTCTGACTGCCTCAGATATTTTAACGCCGCGTGGAGTTCATGTGGGTTCAACAATCAGAGCACTGAACAATGCATACGGCGATGGCCAGGTTGAAAATGATTCCGGGGAGCAGTGGATTTCCTATGAATTGGGTAAGAAATTGCTCTCTTTTGAGGTTAAAGACAGTAAGGTTGTGAAAATAACCATGAATTACGAAAATGGTTCTTCAGAGTGATTTATGACCAAAAAATATCTGGCAGCCGTATTGTGCACGGCTTTATTGGCTGGCGTCGTTGAAGCGTCATCGGCGCTTGAATTATCGCAATACAATAAGCTCGAAACGGTTAGCCGCATCGTTAACGACAGCGAAGTAACAGACAGTCTCAGGACGTTGCTGGGAAATCATTACCAGATCTTTATTGATAACTTTGATGTCTTCGGTGAACCGCATACCACC
Source organism: Enterobacter asburiae (assembly GCF_007035645.1). Lineage (NCBI taxonomy): Bacteria > Pseudomonadati > Pseudomonadota > Gammaproteobacteria > Enterobacterales > Enterobacteriaceae > Enterobacter > Enterobacter asburiae. The sequence goes on from NZ_AP019632.1 coordinate 1,880,758, forward strand.
GCAGGTGGCGGATTGTTTGTTGAAGGCTGGCTAAAAGATCTCTATCTGGAGAACGCGTCAGCGCTGGTTATCGATCCTGACGGCAAAATCTTTGCGGCCTGGGTGGTTCCGGAGTCGGACGTTATTCATTACCAGTTTTCAGATAATAGCCCGGTTATTAATGCCGATATTCAGCAGTGGGCTGCCAGATTTGATGCGATGCATTTTGCAACGAACAACTAATCAAGATTATGCACCTGCGAAATTGGTTGTCAGCAAAGGCGGCCATGTTTTAGTCGAACAGTCAGGTCAATGGCGTAAATAATAAAACAGCCAGCCAGAGGGCCAGCATGGATTGGCCTTTTTGTTTTTCACAATATTAATCATCCCGAGTTCACTTATGAAATACACCCTCCAGGAAGGTTCGTTTTCCCTTTTTCCTGCTGCCTGGCAGGATAACAGCATGAACATTATTCGCGATGACGAAAGCGGGCTGTCCGTGGTGGTCAGCCGCGGCGTTATCCCCGATGGCAGCGACTATGAACACGAGTTCCATCGCCAGTGGGATGTGCTGCGTCCGCAGATGGGCGAAATTGCCCAGAGCGAATTCCGGAACGTAAAAGCCGGGCCTGACGGAAAAATTAACGGGCTGGAAGTTGAGACCACCTTTGACCGTAACGGGCAGCGCCTGTGGCAAAAACAGCTGGCCGTGCAGACGCCGGGCAAACCGGTATTGATGATTTTTACCCTCTCGGCACTCAGGGCATTCACCGAAGAGGACGAGGTGCGCTGGAGCGCGCTTAAGCAGAGTCTGACGCTAAACGACAACCGGAATGTGTAAGGCATGAGCGATAACAAGGCGGCCCGTAAGGGCGACGAGATTATTCACTCCAGCATTTTTGCTGACATCACCAGCATTGTGGCGGAGGGTGCCGCCTATGCGGTGATCGGCGCGGCGGTAGGCGCAGCTGCAACCGTAGCGGCGCCATTGCTGGGCGCAGGGGCGGCCGCAGCGGGCGTGGCGGCAATTGGATCCAGCTGTCTGTTAAGCGGAATTATCGGTGGCGTGCTGGCGAACGTCGCGGGGATCACCGACGATATCAGCAACGCCGCTGAGGGGTTAGGTAATGCGCTTTTCCCGCCGTCGCCTGCGGGTAAAATCACTACCGGTTCCAGTAACGTTCTCACCAACGCAATCCCCGCCGCGCGCGCGGCAGGCACGCTGACGCCCGCCGATACACCGTCCCCCGAGCCGCAGTCGCCGGGCAGCTTTGCCGATTACGCGGGCATGCTGCTATCCGCCGCCGGTCAGTTTGGCAGCGAAATGTGGCAGCCGAGCGTGGCCTCTGCCGCCGCGGGAACCTCGCCGCTGGAAGAGGACAAGGTGGCGTGCGAAAAGCACTCCGGGCCGCAGTATCTGGCGGAAGGCTCTAAAAGCGTCTTCATCAACGGGCAGCCCGCGGTGCGTGCCAAAGATCGCACCACCTGCGAAGGCACCGTTTCCGACGACGTCTCCCCGAACGTGATCATCGGCGGGGACACGCTCACGGTTCGCGATATCAAAAGCGGTAAAACGCCGGGTCTGGCGCTGGGGATGATTGCACTCTCCCTGCTGCGCGGGCGTCCGGGTAAGATCCTGAAAAACATGCCCTGCGCGCTGGCGGCGGCCGGCGGCGGGATGCTGGCCGATATGGCGGTGAATGCCGTGTTTGGCTCCTCGCACCCGGTTCACGCCGCCACCGGCGTGAAGGTGCTGAATGACGACGACGAGCTCGATTTCTCGCTGCCGGGGCGCTTTCCGCTTCGCTGGCAGCGCAGCTATAACAGCCTGACCACCCGGGAAGGGCTGTTCGGTCTGGGCTGGGCAACCACCTTTGACAGCTATCTGGCGCTGGAAGACAACAACGCCACCTGGTTCGACGAAACCGGGCGCGAGCTGAGCTTCGAGCTGCCGCCTGTCGACCGCGCGTTTTACAGCATCAGCGAAGGCATCATTATCCGCCGCAATGAGAGCGGCGACGTGGCGATTGCCGACGATGACGGCGCGGTGTGGCGTCTGTATAAACCGACCCGGGCGAATCCATCTATCCTGCGTCTGGCCTCCCTCAGCGACGAATACGGCAACGCGCTGCTGACGGAGTGGGACGAGCACGGCAGGCTGGTCGGCCTTCACGACGAGCCGCGGGCGATAGACGTCACCCTGCGCTATGACGATGAACGTTTCCCGCAGCGTGTTACCGCTGCCAGCCATTTTGACGGCAGCCAGACATGGCCGCTGATGCAGTGGGGCTACGACGCGCGCGGCCAGCTGGCGAGCGCGACGGATGCCTCCGGCGTGGTGACGCGTGAGTACCGCTATAACGAGCACGGGCTGATGGTCTGGCACCGGATGCCGGGCGGTCTGGAGAGCGAATACCGCTGGAAAAAATTCGATCACTGGCGCGTGGTGGAAAACCGCACCAGCACCGGCGACGGCTGCCGCTTTAGCTACGATTTAGCCGTCGGGCTGACGACCGTCGAGCACTACGACGGCCAGACGCGCCGCCACTACTGGAACGCGCAGAATCTGATTGTCCGCTACGTTGACGAGCGCGGTGAAAACTGGCGCTACGAGTGGAACGAGAACGAGCTTCTGACGCGACGCATCGATCCGCTCGGCAATGCCGTTACCTTCGTCTACGACGAAATGGGCAACCGGGTTCAGGAGATCGACGCCGACGGCAATACCCGCACCACCGCCTGGCTGGAACACCGCGCGCTTCCTGCGGCCATTATTGAAGCCGACGGCAGCGCCACCCGGTTCTGGTACGACGAACATCACGGGCTTAAGCGCGTGGTGGACCCGATGGGGCAGACCACGCAGCTACGCCGGGACGAGTTCGGCCAGGTCGTTGAAGAGGTCGATGCCGCCGGAAACAGCCGCTACCAGGAGTACAACGAGGCCGGGCAGATTGTTCGTTCGACGGACTGTTCCGGGCGTATTACCCTCTACCGCTACCATCCGCTGGGCTGGCTGCTGGCCGAGACTGGCGCCGACGGGGAAGAGACGCGATATCGCTACGACGCCGCAGGGCGTCCGGTGCAGCTCGATCGCCCGGAAGGCTGGACGGAATCGCTCAAATGGAACGAACGCGGCCTGCCGGTGAAGCATGCGGGCGCCGACGGTAAAGAGAGTGAGTTCAGATATGATGCGGCAGGGCGATTAACCGCGACGCGTAATACCCAGGGTGAAGAGGTCCGTCGCCGCTGGGACAGCCGCGGGCGTCTGATTGCCCTGGAAAATGAAAACGGCGAAGCGTATCAGTTCCGCTGGGGCGCGGACTCGCTGCTGCTGGAAGAGGTGGGGCTCGATGGCGTAGCCTCGCAGTATCGCTATGACGCCTGCGGACGCACGATAGCACGCACGTTTGCCGCCGGTCATCCTGAGGCCATCACCCATGCCTTCGCCTGGAGCGCGAGCGGCCAGCTGGTCGCCCGCACCACGCCGGAGGGGCAGACACGCTATCACTACACGCCGTCCGGGCTGTTAAGCCGGATTGGGCTGCATCCTGCGCTTGCAGCCGACGCGTGGACCACCGCGGCAGAGCAGGAGCTGGCCTTTGAGTATGACGCGCTTGGTCGCGTGACGCGCGAGGCGGGCGAGCACGGCGAGCTGGCGTGGGAGTATGACGCGCTGGGCAACCGCACCTCTATCACGCTTCCCGACGGCCGCGAGCTCAAGCAGTTTTACTACGGCAGCGGGCATCTGCTCAGCATTGCTCTCGATAAGCTGTCGGTCTCCGACTTTACCCGCGACGAACTCCACCGGGAGACCAGCCGCACTCAGGGGCTGCTGACCACCCGCAGCGAATACGATCGTCTTGGCCGACTGCATCGCCGGGACGTCTTTACCGGCAATGCGCAGCGCCCGTCGCCGCGCCGCTGGTCCCGCCGCTGGGATTACGACTACCGAAATAACCTGGTGCGGGAAGAGCGGGACGATAACCCGTTCAGCTGGTACCGCTGGCAGTACGACAGCGCCGGGCGCCTGCTCGTTCAGGACGGCACGCTGCCCGGACAGGAGCAGTGGCGCTGGGACGCTGCCGGTAACCCGCTCGAAGGATCCGCTGAGAAGGTCACGCACAACCGCCTGACGCAGCTGAACGGCATTCGCTGGCGCTATGACATCCACGGCCGCACCGTGGAAAAAGAGAACGGCCAGACCCGCTGGCACTACCGCTACGACGGTGAGCATCGCCTGACGGAGGTCATCAGCCAGCCGCGGGACCGCAACAAACCGCAGACGCAGGTCAGCTTCCGCTACGATCCGCTCGGGCGACGCATCAGCAAAACGCGACGCCAGATGCTGGGCGGACAGCCAACCGGCAAGCCGGTCACAACCCGGTTTGTCTGGGAAGGGTTCCGCCTGCTGCAGGAGGTACACGGGGATGTGCCGCTCACCTACGTTTACAGCGATCAGGACAGCTACGACCCGCTGGCGCGTATTGACGGCGTGGATGCTCCGGAGATCTTCTGGTTCCACTGCCAGCCCAACGGCACGCCGGAGCGGATGACGGATATCGAAGGGCAGGTGCGCTGGGAAGGGGTGAACAGCGCCTGGGGCAAGCTGCTGCGGGAAAGCGAGACGCAGGTATCAGGATATTCTCAGAACCTGCGCATGCAGGGGCAATACCTGGACCGTGAGACAGGGCTGCACTACAATCTGTTCCGGTATTATGACCCGGACTGCGGAAGGTTTACGCAGCAGGACCCGATAGGGCTGGCGGGAGGGATAAACCTTTACCAGTATGCGCCGAATGCGCTGGGGTGGGGGGATCCTATAGGTTTAACCGCTTGCAAAAATGGGAGTCCTAAACGGTCAGTGAGAAACATGTCTTTTGCTGACTGGATTAAAAGAAAGGCAAAAGGTGGGAATAACACCCATGTTTATTTAGGATATAGAGACGGTAAACCTGTCTATGTAGGTATCAGTAAGGATGTTGATATCCGTGCTGTGCAGCATGGTGAAAGGTTCGACAAATTAGTTAGAATTACTGAAGAACCGTTAAATCGTGGTCATGCGCGGAGCATAGAACAAGCAGTTATTCACAACAACCCTCATTTTGAGAACTCTATAAATAGCATAAGTCCGACAAGGAAGTTATACTCAGATGCTGTTTCGTGGGGCGAAAATTGGCTTAAAAATAATGGGATTAATGTAAAATGGCCGACAGATTAACAGTAGTGTCAGGAAATGAAAGGCAAAAAAAATGGCCTAAACAAGGTGATTTTTTTTACTTTCAGTTAAATGATGGTCGATTAGGCTATGGTATGGTCTCCTTGGGTAAAATAGATGTCGGTCCATTCAAAAATGCTATAGTTATATATATATATGACTATTTTACATCTTCGCTTCAAGAAGATGCTGTATTGGCAAAAGATAATTTGCTATTGCCGCCAATCATTACTGATAATTCATGCTGGAAAAACGGTTACTTCGTAACATTTAAAACTATCGAAACGAGCGAAGTGGATATCTTACCACAACATTATTTTAAAAACCCTGTCAGAAATAAAATATATGATGAGCATGGCGTAACAATTGACTCACCAACTGAGAATATACCAATCGGTGAAGAGTCGATTCAATTCTATAAAAGCGTTATAAAATCTATAGAAAGCTTTGTTAACTAATAGACTAGGCCGGGGAGATATTTCCGGCCTTTTACTTACGGCATGAGAAAAATCATAAGCATACAAACAGATACTGCCACATTAGTTATTTATGATTTGATGTCATTAAAGCATAGAATTAATGATGATGCAGATTGGTGGAGTCTTCCAGAAGATGAAGTTGAAGAAATAAATAAAGGGAATCTATTATTTCTCAATCTTGGAGATGATGGTGCCTATAAAGTTCATATTAAAAATGATGTTGATGAATATACCGGGTCACTATTTTTAAGCGTACCTTCTGGAAAGGTTTTCATTGGGGCGGGAGAAGATGTCACAGGCGGAGATCTTGAGCCTGATGACTCAGATGCTATTTCAGGTGAGTTCATTTATTTAGACCCTGGTAGTTACGAAGTTAAATATAAAAAGCAAGGTTCAGATGTTCTGGTTTCCTTTACAAAAGCAACGATTACTGGAAACTCATTAGAAGAGGGAGTTTATCTCTGAATGCAAATCCACGCCCTGGCGTGGATTTTTTCATCCAAAAAAATGTTAAACAATTAATTCAGCACGTAGCCATTTATAACAATAGTCTTTTTTCCTTTTGCAGGTGTCTTGCTTATTTTTTTTTCGCGCCTTGCTTACCGTTACCCTTAATAAGCGGTCGTTATACTCGCAACGAACAACTCCACCCTGAGAATAGTCCCCCGTAGCTGCTTACCACCCGCCGCGAGTACTACCACCTTGGTCGACTGCATCGTCGGGACTTCTTTACCGGCAATGCCCGTCGTCGCCGCGCCGCTGGGATTACGACTACCGCAACCTGGTAAGGGAAGAGCGGGACGGTTGCCTGCGCGAAGGATCTGCAGAGAAGGTCACGTACAACCGCCTGACGGAAGTCATCAGACAGCCGCGGGTTCGCAACAATCAAGTTACTTAAATCCGCATCAGGCAGTCTATATGCTAATATAGGTTCTACTCAACGAACCCGTAGAGCTTAGCCTGGAGATTAGTATGCAACGTTGAAACAATAGTTTCATATCAGTTACAAAGAAATGATTGATGCATGTGTTCTAAAACAGCAGGGAAGAAAATCGCTTAGGGATTCGTATAAATATTTTGACCAATAGAAATAGTTTAATAGTAATAATGTTTATTTTATATATGACTTATTAGCTTAAAGGCAAGTTGGTATGGAAAAACAAAATTTAATTGATCAGCTAAATGAAATTGAAAAGCTTATGCACATTTCTTTACCATCTGAATATAAATGCTTTATAATTGAGAACGTCAAGTACGCTGACTTTTATGAAATTCAACGAGCAAATGGTGACCAGCTTTATGTTTTCAATTGTTTTGATTTGCTTGAAAGAAATAATGCATATGCAATCCAAGAGGTTGAGCCTGACCTTTTGTTGATTGGTCAAGATGGTGATCTTGGGTATTTTTTGAATCTGTGCAAGGGTACTGATGATATTTATTCTTTAGATCTTGGAGCATTAGGAAGCCTGGAAATTGATAAAGAAAGTAATAGTATATTTATGTTATAGTTTTGCTTTTATTAAACGCCTAGTTCAGTATTTTGGAAAACCCACGCCAAATCGTGCATTTTTTTAAAAAATAGTTCAAATATAGATTATTTTTTCAGAACTGCCAGATACAACAAAAATAAAATACGATGTAATATTATGAGTGATAAGAGCATGCAAAAAGTAGATCTACTAATTTCACATAGTCAAATAGTGTTACGATCCCGAGACTATGACGAAAAGCTGAGTCAGTGGGGAAAAGGCAATGTTTCTCAAGGTGCTGTTCTACACAAGGATTATGTTATATTCGATCCATTACCAGAGGACGCGTTTGGAGCAAACGTCAATATCAAAATAGAGAATAGTTTTAAAATGGATGAAAATGCTCAGCGCTGTATTGTTGTGCCATTTTTCATTACGGATAAAGATAAGCTTCAAATCGCTTCTGCAACTGAGAAATTCGATTTAAATATAGATGTGAACGATGAAGTTTATTCACTCTTTTATGAGATTTGTGAAGGAGATGAAATTTATTATAATTTCACTCTTGTGCCGGCAAAAGAAGCTATTGCTGCTAAGTTTTTGCTAGATGACCCTTGGGGAGGAATAAAAGATTATCCTCTCAAAGAAGGGATTTTTTAAATTTAGTATTAACCGGGGAATTTATCTCGGAATAAAAATCCACGCCAAAGCGTGGATTTTTTTCATTCAAAACAACTCAAACGTTAAACAAGAAGTTCATCACATCGCCATCTTTAACGATGTAGTCTTTCCCTTCCGCACGCATCTTGCCTGCTTCTTTCGCGCCTTGCTCACCCTTGTAGGTGATGAAGTCTTCAAACGCGATAGTCTGCGCACGAATAAAGCCTTTCTCGAAGTCGGTGTGGATCTTACCGGCCGCCTGAGGAGCTGTCGCACCCACAGGGATCGTCCACGCACGCACTTCTTTCACGCCAGCGGTGAAGTAGGTCTGAAGGTTCAGCAGCTCATAGCCCGCGCGGATCACGCGGTTCAGGCCCGGCTCTTCCAGACCCAGCTCGGCCATGAACTCTTCACGGTCGGCGTCGTCCAGCTCAGCGATGTCGGATTCAACTGCAGCGCAAACCGCCACAACCACAGAACCTTCAGCCGCCGCGATTTCACGCACTTTGTCGAGGTACGGGTTGTTCTCAAAACCGTCTTCGTTAACGTTGGCGATGTACATGGTTGGCTTCAGGGTCAGGAAGCTCAGGTATTTGATCGCCGCCTTGTCTTCTTCAGTCAGGTTTTTCAGCGCGCGCAGCATGCCCGCGTTTTCAAGCTGTGGCAGACATTTTTCCAGCGCAGCCAGTTCCGCTTTCGCGTCCTTGTCGCCGCCTTTGGCTTTCTTCTGCACGCGGTGAATAGCGCGTTCGCAGGTGTCGAGGTCAGAGAGCGCCAGCTCGGTGTTGATGACGTCGATGTCGTCAGCCGGATCCACTTTGTTGTTAACGTGGATGATGTTGTCGTTCTCGAAGCAGCGCACAACGTGGCCGATCGCTTCGGTTTCACGAATGTTGGTCAGGAACTGGTTACCCAGGCCTTCACCTTTGGACGCGCCTTTTACCAGGCCCGCGATGTCCACGAATTCCATGGTGGTTGGCAGAATGCGCTGCGGCTTAACGATTTCCGCGAGCTGGTCCAGACGCGGGTCCGGCATTGGCACAACGCCGGTGTTAGGTTCGATGGTACAGAACGGGAAGTTCGCCGCTTCGATACCCGCTTTGGTAAGCGCGTTAAACAGGGTGGATTTGCCCACGTTTGGCAGACCGACGATACCGCATTTGAATCCCATTTCTAAATCACCTTAATATCTTGATAATCAATCCGTTAACGATAACCGATTGATGAAAAGTAAATAACTACGCCTATTATACACGTAACCCGCATGACGCGCGGTAAAAAAGCCGAATCGGGCGGATTATTGCGCTTTGAAAGCGTGTAAGCGGTTTGTCGCTTTGGTTAACCCATCTTTCAGCCAGATTTCAGTGCAGCGCGCCGCTTCGTCTACCGCCTCGTCAATCAGTTTCTGCTCAGAAACCGGGGGCTTACCGAGTACGAAACCGACAACTTTGTTTTTATCGCCCGGATGGCCGATTCCAACGCGCAAACGGTGGAAATTCGGGTTATTGCCCAGCTTGCTGATGATGTCTTTGAGGCCGTTGTGGCCGCCGTGCCCGCCGCCCAGCTTGAATTTTGCCACGCCGGGCGGGAGATCCAGCTCATCGTGTGCGACCAGGATTTCATCCGGATTGATGCGATAAAACGTTGCCATTGCCGCCACCGCTTTACCACTCAGGTTCATAAAGGTGGTGGGCACCAGTAAACGAACATCCTCGCCAGCAAGGTTGATACGTGAGGTATACCCGAAGAATTTAGGTTCTTCACGCAGGGGAGCACGTAACCGCTCGGCCAGCAGATCGACGTACCATGCCCCGGCGTTGTGGCGGGTGGCCGCATACTCTGCGCCGGGGTTGGCGAGGCCGACAATCAGTTTAATCGTCACGATTCAATTCCTAATGGGTTCCAGATCTGGCGCGTAGTTTACTGTCTGGCGCGCCGCTTGACAAAATTCTGCGATCTTCCCAGCGAAATACGAATAATTTCTGATTTGAACCATTAGAATTTCAAGCTGTTCAAAGCCTTATTTGTAAACTTTTGTTTGGGACTTATCTGTAATTGTGATCATTCACGCAACTCATAAAAGGGGCGTTGTCTATACTTTACACACAAGGATTAGGGGCTTTTCCCCTGACAACCCAAAGTTCCGGAGGTGACACATGAAACGCAAAAACGCTTCGTTACTCGGTAACGTACTGATGGGATTGGGGCTGTTCGTGATGGTAGCCGGCGTGGGTTATTCCATTTTAAACCAGTTACCTCAGATTGACCTCCCGCAATACTTCGCGCACGGCGCGATATTGAGCATCTTCGTTGGTGCGGTATTGTGGCTGGCCGGGGCGCGCGTGAGCGGGCATGAGGAAGTCTGCGATAAATACTGGTGGGTGCGCCACTACGACAAACGCTGTCGTCGCGATCAGCATAAGCACAGCTAGTGCTACGATAAAGAACGCCGAAACGGCTCCCGAGGGAGTCGTTTTTTTTTGCATCAAGGGTTGACCCTCACGTAACGTAAGGCTCCAGAGTGGCGTCACTTGCAAAGAAAAAGGAGCAGTTATGTTGATTCAGGTGGGTGAGCTGGCGAAACGCGCCGGGATCACCGTGCGGACATTGCACCACTATGAGCAAACAGGATTGTTGCTGCCTTCTGCCAGAAGCGCGGCAGGTTACCGGCTTTACAACCTGGCGGATGTCCAGCGTCTGCATATGATCCAGGCGCTGGCAAAAGCGGGGCTGGAACTTGCTGAAATCAGGGATTTCCTGGAACAGGAGTCGCTGTCGTTAACCGAGTTACTCGATGCGCAAATCACGCTGCTGGATAAACAGCTGCGCAGCATACATACGCTGCGCGATCGGCTGGTGGAGCTGCGAACCGGGCTTCTCGACGATGCGACGCCGGATCTGGAATCCTGGCTACAGACTCTGGAGTTAATGAATATGTACGATCGCTGGTTTAGCAAAGAAGAGTTACAGCAGCTGCCGTTTGCGGTGCAGAAGGATGCGCTGACGGCTATCTGGTCAGGGCTGGTTGCAGAGGCCAACACGCTGCTGGAGCACCATATACCCGCTACTGACGCCCGGGCGATGGATCTGGCGACGCGCTGGATGGAGCGCCTTGAGCAGGACACGGCGGGCAAGCCGGAGTTTCTCACCCGGCTGAACGAGATGCACAGCGTTGAACCGCAGATGCAGGCGCAGACCGGCATCACGCCGGAGATGACGGATTACATCACGCGCGCGTTTGCTGAGTCTAAGCTCTGCATATGGGAGAAGTATCTCACTGCCGAAGAGATGGCCTTTACCCGGGCACACTACTTTGACCGCATGATGGAGTGGCCGCCGCTGGTGGCAAAACTGCATCAGGCGCAGCGGGAAAATATCGATCCTGCCTGTGAGGAGGCGCAAAAGCTGGCTGAAAACTGGCTGGCATTGTTCCAGTCTTACGCGGGCAAGAACCCGGAAACTCAGCAAAAGTTTCGTACTGCCATGCAGCAGGAGCCGCACCTGATGAAAGGAACCTGGATGACGCCTGCCGTGCTTGCATGGCTCCAGCAGGCGATCGGGGTGATGATGCAGAGACGTTTCTCTGCATCATGAGACTCACAGATCCGCTAACGCGGCTTCACGGTTAGGGTAGAAGGAGAGTCGGCCAGGGATCGGCTGTACGCCCGCGCGCGCCATGGTGCGCAGCGGCTGAAACTCCAGGTTACTCACCCGCAGCTCGCAGCCTTCCGGCAGACGTTTCACAAAGCGCTGGAAGGCATCCAGGCCGCCTGCATCCAGCACCGGTACGGCATCCCATTTCAGCACCACAACCCGTTTGCCCGCGATGCGGGACTCCAGATCGCTGAACAGACCTTCCGCCGCGGCGAAGAACAGCGGACCAATCACGCGCAGCACCAGCACATCGTCAGGCACCTCGACGTTAACCGGGGAAAGGCGCGTCATCTGCGCGATACGGCGCATAAACAGCAGGGAAGCCAGCACGATCCCGACGCTGATGGCGATAACCATATCGAACAGCACGGTCAGCGACATGCAGATCAGCATCACGATGATGTCGTCTTTCGGCGCGCGACGAAGCAGGTTCACCACCTTGTGCGCCTCGCTCATGTTCCAGGCCACCATCAGCAGCAGGGCGGCCATGGCGGAAAGCGGTAGCCAGGAGAGCAGCGGGGCGAGGATCAGCAGGGCGAGGATCACCAGCACGGAGTGGATAACCGCCGAAACCGGTGAGGTTGCACCCGCGCGCACGTTGGCCGCAGAACGGGCGATGGCTGCCGTTGCGGTAATACCGCCGAAGAACGGCGCGACGAGGTTGCCTAATCCCTGACCGACCAGTTCGCTGTTGGCTTTGTGCTTGGTGCCGGTCATCCCGTCCAGAACGACGGCGCAGAGCAGGGATTCAATCGCCCCCAGCATTGCCATAGAGAACGCGGCGGGAAGCAGGGCTCGCAGGGAATCCCAGCTTAGGGTGAAGCTGGAGCCGGGCATGTCCCACGGCAGCACCAGCTGCGGTAGCAGTTGCGGAATGCCGCTACCCTGTGAACCGTCCGCCAGAACATAGTGGAACTGCGAGCCGATAGTCGCGACGTGACCACCGAACATATTGACGATCGCCATCACCGCGCAGCCCAGCAGCAGCGCGGGCAGATGGCCCGGCAGACGAATACCGAGGCGAGGCCAGACGATCAGCGTGCCCAGCGTCACAATCCCGATGGCGGCGTCGCCCAGGTTGGCCGTCGGCAGCGCCATAAACAGCGCCCCCACTTTTTGCAGGTAGTGCTCCGGTACGTGGGGCATCTGCAGGCCGAGGAAATCCTTGATCTGCATGGTTCCGATGGTGATACCAATCCCCGATGTGAATCCCAGCGTTACGGAAAGGGGAATATATTCAATCAGGCGACCAAAGCGGGCCAGACCAAACAGAATCAAAAAGACGCCGGACATCAGAGTGGCGACCAGTAGGCCTGCCAGACCAAACTGCTGTGAAACCGGGTAGAGGATCACCACGAAGGCGGCGGTCGGGCCGGAGACGCTGAAGCGCGAGCCGCCCGTCAGGGCAATGACTATCCCGGCAACGGCCGAGGTGTACAGACCGTACTGCGGCGCAACGCCGCTGCCAATCGCCAGCGCCATCGCCAGCGGGATGGCGATAATGCCGACGGTGATCCCGGCAATCAGGTCACGGACAAAGCGTGACGAGGTGTACTTCTCTTTCCAGCAGGCGTCGATGAGGGCGCGAAAGGGCAGAACATGTGAGGAGGTTACGTTTTTCACAATTATCTATCATCCGTATGCGCATCATCTGTCATGTGAATGGCAGGTGAAGGAGGCATTAATCATACAAATAAAACCCGGAGACAAAAAAACCCGCCGCAGCGGGTTTTTCGGCCGTGTTCGATTAGTGTTCGAACATTGCTGAGATGGATTCTTCGTTGCTGATACGACGAATCGCTTCGGCCAGCATCCCGGACAGGGTCAACGTACGCACGTTTGGCAGTGCTTTGATCTCGTCGCTCAGTGGGATGGTATCGCATACCACAACTTCGTCAATGACGGAGTTGCGCAGGTTGTTTACCGCGTTACCGGAGAAGATCGGGTGAGTCGCGTAAGCGAATACGCGCTTGGCACCACGCTCTTTCAGCGCTTCAGCTGCTTTACACAGCGTGCCGCCGGTATCGATCATGTCGTCAACCAGCACGCAGTCACGGCCAGCAACGTCACCGATGATGTGCATCACCTGAGAAACGTTAGCGCGCGGACGGCGTTTGTCGATGATCGCCATGTCGGTATCGTTCAGCAGCTTAGCGATAGCGCGGGCACGTACCACGCCGCCGATGTCCGGAGAAACCACGATTGGGTTATCCAGGTTCAGCTGCAGCATGTCTTCCAGCAGGATTGGGCTGCCGAATACGTTATCAACCGGGACGTCGAAGAAGCCCTGGATCTGCTCTGCGTGCAGGTCAACGGTCAGTACGCGGTCAACGCCGACGCTGGACAGGAAGTCAGCGACAACTTTAGCGGTGATTGGCACACGTGCGGAACGGACGCGACGGTCCTGACGGGCATAGCCGAAGTAAGGGATTACAGCAGTGATACGGCCTGCTGAAGCGCGACGCAGGGCGTCGACCATAACAACCAATTCCATCAGGTTGTCGTTCGTTGGAGCACAGGTGGACTGGATGATGAAAATATCACCACCGCGTACATTTTCGTTAATTTGTACGCTGACTTCGCCGTCGCTAAAGCGACCTACGGCGGCGTCGCCGAGGGAAGTGTACAGGCGGTTGGCAATACGTTGTGCTAGTTCCGGGGTGGCGTTACCAGCAAAAAGCTTCATATCAGGCACGAGAAGAACCTCAGGCATGCGTCCAGTGGTGGATAGCGTTCGCCGCAAACTGTGCGGGCCAGGCGAAGGCTATCCAGGCGGTGTATTAAAGAGCGCGATGCAACGTCTGGAACAGGGTGACGTTGTCACCGAAACTCAGTCTGCGCCAGAATGGTCTGCTGTAGGGGGGAGGTGTTCATCCCGCGAGCTACAAAACCATGCAGCCAAACCGGCGCTTGCTCAAGCACCTGACGAGCGGCGGATTCGGTGTCAAATTCAGCAAAGACACAGGCTCCTGTACCAGTCAGGCGCGACGGCGCGTATTCTAACAGCCAGGAAAGCACCGCATCAACCTCGCGAAAACGTTTTCTTGCGATATCCTCGCAATCGTTGCTGAATTCACAATTTAATAACGTTTCTATTGACCGAACCGGGGTATTCCTTTTCAGGTCAGGATCTTTAAAGATGACCGGCGTCGGAATGCTCACGCCAGGATGGGCAACCAGATACCACTTCTCCGGCGGTTCAGCCGGGGAGAGGATCTCACCCACGCCTTCAGCAAAGGCCGCATGACCGCGCACAAACACCGGGACATCCGCCCCCAGCGTCAGGCCCAGGGCTGCCAGTTCGTCCTTCGACAGCCCGCAGCCCCAGAGGTGGTTCAGCGCAACCAGCACGGTGGCGGCGTTGGATGAGCCGCCGCCCAGACCGCCGCCCATCGGCAGGCGTTTCTCGATACGGATATCCGCACCGCTTCCCGCGGGCAGACGGCCCGATTCCGCCGCGGCTTTCATCAGCAGACGCGCGGCGCGCACGATCAGGTTGTCCTCATGCGCCACGCCTTCGACAGGCGTTAGCAGGCAAATCTGCCCGTCCTGGCGCAGTTCAATGGAGATCGTGTCGCCATAGTCAATAAACTGAAACAGCGTCTGCAGGGTGTGATAACCGTCAGCACGCTGGCCGGTGATGTATAAAAACAGGTTCAGCTTTGCCGGAGAGGGCCAGTGGGTCATCATTTAACGATCCAGTTGTCCATTTTCAGCTTGATACGCTGGCTGCCCTGGGTCAGCTCCATGTTTGATGGCAGCGACGGTTTACTCTTGCTGTCATAGGCGCTGTACACCACTTTCCAGGTTTTGCCGTTCTGGGTGTAGTTCACCTGGCTCAGACGGTACTGATCGTCAAGGGTGTAGTCAGTTGCCTCGCCCGGTAGGCCAAGGATCCACTGGCGCAGGCTGTTGAGCGGGATAGGCATCCCGGTCAGCTTGCCAATCATCTCTTCGGCATCGGTCGCGGTATAGTGCTGGCCTTTGTTATCGGTGATCTGCGCTTCGCCCGGTTTGGCGATAAGCTCCAGCTCGGTGCTGCCCAGCGGGTTCAGCAGCAGCAGGCGGTAGTTGTCCTGCCCCGTCTGCTGCCAGAAGAAGCGGGCATAAACCTTTTGCTCGTCAGAGAGATAAGCGAAAGCGCCGCGGGTCTGGTACTGGTTCAAATTACGGACGTCCTGCTGATGCTGACGCCACTGCGGTGAATCAGGGCTTTTGCCCGGGCCTTTTGGTTGGGTGACGGTACAGGCGGTCAGAACCAGTGCTGCCAGCGGCAGCAGGCGAATCAGTCGGGTCATAATGAGGACAAATCCTTGAGATACGTTGCAGTTATAACTGTTAATGCTAGCGTCGAAGGGGGCTACCGTCTACGTTCAAATTATCTCAAAGGGTTGTGTAACCTATTACTCCGAAAGGGGGCAGTCCCTTTTATTGATCTCGCGCATCCTGTATGATGCGTTCTGCTAACCTTATTAACGCTGGTACTACTCCCGCTCAACATGACCCTATTAGCACTCGGCATCAACCACAAAACGGCTCCGGTTTCGCTGCGAGAACGCGTGACGTTTTCGCCGGATACGCTTGACCTGGCGCTGGACAGCCTGCTTGCACAGCCTATGGTGCAGGGTGGCGTGGTGCTCTCGACGTGCAACCGTACCGAGCTGTATTTAAGCGTGGAAGAGCAGGACAACCTGCACGAAGCGCTGATCCGCTGGCTATGTGACTACCACAACCTCAATGAAGACGAGCTGCGCAACAGCCTGTACTGGCATCAGGACAACGATGCCGTCAGCCATCTGATGCGCGTCGCCAGCGGGCTGGATTCGCTGGTGCTGGGCGAGCCGCAAATTCTGGGTCAGGTGAAAAAAGCCTTTGCGGATTCGCAAAAAGGGCATCTGAAGGCCAGCGAGCTGGAGCGCATGTTCCAGAAGTCGTTCTCCGTGGCGAAGCGTGTGCGAACCGAAACCGACATTGGTGCCAGTGCGGTTTCTGTTGCTTTCGCGGCCTGCACCCTTGCACGCCAAATCTTTGAATCCCTTTCTACCGTCACCGTGATGCTGGTGGGGGCGGGCGAAACCATCGAACTTGTGGCGCGCCATCTGCGCGAGCATAAAGTGAAAAAGATGATTATCGCTAACCGCACCCGCGAACGCGCGCAGGTGCTGGCGGATGAAGTGGGGGCAGAGGTGGTTGCCCTGAGCGACATCGATGAACGCCTGAAAGAGGCGGACATTATTATCAGTTCTACCGCCAGCCCGCTGCCGATTATCGGAAAAGGGATGGTGGAGCGTGCCCTGAAGTCCCGCCGTAATCAGCCGATGCTGCTGGTGGATATCGCCGTCCCGCGCGATGTTGAGCCGGAAGTGGGAAAGCTGCCTAATGCCTATCTCTACAGCGTGGATGACCTGCAAAGCATCATTTCGCACAACCTTGCCCAGCGTAAAGCGGCGGCGGTTCAGGCGGAAACCATCGTTGAGCAGGAAACCAGTGAGTTTATGGCCTGGCTGCGCGCGCAAAGCGTCAGCGAGACCATCCGCGAGTACCGCGGGCAGGCGGAGCAGGTGCGTGATGACCTGACTGCCAAAGCGTTAGCAGCCCTTGAACAGGGCGGCGACGCCAATGCGATTATGCAGGATCTGGCGTGGAAACTGACCAACCGCCTGATCCATGCACCAACCAAATCTCTTCAGCAGGCTGCCCGTGACGGGGATGATGAACGCCTGACTATTCTGCGCAACAGCCTCGGGCTGGAATAGCGCCCTATACCCATTTTCTAAGACAAGGTGCACTTACGCCTATGAAGCCTTCTATCGTCGCTAAACTGGAAGCTCTGCACGAGCGCCATGAAGAAGTACAGGCGCTGCTCGGGGATGCCGGGACCATTGCGGACCAGGAACGTTTTCGCGCGCTCTCGCGTGAATACGCGCAGTTAAGTGATGTTTCTAAATGCTTTACCGACTGGCGACAGGTTCAGGAAGATATCGAAACCGCGCAGATGATGCTCGACGATCCTGAAATGCGCGAGATGGCGCAGGAAGAGTTGCAGGATGCGAAAGCGCGTTCTGAAGAGATGGAGCAGCAGCTTCAGGTGCTTCTGCTGCCGAAAGATCCGGACGACGAGCGTAACGCGTTTGTGGAAGTGCGTGCCGGTACCGGCGGTGACGAAGCGGCGCTGTTTGCCGGGGATCTGTTCCGCATGTACAGCCGCTACGCCGAATCGCGTCGCTGGCGCGTGGAGATCATGAGCGCCAACGAAGGCGAACATGGTGGCTACAAAGAGGTTATCGCCAAGATCAGCGGCGACGGCGTGTACGGTCGTCTCAAGTTTGAATCCGGCGGTCACCGCGTGCAGCGCGTGCCGGCCACCGAATCTCAGGGCCGCATTCACACCTCCGCCTGTACGGTTGCGGTGATGCCGGAGCTGCCGGAAGCTGAACTGCCCGACATCAATCCGGCGGACCTGCGTATTGATACGTTCCGCTCCTCTGGCGCGGGCGGTCAGCACGTTAACACCACCGACTCCGCCATCCGTATTACCCACCTGCCGACCGGCATCGTCGTCGAATGTCAGGACGAGCGTTCGCAGCACAAAAACAAAGCCAAGGCGTTGTCCGTGCTGGGCGCGCGTATCCACGCAGCCGAAATGGCGAAGCGCCAGCAGGCGGAAGCGTCTACGCGGCGTAACCTGCTGGGCAGCGGCGATCGCAGCGACCGTAACCGCACCTACAATTTCCCGCAGGGGCGCGTAACCGATCACCGCATCAACCTGACGCTGTACCGTCTGGACGAGGTGATGGAAGGGAAGCTGGATATGCTGATCGAGCCTATCGTGCAGGAATACCAGGCCGACCAGCTGGCGGCGCTGTCCGAGCAGGAATAATGGATTTTCAGCGCTGGTTACGTGAGGCGGCCGGTGAGCTTTCAGAAAGCGAAAGCCCGAAACGCGACGCCGAGATTTTGCTTGAGCACGTGACGGGTAAAGCCCGCACGTATCTGCTGGCTTTTGGCGAAACCGAACTGACCGCGGAACAGGAAGCGCAGCTCGCCGCGCTGCTTGCTCGCCGTAAAACCGGCGAGCCGGTGGCGCATCTGGTCGGTGAGCGTGAGTTCTGGTCGTTACCGCTGTACGTCTCGGCGGCGACGCTGATCCCGCGTCCGGACACCGAGTGCCTGGTGGAGCAGGCGCTGGCGCGTTTACCTGCGGCGGCCTGCAGCATTCTCGATCTCGGTACCGGCACCGGTGCTATCGCGCTGGCGCTGGCCACCGAGCGGCCCGACTGCGCGGTAACGGCGGTGGATGTGATGTCCGATGCGGTGGCGCTGGCGCAGCGTAACGTGGAACGTCTCGGGCTTCGCAACGTGACGGTGCTGCAAAGCAGCTGGTTTGCCGCGCTGGAGAATCGCTCATTTGCGATGATTGTCAGCAATCCTCCCTATATCGACGAACATGACCCGCACCTTGCGCAGGGAGACGTGCGCTTCGAACCGCTGACGGCGCTCGTGGCCGCCAACGCGGGATTAGCCGATCTCGAACACATTGTGACAACGTCACGGGAACATTTACTTCCCGGCGGCTGGCTGCTCGTGGAGCATGGCTGGACGCAGGGAGAGGGCGTTCGGGCACTGTTTACGCAAGCTGGCTACGCCGCTGTCGAAACCTGCCGCGACTACGGCGGCAACGAACGCCTGACGCTGGGGCAGTGGCTATGAGCCTGTTTACCGTGCTCATTACCGTCCACCTCATTTCCGTTGCGCTGACCGTCAGCTTTTTCATCGTCCGTTACTGGTGGCGCTACAGCAACAATCCGCTGATGGATGCCCGCTGGGTGCGTATCGCGCCGCACTGCATCGACACGCTATTGCTCCTTTCCGGCGCCGGACTCATGTTGAAGACCGGCTATCTGCCATTTACTGATAAAGGTGCATGGCTGACTGAAAAGCTGTTTGGCGTTATCATCTACATCGTTTTGGGTTTTATCGCGCTTGGGCGTCGTCGTCCGCGCAGCCAGCAGGTCGGGTTTATCGCCTTTCTGCTGGGTCTGGTGGTGCTGTACATCATCATTAAACTCGCCACCACAAGAATACCGTTACTGGGGTAAGTCATGAGGTCCTTAGCCGATTTCGAATTTAATAAAGTGCCGCTTTGCGATGGCATGATCCTGATTTCTGAGATGATTCGCGACGATTTTACGTCGCAGTTTGTCTACGATGAGCTGGAGAATCTGGTCAGCCTGGCGCGTGAAGAGATTAATCAGGCTCGCCCGCAAGACTGGCAATTAGAGAAGCTGCTGGAGCTTTTCTACGGCGAATGGGGTTTCTGCGACACGCGGGGCGTGTATCGCCTGTCTGACGCGTTATGGCTGGACCAGGTCTTAAAAAATCGTCAGGGCAGCGCCGTGGCGCTGGGCTCTATTTTGCTGTGGGTCGCGCACCGTCTGGATATTCCGCTGGTCCCGGTCATTTTCCCGACGCAGATGATCCTGCGCGCTGAGTGGCTGGACGGTGAAATGTGGCTCATTAATCCCTTCAACGGCGACACGCTGGATGAACATACGCTGGACGTGTGGCTGAAAGGCAATATCAGCCCGGTGGCTGAACTGTTCAACGAAGATCTCGACGAGGCGGATAACGCGGAAGTGATTCGCAAGCTGCTGGATACGCTGAAGTCTGCGTTAATGGAAGAGCGTCAGATGGAGCTGGCGTTGCGCGCCAGCGAAGTGCTGCTGCAGTTCAACCCGGAAGACCCGTACGAAATTCGCGATCGTGGGCTGATCTACGCGCAGCTCGACTGTGAACACGTGGCGCTGAATGATTTGAATTATTTCGTTGAGCAGTGTCCGGAAGATCCCATTAGCGAAATGATTCGTGCGCAGATCAACGCGATCTCGCACAAACAAATTACACTGCATTAATCTTAATTCCGATTCACACCTGAATAAGGCGATCCTATGAAACAAAAAGTGGTTAGCATTGGTGATATCAAGGTAGCAAACGACCTGCCGTTCGTACTGTTTGGCGGCATGAACGTGCTGGAATCCCGCGATCTCGCCATGCGTATCTGCGAACACTACGTGACCGTGACCCAGAAGCTGGGCATCCCGTACGTGTTTAAGGCCTCTTTTGACAAAGCCAACCGCTCCTCCATCAACTCTTACCGTGGCCCGGGCCTGGAAGAGGGAATGAAAATTTTCCAGGAGCTGAAGCAGACCTTTGGCGTGAAAGTGATCACCGACGTGCATGAAGCCTCACAGGCGCAGCCGGTGGCAGACGTGGTGGACGTGATTCAGCTTCCGGCATTCCTGGCGCGTCAGACTGACCTGGTTGCGGCGATGGCGAAAACCGGTGCCGTGATTAACGTGAAAAAACCCCAGTTCGTCAGCCCAGGCCAGATGGGCAACATCGTCGATAAATTTATCGAAGGCGGAAACGACAAGGTGATCCTGTGTGACCGTGGCGCAAACTTCGGTTACGACAACCTGGTTGTCGATATGCTGGGCTTCAGCGTAATGAAAAATGTCTCCGGCCAGTCTCCGGTGATTTTCGACGTGACGCACGCTCTGCAGTGCCGCGACCCGTTCGGCGCCGCGTCCGGCGGCCGTCGCGCTCAGGTGACCGAGCTGGCGCGCGCCGGCATGGCGACCGGTCTGGCCGGCCTGTTCATTGAAGCGCACCCGGATCCGGCTAACGCGAAATGCGACGGCCCATCCGCGCTGCCGCTGGACAAGCTGGAGCCGTTCCTGAAACAGATCAAAGCGATTGACGATCTGGTGAAGAGCTTCGACGAACTGGATACCAGCAACTAATAAAAAAACCCGCTTCGGCGGGTTTTTTATGGGGCATATTGCCGGGTGGCGCTGCGCTTACCCGGCCTACAAAACCCGTAGGCCCTGCAAGCGAAGCGTCGCTGGGCAAAAAGGCTACGCAAAAATTGTCATTAAATACGCAATAAACAAGGCCATATGCGCCGCGCCGTTCAGCACGTTGGTGCGCCCGGTTGAGAACGAAATCTGGCACAGCAGCAACGAGGCGACCATCACAATCATCTCCGGCGCGCCCAGCGCAAACTGCAGCTCGTTGCCCGTCATAAAGGCAATCAGCGTCACCACCGGTACGGTAAGTGAAATCGTCGCCAGTACGGAGCCGAAGAACAGGTTCATTGCGCGCTGCACCTGATTATTCAACACCGCTTTCAGCGCGCCCAGCCCTTCAGGGGACAGGATCAGCAGCGCCACCAGGAAGCCGGTAAACGCCACCGGCGCGTTCAGCTCGGTTAACAGCGTCTCCAGCGGGTTAGCGTTCATCTTGGTGACGGCAATCACCGCAATCAGATGCACGATCAGCCAAACCGTATGCCACGCGCTGCTGTGGGCCGATGGCTTGCCGTGGTGCGGGTCATCATCGTCACCGTCGTCTTCATGCTCGTACACAAACAGACTCTGGTGCGTTTTGGTCTGAATCAACAGGAACACACCGTACATGGCGGCGGAAATCAGTGCGACCAGCAGCGCCTGCCCGGTGGAAAAGTTTGCACCCGGCAGCGCCATCGGGAAGACCAGCACGATAACCGCCAGCGGGAAGAGGGCGATAAGATACTGTTTAATGCCGAACAGGTTCATATACTGGGTCGCAAATTTGCGCCCGCCCAGCAGCAGAGAGAAGCCCACCAGGCCGCCCGTTACAATCATGATGATCGAATAGAGCGTATCGCGCATCAGCGTTGGCGCAGCATCGCCGGTCGCCATAAGGGCGGAAATCAGGCTGACTTCGAGAATAACAACGGAAAGGCTGAGAATTAACGATCCGTACGGCTCGCCCAGACGGTGGGCCAGGACGTCCGCATGGCGAACAACGCTAAATGCGCTGGTTAAGATGCCGACCAGGGCAAGAATATTGATACCAACCACCACTGGCAGTGACTGACTGCTTCCCCAGAAGAGCAGCACAGCCAGTGCCAGAACCGGGAAAATGAGTGACGTCTCCTTGTGGCGGGTCTTTACCGCCTCGTGTGTTGCTGTCATGTGCTTCTCCATCAATGCAGGTGCTTGTAATTATAGATAGATTTTTGAGGTCATTAAATTAACAGATCTCTGTTAAATACCCTTTATTTTTTACTTAATTTTACCCTTTTCCATTATTTTTAATCCTGATGCCTGTAATGAATAGTTTTTGTTTAATACTCATTAAATAACAGCGAATTAAAAATATAATGTACTCATAAATTATTGCCGGGTGGCACCATGGCGTATCGTCGTCCACACTTATCTCTTTAACCAAAAGAGAGGTTAGTGATGCCCTATAAAGCGAAATGCGAATTACCGGATAACGTGCAAAACGTTCTGCCCGCTCACGCGCAGGATATCTACAAAGAGGCGTTTAACAGCGCCTGGGATCAGTACAAAGACAAGGACGATCGCCGGGATGATGCCAGCCGTGAAGAGACGGCCCACAAAGTCGCCTGGGCCGCAGTAAAACATGAATATGAGAAAGGAGACGACGATAAATGGCATAAAAAGAAATAGCCATGAAATGATTCGCTGCCTTCATTTTGACTTTTCAGGCGGTTGAACTTCCGTTGTATTGCAACTGGTCCGCTAATTGCTTATCGTTATTCGACTGCTGGCAAAATGACCAGCATAAAATGCCGGGAAGGCGAATTACAGATGTCGCAAGGAAGCATGCAGTGGCGGAGGTGGAAAGTGTTAACGCGTGATTTCTTAATGAAGGCAGATTGTAAGACGGCATTTGGTGCTATTGAGGAATCGCTTCTCTGGTCAGCTGAACAACGTGCGGCGTCACTCGCTGCCACGCTTGCCTGCCGCCCGGATGATGGCCCGGTATGGATTTTTGGCTACGGCTCCCTGATGTGGAACCCGGCTCTGGAATTTGTCGAATCGGCAACGGGAACGCTGCCTGGCTGGCATCGCGCATTTTGCCTGCGCCTGACGGCCGGACGCGGCAGCGCGTGCCAGCCTGGCCGTATGCTTGCACTGAAAGAGGGCGGGCGCACCACGGGCGTGGCGTATCGCCTGCCGGATGCCACGCTGGAAGAGGAGCTCACGCTGCTCTGGAAGCGCGAGATGATCACCGGCTGCTATATGCCGAGCTGGTGCAAGCTGGAACTGGACGACGGACGCACCGTCAACGCGCTGGTGTTTATTATGGACCCGCGTCATCCGCTGTATGAAGCGGATACCCGCACGCAGGTGATTGCCCCGTTGATTGCCGCCGCGAGCGGGCCTCTGGGCACCAACGCGCAGTATCTGTTCTCCCTCGATCAGGAGCTGACGCGCCTCGGCATGAAGGACGATTGTCTAAATGAGCTGGTGGTGAAGGTGAAGGCGCTGCTGGAAGGGAACCCGCTCAACAGCGCGCTGCGACCGGGTTTTGCCTGACAATACGCCCGGCTTGCCGGGCGTTTAAACTTATGCTGCCACGTAGCTGACGGAATGCTCCAGCGACTGGCTGTGGCTATCAATCAGCACATCCCACGTGCCGGTATACGGCACGGTAAGCCAGGCCTTATCGTCCTGTACGGTGAGAATATCCGCCTGGGACTGTTTTTGTGCTTTCGAACTCATCAGATGAATACGACAGCGTTCTGAGCAACGCACCACTACCGTATCCCCACCAAACAGTTTCAAACTTGTTTTTACCAGTGCCATTTTTTACCCCGTAGTCTTAAACAACGCTCTCCCTGCTGCCATATCCGAGCGTGATGTTGTTCACAATTCACTCATGGCATAACACCAAAGGGGAGGGGGCGGGATGCTGATTTTGATCAAAAAATGGCATAACGATTAAACAAAAATGACAAAATTCCTCAAAATTTAGGCTAGCGCGCGTTTTACCCGCTAAACGCGCGCCGGAAGAAGATTAAATGCGGAAATGCCCGGCTGTTTCAGCAAGGTCGCCCGCCTGGCTCTGCAGGGCTCCCGCGGCGGCGGCGGATTCCACCACCAGCTCGGCGTTCTGCTGAACCATTCTGTCGAGATGGGTCACCGCGTGGTTGATCTCATGAATCCCTTTCATCTGCTCGCTGGTGGCGATGGAGATTTCACGCATGATGCCAGAGACGCTGCCGATGCTGGAGCGGATCTCATCCATGCTTTCCCCCGCCAGATGCACGTAGCGGGAGCCGGTTGCCACGCTGTCGGTGGTGGAGTCAATCAGAGATTTGATCTCTTTCGCCGCCTGAGCGCTACGACTTGCCAGGTTACGCACTTCACCTGCTACGACGGCAAACCCGCGCCCCTGCTCACCCGCACGCGCCGCCTCGACGGAGGCGTTCAGCGCCAGAATGTTAGTCTGGAAAGCAATCCCGTCAATCACGCTGGTGATATCGCCAATTTTTGCCGACGCGACTTCAATGGACTGCATGGTGCTGATCGCCTGCGATACCACCTCGCCGCCGCGCGCCGCGGCCGCTGAGGCCTTGCTCGCCTGGTCGTTCGCTTCTGCCGCCGATTCATTCGACTGCGTCACGGAGGCGGTGATCTGCTCCACGGCGCTGGCCGTCTCGCGCAGGCTGGATGCCGCCTGCTCGGTACGTCCGGAAAGATCCTGGTTACCTGCGGCAATCTCCTGCGCGGCGTTTTTCACCGATTCGCTGGCGTCACGGAGCTGCACCATCACCACCGACAGCTTATCGCTGAAGGCGTTAAAGGCCTGGGCAATCTGCGCGACCTCGTCTTCGCCGTTATCCGGCAGGCGCTGGGACAGATCGTTAGTGCCGTTAGCAATGTTGTGCATCGCGTCGCGAATGTCGGACAAACGCTTGAGCAGGCGGGCAATCAGGAAATGCACAATCGCCGCGCTCAGGAGTGCGAGGATCACCAGCGAAATCCCCGAGGCTTTAAGCAGGGAACGCATGCCGGAGGTGGCGTCACCGCTGTCGAGCGCGATGACTAACAGCCAGTTTGTGCCCGGCACGGCTGTCGCCACGAAGGTTTTTTCCGCGTCGTTCAGCGTTCCGTCGACGGGGTTACCGCTTTTCAGCGCAGCAAAATCAATGCCCTTGATCGTCTCACCAAACGGTTTCAGCGTCAGAGCCGGATCGTTAGCGGCAATCACGCTGCCGTCGCTGTTCAGAAGCAACCCGCTGCTGGCCGGGGTGGGATGGATCCCGCGCACGTTAGCCACCACGCTGTCCATCGCCACATCGCCCGCCACGACCGCTTTGAGCGTGCCATTTTCTTTCACCGGCACCGCAAAGGTTACCACCAGTTTACCGGTTCCCGCGTCAACATAGGGCGCGGTGACAACCGGACCGTCCGTGCTGACCACCTGCTGATACCACGGGCGAATAGTCGGGTCATAGTCCGCCGGAACGCCCGCCGGTTCAGAGAATTTCGCCGTTTTGCTGGCGTAGCCAACATAGACGTTGGTGAATCCACCCGCCTGCGCAAGCTGTTTAAACACCGGAACCGGGTCGTCATTCAGCGCAACGGTCTGCGCGGAGGCGATCACCGTCATCTTGCTTTTTACCCAGTCGGCAATCGCCATGTTATGGCTGGCGCTGGTGCTGGTCAGGATATCGCGCTGGGACTGCTGGTTATCCTGGCGCGTGACCTGGAAGTTAATGACGGTATTAAGGAGAAGGGCGACGACCAGACAGCCTGCCGTCGCCGCGATGATGCGTGCACGAATCGATCTGAACATAAGTGAAATACCTGCTGTGTTGTTTCCATGCCTATCGGCAACCCCGCAGGTAAACTTGATGCTGAAACCGCGTCCATAAGAAAATAATATTTTTACGAGTTTATTATTAAAAAGTTAATACTTTATCGGCGGACAGCGTCCACTCGGCCAGCTCAACCAGCGTACCAATCTCTACGCCATCAATCAGCGGCAGACCGGTAATGCCGCGGCCGTCGGTGCAGGTCTTGCACAGCTTCACCGGCACGTTTTGCGCGGTGAGGATCTCCAGCATCTGCTGAATGTTATAGCCTTCTGCCGGTTTTTGACCCTTCAGCCCCGCGGTGACCGCGTCCGACATTAAAAAGAGTCGTAACGCCAGGTCGCTCTCTTTTTCACGCAGCGCAATCGCCAGGCGCAGGCTGTTAAAAAGGGATTCGCTGCCGTAAGCCGCACCGTTGGCGACGATCACAATCTTTTGCATGTTGACTCCTGTTCTTATAAAGGCACGAATATTGCTTAGCTTTCCCGAGTTTCGCTGTTCTGGAGAGTAAGCATGACATTAATGGCTGGCATTTCGCCAGGCGCTGCTGAATGGCTCGAGCGCGCAAGAATGATGCGCCGGGAGCAGCTCAGCAAGCTGGCACAGCTTGGCGTGCTTGTGCACGGCATTAGCCAACTGGTGCATATGTTACAGTGCGAGCGTGGGGCGTCCAACGTCTGGCTCTGCTCACAGGGTAAGCTCTACGCCCCTGAATGCAAAGCCAGCCGGGCGCTGGTGGATGAAAACCTTGCTGCACTTTATGACATTCTTGAAAAACAGTCGCCGATCCCGGGAAGTACCGTCTGTGAACGTATCGGCGGCGCGCTTCAGTGCCTTGACATGCTTCCCGCGCTGCGCGACGGTGTTATTCAGCAAACGGTAACGGCGCCGCAGGCGATGGAACACTACTCCCGCATGCTTCGCCATCTGCTCAGTATCGTGCCGCAGCTCAATGACAGCATTGACGATCCGCAAATCGCCGGGCGTTTTGTTGCCCTTTATAGCCTGATGCAGGGGAAAGAGCTGGCGGGACAGGAACGGGCCCTGGGGGCGATTGGCTTCACGCAGGGCTTTTTCGATGATGTGACTCGCCAGAGGCTGGTTGACCGCATCGACGGGCAGCAGGCCTGCTTTGAAATTTTTCTCTCACACAGCTCCGCTGACGTCCAGACCACCTTT
The DNA here is from genome assembly GCF_007035645.1 of Enterobacter asburiae. Taxonomy (NCBI): domain Bacteria; kingdom Pseudomonadati; phylum Pseudomonadota; class Gammaproteobacteria; order Enterobacterales; family Enterobacteriaceae; genus Enterobacter; species Enterobacter asburiae. Next base: position 1,908,070 of record NZ_AP019632.1, read on the forward strand.
TCTCTGCACTGCCAGCCCGATCGTGAAACGGAGCAACTCCGGCGCGTAGCCTGTACCCGCCAGCCTGCCGCGGATGATGGCCTTACCGCTCTGGCCTGGTTTGCTCTGCAAACCGCGCGCCTTGAGCATCTGCGCACGCTGGAGGAGACGCTCATCGCCGATCTGATGACGGCGGTGGACGAGCGTATTTACCGTAACGATGAGTACGTGCCTCCCGCCGATGAGCAGGACGACCCGCTGATACAGTATCCGGAAAAACCGTTGCTCACCCTGGTGCGCCAGCAGGCACGCGAGATAGAACAGCTCTCGCGCCAGCTTGCATCGCTGCGCGATACGCTTGAAGAGCGCAAAGTCATTGATAAAGCGAAAAGCGTGCTGATGACCCACCAGAATATGAGTGAGGAACAGGCCTGGACGGCGCTGCGCAAAATGGCGATGGACAAGAACCAAAGGATGGTGGATATCGCCCGCGCGCTGCTGATGGTGAAGAATTTATGGCAGGTAACACCAAAGGAGTAGCTGCACGGTCAGCGGGCATTTTGTGCCTGATTAAGGTGCGTGCAGGCGAGGGGAGTTCGGTTAGCGCCCCGGAAATTGCGGGTTAAAACCTGGCATTCACTTTGCATTATCGGATTAACCATTTTTGACGATGCGCCAACGGCGGCGCATGCGTCTTCGGGATAAAGGCGTCCACTGGTGCTTCGGCATCGTGGGCGCTTTTTTTTGGTTTTTTTTTCAGGAGTGGTCATGGCGGATTTGTCGAGACGGCGTTTTTTGCAGGCCAGCGTGCTGGCGAGTGGCGCAATGCTGTTACCGGGTATCATGCAGGCCGCATGGGCGGCAGGCTCGGATAAACCGGAGCAGGAAACGGTGCGCATCGGGTTTATCCCGCTGACCGACTGCGCCCCGGTGGTTATCGCGGCGCTGAAAGGCTTTGATAAAAAATACGGTATTACCATCGTGCCCACCAAAGAGGCGAGCTGGGCGGCGGTGCGCGACAAGCTGGTGGCGGGCGAACTCGATGCCGCGCACATTCTCTACGGCCTGCTGTACGGCCTGGAGCTGGGCATCGCCGGCAAGCCGCAGCAGATGGCGAACCTGATGACGCTCAATCAGAACGGCCAGGCAATTACGCTTTCCAGCGATCTGGGGGAGAAGGGCGTACGAGACCTTGACGGGCTGAAAAAGCTCATTGGGCAGCAGGCGCCCGGCACCTACACCTTCGCGCACACCTTCCCGACCGGGACGCACGCCATGTGGCTCTACTACTGGCTGGCCAGCGCGGGCATTAACCCCTTTGACGACGTGCGCACGGTGGTGGTGCCGCCGCCGCAGATGGTGATGAACATGCGCATTGGCAACATGGTCGGCTTTTGCGTCGGCGAGCCGTGGAACGCCCGGGCCATCAACGACCGCATCGGTTTTACCGCCGCCACGTCGCAGTCTATCTGGGCCGATCATCCGGAAAAAATCCTCGGTACGCGCCGCGACTGGGTGGAGAAAAACCCGCACACCGCGCGGGCGCTGGTGAGCGCGGTACTGGAGGCGGCGCGCTGGATCGAAGCCTCCCCGGAAAACAAACGCGAGACCGCGCAGATCCTCTCCCGCCGGGCGTGGCTCAACTGCAAAGAACAGTATCTCACCGGACGCATGCTCGGCGAGTACGACAACGGCCTGGGCCAGCGCTGGCAGGACGCGCACCCGATCCGCTTCTTCAACGAGGGGGCCGTCAGCTACCCGTATCTCTCCGACGGCATGTGGTTCTTAACCCAGTTCCGCCGCTGGGGCTTGCTCAAATCCGCGCCGGACTACGCGGGCATCGCGCAGCGCATTAACCAGACCGCGGTCTGGCAGGATGCCGCCACGGCGGTGGGGGGCATCAGCACACCGACTTCACCATTACGCAGCAGCACATTGATGGACGGCACCGTCTGGAACGGTACCGACCCGGAAGGATACGCCAGCCGTTTCGCCATTCACCGTAAAGGGGCCTGATTATGCAGCATCTGCAAAAGACGAATTCACACGAGACGCCGGAGAGTGGGGAGGTGATTGTCCTGCCTCCGGTGCAGGTTCGCCGCCGTACGCCGACGTTTGCGCGTCGGATTAATGCGATCCTCCAGCGCATCATCCCGGCGTTTCTCGGTCTGGGACTGCTGGTGGTGCTCTGGCAGCTGGCGGCGATTAACAGCAAAGGTTTCCCGACGCCGCTCAGCACGCTCGATTCCGCCATCACCCTGTTTGCCGATCCGTTTTATCGCGACGGGCCTAACGATATGGGCATCGGCTGGAACGTGCTCGCCTCATTACAGCGCGTGGCGGTGGGCTTTGGCCTGGCCGCGCTCACCGGGATCCCGCTCGGCTTCCTGATTGGTCGCTTCACCTTTTTCTCTCGCATGTTCGGCCCGCTGATCGCGCTGTTACGCCCGGTTAGCCCGCTGGCCTGGCTGCCCATCGGCCTGCTGCTGTTCCAGAAAGCGGAGCCCGCGTCGAGCTGGACCATTTTCATCTGCTCCATCTGGCCGATGGTGATCAACACCGCCGAAGGCGTACGCCGCATTCCGCAGGACTACCTCAACGTGGCCCGGGTGCTGCAGCTTTCCGAGTGGACCATCATGCGCCGCATTCTCTTCCCGGCGGTGCTGCCCGCGGTGCTGACCGGGGTGCGTCTCTCCATCGGCATCGCCTGGCTGGTGATCGTCGCCGCCGAGATGCTCACCGGAGGTTTAGGGATCGGCTTCTGGATCTGGAACGAGTGGAACAACCTCAACGTCGAAAACATTCTCATCGCCATCGTCATCATTGGCGTGGTCGGGCTGCTGCTGGAGCAGGGGCTGATGCTGATCGCCCGTCGCTTTAGCTGGCAGGAAAAATAAGGAGCGAACATGAAACCATTAATTCAGGTCCAGGCCGTGAGCCAGCGTTTTTCCACAGCCAGCGGCGAGTTTCTGGCGCTGCAAAACGTCTCTTTTGATATCCACGAGGGCGAAACCGTCAGCCTGATCGGGCACTCCGGCTGCGGCAAATCGACGCTGCTGAACCTCATCGCCGGTATTACCCTGCCGACGGAAGGCGGGCTGATCTGCGACAACCGTGAAATCGCCGGGCCGGGTCCGGAACGTGCGGTGGTCTTCCAGAACCATTCGCTGCTGCCGTGGCTCACCTGCTTCGACAACGTGGCCCTGGCGGTCGATCACGTGTTTCGCCACAGCATGAGCAAGGCGGAGCGCAGGGAGTGGATTGAGCATAACCTCGACCGCGTGCAGATGGGGCACGCCCTGCACAAGCGCCCGGGGGAGATCTCCGGCGGCATGAAGCAGCGCGTCGGTATTGCCCGCGCGCTAGCGATGAAGCCGAAAGTCCTTCTGATGGATGAACCCTTTGGCGCGCTCGACGCCCTGACGCGCGCGCATCTGCAGGACTCGGTGATGCAGATCCAGCAGGCGCTGAACACCACCATCGTGCTCATTACCCACGACGTGGACGAGGCGGTGCTGCTCTCCGATCGCGTGCTGATGATGACCAACGGCCCGGCGGCCACCGTCGGGGAGATCCTGCGCGTTGACCTGCCGTGCCCGCGCAACCGGGTGCAGCTGGCCGACGACAGCCGCTATCACCACATGCGCCAGCAGATCCTCCATTTCCTCTATGAAAAGCAGCCGAAAGCGGCGTAACGAGGGGGCTTTGATGCGACTGGTCATTATCGGAAATGGCATGGCGGCCACGCGGCTGATTGCCGCGCTCACCGGGCGTGCTGCCGGTCGTTTCGCTATCACCGTAATCGGTGACGAGCCGGAGCATGCCTATAACCGCATCCAGCTTTCGCCGGTGCTGGGCGGTGAAAAGCAGGCTGCAGACATCTGTTTGCAGGATGACGACTGGTACCAGTCGCGTGGCGTGACGGTGCTGCGGGGTGAAAAGGCGATCGCCGTGAGCGTGGACGCGCGGGAAGTGCAAACCACCGCCCGCACGCTGGGCTGGGATGCGCTGGTGTTTGCCACCGGATCAACACCCTTTATTCCGCCAATCCCCGGCTGCGATGCGCCGCATGTGTTCACGTTCCGCACCCTGGAGGATACCCGGGCCATTCAGGCGATCGCCGGTCCGGCGGTGGTGCTGGGCGGCGGCGTGCTCGGGGTTGAGACGGCGGCGGCGCTGGCGCGATCAGGTGACAACGTCACGCTGGTTCATCGCGGTCCGTGGCTGATGGAGCAGCAGCTGGATCGGCAGGCGGGAATGCTGCTGGAAGAGGCGCTGGCGGCGCGGGGCGTGCGATGTGAGCTAGCCTCGGGCATCGCAGCGGTGAGCGGAAATAGCGTGGCGCTGCTCAACGGACGCCGCGTCGTCGCCGCGCGAGTGGTGCTGGCGACCGGCGTGCAGCCCAGCGTCGCGCTGGCGCAGGCCAGCGGCATTCGCTGCGCGCGCGGCATCGTGGTGGATCACCAGATGCAAACCTCCGAACCGAACGTCTACGCCATCGGCGAGTGCTGCGAAATTGACGGGCAGACGTTTGGCCTGATCGCCCCCTGCCTGGCGCAGGCGGAGATCCTCGCTGCGCGGCTGGCCGGGGACGCCACCGCGCCGTTTACCCTGACCGACAGCGGGATGCGTCTCAAGGTCACCGGCGTGGAGCTGTTCAGCCTCGGCCGTGCGGCGGAGCAGGAGGGCGACGTGGTCTGGAACGCATGGGATCCGCTGACCCGTCACTATCGTCGTTTATTGATCCATCAGGGGGCGCTGGCTGGCGCGCTGCTGATGGGCGACTGCCGCAGCGCGGCAACGTTTACCGATTTACTGGCAACGGCTGCGCCCGCCCACGCGGACTGGCTGTTCGATCGTTTCACTACGCAACCGCAGGTTGCAGGACAGAATGCTATGACAAAACCTACTCTGGTGGTGGTTGGGCACGGTATGGTCGGCCATCATTTCCTCGAAGACTGCGTTAAGCGCAATCTGCATCAGCAGTATCAGATCGTTGTCTTTGGCGAGGAGCGCTATGCCGCCTACGACCGCGTGCATTTGTCGGAATATTTTGGCGGCCGCAGCGCGGCGTCGCTCTCTCTGGTGGAAGGGGATTTCTTTGCCGACAGCGGCATTGAGCTGCGCCTGTCGCAGCAGATCGTCGCTATCGATCGCGACGCGCGCGTGGTACGCACCGCCAGCGGGCATGAGACCCACTGGGACAAGCTGGTGCTGGCGACCGGCTCATACCCGTTCGTTCCGCCCGTGCCGGGCAACGATTTGCCGGGCTGTTTTGTCTACCGCACCCTTGACGACCTGGACAACATTGCTGCACATGCGGCGGGCTCGCGCCGCGGCGTGGTGATTGGCGGCGGCCTGCTCGGACTGGAGGCGGCGAATGCCCTGAAGCAGCTCGGGCTGGAAACCCACGTGGTGGAGTTTGCGCCCAACCTGATGGCGGTCCAGCTCGACAGCGACGGCGCGGCGATGCTGCGCAAAAAAATTGAGGCGCTGGGCGTCGGCGTTCACACCAGTAAAGCCACGACGGAGATCGCCAACGCGGACGGCGGGCTGGTGCTGCGCTTTGCCAATGGCGAACAGCTTGAAACGGACATGGTGGTCTTTTCGGCGGGCATTCGTCCCCAGGACGCGCTGGCGCGCAGCAGCGGGCTGGCTATCGGCGAACGCGGCGGGATCTGCATTGACGACGGGTGCCAGACCTCCGATCCGGACGTGCTGGCCATCGGCGAATGCGCCTTGTGGGAGGGGAAAGTCTTTGGTCTGGTCGCGCCCGGCTATCAGATGGCGCGGGTGGCCGCCGCCGCGCTGGCGGGTGAGGATAAAACCTTCACCGGCGCGGATATGAGCACTAAGCTCAAGCTGCTCGGCGTGGACGTGGCCTCGTTCGGCGACGCCCACGGGCGCACCCCGGGGGCACTGAGCTACCAGTGGACGCACGGTCCGCAGCAAATTTACAAGAAAATCGTGGTCAGCCATGACGGCAAAACGCTGCTCGGCGGCGTGCTGGTGGGCGATGCCAGCGAGTACGCCACGCTGGTGCAGATGATGCTTAACGGCATCAGCCTGCCGAAAGAGCCGGAAACGCTGATATTACCCGCGTCGTCAGGCAGCGCGCCAAAAGCGCTGGGCGTGGCGGCGCTGCCGGAAAGCGCGCAGATCTGTTCGTGTCATAACGTCAGCAAGGGCGACATCTGTCAGGCGGTGAGCGCGGGCGCGGCGGATATCGGCGCCGTTAAGCAGTGCACCAAAGCGGCGACCGGCTGCGGGGGATGTAGCGCGCTGGTGAAGCAGGTGATGGAGTTCCAGCTGGCGGAGCAGGGCGTGGAGGTGAAAAAGGACATCTGCGAGCACTTCCCGTACTCGCGCCAGGAGATTTACCACCTCGTGCGCGTCAACCATATCCGCACCTTTGACCAGCTTATCAGCCGCTACGGACAGGGGCACGGATGCGAGATCTGCAAGCCGCTGGTGGGGTCGGTGCTCGCCTCCTGCTGGAACGAGTATCTGCTGAAACCGGCGCACCTGCCGCTGCAGGATACCAACGACCGCTATTTTGCCAACATCCAGAAGGACGGCACATACTCCATCGTGCCGCGCATGCCCGCAGGGGAAGTGACCGCCGACGGGCTGATCGCCATCGGCCAGATTGCGAAGCGCTACAGCCTGTACAGCAAAATCACCGGCGGGCAGCGCATCGATCTTTTCGGCGCCACCCTCGAACAGCTGCCGGAGATCTGGCAGGCGCTGGTGGAGGCTGGTTTTGAAACCGGACACGCCTACGGGAAATCCCTGCGCACGGTGAAATCCTGCGTCGGCTCGACCTGGTGTCGCTACGGCGTGCAGGACTCCACCAGTCTCGCGGTCCGGTTGGAGCACCGGTACAAGGGCCTGCGCGCGCCGCACAAAATCAAAATGGCGGTCTCCGGCTGCACCCGCGAGTGCGCGGAGGCGCAGAGCAAAGACGTGGGGGTGATTGCCACCGATAAGGGCTGGAACCTCTATCTGTGCGGCAACGGCGGGATGAAGCCGCGCCACGCGGATCTCTTCGCCAGCGATCTGGACGACGAAACGTTAATCCGCACCGTCGACCGTTTCCTGATGTTTTACATCCGCACGGCGGATCGCCTGCAGCGCACCAGCACCTGGATGGACAACCTGAAAGGCGGCCTCGACTATCTGCGCGAGGTGATCCTCAACGACAGCCTCGGCATCGCCCACGAGCTGGAGCAGGAGATGGCCCGGGTGGTGGAAGCCTACCAGTGCGAATGGCAAACCACGCTTAACGATCCCAACCGCCTGGCGCTGTTCCGCACCGCGGTGAACGACACCGCGGCGGATGGAAGCAAGCGCTGGCAGGAAATATGCGGCATCGACGATATCCCCGAGCAGGCGGGCATCGGCGCGCGGCTTGGACGTAAGCCGATTGCGCTGTTCCGCTTTGGCAAAACCGTTTACGCCCTCGACGATAGGGAGCCGGGCGGTGAGGCGAACGTGCTTTCCCGCGGCATTCTTGGCGATGCGGCGGGTGAGCCGGTGGTAATTTCCCCGCTCTACAAGCAGCGCATTCGCCTGCGCGACGGCTGTCAGGTTGAGAACGGCGAACCCGCGGTGCGCGCCTGGCCGGTGAAGATTGAAAACGGCAAGGTGTGGGTTGGCAGCGACGCTCTGGTAATGCGTGCGGAGGCCTCATGACGGAAACCCGGACAACGTGCCCCTACTGCGGGGTGGGCTGCGGCGTGGTCGCCCGCGTGGAAGGTGAAGCGGTCAGCGTTCGGGGAGATGAAACCCATCCTGCGAACCTGGGCCGCCTGTGCGTGAAAGGATCGGCCCTGGGAGAAACGACGGGCTTACAGGGGCGGCTTTTGCGCCCGGTCGTTGACGGTGTTGAGGTGGACTGGGCGCAGGCGCTGAACGCGGCAGGGGATCGTCTGCGGGAGATTATCGATAAATGGGGGCCGCAGGCGGTGGCGTTTTACGCCTCCGGCCAGCTGTTGACCGAGGATTACTATGCCGCCAACAAGCTGATGAAAGGGTTTATCGGCGCGGCAAACATCGATACCAACTCCCGCCTTTGCATGTCCTCGGCGGTGGTAGGCTACAAGCGCGCCTTCGGCGAAGACGTGGTGCCGTGCAGCTATGAGGATGTGGAAAACAGCGATCTGGTGGTGCTGGCTGGCTCGAACGCGGCCTGGACGCATCCGGTGCTCTATCAGCGGCTGGTGCAGGCGAAGCACGACAACCCGCAGATGAAGGTGGTGGTAATCGATCCCCGCAGAACCGCCACCTGTGATATCGCCGATCTGCATCTGGCGCTCGCCCCCGGAAGCGACGCCGGGCTGTTTGTCGGGTTACTCAATCTGATTCAGGGAACCGAGGCGTGGCCGATATCCCGCGTGGCGGCGTTTTGCGGCCTCTCGCCGCAGGATATTGGCACCTTTTACGACTGGTTTGTCACCGCGCCTCGCGCGATTACGCTCTACACCATGGGGATCAACCAGTCCGCCAGCGGCAGCGACAAGTGTAACGCCATCATTAACGTTCATCTTGCCAGCGGGAAGTTCAACCGTCCGGGCTGCGGCCCGTTTTCGCTGACCGGACAGCCAAACGCGATGGGCGGACGGGAAGTGGGCGGGCTGGCTAACCAGCTGGCGGCGCACATGAGCTTCGAGCCGGACGATCTCTCGCGGGTGGCGCGTTTCTGGGGAACGGAACGGCTGGCGCAGACGCCGGGCCTGATGGCGGTGGACCTGTTTGACGCCATTGCCTGCGGCGAGGTGAAGGCGGTGTGGATCATGGGCACCAACCCCGCCGTGTCGCTGCCGGACAGCCACGCGGTGTGTCAGGCGCTGGCGAGCTGCCCGCTGGTGATGGTTTCTGAGGTGATGAAGGATACCGACACCAGCCGGTTCGCCCATATCCGTTTTCCGGCGCTGGGCTGGGGGGAGAAGGACGGGACGGTGACAAACTCGGAACGCCGCATTTCGCGCCAGCGCGCGTTTCTGCCCGCGCCGGGCGAAGCGAAGCCGGACTGGTGGATCGTCGCGCAGATGGCGAAACGGCTGGGCTACGGCGAGGCCTTTGCGTGGCAACATCCGCACGAGATTTTTTGCGAACATGCGGCGCTGACGGCCTTTGAAAATGACGGCGCGCGGGCATTGAGTCTTCATCAACTGGCTGCGCTAACCCGCGAGGAGTGGGATCAGCTTGAGCCTTATCAGTGGCCGACGGGGAATTTTCCGCGCCGAAACATCGTTCCCGTTAACCCTCTGCCGCACGGCGCGACGGTCAGCGCCTTATACCCTCTGATTCTCAACTCGGGGCGCATCCGCGATCAGTGGCATACCATGACCCGAACGGGATACGTGGCGAGGCTGATGCAGCATATCGCCGAACCGTTTGTTGAGGTTGGCCCGGCAGACGCCGTTCGTTTTTCCCTGTGCGACGACCAGCTGGCGCGCATCAGCTCGCCGCGCGGCGTGATGGTGGCAAGAGTGCGAATCAGCGACGGGATACGGGAAGGCGAGGCGTTTGCCCCGATGCACTGGAACGCCGGGTTTGCCCGCCAGGGAAAGGTGAATGCGCTGGTGGAAGGGCGCTGCGATCCGGTTTCGGGCCAGCCGGAGAGTAAACAAACCGCCGTCAGGATCCTGCCCTGGCAGCCCGCCTGGCAGGGGGAACTCTATGCCCGGGAATGGCCGGAAATGCCCTCTTCGGCTTACTGGTGGCGTAAAGCCTCACGCCTGACGGTGGCGGGCGATCAACCGCTGCTGCCGTGGGTAATGGAATACGCCAGCGCTCGTGGCTGGCAGCTGCAGGTTGCGCAAACCGGTGAACGCAGCAGCGTGCTGGCCTGGCATGAAGGCCAGCTGATGCTGGGCTTCTGGGAGGGCACCGCGTTACCGGCGCTGGCGCATGCGGTGATTGAAGCCGCTTTTCAATCCCCACCCGTGCTTCTCGCAGAACGCCACGCCTTGTTGAACGGACAGAGCGTCGGGAAGGCGGCGGATCCGGGACGCATCATCTGCAGCTGTTTCAGCGTCGGGGAGAATGCGATACGGGAGGCGATCGTCGGCGGGTGTGATTCCGTCACCGCGCTGGGGGCGACGCTGCGCTGCGGTACGAACTGTGGCTCCTGCGTGCCGGAGCTGAAAGGGCTGTTTCAGGATAATCCTGAAATGTCCGCCAGAACTGCATTTCAAGGCTTATCGCGTTAACATAATAGGAGTTTATTCAGAAACACAGGTTCTTATTTACGACGTTGATGGCTGTATCGTCCCGCATTCGTTTGCTGTTATTACTCTCCCTTGTTACGGTCGGAGCCGTTCACGGTGCGCCGAATTCCTTTATCCAGCAGGCGCAAAATCCCTTTGATAATAACGGGGATAGTTTGCCCGACCTCGGCATGGCGGCGCCAACGGGCGAGGGGGAAAAACACCTGGCCGAAATGGCGAAAGCCTTCGGTGAAGCCAGCATGACCGACAACGGCCTGACAACGGGCGAGCAGGCGCGTCAGTTTGCGTTTGGCCAGGTGCGCGACGCGGTGAGCGGCGAAGTGAACCAGCAGATTGAGTCCTGGCTTTCGCCCTGGGGGAACGCCAGCGTGAACCTACTGGTGGATAACGATGGCAAATTTAACGGCAGCAGCGGGAGCTGGTTTATCCCCTGGAACGATAACAACCGTTACCTGAGCTGGAGCCAGCTTGGCCTGACCCAGCAGGCGGATGGCCTGGTCAGTAACGCCGGAATAGGCCAGCGCTGGGTCGCCGGGAAATGGCTGCTGGGTTACAACACCTTTTACGATAACCTCCTGGATGAAAACCTGCAGCGTGCCGGGCTGGGCGCGGAAGCGTGGGGGGAAAATCTGCGCCTGTCAGCCAACTATTATCAGCCCTTTGCCGGCTGGCGCGAGCGCTCCGACGTCCAGGAGCAGCGCATGGCGCGCGGCTATGACGTCACCGCTAAAGCCTGGCTGCCGTGGTTCCATCATCTCAATACCAGCGTGAGCTTCGAGCAATACTTCGGCGATAACGTCGATCTCTTCAACAGCGGAACGGGCTATCACAATCCGGTGGCGGTGAATCTGGGGCTTAACTATACCCCCGTGCCGCTGGTCACCCTGACCGCCGCGCACAAGCAGGGCGAAAGTGGCGCGAGCCAGAATAACCTCGGGCTGAAGCTCAACTATCGCTTTGGCGTGCCGCTGGTGAAGCAGCTTTCCGCCGGTGAAGTCGCCGCCACGCGCTCCCTGCGCGGAAGCCGCTACGACTCGCCGGAGCGCAATAGCCTGCCGGTGATGGAGTTCCGCCAGCGTAAAACGCTGTCCGTCTGGCTGGCGACGCCGCCGTGGGATCTGAAAGGGGGCGAGACCGTTATGCTGAAGCTTCAGGTTCGCAGCGCGCACGGCATTCGTGAGATCCACTGGCAGGGGGATACGCAGGCGCTGAGCCTGACGTCGCCGGCCAAAAGCAAAAGCAACAGCAGCGACGGCTGGAGTGTGATTATGCCTGCCTGGGATGACAGTGAAGGGGCGACAAACCGCTGGCACCTGTCGGCAGTGGTGGAAGATGAGAAAGGCCAGCGCGTCTCGTCCAATGAGATCGTGCTGACCGTCGTGCAGCCGCTGGTCGCATTACCGGACAACGACCCGCGCTGGAAGCTTCTGCCGGAGGAGTAATCCTTAAAAAATGCGTTCCTGATGCACCCACACCGCGGCTTCAACGCGGGATTTGAGCTTCATTTTCTTCAGCATATGCTTCACGTGCACTTTGACCGTGCTTTCGGTGATGTCCAGGCGGCGGGCGATCATTTTGTTCGGCAGCCCCTGGGCAATGAGTTTGAGAATATCGCGCTCGCGCGGGGTTAACTGGCTGACGTCGCGGTCAGAGGTGGCGCGATTGGCGCGCAGGCTGGCGGCCAGCACCGGCGTTAAGGCTTCGCTGAGAACCATCTCGCCCGCCGCGGCCTGCTGCAGCGCCTTAAGCAAGTCTTCCGGCTCCATATCCTTGAGCAGATAACCATCCGCCCCGCGCTTCAGCGCCGTGACCACATCCTCTTCATGGTTCGACACGCTAAAGACGACGATGCGTCCGGAAAGCGATTTTTCCCGCAGCTTGTCGAGGGTTTCCAGACCGTTCATGCCGGGCATATTCAGATCGAGCAGGATCAGATCGGGATCGAGGGATTCGGCAAGCTCAATGCCCTGTTCACCGTTGCTGGCTTCGCCAACCACGGTGATATCGGGCGCCATGCTGACCAGCTGTTTCACGCCAGTACGCAGCATCGGATGGTCGTCGATCAGCAGGATGGATGCCGGTTCCTGATTAGTCATGGGTTTCTCCTTGAGCAGTTGTAAGCGGTTTCTCGGGAATAAAGGTGACGACAACTTCCGTGCCACCCGTCTCTCTCCGGCGAACCTGGCAATCACCGCGCAGGCTTTGGGCGCGGTCTCGCATAATAATTAAACCATAGTGGTTAGTGCGTTCGGCATTTTCCGGCACGCCGCGGCCGTTGTCGTGAACCGTGAGCTTCACCTGATTGCTGTGCTGGCTGACGGTGACCGTTACCGCCGTCGCGCCGGAATGCTTGAGCACGTTGCTCAGCGCTTCACGGGCGATCTGCAGTACATGTATGGCCTGGTGGGAGGGGACAAACCGCGGCGGCAGCTGGTAGTCCAGCTTCACCGGGAACCCCAGTCGGGCGCTAAATTCGTGACAGCTGGACTCCAGCGCCGGACGCAGGCCCGGCTCGGTCAGCTGCAGACGGAAGGTGGTCAGCAGCTCGCGAAGCTGTATCCAGGAGGTGTTCAGCTCGTTGCGGATCTGGCTGAGCAGCTGCTTGTTGCTTTCGGGCATCTCCGCATCCTGCATCTGCAGGCAGCTCACCTGCATTTTCATACAGGAGAGCGACTGGGCGATCGAGTCGTGAAGCTCGCGGGCGATGGTCGCGCGCTCTTCCATGACGATCAGCTGCTGCTGCTTTTCCTGATGTCTGTCGAGCGCCAGCGTGGCCGTTAGCTGTTCGACCAGCGTATCGACCAGCTGCTGCTGGTCGTGGCTCAGGTGACGCCCGGCTGGCAGCGTTGCCAGCAGAATACCGTACTGGGTGTGGCTGTCGGTCAGGCGCCACTTCAGGGTGGTGCCGCCGGACGTCAGCGGCGGCAGGCCGCGAGGGCAAAGATGGCAGCCTTTGTCATCGCAGGACATATCCGACTGACAGGTAAATTCCTGATGGTTATCTTCGTCTTCCACGTCGTAGACGCGCAGCTCAAGGTCGTGAAGGAGGGTTAGATTTTGCAGGCCGTTCAGCACCGGAGAGAGGCGTTCGCATAGCGGCACCTGCATGTGCAGACGACGGTTGGCCTGCCACAGGAAGGAGAGGATCTCGTTTTTCTGCTCCAGTCCGGCCGTTTTTTCCTGAACGCGCTGTTCCAGCACCGCGTAGCTCTCGGAGAGCTCTGCAGACATGGTGTTGAGCGCCTGACCGAGCATGGCCATCTCGTTGCGCCCGCTGATGTGCGTGCGCTGGGTAAAATCGCGTGCGGTGACCGCGCGGGCCATTGCCAGCAGCTGTTTCCACGGGTTTAGCAGCCGCGCACGGAGCCAGACGATAGTGAAGATCAGCAGCAGCCCCATAAACAGCGCCATGGCGCGGTGCACCATCACCACCCGGTCGATGCGTAATTCGGTGGTTTGGTCGAAAGAGGAGACCAGCGCATCAATGCGTGAGACGAACCCCGCCACGTCCTGCGCAACGGTTTCCGTGCTGCGCGCCTGTTTCAGCCCGGGCTCCAGCTGGGTGTGCCAGTAGCCCTGAAGGGCTTTAAGCTGATATTGCTGACCGGCGCGGATGGCGGCGTTTTCCAGTTCGGGGCTGAAGACCGTGCGCTCCATTTCATCAATCAGAGGCCGATCGTCCTGCGTCAGGGGAACCGACGCCAGCAGGCGATAACTCTGCATGCGTAGCGAGCCTGCCTCGTTGATGGCATGCGCATTACCCTGTACGCCCTGTACCAGCCAGCCGGAGATCGCCATGCCGGTCACGCCGATGGCGGTGGACAGCAAAACAATCAGAGCGAGCTGATTCACGAGCGTCAGCGGAGATAAACATCTTTTTAACATAGAGGTGGCGTGCTCCTGACGTGGCCTGCTTGCAGGAATGGCGCTATTCTGGTGCATACCCTGGAGTATACCCATACCAATAAAGGATTACCCCTAAATTGCCAACGGAGTAGGGGGAAGGAGGTGGGGGTAGTCTGGAACCGTCAGTGCCGTGAAAAACCACGTCTTTTTTACCGAATTAGCCTACTCACTAAGGGTGAGGCCTTATTTTACGCCGCAAATTCTCCCACTTTTCCTTTGATTTATATCAACTTACCGCCGCCCTAAAGCCCTAATGTTTGCAGCATCATTCGAGAATCAGAGGTGTCTATGAGTCACTCATCCGCTCCCGAAAGGGAAAATGGTGCCGTTATTACAGACTGGCGTCCAGAGGATCCGGCGTTCTGGCAACAGCGCGGCCATCGTGTAGCCAGCCGGAATCTGTGGATTTCCGTGCCGTGTTTGTTATTAGCGTTTTGCGTATGGATGTTGTTTAGCGCGGTGGCGGTAAATCTGCCGAAAGTGGGTTTTACGTTTACGACCGATCAGCTGTTCATGCTGACCGCGCTGCCGTCGCTGTCAGGCGCGCTGCTGCGTGTGCCTTACGCGTTTATGGTGCCGGTGTTTGGCGGTCGTCGCTGGACGGCGTTCAGTACGGGCATCATGATCGTCCCCTGCGTCTGGCTCGGCTTCGCGGTGCAGGATACCTCTACGCCGTTCAGCGTGTTCGTGATTATTTCCCTGCTGTGCGGTTTTGCGGGTGCGAACTTCGCCTCCAGCATGGCGAACATCAGCTTCTTCTTCCCGAAAGCGAAGCAGGGCGGTGCGCTGGGCATTAACGGCGGCCTGGGGAATATGGGCGTCAGCGTGATGCAGCTGATTGCCCCGCTGGCGATCTCTGTTTCTATTTTCGCGGCCTTTGGCGGCGGTGGCGTTGAGCAGGCGGATGGTTCTTCCCTCTATCTGCAGAACGCCGCCTGGATCTGGGTACCTTTCCTGGTGGTCTTCACCCTCGCAGCCTGGTTCTTTATGAATGACCTGTCCGCGTCGAAGGCGTCGCTGAGCGAACAGCTGCCGGTGCTGAAGCGTGGACACCTCTGGGTGATGGCGCTGCTGTATCTGGCCACCTTCGGTTCGTTTATCGGCTTCTCTGCGGGCTTCGCGATGCTGTCGAAAACGCAGTTCCCGGAGATTCAGATCCTGCACTTTGCCTTCTTCGGGCCGTTTATCGGTGCCCTGGCGCGTTCGCTGGGCGGCATGGTCTCTGACCGTCTCGGCGGTACCCGCGTGACGCTGGTGAACTTCGTCGTGATGGCGGTCTTCTGCGCGCTGCTGTTCCTGACGCTGCCCGTCGACGGGCAGGGCGGTAACTTCATCGCCTTCTTCGGCGTGTTTATGGTGCTGTTCCTGACGGCCGGGCTGGGGAGCGCGTCTACCTTCCAGATGATCTCCGTGATCTTCCGTAAGCTGACGATGGATCGGGTGAAGGCGCAGGGCGGTAGCGAAGAGCAGGCCATGCGCGAAGCGGCGACGGATACGGCCGCGGCGCTGGGCTTTATCTCTGCCATCGGCGCGATTGGCGGCTTCTTTATCCCGAAAGCGTTCGGTATCTCTCTGGACCTGACCGGCTCACCGGCCGGCGCCATGAAAGTCTTCCTCGTCTTCTATATCGCCTGCGTTGTGATTACGTGGCTGGTATATGGCCGAAATACCAAGAAAAATAAGTAAGTGTGATTATCCGTTTACGCGGCCTTCGGGCCGCGTTTTTTTTAGCCTGAATAATAGTTACAACATACTTACGGCTTTTACGGCAGACGCCTGCGGTGACACTGCGATCGCCATCGCTTTGCAGGTGGCTCTACCCCTTAATACCTGAGATGTTAAATTTTGACTGGCTTTTTGTACGATAAAATAAAAATAACTCTATATTTCATGATGATATGAAATTTTTGAAGATACCGCTTTGGTGGTATTTGGTGTAACCCCTCGCCTGAAAGTCCCTCCTCGTCTTGATCGTTATCAATTCTCCCCCTCTTTCAGGGCGTTACCTTCGCTGCAAATCAGCAATGTCGATTTAGAGAGCCACAGGCTCCACACAGGAGATACCCGATGAGCAAATTTTTGGACCGGTTTCGCTACTTCAAACAGAAGGGTGAAACTTTTGCCGATGGGCACGGCCAGGTTCTGGATACCAACCGGGACTGGGAAGACGGTTACCGCCAGCGCTGGCAGCATGACAAAGTCGTCCGTTCGACCCACGGCGTGAACTGTACCGGCTCATGCAGCTGGAAGATTTTCGTTAAAAACGGTCTGGTGACCTGGGAAATGCAGCAGACCGACTATCCGCGCACCCGCCCGGATATGCCAAACCACGAACCGCGCGGCTGCCCGCGCGGTGCCAGCTACTCCTGGTATCTCTACAGCGCTAACCGTCTGAAATACCCGCTGATGCGCAAGCGCCTGATGAAAATGTGGCGTGAGGCGAAAGTACAGCACAGCGATCCGGTGGATGCCTGGGCGTCCATCATCGAAGACGCTGACAAAGCAAAAAGCTTCAAGCAGGCTCGCGGTCGCGGCGGTTTCGTTCGCTCCTCGTGGAAAGAGGTAAACGAGCTGATTGCCGCCTCCAACGTCTACACCGTTAAAACCTACGGTCCTGACCGCGTGGCGGGCTTCTCGCCTATCCCGGCGATGTCGATGGTCTCTTACGCCTCCGGGGCGCGCTATCTGTCGCTGATCGGCGGTACCTGCCTGAGCTTCTACGACTGGTACTGCGACCTGCCGCCTGCGTCTCCGCAGACCTGGGGCGAGCAGACCGACGTGCCGGAATCCGCGGACTGGTATAACTCCAGCTACATCATCGCCTGGGGCTCAAACGTACCTCAGACCCGTACGCCGGACGCGCACTTCTTTACCGAAGTCCGTTACAAAGGCACCAAAACCGTGGCGGTGACCCCTGACTACGCGGAAATCGCCAAGCTTTGCGATCTGTGGCTGGCGCCGAAACAGGGTACCGACGCCGCGATGGCGATGGCGATGGGCCACGTCATGCTGCGTGAATTCCATCTTGATAAGCCAAGCCAGTACTTCACCGACTACGTTCGCCGCTACACCGACATGCCGATGCTGGTCATGCTGGAAGAGCGGGAGGGCTACTATGCCGCTGGCCGCACGCTGCGCGCCGCCGATCTGGTGGATTCGCTGGGCCAGGAAAACAACCCTGAGTGGAAAACCGTTGCGTATAACAGCAACGGCGAGCTGGTGGCGCCAAACGGCTCAATCGGCTTCCGCTGGGGCGAGAAGGGCAAGTGGAACCTTGAGCAACGCAACGGTACGACCGGTGAAGAGACGGAGCTGCGCCTAAGCATGCTGGGTAGCCAGGACGAGATCGCCGAGGTCGGGTTCCCGTACTTCGGTGGCGAAGGTTCAGAGCACTTCAACAAGGTTGAACTGAAAAACGTTCTGATGCACAAACTACCGGTTAAGCGCCTGCAGCTGGCCGACGGCTCTACCGCGCTGGTCACCACCGTTTATGACCTGACCATGGCGAACTACGGTCTGGAACGCGGTCTGGGCGATGAAAACTGCGCAACCGGCTATGACGACGTGAAGGCCTACACCCCGGCCTGGGCGGAACAGATTACCGGCGTGCCACGTGCGCACATTACCCGTATCGCACGTGAGTTCGCTGAAAACGCGGACAAAACGCACGGCCGTTCGATGATCATCGTCGGCGCGGGTCTGAACCACTGGTATCACCTCGATATGAACTATCGCGGTCTGATCAACATGCTGATCTTCTGCGGCTGCGTTGGTCAGAGCGGCGGCGGCTGGGCACACTACGTCGGCCAGGAAAAACTGCGTCCGCAGACCGGCTGGCAGCCGCTGGCGTTTGCCCTCGACTGGCAGCGTCCGGCACGCCATATGAACAGTACCTCCTACTTCTATAACCACTCCAGCCAGTGGCGCTACGAAACGGTCACCGCGCAGGAGCTGCTGTCGCCGATGGCGGATAAATCCCGCTACAGCGGCCACCTGATTGACTTCAACGTGCGCGCAGAGCGCATGGGCTGGCTGCCGTCGGCGCCGCAGCTGGGCACTAACCCGCTGCGCATTGCGGAAGCGGCGAAGCAGGCGGGCATGTCACCGGTGGATTACACCGTGAAATCCCTGAAGGATGGCTCAATCCGCTTCGCGGCTGAACAGCCGGAGAACGGTAAAAACCATCCGCGTAACCTGTTCATCTGGCGCTCCAACCTGCTGGGCTCGTCCGGTAAAGGCCACGAGTACATGCTGAAATACCTGCTCGGTACCGAAAACGGTATCCAGGGGAAAGATCTCGGCAAGCAGGGCGGCGTGAAGCCGGAAGAGGTGGAGTGGAAAGATAACGGCCTCGACGGCAAGTTGGATCTGGTGGTGACGCTCGACTTCCGTCTGTCCAGCACCTGCCTGTACTCCGACATCGTGCTGCCAACCGCGACCTGGTACGAAAAAGACGACATGAATACCTCGGATATGCATCCGTTTATTCATCCGCTGTCTGCGGCCGTTGACCCGGCGTGGGAATCGAAAAGCGACTGGGATATCTACAAAGACATCGCGAAGAAATTCTCCGAAGTCTGCGTAGGGCACCTCGGCAAAGAGACCGACGTGGTGACGCTGCCAATCCAGCACGACTCCGCCGCCGAACTGGCGCAGCCGCTGGACGTGAAGGACTGGAAAAAAGGCGAATGCGACCTGATCCCGGGCGTAACCGCGCCGCACATTATTCCGGTTGAACGCGACTATCCGGCAACCTACGAGCGCTTTACCTCTATCGGCCCGCTGATGGAGAAAATCGGTAACGGCGGGAAGGGGATCGCCTGGAACACCCAGAGCGAGATGGATCTGCTGCGCAAGCTCAACTACACCAAAGCGGACGGCCCGGCGAAAGGCCAGCCCATGCTGAACACGGCGATTGATGCAGCAGAGATGATCCTGACCCTGGCCCCGGAAACCAACGGCCACGTTGCCGTCAAAGCCTGGGCGGCGCTGAGCGAGTTCACCGGTCGCGACCATACGCACCTGGCGACGAATAAAGAGGAAGAGAAAATCCGCTTCCGCGATATTCAGGCGCAGCCGCGCAAGATTATCTCCAGCCCGACCTGGTCTGGCCTGGAGGATGAGCACGTGTCCTATAACGCGGGCTACACCAACGTTCACGAGCTGATCCCATGGCGCACCCTGTCCGGTCGTCAGTCGCTGTATCAGGATCACCAGTGGATGCGCGACTTCGGTGAAAGCCTGCTGGTCTACCGTCCGCCAATCGACACCCGCTCCGTGAAAGCGGTGATGGGCGCGAAATCGAACGGTAACCCTGAGAAGGCGCTGAACTTCCTGACGCCGCACCAGAAGTGGGGCATTCACTCCACCTACAGCGACAACCTGCTGATGCTGACCCTGTCTCGCGGCGGTCCGATTGTCTGGATGAGCGAAACGGACGCCAAAGATCTGGATATCGAAGATAACGACTGGATCGAAGTGTTCAACAGCAACGGTGCCCTGACGGCGCGTGCGGTGGTGAGCCAGCGCGTACCGGCCGGGATGACCATGATGTACCACGCGCAGGAACGTATCGTTAACCTGCCGGGGTCAGAAATTACCGAGCAGCGCGGCGGGATCCACAACTCTGTGACCCGTATTACGCCGAAGCCGACCCACATGATCGGTGGCTATGCGCAGCTGGCCTACGGCTTTAACTACTACGGCACCGTAGGATCGAACCGCGATGAGTTCGTGGTGGTACGTAAGATGAAGAATATTAACTGGTTAGACGGCGAAGGTAATGACCAGGTACAGGAGAGCGTAAAATGAAAATTCGTTCACAAGTCGGCATGGTGCTGAATCTGGATAAATGCATCGGCTGTCATACCTGCTCGGTCACCTGTAAAAACGTCTGGACCAGCCGTGAAGGTATGGAGTACGCCTGGTTCAACAACGTGGAAAGCAAGCCGGGCACCGGCTTCCCGACCGACTGGGAAAACCAGGAGAAATGGAAGGGCGGCTGGATCCGTAAAATCAACGGCAAGCTGCAGCCGCGCATGGGTAACCGCGCGATGCTGCTGGGTAAAATCTTCGCTAACCCGCACCTGCCGGGCATCGACGATTACTACGAGCCGTTTGACTACGACTACCAGAACCTGCACAACGCGCCGGAAAGCAAGCACCAGCCGATCGCTCGTCCGCGCTCGCTGATCACCGGTCAGCGCATGGACAAGATCACCAGCGGTCCAAACTGGGAGGAGATTCTGGGCGGCGAGTTCGAGAAACGCGCCAAAGACCAGAACTTCGAGAACATGCAGAAGGCGATGTACGGCCAGTTCGAAAATACCTTCATGATGTATCTGCCGCGCCTGTGCGAGCACTGCCTTAACCCGGCGTGCGTGGCGACCTGCCCAAGCGGCGCTATCTACAAGCGTGAAGAAGATGGCATCGTGCTGATCGACCAGGACAAGTGCCGCGGCTGGCGTATGTGCATCACCGGCTGCCCGTACAAAAAAATCTACTTCAACTGGAAGAGCGGTAAATCTGAGAAGTGCATCTTCTGCTACCCGCGTATCGAAGCCGGAATGCCGACCGTCTGCTCAGAAAGCTGCGTAGGCCGTATTCGCTACCTCGGCGTGCTGCTGTATGACGCGGACGCGATTGAAAATGCCGCCAGCACCGAGCACGAGAAAGATCTGTATCAGCGTCAGCTGGACGTGTTCCTCGATCCGAACGATCCGAAGGTGATTGAACAGGCGCTGAAGGACGGCGTGCCGCAGAGCGTGATTGACGCGGCGCAGCAGTCACCGGTGTACAAAATGGCGATGGACTGGAAGCTGGCCCTGCCGCTGCACCCGGAATACCGCACCCTGCCGATGGTCTGGTACGTGCCGCCGCTGTCGCCGATTCAGTCCGCGGCTGACGCGGGCGAACTGGGCAGCAACGGCATCCTGCCGGACGTGGAAAGCCTGCGTATTCCGGTTCAGTACCTGGCGAACCTGTTGACCGCCGGGGACACCCAGCCGGTACTGCTCGCGCTGAAGCGTATGCTGGCGATGCGTCACTTCAAACGTGCGGAAACCGTAGACGGTGTGACCGATACCCGCGCGCTGGAAGAGGTCGGTCTGACCGAAGCGCAGGCGCAGGAGATGTACCGCTATCTGGCGATTGCCAACTACGAAGACCGTTTCGTGGTGCCGAGCAGCCACCGCGAGCTGGCCCGTGAAGCCTTCCCGGAAAAAAATGGCTGTGGCTTTACCTTTGGCGACGGTTGCCACGGGTCAGACAGCAAATTCAACCTGTTCAACAGCCGCCGCATCGATGCCATGGATGTGACCAGCAAAACGGAGCCGCACCAATGATTGAACTCGTCATTGTTTCGCGTCTGCTCGAGTACCCGGATGCTGCGCTTGCGCAGCATCAGCAGGAACTCTTTGATGCACTCGCGTCATCTGAAAACCTGGATAAAGACGATGCCCAGACGCTGGGTGTTTTCCTCCGCGATCTGCTGGCGCGCGACCTTCTGGATGCCCAGTCGGACTACAGCCAGCTGTTTGACCGCGGGCGCGCTACGTCGCTGCTGCTGTTTGAACACGTTCACGGTGAGTCCCGTGACCGCGGGCAGGCGATGGTGGACCTGATGGCCCAGTACGAACAGCACGGCCTGCAGCTCGACAGCCGCGAGCTGCCGGATCATCTCCCGCTGTATCTGGAGTACCTGGCGCAGCTGCCGAAAGAGGAGGCGCTGGGCGGTCTGCAGGATATCGCGCCGATCCTGGCGCTGCTCGGCGCGCGTCTTCAGCAGCGCGAGAGCCGCTATGCTGTTCTGTTCGATCTGCTGGTGAAGCTGGCCAACGCCGCGGTCGACAGTGAAAAAGTGGCGGAGAAAATTGCGGATGAAGCCCGCGACGATACCCCACAGGCGCTGGATGCGGTCTGGGAAGAAGAGCAGGTGAAATTCTTTGCTGACCAGAACTGCGGCGAGTCTGAAATCTCCGCTCACCAGCGTCGCTTTGCCGGCGCGGTTGCCCCGCAATATTTGAATATCTCTAACGGAGGACGGCACTAATGCACTTCCTGAATATGTTCTTCTTTGACATTTACCCGTATATCGCGGGCACCGTGTTCCTGGTGGGAAGCTGGCTGCGTTACGACTACGGCCAGTACACCTGGCGTGCCGCCTCCAGCCAGATGCTGGATCGCAAAGGGATGCATGTGGGCTCTAACCTGTTCCACATCGGTATTCTGGGGATTTTTGCCGGTCACTTCCTCGGGATGCTGACGCCGCACTGGATGTATGAAGCGTGGCTGCCGATCGAGGTGAAGCAGAAGATGGCGATGATCGCCGGCGGTGCCTGCGGCGTGATGACTCTGGTGGGGGGCCTGCTGCTGCTGAAACGTCGTCTGTTCAGCCCGCGCGTGCGTGCGACCACGACCGCAGCGGATATTCTGATCCTCTCCCTGCTGATGGTGCAGTGCGCGCTGGGCCTGCTGACCATTCCGTTCTCGGCGCAGCATATGGACGGCAGCGAAATGATGAAGCTCGTCGGCTGGGCGCAGTCCGTGGTGACCTTCCACGGCGGAGCCTCCGCGCACCTGGACGGCGTGGCGTTTATCTTCCGCGTTCACCTGGTGCTGGGGATGACGCTGTTTGTGCTGTTCCCGTTCTCTCGTCTGGTGCATATCTGGAGCGCGCCGGTGGAGTACCTGACGCGCAAATACCAGATTGTGCGCGCCCGTCGCTAATTCGCCGTTTTGATACCAACCCCGCACTCGCGGGGTTTTTTTTCGCCCCAGCCCAGGTTATTGCCCGCGGCAGCAAACAGGATCAGCGCGCCGCCCGCCAGCTGCGTCAGGTTCAGCGAGTGTCCGAACACCAGATTATCGACAACGATCGCCACCACCGGATAGATAAACGACAGGGAGCCGGTAATGGGCGTAGGCAGCTTCTGGATCGCGCTGTAGAGCAGCTGGTACATAATGCCGGTATGGACGATGCCCAGCGTCAGCAGGATCGGCCAGGGAAAATCACCGGAAAATGACGGCATGCTGGCAAACGGCAAAAGCATCACGACGCCCGTCAGCACCTGGATAAAGGCAATATGCTGCGGCGCAACGGATCTGAGCTTGCGGGCAATAATGGCCGTGACCGCATAGAAGAAAGCCGCGGCCATCGCCAGGCCGATTCCGGCGAGCCATTCACCGCCGTGCGCGCCGGTCAGCTCGCTGGAGAGCAAGATCACCACGCCGCCGAAGGCGAGGAACAGCCAGCCCCATTTCACCAGGCTAACGCGCTCACCTAAAAACATCCCCATTAAGACCAGCATAAACGGCTGGGTGTTATAGACCACGGTAGAAAGACCAATCGAGATCCGTTCATAGGCCGCGAAGAGCAGCAGCCAGTTCACCACGAGCGCTACGCCGCCGAGAATGGCCAGCAGCAGCGTGGTGCGGGTGAGGGGACTGAAGGGCTTTTGACTTGCCCGGATAAAAATAAAAAGCGCTATTGCCCCGATAAGACAGCGCCAGAACACCACTTCCGTCACCGGCAGACCGCTGAGTAAAACAAACGCACCGATAGAGCCGGAAATTAACATCGCCAGGCTCATTTGCCAGACGCCTTTATGGAAATCACGCATCATCCACCTCCTGATTGTATGACGCTATTGTCGAAAATCGCTGTCGGGTTTTACAGGGATGAGATAAGGTGAAATGCAGTGATGACTTTTTAAAATTAGGTGAAAACGATGGAATACCTTCTCGATGATATCGACCGTCAAATTTTAGCCTGTCTGGTCGAGGATGCGCGCATGTCTTTGAAGGTGCTCAGCGGACGCATCGGTCTGACTTCCCCCAGCACGGCAGAACGCCTGAAGAGGCTGGAAGAGCGCGGTGTGATTCAGGGGTATGGCGCACGGGTGAATCTGGCGGCGCTGGGGTATACGCTGCAGGCGCTGGTGCGCGTGCGGCCTTTGCCGGGGTTGTTGCATAAGGTGGATAAGTACATTCAGGCGATGCCGGAGTGTATTGAGAGCGACAAAGTCACAGGGGAAGATTGCTTTGTGATTAGGCTGGTGGTGCGATCGATAGAGCAGCTGGATGTGCTGCTGGACGGCCTGGCGGAGCATGCCCAGTGCAATACGTCGATTGTGAAGAGTTCGCCGGTGAAGCGTCGTTTGCCAGCGATGTAGGCTTCTGGCTTCTGTCTTCTGTCTTCTGTCTTCTGTCTTCTGTCTTCTGTCGCCGGGTGGCGGCTGCGCCTTACCCGGCCTACAAAGGCGGATTCGGTTCAGTTTTATAATGATTTTTTGGATTATTTGAAAGTGATGGTGGTGGGGGAAGGATTACTCGGCGCGTTGCGCCTCGCCCTTCGGGTCGTTGCCTGCGGCAACGCTTTCTCGCTACGCTCGAATCGAACCTTAGTCGAAGTTTCTCATCCTTCCCCGTTACGGAAATGCATGATGCCTGGTGCAAAAAGGAGGTTTGGATTTATTTGAAAGTGATGGTGGTGGGGGAAGGATTACTCGGCGCGTTGCGCCTCGCCCTTCGGGTCGTTGCCTGCGGCAACGCTTTCTCGCTACGCTCGAATCGAACCTTGGTCGAAGCTTCTCATCCTTCCCCGTTACGGAAATGCATGATGCCTGGTGCGAACAGAGGGTTTAGCGTCATTTGAAGGTGATGGTGGTGGGGGAAGGATTCGAACCTTCGAAGTCGATGACGGCAGATTTACAGTCTGCTCCCTTTGGCCGCTCGGGAACCCCACCACGGGGTAATGCTTTTTGACTTACCTGCTTCTGCTGGAAGCGGGGCGCATCATATCAAATGAGACGCCCCTGTAAAGCATTCCTTTAGGTAAATGAAGCTGTTTGCCTGCTTTTTATCCGTAAAGGCGCAAAGCTAATCAATTCATTTTCCGAAAGATTAAAGAATGATGGTTCTGTTGCCGTAGACAAAGACACGCTGCGCCAGCACCTGATACAGCGCACGACTGAGCACGTTCTTCTCAACGTCACGCCCTGCACGCATCATGTCCTCGGCCGTGTAGGTGTGGTCCACGTGAATCACGTCCTGCATGATGATTGGACCTTCGTCCAGGTTGTCATTCACGTAGTGCGCGGTCGCACCGATGATCTTCACGCCGCGCTCGTAGGCCTGGTGGTAGGGACGCGCACCAATAAAGGCCGGCAGGAACGAGTGGTGAATGTTGATGATCTTGTTCGGGAAACGCGCCACGAAGGATGGCGTTAACACGCGCATGTATTTCGCCAGCACCACGTAGTCCGGGTTATGCGCTTCAATGGCCTGCGCCATCAGATCGTCGTGTTCTTCACGGGTATGGCCTTCGTGGCTCACCAGCTCGAACGGAATATCAAAACGCTCGACCAGCGTGCGCAGCGTCTCATGGTTGCCAATAACGGCAGCTATTTCCACCTCCAGACCGCCGTAGTTTGCTTTCATCAGCAGGTCGCCCAGACAGTGTGCTTCTTTGGTCACCAGGATCACGATGCGGCGTCGACCGGCTGGGGTCAGCTCGCGCACGGAACCTTCCGGAAGCGCGCTGTCGAGATCGGCAAGCAGGGTGGTGTCGTTGAAAATACCTTCGAGTTCGGTACGCATAAAGAAGCGGCCGGTACGGTGGTCAACGAACTCGTTGTTCTGCACGATATTCAGTTCATGTTTGTAGCAAATGTTGGTAATTCGTGCGATCAGTCCTTTTTGATCGGGACAGATGGTGCGCAGAACTTTACGTTGTAATGATTGCATCGCCGGGAAATCCTGTTTGTATTTGCGAAGTCTGGGTTGTCAGGCATTACTGCCCGCAACACTTTTTAAATTTTTTACCTGAACCACACGGGCAGGGATCGTTACGACCAAACTGTGGGCGCGTTCCGTCAATATAATACCACTGCCCGCTTTCCTTTAAGAACCGGGAACGCTCGATAATGGCACCAGGTTTATTATTCTCGGTAAAACGAGCAACAAAGCTGACGTAACCTTCATCCACATGACTGCCCGTTGAGGATTCATAGACGGTAAGGCCGAGCCACTGCGTGTTCGCGAAGCCGGCTTCGATGTCCTGTCTGAATTCGGCAGCGTGGCAGGAGGGATGCCAGGTTTTAATCAGGTAGTCTGCGTCTTTGATCACAAAAGCAGTGTAACGTGAACGCATGAGGTGTGACGGGTCTGGTGCAACCTGATCGCCAGACAGATATCGCTGGCAACATAGGCTATACTCCAGAGCGCTACCACAAGGGCAGAGTTGAGACACGATTCTCTTCCTGGAACAAATAATAAAGGCGTAAAACGCTTCGGGTAGCACTATGTTAACTGAGCTGTTGCGTTGACGCTATGTCAGGAATCCAGGGGAAGTAAAACAGGGCTAATGAGAAAGGTTAAAATTGGACTGGCGCTGGGCTCAGGTGCAGCCCGGGGATGGTCACACATCGGCGTGATTAATGCCTTAAACAAGATGGGCATTAACGTAGATATTGTCGCAGGTTGTTCAATAGGATCGCTTGTCGGCTCCGCCTACGCGTGCGGGAAGCTTCCGGAACTCGAGACCTGGGTGCGTTCCTTCAGTTACTGGGACGTCCTGCGTCTGATGGACCTCTCGTGGCAGCGTGGTGGGCTGTTGCGCGGCGAACGCGTCTTTAACCAGTTCCGCCAGGTTATGCCTCTCGAAGACTTCACTGATTGTCAGATGCCCTTTGGCGCCGTCGCGACGAACCTCAGCACAGGACGCGAACTGTGGTTAACCGAAGGGGATATCCATCTTGCCGTGCGCGCCTCCTGCAGTATGCCGGGGCTCATGGCACCTGTCCCACACAACGGTTACTGGCTTGTCGACGGTGGCGTTGTAAACCCGGTTCCCATCTCTCTGACCCGTGCAATGGGGGCGGATATCGTAATTGCCGTCGACCTGCAGCACGACGCCCACCTGATGCAACAGGACCTCATGCCGGTCAATCTCCAGAGCGAAGATGCCGAGGGCGAGAAGCTGGCCTGGCATGAGCGCCTGCGCGGTAGAATCGGGCGTATGGCCGCGCGACGCTCGGTTACCGCGCCGACGGCGATAGAAATCATGACCACGTCAATCCAGGTACTGGAGAATCGCCTTAAGCGCAATCGTATGGCAGGCGATCCGCCAGATATTCTTATTCAGCCTTACTGTCCGCAAATCTCTACTCTTGATTTCCATCGGGCTGAGGCCGCCATCGCAGCGGGCTCGTTAGCCGTCGAAAAGAAAATGGACGAATTGTTGCCTTTTGTGCAAACAGCACGTTAAGCACCTTTTTTTGACTACTTCAGCAAAATCTGACAGGCGATAGTGCCGATCGCATGCCACTATTTAGTTACTGTCAGCCAGGGGAGGAACCATGACGCAGCCATTGGCCGGAAAACACATTTTGATTGTTGAAGACGAGCCCGTTTTCCGATCGCTACTGGATTCGTGGTTATCCTCGCTGGGAGCAATCACTTCACTGGCTGAAGATGGTATCGACGCCCTGGAAAAAATGATCAGCATTACGCCCGATTTAATGATTTGCGACATTGAGATGCCGCGCATGAACGGGCTGAAGCTGGTTGAACATCTGCGTAACGAAGGCAACCAGACGCCGATTCTGGTGATCTCTGCCACAGAGAATATGGCGGATATCGCCAAAGCATTGCGACTCGGTGTCCAGGATATTCTGCTTAAACCGGTCAAGGATCTGAACCGGCTGCGAGAAACGGTCTTAGCGTGCCTTTATCCGAATATGTTTAATTCCCGGGTAGAGGAAGAGGAGCGTCTTTTCCAGGACTGGGATGCCCTGGTGAGTGATCCTCCTGCTGCGGCGAAACTGTTGCAAGAACTTCAGCCACCCGTACAGCAAACTATTTCACACTGCCGCGTAAATTATCGTCAGCTGGTAGCGGCTGACCAGCCGGGACTGGTACTGGATATCGCACCTTTATCTGATTCCGACCTTGCGTTTTATTCTCTGGATGTCACCCGGGCAGGGGATAATGGCGTATTAGCCGCGTTACTTCTTCGTGCGCTTTTTAATGGTTTGCTGCAGGAACAGTTATCGCATCAGGGACAACGGCTGCCGGAGTTAGGCAGTTTGCTCAAACAGGTAAACCAGCTTTTTCGCCAGGCTAATTTGCCCGGACAGTTCCCGCTGCTGGTCGGCTATTACCACAGCGGTTTAAAGAATCTGATCCTCGTTTCAGCAGGTCTCAACGCTTCACTGAATACCGGTGAACATCATATTCAGGTGAGTAACGGTGTTCCGCTTGGGACATTGGGTACGGCGTATCTGAATCAAATTAGCCACCGCTGTTCCTCCTGGCAGTGCCAAATTTGGGGCACCGGGGGACGGCTACGCTTAATGTTGTCCACGGAATAAGCAATTGGATCTTAATTTTAAGATTGCTTTACCTGTGTTTTACGGGGAGTGCTACTATCGCTGCCCAGATTCATGCGTATTTGTCCTAATTGATCGGCAACGCGTTCTTTTCAGACCCGGACTGCGGGGCGAGGCTGATATACTCAACGCGTTATTTATTGCATAAAAGTTCAAAACTTGAACAGCTCAGGAGAATTTGAATGGCTGCCCTAAATTCGAAAGTCAGAAAGGCCGTCATCCCGGTAGCGGGATTGGGGACCAGGATGTTACCAGCAACTAAGGCAATTCCTAAAGAGATGCTGCCTCTGGTTGATAAGCCATTAATCCAGTATGTCGTTAATGAATGTATCGCAGCCGGCATCACTGAAATTGTGCTGGTTACGCATTCATCAAAAAACTCTATCGAAAACCATTTCGATACAAGCTTTGAACTTGAAGCCATGCTGGAAAAACGTGTTAAGCGTCAGCTGTTAGAAGAAGTTCAGTCTATTTGCCCGCCACACGTTACCATTATGCAGGTTCGTCAGGGTCTGGCTAAAGGTCTGGGCCACGCTGTGATGTGTGCACATCCTGTTGTAGGTGATGAGCCTGTAGCGGTAATTCTGCCTGACGTAATTCTGGACGAATACGAATCCGATCTTTCTCAGGATAACCTGGCAGAGATGATCAAACGTTTCGACGAAACCGGTAGCAGCCAGATTATGGTTGAGCCTGTTGACGACGTGACGGCATACGGTGTGGTTGACTGCAAAGGCGTTAACCTTGAGCCGGGCGAAAGCGTGCCAATGGTTGGCGTGGTAGAGAAGCCTAAAGCCGACGTAGCGCCTTCAAACCTGGCCGTTGTAGGTCGCTATGTCCTGAGCGCTGAAATCTGGCCTCTGCTGGCGAAAACGCCTCCAGGAGCGGGTGATGAGATTCAGCTGACGGATGCCATTGATATGCTGATCGAGAAAGAGACCGTTGAGGCTTACCATATGAAAGGTAAGAGCCATGACTGCGGTAATAAGCTTGGTTATATGCAGGCGTTCGTTGAATATGGTATTCGCCACAATACTCTTGGTGAAGAATTTAAAACCTGGCTCAAAGAGAGCGTAGGTATTAAGAAATAAGCCACGGTTAGATATGTCCGAAACCGGTGAGGCGCTGCCCACCGGTTTTTTTGTGCCCTAAACACTTCCAAAACCTGTCTCAAAGTACAGTTATTAAAATTGCCAAATAATGCTTTATGACAGAGTGTAAGGGGATGTTTGCGACAAATTTAGGTTAAAAAAAATCCCGCATTACGCGGGATTTTTCTGAATACGGCTGGATTAATCCTTGATCAGGAAGTCGTCCAGCTGTTTACCTTGTTCGTCCATGGCTTTCTTGATAACAGCAGGAGTGCGGCCCTGGCCAGTCCAGGTTTTAGTTTCGCCGTTCTCATCAACGTAGCTATATTTAGCAGGACGAGCAGCACGCTTGGCTTTAGTACCGGTTTTAGCTGCAGCCATGCTGTTCAGCAATTCATTTGGATCGATACCATCAGCAATCAGCATTTCACGATATTGCTGCAGTTTACGAGTACGTTCTTCGATTTCAGCGGCAGCTGCGCTTTCTTCTTCGCGACGTTCATTAACTACAACTTCTAATTTTTCCAGCATTTCTTCAAGCGTTTCGAGGGTGCATTCTCTTGCCTGCGCACGAAGAGTACGGATGTTGTTCAGAATTTTAAGTGCTTCGCTCATTGTAGTAATCTCAAACTTATAATGGGGGGTGGTTTGTTGACCTAATAATAGAGCCATAAATTCAGTTGTGCAATAGCCAGGAATGTAAGGAATTCAAAAAATACTAAATAATGCCGCTATTATTAATTACGCTAACTTAAATTTCATCACCCAACAGTCTCGTTTGTTATCAGCTAACCCGGCTGGACCCGGTCGATTGCCTCTTTTTTTTGTGACATTTACCGCAGGAATTATAGTTGCGGCGGAGAAATATCAGCCTTTTGTATTAGTTCCCCACCGTGATGTTAAGACTGAAATAGTTAATAAATAGTGAATTTTAATGAACGGCGATTCCACTATAAAATGCAGTGTTATGTTTGGCTAAACATATAACATATTGGCCAGGCTGAGGGAGTTTACTTCATGTTTTAGCGGGTTATTTTCATGAAAAGAAGGTTGTGAACTCCGCGCTGAAACGCTTCCTCTGTGTGCTACATCGCTGATGACCAGACAAATTATGGTACAATGAATCATCGGGAATATTACACATTGATTAGGGTTTTACGGCCAATGGCACAACTTTATTTCTACTATTCGGCAATGAATGCCGGGAAATCCACCGCGTTGCTGCAATCCTCGTACAATTACCAGGAGCGCGGGATGCGTACCGTTGTTTATACGGCTGAAATTGACGATCGCTTTGGCGCAGGGAAGGTGAGCTCCAGAATAGGGCTCTCGTCGCCTGCCAGACTGTTTAACCCGAAAACCGATCTATATGAGGACATTCGTACAGAACATGCTTTGCAGCCCATTCACTGTGTTCTGGTAGATGAGAGCCAGTTTCTGACGCGTGAACAGGTTCATGCCCTTTCAGAGGTGGTTGATGAGCTCGATATTCCCGTGCTGTGTTACGGCCTGCGTACGGATTTCCGCGGTGAGCTCTTTGCTGGTAGCCAGTATTTGCTTGCCTGGTCGGATAAGCTTGTCGAATTGAAAACAATCTGCTTCTGCGGTCGAAAAGCCAGCATGGTGCTTCGTCTTGACCAGGCCGGGAAACCTTATGCAGATGGCGAGCAGGTGGTTATAGGCGGTAATGAACGCTATGTTTCAGTCTGTCGTAAGCATTATAAAGAAGCGTTGTCTGTAGGCTCGCTGACGGCGATTCAACACGACAACAGGAAATAACGCCAGCCTTGTTATACAGACATAAAAAAACCCGCCATAAAGGCGGGTTTTTTCTTCTGCTTTCAATTAAGCGCTTTTCTTCGCTTTCTTGTCAGCTTTGATGACAGGAACTTCTGTTTTCACAGCGGCAACGTCACCTTCTTTGAACTCACGACCGTAGAAGGTATCCAGCAGAATCTGTTTCAGCTCGGAGATCAGTGGGTAGCGCGGGTTAGCACCAGTACACTGGTCATCGAATGCATCTTCAGACAGCTTATCTACGTGAGCGAGGAAGTCAGCTTCCTGAACGCCTGCTTCACGGATAGATTTTGGAATACCCAGCTCAGCTTTCAGGCTTTCCAGCCATGCCAGCAGTTTCTCAATCTTCGCAGCAGTGCGGTCACCCGGTGCGCTCAGGCCAAGGTGGTCTGCGATTTCAGCGTAACGACGGCGCGCTTGCGGACGGTCGTACTGGCTGAAAGCAGTCTGCTTGGTTGGGTTGTCGTTAGCGTTATAACGGATAACGTTGCTGATCAACAGGGCGTTCGCCAGACCGTGAGGAATGTGGAACTGAGAACCCAGCTTGTGCGCCATAGAGTGGCAAACACCCAGGAAGGCGTTCGCAAACGCGATACCGGCGATGGTTGCTGCACTGTGAACGCGTTCACGTGCTACTGGGTTTTTAGACCCTTCGTTGTAGGACGCTGGCAGGTTTTCCTTCAGCAGTTTCAGCGCCTGCAGAGCCTGACCGTCAGAGAACTCAGATGCCAGCACAGAAACGTAAGCTTCCAGGGCGTGAGTTACCGCATCCAGACCACCGAACGCACACAGTGATTTCGGCATCTCCATGACCAAGTTTGCATCAACGATAGCCATGTCTGGGGTCAGTGCATAGTCAGCCAGTGGATATTTCTGACCTGTTGCATCGTCCGTTACTACTGCGAATGGCGTAACTTCTGAACCGGTACCGGAAGTGGTGGTTACCGCGATCATTTTCGCTTTTACACCCATTTTCGGGAACTTGTAGATACGTTTACGGATGTCCATAAAGCGCAGCGCCAGTTCTTCGAAGTGGGTTTCAGGATGCTCGTACATGACCCACATGATTTTCGCGGCGTCCATTGGGGAACCACCACCCAGTGCGATAATCACATCTGGTTTGAAGGAGTTAGCCAGCTCAGCACCTTTACGCACCACGCTCAGGGTAGGGTCAGCTTCAACTTCAAAGAACACTTCAGTTTCAACGCCAGCCGCTTTCAGTACAGAGGTGATCTGGTCAGCGTAGCCGTTGTTGAACAGGAAACGGTCAGTCACGATGAGCGCACGTTTGTGGCCATCAGTAATCACTTCATCCAGCGCGATTGGCAGAGAGCCACGGCGGAAGTAGATAGATTTCGGAAGTTTGTGCCACAACATGTTTTCAGCTCGCTTAGCAACGGTTTTCTTGTTGATCAGGTGTTTTGGACCAACGTTTTCAGAGATGGAGTTACCACCCCAGGAACCACAACCCAGAGTCAGGGAAGGTGCGAGTTTAAAGTTGTACAGGTCACCGATACCACCCTGAGAAGCAGGGGTGTTAATCAGGATACGTGCAGTTTTCATCATCTGACCGAAGTGGGCAACGCGTTCTGGCTGGTTGTCCTGGTCGGTGTACAGACAAGACGTGTGACCGATACCGCCCATGGCAACCAGTTTCTCGGCTTTCTCTACCGCGTCTTCGAAATCTTTCGCACGGTACATGGCAAGCGTTGGAGACAGTTTTTCATGTGCAAACGGCTCGCTTTCGTCAACAACTTTCACTTCACCGATCAGGATTTTGGTTGTTGCCGGAACGGTAAAGCCTGCGAGTTCAGCAATTTTGTAAGCCGGCTGACCCACGATAGCGGCGTTCAGTGCGCCATTTTTCAGAATAATGTCCTGAACTGCTTTCAGCTCTTTGCCCTGCAGCAGGTAGCCGCCGTGGCTGGCGAAACGTTCACGAACTGCGTCGTACACGGAATCAACAACAACAACAGACTGTTCAGATGCACAGATCACGCCGTTATCGAAGGTTTTAGACATCAGTACAGACGCAACGGCACGTTTGATGTCAGCAGTTTCGTCGATAACAACAGGGGTGTTACCGGCGCCTACACCGATCGCTGGTTTACCTGAGCTGTATGCGGCTTTAACCATGCCAGGACCACCGGTCGCCAGGATCAGGTTAATGTCCGGGTGATGCATCAGCGCATTGGAGAGCTCAACAGAAGGTTGGTCGATCCAGCCGATCAGATCTTTTGGTGCGCCAGCAGCGATCGCCGCCTGCAGGACGATATCCGCAGCTTTGTTGGTCGCGTCTTTCGCACGTGGGTGTGGAGAGAAGATGATTGCGTTACGGGTCTTCAGGCTAATCAGTGATTTGAAGATAGCCGTAGACGTTGGGTTAGTTGTCGGAACAATACCGCAGATGATGCCGATAGGTTCAGCGATGGTGATGGTACCGAAGGTGTCGTCTTCGGACAGCACGCCACAGGTTTTCTCATCTTTATAGGCGTTGTAGATATACTCGGAAGCAAAGTGGTTTTTGATCACTTTATCTTCCACGATACCCATGCCGGATTCGGCAACGGCCATTTTAGCGAGAGGGATTCGAGCATCTGCAGCAGCCAGTGCGGCCGCGCGGAAGATTTTATCAACCTGTTCTTGGGTGAAATTGGCATATTCACGCTGGGCTTTTTTAACGCGCTCGACGAGGGCGTTCAGTTCAGCGATATTAGTAACAGCCATAATGCTCTCCTGATAATGTTTAAACTCTTTTAGTAAACCAGCGCTCGATACGTCACACAGTATAGACAGAGCCGATACGACTTGCGTAACACAAAGTAAAACAAAGAGTTACTTTCTGCGTCAGCACACTAATTTACTAAAAGAGCCTTACCTTAGCATCATCCCTTTTTGTCAGGTGATCTCCCTGGGGGCGTAACCAAGATTACTCACTTCTGAGTACGGAAATCATGATCTGCGTCAATTTTCCCCCAAGCTGATACCTTTCAGCAGGGTTATTTCGTTGAGATTTTTCAAGTGTTAAATAATTACGTAAGTAATGGAAGCGACGCTATCATTGATTATACATATGTTTAACATCCTGAAATGATAACGTTTTGCCACAGATTTCGAGTGAAGTATGCTAATAAAAAGGGTATCTTCAGCGCGATTTCTCATGACAAAGTGTCAGTCCCGGGCATGTGTATAAGCGGAGCAAAACGTGATCCAAACGCTCTTTGATTTTCCAACGTATTTTAAATTTTTTATTGGTTTGTTTGCCCTGGTCAACCCGGTGGGGATCATTCCTGTCTTTATTAGTATGACGAGTTACCAGACGGCGGCGGCGAGGAATAAGACCAACCTCACCGCTAACCTGTCAGTGGCTATCATATTGCTCACCTCCCTTTTTCTTGGGGACGCCATTCTCCAGCTCTTCGGCATTTCGATTGACTCTTTCCGCATAGCGGGTGGGATCCTGGTCGTGACCATCGCGATGTCCATGATCAGCGGTAAGCTGGGCGAGGATAAACAGAACAAGCAGGAGAAGTCAGAAACAGCTATCCGCGAGAGTATTGGCGTGGTGCCGCTGGCCTTACCGCTCATGGCTGGCCCTGGCGCCATCAGTTCAACCATTGTCTGGGGCACGCGTTACCATAGCCTGATGCACCTGATTGGCTTTTCCGTTGCCATTGCGCTTTTCGCACTCTGCTGTTGGGGAGTATTCCGCATGGCGCCCTGGCTGGTGCGCCTGCTGGGGCAGACGGGCATTAACGTCATAACGCGTATTATGGGTCTGCTGTTGATGGCGTTAGGGATAGAATTCATCGTTACAGGAATTAAAAGCATTTTCCCCGGTTTGCTGCACTGATATTTCGTATGAAAGAACGGAGCCACGGCTCCGTTTTTTTACGTCATTATCAGTAAATCCTATAACTAAAGTTGAAATGCTCACATATCATAATAAATTCTACTAATAATGTTCATTGCTTGTATTTCAATGAGTTATTAATTCCCGCCAAACCCGCCTGCGCAGAAAACCTTCGATCGATCTGTTATTTTACTCACATGATACTCTGGGGCTTGCTGAGAGATAACCGAAATGATATTAGTAAATTCAACATTCCCCTAGATGAATGTGCTAAATAATAACCAGTT
The DNA here is from genome assembly GCF_007035645.1 of Enterobacter asburiae. Taxonomy (NCBI): domain Bacteria; kingdom Pseudomonadati; phylum Pseudomonadota; class Gammaproteobacteria; order Enterobacterales; family Enterobacteriaceae; genus Enterobacter; species Enterobacter asburiae. The sequence continues at coordinate 1,943,608 of NZ_AP019632.1, forward strand.
GTTAAATTTTTGTACAAAATCACTCGATGATAGCGCAGCGACGCGCGTGTAGAGAAAATTTTCTCTATCTTATTGAATATCATGACTTTTAAGTGGTGTTCGATGTCCGGCAGGGCTGCCCTCAACGATGCGGTACTCACCGTAAAAGAGAATTGCTTAACAAATTTGCAAAATGTATTGGCGCGCGTTTACGCCATTTGATACTTTCCGGCCTAATATTTTGCAGCATAAAACAAGCAGATGAGAATTATTTTCATATAGTTCTCTTCTCAGATATCCAGTGCAGGTCTCAAACAGGGGAGGCCTGTAAAGAATCGACGCAAGACGGCCATACGAGCGGTCAGTAATAAAAAAGTCGGTGATAGCAAGCAGTAAAAGAAGAACCTGACAGCAGCAAAAAAAACTCCTGCGCTGTACAGGCCCCAAAAGGGGATTACACAGCTGGCGAAGGCCAGTCATTATAATGAGTGGAGTACCAACACAATGTCCATCATCACAAAAAAAAATCTGGTAGCGGCGGGGATTTTAACTGCGCTAATCGCGGGCAACGCTGCAATGGCTGCGGACGTTCCTGCAGGTGTTCAACTGGCGGAGAAACAGACGCTGGTGCGTAACAACGGTGCGGAAGTTCAGTCTCTTGACCCGCACAAAATTGAAGGTGTTCCTGAGTCTAACGTTAACCGCGACCTGTTCGAAGGCCTGCTGGTGACAGACGTAGACGGCCACCCGGCGCCGGGTGTTGCAGAAAAATGGGAAAACAAAGATTTCAAAGTCTGGACCTTCCATCTGCGTAAAGATGCGAAATGGTCCGACGGTACACCGGTCACGGCCGAAGATTTCGTTTATAGCTGGCAGCGTCTGGCGAATCCAACCACCGCCTCTCCGTATGCGAGCTACCTGCAATATGGCCACATCGCCAATATTGATGACATCATCGCGGGCAAAAAACCTGTTACCGACCTGGGCGTAAAAGCGATCGATGCCAATACCTTTGAAGTGACGTTGAGCGAACCTGTTCCGTACTTCTATAAGCTGCTGGTTCACCCGTCCGTCTCCCCGGTACCAAAATCCGCCGTGGAAAAATTTGGTGAGAAATGGACGCAGCCTGCCAATATCGTGACCAACGGTGCCTATAAGCTGAAAGACTGGGTGGTCAACGAACGTATGGTGCTTGACCGTAACCCGCAGTATTGGGATAACGCGAAAACCGTTATTGACCAGGTGACCTACCTGCCAATTTCGTCCGAAGTGACTGACGTTAACCGCTACCGCAGCGGTGAAATCGACATGACCTATAACAACATGCCGATTGAACTGTTCCAGAAACTAAAAAAAGAGATCCCTAAAGAAGTTCACGTCGATCCGTACCTGTGCACCTATTACTATGAAATCAACAACCAGAAAGCACCGTTTACCGACGTACGTGTTCGTACCGCGCTGAAGCTGGCACTGGATCGCGATATCATCGTGAACAAAGTGAAAAACCAGGGCGATCTGCCGGCGTACAGCTATACCCCTCCATACACCGATGGCGCAAAACTGACCGAGCCAGAGTGGTTTAAACAGACTCAGGAACAGCGTAACGCAGAAGCGAAGAAACTGCTGGCCGAAGCGGGCTACACCGCAGATAAGCCGCTGACCTTCAGCCTGTTGTACAACACTTCCGATCTGCACAAAAAACTGGCTATCGCCGTTGCCTCAATCTGGAAAAAGAACCTGGGCGCGAACGTGAAGCTGGAAAACCAGGAGTGGAAAACCTTCCTCGACAGCCGTCATCAGGGCACCTTTGATGTGGCACGAGCTGGCTGGTGTGCGGACTATAACGAACCGACCTCCTTCCTGAACACCATGCTGAGCGACAGCTCGAACAACACCGCGCACTATAAGAGCCCAGCGTTCGACAAGCTGATTGGCGACACGCTGAAAACCACTGACGAAGCGCAGCGTACAGAACTGTACTCTAAAGCCGAGCAGCAGCTGGATAAAGATTCCGCGATCGTTCCGGTTTACTACTACGTTAACGCCCGTCTGGTGAAACCGTGGGTAGGTGGATATACCGGTAAAGACCCGATGGATAATATCTACGTTAAAAACTTGTATATTATCAAGCATTAATGGCAATGAGTGGGGCGGGCATGCTCGCCCCACGGTGTCTAACCAACGTCACATAATATAGGCACACGCCAGAAGGTACGGGCAATGTTGAAATTTATCCTACGTCGCTGTCTTGAAGCGATTCCAACGCTATTTATTCTCATCACGATTTCCTTCTTCATGATGCGTCTTGCGCCGGGCAGTCCATTTACCGGTGAGCGTACGCTACCGCCTGAAGTTATGGCGAATATCGAAGCGAAATACCACTTGAACGATCCTATCTCCACCCAGTACTTCAATTACCTGAAGCAGCTGGCCCACGGCGATTTTGGACCGTCATTTAAATATAAAGACTATTCCGTTAACGACCTGGTCGCGTCCAGCTTCCCGGTTTCGGCTAAGTTGGGTGCTGCGGCATTTATTCTGGCCATCGTTTTCGGGGTCACCGCTGGCGTCATCGCCGCGCTAAGACAAAATACCAAATGGGATTATGCCGTAATGGGGGTGGCAATGACCGGGGTAGTGATACCCAGCTTCGTTGTCGCGCCATTACTGGTGATGATATTTGCCATCACGCTGAAGTGGCTGCCTGGCGGCGGCTGGAACGGCGGGGCATTGAAGTTCATGATTTTGCCGATGGTGGCATTATCTCTGGCGTACATCGCCAGTATCGCGCGTATCACCCGTGGTTCAATGATCGAAGTGCTGCACTCGAACTTCATTCGTACCGCGCGCGCTAAAGGGCTGCCGATGCGTCGGATTATCTTTCGCCACGCGCTCAAACCGGCGCTGTTACCCGTGCTTTCCTACATGGGACCAGCATTCGTTGGGATCATCACCGGCTCTATGGTTATCGAAACAATCTACGGCCTGCCCGGCATTGGTCAGCTGTTCGTTAACGGCGCGCTCAACCGCGACTATTCGCTGGTGCTGAGCCTGACCATTCTCGTCGGTGCGCTGACCATTCTCTTTAATGCTATTGTCGATGTGCTGTATGCCGTCATCGATCCGAAAATTCGTTACTAACGCTGGAGCACGCCATGATGTTGAGTAAGAAAAACAGCGAGGCGCTGGAAAACTTCAGTGAAAAACTGGAAGTAGAAGGTCGTAGCCTCTGGCAGGACGCGCGCCGTCGCTTTATGCACAACCGTGCAGCGGTTGCCAGTCTGGTTGTTCTGGTGATCATCGCGCTGTTTGTGACCCTGGCGCCGATGTTGTCGCAATTTACCTATTTCGACACCGACTGGGGCATGATGTCCAGCGCGCCGGATATGGAATCAGGCCACTATTTTGGCACGGACTCCTCGGGACGCGATCTGCTGGTGCGTGTCGCTATCGGTGGCCGTATCTCGCTGATGGTAGGTATTGCTGCCGCGCTGGTGGCGGTGATCGTGGGTACGCTCTACGGTTCACTTTCCGGCTACCTCGGCGGCAAAATAGACTCGGTAATGATGCGTCTGCTGGAAATCCTGAACTCCTTCCCGTTTATGTTCTTCGTCATCCTGCTGGTGACCTTCTTCGGCCAGAATATCCTGCTGATCTTCGTGGCCATCGGGATGGTGTCCTGGCTGGATATGGCGCGTATTGTTCGCGGCCAGACGCTGAGCCTCAAACGCAAAGAATTTATCGAAGCCGCGCAGGTAGGCGGTGTGTCAACCGGGAATATCGTGGTTCGCCATATCGTTCCTAACGTGTTGGGCGTGGTGGTGGTTTATGCCTCACTGCTGGTACCAAGCATGATCCTGTTTGAATCTTTTCTTAGCTTCCTGGGTCTCGGCACTCAAGAGCCACTGAGCAGCTGGGGCGCGCTGCTGAGCGATGGCGCAAACTCGATGGAAGTTTCACCGTGGCTGCTGCTTTATCCGGCGGGTTTCCTGGTCGTTACCCTGTTTTGTTTTAACTTTATCGGCGATGGCCTGCGTGATGCCCTCGACCCGAAAGACCGTTAAGGAGCGCCGTCATGACAATTATTGAAACGGCCACTGCGCCACAGGCGCAACAGCAGAATAACCTTCTGCTGGATGTTAAAGATCTCCGCGTGACCTTTAAAACGCCGGACGGGGATGTTACCGCCGTCAACGATCTCAACTTCAACCTGCGCGCGGGTGAAACTCTGGGGATTGTAGGGGAATCCGGTTCCGGAAAATCCCAGACTGCCTTTGCGCTGATGGGCCTGCTGGCTGCTAACGGCGTGATTGGGGGCTCCGCTAAATTCAACGGTCGCGAAATCCTCAACCTGCCGGAACACGAGCTGAACAAGCTGCGCGCTGAGCAGATCTCGATGATTTTCCAGGATCCCATGACCTCGCTGAATCCGTATATGCGCGTAGGCGAGCAGCTGATGGAAGTCCTGATGCTGCACAAAGGCCTGGGCAAAGCGGAGGCCTTTGAAGAGTCGGTCAAAATGCTGGATGCGGTGAAAATGCCGGAAGCGCGCAAGCGTATGCGCATGTTCCCGCACGAGTTTTCTGGCGGTATGCGTCAGCGCGTGATGATTGCGATGGCGCTGCTGTGCCGGCCAAAGCTGCTGATTGCCGATGAACCTACCACCGCGCTGGACGTTACCGTACAGGCGCAGATCATGACCCTGTTAAACGAGCTGAAGCGCGAGTTCAACACGGCGATTATCATGATCACCCACGACCTGGGCGTAGTGGCGGGCATCTGTGACAAAGTGCTGGTGATGTACGCCGGTCGTACCATGGAATACGGCAAAGCGCGCGATGTCTTCTATCAGCCAGCCCATCCGTACTCGATTGGTCTGCTGAACGCGGTGCCGCGTCTTGATGCGGAAGGGGAATCCCTGCTCACCATTCCGGGCAACCCGCCAAACCTGCTGCGTCTGCCGAAAGGCTGTCCGTTCCAGCCGCGCTGCCCGCACGCGATGGAAATCTGCAACAGCGCTCCGCCGCTGGAAGAGTTTGCACCAGGCCGTCTGCGCGCCTGCTTTAAGCCGCAGGAGGAGCTGGTATGAATGCATTAGATGAAAAACGCAACGTGCTGCTCGAAATTGCCGATCTTAAAGTGCATTTCGACATCAAAGACGGCAAACAGTGGTTCTGGCAGCCGCCGAAGACTCTGAAAGCGGTGGACGGCGTCACGCTGCGCCTGTACGAAGGGGAAACCCTGGGCGTGGTGGGAGAGTCCGGCTGCGGTAAATCGACCTTTGCGCGAGCCATTATCGGTCTGGTCAAAGCCACCGACGGTAAAGTGGCCTGGCTGGGTAAAGATCTGCTGGGCATGAAGCCCGACGAGTGGCGCGAGGTGCGCAGCGATATCCAGATGATTTTCCAGGATCCGCTGGCATCATTAAACCCGCGCATGACCATCGGTGAGATTATTGCCGAGCCGCTGCGCACCTATCATCCGAAGATGTCTCGTCAGGAAGTGCGCGACCGCGTGAAGGCGATGATGATGAAAGTCGGCCTGTTGCCAAACCTCATCAACCGCTATCCGCATGAGTTCTCCGGCGGTCAGTGCCAGCGTATTGGTATTGCCCGTGCGCTGATCCTCGAACCGAAGCTGATTATCTGCGATGAGCCGGTTTCCGCGCTGGACGTGTCCATTCAGGCGCAGGTGGTTAACCTGCTGCAGAAGCTGCAGCGCGAAATGGGGCTGTCGCTGATCTTCATCGCGCATGACCTGGCCGTGGTGAAACACATCTCTGACCGCGTGCTGGTAATGTATCTGGGGCATGCCGTGGAGCTGGGCACCTATGACGAGGTGTACCACAATCCATTGCATCCTTACACCAGAGCGCTAATGTCCGCGGTGCCGATCCCCGATCCCGATCTGGAAAAGAATAAAACGATCCAGCTTCTGGAAGGGGAATTACCCTCACCGATTAACCCGCCGTCAGGCTGCGTCTTCCGCACGCGCTGCCCGATGGCCGGGCCGGAATGTGCTAAAACGCGACCGGTTCTGGAAGGCAGTTTCCGACATGCGGTTTCCTGCCTGAAAGTAGACCCGTTATAATCGCAAGGGCTGACATCATGTCAGCCCTTATTTTTTGCGAGGTAACTGTGTCGCGTTTATTCACGTCAGCCCGTCGGCGGCTATATCATTTTTTATTCGATCCTGAAACGGTTTCCGGGCGACGCTTCGAAGGTCTGTGCGGTTTATTTGCGCTCCTCAGCGTGGTAGTCATCTTTATTGAATCGGGTGCCGGGACGCAATACCACCTGACGTTTGACGAATGGCATATCTTTGTCTGGCTTGAGCTGGCGATCACCCTGGTCTTTACCGCTGAATATCTCCTCCGGGTAATAGCCTGGCCCAATCCGGCCAGATATGTTTTCAGCTTCTGGGGATTTATCGATTTAGCCACCATCCTGCCGCTCTATGTCATGTGGCTGTGGCCGGAGATCAGCCAGAGTTATGTCTTTGCCTGGCGCGCGATGCGCGTGATTCGGGTATTACGTATTCTGAAATTGCTGCGTTTTATGCCGTCATTACGCGTGTTCTGGAGTGCGATCGTCAGCGCCCGGCATCAGCTTATTTTGTTCTACTCGTTTATTGCCATCGTCATGATTGTTTTTGGCGCGCTGATGTATTTAATAGAAGGGCCCAAATATGGCTTTACGACGCTCAATGCGTCCGTCTACTGGGCTATTGTGACCGTCACCACCGTGGGCTACGGTGATATTACGCCCCATACGCCACTGGGGCGCATCGTGGCGTCCGTGCTGATTTTGATTGGCTATTCGGTAATTGCGATCCCGACGGGACTTATTACCACACATATGAGCAGCGCCTTCCAGAACCGCAAGCAGCAGCGCAAGTGTCCTCATTGCCAGCAGGGCGAACATGAACACAGCGCGCGGTTTTGTTACCGCTGCGGCAGTGAATTGCCGGAGTAAATAAAAAAGGCTGCAATCGCAGCCTTTTTTATTATTCGCGCCAGAGAATATGGCACAGTTTGTGGTCTTTCTCGCGACAGAGCAGGACGCGGGCGAAAATATCGTTAATTTCGCCGCCGTCTTCATCGGCCAGCCCAATCACCACTTCGGCAAAGAAGTCAGGATTCAGGTCGAAATCAACATGCTCAGCCCAGTCTTCTGAAGGGTCGAACAATTCGGCGCCGCCGCGCTCTTCGAACTGCAGATTAAAGAGGATCACGTCTGCGGGATCGAGATTATCAACCGCCAGTTCGAGAAAAATGTCATAGGCCTGCTCGAGCGTTTCGTCTTCGGTCAGGCGATTGTTCAGATCCATTTCCATGATGACTACCTGTTTAACATCGTTGGGCACGTTTTACAGCAACGGACTAAAGAAGTAAAACAGTCGTTCGGCAATTCTCTGCCACATCGGACGTTTTACCCACAGTCTGGCATCCAGCAGCCGCGAGCGGGAGATATAATCATCCTGCACCGCCGCAAGGTCGCCGCCAAAGCCGGCATCATCAATGACCAGCGTGATTTCAAAGTTAAGCCACAGGCTGCGCATATCCAGGTTGACCGTGCCCACCAGGCTCAGCTCACCGTCGACAAGAACGCTCTTGGTGTGGAGCAATCCGCCTTCAAACTGATAAATTTTTACCCCTGCGGCCAGCAGTTCGCTGAAGAATGCCCGGCTGGCCCAGCCCACCAGTAGGGAGTCATTTTTGCGTGGCAAAATGATGCTCACATCGACACCGCGCTGCGCGGCGGTACAGATCGCGTGCAGGAGGTCGTCGCTGGGGACAAAGTAGGGCGTCGTCATGATCAGATATTCACGCGCCGAGTAGGTTGCCGTCAGCAGCGCCTGATGGATTAAGTCCTCCGGGAAGCCTGGCCCGGAAGCAATGGTATGAATAGTGTGACCGCTCGCCTCTTCAAACGGCATAATATTGCCGTCCGGCGGTGGCGGCAGGATACGCTTGCCGGTTTCAATCTCCCAGTCGCAGGAATACACGATGCCCATCGAGGTGGCAATCGGCCCCTCCATTCGTGCCATCAAATCAACCCATTGACCTACGCCAGAGTCCTGTTTGAAGAAGCGCGGGTCAACCATATTCATGCTGCCGGTGTAGGCAATATAGTTATCGATCATGATCATTTTGCGATGCTGACGGAGATCCATCCTGCGCAGAAACACGCGCAGGAGATTTACCTTCAGCGCTTCAACCACTTCGATCCCGGCATTACGCATCATGCCCGCCCAGGGGCTACGGAAAAATGCCACGCTACCCGCGGAGTCAAGCATCAGGCGGCAGTGAATGCCGCGCCGCGCGGCGGCCATCAGCGATTCAGCGACCTGGTCAGCCATCCCGCCGGGCTGCCAGATATAAAAAACCATCTCGATATTATGACGAGCCAGCTGAATATCGCGGATTAACGCCTGCATGACGTCGTCGGACGAGGTCAGCAGCTGCAGTTGATTGCCCTTAACGCCGCCAATCCCCTGACGGCGCTCGCACAGCTTAAACAGTGAGGAGGCGACGCTGCTGTTCTCCTCGGCAAAAATATGTTTGCAGGCTTTAAGGTCGTTCAGCCACTTCGCGGTGGAGGGCCACATGGCGCGGGCCCGCTCGGCGCGGCGTTTACCCAGATGAAGCTCACCGAAAGAGAGATAGGCAATAATTCCCACCAGCGGGAGGATATAAATGATCAGAAGCCAGGCCATGGCAGAGGGTACGGCTCTGCGCTTCATCAGGATGCGTAATGTCACACCCGCGATTAACAGCCAGTATCCCAAAATGACCAGCCAACTCACCACGGTGTAGAAGGTTGTCATAGGTAAAAAAATCCTTTTGAAAGCGTATTGTTATGAGTGTACGCATCAGGATTCATCTGGCAAATAAAAACGCCAGGTAAAAGCGCTGGTTTGCTGCCGGGTTGGGTTTATAATGGCGACTCTGTAAGTTAAAGAGTTGTAGACATGAAGCGCAGTAGAACAGAAGTAGGGCGCTGGCGCATGTTGCGACAGGTGAGTCGTCGCAAGGCTCGTTGGCTGGAAGCACAATCCCGCCGCAATATGCGTATTCACGCCATCAGAAAATGTGGATTGACCAGACACCGCAATGCGTTGCTGTTCGCAGTCCAGGATATCTGAAACCATGAGGGCACCGTAACGGGTGCCCGCTGATATTATAGCGTCTGATTTTTTAGGAATAGCGTATTTGCAGCGATATTCCTGTTGTGTTTAGCAAAAGGAGGGAGAAGTGTTTGCGGAGTTTGGCGTACTGAATTTCTGGACGTATGTTGTCGGCGCGTTTTTTATCGTGCTGGTGCCAGGGCCGAATACCCTGTTTGTGCTCAAAACCGGGATCGGTCACGGCGTTAAAAAAGGGTATCTTGCCGCCACGGGCGTATTTATCGGCGATGCGGTGCTGATGTTTCTGGCCTGGGCGGGCGTCGCGGCATTAATCCAGACCACGCCGGTATTGTTTAATATCGTGCGCTATCTCGGGGCTTTCTATCTGCTCTGGCTGGGCGGCAAAATGCTCTGGTCGGTGGTGAACCGCCAGAAAAACGCGAATGAGAGCGGCCCCGAACCAGCCAGTATGATCATGAAACGTTCGCTGGTATTAAGCCTGACCAATCCCAAAGCGATTCTGTTCTACGTATCGTTCTTCGTTCAGTTCATTGACGTGAATGCACAGAGCACTGGAACTTCTTTCCTGATCCTCGCGACGACGCTGGAGTTGATAAGCTTTATGTACATGAGCTTCCTGATCTTCTCCGGCGCGTTTGTCACGCGTTATCTGAAAACGAAAAAGAAACTGGCAAAGCTGGGGAACGGGCTGATAGGGCTGCTGTTTGTCGGGTTTGCGGCGAGGCTAGCGTCGCTGCATTGATGGTTTGAAAGGCTCCTGAGGGAGCTTTTTTATTATGTTTGACAACCCCTCATTGGTTAGTTGTATAGTGCAACTAAATGATGAGGGCACAACATGCACAGCGAAACCCCGGTAGTCAGTGTTATTCGACGTTCCTCGCGCCTGATGGTGCGAGAGTTAGGTTTTATGGCCTCGACCCTGGCCTCAACGAATTACTCACCGTCCACCGTCCATACCCTGGTCGAAATAGCCCTACGCAAAGAGATGACGGCGAGTCAGCTGGTGCAGCTGCTGGGCCTGGATAAATCCAGCGTCAGCCGGATGCTGGCTCGCCTGATTGCTGCGGGCGAACTCGAGGAAGTGACTTCACCTGAAGATGCGAGAGCGAAGAGCCTCAGGCTGACCGCGAAAGGCCATGAGACGGTCAGTAAAATTAATACCTTTAGCAATGATCGCGTGGTCTCAGCAATAAAGAGTCTGGCTCCTGCGCAGCAGCAGACCATTTCTGAAGGACTCTCCCTTTATGCCAACGCGCTGCTGGCGTGCCGTGAGACGGGTAGCGACATGCGCCCCGACGAGCTCACGATAGTGCAGGGAGATATTCCCGGCATGATTGGCCGTGTCGCGGAGATGCACGGGATCTATTACGCGCGCGAGCATCATTTTGGCCGTTTTTTTGAGGCCAAAGTGGCTACGGGAGTTGCGGAATTTAGTGACCGCCTGGATAAGCCATGCAACCAGATCTGGCTGGCGGTGATGAACGGCAGGATAGTGGGGTCAGTGGCGATAGATGGCGAGGATTTAGCCCCGGGTGAAGCCCATCTGCGCTGGTTTATTCTCGACGATGGCTGCCGGGGACACGGGGTGGGGAAAAAACTGCTGACCGAAGCGATGCGCTTTTGCGACAGCGTAGGTTTCTCTGCCGTGCATCTCTGGACATTCAATAAGCTGACCGCCGCACGACGTTTATACGAATCGTTTGGATTTACGCTCGTTAAAGAGTGGGAGGGCGATCAGTGGGGAACCCTTATAACGGAGCAGCAGTTTACCCGGCGCAGAGACGCGTAACTTCCACCATAAAAAAGGCTCCTTTCGGAGCCGCTTTGGTATCAGAACACTTTCTTATACGGTCGAACCGTTACTTTCGCATATACACCTGCGGCAACATACGGATCTGCGTCAGCCCATGCCTGAGCGCTTTCCTGAGATTCAAACTCAGCAATCACTGTGGAACCGGCAAAACCGGCGGCGCCCGGATCGTTGCTGTCTACTGCAGGCATTGGGCCGGCGGTCAGTAAACGGCCTTCATCCTGGAGCAGCTGCAAACGTGCCAGATGCGCAGGGCGCACAGCCTGGCGTTTTTCGAGCGAATCAGCAACATCTTCAGAGTAAATCACGTAAAACACGGCGAAGCTCCTTAACCGGTAAAAGTGTCAGTTACGTTATGTTAAAGGGCAAACGACTGCAATGTAAAATAAAAACAATGTTAATACCCTGATCTGAATGCGCCTTTTTTGGCCTCTTATGCGCTAAAGTTGCGCCAGAGCAAAGTGTCTTATTGAATATGATTGCTATTTGCATTTAAAATCAGTGTTCGGTTTTTTAACGTTGATGATTATGACTTCGATGACCCTTGATTTACCTCGCCGCTTCCCCTGGCCGACGCTGCTTTCTGTCGTGATTCACGGTGCTGTTGTGGCGGGTTTGCTGTATACCTCGGTTCATCAGGTTATTGAAATGCCCGCGCCCGCGCAGCCGATTTCGGTGACGATGGTATCGCCAGCGGATCTCGAACCGCCGCAGGCTGCACCTCCGCCACCGCAGCCGGTGGCTGAACCTGAGCCAGAGCCCGAGCCTGTTCCGCCGCCACCGAAGGAAGCGCCGGTGGTGATCCACAAGCCTGAACCGAAGCCAAAACCTAAGCCGAAGCCAAAACCGGTGAAGAAGGTCGAGGAGCGTCCGAAACGCGAGGAACGTCCGGTTGAACCACGTGCGACCCAGACGGTCGAGAATGCGGCGCCTTCGCGTCCGGTGATGAATAACACCGCAACCGCGCCTAAGCCGACAGTCAGTGCCCCCGCGGGCCCGCGCGCACTGAGTCGCAACCAGCCTCAGTATCCGGCGCGGGCGCAGGCCTTACGTATTGAAGGCCGCGTACGGGTTAAATTTGACGTCACTGCCGATGGCCGCGTGGATAACGTGGAAATCTTGTCCGCTCAGCCTTCCAATATGTTTGAGCGCGAAGTGAAATCGGCGATGCGCAGATGGCGCTATGAAGCCGGAAAACCGGGCAGCGGACTGATTGTGAATATTGTTTTCCGCCTGAACGGCGGGGCGCAGATGGAATAAAAAAAGCCTCCTGATGGAGGCTTTTTTTTGCCTGTCGATCAGGCCTGCGGAAGTTGACGAGGTTTTCCCTCGCTATCGACTGCAACATAAATAAACAGCGCTTCAGTGGCCTTATAACGCTGTCCAATGGGTTCAGAAGAGACTTTCTTAACCCACACTTCGATGTTGATTGAAATAGAGGTGTTGCCGCGTTTGACGCAGCGCGCGTAGCAGCAAACCACATCTCCCACCGCAACCGGGCGCAGGAAGGTCATGCCGTCCACTCGCACAGTCACCACGCGCCCGTGGGCAATCTCTTTAGCCAGAATTGCGCCGCCCATATCCATCTGCGACATCAGCCAGCCGCCAAAAATATCGCCATTGGCATTGGTGTCAGCGGGCATTGCCAGTGTGCGTAAAACCAGTTCGCCCTGCGGGGCGTTAGTTGTTGTCATTGTTTTAACTCGTAACGGAAGACTTCAGGCGGGATGCTACTATGATTTCACAGCGGAGAGAATAGACCAGAACGCCTGTCGTAGACGTTCTGGTCAGTCATTAATCAGTGCTTGTCGTCCTGCGGCATGTGGCGATAGATGTATACGCCGCTTAACAGCGTGAAGATAAGCGTCAGCGCGGTCAGGCCGAAGACCTTAAAGTTGACCCAGATATTCTGCGGCAGCCAGAAGGCAATATAGATATTGGCAAGACCACAGAGAATAAAGAAGACCGCCCAGGCGATATTTAGACGGGACCAGACTTCCTGAGGCAGCGTCAGCTCTTTGCCCAGCATGCGCTGGATCAGCGGCTTTTTCATGACCCACTGGCTAATTAACAATGCGCCCGCAAACAGCGCGTAAATAACGGTCACTTTCCACTTAATAAATTCATCATTGTGGAAGAACAGAGTCAGCCCGCCGAATACGGCGACCAGGACGAAGGTAACCAGCGCCATTTTTTCGACTTTACGATAGCGAACCCAGCTGTAGATGAGTACAACAGCGGTCGCAACGATCAGCGCAGTGGTCGCGGCATAAATATCGTACAGCTTATAAAAAGCAAAAAAGACCACGAGCGGTAAAAAATCAAGAAACTGCTTCATTCTGTGATTCCATCTTCTGAGCGGGGCGGGAGGCAGCGATGCCGCCCGCCTCAGGATTACTGACGAATTAACATATACAGGCGGAACAGATAGACCAGCAGTACCGCTGAAATCAGGTTGCTCAGCGTATTCGCCACTACCGCACCAACATTTGGCGTTAATACCGCAAAATTCGGTGCAAACAACAGCAGGAGCGTTTTGGCGAGCAGCCAGCCGATCACGGCGGGAGCCACCAGACGCATATTCGCCCATGCCAGTCTGATGCTGCTGCGCATCGCGGTAAAAATCCCCATCTTATCTTGCACGACCATCACAGGCGCAAATGAGAGCACGATAGCCAGTAATACGCCCGGCACCACGACCAGCATAATCCCCATTTGCACCAGCATGGTGGTTAAAAAGATCAGGATAAACAGCTTAGGTAAGACTGGCGCACTCGCACCAATCGCCCGTAAGGCGCTGACCCGGTGACCCGCCGAGACCAGCTGAATCATCAGCAAAACGCCGCCCGCCAGAACCGCATTACCGATCAGGCCCGAGAACGTGGACGCGGCAGACGCCCGCAGCAGAATTTGCTGCTGCTCCGGCGTCATGTTTTGCACCAGTTCAAACAGCCCCACGCTTCCGGCAAGATGGTCGCCCTGGCTCAGGCTGGCAATCTGTTCTTCACTCGGTGAGAAGGCATGGCCCAGCACCACCGTGATAAAGGCACATAGCAACGCGATCAGTAAAAAGGTTATGAACTGATTGCGGAAAAAGTTTCCCGTGTCACGGTAGACAGACTTCGCCGTGATAGACATGCACTCTCCTTGAGTATTGCAGGTGTTAATTAGCCGGCAATTGTACACCGGATGCACCTGCTGTGGCAGCATCAAGGCTTGTATGGAAAAGCATATCTTTGTAAAGCGGCGGTAATCCAACGCGCGCCCGGGCGCGATTGCAGGCTTCGTTGACCTGGCCATCTTCCCCCGACATGGCAAATTCCCGACACGGGCTGGGCCGATCCTCATAAATGGAACACCGGGTAGAGACCCCGGGCTCACCCTGTAGCGCTACGCAGCGGGCCTGCTTTTGGTTTGTGCCGCTCATGCAGCGCAGAAAGGGCGTTAACGGCTCAGTAAGATGAACCGGAACGGTACCGCCGCCATCGCTGGCTTCGGCCCAGTAGAAAGAGACTCGAAAATACGCACAACAGGCTCCGCACGTCATGCACGGGTTAATGTCACTCATGGCACACCTGCAAAAGAAGAACGCATCAAATCAACTTGTGAGAGCGATAAATTATCCAGCCGTCAGAGGAAGAGCAAGAGGGGGAAAAGGGAAAATTTTGTAACCGTGAAATGCCAAAAATTGACATGGAAACAACTTATCGCTTTTGGATGTGTAACAAAAAATTAATCCAGATCAATGAATGTTAAGTTACTGGTTTTAATGTGATCTGTAGCAGATCACTTATTACTCATTTGTGAGTATATTCTCATCCGCGATTAAAACCACAACGATGGAGCGGATATGAAAAAATTAGCGGTGGCAGCCCTTGTATTAAGCAGTCTCTCTGGCGGCGCGTATGCGCATGAAGCAGGCGAATTCTTTATTCGTGCCGGTTCGGCTACGGTTCGCCCGACTGAAGGATCGGATAACGTGCTGGGTATGGGCGGTTTTAACGTCAGTAATAACACCCAGTTAGGGTTAACGTTCACCTATATGGCGACGGAAAACGTTGGTGTTGAGCTTCTGGCTGCAACGCCGTTCCGTCATCGCGTGGGTCTGGGCGCAACCGGTGATATCGCTACGGTTCACCATTTACCGCCAACGCTGATGGCGCAATGGTACTTTGGCGATGCCAGCAGCAAGGTGCGTCCTTATATTGGCGCCGGTGTGAACTACACCACCTTCTTTGACGAGAAGTTTAACGATACCGGTAAAGAGGCCGGTCTGACTGACCTCAGCCTGAAAGATTCCTGGGGCATGGCGGGGCAGGTCGGTCTGGACTATCTGATTAACCGCGACTGGTTGATTAACGCCTCGGTCTGGTACATGGATATTGATACGGACGTACGCTTCAAGGCGGGCGGTCAGCAGCAAAGTATCAATACTCGCCTGGATCCATGGGTGTTTATGTTCTCTGCGGGTTATCGTTTCTGATCCCCCGTCAAACTGGCCACAGGGTGGCCAGTTTGCTTTGCTCACTTCAAAACGACGGATAAACCGGCCGCTCATCAAGCTTTACGCAGTGCCTCAGGATATTTTCCCCATCATATAAATAGCTGAAAGCGTCGCTGGACAGGGAATGAAAAAGAATATCGCCGTTGGCAAACGGGATGATTTCGGTATCTCCCGCACGTTTATGTCCCGCACCGGTTTCAAAATGACCGTGCCATCGCTCCTGGGTATGGTCATAAACGTGCAGAATGACCTCGACAAGTCCTCTTTGCGGACAATTAAGGCGCAGGAAGGTAGAAGAGAAATTCAGGGGCAGCGCATGGAAGGGAATTAATAAGGCGAAAACCAGTAAAGCTCGTAAATACATCAAACCGCGAAAACCTCCTTCAAAAGGGAAGTGAGATTTTACTTAAGTCAAAGATCGCGTTTTTGCCGTGGATCAAGATGTCTTATAATTCAATGCGATAAAGGCCCCTCGCGAGGCCCTTAGCGATCATTTTTGAATCAAATAGCGAATGGTCGGGCCATCCTGCTGGATATCCAGCACCGTGTAGCCGTGGTTTTTCGCATCCAGCGGAATGTTGTTAATGGACTGCGGACAGTCGCTGACCACTTCCAGAATTTCCCCTTTTTTGAGCTGCGGTAGGGCTTCAAGCGTGGCAACAGCCGGATAAGGGCAGGGTTCACCGACCATATCCAGACGGTAATCGGGCACGATCTCTTTCATGCAGCATTCTCCTGGGGTTCTGTTTTAACACTCGCGCGACGGAAGAAACGTTTCTCCTGCGCGACAACCAGTAAAAAAGCGACCAGCAGCAGGGCATAGGTGACCAGCAGGCCGCCGAGAGGGCCGAAGGTGCTCAGCAGGTTGACCTTGTCCCAGCTCGTGGCAAGCGCCGGGGACAGATCGTCCCAGAAGTACGCCAGGATCGTCGAGCCGATAACATTTCCCAGCCCCACCCACCAGTAATGCACCTGACCTTCAACGGCGCGGTACATCCAGCCGGTTTCACACCCGCCAGCCAGCACTATACCGAAGCCGAACAGCAGGCCGCCAATCACCGCATTTGGGCCAGCCCACATGATTTTCGGTTCAACGCCCAGCTGAACATAGCTGAAGATACCGATGGCGCTGACCGCCATCCCGGCGATAATCGCCTTCGCCATCATCGTGCGGCCGGTGATCCACATATCGCGAAACGCGGAGGTAAAGCAGATCTGCGCGCGTTCAATGAGCAGACCAAAACCCACGCCGAACAGCATCGCCAGGCCGAGTTTGGGCTGATTCATCGCAGTGCAAAGCGCCCAGGCGACCATAGCCAAAAAGACCAGCATACCGAGGCGGAAACGGCGACGCGCCTGGTCCGGCTTCTGGGTTAACGGAGACGCTGCGCTGACTTTTGTCATTTTCACCGGAATGCGGAACAGCGGCAGCAGGGTGAATTTTGCACCGAAGTAAGAGCCGATGGCCGTGGCGACAGCAAAGAACCAGGCGTGAAGCGAAAACTGAGGAATACCCGTAAAGAAAGCGGCCAGGTTACAGCCCATCGCCAGACGGGCGCCAAACCCGGCAATGATACCGCCGACCACCGCCTGCATTATGCGAATCCGGCTTTTGGGCATACGCAACTTAACGTTGTTTGCCCACAGCGCCGCCGCGAAACAGCCGCCGAACATGCCGACGATCATCATTCCGTCGATGCGGGTTAGCGGCGTGCCGTCCAGATGAATGAGTTTAAAGTAACCCCACTCTTCGGTATGCACGCCAGCGAGCTGTAGCAATTGACCACCCCAGCGGGTGAACTCGCCGGTCACGGCCCAGAAGGTGCCGGTGATGCCGAAATAGTAGGTAGAGAGAATGCCTGCCGCGATAACGGCCGGGACAGGTGACCAGAACTTAACCAGGTAAGTCTGTTTGAAGGCGTGCCATGACATGAATAAGCCTCTGAACTCAGAAGGATTAAAGATAAAAAAGAGTCCAGATCATACGCTTGCACGCCAGAATGGAAAGCCATTCACGCCGAAAATATCGACGGGATCAATTTTGAGGTAATCCGTTGTAGAAGGTGGGGAAGGAAGGGTAACCGTCTGGCAGGGAGCCAGACGGTAGAGAGGTTATGCTTTGTGCGTCGCCGCTTTCATTGCGGTCACAAACGCTTTCAGCTCAGCCAGCATCTGCTCTGGCTTGTCCACGTTCTTCTCGATGATCTTCACAATTGCGGAGCCGGAGATGGCACCTGCCGCCTTCGCGTCAATCGCTGCGCTGACCTGATCCGGGGATGAAATCCCGAACCCCTGCAGCGGAGGCGCGGCATGATACTCGGCCAGCTTCTCCACCAGATGATGCAGAGGCAACGCCGCTTTATTCTCGGCACCGGTCACGCCCGCGCGGGAGAGCAGGTAGGTATACCCGCGTCCGTAAGAGGCAATCTGGCGCAGCAGGGCGTCATCGGCGTTCGGCGGGCAGATGAAAATCGGGGCGACGTTATGGCGCATGGCCGCCTGACGGAATGGCGCAGATTCCTCGACCGGCACGTCTGCCACCAGAACGGAGTCGACGCCCACGCGTGCGCACTCGGCGTAAAACTCATCGATACCGCGGTTGAACACTAGGTTGGCGTACATCAGCAAGCCGATCGGAATGGTCGGGTGCTTCTGGCGAATCGCCGCCAGCATCTCGAAGCACTGGGTCGGCGTCACCCCGGAGGCGAATGCGCGCAGCGTCGCATTCTGGATGGTCGGGCCATCCGCCAGCGGATCGGAGAACGGAATACCCAGCTCCAGCGCGTCGGCGCCGGCTTCAATCAGGGTGTCGATGATCTTCAGCGACTGTTCCGGGCCCGGATCGCCCAGGGTGACGAAGGGAACGAACGCGCCTTCCTGGCGGGATTTCAGCTCTGCAAATACGTTATCGTAGCGTTCCATCAGATTTCCCCTCGTGCTTTCAGAATATCGTGAACGGTGAAGATATCTTTGTCACCGCGTCCGGAAAGGTTCACCACCAGCAGCTGCTCTTTTTCCGGGTTTTCTTTCATCATTTTCAGCGCGTGCGCCAGGGCGTGGGAAGACTCCAGCGCCGGGATGATCCCTTCGCTGCGGCACAGCGTTTTAAAGGCTTCCAGCGCTTCGTCATCGGTAATGGAGACATAGTCCGCGCGGCCGGTACTGTTCAGGAACGCATGCTGCGGCCCGACGGACGGGAAGTCGAGGCCGGCAGAAATAGAGTAAGACTCTTCAATCTGGCCCTCATCGGTTTGCATCATCGGGGATTTCATCCCGAAGTAGATCCCCACGCGGCCATGCTTCAGCGGCGCGCCGTGTTCACCCGATTCAATGCCGTGACCGGCAGGCTCTACGCCAATCAGGCCGACGCTGGCGTCGTCGATAAAGTCTGCGAACATGCCGATGGCGTTAGACCCGCCGCCAACGCAGGCGATCACCGCATCCGGCAGGCGACCCTCTTTATCGAGGATCTGCGCTTTGGTCTCTTCACCGATCATGCGCTGGAATTCGCGCACGATAGTCGGGAACGGGTGCGGGCCCGCCGCGGTACCGAGCATATAGTGCGCGGTTTCATAGCTGCCAGACCAGTCGCGAAGCGCTTCGTTACAGGCATCCTTCAGCGTCGCGGAGCCGCTGTGCACCGGGATCACTTCTGCTCCCATCAGACGCATACGGAAGACGTTCGGAGACTGACGCTCAACGTCTTTCGCTCCCATATAGATGCGGCATTTCAGACCGAGCAGGGCGCTGGCAAGCGCAGAGGCCACGCCGTGCTGACCCGCACCGGTTTCGGCGATGATTTCGGTTTTGCCCATACGCTTCGCGAGCAGCGCCTGGCCCAGCACCTGGTTAGTTTTATGCGCGCCGCCGTGCAGCAGGTCTTCACGCTTCAGATACAGCGTGGTTTTGGTGCCTTCCGTCAGGTTGCGGCATTTGGTCAGCGCGGTCGGACGACCGGCGTAATTTTTCAGCAGGTCGGTAAATTCAGCCTGAAACGCCGGATCTTTCTGCGCGCTGACAAACGCTTCTTCCAGCTGGCGCAGCGCGGGCATCAGGATTTGCGGGACGTACATCCCGCCGAACTCACCAAAATACGGGTTAAGTAATGTCGTCATCTTCTCTTCCTTAATATGCACGCAGAGTTTTAAAAACCGAGGCCAGCTTGCTGGCATCTTTGATACCCGGTTGGGACTCTACGCCTGAATTGAAATCGAGGCCTGCGCAGCCGGTTTTAGCGGCTTCTACGCAGTTATCCGGGCTTAATCCGCCCGCCAGCAGGACGTTGTCTAGCTTTTCGCCGTTCAGCAGCGACCAGTCAAAACGCTGGCCGGTGCCGCCCTGGCCGTTATCGAGGACGTATCTGTCCACATGGTTCAGGTTACGCGAGGGCAACGTATCGCCAACGCTTTGTGCTTTCCAGATTTGCACCTGTGGTGCCAGCGCGGCGCGCAGGGTATCAATGTAGCGCTGGTCTTCACTGCCGTGGAGCTGCACCGCGCTCAGGGATAGCGCGTCGGCTTTTGCCGCAACGTCTGCAATATCTGCGTTGCGGAAAACGCCCACGTAGCCGAGCGGAGCCGATGCGATGACCTTACGCGCCTGCTCTTCGCTGACCGCGCGAGGAGAGGAGTCCACAAAGATCAGCCCGCCGTAAATTGCCCCCGCTTCATACGCGGCCTGGGCATCCTGTTCGCGGGTTAAGCCGCAGACTTTGTTCTCACCCAGCAGCACGCGCCGCACGGCCGCGTTGAGATCGTCATGCTCCATCATGGCCGAGCCAATCAGGAAACCGTTGGCGAAGTGGCTCAGCTCGCGCACCTGGGCGTAGCTGTTAATGCCGGATTCGCTGATCACCGTAACGCCAGACCCCAGACGCGGCGCCAGCTGACGGGTACGGTTAAGGTCAATGGACAGGTCACGCAGATCGCGGTTGTTAATGCCGACCACTTTGGCTTCCAGCGCAATCGCGCGCTCCAGCTCCTCTTCATTGCTCACTTCGGTCAGCACGCCCATGTTCAGGCTGTGCGCCACGGCGGAAAGCTGGCGATACTGCTCGTCGTCGAGCACTGAGAGCATCAGCAGGCAGGCGTCGGCCTGGTAAAAACGCGCCAGCCAGATCTGATACGGGTCGATAATAAAGTCTTTGCACAGGATCGGCTGCGGCGCGATGCCGCTGACGATCGGCAGAAAATCGAAGCTGCCCTGAAAATATTTCTCATCCGTCAGCACGGAGATGGCTGACGCGTGATGCTTATAAATGCCGCCAATACGCGCCGGGTCGAAATCGTCACGAATAACGCCTTTGGACGGGGACGCTTTTTTGCACTCAAGAATAAACGCGGTGCGCGTCCCCCGCAGGGCGTCATAGAAACGACGGCTGCTCGGGACGACGTCATTCTGGAAACTGGCAAGCGGCTGCTGTTGCTTGCGGGCTTCCACCCAGATGGCCTTATCGGCAACGATTTTCGCTAAAACGGTCTGCATTCTTTACCCTCTTGCCGCAAGTGCGGTAACGCGATCGTAAGCTGCACCGGAGCGCAGTACATCCAGAACTTTTTGAACGTTGGCCTTCAGGTCTTCCTCACCGTGCAAACGCATCAGCATGGCGACGTTGGCAGCAACGGCGGCCTCATGGGCAACCTCTCCTTTACCTTGTAATAAGCGCGTGAGAATGTCACGGTTTTCTTCCGGCGTACCGCCTGCCAGCGCTTCCTGATGGTATGGCGCAAGGCCGAAGTCGGCAGCGTCCAGCTGATAGCTCAGGATTTCGCCGTCGCGCAGTTCGGCCACCAGCGTTGGCGCATGAAGAGAAACCTCATCCATACCGCCGCTGTGCACCACGGCGGCACGCTGATAACCCAGCACGCGCAGCGTCTCGGCAATCGGCAGTACCAGCTCAGGGCTGTAAACGCCAATCAGCGCCAGCGGCGGATGAGCCGGGTTGATCAGCGGGCCGAGCACGTTAAACAGCGTGCGGGTTTTAAGCTGCTGACGAACCGGCATCGCGTGGCGGAAACCGGTGTGATACTTCGGCGCAAACAGGAAGCAGACGCCCAGGTCATCCAGCGCTTCACGGGAACGCTCGGCGTTCATATCGAGGTTAATACCGAATGCGGCGAGCAGATCGGAAGAACCTGACCGGCTGGAAACGCTGCGGTTACCGTGCTTCGCGACCTTCAAACCACACGCCGCCGCCACGAAGGCGCTGGCGGTGGAGATATTGATGCTGTTACTGCCGTCACCGCCGGTACCGACGATATCCGCAAACTGATAGTCCGGGCGCGGGAACGGGGCGGCATTTTCCAGCAGGGCCGTAGCGGCACCGGCGATCTCCTGCGGGCTTTCGCCGCGCACCTTCATGCTCACCAGCGCGGCTGCCAGCTGTTCAGGCTTCAGCTCGCCGCGAACCACGGCGGAGAAGAGCTGATGGCTCTCCTGCTGGCTCAGGGTCTGCGCCTGATACAGTTTTTCCAGAATCGGCTGCAGGGTATTGGTCTGCTCCAGCTTCTGTAACGCCCAGTCCAGCGTCTGCTCCAGCAGGCGGGCGCCGTGGGAGGTCAGGATCGATTCCGGGTGGAACTGCAGGCCGCAGACGCGGTCCGCATCGTGGCGCACCGCCATCACCATGCCTTCAAACGAGGCGTTGATCGTCAGCCCGGCGGGAATATTGCTGCCAACCAGCGAGTGATAGCGCGCGACCGGGAGCGGGTTCGGCAGGCCGGCAAACATCGCCTGGCCGTCATGTTCAATGCTGGACGCTTTACCGTGCAGGATCTCACCCGCCTGGCCAACGTAGCCGCCATAGGCTTCAACGATCGCCTGATGGCCGAGGCAGATGCCGACGATCGGCAGTTTGCCGCGCATACGGGTCAGCAGCTCCGGCATACAGCCGGCTTCACTCGGTGCGCCTGGCCCCGGGGAGAGCATCAGCACCGGGTTTTGCATGGTGGCCAGACGGTCAATCAGGGTCTGCGCAGGAACGTGGTTGCGGTAGATAACGACGTTATGGCCATTCGCACGCAGCTGATCTGCCAGGTTATAGGTAAAGGAGTCGATATTATCGAGCAGCAGAATGTCAGCCATCAGAAAATCTCCTGTGCATGGTGTGCGGTAGCAATGGCGCGAAGGACCGCACGGGCTTTACTGCGCGTTTCGTCAGCTTCAGACTGCGGAACAGAATCAAGGACAATCCCGGCACCCGCCTGAACGGTGGCAATACCGTCTTCAACATAGGCGGAGCGGATTACGATGCAGGTGTCGAGATCGCCGTGGGCGGTGAAGTAACCCACCGCGCCGCCGTAGCTGCCGCGACGGCGTCCTTCGGCGGCGGCAATCAGCTGCATGGCGCGCACTTTCGGCGCGCCGCTCAGGGTGCCCATGTTCATGCAGGCGCGGTAGGCGTGCAGCACGTCGAGATCGTGGCGCAGCTCGCCGACCACGCGGGAGACCAGGTGCATCACGAACGAATAGCGGTCGACTTTGGTCAGGTCCGCCACGTAGCGGCTGCCTGGGGTGCAAATGCGTGCCAGATCGTTACGCGCCAGGTCAACCAGCATCAGGTGCTCGGAGAGTTCTTTGTGGTCGGTACGCATTTCAAGTTCGATGCGGCTGTCCAGATCGCGGTCCAGCGAGCCATCGGCGCGACGCCCGCGCGGACGGGTTCCGGCAATCGGGTAGATCTCAATCTGACGGCTGGTGGCATCGTACTTCAGCGAGCTTTCCGGCGAGGCGCCGAACAGCGTGAATTCGTTGTCCTGCATGAAGAACATGTACGGGCTTGGGTTACTCTTTTTCAGCACGTCGTAGGCTGCGAGCGGCGACGGGCAGGGCAGCGAGAAGCGACGGGACGGCACGACCTGGAAAATTTCCCCGGCGCGAATCGCTTTTTGCATCTGGCGAACCACGGCGCCGTACTGATCGTCAGTCTGGTTAACGTCGCAGGTCATTTTCTCCACGCGCTGCACCGGCAGCGCGGGCGGCGCTTCCGTCATCTGCTGCTGCAGCTGAGCGATGCGGTGCTCAAGACGGTTTTTCTCAGCGGCAGACGGCGTGAACAGGCTTGCCTGGATGCGGGTGTATTGCTTCTGGTGGTCGATCACCAGCAGAGTTTCAGCCAGATAGAAGCAATAATCCGGGCAGCGATTACCCTGCTCGGTTTCCGGCAAATCTTCAAAACCGGCAACCAGGTCGTAAGCAAACAGCCCGCCGAAGAACATCGCTTCACGCTCGTCTTGCGGCACGGTGACCAGATTCTGCAGCAGGCGGAAGGCATCGAAAACGGACAGGGAGCAGAGGCGCGCGTCTTCGTCCAGCAGCTGGCTCACCGGCGGGAAATGCAGAATGCGCATTTCTGGATGATGTTCGTTTTCAATGCCTGAAGGCAGGGCGGCATCCAGCAGCGGCAGCAGCGATGCGCCATTGTCTGATAATGCCTTGATGGTGACAGTGTCACCTAAAGCGGTAATGCGCAGCGCGCTATCGACCAGCAGCAGGCTTTTGAGATCGTCCTTGCTGTCGATATCCGCCGATTCCAGCAGCAGCGTTGCCGGACGTGCCCCGCACACCTGATGAAACAGCGCGGTCGGGTTGTGGCGATAGGCCGCCTCGCAGGTCAGCAGTTCGAGATGAGGTTTGGCTGTTTGCATGTTGTTGTTCTCATATTTTGTTCAAAAAAAAGCCCGCTGGGTAGCGGGCGGGTATCTGTTTGCATTTCGCAGACGCGTGACACTGCCCGAAGATCAGGAAGTGCGCCACCAGCCGTGCAGAGTGAAATGTGCTGTCATTTTCAGATACCTTTCTCGTGTGAACTTGCGTACTAGTTAACTAGTTCGATGGCGAGTTGTCAACCCTTGATTTCAGAATTTCACGTTAAGTCGGTATCATGGTGTTTTCGGATGTCTCCAACCTGTTATGGGAAGTGCTTTGAGCGATACCACCTACGCCATTATTTATGATTTACACAGCCATACTCAGGCCTCTGATGGCCTGCTGACACCCGAAGCCCTGGTTCATCGCGCCGTTGAAATGCGTGTCGGCACGCTGGCGATAACCGATCACGATACGACAGATGCCATTCCGGCGGCGCGCGCCGAGATCGCCCGCAGCGGGCTGGCGCTGAATCTGGTGTCCGGCGTCGAGATCTCGACCGTCTGGGAAAACCATGAGATTCATATTGTTGGCCTGAATATCGATATAGACCATCCGGCACTTACGGCATTTTTGCAAGAACAAAAAACGCGCCGCAATCAGCGCGCAGAGATGATCGGCGAGCGTCTGGAAAAGGCGCATATTCCGGGCGCGCTGGAAGGCGCGCAAAAGATGGCGAACGGCGGGGCGGTCACCCGCGGTCATTTCGCCCGTTTTCTGGTCGACGCGGGCAAAGCGACGACTATGGCGGACGTCTTTAAAAAGTATCTGGCGCGCGGTAAAACCGGATACGTTCCGCCACAGTGGTGTACAATAAAACAAGCTATTGATGTGATTCATCATTCTGGCGGTAAGGCCGTGCTGGCCCATCCTGGGCGGTATAATCTTTCTGCTAAATGGCTGAAAAGGCTGCTGGCACACTTTGCCGAATGCGGTGGCGAGGCGATGGAAGTCGCCCAGTGTCAGCAGGCGCCCAACGAGCGCGCGCAGCTCGCGACCTATGCCCGCCAGTTCGGCCTGCTTGGGTCACAGGGCTCTGATTTCCATCAGCCCTGCGCGTGGATCGAACTGGGGCGCAAGCTCTGGTTGCCTGCTGGCGTTGAGCCGGTCTGGCAGCTCTGGGAACAGCCGCAGCAAATTGAAGAGAGGGAAGTATGAGTCAGTTTTTCTATATCCATCCGGATAACCCGCAGCCACGTCTGATCAACCAGGCCGTGGAGATCGTCCGCAAAGGCGGCGTGATTGTCTACCCGACCGATTCAGGCTACGCGCTGGGCTGTAAAATTGAAGATAAAGGGGCAATGGAGCGCATTTGCCGTATTCGCCAGCTGCCGGACGGCCATAACTTTACCCTGATGTGCCGCGATCTCTCTGAGCTATCGACCTATGCGTATGTTGATAACGTGGCGTTTCGCCTGATTAAGAACAACACGCCCGGTAACTACACCTTCATCCTGAAGGGCACGAAGGAAGTACCGCGTCGTCTGCTGCAGGAGAAACGCAAAACCATCGGCATGCGCGTGCCGTCGAACCCGATTGCGCAGGCGCTGCTGGAAACCCTCGGTGAACCGATGCTCTCCACCTCGCTGATGCTGCCCGGAAGCGAGTTTACCGAGTCCGATCCGGAAGAGATCAAAGATCGCCTGGAGAAGGTGGTCGAGCTGATTATTCACGGCGGCTATCTCGGCCAGCAGCCGACCACCGTGGTCGACTTAACCGAAGATGCACCGGAAGTGATTCGTGAAGGCGTGGGTGACGTAAAGCCTTTCTTGTAAAGGTATAAGCAGATATACTACGCGGCCATCAAAGCAGGGCTCAGCCCTCTTTTGACCTGATTCGACGCCTGTGAAGGCGACACCTGAGGAAGCTCAATGAGCGAGAAGTTACAGAAAGTGCTGGCGCGTGCCGGCCACGGTTCACGCCGTGAAATCGAAGCCATTATTGAAGCGGGCCGCGTGAGTGTGGACGGTAAAATCGCCACGCTGGGTGACCGCGTAGAAATCGTACCGGGGCTGAAGATCCGCATCGATGGTCATCTTATCTCCGTTAAAGAGTCCGCTGAACAGATCTGCCGCGTACTGGCTTACTACAAGCCGGAAGGCGAGCTGTGCACCCGCAACGACCCGGAAGGTCGTCCGACGGTGTTTGACCGTCTGCCTAAACTGCGTGGCGCTCGCTGGATTGCCGTCGGCCGTCTGGACGTGAACACCTGCGGTCTGCTGCTGTTTACTACCGATGGTGAACTGGCAAACCGTCTGATGCACCCAAGCCGTGAAGTGGAACGTGAATACGCGGTGCGCGTATTTGGCCAGGTTGACGAAAATAAACTGCGCGATCTGTCGCGTGGCGTTCAGCTTGAAGACGGTCCTGCGGCGTTCAAAACCATCAAGTTTACCGGTGGGGAAGGCATTAACCAGTGGTACAACGTGACCCTGACCGAAGGCCGTAACCGCGAGGTGCGTCGTCTCTGGGAAGCGGTAGGCGTGCAGGTTAGCCGCCTGATCCGCGTTCGTTACGGCGACATTCTGCTGCCGAAAGGTCTGCCGCGCGGGGGTTATACCGAACTGGATCTGACCCAAACCAACTACCTGCGCGAGCTGGTTGGCCTGACGCCGGAAACCACCTCAAAAGTGGCGGTGGAAAAAGATCGTCGTCGCATGAAGGCGAATCAGATCCGTCGCGCGGTGAAGCGCCACAGCCAGGTGAGCAGCAGCCGCCGCTCCGGCAGCCGTAACAACAACGGTTAATATTAAAGCCCGGTGAACGCACCGGGCTTTTTTCTTTAGTAATCAATTCCAATTTGCGCTTTGATGCCTGCATCAAACGCATGTTTGACCGGACGCAG
Organism: Enterobacter asburiae; assembly: GCF_007035645.1. NCBI lineage: Bacteria > Pseudomonadati > Pseudomonadota > Gammaproteobacteria > Enterobacterales > Enterobacteriaceae > Enterobacter > Enterobacter asburiae. Next base: position 1,970,542 of record NZ_AP019632.1, read on the forward strand.
CTCGCTGACGGTATCGGCCATCTCCAGAATATCCCGATGACATCCGCGCCCCGTGACGATAACCGTCTGGTGTACAGGACGATTCTTCAGAGCATCCAGCACGGCTTCCAGCGGCAGGTAGTCGTAGGCGACCATATAGGTGATCTCATCCAGCAGAACCATATTCAGCGAGGGATTGGCCAGCATTCTCTTTGCATGCTCCCAGACGGCGAGACAGGCTGCAGTATCCGTTTCCCGGTTCTGAGTATCCCACGTAAACCCGGTCGCCATCACCTGAAACTCAACGCCGTGAGGCTCAAGCAAATTCCGCTCACCGTTGGGCCATTCGCCTTTGATAAACTGGATCACACCCACTTTTTGACCGTGTCCAACGGCGCGTGTCGCCGTGCCGAATGCGGCGGTGGTTTTCCCTTTTCCGTTGCCGGTAAAAACGATGACGATCCCACGTTCGTCCTGGGCTGCCGCGACGCGCGCATCGACCTGTTCTTTCAGACGCTGCTGGCGCTGCTGATGGCGTTCTTCACTCATTGCGAAATTCCTGGTTTACGTCCCGGCTGGGCGTCAAAGGTCATCCCGGTTTTGCGGCGGCTGTCGTCGCCCATCAGCCAGAGATAGAGCGGCATAATGTCTGCCGGGGTTTTCAGCTTCTGCGGATCTTCGCTCGGGAACGCGCTGGCGCGCATTTTGGTGCGCGTACCGCCCGGGTTAATGCAGTTTACGCGCAGATGGCGGTTCTGGTACTCCTCCGCCAGCACCTGCATCATGCCTTCGGTCGCGAATTTTGATACGGCATAGGCTCCCCAGTTTGCGCGTCCTTCACGGCCAACGCTGGACGAGGTAAAGACCAGTGACCCGGACTCGGATTTGAGTAATAAAGGAAGCAATGCCTGTGTGAGGTAAAAAGTGCCGTTGACGTTGACCTGCATCACCTGCTGCCAGATATCTGGATCCTGTTCATCCATCGGACGCACTTCACCTAGCAAACCGGCGTTATGCAGCACGCCGTCGAGTCTCGGATAGTGAGCGCTGATGCGCTGGGCTAATTCCTGGCACACCGCAGGCGTGCAGGTCAGTAAATCGAGCGTATACCACGGGGCCGGCGTGCCGCATACGGCCTCAATCTCCTGGGCGACGTTTTTCAGTTTTTCTTCGTTGCGCCCGATCAGAATGACGTTGGCGCCATATTCGGCGTATGTCAGGGCTGCCTCGCGGCCAATCCCGTCGCTGGCACCGGTGACAAGAATAATCCGGTTTTGCAGCAGATTTTTTTGCGGTTGATAATGCACGGTGACTCCTCAGGCGACCGGTGACGCAATGGCGCCTTTATGATGACTTTTCGGCTTTATGCCCGAATTAGCTTAATAATTCAATCAGTCTACAGGACGCATTACTGTAAAATTAACAATTTGCAAATATTTAAACTCCAGTCCGGGGATTCCTGAAGGCGGCTCGCAGAGGTAATGTCACGAGCGAGACGCATGGGCAGGGCTGTTGTACACTGCCGTGAAAGATTCGTGGTTAAATCAAGGTGAAACGCGTGGAATTACTTTCTCAATATGGGTTGTTTTTGGCCAAAATCGCGACGGTGGTGGTTGCCATTGCGGTGGTTGCCGTTCTGATTGCCAACCTGACGCAGCGCAAGCGTCAGCGTGGGGAGTTACGCATCACCCGCCTGAGCGAGCAGTATAAAGAGATGCAGGAAGAGATGTCTCTGGCGCTGCTTGATAGTCATCAACAGAAACTCTGGCAGAAAGCGCAGAAGAAAAAGCATAAACAGGAAGCCAAAGCGGCAAAGGCAAAAGCAAAGCTCAATGCGCCGCAGGATAAGGCCACGCCGCGCGTCTATGTGCTCGATTTTAAAGGCAGTATGGATGCGCATGAAGTGTCTTCTCTGCGGGAAGAAGTGACTGCCGTTCTGGCCGTGGCGACACCGCAGGATCAGGTTGTCGTGCGTCTTGAAAGCCCGGGCGGGGTGGTTCACGGTTACGGACTGGCCGCCTCACAGCTGCAGCGCCTGCGTGAAAAACAGATCCCGCTGACCGTTGCCGTGGATAAAGTGGCCGCGAGCGGTGGCTACATGATGGCCTGCGTGGCGGACAAAATTGTTGCCGCGCCGTTCTCCATTATTGGCTCGATCGGCGTGGTCGCACAAATTCCGAACTTTAACCGCTTCCTGAAAAATAAAGAGATTGATATCGAACTTCACACGGCGGGTCAGTACAAACGTACCCTGACGCTGCTGGGGGAAAACACGGAAGAAGGGCGTCAAAAATTCCGCGAAGATCTCAACGAAACGCATCATCTCTTTAAAGATTTTGTACACCGTATGCGCCCAACGCTCGATATTGAACAGGTCGCGACGGGCGAGCACTGGTACGGCGTCCAGGCGCAGGAGAAAGGGCTGGTGGATGAAGTCGGAACCAGCGACGATCTGCTGCTCAATCTGATGGAAGGCCGGGAACTGGTGGGCGTGCGCTTTACCCAGCGTAAGCGACTCCTTGACCGCTTTACCAACAGTGCGGCAGAAAGCGCGGACCGTCTGCTGCTGCGCTGGCTACAGCGCGGACAAAAACCGCTGCTGTAAACAAAAACGCGAGGCATATGCCTCGCGTTTTGCGTTAATCGACCAGGTGATATTTCTCTGAAAGCGTATGCGCCAGGTATTTGAACATGTTAAACACGGCGGTGCTTTTCGGGGTCGGTAAACCCTGTTCGTCAAGGAAGTATTCGCCGCTGAAAATCAGCACGCCATTACGCTGCTCTACCCCGGTGGCTTCAATGCCCGCCAGCGTATCTTCATGGTCACGGATAAGCTTGTTTGCTTCGATAAGCAGAGAGGCTCGGTCAATAGGTTGGGTCGTATTCTGCATAATCCACTCCTTAAACAGTGACAATAGTCTACGCCGAGGGCGCTTTGGGGGCAAATTTTCCCTGTAATGTGAGGGGATAAGGTGCAGGGTCCTGGCTGGCGGGATCTGCTTTTGCATGCTAATAAAGTTGCGTAACGAATTTTATCAGGTAGAGTGTGCGCTTTCGTCATTCTGGCAACAGAATTGCTTGACATTCAACCGGGAATTCGTCACGAATTACACGAGATGTGAGAAAAATACCCGAAAACTCAATCACCTGGGCGTCTTCTCATTAACGTCCGGTAAGTCAAAGGGGTTGATATCTCCTGAGGCAGTCGCAATATCATTGGCTCGTCGTCAGCGGAAGGGAAATCAACGTGCGGCGTATTCCTGGAAGAATTAAATTAGGTAAAGGTGAATATGGGTAAAGCTCTCGTCATCGTTGAGTCCCCGGCAAAAGCCAAAACGATCAATAAGTATCTGGGTAATGACTACGTGGTTAAGTCCAGCGTCGGTCATATCCGCGATTTGCCGACCAGTGGCTCAGCCAGCAAAAAGAGCGCAGACTCTACCTCCACCAAAGGGGCTAAAAAGCCTAAAAAGGATGAACGTAGCGCGCTTGTCAACCGCATGGGTGTTAACCCATGGCATAACTGGGATGCACAATATGAAGTGCTGCCCGGGAAAGAAAAAGTCGTTAACGAGCTGAAGCAGCTTGCTGAAAAAGCAGACCACATCTATCTCGCAACCGACCTTGACCGCGAAGGGGAAGCCATTGCGTGGCACCTGCGGGAAGTGATCGGTGGTGATGACAAACGCTACAGCCGTGTAGTGTTTAACGAAATTACGAAGAATGCGATTCGTCAGGCGTTTGAGAAGCCGGGCGAACTGAATATTGACCGCGTAAACGCACAGCAGGCTCGTCGCTTTATGGACCGCGTTGTGGGCTACATGGTCTCTCCACTGCTGTGGAAGAAGATTGCCCGTGGCCTGTCCGCAGGGCGTGTGCAATCCGTCGCCGTGCGTCTGGTCGTTGAGCGTGAGCGCGAAATTAAAGCCTTCGTGCCGGAAGAGTTCTGGGAAGTCGATGCCAATGTGACCACGCCGGGCGGTGACGCTCTGCCGCTGCAGGTGAGCCATCACAACGACAAGCCTTTCCGTCCAGAAAACCGCGACCAGACCATGGCCGCCGTAGCGCTGCTGGAAAAAGCACGCTATCAGGTGCTGGAACGTGAAGACAAACCGACCAGCAGCAAGCCGGGGGCACCGTTTATTACCTCCACGCTGCAACAGGCTGCAAGCACGCGTCTGGGTTATGGCGTGAAGAAGACCATGATGATGGCCCAGCGCCTGTATGAAGCGGGCTACATCACCTACATGCGTACCGACTCAACCAACCTGAGTCAGGACGCGGTCAGCATGGTGCGCGGCTACATCAGTGACAATTTCGGTAAGAAATACCTGCCGGAAAGCGCTAACCAGTTCGCCAGCAAAGAGAACTCTCAGGAAGCACACGAAGCGATTCGTCCTTCTGACGTCTCGGTGTTAGCGGAATCGCTGAAAGACATGGAAGCCGACGCGCAGAAGCTGTATCAGCTGATCTGGCGCCAGTTCGTGGCGTGCCAGATGACGCCAGCGCAGTACGACTCCACCACGCTGACCGTTGGTGCGGGTGAGTTCCGTCTCAAAGCGCGCGGTCGTATCCTGCGTTTCGACGGCTGGACGAAGGTGATGCCAGCGCTGCGTAAAGGTGATGAAGACCGAACGCTGCCGGCGGTAAATAAAGGGGATGAGCTCTCGCTGGTTGACCTCGTGCCAGCCCAGCACTTCACCAAGCCGCCTGCGCGCTTCAGTGAAGCGTCCCTGGTGAAAGAGCTGGAAAAACGCGGTATTGGTCGTCCGTCGACCTACGCGTCCATCATCTCGACGATCCAGGACCGTGGCTACGTACGCGTTGAAAACCGCCGTTTCTATGCGGAAAAAATGGGTGAGATCGTCACTGACCGTCTGGAGGCAAACTTCCGCGAGTTGATGAACTACGATTTCACCGCGCAAATGGAAGACAGCCTCGACCAGGTTGCCAGCCATCAGGCGGAATGGAAAAAGGTACTCGACAGCTTCTTCAGCGACTTTACCGACCAGCTTGAAAAAGCGGAGAAAGATCCTGAAGAGGGCGGCATGCTGCCTAACCAGATGGTTCTGACCAGCATCGACTGTCCAACCTGCGGCCGCAAGATGGGGATCCGCACAGCAACCACGGGCGTATTCCTTGGCTGCTCCGGCTATGCGCTGTCACCAAAAGAGCGCTGCAAAACCACCATCAACCTGGTGCCTGAGAACGAAGTTCTCAACGTGCTGGAGGGTGACGATGCGGAAACTAACGCTCTGCGTGCCAAACGCCGCTGCAAGAAATGCGGCACGGCAATGGACAGCTACCTGATCGATCCAAAACGTAAGCTGCACGTCTGCGGTAATAACCCAACGTGTGACGGGTATGAGATCGAAGAGGGCGAGTTCCGCATTAAAGGCTATGACGGCCCGATTGTGGAATGCGAGAAGTGCGGCTCTGAAATGCACCTGAAAATGGGGCGTTTCGGTAAGTACATGGCCTGTACCAACGACGAGTGTAAAAACACGCGCAAAATTCTGCGTAACGGCGAAGTGGCTCCTCCGAAGGAAGATCCGGTTCCGCTGCCAGAACTGCCGTGCGAGAAATCCGACGCGTACTTCGTGCTGCGTGATGGTGCCGCAGGTGTCTTCCTGGCCGCCAACACCTTCCCGAAATCGCGTGAAACGCGCGCGCCGCTGGTGGAAGAGTTGCATCGCTTCCGCGATCGTCTGCCTGAGAAACTGCGTTATCTGGCCGATGCGCCACAGCAGGATCCGGAAGGCAACAAAACCGTGGTACGGTTTAGCCGTAAAACTAAGCAGCAGTATGTTGCGGCCGAGAAAGAGGGTAAAGCGACCGGATGGTCTGCCTTCTTTGTCGATGGCAAATGGGTTGAAGGCAAGAAATAATCTTCCCTTACCGTAACTTACCTGTAAAAGGGCCGGATTTCCGGCCCTTTTTTATTGCCTTGTTATTATTTTTTGTTCCGTACTATACAGTCAGGCTATAAATGATATAGTGGTTATAGTTAACCTGTTTCTTATTATTAAATCGTCTTAAGCGATTGACCGCATGCGCTAAATCGGATGGTCTGGCATGAAATTACAGCAGCTTCGTTATATCGTTGAGGTGGTGAATCATAACCTTAACGTCTCTTCTACCGCCGAGGGGTTGTATACCTCGCAACCGGGCATCAGCAAACAAGTTCGTATGCTGGAGGACGAGTTAGGTATCCAGATATTTGCCCGCAGCGGTAAGCATCTCACCCAGGTGACGCCTGCGGGGCAGGAAATCATCCGCATTGCGCGTGAAGTCCTCTCCAAAGTCGATGCGATTAAGTCTGTGGCGGGAGAACACACCTGGCCGGATAAAGGTTCGCTGTATATTGCCACGACGCATACCCAGGCGCGCTATGCGCTACCCGGCGTTATCAAAGGCTTTATCGAGCGTTATCCTCGCGTCTCTTTGCATATGCATCAGGGCTCGCCAACGCAAATTGCTGAAGCCGTTTCCAAGGGGAATGCAGATTTTGCCATCGCCACCGAAGCGCTTCACCTGTATGACGATCTGGTGATGCTTCCATGCTATCACTGGAACCGTTCTATCGTGGTGACCCCCGATCACCCCCTGGCGGGCAAAGGGTCGGTCTCTATCGAAGAGCTGGCGCAATATCCGCTGGTAACGTATACGTTTGGCTTTACCGGACGGTCCGAGCTTGATACGGCCTTTAACCGGGCAGGGTTAACGCCGCGCATTGTCTTTACCGCGACGGACGCCGACGTGATTAAAACCTATGTGCGGCTTGGTCTGGGGGTGGGCGTTATTGCCAGCATGGCGGTGGATCCGGTGTCAGACCCTGACCTGGTGCGTCTTGATGCGCATGATGTTTTCAGTCATAGCACCACAAAGATTGGCTTCCGTCGCAGCACCTTCCTGCGCAGCTATATGTATGATTTTATTCAGCGCTTTGCCCCTCATTTAACGCGTGACGTGGTTGATACCGCCGTTGCATTACGCTCAAATGAAGATATTGAAGAGATGTTTAAAGACATCAAACTCCCCGAAAAATAATCACACCCGGTATCTTTCCCTTAGGGAAAGATACCGAAATAACGCCTCAAAGCTAAATTAGAATTATCATCATCTGCGTATCCCCTGTCATATAATGTCATTATCCATTTAATCCGTATGGTTATAATGTCGTGAATTGGCGACAAAAGTAGAAACTAATTTACGCCTTCGCAAATTTTTCTTTTCAATTATTTATTTCTGGTCAAAAGATTGAATATTTCATACCTTCCGGTGCGTAAATTCACTGGCTTTTCGGCTAAAGTTTCTTTAGGATTTATCTCAACAGATGATTAATTGTACCAATTGTTTGGTCCTAAATGATAAGCGATGTCGATTGTATGAGGTTAGCAATGCCTTCAGGAAGTGAAGAACCGCAAAGGGATCCTGCGCTCAAGCGTAAAGCCTGGCTGGCGGTCTTTCTCGTCTCTACCCTGTTTTGGGTGGTGGTTGCTCTCCTGGCCTGGAAATATTGGGGTTAAATATGGCAGTGACGGTACGTACAGAAACGGTAAAACAGATGTGTCAGCATCGTGACAACGGCCACAGAGGGCGTAAAGCACCTGCGACTGTTGTACCCGCGTCCTGGAAACTGACGCCGCAGCAGCAAGCGTTTATTGATGTGTTCGCAGAAGACGAACCCAAAAAACAATAATTTAGTTAATTGCGTAATGATGCAAATAGTCTGAATATCGACTCTGCACTTTCGTACTCTTTAATAAATACACATCAGCAATATAGCACTGAGGACTTACCTCGGAACTTTTAATAAATAATGCCTGGTGTCCCTATGATGAATAACATGACGTCTCACAAATACTGGTCATGGATCGGCGTTTTTACCGTGTCGATTCTGTTCTGGAGTCAGCTCATCTGGTTGGCCCTCCACTAAATTGTAAAACCTCGCTACGGCGGGGTTTTTTGTTTTTCCTTTCTGGACCAATCCTAAATTTATCAATTTGGGTTGTTATCAAAACGTTACGACATCTTTGTGTTATCTTTAATTACGGCCCTGATGATTGTCGGGGCATCTCTGTGATTAAGGAGGAGCTTATGTCGTTAACCCTACGCGAAGCCAGTAAGGATACGTTACAGGCAGAAAATAAAACCTGGCATTACTACAGCCTGCCGCTGGCTGCCAGAACGCTTGGGGACATTTCGCGTTTACCCAAGTCATTGAAAGTTTTACTGGAAAATCTGTTGCGCTGGCAGGACGGTGACTCTGTCACCCTCGATGATATCCAGGCGCTGGCAGGGTGGCTGGAAAATGCCCATGCCGACAGAGAAATCGCCTACCGCCCGGCCAGGGTGCTGATGCAGGACTTTACCGGTGTTCCTGCCGTCGTTGATTTAGCCGCGATGCGCGAGGCCGTTAAGCGTCTCGGCGGAGATACGGCAAAAGTGAATCCGCTTTCCCCCGTTGACCTCGTCATTGACCACTCCGTAACCGTTGACCGCTTTGGGGATGACGACGCCTTTGGCGAGAACGTGCGTCTGGAGATGGAGCGCAACCACGAGCGCTACGTGTTCCTGAAGTGGGGGCAGCAGGCGTTCAGCCGGTTTAGCGTGGTCCCGCCAGGGACCGGTATTTGTCACCAGGTTAACCTTGAATATCTGGGTAAAGCCGTCTGGAGTGAATTGCAGGATAAAGAGTGGGTCGCCTATCCGGACACGCTGGTGGGCACGGACTCCCATACCACCATGATCAACGGTCTGGGCGTGCTGGGCTGGGGCGTCGGGGGTATCGAAGCGGAAGCGGCCATGCTCGGCCAGCCGGTGTCCATGCTTATCCCTGACGTGGTGGGCTTCAAGCTCACCGGCAAGCTGTCTGAAGGCATTACCGCCACCGATCTGGTGCTCACCGTCACCCAGATGCTGCGTAAGCATGGTGTGGTGGGCAAGTTTGTAGAATTCTACGGGGATGGTCTGGATTCGCTGCCGCTGGCCGACCGCGCCACCATTGCCAATATGGCGCCGGAATACGGTGCAACCTGCGGCTTTTTCCCCATCGATGACGTCACGCTGGAATACATGCGCCTTAGCGGGCGCAGCGAAGAGCAGGTCGCGCTGGTGGAGGCCTATACCAAAGCGCAGGGCATGTGGCGAAACCCGGGCGATGAACCGGTCTTCACCAGCACGCTCGAACTCGATATGGGAAGCGTCGAGGCGAGCCTCGCCGGACCGAAACGTCCACAGGATCGGGTTGCGCTGAGTGACGTGCCAAAAGCCTTTGCCGCCAGCAATGCCCTTGAAGTGAACGTGGCGCAGAAAGATCACCGTCCGGTCGACTATGTTCTGAACGGACATCAGTATCAGCTCCCGGATGGCGCGGTTGTTATTGCGGCTATTACCTCCTGTACCAACACCTCGAACCCCAGCGTCTTAATGGCGGCCGGTCTGCTGGCGAAAAAGGCGGTAGAGCTTGGGCTAAAACCTCAGCCATGGGTCAAGGCCTCGCTGGCACCGGGTTCCAAAGTGGTATCGGATTACCTGGCGCAGGCCAAACTGACGCCGTACCTTGACGAACTGGGCTTTAACCTCGTGGGCTACGGCTGTACGACCTGTATTGGTAACTCCGGCCCGCTGCCTGAACCCATTGAAACGGCGATCAGGCAGGGTGACCTGACGGTAGGCGCGGTCTTGTCCGGTAACCGAAACTTTGAAGGGCGTATTCACCCGCTGGTGAAAACCAACTGGCTCGCCTCACCGCCGCTGGTTGTGGCATATGCCCTTGCAGGGAACATGAATATCAACCTGGCGACCGACCCGATTGGTCACGATCGCAAGAACGATCCTGTATACCTGAAAGATATCTGGCCATCTTCACGTGAAATCGCGCTGGCCGTTGAAAAGGTCTCAACCGAGATGTTCCGCAAAGAGTATGCGGAGGTCTTTGAAGGCACGCCGGAGTGGAAAACCATCAACGTCGTGGGCTCAGATACCTACGACTGGCAGGATGACTCGACCTATATTCGTCTGTCGCCGTTCTTTGATGAGATGCTGGCCGAGCCGGCACCGCTTAAGGATATCCACGGCGCGCGCATACTGGCGATGCTGGGAGATTCCGTCACGACCGACCATATCTCTCCGGCGGGGAGTATCAAAGCCGATAGCCCGGCAGGCCGTTATCTGCAAAGCCGGGGCGTCGAACGCCGCGATTTTAACTCCTACGGATCTCGTCGCGGTAATCATGAAGTCATGATGCGCGGAACGTTTGCCAACATCCGCATTCGTAACGAAATGGTCCCGGGCGTGGAAGGGGGCATGACGCGCCATCTGCCGGGGACGGAAGTCGTTTCGATCTATGATGCGGCGGTCAAATATCAACAGGAAGGAACGCCGCTGGCAGTGATCGCCGGGAAAGAGTACGGTTCCGGCTCCAGCCGCGACTGGGCGGCGAAAGGTCCGCGTCTGCTTGGCGTTCGCGTGGTCATCGCCGAATCGTTCGAACGTATTCACCGCTCGAATCTGATCGGTATGGGGATCCTGCCGCTCGAGTTCCCTCAGGGCGTGACGCGTAAAACGCTGGGACTGACCGGGGAAGAGCAGATTGAGATTAGCGGTCTGCAAAACCTGCAGCCGGGGAAAACGGTGCCGGTGAAGTTAACGCGGGCAGACGGGGAAACCGAGGTGCTGGATTGCCGGTGCCGTATTGATACGGCAACCGAGCTGACCTATTACCAGAACGACGGCATTTTACATTATGTGATTCGTAAGATGCTGGACTGATGAAACGAGCCCGGCACCCGTGCCGGGCTTTTTAGCATCACTCTTTCAGCAGATGGCCCATTTTGGCGGCTTTGGTATCCAGGTAGTGGGCGTTTTTCGGGTTTCGGCCGACAATCAGCGGTACGCGCTCGACGATGTTGATCCCCGCTTCGGTCAGGATCTCCACTTTTTTCGGATTATTGGTCAGGAGGCGAACTTCGTCCACACCCAGCAGTTTGAACATATCGGCGCACAAGGTGAAGTCGCGTTCGTCAGCGGCAAAGCCAAGCTGATGGTTTGCTTCAACCGTATCGTAGCCCTGGTCCTGAAGCGCGTAAGCGCGGATTTTATTCAGTAGACCAATATTACGACCTTCCTGACGGTGATAAAGCAACACTCCGCGGCCTTCTTCTGCAATATGAGACAGGGCGGCTTCCAGCTGGAAACCACAATCACAGCGCAGGCTGAACAGCGCGTCGCCGGTAAGACACTCTGAATGGACGCGGGACAGAACCGGCGTCTGCCCTGAAATGTCGCCATACACCAGCGCGACATGATCCTGTCCGGTTGCCAGTTCTTCAAAACCCACCATCAGGAAATCGCCCCATGGGGTTGGCAGTTTGGCTTCTGCCACACGTTTAAGCTGCATGTGATTCTCCAGAGTAGGCTGACACGTTTCGTGCCTTTGCCCTGTTTTGCTTTCTGTATCAGTTCATTTTGCCACAAGCTCAGCAGGTTCGCCTAATGGGCACCATGCTATATGAACGTTAAACGCACGATCCGACATATCCACCCGGAGGATTAATTTCAGTTATGATTGTGACGCTTAGCGAAAAAGGAGAAGACATGCTTTCAATCGCCAGACGTACGGCAGCAGGTGCGGCCATTTTACTGATTATGCCTCTGGCCGTATGGCTTTCAGGCTGGATGTGGCAGCCCGGGCAGAACGCCACGTGGCTGAAAACGTTATACTGGATAACGGAAACGGTCACCCAGCCGTGGGGGATTATTACCCACGTACTCCTCTGCGCCTGGTTTCTGTGGTGCCTGCGCTTTCGTCTGCGCACGGCGCTGATGCTCTTTGCGATCCTCGGGGGCGCTATCCTTGTCGGTCAGGGCGTGAAGTCCTGGGTTAAAGATCGCGTTCAGGAGCCGCGTCCTTTTGTCGTCTGGCTGGAAAAAACGCATCATGTTCCGGTAGATGAGTTCTACAATTTAAAGCGTAAAGATCGCGGCGCGCTGGTGAAAGAACAGCTTGCGGAACAGCAGGATATCCCTAAATTCTTGCGTAAACACTGGCAGAAAGAGACCGGGTTCGCGTTTCCTTCCGGTCACACCATGTTTGCGGCCAGCTGGGCGTTGCTGGGGGTTGGGCTGCTTTGGCCAAGGCGTCGAACGATTACTATCGTGATTTTACTGGTCTGGGCGACGGGGGTTATGGGCAGCCGCTTGCTGCTGGGGATGCACTGGCCGCGCGACCTGGTCGTCGCCACGCTCATCTCATGGCTGCTGATTATGATGGCGACCTGGCTCACTGAACGATTCTGCGGCCCGCTAACGCCACCGCCAGAAGAGAAAGAAGAAATAGCCGAAAGGGACCAGACAGACGCCTGACGGTTGATATTCCGCATTTTGCCCATAGATCCATGACCTGCGCGTCACTTTTTCCGTTTCGCGCTCGTCGCTAAAATGGTAGTTTATAAGGCTGATTGCGGTGAATTGAACACACTTTATTCGCTTGAACCACATAACGGGAAGTAATGTGAAATATTTACTCATTTTCTTACTGGTATTGGCGATTTTTGTCATTTCAGTCACGTTGGGTGCACAAAACGATCAGCAGGTGACGTTTAACTATCTGCTGGCTCAGGGTGAGTATCGCGTCTCAAGCCTGCTGGCGGTCTTATTTGCTGCCGGCTTTGCCATTGGCTGGCTGGTTTGCGGTCTGTTCTGGCTGAAAGTCCGTGTTTCTCTTGCGCGCGCTGAACGTAAAATTAAGCGACTCGAAAATAACATTGCCCCTGCGTCTGACATTCCGGAAAGCTCTGGTGTGCCGGTCGTGAAGGAATAATCGACTATGCTGGAGTTGTTGTTTCTGCTTTTGCCTGTAGCCGCAGCCTATGGCTGGTATATGGGCCGCAGAAGTGCGCAACAAACAAAACAGGATGAGGCCAACCGGCTCTCCCGCGACTACGTTGCGGGGGTGAACTTCCTCCTGAGCAATCAGCAGGACAAAGCGGTAGATCTGTTCCTCGATATGCTGAAAGAGGATACGGGGACGGTTGAAGCGCATCTCACCCTGGGCAACCTGTTCCGCTCGCGCGGCGAGGTCGATCGCGCCATTCGCATTCACCAGACTCTGATGGAAAGCGCCTCGCTGACCTACGATCAACGTCTCCTTGCGGTGCAACAGCTGGGGCGGGATTACATGGCCGCGGGGTTGTACGATCGCGCTGAAGATATGTTCGCGCAGCTGGTGGACGAAACAGATTTCCGCATCGGCGCGCTGCAGCAGCTCCTGCAGATTTATCAGGCCACCAGCGACTGGCAGAAAGCCATTGATACCGCTGAACGTCTGGTGAAGCTGGGTAAAGATAAGCAGCGCGTTGAGATCGCCCATTTCTACTGTGAGCTTGCTCTTCAGCAGATGGGCAACGACGACATGGATAAAGCCATGGCGCTGCTGAAGAAAGGCGCCGCCGCGGACCGCAACAGCGCGCGCATCTCCATCATGATGGGGCGCGTCTTTATGGCGAATGGCGACTACGCCAAAGCCGTTGAAAGCCTGCTGCGGGTTATCGACCAGGACAAAGAACTGGTCAGTGAAACGCTGGAAATGCTGCAAACCTGCTATCAACAGCTCGACAAGCAGGAAGAGTGGGTAGCTTTCCTGCGTCGCTGCGTGGAAGAAAATACCGGCGCCACCGCTGAACTGATGCTCTCTGACGTTGTTGAGCAGTATGAGGGAAGCGACACCGCGCAGGTTTATATTACGCGTCAGCTGCAACGTCATCCGACCATGCGGGTGTTCCATAAGCTAATGGATTACCACCTGAACGACGCTGAAGAAGGGCGCGCCAAAGAGAGCCTGATGGTGCTGCGCGACATGGTTGGCGAACAGGTGCGCAGCAAGCCGCGCTATCGCTGCCAGAAGTGTGGTTTTACCGCGTATACGCTCTACTGGCACTGTCCTTCCTGCCGCGCCTGGTCCACCATCAAGCCAATCCGTGGCCTGGACGGGCAGTAATTTTTTAAAACGCCGCATTTTAGTTACAACATACTGAAGGTTTTTCCCTTGTCCTGAACTCCGTGCGGTTTGCCGGCCTGGCAGGCGCGTAAATGGATCCTGTCAATTTGCGGCGTCGGCAGGTAGAATGCTGGCCGTTTATCTGTTCCGCGCCGCTGCGCGCCCATAGACGAAAAGGGCTGGTCATGACGTCTGTTACATCCTCCACTTCCCGCGTAATTACGGATTCTCCTGTTGTTGTTGCGCTTGATTACAATAAGCGTGACGCTGCACTGGCGTTTGTCGACGGCATCGACCCTCGCGACTGCCGTCTGAAAGTTGGCAAAGAGATGTTCACGCTGTTTGGACCGCAAATCGTTCGCGATCTGCAGCAGCGCGGCTTTGACGTTTTCCTCGACCTGAAATTCCACGATATCCCGAATACCACGGCGCACGCGGTTGCCGCAGCCGCAGAGCTGGGCGTATGGATGGTCAACATCCACGCATCGGGTGGGGCAAGAATGATGACGGCCGCCCGTGAGGCGCTCCTGCCGTTCGGTAAAGATGCACCGTTGCTGATTGCGGTCACCGTACTGACCAGTATGGACGAAAACGATCTACGCGACCTGGGCGTGACGTTGTCACCCGCCGAGCATGCCGAACGTCTCGCGCGTCTGACGCAGCATTGCGGCCTGGATGGCGTTGTTTGTTCCGCGCAGGAAGCGGTACGTTTCAAATCAGCGCTGGGCCAGGATTTTAAACTGGTTACGCCGGGTATCCGTCCTGCAGGCAGCGAAGTGGGCGATCAGCGCCGCATTATGACGCCTGAGCAGGCGCTAGCTGCTGGCGTTGACTATATGGTCATCGGGCGTCCGGTGACGCAGTCTGCCAACCCGGCTGAGACGCTTAAGGCTATCAACGCATCGCTGAAAAAGGGGGCCTAATGACCGATTCCAACAGCCGTCTGGTCTATTCAACCGACAGCGGGCGTATAGACGAGCCGAAAGCGAAAGTGGAACGTCCTAAGGGGGACGGCATCGTTCGGATCCAGCGCCAGACCAGTGGACGAAAAGGGAAAGGGGTTTGCCTTATCTCCGGCATTGACCTGGGTGATGCTGAACTGGCAAAGCTGGCGGCCGAGTTGAAAAAGAAATGTGGCTGCGGCGGCGCCGTGAAAGACGGTATTATTGAAATCCAGGGAGATAAGCGCGATTTAATAAAATCTCTGCTGGAAGCCAAAGGGATGAAAGTCAAACTGGCAGGCGGTTAAAATAAATGAGCCACGGCAAATGCCGTGGCTCGTGTTATATACGTGCGTATGTCAGACCTGAAATGCGTTCAAATATCGCAATACCGGGGAAGGCTTAGAGAATAATTATTTGCCAACCTGGTGACCGATAATACCACCGACAGCAGCGCCACCTAATGTACCCAGCGTACTACCATCCGTTAATACTGCACCACCGAGAGCACCGGCACCGGCACCAATAGCGGTGTTACGGTCACGTTTAGACCAGTTAGAGCACGCGCTCAGGGACATTGCTACAGTGATTGCCAGAACAGCGGCGGCTAATTTTTTGCTGGTTAAGGTCATAATACTTTCTCCTGAATTATCGATTCACGGAAAGATGTACACGTTAAGTATAGACGAATCGAATACTTAATTCTGTTCTCCGTGAAAGCTGGTCGCGCAGGCGTTACGTAATCACGCAGGTGATAGTCACTTCCTGTTATATCGCTAACATTAATTTTACGACTTTAATGCAGGTTAAACAGGTAAAAACTCTTAAAGAAGTACCAGGAATCATCTCAGAGAAAGAAGGGCGTATGCGCCCGAAATTCGGGCGCGGAGGGAACTCAGGCGGTCGTTTTAATAATATTGACGATCAGCCCGTCATCTTCCAGTTTATTACGGTGCGCATCGCTCAACCGTTCATCGGTAATCACGCGGCTAAAGCGTGAAACCGGGCCCATCGTATAAGGGTGAACGGCGCCAAATTTAGAGCTGTCGGTCAGCACAATGGCTTCACACTCTTTTTCCAGCACGGCATTCACCACGTCGGAGCGCATCATATCCCGGCCGGTAAAACCTGTCTCCGGTTGCCAGCCGTCAATCCCGATAAAGGCCTTGCTGAAATGAACCTGCTGAACATACTGACGGGTCAGCGGGCCTACCATGCTTTCACTTTTTTTCTGGTAAATACCGCCCAGCAGAATCACCTCGCAGCGCGTCTCTTTGAGCAAATGCGCGATATAGCTGCTGACGGTGATGATGGTAACGTCTTTTTGATCGGCAAGCGTGCGCGCCAGAAGGGCATTGCTGCTGCCGTTTTCAATAAAGACGGTCTCGCCGTTGTTCACCAGGGACGCGGCAAATTCCGCCAGTTCACGTTTGAGCGCGTAGTTATTCATCATGCGCGTCTCGACGTCATCACTGTCCAGCGGGACAGCATATCCGTGAGCGCGACGCAGGTAGCTCTGTTTTTCCAGCAGATTAAGATCCTGACGGATGGTGACTTCAGAAACGCCGGTGGTTTTAGCGAGATCGACTACGCTTACGCGTCCCTGATCGATGACCATCTGCAAAATGAGTTGTTGTCGGGAATTCATAGCATCCATTTAATAAAGCGAAACGAGGTCGGAGACGGTGGGATTAAACTTCCCACGGAGCTTTTGGCTGTCTGTTTTCTGGCGCATTGTCAGCACCATTCTGAGCAAGAAGTTCAGACTTCAGGATCTCGAGATTACGGATAGCAGAGTGATAATCGCCCGCCACCAGGATATCCAGCACGGTATCAATTCGTTGTGCTACAGCTTGTGCGTCAATAGTCGACATAATCTCACCCCAGGCGCGAAAAGTTAATATTTTCAATGATGCAGAAAATAGGTTCAAAAGAGAAGGGAAAAAATGCAATAACTAAATTACATAAACGTAAGTGATAAATTTATTCCCCCTCATGCAGCAGGCTTAATGACTGGATTAGTCTAAAACTGCGCGCAAGGCGCTTTTTTATAAGAGGAATTAGACTATGACAGTTATCAATCAGCCTACCTGCACACTGTTTACCGATACTGAACGGTTCACTCAGCTGTCAGGGTATTACGAGGCGGAGCGTCACACGGTCTGGATGATGCTGCGGGCTCAGCCACGTCCTTGCTTTAACCATGCGTTAATAGAGGAGATCATGAACTTTTTATGGCTGGTTCGCCAGTCTGGGTTTGCGGTTGATTTTTGGGTAACCGGATCGCTGGTTCCCGAGATGTACAATACGGGCGGTGATTTACAGTTCTTCGTCGAGTGCATTCAGAACGGACGTCGGGAAGCGTTACGGGCGTACGCTCGCGCCTGCGTTGATTGCGTCCATGCGGCCTCACGGGGGTTTGATACGGGAGCCATCACTCTGGCAATGGTAGAAGGCAGTGCGTTAGGGGGCGGGTTTGAGGCCGCTCTGGCGCACCATTTCGTCCTGGCTCAGCGCGATGCCCGTTTAGGTTTCCCGGAGATAGCCTTCAACCTGTTTCCGGGTATGGGAGGATATTCCCTGGTTGCACGCCGTGCAGGCATGAAGCTGGCGGAGGAACTCATCTACAAAGGGGAATCCCATACGGCTGAATGGTACGAACAGCACGGGCTGGTGGATGTCCTGTTTGAACCGGGACAAAGCTATGTCTCCACCCGAACCTTCATCGACACGCTGCGGCCAAAACTGAATGGCGTAAGGGCGATGCTGCGCGCCCGTACGCGCGTTCTGCAATTGCCTCGCAGTGAACTGATGGACATCACGGAAGACTGGGTTGATGCCGCTTTCTGCCTGGAGCCGAAAGATATCGCCTACATGGAGCGTCTGGTCACGCTGCAAAACCGCCATCACGCGGCGGGCCTGCGTAAAGCCAGTTAACATTGATTTCGCGCTTGATATCGTTTTAGCCATCGCTCGAATGCGGCAGCGGGCATCGGCTTAGCAAACAGAAAACCCTGCCGTTCGTTGACGCCGTTCTTGGTCAGAAAGGCGTCTTCTTTTGCATTCTCCACACCCTCGGCAATCACCTGCAGATTTAACGCCTGCGCCACCGCGACGATAGCGCGCACCAGTGACTGGGAAATAGACTGCTTATGAATATCCCTGACGAAAGATTGATCGAGCTTAATGGCGTCGATAGGGAAGCGGGCCAGCTGAGAAAGGGAAGAGTAGCCGGTGCCAAAATCATCCAGATGAATTTGCGCCCCGAGTCGGCTGAACTGCTGGATCACGGACAGCGCCAGCTCTTCATTTTCGATAAGACAGCTTTCGGTCAACTCAACGTCGACCGGGCAGTATTCAAAATTCAGATCCTTCAGCGCCTGCTTTAAGTCGCTGAAAATAGTCTGGTCGGCCAGCTGGCGTGCAGAGACGTTCACCGCCACGCGCAGGTTTATTCCCTTATCGCGCCATTTTGCCACCTGACGAACCACGTCGAGCATCACCCAGCGGCCCAGCGGCACAATCAACCCCGACTCTTCGGCATAAGAGATAAACTCCAGCGGCGGGATCAGGCCGCGTTCTGGTGATTGCCAGCGGACCAGCGCTTCAAGGCTTCTGACTTCTCCGCGCCAGGTTATTTTCGGCTGATAGTGGATCAGAAGCTGATCGTTATCCAGGGCCTTGCGCAGGTTGGTATCCAGCCAGAGATACTCAAATACGCGCTGGTTCATCTCGGGTGAGAAGACGCAGAACTTGCCCCGGCCGTTCTCTTTGGCAGTGTACATGGCGGTATCGGCGTTGCGAATAACGCTTTCCCGGTCGTTTCCGTGCTGCGGGGCGAGGGCAATACCCAGAGAGCAGCCGGTATAAATCTCAATCAGACCGATTCGGAACGGCTGGCGCAGGCGGGTTAAAATGCGCGACGCCATCGCCTCCAGAGAGCCCTGAGAGGTATTGGTGGCCATGACGATAAACTCATCGCCGCCAAGACGCGCCAGCACCTGTTCTTCATCCAGACAGCTCAAGATGGCGAGGGCGACAGCCTGCAACAGCTGATCGCCAAACATATGCCCGTAAGCGTCGTTGACCTTTTTAAAGTTATCCAGATCGAGATACACCACGCCCACCTGCGTGTCGCCGCGGTTGTCGATGGCGTCAGAAATCAGATCGTGGATCGCATTGCGGTTGGGCAGGCCGGTGATGGTATCGGTATTGGCCAGCACGCGCAGTCGTTCCTGAGCGCGGCGCTCCTCGGTAATATCTGTCCCGGAACAGATAAGGAAAATTTCATTTTTACCGCTGCCGCTGTGCACGAATTTGTTTCTGAACAGAAAAAGGCGCTGCCCTTTACGCGTTTTGATCCAGCGTTCGACTTCGTAGGAGCTGCCGTTGCGAAAAAAACCGGTAATATTGCGCTTTGAGGCTGCCGCTTCGCTGCGGCTCATAAACAGCTTAAACACGTTCTGCCCAATCACTTCTTGCTCTTTCAGGCCGGTGTACTCTTCGCTAAGCCGGTTAAAACGCTGAATATTGCCGTGCTGATCGAGAATAACAATGACGGAGTTGGCCTCTGAGACAACCTGTTCCGCGAAAGAGAGCCCCTGAGCCAGATCGCGCGCCACGGAGGGTGTATCGTTCCAGGCGGAAGCGGTGCCTGCCCACTCGTTGCGGGTAATTTTACGGCCCACAAGATGAACCGGGACATCTTCCCCGTACAGGGAGAGCGACATGGAAATGCTGGAGGTAATAACGGTTAAATGACGGATGAGATCGGCCTGTTCATCGTCCAGCGCCACGACCTGAGTGACATCGGCATTTTCGCTGGTGGAGAGGTGCAGAGCGTTGCTGTCGGCTGACAGGCGCCACCACGGGCTGTGAGTCCCCATGTAGCGAAACAGCAAATTCTGCTCCAGATCGTCCATCATGTTTTCTCCCGCAGCTGTTCATTAGCGCACAAATTATTCATTTGCTGTCGACTTTTCCGTTGAGAAACAGCGGCAAAACCGAAGTGAACCTGTTGTTTTTCCCTGCTTTCTTATAATAAAACGAGTCAGGTTAAAAAGGATACTGAGCGTATAGAAATTCACGTAACCGAATATAACAACACTCTTTTACTGTAGATAATTATGGCGGTTTTGGGCGAAGGGATACTGAAAATAGTAAGGAAAAATAATGATTTTGTGGCGGGCATAAAAAGAAAAATTGTCGGCCCTTCCGGAAAGGAAACGGCCGACAATTGAACCGGTTATCAGGCGACAGGGCGCGCGATAATACTGCGGGTTTCCATGCGAACTTCGGCGATAGTAACGTCAATCACGTCGGTGACTTTGTAAACTGTTTCACCTTTAATTTGCACGGTACCGTTTTCCTGGCTACAGACCATTTCGTCACGAACCGCGTGCAGGAACGGCGCAGGAATAAACGCGACAGCACCGTTATCGACCAGACGGACGCGCATGCCCCCGCGGCTGATATCGATGATCTCTGCGGCGAAACGGGTGTCCGTACCGGCTTTATCCTGCAGGAAACGTGCGTACAGCCAGTCACCAACGTCACGCTCGGCCATGCGGTTCAGACGGCGACGATCGGCCATCTGCAGCGTGGTGTCCTCCTGAGGACGGGCAATGGTTTCACCTTTGATAATCGCTTTCAGCAGGCGGTGGTTAACCATATCGCCATACTTACGGATCGGCGATGTCCAGGTGGCGTAAGCTTCGAGGCCAAGGCCAAAGTGCGGGCCAGGCTCGGTGCTGATTTCAGCGAAGGACTGGAAGCGACGAATGCGGCTGTCCAGGAAGCCCGACGGCTGCGCGTCCAGCTCGCGGCGAAGCTTGCAGAAGCCCGGCAGCGTCAGCACTTCTTCCGGATCAACGTGCACATCGTGATTTTTCAGCAGGGCCGCCAGCGCTTCGGTATTCGCCGGATCAAACCCAGTGTGGACGTTGTAAATGCCAAAGCCCAGTTTGTCGCGCAGCACGCGTGCGGCACAGATGTTGGCGGAAATCATCGCCTCTTCAACGATGCGGTTCGCAATGCGTCGCGGTTCGGCCACGATGTCCAGCACTTCGCCTTTCTCGCCCAGAACAAAGCGATAATCCGGGCGGTCTTTGAACACCAGCGCGTGGGTTTTACGCCACTCGCCGCGGTTGAGGCAGATGCGATGCAGCAGACGGATTTGCGCGGCAATGGCGTCTGATTCAGGTTTCCAGCTACCGGTATTTTCAAGCCAGTCGGACACGTTATCGTAGGCCAGCTTGGCTTTCGATTCGATGGTGGCGGCAAAGAACTCGATATCGTCTTCAATCGCGCCATCTGCGGCGATAATCATGCGGCAGGCAAGGACCGGGCGCACTTCATTTGGACGCAGCGAGCAGAGATCGTCTGACAATTCGCGCGGCAGCATCGGAATGTTGAAGCCCGGCAGGTAGTTGGTGAACGCACGGATTTTAGCCGCGTCATCAAGCTTGCTGCCTTCGGCAATCCAGGCGGTTGGATCGGCAATGGCGACGGTCAGATGCAGTTTGCCATCGGCGCTCTCTTCAGCGTACAGCGCGTCATCCATATCTTCCGTGCTGGCGCTGTCGATGGTGACAAACTCCAGCGCGGTGAGATCGCGGCGCGTCAGACCTTCGTCCTGCATCTCGGTCGCTACGCCGTTCGGCGCTTCTTTTTCAAGATTATGGCGTGCCAGCGTGACCCACCATGGCACGAAATGGTCGGCGCCAAAGGTGATGAACTGGGTCAGCTCAGCATAAAAACCGCGATCGCCTTTCAGAGGATGACGGCGCATTTCTGCTACGGCCCAGTCACCTTCTTTAAAATCATGCTCAACGCCACGGGCGGCGCGGCAGGGAATAGCATCTTTCAGCAGGGGATGATCCGGAACGATAGCAAGACGATCGTCTTTTCTCTGCACCTTGCCCACAAAACGGGTCAGGAACGGTTCGATCAGTTCTTCCGGCTCGGCAGACTCGCGGTCCTTCTCGGTATGAATGACGGCCATGACGCGATCGCCATGCATCACTTTCTTCATCTGCGGAGGCGGAATGAAGTAGCTTTTCTGCGCGTCAACCTCAAGGAAGCCAAAGCCCTTTTCCGTGGCTTTTACGACCCCTTCTGCACGCGGCGTCTGGGAATGCAGTTGCTGTTTAAGCTGCGCTAGCAGCGGGTTGTCCTGAAACATAATGTTCTATTTTCGTAGCCATTGAGCGGCTGACAGTTTTACGCGATTCTCACTGTCTCAGCAAGCGCTCTTTGGGTAATTAGTATGGTTATTCCTCTTTACCAAACGCGACTTTCAGACGATTGAGCCAGCCATCAAACGCGCTGCGGGTAAGCAGCGTGATGGCATGTTCGCCGGGGAGTCCCTGATCCGTGAGCGGGGTAAACTGCGCGGCGCTGAAGCGGTCCGGAGAGCGCGTCAGCAGTTCGACCGCCGCCGAAAGTGCGGGGGACGTCAGCGGGATCGCTTCGCGGGTGTTTAACAGGATTTCTCCGGTCAGGTCGAGCAGCGAAGGCTCATGGCAAAGGACCGGCGTCAGCGCCTCCAGCGCGGGTTCTGCCTGCCAGCGGGACAGCGACTCAAGCTGATGCGCACTCGCATAGCGCAGCTCGACGACGGGCAATAGCGGCACCCAGGCGGCGTGGCTCGCGGGCAGCGTGTGCGGCTGAATATGATGGCCTGGCAACCAGCGAACGGGGTGTCCTAACAGCGCCTGAAAAACCGCGACCACGCGCGCCTGAAAACCGATAAACCCGATAATCTGGTTAATCACCACAATGTCATATATTGACAGGCCAACCTCATCAAGCTGGTTTTGCGCTTTATCATCAATCACATCAGGAGAGCTGGCGAGCTGGCGGGCGTACTGCGTAATTTGCGCCAGACGTCGGTTGCTTTCGCGCGAGGAGTCCGGGCCGGGAAGCGGGGCGAGGAGGGCGGCGTAATGGTTACAAAGCCGCTGAACCCCACAGGCCTGGGCGACCGTTAGCGCGGTGCTGAGCCGATCGTAGGCGCTGAGCGTATGCAGGCGGTTCACGGGAATCGAGAGCGGAAACAGCTGGTGGCACAAGGCTCTGGCAGGGGTAAGCCAGCCAGAACAGGCGGTGACAATCTCATCAGGCAGGGCTAAATCGAGCAAAAAACGATCGTCGACGTTAGCGGCTTCGGGCACCAGAGGCAGAACATCTGTCTGCGCGTGGTTCGACTGGGTCTCGTGATACCAGTGGCCTTTGCCGGAAAAACGGCGTTGTTCCATGTGCGTTCCTTGATCTCAAAATGGCGATCAATATCCTGGCGTAAGGCAGATAAAGGGAAAAATATTGTTAGGTGATAACAAATAGCAGAACGGAATAACGAAGGGGTGGTGCGGGGGGAAAACTCTCTTCCCGTGCGGGAAGAGAGTCACAGCTTATTTAATTTCCAGCTCGTTCATTGCAGCGATGTTGAAGCCGCCGTCAACGTGAACCACTTCACCGGAGATACCAGCGGAAAGGTCAGAGCACAGGAATGCTGCAGAGTTACCCACATCTTCAATGGTAACGGTACGACGAATTGGGGTAACCGCTTCGCAGTGTGCCAGCATTTTACGGAAATCTTTAATACCGGAAGCTGCCAGGGTGCGGATAGGACCTGCAGAGATGGCGTTAACGCGCACGCCTTCAGGACCCATTGCGTTCGCCATGTAGCGTACGTTGGCTTCCAGAGAGGCTTTCGCCAGGCCCATAACGTTGTAGTTAGGGATAGCACGCTCAGCGCCCAGATAGGACAGGGTCAGCAGGGCTGCGCCCGGGTTCAGCATCGCGCGGCAGGATTTCGCCATCGCAACGAAGCTGTAGGAGCTGATGTCGTGAGCGATTTTGAAGCCATCACGGGTAACCGCGTTCACGTAGTCGCCGTCCAGCTGGTCGCCAGGAGCGAAGCCAATGGAGTGAACGAAACCGTCGAATTTCGGCCATGCTTTTGCCAGTTCAGCAAACATGCCGTCGATGCTTTCGTCTTGTGCAACGTCACATTCCAGAACGATGCTGGAACCCAGCTGCGCGGCAAACTCTTCAACACGGCCTTTCAGCTTGTCGTTCTGGTAGGTGAACGCCAGCTCAGCGCCTTCGCGATGCATTGCCTGTGCGATGCCGTATGCGATGGACAGTTTGCTGGCAACGCCAGTCACCAGAATGCGCTTACCGGAAAGAAAACCCATAGCTTTAATCCTTATATTCATTACTAATTTTGCCTTGTAATTCATAGCGTTACAGGCAGTATTTCAAAATCATTCGAAATTAGCTCGAAATTATAGCCCACTCACAGCCCCTTGTGTCACGATATTTCTCGCTGTTCTCCGAAGACGCCTGCCCCGAAGAATGCGCCGCGGACTCGCGGGGGCTCAAAATTTCAGCATTCGTCCAGTATATCACCCGGCAACAGGTTCACCTCATCCAACCAGCGAGGAAGCGCGATCCCGCGAGGGTATTCACGCTTTCCTGAGATTGTCGATGAAGCGCGCGATGACGATAAAGAAAACCGGTACGAAGAAAATGGCGAGAAGCGTACCGCTAATCATGCCGCCAAATACGCCGGTACCGATGGCATGCTGCGTACTGTCGCTCGCACCATTGGCCAGCATCAACGGAACAACCCCTAAGGTGAAGGCTAACGACGTCATCAGAATAGGGCGCAGGCGCTGGCCGGCGGCATGAATGGTTGCCGCCAGCAGGGGCTGACCCTGGCGATGGAGCTGCCTCGCAAATTCAACAATCAGAATGGCGTTCTTGGCCGACAGGCCGATAAGCGTAATCAGGCCGACCTTGAAGAAAACGTCATTCGTCATGCCGGCAACGGACACCGCGATCACCGCGCCGATAAGACCCAGCGGAACGACCAGCATGACCGCAAATGGAATAGACCAGCTCTCATACAGGGCGGCTAGCACCATAAACACGACCAGTATCGACAGGACGATAAGGCCCGGAAGCTGAGATTCCGATTTTCTCTCCTGCAATGAACTGCCTGCCCACTCGCCAGCCATGCCCTGAGGTAAATCTCTGGACAAACTCTCCATAACCTTCATTGCGGTGCCGCTGGACTCTCCCGGCGCCGCATTTCCGGTAATGCGAATAGCCGAATATCCCTGATAACGCGTCAACTGCTGGGGCGCAACGTGCCAGGAAAGCGTGGCAAACGTCGATACCGGCACCATCTGTCCCATCCGGTTTTTCACTGATAATGTCAGTATCTGCTCAGGCTGCATTCGGTAAGGCGCATCGGCCTGAATAATCACCTGCTGGACGCGGCCGTTGTTCGTATAGTCATTGACGTAATTTGAGCCCAGGGTGACGGAGAGCGTCTGGTTGATTTCATCAAATGCGACGCCCATCGCTTCCGCCTTTTCTCTGTCCACCTGGAGCGCAAGGCTTGTTCCTTCCGGCAGACCGTCTATATACACGTCACTCAGTTCAGGGCGCTGGTTGGCCTGCAGGACCAGAGCGTCGGCAGCGCGCTTTAACGCCTCGTAGCCCAGTCCCGCTCTGTCCTGCACGTACCAGGTGAAGCCCGACGAGGTGCCCATATCCGAAATGGCCGGCGGGAGCAGGCTCATCGTGACGGCATCAGAGACGTTTGCCATGCTGGCCTGTATCCGGTCGGCTTCCCCCTGGGCCGTCGAGCCCTGCCGATCTTTCCAGTCCTTCAGCGTGGTGAAGGCCATAGCCGAGTTAGGTCCTGAACCTGAAAATCCAAACCCCAGGATCATAATGTTGCTTTCAATATCCGGCCGGGCCGCAATTTCCTCTTCAAATTTTTTAACCACGTTGAGGGTACGCTGCATCGTGGCATCTGAAGGCAGCTGGATTGAGGACATAAAGTAGCCCTGATCTTCGTCCGGCAGAAAGGACGACGGTAACGAAGACAATCCCAAAAACAGCGCAGCACAAAGCGCAGCGTACAGGAGCAGCATACGCCCGGTTCGCTTCAGAACGGCACCCAGCCCGGCTTCGTAACTGGCGGTGAGCGAACGAAAGCGCGCGTTAAACCCGACCGCGAATCTTCCGCCTCCGCTCTTTCCTGGCTTATGCGGCTTGAGTAACGTTGCGCACAGGGCAGGCGTCAGCGTCAGGGCAAGAAACGCGGACAGCAGTATGGAGACCGCCATGGAAATACAAAATTGTCGGTAGATAATCCCGACGGATCCTTCCGCAAACCCCATGGGGATAAAGACGGCGGTCAGCACCAGCGTGATGCCAATAATCGCCGGGGTGATTTCCTGCATGGCTTGCCGCGTGGCGTCACGCGGAGACAGGCTTTTTTCCTCCATCAGTCGTTCAACGTTCTCCACGACCACGATGGCATCATCAACGATAATCCCTATTGCCAGCACCATGCCGAACATCGTCAGAATATTGATGGAGTAGCCGCTCAATAGCATCACCGTGAAGGTGCCAAGAAGCGCGACGGGAGCAACAATCGCCGGGATAAGCGTACAGCGTATCTTGTGCAGAAACAGCAGCATAACCAGGAAGACGAGGACCATCGCTTCCACAAATGTCTGAACAACTTTCATGATAGAAAGTTTTACAAACGGCGCGGTGTCGAAGGGGATCGTAAATGCCATTCCTTCGGGTAACACCCGGGAAAGTTCGTCGATGCGCACCCGTACGCCGGAAGCCGTGCTCATCGCATTCGCGCCAGGCGAGAGCTGAATTGCCGCCGCCGTTGCGGGCACGCCATTTTCACGGATACCAAAAGCGTAGCTTTGCAGGCCAGATTCAATCCGCGCAATGTCGGACAATTTCAGGCGGGCACCGGATGCGTCAGATTTCAGGGTGATATTCCTGAACGCCTCAACCGAGGAGAGCTGTCCCTTCACGGTGATGGGATACGTCACCCCTTGTCCTGCAGAGGCTGGCTCATCTCCCGTTTTGCCGGGCGAAACCAGGGCATTTTGCTGGCCAACGGCGGTAAGAACATCGCTTACCGAAAGCCCGTAGCCGTGGAGCTTCATGGGATCCAACCAGATGCGCAGCGCTTTTTCGCCGCCAAACAGCTGAACTTTCCCTACGCCGGGCACGCGACGAAGCTCGTCACTGACGTTTCTGGCAAAATAGTCGCTTAAATCGGCTTCCTCAAATTGACCCGTCGCCGACTTCAGCCCCACCATCATTAAAAAGCCAGAGTTAGCGGCCTCGACGTTGATGCCGTTTTGCCTTACCGCCTGAGGCAGACGAGGCTCGACGATCTTAATCTGATTCTGCAGATCCATCTGCGCCAGCTTGATGTCCGTGCCCGGTTTAAAGGTGACGGTAATCGATGCCGAACCGGTTGTGTCACTGGATGATTCAAAGTAGAGCAAATTATCTACGCCGGAGATTTCGCGCTCGATTAACGATACCACCGACGTGTTCATGATATCGGGGCTGGCCCCGGGGTAACTGACGGAAATAATGATTCCAGGCGGCGCCACCGCCGGATACTGCGCAACCGGCAAACGGGGAATAGACAGGAGCCCTGCCAGAACGATAAAAAGCGCCACTACCCAGGCGAAAACGGGGCGTTCGATAAAAAAATGCGGCATTAAATTAACGTCCGGTTACGTGAATTTCATCATCAGTGGATACGCGCTTGCCGATATCCCTGAGCTGCGAAAATTTCTCAAGAAGCTGCGGCGCGTCATCGAGGCTCGTCGCGAACATCCACATGTAGGTCATCACCGAGTAAATATGTCCGGCGGTGATGCCGGTTGAGCGCGTCATCCAGACGATGGTCAGCGTAAAAAGCGCGGCAACAAGCACGCCGACCCACAAATAACCCCACGCCTCGCGGTCAGATAATGCGATACGCAAACGCGCCAGCGTGGAGTAATGGCGGTGAAGGGTAGCCGTGCCCGCCTTATGGACATAATCCACTTCTTTTTCCAGCCGATTATTCAGGCGCATGAACAGCCATTCATTTTTACGGGCATATCCTGAGACAAATCCGAGCAGGATAAATACAATCGCAAAGCACATGACGCCGGCCCAAAATTCAATAAACAGCAACATGATTGCGGCACCAAAAAGTGAGCTCAGCGAGGTAATAAGCAGGGGAAGGTGCATTTCAAAGAAATCCACATATTCGCGCGAGAGCGTTACCCTGGCGGCGATCGCCGAATGGTTAAGCTGATATTTGCGCTGTGCCAGGACGACGGAAACCGCGAGTCCGGCATAAATGCGTGCAAACGTGCGCGTGTCTACGCTTCGTCTGGCCGCACCGATGAACCACATGCAAAGCACCATCAGGCCATACAGCGCGGCGTTAAGCGTTTCACCGGCGAGGATGGCATTTATCGCGATGCCAGCCAGAACGGGATAAAGTAAAAACGTCACGTTTTCGGCCACCACCAGGAAAAAAGTGACAACCAGTTTTTTCCGGTGCCGTATCGCGAGTTTTTTTAGCGAGTGCATCACTCCGGCAGGTTCAGAAGAACGAAGATTATTACGGTTCATCATTATGGATAAGTTTTATCAGATTCTTAGGTGAGTTATTTTTGTGCAAAATAGCGTGAGGGAGAGTCTACCGCGCGCCTGTTTAGCGGAAATGGGCGGTTTGTGGAGGCTATGTGGAGCAACGGCTCAAATCATTCTCATAATAAGGTACAGCGGGGCTCCACCAAAAAAAATGATCAAATAACACTCGTAGTAAAAGACCAGATCCTCGATATCGGGCATCGCGTTTAACAACACGGTGAACGTAATAATGAGATAAACAAAAATC
The DNA here is from genome assembly GCF_007035645.1 of Enterobacter asburiae. Classification (NCBI taxonomy): domain Bacteria; kingdom Pseudomonadati; phylum Pseudomonadota; class Gammaproteobacteria; order Enterobacterales; family Enterobacteriaceae; genus Enterobacter; species Enterobacter asburiae. The sequence continues at coordinate 1,999,208 of NZ_AP019632.1, forward strand.
ACCAACAGCCAGAAGGCGACGACGAGTAGCTCAGTCAACGCGCCGGCTTTATTCTGGATTATCAGAGAGACAACCGACAATGCGATGCAGCCATAGATAATGGGTGAAGAGAGCAGCGTTGAGGCGACTTTTTCATCCATTTTGTGTACCAGCATCAGCCAGATATAAAGTAATCCCCAGGACAGCAGCAGGAACAGGGAATATAAGCCCAGTTTTTTAGGAGAGAAATATTTAGAAAGTTCCATGTTCATTATTTCAGCCAACTTCATAAAATCTTTAAGTAACAGGGATAATGTGCAACGCTAAATGTAAAAAGAGTTTTGTCTCAATAGCGATTTTGAACGGGCATTGTCGAGTCATTATTGACGGAATGTGTAGGCTGTATGGAGAAATAACCGGGCATTTAAATCAACCGGGAAATTTTCGTGACCACGGCACTTTTTCGCGGAGGCTGTGTCTTATTGTGCTAAAGATATCTAATAGCGAGCTCAAAGGGATTTCACCCGCGGAGATAAAATGCACAAAAATACGCTGATCCTTGTTGTTGAAGATGAAGACGAAATCGCCGATATACTGATGAGCTACCTGGAGCGTTCGGGAATGAAAACGCTCCGAGCCAGGCAGGGCGAACAGGCCATAGCGCTCGATCGCCTCCATAAACCGGATCTCATATTGCTGGACATTCACCTGCCCGTATGTGACGGCTGGAGCGTACTTACCACGCTTCGTCAGGAAAGTGCTGTCCCCGTCATTATGGTTTCCGCTCTCGATCAGGATGTCGATAAGCTCATGGGGCTGAGGCTGGGCGCGGATGATTACGTGATCAAACCTTTCAACCCTTCTGAAGTTGTCGCCCGGGTTGAGGCGGTGCTGCGCAGGACAAAACCCGCGCTTCAGCAGGCGGGTTCCCAGCCGCTCAGAACGCCCTTTATTACGGTCTATCCGGATGACTTCTACGTGGAAGTCACCGTGGGCGCAGAGGTTGTCTCCCCGGTATTAACGACGACCGAATTTAAATTGCTCACATACCTGGTGAGATATCCGCGAAAGGTCTGCTCCCGCGAAGAGCTGCTCAACGCGTGTCTGCCGGAAGGGGATACGCTCGACAGAACGGTCGACAGCCATATGAGCAAGTTGCGTAAAAAACTGGAGCTTGCCGGCCTCTATGGTGTTCCCGAGAGCATCAGAGGCATGGGCTACCGGCTTGGGGAAAAGAAATGAACAAAGAGTCTGTTCTGAGCCGTCAGATCTTAACGTATATGCTGTTGCTGACGTTTACGATCATTGCCATCGCCATACTCGGCTCCTGGTTTTTTTACTCCTTTATTCTGGATCAACTCCCGGGCGGCCCTGCTGCGGGCGATGACGAGCAGATGACGATGTGGGACTGGGTATGGATTGGGACCGCGACTACGATCAGTATGATTATTGCCCTCTTTTTCACGGTCAAACTGTCATCGCGGATCCTCACCCCGCTAAACGCGGTAGCGTCCAGCCTGAAAAAGATTTCTCAGGGCGATCTGGATGCCCGGGCATTCTGCGCCAGTTCCCGGCTGGGTGAGATCAATCACCTGGTGACGGATTTCAATGAAATGGCGGAAAAATTACAGACGCTGGATATTCAGAGAAAATCCTGGAATGCCGCTATTGCGCATGAGCTGAGAACCCCGGTCACGATCTTACGCGGACGGCTTCAGGGGTTGGTTGACGGCGTTTTTACCCCGGATCCGGTGCTGTTTAATAATCTTCTCAAACAGACGGAAGGGTTAACCCGCCTGATTGAAGATCTCCGGGTTATCAGTTCGGATGGCGGGGCGGGATACACGTTATGCCAGTCAAGAACGGATCTAAAAGGGACAATACAGAACGCACTCGATACGTTCATGCCCGAGTTCAGCCGTAAGGCTTTTACCGTCAATACAGACCTGAGGGAGCAGCAGTGCGTATTCGATCCATTGCGCATCAATCAGTGTTTGACCGTTTTATTTGATAATGCCTTACACTATTCAACCTCGCGCACGCTCATCGTGAAAAATGGCGTTTCTGATAAAGGCAATTTTATCCTTATTCAGGACGGGGGACCGGGCATCCCCAGAGAGTTTCATGATTTCCTGTTTCAGCCCTTTCAGCGCGATAATGGCGCCAGACATGTGAACCCGGAAGGCTGTGGTTTGGGCTTGTCGGTGGTAAAAGCCATCATGCTGGCTCATGGTGGCGATGTTACCTATACCTTATCGACGCAAAACCACTCGATATTTAAACTCACCTGGCCCGACTCGTGAGCTTCAGCGGCAGGTCAAATGTGCCTGCCGGCGATAAATGCCATATTTTTCCTAACTTAGCATCCCACTCCTGCGGGGTAATCGTCAGCTTACCGCGTCTCGGGCTTAAGGTTATTTCGCTGAAATAGATTTCATCTTTTTTTAGCATAAGGTCAACGCGGCAGTAGTCAATTCCATCCGCCAGCTCCTGGGAGGCCAACAAAGCCTGGCGGAATAAGAGCGGTTCGCATGGTTCTGCTGAAGTATTTGGATATTCCATCCGGAAGGGTTGTAAGTTCCAGTACCTGTCATAAACGTTGATAAACCCTTTGCCGTTATCATCCGTAAAATCCGCTTCTACATAGTGGGCAACGCCGTGAAAACAATGGATCCTCAGCATTTCGGGCGTTGTATTCCTGTCAGCGTCGTCGAAGAGATCGATAAACGGCTCGCAAAGTATACTCGGCGTAATGTTTTTGTACTGCCATTCGCGCGTGGTGTAGTAAAGATTTTTCTTTAACGCGAGGCTCAGCTTTTTACACGCTTCTTTTTCATTAAATTGCGCTTTGTTTGTACATATTATTGTGCTGCCGCTGTCATGGTTGCACTTAAGGACGAATTTGTCAGGAAGAACTGAAAAATCAATCTGCGACGGCCGGGTATAAACGCCAATTAATGGCACCGTTTTCACGCGCGTTGTTCTGGAGGAAACGTATGCCCGAACGGCGAGTTTATCGGCAAGCATCGTGTAGAAGTTATTATGGTCATAGACCAGCCGATGGCATATTTTTTCACTCAACGTCGTGGGCGAGTTAATGTCAGGGGTTTCCCCAGTTGTTTTCTTAAGCCTCACGGTATGAAAATGCAGGTCCGTCATTAAAAATGAGCGGCATTTTCTGATGAGATACTCTGTGTATTTTAAAACGTAAGTGGCGGTGTTCATTTCTTCTCCTCCGTAATGTCCGGATATTCTGGAGAAGAACTGTTGATTGATATTGCTTAAAATATGGAGCAGGGATGGAGACGAAAAATTAAAGGATTAAATAGCGCACGCAGGCTATTTAATCCTTAATTTAGTGGGGCAATTTGTGTTGAGCGTCGCGCTTAGCGGTCTTTTCTCCACGCATCGGCGGTCAATGCTTCACCAAAATGACCGGCAATCAGTCGTTTTGTCAGCTCATGAAGCGGGGAGGCCATCACATCCGCCGTGCTGCCGCGCTCGACAACTTCGCCCTGGTGCATGACCATCACCTGATCGCTGATGTGCTTCATCATTCCCAGATGCTGGGTGACGTAGATATACGAGATCCCCTGTTTTTCCTGCAATTCCAGCATCAGGTTAATCAGCTGCGAGCGCATCGACATATCCAGCGAGGCAAGCGCTTCATCCGCAATGATCACTTTTGGCCGCAAAATCAACGCACGCGCCAGGCCCAGACGCTGTTTCTGGCCGGGGGCCAGCATATGCGGGTAGTAGCTTTCGTGATCCGGCAACAGCCCAACCATACGCAGGGTTTCAAATACGCGCTTACGGCGCGCCTCCGGCTCCAGGTCGGTGTTCAGACGCAGCGGAAAATCGAGGATCTGCGAAATGCGCTGGCGCGGGTTAAGCGAGGTCGAGGGATCCTGGAAAATCATGCGGATGCGCTGGCTGCGGAAAGAGTAATCGCCGAACGTCAGAGGATGATCGTCAATCAACACTTCGCCTGCAGTCGGTTCAACCATGCCGGCGAGCATTTTCGCCAAGGTGGATTTCCCGGAACCGTTCTCGCCGATGATCGCCAGGGTCTGTTTTTCACGCAGCGTAAAGCTCAGCGGCTTCACCGCGTCGACAGTTTGACGATGAAACAGCCCCGTACGGTAGCGAAAGGTCTTACTCAGGTTGCGAACTTCCAGTAAGGTTTCGACCATTTCACTCTCTCTCCATGTTCAGCGGGAAATGACAGGCGTACAGATGATTCTTGGCCCCGGTCAGGCGTGGCGTCTCGATACATTTACGCTGAGCATATGGGCACCTTGGCCCCAGACGACAGCCTATCGGCAGGGATTCCAGCAGCGGAATCGCCCCCGGCAGGGTATTCAGGCGGCTCTTATGCGGCATCGCGCTGCCAAAATCCGGAATGGCGCGGATAAGCGCCTGCGTATACGGATGATGCGGCGCGCCGATCAGATCTTCACTCGGCGCGGTTTCGACCGTTTGCCCGCAGTACATGACGTCAATTTTATCCGCCCATTTGCTGAGCATTTGCAGGTCATGGCTGATCAGCAAAATGGTGGTGTTGTTATTCTGGTTGAGACGCGACAGCAGGCGGAAAATTTGCGCCTGCGTGGTGGGTTCCATCGCGTTGGTGGGCTCATCCGCAATCAGCAAACGCGGCTGATTTGCCAGCGCGATGGCAATCATCACTTTCTGACATTCGCCGTCGGTCAGCTCATAAGGGAAGCTGCGCATCGCGTCTTTGTGATCTTTGATCCCGACGCGGTGTAAAAGCTCGATGGCGCGGCGCTTGCGCCAGCCAACGCGTTGCCACCAGCGGCCTTTATAGGTCCAGCCGGGAATGTTCTGCATGAGCTGTTTACCCACGCGTTCGGACGGGTCGAGACAGGACTGCGGCTCCTGGAAAATCATCGAGACGTTATGCCCGACAAGCTTTCTCCGCTCGCGGGGGGAGAGACGCAGCAGATCGATATCGTCAAAACGCATACGGTCTGCCGTCACGCGCCAGTTGTCTTTCGCCACGCCGCAGATAGCCTTGGCAATCAGGCTTTTTCCCGAGCCGGATTCCCCCACCAGCCCGCGTATTTCACCCTCTGCAAGGGTGATACTGATGCGATCGACGGCTTTAACCCAGCCTTCACCGGTTTTGAATTCGATGGTGAGGTTGCGAATATCAAGAAGCGGCATTATTGCACCCCCGCGTTAATTGCACGGCGAATACCGTCGCCCAGCAGGTTGATAAGCAGCACGCTCACCATAATGGCCGCCCCCGGCAGCATGACCGTCCAGGGTGCCACGTAGATCAACTCCAGCGCGTCGCCGAGCATTGCACCCCATTCGGGCGACGGCAGCTGTGCACCGAGGTCGAGAAAGCCGAGCGCCGCGATGTCCAGAATCGCCATCGACAGGGCGCGGGTGATCTCTGTGACCAGCCCGGCGGCGATGTTGGGCAGCACGGCAAACCACAGAATGTTGAAGGTCGTCGCGCCGTCCAGACGCGCGGCGACGACGTACTCTTTTTCCAGCTCATCATGCACCATGCTGTAAACCGAGCGCACGATGCGGGGCAGGATAGCCAGCCAGACGGCGAACATGGCATGCGACAGGTGCGGACCGGCAAAGGCAACAACAATGATTGCCAGCAGCAGGGACGGAATCGACAGCAGCGTATCCAGAATGTGGTTAAGGACCGCCGAACGCAGGCCATGGGTGGATCCCGCAAAAATACCGAGCGCCAGCCCGCAGATCGTAGCCGCGAGCGTCACCACAAATGCGCCGCCCACCGTCGGGGCTGCACCGCTCAACAGGCGGCTCAACACGTCACGTCCGAGGTCGTCCGTTCCCAGGAAGAAAGAGACTTCACCGTAGCGCGACCAGGACGGTGGCAGCAGCTGATAGCCAAGGAACTGCTGGTCGATGCCGTACGGCGCAAACCACGAGCCAAAGACGCAAAGCAACACCAGTCCGGCGCAGCCGTAAAGGCCGATCATCGCCGTGGTGTCACCATAGAATTTACGCCACACGGTACGCAGCACGCCGGGCGTGCGCTTTTCACTGTATACGCTATCGTAAGGCATACCATTCCTTATGCTTCAATGGGTTAGCCATGGCACCCAGAATATCGGACAACACGTTAACAATAATCACCAGCGAACCAATCACCATCACGCCCGCAGAAATAGCGGCGTAGTCCTGCTGGCGGATGGCGTTAATCAGCCATCGCCCCAGGCCTGGCCAGCTAAAGACCATCTCGGTAATCATCGCCAGCGTCAGCATGGTGGAAAACTGTAATCCCAGACGCGGAATAACCGGCGGCAGCGCGTTGTGCAGGACGTTGCGGCGCAGTATGGTCAGGCGTGACAACCCGCGCGTGGCCGCGGCTTTGACGTAGTTCTGGTCAAACACCTCGATAGTGCTCAGGCGCATCAGGCGGATCACTTCGGTTGTTGGCGCAACCGCCAGCGTCAGAACCGGCAATACCATATGGCGCACGGCGCTGACGATCATCTCATGGCGCCACACCGAATCGGACAGCCACGCATCAATGATGGCAAAACCCGTCACCGTTTTAACCGTATAGAGCAGGTCAAAACGACCTGAAACCGGCAGCCAGCCCATCGTCAGCGAGAAGAACAGCGTCAGCAGCAGCGCCAGCCAGAATACCGGGATGGAGAAGCCGAACAGGGCGAGGGCGCTGATAAACTTATCCTGCCATTTATTGCGATAGATCCCGGCCAGCATGCCCACGGGGATCCCGACCATCAGGGCAAAGCCGAAGGCCAGAATACACAGCTCCATCGTGGCCGGGAAAACCTCTTTCAGCTGCTGAGAAATCAGCTGCCCGTTAATGCTGGACACGCCGAAATCCCAGTGCAGCAGCCCGTTAAACCAGAACAGCCAGGCATCCCACAGCGACGACCCCTGGAGCGGGGCGTGGGGCGTGAAATAGCTCAGGCTGAAGCCGACAAAGTTCAGGAAAAAGAGCGTCACCAGCAGCAAAAGGAGCCGACGTAAGGTAAAAATAATCATGGTTTTTTCACCTCTTGTTCTTTTTCACGCGACACGCCGGCGAACGAGGCGTTGCCGAACGGACTCAGCACCAGGCCTTTAATATCGTAACGATAGGCCTGAAGACGCAGGGAAGAGGCCAGCGGCAGCACCGGCAGTTCCTGGGCAAGGATCTTCTGCGCTTCATCATAGGCGTCGATGCGTGAGGCCAGCTGCTGGGAAGCCAGCGCTTTTTGCAGCACGGCGTCAAACTCCCGGTTACACCAGTGGGCGTAGTTGGTCTGCGAATTTATCGCCGCACAGCTCAGGAGCGGCCGGAAGAAACTGTCCGGATCGTTACTGTCGGTCGCCCAGCCGGTCAGGGTTAAATCATGATTCATGTCCATCAGGCGCGCCTCCTGGAAACGGCCCTCAACCGGTACGATGATCACTTTGACGCCCACCTGCGCCATATCTGCCTGCAGCAGTTCGGCGGTCTTAAGCGGGCTCGGGTTCCACGCCTGGGAGCTGGTTGGCACCCAAAGCTGCAGCGTGAGGTTTTCCGCCCCCAGCGCCTTCAGCTGTTCACGCGCTTTTGCCGGATTGTATTCCGTAATTTTAGCTTCACCGTCATAGGCCCACGAGGCGCGCGGTAAAATTGAGGCGGCGGTTTCCGCCGTGCCGTAGTAGATCGACTGCATCAAACGCTGGTTGTTAATCGCCAGCGCCAGAGCGTGGCGTACGGCAGGGTTATTCAACGGCGGCTTATCCGTGTTAAAGGCCAGATAAGCGATATTCATGCCGGGGCGTAACGTCAGGCGCAGGCGCGGATCGTCACGCAAAATGGTGAGCTGGCTGGCCGCGGGCCAGGCGAGCACGTCGCACTCCCCGGTGAGCAGTTTCGACAGACGTCCCGTTCCACCTGAACCGAGATCGACCACCACCTGCGGCATCAGCGGGGTGCCGCGCCAGAAATGCTCATGACGCTGCAGACGAATATACTGCCCGGCGCGGTATTCAGCGAGCTGGAACGGACCGGTGCCGACCGGCTGACGATCGAGTAACTCCTGACGATCTTTTTTCGTCAGGGTCGCCGCGTATTCAGCAGACATGACTGACGCATAGTGGGTCGCCAGATGCCAGAGGAAGGAGGCATCCGGGCGCGTCAGCGTAAATTCAACCGTCCGGTTGTCCAGCTTGCGCACGCTCTTGACGGTATCAGCAAACTGCAGGCTGTCGAAATAGGGGAAATTATCCCCGTTAACGTTATGCCACGGGTGGTTGCGGTTAAAGATGCGCTGGAAGGTAAAGACCACGTCATCTGCGTTCAGCCTGCGCGTGGGGGTAAACCAAGGCGTGCGCTGAAACGCGACGTCATCGCGCAGGTTAAAACGGTACGTTGCGCCGTTATCCAGCACTTCCCAGCTTTCCGCCAGCTCAGGCACCAGACGGTAGGTGTATGGGTCAACATCAAGCAGACGGTCGTAAAGCTGCGCGGCCAGGGTATCCACGATCAGGCCGCTGCCCGCTTTTTGCGGGTTGAAGGTATCCACCTGGCCGCTTACGCAATAGACAAAGCCGCTGTCACGAATGTCAGGCTGGGGAGTTTGCCCGGGCGCGGCAAAGGCCAGGCTGCTAAACAGACCGAGTGCTAAAAAGGACGATAAAACCAGACGCATAATTTTTAAGGTTTTTAGGTTCGATCTGCAAAGTGTATCGCACTTACGCCTGCTTCGTAAAAATGTCTGCAGGTAAGTGCTGATATTGTCAGCGCATTTGATGCTTTTTGAGCAATGCCCTTAACTGATGGTAGGTCAGACCCAGCAGTTCAGCCGCCCGTTTCTGGTTATATTTCGCCGTCTTCAGGCTTTGCTCCAGCAGCTGTTTCTCCTGATCGTTCTGGAACTGGCGTAAATCAAGGGGGAGAGTAGGGAGATCGCCTGAAGACGCTGGTGTGGGTAGCGGCGCTGCGCTGCGCTGAAAAGGATCGATAATGATATTGTCCAGCTCCGTCTCGCTGCTGCCGTGGCGATAGACGGAGCGCTCCACGACGTTTTTCAGTTCGCGGATATTTCCCGGCCAGTGGTAAGCCAGCAGCGTCTCCTGCGCATAATCGCTGAAGCCGGGGAACAGCGGCAGTCCGAGCTCTCGGCACATCTGAATCGCAAACTGGTCTGCCAGCAGCATGATGTCGCTTCTGCGCTCGCGCAGGGGTGGAAGCTGAACGACGTCAAAGGCCAGGCGGTCAAGCAGGTCGGCACGGAATTTCTCCTCCGCCACCATCTCCGGCAGGTTGGCGTTCGTGGCGCACACCAGGCGTACGTTAACCTGCAGCGGCTGGCTGCCGCCGACGCGCTCCAGCTCGCCGTACTCAATCACGCGCAGCAGTTTTTCCTGCACCAGCATGGGCGCGGTGGCCAGCTCATCCAGAAACAGCGTACCGCCGTCGGCGCGCTCAAAGCGTCCGGGATGGCGTTTCTGGGCACCGGTAAACGCCCCCGCTTCATGGCCGAAGAGCTCGGTGTCGAGCAGGTTTTCATTCAGCGCCGCGCAGTTAAGGGAAATGAAGGGGCCATCCCAGCGCCCGGAGAGGTAATGCAGACGGTTGGCTATCAGCTCTTTCCCCGTTCCGCGTTCACCGACGATCAGCACCGGTTTATTGAGCGGCGCCAGGCGAGAGACCTGTTCCAGCACTTCGAGAAAGCTGTTTGCTTCGCCGAGTAAATTGTCTTTGTATCCGGGCATGATGAAATTAACCACTCCTTAGCGATATTCACCAGGGAAGAATAGTTCTTCACTGCGTAAAAATCAATCAGACTCAGTGAAATCAATAAGATAAAAACCTGGCATGATGTTTGTATTATCAGTACAGCAGGGCATAGCCCGATAACAGAACTATGAGGATTTGATTATGGGTATTTTTTCTCGTTTTGCCGACATCGTGAACGCCAACATCAACTCACTGCTTGAGAAAGCGGAAGATCCGCAGAAGCTGGTACGTCTGATGATTCAGGAGATGGAAGACACGCTGGTTGAAGTGCGTTCAACCTCCGCCCGCGCGCTGGCGGAGAAAAAACAGCTTACGCGTCGTATTGAACAGGCAACCGCTCAGCTGAACGAATGGCAGGAAAAAGCGGAGCTGGCGCTGCGTAAAGACAAAGAGGATCTGGCCCGTGCGGCGCTGATCGAAAAACAGAAGCTGGCTGATATGGTCGCGACGCTCGAGCATGAAGTGACGCTGGTGGACGACACGCTCACCCGTATGAAGAAAGAGATTGGTGAGCTTGAAAACAAACTGAGCGAAACCCGCGCGCGTCAGCAGGCGCTGACCCTGCGTCACCAGGCGGCAAGCTCCTCCCGCGACGTGCGTCGTCAGCTAGACAGCGGTAAGCTGGATGAAGCGATGGCGCGTTTTGAATCGTTTGAACGTCGTATCGACCACATGGAAGCGGAAGCCGAAAGCCACGGCATCGGCAAGCAGAAGTCGCTGGATCAACAGTTCGCCGATCTGAAGGCTGATGATGAAATCAGCGAGCAGCTGGCGGCACTGAAAGCCAAAATGAAGCAAGACAACCAATAATAATTCCTGCGGCACCTGAGCGTGCCGCATCATAAGACAAGGAGTACACATGAGCGCGCTTTTTCTGGCCATTCCCCTGACAATTTTCGTGCTGTTCGTTTTGCCGATTTGGCTATGGCTGCACTACAGCAACCGTTCTTCTCGGGGCGAACTCTCCCAGAGTGAACAACAGCGTCTGGTACAGCTCTCCGACGAGGCGAACAAAATGCGCGAACGCATTCAGGCGCTGGAAGCCATCCTGGATGCTGAGCATCCAAACTGGAGGGACCGTTAATGTCTGGACTGAATCTGAACAAAAAGCTGTGGCGTATTCCACAGCAGGGCATGGTGCGCGGCGTTTGTGCCGGGCTGGCTCACTATCTTGATGTCCCGGTCAAACTTGTCCGCGTGGTCGCGGTGCTATCGATATTCTTCGGCCTGGCGTTTATTACCCTGGTGGCATACATCGTCCTGTCGTTTGTTCTTGACCCGATGCCAGAAGGAGAATTGGCTGCGGAGGGAGCTCCGACCAGCAGCGATCTTCTCAATGCCGTTGATGAGCAGCTCGCCGCCGGTGAGAAGCGGCTACGGGAAATGGAACGCTATGTCACGTCGGATACCTTTACGCTGAGAAGTCGCTTTCGTCAGCTTTAAGAGAGAGATGAGATGAAACAACACTGGCAACAGGCCGGTCAGAAGGTAAAACCCGGCCTGAAAATCGCAGGTAAACTGGTCCTGCTGACCGCGTTACGGTTCGGCCCGGCAGGCGTGGCGGGTTGGGCGATCAAATCCGTTGCCCGCAAACCGGTCAGAATGGTGCTGGCCGTGGCGCTCGAACCGCTGCTGCAAAAGGTGGCAAAACGGCTTTCTCGCCGTTACTTATCCCAATAATTCCTGCTGGCGTTAGCCCTTTCCCTGACGGGGGAGGGACTGGCGACGGTTAACCGCATTTCCTCTTTTCCCGGTTCTTTCTTTGCGGCAGCTCACAATATTGCGCTGAGCTGCTTTGCAATCACCTTTTTCTCCTTTCTGGTCCGTTGACAGATATTTTTCATGGGAGTAGATTGCCACTCCGTGGGACCGCTACCATGGAAAATGAAATGAATACAAAAATTAAAGAACTCATTAATATTGTTTACGGGGAAACGTTTTCTGACGCCCATCTTAATGTGCTGCTGGAAAATATTGGAAATGCCGCTTCTGTTATTACGGAAAAACGTAAAACGGGTTGGGATGAAAAAGACGTTGTCCTGATTACCTATGCCGATCAGTTTTCAGCGAAAGGGGAGAAGGCGCTACCGGTGTTTACACGTTTTTATAACAGGTGGCTTTCTCGTTCTTTTTCTCATGTTCATCTCTTGCCTTTTTATCCATGGTCTTCGGACGACGGTTTTTCTGTTATCGATTATCACGAGGTTGCACCGGAAACCGGAACGTGGCGAGACGTTGCTGAATTAAAACAGTCAGCCAGTTTAATGTTCGATTTCGTATGCAACCATATGTCAGCCAAAAGCAAATGGTTCGCTAATTATCTGAAGCAAATGCCAGGATATGAAGATTTCTTTATTTCTGTCGATCCTGAAACAGACTTATCCGCGGTGACGCGTCCGCGTGCCTTACCGCTTCTTACGCCTTTCACGCTGCATGACGGCAGCGTGCGACACCTGTGGACCACCTTCAGCGAGGACCAGGTCGATCTCAATTTCGCCTCTCCGCAGGTGCTGATCGCGATGGTCGACGTGCTGCTGCATTACCTGATTGAAGGGGCGCGATACATTCGTCTGGATGCGGTGGGATTCATGTGGAAAATACCCGGAACAAACTGCATCCACCTTGAGCAAACCCACCAGCTCATCCAGCTTTTCCGCGCGATTACCGAGGCTGTCGCCCCTGGAACGGTGATTATTACCGAGACGAACGTTCCGCATAAAGATAACGTTGCTTACTTCGGTGACGGCGAAAATGAAGCGCAGATGGTTTATCAGTTCTCTTTGCCCCCGCTGGTGCTGCATGCGGTGCATTCTCAGGACGTCGGGACGCTGAGCCAGTGGGCAGCGTCGCTGACGTTGCCTTCCACGAAAACCACCTGGTTTAACTTCCTGGCCTCGCATGACGGGATTGGTCTGAATCCGTTACGCGGAATTTTACCCGAGTCGGAAATCCTCTCGCTTGTGGAAAAACTTCAGGCTGAAGGGGCGTTGGTTAACTGGAAAAATAACCCGGATGGTACACGCAGTCCTTATGAAATTAATGTGACCTATCTGGATGCTTTAAGTACGCGTGACAGTCTTGATAGCCAACGGATTGCCCGGTTTATTCTGGCGCATGCCGTCCTTTTAAGCTTCCCCGGCGTGCCTGCGGTTTATATCCAGAGCATTCTCGGTTCACGTAATGATTATGCAGGTGTTGAACGCCTGGGATACAACCGTGCGATTAATCGTGAGAAATACACGGCAGGGCAAATTGATAGCCTGCTTGAAGATAAAAATAGCCTGCGTTCTCAGGTCTATTGCTCGTTAAGCCAGTTAATCACGCTGCGTCGGGCGGAGAAAGCATTCCATCCTGACAGTGAAGCTTATTTCAGTGCGTCAGGTAAATATGTTTTAAAAATCGTTCGCGTGGCGGGTTGTGGTGAGAAAGTAACGGCGCTGTTTAATTTCAGTGACGGCATTCAAACGGTGGAATCCGATATTCATTCCGGAACGGAGTTGATTTCCGGGAAAGATATTACAGATAAAACGCTGACCCTATATCCATGGCAGGTGTTGTGGATTAAAGAAAACTAAAAAGGACCTTAAAAATGAAAATGCCCAGAATTGTGCTGATTTCAGCACTGGTTTCGTGCGCCTTGTTATCAGGATGCAAGGACGACAAAAAGTCTGCTGTCACCATTGAGTTTATGCACTCGTCAGTCGAGCAGGAGCGCCAGGCGGTTATCACGAAGCTTATCGAAAAGTTCGAGAAAGAGAACCCCGGCATCACGGTGAAACAGGTGCCGGTCGAAGAGGATGCCTACAACACCAAGGTTATTACGCTCGCCAGAACGGGCGCGCTGCCAGAGGTGATTGAAGTCAGCCATGACTACGCGAAAGTTATGGACAAGGAACAGCTCCTGGATCGCAAAGCTATCGGCGAAGCCATTAAAGCGGTAGGCGAGGACACCTTCTATGACGGCATCTTGCGTGTTGTTCGTACGGAAGACGGTTCTGCCTGGACGGGAGTGCCAGTCAGCGCCTGGCTATCCGGCGTCTGGTATCACAAAGATGCGCTTGCTGCGGCAGGTATCCAGGAGCCGCATAACTGGGAACAGCTGCTGAAAGCCAGCCAGAGGCTCAATGACCCGACCAAAAAACATTACGGCATTGCGCTGCCCACCGCCGAAAGCGTGATGACGGAGCAGGCATTCTCCCAGTTTGCGCTTTCCGGCGGTGCGAACGTTTTTGATGCCAAAGGGAACGTCGATATCGATACCCCTGAAATGGCAAAAGCCCTGGCGTTTTATAAAGATCTGGCCGCGACTACCATGCCGGGTTCAAACGACGTCATGGAGATCAAAGATGCCTTCATGAACGGTTCTGCGCCGATGGCGGTTTACTCCACCTACATCCTTCCGGCGGTATTCCAGGACGGAAACCCTGCCAACCTGGGCTTCGTCGTCCCAACAGAAACCTCTTCTGCCGTTTACGGCATGGTCACGTCGCTGACGATTACCACCGGTCAAACCGAAGATGAGACTCAGGCGGCTGAAAAGTTTGTGACCTGGATGGAGCAGGCTCAAAACGCAACCGACTGGGTCATGATGTCGCCCGGCGCGGCACTGCCGGTGAACAAGCTGGTGGTGGGCACCGATACCTGGAAAAACAACGATGTGATTAAAGCGTTTGGGCAACTGCCTTACGAACTGATTGCGCAGTTCCCGAATGTGCAGGTATTTGGCGCCGTGGGCGACAAAAACTTCACACGCATGGGCGATGTTACCGGGTCCGGCATCATCAGTTCCATGGTGCATAACGTCACGGTGGGGAAAAAAGATCTCAGCAACACGCTTAGTAACAGCCAGAAGCGTCTGACCGATCTGATTTCACAACGATAGGAGCGCTCTGCGGAAGGAAATTATGAAGACGTTGTTTTCTGGTCGTTCAGATATGCCTTTCGCCATGCTGCTGTTGGCCCCCAGCTTGATTTTGCTGGGGGGCCTGGTGGCCTGGCCAATGATTTCCAATATTGAAATCAGTTTCTTACGTCTGCCGCTTAACCCGCGCATTAGCGCTGTGTTTGTCGGGCTGGATAATTACATTCGCATTCTCAGTGATGCAGCATTCTGGCACTCGCTGTGGATGACGTTCTGGTACACGGCGCTGGTGGTGATCGGCAGCACGGGGTTGGGGCTGGCGGTGGCGATCTTCTTTAACCGTGAATTCCGTCTGCGGAAAACGGCACGTTCACTGGTGATTTTATCCTACGTCACCCCGTCCATTTCGCTGGTGTTTGCATGGAAATACATGTTCAACAACGGCTACGGCATTGTGAACTATCTGGGCGTTGACCTGCTGCATCTGTATGACCAGGCGCCGCTGTGGTTCGACAATCCTGGCAGCAGCTTTGTACTGGTGGTGCTGTTCGCCATCTGGCGCTACTTCCCGTACGCGTTCATTTCGTTCCTCGCGATTTTGCAGACCATTGATAAGTCGCTGTATGAAGCGGCGGAAATGGACGGCGCGAATGCCTGGCAGCGTTTTCGAATCGTTACGCTGCCCGCGATTATGCCGGTGCTGGCAACGGTGGTGACGCTTCGCACTATCTGGATGTTCTACATGTTTGCGGATGTCTACCTGTTGACGACCAAGGTCGATATTTTGGGCGTCTATCTCTACAAAACCGCATTCGCTTTCAACGATTTGGGTAAGGCTGCGGCGATCTCTGTCGTGCTGTTCGTGATCATCTTCGCGGTGATTCTGCTGACCAGAAAAAGGGTAAACCTCAATGGCAACAAATAAACGCGTACTGAGCCGTATTGGTTTTTATCTCGGTCTGGCGGTGTTCCTGGTCATCACGCTGTTCCCGTTCTTCGTGATGCTGATGACGTCGTTTAAGAGTGCGAAAGAGGCGATATCGCTTAACCCGACCATTTTGCCGCAGGCGTGGACGCTGCAGCATTACGTCGACATCTTTAACCCTCTGATTTTCCCGTTCGTGGACTATTTCAAAAACAGCATGGTGGTGTCGCTGACCTCCTCGGTGATTGCCGTATTTCTCGGCACGCTGGGGGCTTACGCCTTGTCCAAACTGCGTTTTAAGGGCCGCACGACGATCAATGCGAGTTTCTACACCGTCTACATGTTCTCCGGAATATTGCTGGTGGTGCCGCTGTTCAAAATCATCACTGCTCTTGGGATCTACGACACCGAGCTGGCGCTGATTATCACCATGGTGACCCAAACGTTACCGACAGCGGTGTTCATGCTGCGCAGCTATTTCGACACCATCCCGGACGAAATCGAAGAAGCCGCGATAATGGACGGCCTGAACCGCCTGCAAATCATCTTCCGCATCACCGTGCCGCTGGCGATTTCCGGGCTCGTGTCGGTGTTTGTCTACTGCTTCATGGTGGCGTGGAACGACTACCTGTTTGCGTCCATTTTCCTGTCCAGCGCCAGCCATTTCACCTTGCCGGTTGGGCTGAACACGCTCTTTAGCACGCCAGATTATATCTGGGGTCGCATGATGGCGGCATCGCTGGTGACGGCGCTTCCGGTGGTCATCATGTACGCCCTGTCTGAACGTTTTATTAAAAGTGGTTTGACCGCCGGTGGCGTGAAGGGCTGAGGCGGCCAATTTTAACAAGGAGTCAGTCATGAAAAAATTAGTTGCGACAGCGCCACGCGTGGCGGCGCTGGTGGAATATGAAGATCGTCCGGTTGCCGTCCATGAAGTGAAAATTCGCGCCCGCTTTGGCGCGCCTAAACACGGTACCGAAGTGGTGGATTTCCGCGCCGCCAGTCCGTTTATTGACGAAGAGTTCAACGCGGAGTGGCAGATGTTTACCCCACGTGAAGAGGGGGCGGCCCGCGGGATCGAATTCGGTAAGTTCCAGCTGGGCAATATGATTGCTGGCGAGATTATCGAATGCGGTGCTGACGTCACGGAATACCAGATCGGCGACAGCGTCTGCTGCTACGCACCGCTGCAGGAAACGGTGATCGTTAACGCGGTGAATAACTATAAGCTGCGCAAAATGCCGCAGGGCGCCTCCTGGAAAAACGCCGTTTGCTACGATCCGGCGCAGTTCGCCATGAGCGGCGTGCGTGATGCCAACGTTCGCGTGGGCGACTTTGTTGTCGTGGTCGGTCTGGGAGCCATTGGGCAAATTGCGATCCAGCTGGCCAAAAAAGCCGGTGCGTCAATCGTCATCGGCGTCGACCCTATCGAACACCGCTGTGAGATTGCCCGCCGTCATGGGGCTGACCACTGTCTGAACCCAATCGGCACCGATGTCGGTCTGGAAATCAAAAAGCTGACCGGGAAGCAGGGCGCGGACGTGATCATCGAAACCAGCGGCTTTGCAGATGCGCTGCAGTCCGCGCTGCGCGGGCTCGCCTATGGCGGCACTATCTCCTACGTAGCCTTCGCGAAACCGTTCGCGGAAGGCTTTAACCTCGGCCGCGAAGCGCATTTCAATAACGCGAAGATTGTCTTCTCCCGCGCCTGTAGCGAACCCAACCCGGATTACCCGCGCTGGAACCGTAAACGTATTGAAGAGACCTGCTGGGAACTGCTGATGAACGGCTATCTAAATTGTGAAGATCTCATCGACCCGGTCGTCACCTTCACCACCAGCCCGGAAAGCTACATGAAGTATGTCGATCAGCACCCGGAACTGAGCATCAAAATGGGCGTCACTTTTTAAGCTAAGGAAAGCAAAACATGAAAATCGCAACACAAAATCAGGCCTTTTTCCCGGTCAATATCATGGAGAAATTCCAGTACATCAAAGCGATGGGTTTTGATGGCTACGAAATTGACGGCAAGCTGCTGGTGGAAAACCTCGCCGAGGTAAAAGCGGCGATTAAGGCCACCGGACTGCCGGTGACGACGGCCTGTGGCGGATACGATGGCTGGATTGGCGACTTCATCGAAGAACGTCGTCTGAACGGGTTACAGGAGATTGAACGTATCCTGGAAGCGCTGGCTGAAGTGGGCGGCAAGGGCATTATCGTGCCTGCTGCCTGGGGAATGTTTACCTTCCGTCTGCCGCCAATGACCTCTCCACGCAGCCTGGACGGTGACCGCAAAGCCGTAAGCGCCTCCCTGCGCTGGCTGGATGAGGTAGCGGCGCGCACCGGAACGACCGTCTACCTGGAACCGCTGAACCGCTATCAGGATCATATGATCAACACCCTGGCTGATGCGCGTCGCTATATCGAAGAGAACGGCCTGAAGCACGTGCAGATCATCGGCGATTTCTATCATATGAACATCGAAGAAGACTCGCTGACGGATGCGCTGTATCAGCACCGCGATCTGCTGGGCCATGTGCACATCGCAGATAACCACCGCTACCAGCCGGGCAGCGGCAGCCTCGATTTTGCCAGCCTATTCGATCGGCTGCGTGCGGATAACTACCGGGGTTACGTGGTGTATGAATGCCGTGTTCGCGCCGAGGATCCGGCTCAGGCATACCGGGACTCGCTCACTTACTTGCGTAAATGCTAAGGATGACGAGCGTGATGAGTGCTTCTACACCTTCGCCTCTGCGCGTCGCCATCATTGGCGCCGGACAGGTCGCGGATAAAGTGCATGCCTCGTATTACGCCACGCGCAGTGATGTTCAGATGGTGGCTGTCATGGACAGCCATCCTGAACAGGCTCGGGCGTTTGCGGAACGTCATGGTATTTCCTCGGCATGGCAGGATGCGCGAGAGATGCTCGAGGCGGTTAAGCCGGATGTGGTGAGCGTCTGTTCGCCTAACCGGTTCCATTTCGGGCACGTCATGGCCGCGCTGGAAGCAGGCTGCCACGTGATGTGTGAAAAACCGCCGGCCATGACGCCGCAGGAGGCAGATCGGATGCGCATGGCCGCGCGCAAGGCAGGAAAAGTGCTGGCGTATGATTTTCACCATCGTTTTGCTCTTGATACGCAACTGCTGCGTGAAGCTGTGATAAAGGGGGAACTGGGCGAAATTTATTACACCACGGCGCAGGCGCTACGCCGCTGCGGGGTTCCCGGCTGGGGCGTCTTTACCAACAAAACGCTTCAGGGCGGTGGGCCGCTGATTGATATCGGCATCCATATGCTCGATGCCGCGATGTACGTGCTGGGGTTCCCGGCGGTAAAAAAGGTGACGGCACACAGCTTCCAGAGGCTGGGAAACCGTAAAAGCAGCGGCCAATTTGGTGCGTGGGATCCCACGCAGTTTACCGTTGAAGATGCCCTGTTTGGCACCATTGAATTTTGCAACGGCGGCATTCTGCGTCTGGACACGTCGTTTGCGCTCAATATCCGTGAACAATCCATCATGAACGTCGCATTCTGCGGCGAAAAGGCTGGCGCCATGCTGTTCCCGGCGCACATCTACAACGACGAAGCCGGTACTTTAGTCACCCTCACGCAGCGTGAAGAGGCTGACGATCGGCGTCATATGCGCAGTATGGATGCCTTCGTACGGCATGTGCAGGGAGAACCCGTCATGATCGCTGATGCGGAGCAGGGGCTGGTTATCCAGCAGCTCGTCGCCGCGCTGTATGAATCAGCAGAAACAGGGGAAAGCGTGACGTTATGCTAAACGTGTCTGTATTAACCGACCCGGACTTTTGTCCACACAGCCTGAATAAATACGCCTCCATCATGGCCTGCGGTAATGGCTACATGGGGCTCCGGGCTGCGCACGAAGAAGATTACACCCAGCAAACCAGAGGCATGTATCTTGCGGGCCTCTATCATCGTGCTGGTCGCAACGAGACCACTGAGCTAATCAATCTGCCGGATATCATCGGTATTGATGTTGAGCTGGATAGCGTCAATTTCACGCTCCTGTCAGGCGAAATCCTCGAGTGGCAGCGCGAGCTGGCGTTTGCTAATGGCGAGCTTCGTCGCAGCGTCGTCTGGCGCTCGCCTGACGGGAAACGCTATCGTCTGGAGAGCCGTCGTTTTGTGTCGCTAGACCAGTTGCCCTTAGTGGCCATGCAGCTTTCGATTACACCGCTCGATGCCGCCACGCAGGCCGTGCTGCAAACCGGCATTGACGCAACTCAAACGAACAGCGGCAGACAGCATCTGGATGAAATGTCGGTCAGAGTGTTCGACCAGCAATATATGCAGGGCGTATATGAAACGCAGGACCGCGCGTCTGAGATTGTTGTTTCAGCATATTGTCAGCTCTCCGCGAAGAGCGATAGCTGTTTCACCGCCAAAAATCGTCGTCTCAGCGTTCATCATTCGCTGACGATTGCTAAGGGTGACACTGTCACGCTTGAAAAAATCGTCTGGGTGGCACATCGCAGTGATAAAGCACTGTCGCAGGCCTCGTTCGCCCGAAACGCGCTGGCCGATCTTAAGGTCTGTGCGGCAAGAGGCTACGACGCCTTGCTTGAGAGTTCGGCGTGTGCCTGGCAAGAGGTCTGGCGTAACGCTCGGGTGGAGGTGGACTCTACGGAACATCAGGATCAGATGGCGCTGGATTACGCCGTCTGGCATTTGACGACCATGACGCCAGCCCATGATGAGCGAAGCAGTATCGCCGCCAAAGGGCTGACGGGCGAGGGGTATAAAGGCCACGTCTTCTGGGATACCGAAATTTTCCTGCTGCCTTTCCATCTCTTCACGCGACCTCAAATCGCCCGTAGCCTGCTGCGCTATCGTTGGCTCAACCTGGCCGGGGCGCGGGAAAAAGCCCGTCGCAACGGCTGGCCCGGCGCGTTGTTCCCATGGGAAAGCGCCGCCAGCGGGCTGGAAGAGACGCCGGAGTTCGCGGCTATCAACATCCGAACCGGCACGCGCCAGAAGGTGGCCTCCGCGCTGGCGGAACACCACATCGTGGCGGACATTGCCTGGGCCGTCGTCGCTTACTGGCAGGCGACGCAGGATGAGACCTTTATGCGAAACGAAGGCCTGACGCTGCTGATGGAAACCGCCGCGTTCTGGATGGGCCGCGCGACGGAAATTAATGGTCGTCTCGAAATCCATGATGTTATCGGACCTGACGAATACACCGAGCATGTGAACAACAACGCGTATACCAACTATCTGGCCTGGCACAACGTTGCCTGCGCTCGCCAGTTTATGGCGATATTTGGGCGCGAGGATGAAGGTTTTACGCACAAAGCGACACGGTTCCTGAAGTGCTTATGGCTGCCGGAGGCCAATCCAGACGGTGTGATCCCGCAGGATGATACCTTCATGGCCAAACCGGCCATCGATCTCAGCCGCTACAAAGCCAAAGCGGGTAAGCAGACCATTCTGCTCGATTATTCCCGCGCGGAAGTCAACGACATGCAGATCCTTAAGCAGGCTGATGTGGTGATGCTTACCTACCTGTTGCCGGAGCGGTTTACCCCGCAACAGTGTGCCGCCAATCTGGCGTTCTATGAGCCCCGCACGATCCATGACTCTTCGCTGAGCAAGGCCATTCACGGCATTGTGACTGCCCGCTGTGGTGACGTCGAAGGTGCCTACGCCTTCTGGCGCGATGGCGTCGCTATCGATCTTGGGGACGACCCGCACAGCTGCGATGACGGAATTCACGCCGCTGCGACCGGCGCTATCTGGTCCGGCGTCATTCAGGGCTTTGCCGGTATGCAGATAGTGGATGGGGAGCTGCATCTTTCGCCCAGGTTGCCGGCCCACTGGCGAAGACTGGCATTCCCGCTGCGCTGGCGAAATGCAACGCTGCACTTCACCTGTGAAAACGAGGTGTTAACCATTGAAGCTTCGGCACCTTCCATGTTGACGCTGTGGGGCAAGACGCTACACGTATCGGGGCGGACAGTTTGCGCTTATAAGGATTTTCTTGCACCTGTTAATGGGACCGCTACCACGGAGGGGCGCCATGACGCTTAAGGCGGTTGTATTCGATCTGGACGGTGTGATCACCGATACCGCACACCTCCATTTTCTGGCCTGGCGTGCAGTGGCGGATGAAATCGGCATCACCTTCGACGAAGTATTTAACGAACAGCTGAAGGGCATTAGCCGCATGGATTCCCTGCAGCGCATCCTGAAGCATGGCGGGAAAGAGGGGATGTTCAGCCATGAGCAGTGCCTCGCGCTGGCGACGAAAAAGAACGCGCTCTATGTCCAGTCTCTGGCGTCGCTGACGGAGGATTCACTGCTTCCGGGTATTCGCGACGTCCTGGCGGATATCCGTGCGGCGAAGGTCAAAATTGGGCTCGCCTCCGTATCCCTGAATGCCCCGGGGATCCTGCACGCGCTGGGCATTCATCAGGCCTTCGATTTTTGCGCCGATGCTTCCCGTATTCGCCGCTCAAAGCCAGACCCGGAGATCTTCCTTGCTGCCTGTGCAGGCCTGAATGTGCGTCCTGACGCGGCTATAGGTATCGAAGATGCACCTGCAGGCGTTGAGGCGATCAACGCGGCGGGAATGCTATCGGTTGGGATTGGATCTGGCCTGAACCATGCGGGTTTACAACTTCATTCAACGCGGGAACTGACCTGGAAATGCCTGACCGAGTTTTGGGCATCCCGGACGTATTGATAAGGAATTAACAATGGCTCAACTGTCCCTGAAACACATTCAGAAAATCTATGATAACCAGGTCCACGTGGTTAAGGATTTCAGTCTCGAAATAGAAGACAAGGAGTTCATCGTCTTCGTCGGGCCTTCGGGCTGCGGGAAATCCACGACGCTGCGCATGATTGCCGGTCTGGAGGAGATCAGCGCGGGTGAACTGATTATTGACGGGGTGTGCATGAATGACGTGCCCGCCAAGTCACGCGATATCGCGATGGTGTTCCAGAACTATGCGCTTTATCCGCATATGACGGTCTACGACAACATGGCGTTCGGCCTGAAGATGCAAAAAATTGCGCCTGTGGTTATCGACGAGCGCGTTAACTGGGCGGCACAGATCCTCGGATTACGCGAGTACCTCAAGCGTAAACCGGGCGCGCTGTCCGGCGGCCAGCGACAGCGCGTGGCGTTGGGCAGGGCGATCGTGCGCGAAGCGGGCGTGTTCCTGATGGATGAACCGCTCTCCAACCTTGATGCCAAGCTTCGCGTGCAGATGCGGGCTGAAATCAGCAAGTTGCACCAGAAGCTCAACACCACGATGATTTACGTGACCCACGACCAGACGGAAGCCATGACGATGGCGACCCGCATCGTGATCTTAAAAGACGGCATTATTCAGCAGGTCGGCGCTCCGAAGCAGGTATACAACGAACCGGCAAACATGTTTGTTGCTGGGTTTATTGGATCGCCAGCCATGAACTTTATTCGCGGTGCTATCGACGATCGCTATTTCGTCACGGAAACGCTGCGTCTGGCGATCCCGGAAGACAAGCTCGCTTCACTGAATGCCGCAGGGTATCAGCGCAAAGCGGTGGTGTTTGGGATCCGCCCGGAAGATATTCTCACTCTGCAGAGCAGTGGTAAAAATATCGCGGCGAAAGTCAGCGTAGCCGAACTGACCGGCGCGGAATTCATGCTTTACGCCACCGTTGGCGGTCATGAGCTGGTGGTTCGCGCTGGCGCGGCGAATGATTATGCCGCAGGGGATAATATCAACATCCAGTTCGATATGAATAAGTGCCATTTCTTCGACGCTGAAACCGAAGCGGCTATTAGATAAGAAAGGTGTTCGCCGGAAATGCAAATTTCCGGTTTTTTTGTTTGTTACTTATAAAGGGAAAATTAAATGAGTACTCTACTAAGAAGTGCTGCGCTCGTTCTGTGCGCAGGAGTTAGCTGTGCACAAGCATCAGAAGCAGCTAAACAGTGGGAATTTAATATTGGCGCAATGTATGAAATCGAAAACGTTGAGGGGCAGGGCGACGATAAAGATGGATTATATGAACCTTCCGTGTGGTTTAATGCAACCTGGGATGCGTGGACTATTTCGCTGGCGATGTATCAGGAGGGGCCGGTTGATTACAGCAGTATGACCCGTGGAACCTATTTCGATCGTCCTGAATTTCAATTACGCTATCGCTTTATCGGAACCGATAATTTCACCTTCGGTCTGACCGGCGGTTTCCGTAATTATGGTTATCACTTTAAAGATGAGCACGGTGCCAAAGACGGCAGCGCTAATATGCAGCGCTACAAAGTTCAGCCTGACTGGGATATTAAATTAACCGATGACTGGCGTTTTGGCGGCTGGTTTGCCATGTATCAGTTTGCTAACGATCTGCAAAAAACCGGCTATGCTGACAGCCGCGTTGAAACCGAAACGGGCTTTACCTGGACCATTAACGAAACCTTTGCTGCTAAAGTGAATTATTATTTAGAGCGCGGCTTCAATATGGACAGTTCCCGTAATAACGGCGAGTTTTCTACTCAGGAAATTCGTGCCTATCTGCCCATTTCGTTAGGCCAGACCACCTTAACGCCTTATACCCGCCTGGGGCTCGATCGCTGGTCGAACTGGGACTGGCAGGACGATCCTGAGCGTGAAGGACACGATTTCAACCGACTCGGTCTCCTCTACGCTTACGATTTCAACAATGGTTTATCCATGACGCTGGAATACGCCTATGAGTGGGAAAACCACGATGAAGGCGAAAGCGACCGCTTCCACTATGCGGGGGTTGGCGTAAACTACGCGTTCTGACCGACTGCACGCCAGGGGCACTTCGCCCCTGGTTTTAGCGAAGGGAAGCAGCCAACAAAAAGTGGGTATCAACCAGCACTTTTTGCGGGGCGGGATGACCCGCAATACGCCTGAAAAGAAGATCGCAGCTCTCTTCCCCCAGCTTTCGGGTGGGGATATCAAAGCCGCCAGGTGCGGGCGTTAAAATGAGAGACAGCATCGGGTCACTGTATCCGGCTATCACCACCTGCTCCGGGATCATCAGGTTCAACTCATCCGCCGCGCGATAGAGGCTAAGTAACTTCATGCTGTCGGTAGCGAATACTGCATCAGGCGGCGTGGGTGAAGACAACAATTCCAGCGCCGCCGTAAGCGCACTCTCATGGGTATAACCGCCATCCCTGATCCAGTCCGGGTTAAGGGCAATATGGTGCTTTTCCAGACTGGCTTTATAGCCCGCAAGGCGATCGATCGAAACATGATAATCAAGCGGGGCATGCAGACAGGCAATTTTACGGCGTCCGTTTTTAATAAAGGTTTCGGTCAGCGTGGCGCTGTCATGGAAATTATCCGTGTCGACGGAATAGATATTTTGATACTCACCTTCCACTTTACCGATAACCACTACCGGTACGCCATACGCATCCAGCGTGGTGAAAAAGGATTCATTTGCCGGTGAGCTCATCATAATGATCCCTTTGATCATCTTCTGTTTTATTTTACTCACGCATTTCAGCAGATCGTCTTCGCTGCTTTTTGACGTTTGTAAAATAACGTCAAATCCTTCTTCTTCCGCTTTTGCCGTAATGGCATGAAGGACATCGGAGAAAAAAGGATTTCCGGCAGTGGTTTTGGTTGATCGGGTTGAAATAACCATAATGGCATCGAAGCCTGAAGAGGTCAGGGCACGGGCCAGTTTGTTGGGCTGATAATTTAATTCGTCAATCGCCTTCAGCACTTTTTCACGCGCTTCGGGAGAAATATTCGTTTGTTTATTCAGAACGCGGGAAACGGTTGATTTCGATACGCCCGCAACCCGTGCGATATCATAGATGGTGGGTGACATACACCTTACTCACTCCGGACTGACAGCAATGCCGTTCATCTTACTGGAGAGAAAATGGCAATAGCAATAAATAAGAATTGATAATCAACGATCTGCCCCCATTTATTGTATTCTGAAGCCATGCATTCAAGGCTTCCAGGCAACGAAGGACGGCGATGAAGCGACTTAAAAACGAAATCAATTCACTGGTGAACCGCGGCGTTGACCGTCATCTGCGTCTGGCCGTGACGGGGCTGAGCCGCAGCGGTAAGACGGCGTTTATCACCGCGATGGTGAACCAGCTCCTGAACCTGCACGCCGGGGCGCGTCTGCCGCTGCTCAGCGCGGTGCGGGAAGAACGCCTGCTGGGCGTGAAGCGCGTTCCTCAGCGTGATTTTGGGATTCCACGTTTTACCTATGACGAAGGGCTGGCGCAGCTCTATGGCGATCCGCCCATGTGGCCGACGCCGACGCGAGGGGTGAGTGAAATTCGCCTCGCGCTCCGCTTTCGCTCCAATGAATCCCTGATGCGCCACTTCAAGGATACCTCTACGCTGTACCTTGAAATCGTCGATTACCCCGGTGAATGGTTGCTCGACCTGCCGATGCTGGCGCAGGATTACCTCAGCTGGTCCCGCCAGATGACGGGCTTGTTGCAGGGGCAGCGCGCCGGGTGGTCGGCCAAATGGCGACAGCTGTGCGAAGGCCTGGACCCGCTTGCGCCAGCCGATGAAAACCGTCTGGCGGCCATTGCCGAAGCCTGGACGGCGTATCTGCACCAGTGCAAGCAGGAAGGGTTGCACTTCATTCAGCCGGGTCGCTTTGTCCTGCCGGGTGATTTAGCGGGCGCGCCTGCGCTTCAGTTCTTCCCCTGGCCGGACGTGGATAGGGTGGGCGAGTCGAAGCTGGCGCAGGCCGACAGGCACACTAACGCCGGGATGCTGCGCGAGCGTTACAATTACTACTGTGAAAAAGTGGTCAAGGGATTCTATAAAAACCACTTTTTGCGATTTGACCGTCAGATTGTGCTGGTGGATTGTCTGCAGCCGCTCAACAGCGGGCCGCAGGCCTTCAACGATATGCGTCTGGCGCTGACGCAGCTGATGCAAAGTTTTCACTACGGGCAGCGGACGCTGTTTCGCCGTCTGTTCTCACCGGTGATCGATAAACTGCTCTTTGCGGCCACCAAGGCCGATCACGTCACGGTCGACCAGCATGCCAATATGGTATCGCTGCTGCAGCAGCTGGTGCAGGACGCCTGGCAAAACGCCGCCTTCGAAGGGATCGGCATGGATTGCCTTGGGCTTGCGTCCGTGCAGGCAACGCAAAGCGGGCTGATTGATCTTAACGGCGAGAAAATACCGGCATTACGCGGGAACCGGCTCAGCGACGGTGAACCGCTTACCGTCTATCCGGGCGAAGTGCCTGCGCGGCTGCCGGGTCAGGCCTTCTGGCAGAACCAGGGCTTCCAGTTTGAAGCCTTCCGCCCGCAGGCAATGAGCGTCGATCGGCCATTACCACACATCCGTCTGGATGCGGCGCTGGAGTTTTTGATTGGAGATAAATTGCGATGACGGAACCGTTAAAACCGCGCATAGACTTTACCGGAACGCTTGAGCAGGATCCTCAGGAGGCGTTTAAAACCGCGCAGACGTTCAGCGGCACGCAGGCTGATAACTTTGCCCCGGCCCTGACCGAGGAGCCCGGCGTCGAGGAAGGTCCTGCTGAGGCGGTTGTGGAAGCCGCCCTGCGTCCAAAACGCAGCCTGTGGCGCAGGATGGTCACCGCCGGTCTGGCGCTGTTTGGCGTAAGCGTGGTTGGGCAGGGCGCGCAGTGGACGATGAACGCCTGGCAAACTCAGGACTGGGTCGCGCTGAGCGGATGTGCCGCGGGCGCGCTGATTGTGGGAGCGGGTATCGGGTCGGTTGCCACCGAGTGGCGGCGGCTCTGGCGTTTGCGCCAGCGCGCGCACGAGCGTGATGAGGCGCGGGATCTGCTCCACAGCCACGGCACCGGCAAAGGCCGCGCGTTCTGTGAAAAGCTGGCCAGCCAGGCCGGAATCGATCAGTCGCATCCGGCGCTTCAGCGCTGGTATGCCGCCATCCATGAAACCCAGAATGACCGGGAAGTGGTGACGCTCTACTCCCATATGGTTCAGCCGGTGCTGGATGCCCAGGCGCGACGCGAGATCAGCCGTTCTGCGGCGGAATCCACCCTGATGATTGCCGTCAGCCCGCTGGCGCTGGTCGATATGGCCTTTATCGCCTGGCGTAACCTGCGCCTGATCAACCGTATCGCGAACCTTTACGGCATAGAGCTGGGTTACTACAGTCGACTCCGGCTGTTCAAGCTGGTCCTGCTCAATATCGCGTTTGCCGGGGCGAGTGAACTGGTGCGCGAAGTCGGAATGGACTGGATGTCGCAGGATTTGGCGGCGCGTCTTTCCGCTCGTGCCGCGCAGGGTATCGGCGCGGGATTATTGACCGCGCGTTTGGGGATTAAAGCGATGGAAGTCTGCCGTCCGCTGCCGTGGATTGATGGCGATAAGCCCCGGCTGGGGGATTTCAGGCGCGAGCTGATCGGCCAGCTTAAAGAGACGCTCAATAAAAAACCGGCTCCGTGAGGTTTTGTTCACTTATCGTGCTGGCTGTCAATATTTCTTGACAGCCATCTTCCCGATCACCGTGTTCTGGCATATCATTTTACTGTTATTGGCTTAAAACGGTGAATTTCCCATGCGTCTTGAAGTCTTCTGTGAAGACCGTCTCGGTCTGACCCGCGAGTTACTCGATCTTCTTGTTTTACGTAGCATTGATTTACGTGGCATTGAGATCGATCCTGTCGGGCGAATTTACCTCAATTTTGCCGAAATTGAATTTAATACCTTCAGCAGCCTGATGGCGGAAATCCGCCGTATCGCTGGCGTTACGGATGTACGCACCATTCCCTGGATGCCCTCTGAGCGTGAGCATCTGGCGCTGAGCGCGCTGCTGGAAGCGATGCCTGAGCCGTTCCTCTCCCTGGATTTGAAAAGCAAAGTTGAGCGCGTTAACCACGCGAGCTGCCAGCTTTTCGCGCAGAGCCAGGAGAAGCTCAGCAATCATAACGCCGCGCAGCTGATCCCCGGCTTTAACTTCCAGCGCTGGCTGGACAGCAATCCGCAGAACACGCTTAGCGAGCATGTGGTGATTAACGGGCAGAATTTCCTGATGGAGATCACGCCGGTCTATCTGAAAGGGGAAGGGAATACCCGCGTGTTGACCGGGGCGGTGATCATGCTGCGCTCGACGTTACGCATGGGTCGCCAGCTGCAGAACATTTCCAGCCAGGACGTTGGCGCGTTCAGCCAGATTATTGCCGTCAGCCCGAAAATGCGTCATGTGGTTGATCAGGCGCGCAAGCTCGCAAGCCTGACCGCGCCGTTGCTGATTACCGGGGATACCGGCACCGGGAAAGACCTGCTGGCTCACGCCGTGCATCTGGCGAGCCCGCGTGCGGCTAAGCCTTATCTGGCACTTAACTGCGCCTCTATTCCGGAAGACGCCGTTGAAAGCGAGCTGTTTGGCCACGCGCCGGAAGGCAAGAAAGGGTTCTTCGAGCAGGCTAACGGTGGCTCCGTGCTGCTGGACGAAATCGGCGAAATGTCGCCGCGCATGCAGGCTAAGCTGCTGCGTTTCCTGAACGACGGAACCTTCCGCCGCGTCGGTGAGGATCACGAAGTGCATGTGGACGTGCGCGTCATTTGCGCCACCCAGAAAAACCTGGTGGAACTGGTGCAAAAGGGGATCTTCCGCGAAGATCTCTATTACCGCCTCAACGTCCTGACGCTGAATATTCCCCCGCTGCGCGATTGCCCGCAGGACATCATGCCGCTCACGGAGCTGTTCGTCGCCCGCTTTGCCGACGAGCAGGGGGTGCCGCGTCCGAAGCTGTCTGCCGATCTCGGCACGGTGCTGATGCGCTACGGCTGGCCGGGCAACATTCGCCAGCTTAAAAACGCCGTTTATCGTGCGCTGACCCAGCTGGAAGGCTATGAACTGCGTCCGCAGGATATTCTGTTGCCTGATTACGACGCGGGGACGGTATCGGTTGGCGAAGAGGCGATGGAAGGTTCGCTGGACGATATCACCAGCCGTTTTGAGCGTTCAGTGCTGACGCAGCTGTACCGCAGCTATCCCAGCACCCGCAAGCTGGCAAAACGCCTTGGCGTCTCGCATACCGCGATCGCGAACAAGCTGCGTGAGTATGGGTTGAATCATAAGAAAGGCGACGAATAACAAAAAGCCTCTGTAAAGAGGCTTTTTACTTTGCGTTTATTCCTTCGCCATCGGCGTGTTAACGATGTCTGTTTTTGTCTCTCCCTGAATCGATGCAATCCTGTTTTCGACCTCTTTCACCTGCTGCGGGCTGTGCAGCAGGGTATAGGTCAGGTCAAACTGCGCGCTGGCACCGGGCTGCAGCTGCTTAACCCGCTTCTGCTCGCGTTCAATCGTAACGGGGTAGGCGTAGCTGGTGCCCGGCTCAATGCCCGTGACGTAGCCCTGCTTCAGCGTATCGGTGTTCTTCCATAAGGTCAGCACGGGCAGCTGGCGGGTATCAAACTGGATTGACGCGCCTTTATCTCCGGCTTTATTGACCACCGCCGCAAGCGTTTCGTGGTTATTGTCCGAGAGCGGTTTAATGTTAAAGACCATCTCATCAAAGCCTTTTGTCGGCCCGGCATAGGTTTGCCAGTCGTTAACGCCCGCCTTGGCGTAGTCATTGAACGGGCTCACGCTCGCCGCCGGCGCAAGGAAACGGGCGCCTTCTTCGAGGATCGGCGTGCCGAAGTTGCTGTGATAGATGATTTGGTAATCATGAGGGTAATCCGCATGGTTGGTCAGAACATCGTGCAGGCTGAACTGGTTAGTTCCGGGAACGTAGCGCAGTTCGGTCATGGTTTGCAGATCCGATTTTTTAAACGTGCTCTCTTTGATCAAACCCCGAACGCGGATTTCATGCGGGGCGGCATCGGCGATTTCAACCTCGACCTGCGAAACGGGGGTATTACCGGCCCTGCCGTGCAGGGTGTAAATTTGCCCGTCAGCGGTGACCGGATGTCCTGTCCACTCATAGCCACAGCGCACCATCATCTCGTTGAAACCATCCAGCCAGCCGAGACCGTTGCGGCTCTCAAGATTGATATATGCCGGATTAACGACCTCTTTAACGGGCGAATTCCACCCCAGTCGGGTGCCAAAGCCTTCTACATGCAGAAGGTTCATCCCGCGGGTCGGGCTCAGGGTAATCGTCAGGCCGTCTTTACTGCTGATTATGATGACTTTGCTGCCTTCCTGTTTACCACCGTGCAAGACTTTTTGCTCAATGCTGAACGTTTGGTCTTTAACTTTCAGCTCATCACTGGAAATCTTCCAGTTTCCTTTCTCTACGCTGCTTTCAGCGCTTGTCAGCACCCAGGTTTTGGCCGCTGCATGGCCAGAACTCAGTACCGCAAGGAGCGTAAAAGCGAATTTAATTTTCATATTTTATCCTTTTTGCTGAAACGATTATTTTCTTTCGTAAGCAAATCTAATGTTTAGGCAAAAAGGGAAATGTGATGTGCTTCACTGCGGTCGAAAATAGAGAATTTTAACGATTATTATGCGTTATTGATCACGTTAATGTTACGCGTCGACGTTTTTATTGCATGACTAATGTGATTTGTGAGCATTTATGCTTTAACGATTCAGCTTTATTATAATAAAAAACCCCGCCGCGGCGAGGTTGAGAATAAGTTGTATAGAATGCTAAGTACTTATTATGCTTTCAGCACGTCCAGCGCGGCAGTGTAATCCGGCTCGGTGGTGATTTCGTTAACCAGTTCGCTGAAGACAACGGTGTCGTTTTCATCCAGAACCAGTACGGCACGTGCCGCCAGACCTTTCAGTGGGCCTTCCGCGATGCTGACGCCGTATTTCTCGAGGAAATCTGCGCTGCGCAGGGTGGAGAGGGTGATAACGTTGCTCAGGCCTTCAGCACCGCAGAAACGGGACTGGGCAAACGGCAGGTCAGCGGAAATGCACAGCACAACGGTGTTGTCCATTTCAGTCGCCAGCTGGTTGAATTTACGCACGGACGCGGCACAAACGCCGGTATCAATGCTTGGGAAAATGTTCAGTACTTTGCGTTTACCCGCAAACTGAGCCAGTGTGACGTCAGACAGATCTTTAGCCACCAGAGTAAAAGCCTGCGCTTTGCTGCCAGCCTGCGGAATGGAACCTGCAACAGCAACCGGGTTGCCCTGGAAATGAACGAGTTGTGACATAGATATCTTCCTGTTTACATATAGTTAACGTCGGGGCTAGTGTATGCCATCAGCGGATAACACGGCAAACCAAATTTTTCGCCTTTCCGGGCCGCAAGGAGTCAGTGATGAGAAGCGTTAAGGTCTATGAAGAAGCCTGGCCATTGCATACCCCGTTTGTGATCTCCCGCGGCAGTCGAAGTGAAGCCAGCGTGGTCGTGGTTGAAATTGAAGAAGAGGGGGTTAAAGGCGTTGGGGAATGTACGCCTTACCCGCGCTATGGAGAAAGTCCTGCGTCGGTGATGGCGCATATCATGACCCTGGTGCCTGACCTGCAAAAAGGGCTCACGCGCGAGGCGTTACAGCAGCGTTTACCCGCCGGGGCAGCGCGCAACGCCATCGACTGTGCGCTCTGGAGCCTTGAGGCCGCCAGGCAGGAACAATCGCTGACGTCCTTGCTGGGGGTATCGCTGCCGGAGTCCGTCGTGACGGCGCAAACGGTCGTGATTGGTGAGCCGGAGCAGATGGCTGCCAGCGCAAAAGCGCTCTTTGACGCCGGGGCCACGCTGTTAAAAGTGAAGCTCGACGATCGCCTGATCAGCGAGCGGATGGTCGCCATTCGCTCGGCGGTTCCCTCGGCCACGCTGATTGTTGACGCCAACGAGTCGTGGCATCCCGAGGGGCTTGCCGCGCGATGCCAGCTGCTGGCTGACCTGGGCGTAGCGATGCTGGAACAGCCTCTGCCAGCGAAGGATGAGGCGGCGCTGAAGAATTTTATCCATCCGCTGCCCGTCTGTGCGGATGAAAGCTGTCATACCCGCGAGAATTTGAGCGCGCTTAAGGGCAGCTATGAGATGGTCAATATCAAGCTCGACAAGACCGGCGGGCTGACAGAAGCGCTGGCCCTGGCGGCGGAAGCGCAGGCGCAGGGCTTTTCCCTGATGCTTGGATGCATGCTCTGCACATCCCGGGCGATCGGCGCGGCGCTGCCGCTGGTCAATCAGGTCCGTTTCGCCGATCTGGACGGCCCGACGTGGCTGGCGGTCGACGTTTCACCGGCGCTTAATTTTACCAGCGGCGTGCTTCATCTTTGAGGCTGCCAGCGCAGTAGCTCCATCATCGCGTTTAAGTATTTTTCGCTGGCTTCGTCGGAGGAAATTGGCGGGAATTCAGCGGTGATGCAGGGCAGGCTCAAATCGGCGCACCAGCTACCGAACGATCCGGGTGTTTCATAGCCCACGCTGGTGACGAGCGGCAGGGCGAAAGCCTGCGCCAGCCACGCGCCCAGGTCGGAGTGACGCGGATCTTCAATGCAGGCCAGCGGATCGTGGAAGGAGACAACCCAGGCGGGGTGGATCTTATGGATAAGCTGGCACAGCGCCTGCGTTTCCGGCTCCGAGCCGGGCTTGTCTCCCGTCAGCAGCACCACGTCCCGCTCCTCGGCGGAGCTGTTCCAGCGATAAACCGTTTCTCCGGCGCGCCAGTTTGCCGCCGGGAAATTACGGTTCAGGTCAACGCCCCTCGCATTCGCCCGTAATCCAAGCTGACAGCCGTCCGGATTGACGGCAAGAATCACGTGGTGACGGCGCAATGAAGGCGTCAGCGTCCGCAGCGCGCAGGAAAGCGTGACTATGGACGAGTTCTCGTCTCCGTGCGTGCCGGCAATGATCAAACCGCTGCTGCGATCGGCATCGGGCGCCGGGAACCAGATCAGCGATGCGCCTAAAAATGAGCGGCCATATTGCTCAGCGCCCGGCGGAAAGGCCCCGCGCTCCGCTCGTGGTCGGGTGATTGCCATACGAAATCCTGATAAAGAAGTCTCTACTGGCAGTGTTGTGCAAAACCCGCTGTTAATCAAATAGTTTCCGTAACGCTTGAGAATTGCCTTAAATCACTATTCAGGCGTAAGGTATTTGCATTTCTCTGTTTCGAAACAAATAATTACGCATCTGCTTGTTACCTGAATTCATCAAAGGGGATCTTATGAAGCATCCTGTTTCGCGTCTCTGCGCTGCACTGTACCTGTGCGGACTCTCTACACTCTCGTACGCTGCTGATGTGCCCCAGGGCACGGTACTGGCGCAAAAACAGGAGCTGGTCAGGCATATTAAAGACGAGCCGGCTTCGCTCGATCCGGCAAAAGCGGTGGGATTACCCGAGATTCAGGTAATTCGCGATCTTTTCGAAGGGCTGGTGAATCAGAACGAGAAAGGGGAGCTGACCCCCGGCGTGGCGACGCGCTGGCAGAGCAACGATAACCGTATCTGGACGTTCATCCTGCGCGATAACGCGAAATGGTCTGACGGTACGCCCGTCACCGCGCAGGATTTTGTCTACAGCTGGCAGCGTCTGGTTGACCCGAAAACCACGTCTCCGTTTGCCTGGTTTGCGGCGCTGGCGGGCATCAATAACGCGCAGGCCATTATCGATGGCAAAGCGGCGCCAGATACCCTGGGCGTGACGGCGGTGGATGCCAGAACCTTACGCGTCCAGCTGGACAAACCGCTCCCGTGGTTTAGCAACCTGACGGCAAACTTCGCCTTCTATCCGGTGCAAAAAGCGAACGTTGAAAGCGGGAAAGAGTGGACGCGTCCGGGCGCTCTGGTGGGTAACGGCGCGTACGTCCTGAACGACCGCGTGGTGAATGAAAAACTGGTTGTCGTGCCGAATACGCACTACTGGGACAACGCGAAAACTGTCCTGCAAAAAGTGACCTTCATTCCGATTAATCAGGAATCGTCCGCCACTAAGCGCTATCTGGCGGGGGATATTGATATCACCGAATCGTTCCCGAAAAACATGTATCAGAAGCTCCTGAAGGACATTCCGGGACAGGTGTATACGCCGCCTCAGCTCGGGACCTATTACTATGCGTTTAACACGCAAAAGGGCCCGACGGCCGATGCCCGGGTGCGTCTTGCGCTGAGCATGACTATCGATCGCCGCATTATGGCGGAAAAGGTATTAGGTACAGGCGAGAAGCCGGCCTGGCATTTCACCCCTGACGTGACGGCGGGCTTCACCCCTGAGCCTTCACCGTTCGAGCAGATGTCCCAGCAGGAGCTGAACGCTCAGGCGAAAACGTTGCTCCAGGCCGCAGGTTACGGCCCGCAGCGTCCGCTGAAGTTGACCCTGCTGTACAACACCTCGGAAAACCATCAGAAAATCGCCATTGCGGTGGCGTCCATGTGGAAGAAAAATCTCGGTGTGGACGTCAAACTGCAAAACCAGGAGTGGAAAACCTATATCGACAGCCGTAATACCGGCAATTTTGATGTGATCCGCGCGTCATGGGTAGGCGATTACAATGAGCCGTCGACCTTCCTGTCCCTGCTGACCTCCACCCACAGCGGCAATATCTCGCGTTTCAACGACCCGGCCTACGATAAAATTATCCACCAGGCGACGCTGGAAACCACGGCGAAAGCGCGTAATACCGACTACAACATGGCGGAGAAAATCCTCCTGGAGAAAGCGCCTATCGCGCCCATTTACCAGTACACCAATGGTCGCCTGATTAAGCCCTGGGTGAAAGGCTACCCCATCAATAACCCGGAAGACGTGGCGTATAGCCGGACGATGTTTATCGAGAAGCACTGATGTTTTATGAGGCCTGGCGCGAGAATGCGCCAGGTCTGCAAAACTCGTTACCGCTTCATTCGCTATGCGTGGCCCGATACCGGGTCTCTGTTATTCTAACAGCGCATTAAACTTCGCCAGCCACTGCGGATGCGCGGGCCAGGCGGGAGCCGTCACCAGGTTACCGTCTACATGGGCCTGATCGATGCCAATAGCGGCGTAGTGACCACCGCTGAGACGGACTTCAGGCGCACAGGCCGGGTAGGCGCTACAGGTTCGTCCTTTCAGAATCCCCGCGGCAGCAAGCAGCTGTGGTCCGTGGCACACTGCGGCAATCGGCTTACGCGCGGCGTCAAATGCCTGTACCAGCTTTAAGACGTCCTCATTTAACCGCAGATACTCGGGCGCTCTCCCGCCGGGGATGAGCAGCGCGTCGTAGTCCTGCTCCTTTACGGCTGAAAAATCGGCATTGAGGGTAAAGCGGTGACCGGGCTTTTCGCTGTAGGTCTGGGCGCCGTCAAAGTCATGAATTGCCGTCATGATGTAGTCGCCCTTCGGTTTGTCGGGGCAGACCGCGTCCACCTGATGACCAATCATCTGCAACGCCTGAAAAGGCACCATGGTTTCGTAATCTTCGGCGTAATCGCCAACCAGCATCAGGATCTTCTTGCTCATCTTTCCTCACCTCTATCAATAAAGATGATTAAGATATAGCCTGGCGTGGGTGAATTGCCGGAAATAAAAAAGCCCGTCAGAGCACGGGCAACATAAGCAAATGAATAAGTGATTCGTTATCAACGTTGTTGGAGGATAACGCCGCGTATTTTACGCGGCTGTAACGGAAGCAGATACCTGACATATTCGGTAGGTGAAACAAGCGATTAAACGTGCGTTACGGTGCATCGAAGGTCGGGTAAAGGCTATTTTCCAGGAACTCGACGAGATACCAGATCTCACCGCTAAAAATAAACCAGAAGCCAAATATAATAAGGAGTAAAATAATTAAGGTGAGTATTATTTCTGTTTTTCCCATTGCGGTTTTTACCCACCTGACGCTAATTGATTCGAGGTGGGCATTGTAGCGGGGCTTTTCCGGATACTCCAGTTTCATGCCGCAAGGACTTTATTGCGTCCGTCATTTTTAGCGCGATACAGCGCATCGTCCACACGCTTAAACAGCTCGTCAATACTTTCACCCTGATTGTGCCGCGCTACGCCGATGCTGACGGTAAACCGCGGCAAGCCTGGAATCGTAATGCGGGCAACGGCTGCACGGACTGACTCGGCAATCTGCATCGCGGTGTCGAGAGAGGTGCGCGGCAGCAGGATAACGAACTCTTCGCCACCCCAGCGGAACACCATATCGCCCTCCCGACTACAGTCTTCCAGCGTCCGGGAAAGGGCGATAAGCACCTCATCGCCTTTCAGATGGCCGAACAGGTCATTAATGTTTTTGAAATGGTCGGTATCCACCAGCAGCAGGCTAAATTGCTGCTGCGAGGGAAGTTTATTCAGATTGCTTTGATCGGTAATCGCGTAGAACTGGCGCCGGTTGAGTAACCCCGTCATGGAGTCACGTAACGCCGCATGTTCCAGCTCCTGCTCCAGCCTTTTTTGCTCGGTGATATCGTGGATGATGCACAGCATCAGCTTGTCACCGTAGATCTCAATGGGCCCGGCATACGTCTGAACGTGGCGGGTGGATCCATCGGCAAGGCGGTGAACAAAATTGAGCGGCTTATGACCACCGGGCAGCGCGGCAATCGCAGTCATAATGGGCATCACATCTCGCCCCAGCGTATTGATTTCCCAGGTATGCTTACTGCACATGTCATCATGTGAATAACCATAAAAATTGAGCGCGGCCAGATTCGCATCGACGATTTGACCGTCGCGGGCCGGATCGATTAACAGCATTGGGGCGCTGTTGGTCAGAAAAAAGCGTGCATAAAAACCCTGTTTTTTCCGACGGTAGGTAGCGGAACGGCTGGCCTTCAATCCTGAGAGTATTTGTTGGGAGATGCCCTCGAAAACAATCACATCGCCCCAGGGCGCGTAGTGGGCAAGCGAGAGACGACAGCTTAACGGCGTATCCTGTCCATCCCGGCTTGTTGTCCAGATTTCGACGATCTCCTGCTCTGTTTTCAGTTCAGATACATACATCGACAGGACGGTTTGCGCACTGGCAGAGTAGATCCCTTTGCGCAGGTCATCGAGCGTTTTATCCCCCATGATCTGCGTTGCGGCCACATTCGCAAAAATGATCTTTTCCAACACGGGTGAAACGAGCCACACGGGTGTTTTAATTACATTCAACGCATCAAAACAAGGTTGCGACATAGGCGTTTCCTGTTCATCGACAACATGTGCCTGACAATCATGACAGAATTGACTCGCGTGTACTCCCTTGAAACATACTCCACTTAACCCCGTCAGGCATGATTTTTTTGAGAAATAAATGCGGGGTCCGTTTGAATTTTATTAATGGGTATAATCTGTTTGTCTGAGTTTATCTGCAGCAGTAGCCACGGTACCTGTTCGGCAGGTAAGGGGCGAGAGAACAGATATCCCTGCAGGTAATCGCAGCCGAGTCGGGTGAGAACCGCCTGCTGTTCTTCCGTCTCGATCCCTTCTGCCACCACATTCATCTCCATGGTCCGGGCGATACTGATAATGGTTTCAACCAGCTTGTAGCTTTTTTCATTTTCCAGCATCGACGTGACAAAGCTTCTGTCGATCTTGAGCTCTTTTGCTGGCAGCACGCTCAGCATCAAAAGGTTGGAATAGCCCGTCCCAAAATCATCAATCGAGACAACGATCCCCGCATGATTAAACGCATTGAGCAACTCAATGCTGCGGTCGAGATTTTTAAGCGCGGTGCTTTCCGTTACCTCCAGGATCAGCCGGGACGGAGACAAGCTATATTTTTCCAGCATCGACGAGACGATCTGGAAAATATCAGGCTGTTCAAACTGGATGGGGGATAGGTTGAGAGACAGCGTCCACTGGCTGAAGCCTTGCTCAGTCCAGAAATGAAGCTGTCGGCATGCCGCTTCAATGGCCCAGTTACCTACCGGAATAATTAAGCCCGTTTGTTCCAGGGAGGGGATAAACAGATTAGGCAGCACAACCCCTTGCTCAGGATGCCGCCAGCGCAGAAGGGCTTCAAAACCGTGAATGGTTTTCTCTCCCGCATGCCAGGTTGGCTGGTACCACAGCTCAAACTGATCGCGCTCAAGCGCCTGAGAAAGCTCCTGCAGGAAACCGGGTTTCGCCGGGATCGCTGTTGACATCTCGGTCCGGTAAATCGCCCAGCCGTTGCGGCCATCTTCCTTGACGCGATGTAATGCTGCATCCGCCTTGAGCTTTAGCTCGTGCAGCGTTTCGCCATCCTGAGGATAGAGGCTTACGCCCGCGCTGATCGTTGTGCTTAACGTATGCCCGCAGACGGACAGAGGGCGTCGCACGTCTTCGAGCAACGCGGTGACCAGGGCGTTGAGCCTGTCGTCGTCACATTCCGGCACCAGCAGGATAAAGGCGTCGCCTCCCAGCCTTGCCAGGGTCATCTCTCGCGTGAGCCGGGCCGTGATGCGCTGCGCGACCGTGATCAATAGCTCATCACCGACGCTGTGACCCCACGTATCGTTAACGCGTTTGAAGTGATCGACGTTCAGGAAAATAACCGCAAATGGCTTCTTGCTCAGCAGCGCGCTGCGCAGACAATCCTGCATGCGGAGATCCATCTGGTGGCGGTTTGCGAGCCCGGTGAGCGCGTCAAACCGCGCCTGTAGCTCAAGCTGGCGGTTGAGCTGATGCAGATTATCCGTCAGCCGGCAGGTGCGCCGGTGGGAATCGATCAGCGAAATGATTAACATCACGCCGAGCAGGCAGAGCGTGGTGACCGACACCCAGATGGATAACCCCAGCTCGCCGATCCCGCCAGGGAGGGTATGCGCCATTTCCTGAAACCGCGCGGCACTCATGCCGGTATAGTGCATCGCACAAATGGCGGCACCCATGACGAAGGCCGCGAGAATGCGATTGATAAAGACGCCTTTGTGTTTATCCCGCAGGCGGAAAGCCAGCCACAACGCCGTGCCGGAGGCAACAACCGCAATAACCACGGACAACCCCACGAGGCGGCGATCCCAGATGATGCTGCCATCCAGCATCAGGGCCGCCATACCGATGTAGTGCATCGACACCACGCCAGCGCTCAGGATCGCCGTGGCAAAGATCAGTCGAAAGGGAGAAAGTTTTTTGCCCGCGACGGCAATATTAAGTGCCGTGGCCGATGCAACCACCGCGACGCCCAGTGACGCAAGGGTTAACCAGAGGTCGTAGCTCATCATCATGGGCATTTGCATCGACAGCATGCCGATAAAGTGCATCGACCAAATGCCAATGCCCAGCGTGACCCCACCGGCAATGCGCCAGAACAGGGCAGCCTTTCGGCTGGAGAGGGGGATCTTTCCGGCGCTGTCCAGCGCCACAAAGGAGGCGATAAACGCCACCAGATAAGAGATAGCGATTAACACAGGGTCCCACGATATATTGAGCATTATGCAATCCCACGCCTGAGAGGGTTACCGATTTCGCCTGCCGGATACATCTTTATCGGGCAACGAACATGCGCATTCAAACCATATTAGTTATTTATCGTGAAAAATGACCAGTCATATTAATACTCTAAAACTTATTAAGAATATAAAATATATTCTCTTGTTAATATATTAAGCATTGCTAAACAAGAACGAATAACAGTAGCAAAGCTCCTTAAATATGAGGGCGATCGTGTCGTCTCACCGCGGGCGATACTATCGCTTAACATGGCTGGAGAACAGTATCACAGCATGCTGAGCAAAACATTTTCACTAATACGCTCTTTTTATCTGACTTAACGTAAATCTCAGGATGCTAACGGCGAAACAAAAAACAAGCGTTGTTTGCGATGAAAAACTTCCGGGCCAATGCTATAAGTCTAAGTGCCGACCAAAATATAAAACGTGGGTATTATCATGCTAAAAAATATTAGTGTAAGGACCTTTATTATCGGGTTCCTTTTCTCTCTTTTTTTGGTAAGTGCAGGTGTCGTTGTTCTATTTTCCAGCAATACGTCTCTCTTTATTTCGCTTAATGTCATCAATTTCGTTGCGCTATTTTTGCTCTGGGTCTATATGACGAAGTATCTTGTGACGCCGATCAATACGGTGAAGAGAAGTATTGAGGAGGTGACCGCAGGTAACCTTGGCGTATCTATCCCTGAATTTGGCAATAACTGTGCGGGCCGGCTCATCCCCGGGATCAATAGTCTTTCCGGCAATATTGCGACGCTGGTGCGTGAGATCAGAGCGTCATCGCAAACCGCCATGACCTTATCGGATCAACTCTCGGCACGTAGCGCTCAGCTTTCGGTGAAAACCGAACAGCAGTCTGCGTCTTTGGTGCAAACCGCAGCCAGCATGGAGCAAATGGCCGCGAGCACCAAAAACAATGCCGATAACACCCGCCTGGCGAGCGAGCAGGCAAATGTGGCGACGTTACAGGCGCGCAAGGGTGGCGAGCTGATGGGACAGGTCGCCAGCAATATGCAGTCCATTACCGAATGCGCGCAGCAGATGACGGAGATTATTTCGCTCATTGACGGCATTGCGTTCCAGACGAATATCCTGGCGCTCAACGCGGCCGTGGAGGCGGCAAGGGCGGGCGATCATGGCAAGGGTTTTTCTGTCGTCGCGGAAGAGGTAAGAAACTTGGCACACCGCAGCGCGGAGGCCGCGAAGAATATCAAAACGCTGATTGAAGTCACCAGCAGTAACGTCACGCAGGGAGCCAGCGTTGTGTCACAGGCAGAGAAAAACATGCATGAAATCGTGACCGGCTCGGGAAATGTAAGCCGCTTAATGGACGACATTTCCGCGTCAACCTCAGAGCAGGAGAAAGGCATTTCTCAGATTACCCTGGCGCTATCGGAGCTGGAGCGGGTCACACAAAGTAACGTGGCAATGGCAGAGGAACTCAACGGTTCGTCTGATGTACTGCGTAATCAGGTGATTGAGCTGCAGACCCGAACGCGTAATTTCAGGCTCGATCAGTCATCCTTGTCCTCATCATCTGGCGGCTCGCCATCCTTCCTGCAGCGGCCAGAGCACTCTCTCTGACAGCACCTCAAAGCCTGGCATGCCAGGCTTTTTTCACGCCTCCGCCTGGTATGTACAATTCCTGAGCGATTTCAGCGCGATGGAATACATAGTTGTTGCTTAACCCCTGATGAAAGCTAGACTGACACCGAAGAGCTAAAAAGGTGGAGGCGCAGTGGAAAGCATTAAAGGATCTGAACTAAACGTTCCAGACGCAGTTTTTGCGTGGGTGCTGGATGGTCGCGGCGGTGCGCGACCGCTGGAAGATAATGATGTGATCGATAGTGCGCATCCCTGCTGGCTACATCTGAACTACACCCACCCGGACAGCGCTGACTGGCTGGCCTCGACGCCGCTCTTGCCCAATAACGTGCGCGATGCGCTGGCGGGTGAAAGCCTGCGGCCCCGCGTGAGTCGAATGGGTGACGGGACGCTGATCACCCTGCGCTGCATTAACGGCAGCACGGATGAACGCCCGGATCAGCTGGTTGCGATGCGTGTCTACATGGACGATGGGCTCATTGTGTCGACCCGCCAGCGAAAAGTTCTGGCGCTGGATGACATCGTCAACGATCTGAAAGAGGGCACCGGGCCGGTCGACTGCGGCAGCTGGCTGGTGGACGTCTGCGACGCCCTTACCGATCATGCGAGTGAATTTATTGAAGAGCTGCACGACAAAATCATCGACCTGGAAGATAACCTGCTCGATCAGCAGATCCCGCCGCGCGGTTTTCTGGCCTTATTGCGTAAGCAGTTGATTGTGATGCGCCGCTACATGACGCCGCAGCGCGACGTGTATGCGCGTCTTGCCAGCGAAAGGCTCGCCTGGATGAATGACGATCAGCGACGCAGAATGCAGGATATTGCCGACAGGCTGGGGCGAGGGCTGGACGAGATTGATTCCTGTATTGCCAGAACGGCGGTGATGGCGGACGAAATCGCGCAGGTGATGCAGGAGTCTCTGGCGAGAAGAACCTATACGATGTCCCTGATGGCGATGGTGTTTTTACCCAGCACGTTTCTTACCGGGCTGTTTGGCGTGAACCTTGGGGGAATTCCGGGTGGCGCTTATCGCTACGGCTTTACCGCGTTTTGCGTGATGTTAGTTGTTTTGATTGGTGGTGTTGCATGGTGGTTGCATCGTAGTAAATGGCTGTAAATTTACGCTTTTTTCAGCTTTTAACGGGATCAAAACGCTCTTTTAATTGAGCGAAGTCAATAAACATCTACCCCGTAAGGTGCAATATTACTCCCGCAGGTGAATGCAACGTCAAGCGATGGGCGTTGCGCTCCATATTGTCTTACTTCCTTTTTTGAATTACTGCATAGCACAATTGATTCGTACGACGCCGACTTCATAGTCGGCTTTTTTTTGCCTCCTGATTCTCAGCGTCTACCCTAAAAGGGACGACAGCAAATTCTGGAGGGAATGATGAGCATCCTGAACGCTCTGCTACTGCAACAATCGCGTCAATCCGATCCCGTCCCCACCGATCCGGTGCCAATGCCCGATCCCATCCCGCGTCCGCAGCCGATGCCCGACCCGCCGCCAGATCAAGAACCGATTAAATTGTCGCATCGAATCGCGAGATCTGCGAGGATACGCGCCATCTGACCGCAAAGATGACCACGAGAGACTACTGTGACCGCTTTTTCTACCCTGAATGTTCTGCCCGCCGCCCAGCTCGATAACCTCAACGAGTTGGGTTACCTCACGATGACGCCTGTTCAGGCGGCCGCGTTGCCCGCCATCCTCGAGGGCCGTGACGTGCGCGTGCAGGCGAAAACGGGCAGCGGGAAAACGGCGGCATTTGGCCTTGGCCTGTTGCAGCACATCGATGCGGCGCTTTTTCA
Source organism: Enterobacter asburiae (assembly GCF_007035645.1). Lineage (NCBI taxonomy): Bacteria > Pseudomonadati > Pseudomonadota > Gammaproteobacteria > Enterobacterales > Enterobacteriaceae > Enterobacter > Enterobacter asburiae. Next base: position 2,042,401 of record NZ_AP019632.1, read on the forward strand.
GACCCAGTCTCTGGTGCTGTGCCCGACACGCGAACTGGCAGACCAGGTCGCGGGTGAACTGCGTCGCCTGGCGCGTTTCCTGCCCAACACCAAGATTTTAACCCTCTGCGGCGGACAGCCGTTCGGCGCGCAGCGTGATTCACTCCAGCATGCGCCGCACATTATTGTCGCAACGCCCGGCCGCCTGCTGGATCACCTGCAAAAAGGCACCGTCTCGCTGGATGCGTTACAAACGCTGGTGATGGATGAGGCAGACAGGATGCTGGATATGGGCTTCAGCGATGCAATTGACGAGGTGATCCGTTTCGCCCCGGCCGATCGTCAGACGCTGCTGTTCTCCGCGACCTGGCCGGAGGCCATCGCCGCCATCAGCGGGCGCGTGCAGAAAAATCCGCTTACCATTGAAATCGACAGCGTAGATGCGCTGCCCGCCATCGAGCAGCAGTTCTTTGAAACTTCGCAGCAGGGGAAAATTTCGCTCCTGCAGAAATTGCTGAGCCAGCATCAGCCTGCGTCCTGCGTGGTGTTCTGTAATACCAAAAAAGACTGTCAGTCGGTCTGTGATGCCCTGAATGCCGCCGGCCAGAGCGCATTGTCGCTGCATGGCGATCTGGAACAGCGCGATCGCGATCAGACGCTGGTCCGCTTCGCTAACGGCAGCGCCCGCGTTCTTGTCGCAACCGACGTCGCTGCGCGCGGTCTGGACATTAAATCCCTGGAGCTGGTGGTGAACTTTGAGCTGGCGTGGGATCCTGAAGTGCACGTGCACCGTATTGGCCGTACCGCGCGCGCGGGAAACAGCGGTCTGGCGATCAGCTTCTGCGCACCGGAAGAGGCGCAGCGCGCCAACATTCTCTCTGAGATGCTGCAGATTAAGCTGAACTGGATGAATGCACCGGCCAGCGCCAGCATTGTGCCGCTGGAGGCTGAAATGGCGACGCTGTGCATTGATGGCGGTAAAAAAGCCAAGATGCGTCCAGGTGACGTATTAGGGGCGCTGACCGGGGATGTGGGTCTGGACGGGGCGGATATCGGCAAGATTGCGGTCCATCCGGCGCATGTCTACGTAGCGGTTCGCCAGGCGGTTGCCCATAAGGCATGGAAGCAGCTGCAAAACGGGAAAATTAAGGGTAAAACCTGTCGCGTACGTCTGCTGAAATAAAGAATGAAGCGTCTCAGAAGGTGTTTCTGAGACGCTAATCGCTTACTTCACTTCAAGCACGTTGAGACGCAGCTCTTCAAACTGATTGTCATCTTCTTCCGGCTGCCAGCCCGCTGGCTGCATGGGAATATCTTCCCGATCAAACGCCAGGTCCCCGCCGTTCACAACTTCTGACTCGTGGTTGATGCCTTTAAAGTCGAACAGCTCCACATCCGCGAGATGGGAAGGGACAACGTTTTGCATCGCGCTGAACATGGTTTCGATACGACCCGGATAACGCTTATCCCAGTCGCGCAGCATGTCGCCAATCACCTGACGCTGCAGGTTCGGCTGAGAGCCGCACAGGTTACATGGAATGATCGGGAAACCTTTAGCCTGAGAAAAACGCTCAATGTCTTTTTCGCGGCAGTAGGCGAGAGGGCGGATCACAATGTGCTTGCCGTCATCGCTCATCAGCTTAGGCGGCATGCCTTTCATCTTGCCGCCGTAGAACATATTGAGGAACAGCGTTTGCAGGATATCGTCGCGGTGATGGCCCAGCGCAATTTTGGTCGCGCCCAGCTCCGTCGCGGTACGATACAGAATGCCGCGGCGCAGACGAGAGCAGAGTGAGCAGGTGGTTTTCCCTTCCGGGATTTTCTCTTTCACAATGCCATAGGTATTTTCTTCGACGATTTTGTACTCAACGCCCAGCTTCTCGAGGTATTCCGGCAGAATGTGCTCCGGAAAGCCCGGCTGTTTCTGGTCAAGGTTGACCGCCACCAGGGAAAATTTCACCGGTGCGCTTTGCTGAAGATTACGCAGGATCTCCAGCATGGTATAGCTGTCTTTACCCCCTGACAGGCAGACCATGATGCGGTCACCTTCTTCAATCATGTTGAAGTCTGCAATGGCTTCGCCCACGTTACGGCGCAGTCGCTTTTGCAGTTTATTCAGGTTGTATTGCTCTTTTTTGTTAATCTCTTGATTCTCTTGCATTTAGTACTACCTTCGGAGCCAGCAGGGGCAAACATTGTATGCCGCGTATGGTACGGATTCCGGCGGCGAATACCAGCACGTTTTACAGCTGCGTTAAATCTGGAGCCCTATAATGATTCACATCATGCAGGCTTAAGGGTAATGGCTAGTGATGCCGGGGTGATGCGTTATATCGACAAGGGTAGCTTTAAAAAGCCTGACAAACCTGGGAGGGCATCAGAAGGGTGCAGGCTCGCTGGGATAAGTATCACTTTTATTTCAGCTTACAGCACCTCAACCAATTCAAATTCTTCCGCGATCAGTTCCATATCTTCAGAAAAATGGCCTTCGCGGAAGAAAAATCGCTGATGCTCTTTCTGCCAGTATTCAAGGCTTAAATCGCCTTCACCCTCTTTGCGAGCGAATTCTTCATTTACATCGCAAAAACGCACCAGCCGCATTGAAACCAGCCGGATCACACAGACCGGGACATTCTGGCCATCAAGAATTATGTTGTAGCTCCCCATCCGCGGAGCAGACACATCCTGCGCGTACGAGGCAAAAGATCCGCAGGTGGCCGTTTTGATTCCTTTTTTAATCAGGTCCGCAAGCACGCTCGCCAGTTCCGGGCCGTCACCCATTTGCCAGGCCACTGCGCCTGGGTACTTCATTTTTAATTCTTCAACCTGAACCATTCAAATCCCTTCTTAACTCTTAACCAAAAGAATCGGAATAGCGGTTTTAGCATAAACCCCCTCGACTGTAGAAGCAGAGTCGCCTTTCCTTGCATTTTTAGTTCGGGTGGGAAGGAAAACAAAGCGTTGCGCGTATTGCCCTGGTAAATATATCCTTACGAGGTTATCTGTGTGGTGAATCTGCTGTCTGCAGCCAGGCGCGTGGCTTTGAATATCAGTAACGAGTCACCTGGATGCAACCAGCACCACGCTTTTTCTTTAAATATTATCCCATTGGAAGGGTTTAACGTGTTCAAGCTTAGTTCATCTCTACTGGCCATTTTCCTGCTGTCAGGCTGTAGCTCCGATCTGGTTCTCAGTCCACCTAAACAACCCGAATACAAGTCAATGCCTGAAATAACTCAGTCTGTGACGCCAACGCAACAGCGTGCCATCATGGCCGGCGAGCGGCCAGACTGGTCAGAAAGAACCCCGATCAATACAATAAAGCGATATTAATAGACACTTATCCACCAGGGCTGCCGTTCGGCGGCCTTTTGTTTCCCCTGAATCTGGTTTACGAGAACTTTTCTGACGCCTGTCATGGTATTTATTACGTTATCAACCATGCTTAAGACGATGACAATTCAATCACTTCACCATCGTTGAAGCGGCAACTTTACTTAAATCGAGAACCCTAAATGCGCCATGCATCTATCCCCGTAGCTGCAGCCACGACAATGTTTTTGCTCGGCGTTTTTATCATCAATTTACAGGTTTGGTATTCTGCGCGGGCTGATAGCCTGGCAGAGGCGCACTACGTCGTACGGAACATGAATGTTATTCTTAAAGAAGCTCGCCATGCGACTGAGATGGCAATGCAACTTGCCGAGAATGAGTGTGATGCTGAAGGGCAATATCGGCTGGGCACCGAGGCGGCATTACAGCCTCACCTGAGAACGATCGTTATTCTGAAAAATGATGCGGTCTGGTGCTCCTCGTTACCGGGAAACCGCGTATTGTTGGTCAACAGCTCAGTGCTGCCTGAGTCATCATTGCTCCTCGTCCCTTCGGCCAGTACCGTCAACGGTCTTCCGGTTCTCTTGTATCAGACAATTCACGCCGGAAGCCGGATCATCGTTAGCATCAGCGATAGCCATATCCGGGATGCGCTGGATATGCCATTAAATGGCGTTGAATATTCCCTGAGAGTAGGCAATACCCTTTTAAGCCTGACAGGTGATGTGACGGCGGCAGACCATACGAAGAAAGAGATATTAACGGTAAAAGCCTCTGGTTATCCTTTCTCGGTACAATTCAACTCTCCACCTCTTTTTAGTCTTAAGAGATTATTCAATCGAGCCGGAGGCGTGGTGTTATTCCTGCTGATAATATCGTCTCTCTCTGCTTATATTCTTCAACGCTATATTTCTAAGGATGTTTCACCCGAAGAGTCACTGCGCATCGCCATTTACAGAAATGAAATTATTCCGTATTACCAACCCGTCGTGAGCGGCAAAGAGGGAACCTTGCGGGGTGTGGAAGTGCTGGCCAGATGGAAACATCCACAATCAGGGTTTATTTCTCCTGCATCCTTCATTCCTCTTGCGGAGAAATCCGGTTTAATTATTCCTTTGACTCAGAGCTTAATGAGGCAGGTTGCAATACACATGAATGCTATTGCGACATTGCTGCCGGAAGGGTTTCACGTAGGGATTAACTTCAGCGCTTCTCATATCGTTGCGCCCACCTTTGTTGAAGAGTGTCTCCACTACAAGCGCAGCTTCACTCAACAGGATCTCAACCTCGTCGTTGAGGTGACGGAGCGTGAACCGCTCGACATTGATGAACAACTCGTTAATACATTGAATGAGCTACATAATAACGGATTTGCCATTGCGCTGGATGACTTTGGTACGGGTTATTCCGGCCTGTCCTATCTGCAGGATCTGCACATTGACTACATTAAAATCGACCAGAGCTTTGTTGCCAGGGTTAACGCGAATGAGGACTCAACCCTAATCCTTGATTCGGTACTGGAGTTGGCCAAAAAACTCTCAATTAGCATCGTGGCGGAAGGCGTTGAAACTGAAGAGCAGCTCGATTACCTCACACGCAATCATATCCGGTTTTTACAGGGGTATTTCTTTTACAAACCTCTTCCTTTCAAGGAACTGGTCAAAGTTCTCTTGTCGAAGCCAAAAGTTAAGGTCAGGGTGGAATAATCTTTATTCGGTTGTTTCTGAGAAAATAAAAAGGGGGGACATCATCCCCCAAAAATGCAGACCGTTATTGCTTTAACCACGGTAATATTTTGTTATGCATTGACCGGATGGTCAAATTAATTGTTTTCAACATTGTTTTGGGTGTTCTTAAATGAATGGATGGCTTTAAATATTAGCTGGCTAACGTTTAATTTGACTTTAATCAATATTGTCGCACCCTCTTTAGATTGATGGGGGTAATGATTATTGTTTTGTTAAAACAATGCTCTTACGCTGTGTTTTCGACGTAAGTTGTTTCAGGTTAATTTTTTAAGAAAAAAATGCTAGCGGTCAACGCATAATGAAATAATGCTTACTTATTACCGCAGTTTAAATGTTAACCAGTAAAGGCCCGGGGCGCAGTTTGCATTTTAGAATAGCCGTCTCACTCTGAGATTTTCGTCAGTTAACGTATAATGCGTCATCCAAAACTGCTAAACACCCCGTGGCTCGTGCTATGACCCTTAATCGCTTTTGTTATTTACTCCTGATTATCGCTGCGATCGGCAGCCTTCTTGCTACCCATTCTCTGGTCATGTGGTTTCTGGCGATCAACGTGATGACGTTGTTCATGTATGGCGCCGATAAAATGGCGGCGCGGAAGGGGATGCGCAGGGTTCCGGAAGCGACATTGCTGGTATTTGGCGTGACAGGTGGCTGGCCTGGCGCCATTGTCGGCCAACAACTCTTTCGCCATAAAACCCAAAAGCAGCCCTTCAAAAGCTACTTTTTCATCAGCGTCGTCGTCAGCATCGCCATGATGGCGGCCGTTTATCATTTTTCTTCTTATTCTCTTTTATGAGCGTTGGCAGGGACTGCTGACGGTAAGGCATATCTTTAATTTACTCCTCCGTCACTGCCAATAGTAGTAGGACTATTCTTAAGTGGTTGCTGTTTTTTGCACAATCTGAATAATACGTGCAACAACACGGACGACAACATCCCATGAAAATAGAATCTCTTATTCTGGCAGTGCTGGTGCTCTTTTCTGCGCCTTCCTGGTCTGCTTTTCAGGAGCGGGAATATAATACCTGGTATATAAAAAATGCGGTTCTTTATGATATGACACAGACCTCGGAAGGTTTCCCGGTCATGGTGAGTGTCTCCCAGCCAGGAAGAAAATCCGCTAATTTACTGGTGTCCTATATTACTGAAGGCCGTTGCGGTGAGAAAAACCTGCCGCTAAATGTGAATGGTAAAGTACTGCCCGCCAAATATTATTGTGTTCAGGTAGGACAAAACAGAATTGAACATTTTTCAGTGGTTGATGCGGACAGCGTCAATAGCATGGTGACGCATTTAAAATCCGATTTCACGATCCTCCTGCAAAACGATATCAAGATTTGGGCTGCAAACATCAAAACGCCAAAGTTTGGACTGACGCCGAGATTTTAAATATGAAATGTCATTTCTCATGGCAGGCATTTTTCTCATCAAAGCAATTATTTACACAATAATAGTGTCACTATGTTACTAATCAAAATAAAGAGTAAGTGGCCCTGTTTTTTTACATATTTAAAGAGATTGTATGCTAAACGGTACGAAACCGCATAAATAATCCTTTCTGAAATTATGGATAAAGCTCACTACCAGACTTACGCTTGCTAGCGAATTTAAGTTGTTCAGCGCATCTTTACTGGTAAGGAGCAGAAAATGTCACAACGTAATAGTCTGGATTTGCTAAGCCGTAAAGAAGGAATGTGTTTGTTAGAGCAAAGCATGGGTTTTGTCTGGCAGGCAGCACTTCGGGCTGTCGCGATATTAGGCGTTGCAGATCTTCTGGTTGAAGGAAAGAAATCCGTTAAGCAGCTGGCGAAGGAGCTTAATGTCGATGGCGACTATCTTCATCGAATCATGCGCTTATTGTCTTCGCGTGGGGTGTTCAACGAATTATCCGAAACGGAATACGGTCTTAGCCATTCAGCTCAATTCCTGCGTTCCGATCATGAATTTTCCTTACGGGCGGCAGTTCTTATGTTGACAGACCAAACATTCTGGCAGCCAGCGGCTAGAATGGATGAAATATTACAAGGCAAACCTGTTTTTAATTCATTGTTTGGCAAGCCTTTTTACGATTACTGGCAGCATGATGACACGGTGACGGGAAGCAACATTTTTCATGCTGGTATGGCCTCTATGTCATCCGTAGAAAATGAAACTATTACTGGTAGCTATTCATTCCCTGAAAACGCTGTCGTTGCCGATATCGCCGGTGGGCTGGGTAATTTATTGCTGGCAATTTTACGTCGAAATCCGACCTTGACAGGGATCTTGTTTGATCAAAAAGACGTGCTTGAGCGGAACAGACTTTCACTATTGAATGATAATCGCCGATGGAAGACCGTAGAGGGCAGCTTTTTTGAAGCCTGTCCTGCAGCGGACATTTTTTTACTTAAATATATTTTGATGGACTGGCCTGATGAGAAGGCGATTCAGATACTTCAGTGCTGCAGAAATGCAATGAAAGATAACTCCCGATTATTAATTTTTGAACCGCTTATTAAAAAAGAAAATAATCAGCAGGGACGATTTGAAATTGACCTTCTTCTGTTAACAAGCTTTGATGGCGGGCGGGCAAGAACAGAGCCTGAGTATCAGGTCTTGTTTGAACAGACCAATTTGAAGCTGAACAAAATAATAGATACCGGTTCCTATCTGTCGATTTTAGAAGTCATACCTGTCTGAACTTGTCCGTCATTCCGTTTTACCGTATTCCTGCTAAGCTTGTTGGTTGGACCAGGAGCGTAAGCATGATGAACAAAGATGAACAAACCGGATTAGTGGGGCTGGCGATTGGGGCCGCCGTTATTGGGCTAGTTTCAGCGCAGAAACCGATCCATCGCAACAGCATTGTTGATGAACTGGTCAGGCTCGGCAGGAAAAAAGGCGATGGCGTAGAAGATGAGGTTTTCGTTAAGGCTGCCGAGCTGGTGAGAAAAGGGGTATAGCCCATGGCTGAAAGACGAAACGCGAAGTGCCATTGCGGCGCGGTGGCGTTCACCGTTGAGCTCACTGATGGTCTGAATACCGCGCGGCGCTGCAGCTGTTCCTTTTGTCGTATGCGGGGCGCTGTCGTCGTCTCTGCGCCGCTGTCAGGCATTAAGGTGACCAAAGGTGAAGATAAGCTCACCGAGTACCGCTTTAACACGGGAACGGCACGGCATTTCTTCTGCTCGGTATGCGGGATCTACACGTTCCATCAGCGGCGTTCTAACCCAAACGAATATGGCGTTAATGTCGCCTGTTTTGAAAACGTTTCACCTTTTGATTTTCCAGAGGTGAAGGTGATGGACGGCGTTAACCATCCCATGGATGGGGATAGTGGGGTATTTGGATATCTCTCTTTTCGCGAGAAAGGGGAAGAGCAGGCATGATTGCCGCCTGGCCACTCTTTTACTCCTCCGGCTATAGTTGGCAGTGGGTAACTGAAACAGGAGAAACTATGCTCTGTGTTGAAAAAGACGATCCGCGTGAGGCCCCTGAATCAGGTGATAAAAAGCCTCAACCTGTGAAAAAATAACGCGACATACGCGTTTACCCGCCACCGGCACCGCTGGTGGCTTTTTATTTCCAGGGACAATAGTTAACTGCCATCCAGATGGTTTAATAGCGCCCCGAGATGCCCGACGATATCACCAAAATCAAAAATTAACGCCATCCACAGCAATGCTAAAAGGGTAAGTAAGGCAAGGGATACACGACCAAACAACGCTGTTATCCTTAGTGAAGAAAGGGCTATCACCGCAGTTTAACCAGCTTACTTTCAACTTTCCCTCAACCAACCCCTTTCTTAAACTGTCTTATGTGACGAACTTCAAAAAACAAGCGAGCCCGCATGATTATGCGGGCTCTGACAATCAGAACTGGTAAACCAGGCCTAACGCTACAACATCATCGGTGCTGATGCCGTTGTCTTTGTAGAAGTTGTCATCTTCATCCAGCAGGTTGATTTTGTAATCAACGTAGGTGGACATGTTTTTGTTGAAGTAATAGGTGACCCCTACGTCAGCGTATTTAACCAGATCCTGGTCGCCCTGGCCGTTGCCCAGATCCTTACCTTTCGACTGCAGGTAGGAAAGGGACGGACGCAGGCCGAAGTCGAACTGGTACTGCGCGGTCACTTCGAAGTTCTGGGTTTTGTTCGCCACGGCGTCGGTATTATCACCATATGGGGTCATATTGCGGGTTTCAGAATACATTGCCGCCAGATAGATGTTATTGGCGTCATACTTCAGGCCCGCCGTCCAGGCATCCGCTTTGTCTCCACCCGCAGTGGTATTCATGACCTGCTCGTTGGTGCGGTCAGAAGAGGTATACGCGGCACCCGCTGTAATCCCCATGCCGAAGTCATAGGTTGTGGAGATACCGAAGCCGTCACCGTTCTCGTGACGCGTGTCGCGACCGTTGTTGGTACCTTCCTGGTTGTTGCTGGCGTCTTCATTTTTGCCCTGATACTGCAGCGCAAAGTTCAGGCCCTGCACCAGACCGTAGAAGTCGGTGTTACGGTAGGTTGCCACGCCGTTTGCGCGGCCGGTCATGAAGTTGTCGGCTTTGGTGTAGGAGTCGCCACCGAACTCAGGCAGCATATCGGTCCAGCCTTCCACGTCGTACAGGACACCGTAGTTACGACCGTAATCGAAGGAGCCGTAGTCACCCACTTTTACACCGGCGAAGGCCAGACGCGTCCAGGACTGATTATCAGACCCTTCCGTGTTATTGGCCTGAATGTTGTATTCCCACTGCGCATAGCCGGTCATCGTGTTGTTGATCTGCGTTTCACCCTTGAAACCCAGACGCATATAGGTTTGATCGCCGTCAGCACCTTTGTTATCGGAAAAGTAGTGCAGACCATCTACTTTTCCGTACAGATCTAATTTGTTACCGTCTTTATTATAAATTTCTGCTGCTTGAGCAGAACCAGCTATTAACAGAGCCGGAATCATCAGAGCCAGTACTTTTCTTTGCATTGTGATATTCCTTTGCAGTTGTTTTTATTTAATTACCTGTTGAACTTTCAGAATGAGAAAGTTGTCTCATGCTAAATCACTCCCGTGTAAGAGTAATAAAATATAATTGTTACGAACTAAGTAAAATCTAAACCGAATAAATCGGTAGAAATGATCATTGGTTTGATGAATGATTTAAAAGTAACTATATTAAATTGAAATTATTAATCAGGCGTTAATTAAGGTAATCTGGCCGGCGTTATATGCCTGTAAGATGATTCATCCATAATTAACATGAATGCTATTAAGGAAACTAAATAGATATTCAATGATTATCTGGATTCGCCCGGTGTGAATACGCCGGGCTTTTTTTATGGAAAAAAAATGCCCGGACAAGCCGGGCAGGGGAACTAGTCGCTGGTTGGTTTATCGGCTTTACCCGCCATCTGCGCCAGGAAGTCATAGCGTTTTTGCAGGTCAGCAGCGGCATCTTTCCAGAGCTGCCCGGCCACTTCCGGCTGCTGGGCGTTAAGGCGACGGAAGCGCTGTTCCTGCATTAACGTCTCGGCCAGGGCATCCGACGGCGGACGCGAATCCAGCGCCAGCGGTAATTTACCCTCGTCTGCACGACGCGGGTCGAACCGGTACAGCGGCCAGAAGCCGGTCGCGGTCAGCTGACGCATCTGGTCGTGGCTGAGGGCCAGATCGTAGCCATGCTCTTCGCAAGGGCTGTAGGCAATGATCAGCGACGGGCCAGGATACGCTTCCGCTTCCTGAATCGCTTTCACCGTCTGGTTAAGCTGGGCACCCAGCGAGATTTGCGCGACGTAAACGTGACCGTACATCATCATGCTCACGCCGAGATCTTTGCGCGCCTTGCGTTTACCGTGTTCGCCGAATTTCGTTACCGCGCCTAACGGCGTCGCTTTCGACGCCTGGCCGCCGGTATTGGAATAACACTGCGTATCCAGAACCAGGATGTTGACGTTTTCGGTCAGGCTCAACACGTGATCCAGTCCGCCAAAGCCGATATCGTAAGCCCAGCCGTCACCGCCAATCAGCCAGATTGATTTTTCGACCAGAGCGTCAGCGTCGGTCAGCAGCTGTTCAGCCCCCGAAACGCCCTGCAGCGCGCGGCGCAGCTCAGCAACCTGCTCACGACGTTCTTCTGGCGTCGCGTCCGCATGAAGCGCGTCATTGAGCTGAGCGGGGATCTGCCCGGCAAACTGCTCCAGCAGGCGCATCACGCGCGCGCGGTGCTGGTCGACGGTCAGGCGGAAGCCCAGGCCGAATTCGGCGTTGTCCTCGAATAGCGAGTTTGCCCACGCCGGACCGCGCCCATTCGCGTCGGTGGTGTACGGCGTAGAAGGCAAATTGCCCCCGTAGATGGATGAACAGCCGGTTGCGTTGGCAATCAGCATCCGGTCACCGTACAGCTGGGTAAGCAGCTTGATATACGGCGTTTCACCGCAGCCGGAGCAGGCCCCGGAGTACTCAAACAGCGGCGTAATCAGCTGTGACGTACGAATATCAATACGTTCCAGTTTGCTGCGATCGATTTCCGGCAGATTCAGGAAGAAGTCATAGTTGACCTTCTCCTCTTCGACGTGCTCCAGACGCGACATCAAATTGATGGCTTTGATCTCCGGATCCTGCCTGTCTTTCGCCGGACAGACCTCGACGCACAGGTTACAGCCGGTGCAATCTTCCGGCGCGACCTGCAGAACGTATTTCTGTCCGCGCATATCGCGAGATTTCACATCCAGCGAATGCAGGCTGGCAGGCGCGGCTTCCATCTCTTCCGGTGAAACCACTTTGGCACGAATGGCGGAGTGCGGGCAGGCCGCAACGCAGTGGTTGCACTGGGTACACAGCTCTTCTTTCCAGATGGGGATCGCTTCGGCAATGTTACGTTTTTCCCAGCGCGTGGTGCCCATCGGCCAGGTGCCATCCGGCGGTAGCGCGGAGACGGGCAGGGCATCGCCCAGGCCGGCCAGCATCGCCGCCGTCACGGTCTTAACGAAATCGGGCGCCGCATCGGACACCACCGGAGGGCGGTTCGGGCTTGCGGCATTCACCGGCTGCAGCGTTACCTCAAACAGCGATTCGCGTGCCAGCGCCAGCGCCTGCCAGTTTCGCTCGACCAGCTCCTGGCCCTTGCTGCTGTAGCTTTTAGCAATCGCACCCTGCAGCTCCACCAGCGCGCTGTCGCCTGGCAGAATATTGGTCAGATGGAAGAAGGCCATCTGCATAACGGTATTAATACGCGCAGCCAGGCCACATTCGCGGGCAATTTTTGCAGCGTTGACCACGTAGAAACGGGCTTTTTTCTGGTTCAGCACCGCCTGAACTTCCTGCGGCAGCCGCGCCCAGACTTCGTCCGCGCTGTACGGCGTATTGAGGAGGAAAATGCCGCCGGGCTTCAGACGCTCGGCCATCTGGTATTTATCGATAAACTGCAGCTGGTGGCAGCCAACAAAATCGGCCTGAGAAATAAGATACGCAGAGCGGATGGGCTGTTCGCTCACGCGCAGGTGGGATACGGTCAGGCCGCCTGCTTTTTTGGAGTCGTAGACGAAGTACCCCTGGGCGTACCACGGCGTGGAGTTGCCGATAATTTTGATGTTGTTTTTGGTCGCGGAGACGCTGCCGTCGCTGCCCAGACCGTAGAACAGCGCCTCAAGTTTGGCGGTCGAGAGCAGGGTGTTTTCCGGCAGAGACAGGGACAGATTCGTCACATCATCATAAATGCCGACGGTAAAGCGCGGTTTGGGTTTCGCTTCGCTTAACTCGTTGAATACCGCCAGCACGCAGTCCGGCCCAAACTCCTTGGAGGACAAACCATAGCGACCCCCGATTACGCGCGGCAGCGTTTCACGTTCGCCCTGATTAAAGGCTTCTGCCAGGGTGGTCATCACATCCAGATAGAGGGGTTCCGCCTGCGCGCCCGGCTCTTTGGTACGGTCGAGCACCGCCACAGCGCGGGCGCTTTCAGGCAGAGCCGAAAGCAGATGTTTGGCCGAGAACGGACGATAGAGACGCACCTTAAGCACGCCAACTTTTTCACCACGCGTCAGCAGCTCGTCTACTACCTCTTCACAGGTCCCAATGGCTGACCCCATCAGCACAATTACCCGTTCCGCCTGCGGATGGCCGTAGTACTCAAACGGTTTGTACTGCCGGCCGGTTGCGGCGGCAAAGTCATCCATTGCCTGTTCAACATGGTCGTAAACCGCGTTGTACCAGGGATTAGTGGCCTCGCGGGACTGGAAATAGGTATCCGGGTTCGCCGATGTCCCGCGAATAACCGGGTGTTCAGGATTCAGAGCCCGGGCGCGATGCGCGTCGATTTCCGCCTGCGGCAGCAGATTCAGGATAGTATCGTCGGCCAGCGGGACGATTTTGTTGATTTCGTGAGAGGTGCGGAAACCATCAAAGAAGTGAATAAACGGCACGCGGCTTTTAAGCGTGGCGATATGCGAAATTAAGGCAAAGTCCTGCGCTTCCTGAACGCTGCTGGCACATAGCATCGCACAGCCGGTCTGGCGCACGGCCATCACGTCGGAGTGGTCACCAAAGATAGAGAGCGCGTGGGTAGCAACGGTGCGCGCGGCAACGTGCAGAACGAAGGGCGTCAGCTGACCGGCGAGTTTGTAAAGCGTAGGGATCATTAACAGCAATCCCTGTGAGGAGGTAAACGACGTGGAAAGCGCGCCGGTCTGAAGCGCACCGTGTACCGTGGCAATCGCACCGGCTTCAGACTGCATCTCAACCACTCTCGGAACATCGCCCCAGACGTTTTTTAACCCGTTACCCGCCCATGCGTCCGCCTGCTCGGCCATGGTAGAACTTGGCGTAATCGGGTAGATGGCGATAACTTCACTGGTGCGAAACGCGACTGAGGCAACTGCACCATTACCGTCAATAGTTTGCATAGGACAACACCCTTACATTGCGCAAAAAATAGGGGTCTGTATTACGGCAACAAACCCTGAATATTATCTGTGTATTCTAGCAAACGGGGGATTTTACGATTTTCGCTTTTGTGTCCTTGGTATTCCTGCCATCAATGAGTAGATCAAACTTTTGGCGAAAAAATTGCGAGAAATTGTTTCTAAAGCGCATAAATACGCACTTCCGCTCTCGACGACACGGGATGTGATGCCTATTATGCATAGGTTTCGCATTATTCATGGGGGAGAGAGCATGCGTTCAGCATTTTGGGTAGGGTGTGCCGCGTTATTGTTGTCGGCATGTAGCAGTGAGCCAGTCCAGCAGGCAACGGCAGCCCACGTGGCGCCGGGAATGAAAGCGGCAATGTCCAGTTCAGGTCAGGCCAACTGCGCGATGATTGGCGGTTCGCTGTCTGTCGCCCGCCAGCTTGATGGTTCTGCTATTGGGATGTGCGCCTTGCCAAACGGCAAACGCTGTAGTGAACAGTCGCTTGCCGTTGGAAGCTGCGGTAACTACTGATTATTCTACACGCTTAAACATCAGCGTTTTATCGGCTGTCGCCAGCGTTAACTGGTCCTCAGTCAGGTCGACCTGCGCCCCTTTGCGCAGCATGTCGCCGATGGTCTGATCCAGCTCATTCAGCTGCGACTCAGTACAGAGCTTACGGGTCATGGCCAGCGTTTTAACCTTCAGCTCGCCTTCGGACAATTTCCCCTGTCCGTTGAAGCGGTTACACATCTGACCAGAAACGCTGATGTTATTCACCAGGCTGATATCTGGCAGCGCGCTAAAACCGATCTCAGGTTGCGTTGTCGCGGTCTTCACGGCCTTACCGTTGACGTTTTCCAGCACAAAGCGATGGTTTTTAAGTTGCTCCGGCTGTACGGAGGCTTTGCCCGGATTAACGCAGCCGGAAAGGACAAGACTAATAACGCTTAACGCAATGAGCTTTTTCATTTTTCTTCTCAAACTATAAATACTGTGAATCTTTTTCCAGTGTAACGATACTCTGCCGTGCGTTAATGGGGTTTATCTGAAAGTGCTGGGAGGAGCCGGGCAACGCAGCGGTTGCCCGGAATGACGTTAATGCGATTTAAATCCTGCCGCCGTCATCAGCATGCGGAAGAGCATACTGACAGCAGCCAGCGCCAGTACGCTGCCGCCCCAGATAATGGCCAGCCACAGCAATCTTTTCCAGACCGGTTGTTGCATCAGTGATAACCCTCCCCATGCTGAACTTTGCCGCGAAACACGTAGTAGCTCCAGAAGGTGTAGACCAGAATAACGGGAATGATCAACAGCGCGCCCACCAGCATAAAGCCCTGGCTTTGCGTCGGGGCGGCGGCCTGCCACAGGGTGATCGACGGTGGAATAATATGCGGCCAGATGCTGATCCCAAGCCCGCTAAAGCCGAGGAATATCAGTCCCAGCGTCAGAATAAACGGACGGCTATGGCTGGCGGGATTATTCAGGCAGCGCCACTGGTACAGGCTAAAAATCACCACCAGGGCAGGGACCGGCAGCAGATAAAACAGATTCGGCAGCGTAAACCAGCGCGCAGCGATGGCCGGTTGCGCCAGCGGCGTCCAGAGGCTGATCGCCGCAATAAACGCCAGCAGCACGATTAACAGCGTTTTCGACACCTCACGCATCCGCTCCTGCAGCGCGTTTTCGCTTTTCATCACCAGCCAGGTAGAGCCTAACAGCGCATAAGCCACCACCAGCCCCGCGCCGCAAAACAGGTTAAACGCGGTAAACCAGTCAAAGGGGCCGCCGGTATAGGCCCGGCCGGTGACGGTAAAGCCGTTAATGACGGCGCCTACCGTCACGCCCTGGGTGAACGTTGCCAGAATTGAACCGCCAATAAACGCCTTATCCCAGAAGGGGCGGTGGGCCGGCGTGGCTTTAAAGCGAAACTCAAATGCCACTCCGCGGAAAATAAGTCCGATCAGCATTAATGTTAGCGGAATGGTCAGGGCATCAACGATCACCGCATAGGCCAGCGGGAATGCGCCGAACAGGGCGGCACCGCCAAGCACCAGCCAGGTTTCATTTCCGTCCCAGACCGGCGCGACGCTGTTGACCATCACGTCGCGATCGTCGGCGTTCTGCGTGGCCGGGAACAGAATGCCAATCCCCAGATCAAAACCGTCCATCACGATATACATCAGCGTGGCGAAGACGATGATCACAAACCAGATAATGGAAAGGTCGATACCCATTATGGCTGCTCCTTATGTTCAGTTGTGACGGCAGAAAGCGGGCGCGCCGGACGTCCGTCGGACTCGGTGGCGAAAGTTTCATGCGGCTGCGGGCCTTTTCGGATGAGGCGCACCATATAGCTGTAACCCACGCCGAATACCGAGGTATAGACGACGAAGAAGGCCAGCAGGCTTACGCTCATATGCAGGTCACCGTGGGCAGAAACCGCATCCTTCGTTCGCTGGAGTCCGTAGACCACCCACGGCTGGCGGCCCACTTCGGTGGTGATCCACCCGGCCAGGATGGCAATCAGCCCGGTTGGCCCCATCAGCAGCGCAAACCACAGGAAGGGGCGAGACGAATACACGCGTTTTTTGTAGCGCAGCCAGAGAGCCATCACCCCGAGCAGCAGCAGCAGCATGCCCAGGCCCGCCATGATGCGGAATGACCAGAACACGATGGTGGAATTCGGACGGTCTTCCTTCGGGAACTCTTTGAGAGCCGGAACCTGTTTATCCAGGCTGTGCGTCAGGATAAGACTCCCCAGCGCTGGGATCTCCAGCCCAAAGCGGGTGCGCTCCTGCTCCATATCCGGCCAGCCAAACAGCAGCAGCGGGGTAGGCTCACCCGGCGGATTTTCCCAGTGGCCTTCAATGGCGGCAATCTTGGCGGGCTGGTGCTTTAAGGTGTTCAGACCGTGCATATCGCCAACCATGGCCTGGATGGGGGCGACAATCAGCGTCATCCACAGCGCCATCGAAAACATTGCCCGTATGGCAGGGGTATTATTGCCGCGCAGCAGATGCCATGCCGCGGATGCGGCCACAAACAGGGCGCTGCTCAGGAATGCGGCTATCGACATATGCAGCAGGCGGTAAGGGAAGGAGGGGTTAAACACCACGGCGAACCAGTCCACCGGCACGACCTGACCGTTGACGATCTCATAGCCCTGCGGGGTCTGCATCCAGCTGTTCGACGAGAGGATCCAGAAGGTAGAAATAATAGTGCCCAACGCCACCATGCAGGTGGCGAAGAAGTGCAGACCCGGCCCGACTTTGTTCCAGCCGAACAGCATCACGCCGAGGAACCCGGCTTCGAGGAAGAAGGCGGTCAGCACTTCATAGGTCAGCAGCGGGCCGGTAATGCTGCCCGCAAACTGTGAAAATCCGCTCCAGTTGGTGCCGAACTGGTAGGCCATCACCAGCCCGGAGACCACGCCCATGCCAAAGTTGACGGCAAAAATCTTCGACCAGAAATGGTACAGCGAGCGCCAGACCGGATTTTTGGTTTTCAGCCGCAGCCCTTCGAGTACGGCAAGATAGCTTGCCAGGCCGATGGTGATCGCCGGGAAAATAATGTGAAAGGATACGGTAAAGGCAAACTGTATCCGTGCAAGGTGAAAAGCATCTAAACCAAACATGCACAGCCTCAATGTCAAACGGTGTGCTGTTATGGTATAGGGGCAACGTTCGGACTATCAGACGCAGAAAAGTGATTTTTAACCATAACAGTTGACTTAAAACTCATGCTTTAGTCATCTGATATACCTCGCATGAGGAATAAAAACCGTCTTTTTATGAATTTTACGCATAAAACTGCTTGCCTTGTCGTCTGCGCCGTGCGTTAATGGCCCTCTGGTTTTGAGTCCAAATAAATATCTGACGTAGTTTTATAAAGCAGTTCTCATCACGTTGTGCCTCTCCGCAGCCTCTCTTGGGTCTTTATCTACTTTCCGATTCGTTTTGTTTAAAACCATTATTGCCCAATCGGCCCATTAGTAATTTACGTTTTTACGTTCACAGGAGAATCCTATGACTTCTTATATTCATTTCCGCTGCCCATGCTGTCATGGCTCGCAGTACCGTACCTCAGTCTTTGATATGTCTGAGAAAAACCCACTCGGCGCGAAATGCATCTTTTGCAAATCGTCGATGATTACGCTCGATCACCTGGCCGCCGCGCGTCAGGCGCAAAGCCACGTTACCGAGTACCGTAAGTAATTCGTTTCCCGAACCATAACAGTTAGCTAAATCTTCTCTTTTTCTCCTGCTGATATACACTGTCGGTCACAAGGAGAATTTGATGAAAAAATACCAGCGTCTGGCGCAACAAATTATCTCGCAGATTGAGCTTGGCGTATGGCTGCCGGGCGATAAGCTGCCTTCGCTGCGAGAGCAGGTGGCGAGCAGCGGCATGAGTTTTATGACCGTTGGCCACGCGTATCAGATGCTGGAAAGTCAGGGGCGCATTGTCGCCAGACCGCAGTCGGGCTATTACGTTGCCTCGCGCCCGACCGCACATCAGCCTGCTCCACCTGCCCAGGTGATACGTGATGAAGTAGTGGATATCAACACCTACATCTTCGACGTCTTACAGGCCAGCCGCGACCCGTCCGTTGTTCCTTTTGCCTCCGCGTTTCCCGATCCCCGACTTTTCCCGCTGCAGCAGCTCAACCGCTCGCTGGCGAACGTCAGCAAAACCGCGACGGCGATGAGCGTGATTGAGAACCTGCCGCCGGGTAACGTCGATCTCCGCCACGCCATTGCCCGTCGCTACGCGCAGCAGGGGATGAACATCTCCCCGGAAGAGATTGTGATCACCGCAGGCGCGCTTGAAGCGCTCAATCTCAGCCTGCAGGCGGTAACCGAGCCGGGCGACTGGGTGATAGTCGAAAACCCGTGTTTCTACGGCGCGCTGCAGGCGCTGGAACGCCTGAAGCTCAAAGCGTTGTCGATTGCGACGGATGTCCGCGAGGGGATTGATCTGAATGCCCTTGAACAGGCGCTGAAGGAGTACCCGGTTAAAGCCTGCTGGATCATGACCAACAGTCAGAACCCGCTTGGCTTCACGCTGAGCGCGGAGAAAAAAGCGCAGCTTGTCGCGCTGTTAACGCAGCACAACGTCACCCTGATTGAAGACGATGTCTACAGCGAGCTCTATTTTGGCCGCGAAAAGCCGCTCCCGGCGAAAGCATGGGATCGTCAGGACATGACGCTGCACTGCTCGTCCTTTTCAAAATGCCTGGTGGCCGGTTTTCGCATCGGCTGGGTTGCGGCAGGAAAACACGCGAGACGCATTCAGCAGCTGCAGCTGATGAGCACGCTCTCCACCAGCTCACCCGTGCAGCTGGCGCTGGTGGATTATCTGGCGACGAAACGCTACGACGCCCATCTGCGCCGCCTGCGGCGTACCCTCGCCGAGCGAAAACAGCAGGCCTGGCAGTCTCTTTTGCGCCATATGCCTGCCGGCGTCAAAATTCACCATAACGACAGCGGCTACTTTTTATGGCTGGAGCTTCCGGCGCAGCTGGATGCGGGTCTGCTCAGCGAAAAAGCCTTAACGCACCACATCAGCATTGCGCCCGGAAAGATGTTTTCCACCTCCGACGCGTGGACACCGTTCTTCCGGTTTAATACCTCCTGGGCCTGGGGAGAGCGAGAAGAGCAGGCGGTCATTCAGTTAGGAAAATTAATTAGCACGATGCTGGAATAAACTTTTCTCCGTTATTTAAATAATCAATTCTTATCCTGATGACGGCGCTGCGAATATTTCGCGGTGCCCTGTCATAGGAAATCTGCATACCGTCTCTCGCGGCTAACTCCTTGTCTATAATCCAGTTAACGGGGAATGCGCCCTCGGTCACACCTTGATGAAATTTCCTGAAGCCGTACGGTGCGGCGCATTTGCGCGGTCTACGTTTAATAAGGGAGATATTTTTACGGCACGGCTGCCGCTAAATTTCATTGCGACAGGAGTAACTCTTATGAGCAAACATTTTGCCCGCAGCAGCCTGTGCGCGCTCGGCATGACTATCATGACAGCGCAAGCCGCAGAACCACCAAAGGCCATCGGCGACGGGGAAGGTCGGCTGGATATTATCGCCTGGCCGGGATACATCGAACGCGGACAGACGGATAAAAATTATGACTGGGTCACCCAGTTTGAAAAAGAGACCGGGTGTGCGGTCAACGTCAAGACGGCGGCCACGTCGGATGAAATGGTCAGCCTGATGGCGAAAGGGGGATATGACCTGGTCACCGCCTCGGGTGACGCCTCCCTGCGCCTGATCATGGGTAAACGCGTTCAGCCCATTAACCCGGACCTCATCCCCAACTGGAAAACGCTCGACGCGCGGATTGTAAAAGGGGAATGGTTTAACGTCGGCGGGAAAGTCTACGGCACGCCGTATCAGTGGGGGCCAAACCTGCTGATGTACAACACCAAAACCTTCCCGACGCCGCCGGACAGCTGGAGCGTGGTCTTTACCAAACAGGATCTGCCGGACGGTAAAACCAATCAGGGACGCGTTCAGGCCTATGACGGCCCGATTTATATCGCCGATGCCGCGCTCTTCGTCAAAGCTACCCAGCCGCAGCTGGGTATCAAAGATCCTTACCAGCTCACCGAAGCACAGTATGCCGCCGTGCTGAAAGTGCTGCGCGACCAGCATGCGCTGATCCACCGCTACTGGCATGACACCACCGTTCAGATGAGCGATTTCAAAAATGAAGGCGTCGTGGCCTCCAGCGCCTGGCCGTATCAGGCGAATGCGCTGAAGGCCGAGAACCAGCCCGTTGCCACCGTCTTCCCGAAAGAGGGGGTGACCGGCTGGGCGGATACCACCATGCTGCATGCGCAGGCAAAACACCCGATGTGCGCCTATAAGTGGATGAACTGGTCGCTGACGCCTAAAGTGCAGGGCGATCTGGCGGCCTGGTTTGGCTCCCTGCCCGTGGTTGCAGAAGGGTGTAAGGCCAGCACGCTGCTGGGTGATAAAGGCTGCGAAACAAACGGTTATAACGAGTTCGACAAAATCATGTTCTGGAAAACCCCCATCGCCGAAGGCGGCAAATTTGTCCCTTACAGCCGCTGGACGCAGGATTACATCGCCATCATGGGCGGTCGTTAATTGCCCGGGAGCAGAACATGACGTACGCGGTAGAGTTTAACAACGTTTCCCGTCTGTACGGCGACGTACGGGCGGTGGATGGGGTCACCATTGCTATTCGTGACGGAGAATTTTTCTCCATGCTGGGGCCTTCGGGCTCCGGCAAAACCACCTGCCTGCGTCTGATAGCGGGTTTTGAGCAGCTGTCAGGCGGCACGATTTCTATCTTCGGTAAAGAGGCGAGCGAACTGCCTCCCTGGGAGCGGGATGTGAACACCGTCTTTCAGGACTACGCGCTGTTCCCGCATATGTCGATCCTCGACAATGTTGCCTACGGGCTGATGGTCAAAGGCATCGACAAGAAAAAACGCCATGCGCAGGCCCGTGATGCCCTGGAAAAAGTGGGCCTGAGCTTTGCCGTTGCCCGCAAACCCTCGCAACTTTCCGGCGGCCAGCGACAGCGTGTCGCCATCGCCCGGGCGCTGGTCAATGAGCCGCGCGTCCTGCTGTTGGATGAGCCCTTAGGTGCGCTTGATCTCAAACTGCGTGAACAGATGCAGTTCGAGCTGAAGAAGCTTCAGCAGGAACTCGGCATCACCTTTATTTTTGTCACCCACGATCAGGGCGAGGCCCTTTCCATGTCAGACCGGGTGGCGGTGTTCAATAACGGGCGCATCGAGCAGGTGGATACCCCGCGCGATCTCTACATGCGTCCGCGCACGCCGTTTGTCGCCGGTTTTGTCGGCACGTCCAACGTCTTTGATGCAGGCCTTGCGCAGAAAATATGCGGCATGGAAGGTAGCTATTCCCTGCGCCCGGAACATATTCGCCTTAATGAGGAGGGAGAGGTTCAGGTTGAGGGCATCGTGCAGGCCGTTCAGTATCAGGGAGCGGCCACGCGGCTGGAGCTGAAGCTCGCAGATGGCGCCAAGCTGCTGGTGAGCCAGGCCAATCTCAGTGAAACCTCGTCGCTGAGCGGCATTGCGCCGGGGCAGGCGGTGATGGCATCGTGGTCACGCGAGGCGATGATTCGCCTGCACGAGGAGAGGTGAAATGTCTATGAGCGTTGCGCATCCTCCCGCCTCGCACGGGCGCTTAAGCCGCATGACGGCGCTGTTCTGGCGTAAACCGTCGCTCGGCCTGTTCCTGCTTCTGCTCGCGCCGCTCATGTGGTTTGGCATCGTCTATTTAGGATCGCTTCTGACCCTGCTGTGGCAAGGTTTTTACACCTTTGACGATTTCACCATGGCCGTCACGCCGGATCTGACCCTGGCGAACATTCAGGCGCTTTTCAACCCGGCAAACTACGACATCATCCTGCGCACGTTAACCATGGCGATTGCGGTGACGATAGCCAGCGCCATCCTGGCATTCCCGATGGCCTGGTACATGGCGCGATACACCCGCGGCAAGTGGAAAGCGTTTTTCTATATCGCCGTGATGCTGCCAATGTGGGCGAGCTACATCGTCAAAGCCTACGCCTGGACGCTGCTGCTGGCGAAGGATGGGGTGGCGCAGTGGTTTCTCAACCATATGGGGCTGGAGCCGATCCTGACCTCACTCCTTACGCTCCCGGCAATTGGCGGCAACACCTTGTCCACCTCCGGGCTGGGACGGTTTCTGGTCTTCGTCTATATCTGGCTGCCGTTTATGATCTTGCCCGTCCAGGCGGCGCTGGAACGCCTGCCTGCCTCGCTACTGCAGGCCTCAGCCGACCTCGGCGCGCGCCCTCGTCAGACCTTTCGCTACGTCGTTCTGCCGCTGGCGATCCCGGGTATTGCCGCGGGCTCAATATTCACCTTTTCCCTGACGCTGGGGGATTTCATCGTTCCACAGCTGGTGGGGCCGCCGGGTTACTTCATCGGTAACATGGTCTACTCGCAGCAGGGTGCCATTGGCAATATGCCCATGGCCGCCGCGTTCACGCTGGTGCCCATCGTGCTGATTTCACTCTATCTGGCGTTCGTGAAACGTCTGGGAGCATTCGATGCACTCTGAACGCGCACCGCTGTTCCTGAAAGTGGCAGCGTGGGGAGGCGTTATCTTCCTGCACTTCCCGCTGCTGATTATCGCGACCTATGCCTTTAATACCGAAGACGCGGCCTTCAGCTTTCCGCCGCAGGGGCTGACGCTGAAGTGGTTCAGCGTGGCGGCGGGGCGCGGCGATATTATTGAATCCGTGACGTTGTCACTTCAGATTGCCGCGCTCTCCACCGCGATTGCCCTTGTGCTTGGCACGCTTGCTGCAGCGGCGCTGTGGCGAAGCGAGTTTTTTGGCAAGAATGCGATCTCGCTGTTGCTGCTGTTGCCGATTGCGTTACCGGGGATCATCACCGGTCTGGCGCTGCTGACGGCATTCAAAACGATTGACCTTGAGCCGGGGTTTTTCACCATCGTGGTGGGACACGCCACCTTTTGCGTGGTGGTGGTGTTTAACAACGTGATTGCCCGGTTCAGACGCACCTCCTGGAGCCTGGTGGAAGCGTCGATGGATCTCGGGGCCGACGGATGGCAAACCTTCCGCTATGTGGTGCTGCCCAATCTGGGTTCCGCGCTGCTGGCCGGGGGAATGCTGGCGTTTGCCCTGTCGTTTGACGAGATAATCGTCACAACGTTTACGGCGGGACACGAGCGCACGTTACCGCTGTGGTTGCTCAATCAGCTCGGTCGTCCGCGCGACGTGCCGGTCACCAACGTCGTAGCACTGCTGGTGATGCTGGTGACAACTATCCCCATTCTGGGAGCCTGGTGGCTAACCCGCGACGGCGAGAATATCGCCGGCAGCGGGAAATAACAGTGAATTCAACAGGAAAATGCTATGCAAACACAACTGCTGATAGAGGGAAAACTGGTAACCGGAGAGGGAGAAAAACAGCCGGTCTATAACCCGGCCACTGGAGAACTCCTGCTGGAGATTGCTGAGGCGTCAGCGGCTCAGGTCGACGCGGCGGTTCAGGCGGCCGACCGTGCTTTTGTGGAGTGGGGACAAACCACGCCGAAGACCCGCGCCGAGTACCTGCTGAAGCTGGCGGATGCGATTGAAGCGCATGGGGAGGACTTTGCCCGGCTCGAATCCCTCAACTGCGGCAAGCCGCTGCACTGTGCTCTGGGAGATGAAATTCCGGCGGTGGTCGACGTTTTCCGTTTCTTTGCCGGGGCCGCCCGCTGTCTGAACGGGCTGGCCGCCGGGGAGTACCTTGACGGTCACACGTCGATGATCCGCCGCGATCCGGTGGGCGTGGTTGCCTCTATTGCCCCCTGGAACTATCCGCTGATGATGGCGGCCTGGAAGCTGGCACCCGCGCTGGCGGCTGGGAACTGCGTGGTGATTAAGCCCTCAGAGATCACGCCGCTGACCGCGCTGAAGCTGGGAGAGCTGGCAAAAGATATCTTCCCGGCAGGCGTTCTGAACGTCCTGTTTGGCCGGGGGAAAACGGTCGGTGACCCGCTTACCGGGCATGAAAAGGTCCGTATGGTTTCGCTGACCGGTTCGATTGCTACCGGGGAACATATCATCGGCCATACCGCGTCCTCCATTAAACGCACCCACATGGAGCTGGGCGGTAAAGCGCCGGTTATCGTCTTTGATGATGCCGACCTGGATGCGGTTGTCGAAGGGGTGCGGACGTTTGGTTTCTACAATGCCGGACAGGACTGTACGGCGGCCTGCCGTATTTATGCCCAGAAGGGCATCTATGCCGCGCTGGTGGAAAAGCTGGGCGCAGCGGTAGCCAGCCTTAAAATGGGTGCGCCGGAGGATGCCTCGACCGAACTGGGGCCGCTCAGCTCGGCCGCCCATCTTTCACGCGTCTGTCAGGCCGTCGATGAGGCGAAAGCACTCGGTCATATCCGCGTTGTCACCGGCGGGAGCAAAAAAGAGGGGGCAGGCTACTACTTCCAGCCAACCCTGCTGGCGGGGGCAAAACAGGACGACGCCATCGTTCAGCGGGAGGTGTTTGGCCCGGTGGTGAGCGTCACCGAATTTGACGACGAGGCGCAGGTGCTGGCCTGGGCGAACGATTCGCAGTATGGCCTGGCGTCATCTGTCTGGACCAAAGACGTGGGCCGCGCCCATCGCCTGAGCGCGCGCCTGCAGTACGGCTGCACCTGGGTGAATACCCATTTTATGCTGGTGAGCGAAATGCCGCACGGGGGCATGAAATTATCCGGCTACGGCAAAGATATGTCGGTCTACGGGCTTGAGGATTATACGGTCGTGCGGCATGTCATGATCAAACACTAAGTCCGCCCTGCCTGGCCGCATGCGCGGCCAGGCGTTTCCCGCGCCCGCCATGAGTGTTACGCAAGATACTCAGTTGTTATTATCCGTAATCTTTAAGTGGTTATTCTGTAACGAAAAAACTTGATCTGTATCAACATATGACGCATATTGCGTGCGGTTATTTTTTCGGCTCTGGTATACAGAATGACGTTGTATCAAAAGATGTTGGTTTTTTACGCAATCATGGCTTCCATCTGCGCATTAATTACCTGGTTCCTCTCTAAAGACCGCAAACGTATCCGCCTGCTCAGCGCTTTTCTGGTGGGGTCAACCTGGCCAATGAGCTTTCCCGTTGCGCTGCTGGTCTCGCTTTTCTGAAGCACGCTTCCATTTTTAAAAGATGAATATGGCATTCCCGATACGCTAACTGTATAAATACACAGTGCATCGTAAAAGGAGTGCTTATGAACAGTTTTTACTCGCAGCAGGCCGGTTGTACCGTGCGCTGGCATGACCTGCCCGGCACCGGCGATCCCGTGGTGTTCATTCACGGGCTGGGCTGCGCCTCTTCCTATGAATATCCCCGTGTCGTTCATGACCCGCTGTTTGGCGCGCGCAGAGCGATCCTCATCGACTTGCCCGGCAGCGGCTACAGCGACAAGCCTGAACACTACAGCTATAAAACCACCGACCAGGCCCACGTTGTGGCGGAGCTGATTGACCACCTTAAGCTGGATGCCTTCTGGTTATACGGCCACAGCATGGGCGGCAGCATTGCTATCGAAACGGCGGGGTTGCTGGCGTCGCGCGTGAAGGGGCTGATGGTGTCAGAGCCCAATTTTCATGCGGGTGGGGGGATGTTTAGCCGGTCTATTGCAGCGCAAACTGAGCAGCAGTTTCTGAACCAGGGCTATGACGCCATGCTCAGTGCGGAAAAAACGGCGTGGGCAGGGTGTCTGCAGAGCAATGCGCCATATGCCGTCTGGCGGGGCGCATCGAGCCTGGTGGCGGGCGTTGAGCCCGAATGGGAAGCGCAGTTCCTGTCACTTCCTTGCCCGGTAACGTTGATTTTCGGCGAGCTGTCTCTGCCGGATGACGATGTGGACAATCTGAAGCAAAAGGGCGTTGAGGTAAAAATTATCCCTGCGGCGGGGCATTCGATGTCGTGGGAGAATCCGTCTGCGCTGGCACAGACGTTAGCCGGGTGTATGACGGAGTGATGTGCGCAAAAGTTTCGCCCGGCGGCGCTACGCTTGCACCGTTGCGAAATGTAGGCCGGGTAAGCGCAACGCTACCCGGCAAGAAATGCGGCTACATTGTTAATCAGCGTTCAGCGTAATAACGCGTACAAGGCCTGACGAGCGTCAGGCTGAACATCATGCGGATGCTGGTAATCAATGTTCTCTATCGCGCGGCTATAGAGGGCGACCAGCCAGTCGTAAACGTATGCGGTGGCCGCATGCACAGGCTGTTCCCCCAGGCGCGTCAATCGAGGCTCCGCGCTGCTGACCACTGGCGTGACGAAGATTGCCTGCCCCTTGCGGATGCGGCTTGCCGGACGTGTAGCCACGGGCGTCTGGTCGTAACCCAGCCAGCCAATGAAATTGCCCATCACGGCATGCAGTTGCGCAGCGCTGCTTTTATCCGCTTCGACAATGCGCTGAAGCTGTTGAGGCAGATTAAGCCGGTAGCTGGTGACCACCAGCACATCCGCGATTTGCTGTAATACCGCAGGATCCAGCCCGAGGCGCGCGGCCGTGGCCTCATTGCGGCTCCACTGACGCAGGTGATTTATCCAGACTCTGTGCGCCAGGCGCGCTTTGTCTTTTGTCTGGAACAGACCGGTGCTTTCCTGCGCGTTCTCGGCAAACAGGTCAATAGTGTCCGTAAACAGCCCGTTCACCTGCTCCTCGCGCGGCTGCTGAACGGCAAGCAGCGTTTCATAGGCTTTCAGCGGCGGCAGGAGGCCTTCAAGCAGTTCGCCGTGGCGGGCGGCGCTGCTTTGCAGCGTGCGCACCATGCTTTCGGCCTGAGCGCGTCTTTTCCCCGGCTCTTCAACCAGCGGCGCCAGATAGCTTTGCATCAGCGATGAGAGCTCCTGTCGCAGCAAGCCTTTCAGCGTGCCGAGACGCTTCTGTCGCTGGGCGGGTAACGTGGCCTGAGACAGCCATTCGATGACGCGCTGCATGCTGTGGCTGTCCAGCGCCTGCAGCGTGCCCCAGCGTAAACCCGGCTTTCCGAGCAGATGCTGTACGGCTTCATCGAGATTCTGCCGGGTGGTAAAGCGGGCGTCGTGTGGCGTAATCGCCCATACCAGCCCCGGCAGGGCAGATTCTTCAGCAGGCTGCGTCTCCTTGACCCAGTTCATCAGCACTTTTGCTTTTTTGGCCGTCTGCTCGTGCTGCGCCGTCGCATTGCAAATCACCAGCACATCCGGCTGAAGCTGTTGACGGTAATGCTCAAGCAGCCACTGGGACTTCGCCTGGCGTAGCGGGTCGGCACGGTTATCTTCAAAAACAGGAATATCAATAATATCGACGTTATCCAGCGCGCCGTTCTCAACCGGCAGCACCAGCTCGCGGGTCAGGAAGGCCAGCACGTCGACGGGGATGCTGATGGCGTTAAGCATTTCACCGCTATTTAGCGGATGAAGCAGCGTCTCCTGCGCGTCCTGAAGATCTAACGTGCCGTCGTGCGTCAGGAACCCTTCACCCGGCAGGCCAAAGCTGTCCACCAGCAGGCTAAGCGGGGCAGCAAGCTCGCCGGCATGGCTGGTCTGGTGCAGCACATGGGCCAGTTTTAACCACTGCTGGGTTAACTCCTGCTGCTCGCCCCACAGCAGCGACCAGACGCTGGCCCGCGTGCTGAGATCGAGAGAAGGCACCAGCCGGGCGAACTCATGCCACAGGGCATCATCAATTTGCTGCTTAGCGGTGGGTACGGTGCTTTGCCAGAAGCGGGCTATCGTACCCACTTCCTGAGCCGTGATGCCGGGCACGCCCTGCGGCTGGCGCAGCCCGCGCCATTTCTCCAGACGTGTCTCAATGACCGCCTTATCCACCGCGCGCATCTGCGGATGCAGCGTCGTGCGGGCAATAAACAGCTGTACCAGCTCGGCCTCGGTGACCAGGCTCAGACGCAGCGGGAACGCCTCATCCGCCACCTCCGGGCTTTCCGGCGTGAAGCGGACGGCCATGTTGGTGAGGGCATGTCCCGGATTGATATGCGAAAAATAGTCAAAGGTGCGCTGGCCCGGCGTCACGTTCAGGCGTCCATTACCGCTGCCGCACAGGGACAACAGCAGATGGGCTTTCGCGCTCTGTGAATGACCGTAAAGCCCAATGCTGCTCTGGCGGGTCATGGCGCGTTCAATGGCCTGCTCCCGCGCCTGCGCCGCGTTGATGCGAGCAAGCAGGGCGTCGGCATCGTTATCCAGCACAGGGGCGTTCAGGCGCGTCTCATTAATCCACCCGATTAAGGCCTGAGTGGTTGTCGTCGTCGCTGTCATTTCAGGTATACGCTCCCGCTGTCGATCCAGTAGTGGCTACCGCTGTGTCGGCGATCGGCCAAAGTATTCAGTTTGAAGGTTAATGCGTCAGGGGCAACCGGCGTGCCGTCCTGCAGCCAGGCATCGCTCAGCTCGAAGGCCTCAGGACCTTCCTGCTTGCTGCCGCCGCAGAGCTTCAGCCGCACGTTCAGCACGCCGTCACCGGCAATGGCTTTCGCCAGTTCAGCCGAGTTGATGCTGAGCGTGTAGAGCGGCGTGGCGGGCCAGCGCGCGTTCGCCAGCTGGCGGAAGCCGAGGGTAACGTTACCGCGCAGCGGGAAGTGCAGACGCGCGTCGAGCTTCGCGCCCGGCTTATCGAGGTCGATATCCTGATACCAGACGTTTTCCTCGCGCAGGGTATTAACGGTGTTATCCAGCACGCCGAGATACCGCACGGTTGAATACGCACCAATGTCTGCGGCTTTAAAGTTGAAGCGCGGCAGACGCAGGTCGAGCGCCAGGCTGCAGAGCATGGCCCCCACCGCGGCCGTTGATTTCGGGTTGCCAATGCGCCCCTGCTGGCTGAACGGATACCACTCGTGCACCTGGTATTTATCCAGCCAGACGATGCGGTTGACCGGCACCGGCTGCAGATGACGAATCAGCGCCTGAACGCCAGGCAGGCAGCCGGGGCGTCCGGTGATCAGCAGAATATCGCAGCTGTAATGGGATATCGCCTCGCACACCGCGTGGAGCGGCGAGGCCAGCGTAAATTGCCCGGCCAGCATCGCATCCTGCATTTCGCGGAAGTTCACGTGCAGCGGCACGGCGAACAGGTCAAACGCGTCTGAACCCGCAGGCAGGGCATGATCGATCGCCTGCTGCAGATAATTCATTACGTTGCGGGTCGGTTTCTGCGGCAGGAGATCGCCAAAGGTGGCATGCAGACCGGCCAGCGGATCGTCAACGTCGCTCGATTCCCACGCGGCAAGAATAGCGTGGCCAATCGGCATAAACAGCTGAAGCGCCGTTTGCTGGCGGAGTACGGCCTGGGTGTCTATGCGCCCGGAGTCACCAAACAGCGACGCCATCAGCAGCGAGGCGTCCGCGATACCGGATTTTTGCAGCTGCGTTTGCAGGGCAGGCAACACGTAGCGCTGAATCACGTCCAGAAGCGTATCGTCGCCCGCGACTTTAAAACCTTCACGGAACAGCAGCTGCGGGGTGATCTTGACGTTATTGCCGGAACCGTCATCCAGCTGATAATGGGTGATCGCCATATCCGTTGTGCCGCCGCCGATGTCGATGGAGGCAACGCGCAGCGCGCGGCCCGGCTGGTTACCCGGCTCAGGCTCACGGTCCGGGCGGGCCAGGGAGGCGAAGAAGGCTTCGGTCTGACCGCCAAAGCGGGAGATCGCTTCGTTATACAGCCAGACCAGCTGACCGCAGCTGGCTTCATCCCACTCCATCTGGATTTCAGGAACCGGCACCACGCTTTTATCCTGCTGTTTGCGGGTGACAAAATCCTCATCCTGCGGGTGCCAGCCCATCGCTTTCCAGACGATGGCGATGGCTTCAAACATGCGGCGACGGAAAATCTCGCGCTCCTGCTTTGGCATGGCCGAGGGCAGGGTCAGGATCAGGGTGCGTAGCTGGCGCGGTGACGCGGGGAAGCCCAGACGCAGGCGCGTGGCGACGCTGTTGATCTGCCCCAGCGCCTGCGCCAGCAGCTCGCACAGCATGTGCGTCATCAGCGTACTGCGGCTGTACTGCGGCGAGAAGACCGGCAGCCGCTCGTCCTGCGGCAGCGTGAAGAGCGGTTCGCCGTCATCGTTCATCAGGTTCATCAGCGGAAACGCGGTGGCAAGCGGCTCACGCTGGGTTTTGCTGTTCATCTGGCTAAAGCGCCAGTCCTGCACGACTGGCGTTTCATCCCACAGGTAGCGACGCGGGCTGGAGATGCCGCTGTTGCCTTCGGTCCCAAGACGCTGCATCGCCAGCTTGCGGGCTTCATCGCCCACGCGAACAATCGACGGCCAGACAAAGGCATCTTCGCGACCGCTTTCAACCGAGAAGTGCTGTTTGCCAAAGCGCGCTTCCGAAAACTCGAGACGGCTGGTAAACAGCGGCGCATTCAGGAACTGCGGCTCGCTTAATGAGCGTACCTGCAGCTCGGCGGTCTGGCGCAGGCCATCGTTCGCATCGCCGTGGTCTTCGATAATGACGCCGCAGGTGTGGGTATTGCCCACGTCGAGGATCAGGTCGACCGGAATGGCAGGCGTGCTGAGCGTATGGGTAACAAATTTCACTTCCGGCACGGTAAGCTGTTCACCGAGCATGGTCAGCAGGTTAAGCCAGTGGGCCTGATATTCAAACCCGCGCATCGCTTGCTGGAGATCGCGTTCTGAGCGGTTTTCAACGCCGTCGGCATACTGGGTAAAGGCCTCGCGCAGCCAGCCGTCAATCCAGGTCTGGTCGAGGAAACTTTCAACTTCGTTGTCTCGCCAGGCCAGCGCGAATCGGGTCCCGTTCAGAATATCGTTTTCAACCGGGGACAGGGCGGACGTGGCGTGTTCTGCAATCTGGCTGTCAAGGGCGAGCGTGACGCGGTGCGTATTGCCTGCCGTATCGGGTGTATCCAGCCTGCGCACCTGAACGCGGGCCCAGTTATCCGGCCCCTCAACAAAGGTTCGCGGCGGGTTGAAGCGCAGGAACGGAACCGGAAGCCAGACGCCGTCCAGCACCGCCAGGGACTGATGCAGCGGGATGGTGGTTTCCGGTTTAACCACTTCAGGCTGACCACCGTTCGTTCCCGGCACGGTATAGCGCCCGTTAACCAGGTCGAAATCGAGCCGCAGCAGCGGGCCGTTCGCGGTTTTACGTACGAAGCGCCCGTTGCTGGCGGTGTCCTGCGGCGTCAGACCGAAATCAAGGAACTGCACGCCGCTGTTGGCAATAAGCGTGACGCTTTGTTTATAGTCGCAAAGATTAACCAGCATAGGATCAGGCACCTGCTTTCTTGAACGTCAGGGGAACGACGGTATTGGCATCATAACGGGCGCGACATTCTGCGATATCGCTGGCGCCTGCTTTACAGGCAACCTCCGGCATCGGGTAGCGGGAGCCGTCGGTGCAGCGGGCAGTACCGCGACTTTTAATCATCAGCTCGCCGTTGCTGTGCAGGCCGGAGAAGACCTCCGCGCGGCAGACAACGTTGTCGCCATGGACAACCCGGGCGAAGCCCTTATTGTTCTGGATCTGATAGCGCATTGACGGCGGCTTGCCGGTGACTGGATCTTTCACGTCCAGAACCGCACGCCAGGTGCCGTTCAGGAAACGCGTCGATCCCGCTTTCACCTGATTCGCTTCCATCACCATGGCATCTTTCGGGATGGCGACAATCACCACCGGGGCAGGCTGTGGCGCAGGCGCCAGAGCAGGCTCTTTTTCTTTGCTTGCCAGGACCTCTGCCTGATGCAGCGGTAATTTCATGGCCAGCGGCTCAACCGCTTTGATCGGCTTTGGCGCAATCTCTACGGGCTGGGGGGCGGGCACCGGGGCGGGCTCAGCGGAAGGCGACTGTTTTGGCCACAGCAGCGGTGCGGCAATGGCGGCAACGATCGCGACGGCAACCGGCAGCGTCCACAGGGGAACGCGGCGCTTTTTCGCGACGATCGGCACAGCCGGTTCCTGAACGGGTTGCGCAACGGCCGGGGCCGGCTCTGGCTCATACAGATCTTCCGGCGTGATGCGCACCACCGTGGAAGGGGCGATCAGCGGCTCGTCGGCGTGTTCAAATGCTACAACCGGTTCTGGCTCAGGCTCGGGTTCAGGATCTTCAATCACAACGGGGGCGGGCTCAGGGACCAGCGATTCACGCAGGCAGTCGAGAACATCGTCGCGCGCATTCTCGTTCAGGTTGACGAACCCCCAGAAGCTGATGACCGGCTTTCCGTCCACCAGGAAGAGGAAGTTTTCACCCGGGAACTGAAACGCCTTCGACAGCAGAGAACCAAAAAGCTGCTGCGCGGTTTTGGGCGACAGGAGGCATTTCTTGCTTAACGACTCAACGCTGGCTAGCGTGTTTTCCAGGTAGCGCAGGGCGCGATAACGGTCATCTTCATCGGCCGCTTTCCAGCTGGTTACGCTCCCTTCAACGGGGGAATACCAGTCCACGCGGTCACCGCTGTCGTTGACCTGCGGAATAGCCAGACAGTCGACGATGGCCTGTTGTTTGCGCAACCGGAGCGCTTCCCGGATTTGTAACGCTGATTCAAAAACGGCTTGTCCGCCGCCGCCCACGGCCTGAAAGTCATCCAGGTTACCGCTGCGTAAAAGAGTTTTTGCCACGATTTGATCCCATATACTTCTTCACACCGTTACTTTAACGAAACGAGGAAGCAACCAAACGGGGGAAGAGACGCTAAAAGGACCGATTTCTTGCGGCATAGAAAGTGACGGTTGTGCTTGACGAATAATGGCCCTTAAGGCAAATCACCTTTTCGGGCGCTGGCTGTTAAAACAGCAAAAAACGCGGCTTTAGAATAACCTGATAGTGTTTCGTTATTTGCCAGGTCATATCGCCTGTGCTGTTATTACTGTCTTATATAATAAAACTGTCAGGGTTATAACCATGTCTACAGGGAAAACACTGCTCGCCCTTGCGCTGAGCGCGCTGTTACCGGCCGGTGCCGCATGGGCGGCAAACAACGACACCCTTATTTACTGTTCTGAAGCGTCCCCCGAGTCCTTCAACCCGCAAATCGCCAGCTCTGGCCCGTCTTTTGTGGCCAGCTCTCAGGTACTGTACAACCGCCTGATCAACTTTGACCCGGTGAAAAACACCCCGGTCCCGTCGCTGGCGGAGTCCTGGACGATTTCGCCTGACGGCAAGACCTATACCTTTGCCCTGCGCAAAGGGGTGAAGTTCAACAGCAATAAATACTTCAAACCGACGCGCGATTTTAACGCCGATGACGTTATTTTCTCGGTTCTGCGTCAGAAAGACCCTAAACACCCTTATCACAACGTGTCGCAGGGCAACTACGAATACTTTAACGACGTCGGGCTCGATAAGCTGATTCAGGACGTGAAAAAGGTCGACGACTATCACGTTCAGTTCACCCTCAGCGAGCCTAACGCCGCGTTTCTGGCCGACTGGGGGATGGATTTCGCCTCGATTCTTTCCGCCGAATACGCCGACGCGATGCTGAAAAAAGGCACGCCTGAAAACGTGGACACCTGGCCGATTGGCACCGGGCCTTATGTCCTGCAGCAGTACAAGGTGGATTCGCTGATTCGCTACGTCGCTAACCCGAACTACTGGGAAGGCGAGGTGCCGACGAAGCATCTCATCTTCTCCATCACGCCGAATGTGGAAACCCGTCTGGCGAAGCTGCAGACCAACGAGTGCCAGATTATTCCTGCACCGTCCCCGGTTCAGTTTGACGCCATCAAGAACAACAAAGACCTGACGCTGCACTCGGTCGATGCGCTAAACGTCGGCTATCTGGCGTTTAACACCGAGAAAAAACCGTTTGATAACGTGCTGGTGCGCCAGGCGCTTAACTACGCGACCGACAAGAAGGCTATCGTCAATGCGGTCTTTATGGGTTCCGGTACGGTGGCAAAATCGCCGATCCCGCCAAATATGCTGGGCTTTAATAAAGACCTGAAGGACTACAGCTACGATCCTGAAAAAGCGAAAGCGCTGCTGAAGCAGGCGGGGCTGGAGAAGGGGGCGGAAGTCACGCTGTGGTCAATGCCGGTTCAGCGTCCGTACAACCCGAACTCGCGTCGTATCGCGGAGATGATCCAGAGCGACTGGGCGAAAGTCGGCGTGAAGGCCAAAATTGTCTCTTACGAGTGGGGGGAATATCTCTCCGGAATGCGTAAAGGCGAACATGACTCCGCGCTGTTTGGCTGGATGTCCGATAACGGCGACCCGGACAACTTTGCCGACGTGCTGCTGGGCTGCAACAGCATTAAAACCGGATCCAACGCCGCGCGCTGGTGCGATAAGGGTTATGATGATCTGGTGCAAAAAGCGAAGCTGACCAGCAGCCCGGCCGAGCGCGCGAAACTCTACGGCCAGGCGCAGGAGATCTTCTACCAGCAGGCGCCGTGGATCGCACTGGCAAACGGGAAAACGTTCTATGCGACCCGCAGCAACGTGACCGGATACAGCGTGAGCCTGATGGGCAGCGATTTCTCTAAGGCGAAGCTGAACTAAGCGTTTTATTGCCCGGTAAGGCGTAGCCGCCACCGGGCACATAACAAGGAGTGACAATGTCACATTTAAATGAAGTTACCGCCCGTGTCGATGCCGCCATTGAAGAGAGCGTCATCACCCATATGAATGAACTGCTGATCGAATTAAGTGATGATGCAGATCTCAGCCGTGAAGAACGCTACACCCAGCAGCAGCGTCTGCGTACCGCGATTTCGCACCACGGTAAGCAGCATAAAGAGGAGTTGGACGCGCGTGAGGAACAGCTGACCAAAGGCGGCACCATACTGTAACGTTCAAAACTGGCGTCGCGCCACCAGCCAGGCCCCGACGACCAGCATCACCGCGCCGCACACCGGGCCAATCAGGGCGCGCAGCGGAATGCCGTTGCTCCTCAGCACGTCCATCACCAGTCCGCCAATCAGCTGGCTTGCTACCAGCACGGCGATAGTCGTCGCCGCGCCAACGTTCTGATACCCGCTGATGCTGGCAAACACGAAAAACGACCCCAGCAGCCCCGGGATAAGCGTCCACCAGCGTACCGTTGCGGCCAGCTCGCTAAATCCGGCGACGCCCTGTTTCAGCAGCAGAATGCTGACAAACAGCACAATGCCGACCAGGGAGTTCAGCAGCATCGCGATAAGGATCGTGGAGGAGGACTGGGTGATACGCACCATTAAGGTATTTTGCACCACCAGACCTATTCCCGCCGCCACCAGAAACGCCAGGGTCAGGGATTGATTCATGGGATAGCGTCCGGATCGCTGCGCTCGTCCAGCTGCAGCTGCATAAAGGTTAAGTCCAGCCAGCGGCCAAACTTGGTTCCCACCTGCGGCATCTGCCCCGTGGTGACAAAACCAAGAGTTTCGTGGAGATGAATCGAGGCATGGTTTTGCGCTTCAATACCGGCCACCATCACGTGTTTGCCGATGGCGCGGGCCTCGTTAATCAGCGCGATCATCAGCGTGCGGCCAATGCCTTTTCCCTGATGGTCCGGGTGGACGTAGACCGAATGCTCAACCGTATGACGGAAACCGTCGAAGGCGCGCCAGTCACCGAAAGAGGCGTAACCGGTGATAACGCCGTCTTCCTCACTCACCAGAACCGGGTAACCCGCGAGCGTGCGCGCCTCAAACCAGGCGATTCGGTTATCGGTATCGACGGTTTTATCGTTCCAGATCGCGGCAGTATGCAGCACCGCGTGGTTGTAGATTTTTCCTATCGCGGCGCAGTCTTCCTTGCAGGCATGACGAACGATCATGATTAACCCTCTGTGTGTTGTTTACTATAGTATTACGTTATTCCTACGATATTACACAATCGTATCTCCCGATCGCTACGGCATAAGCCATATTTTTTTGTTATCAAAAGCCCATTGAAATGCCGTTCATACACTATAGTATGACGTCATGAACACCATAACAGACACAATGAATCAACGGATTAGCGCAAGAATTCGCCTTGAACGCGAGTCTCGCGGATGGTCCCTGAGCGAGCTTGCTGACCGGGCAGGGGTCTCGCGCGCGATGATCCACAAGATAGAACGCGGAGACAGCAGCCCGACAGCCACCTTGCTGGCCCGTCTGTCCGGCGCGTTTGGTATCAGCATGTCCACGCTCATTGCCCGGGCCGAAATGCAGGAGGGCAAGCTGCTGCGCCTTGCCAACCAGCCCGTCTGGCGCGACCCACAGACGCACTACCTCCGCCGCCATGTTTCTCCCCGCACCGATCTTCCCATCGACCTTGTTCAGGTTGAATTGCCCGCGGGCAGCGATGTTCCGATGCCTGCCTCTTCTTACGCGCTGGCACGTCAGCTTATCTGGCTTCAGTCCGGCGAGCTGGTGTTTCAGGAGGGCGATACGCGCCACGAAATGCACGCCGGAGACTGTCTCGAGCTGGGGCCGCCAAATGACTGCCGGTTCATCAACGAAACGAATGAAACCTGCATCTATCTGGTCGTACGGCTTAACCAGTCTGCCTCGTAATGCTAATGCGATAACGCCGATCGTGAGCCAGGCTGTAATGACATTTGTACCAGAAGGAGATCCCGATGAATCAACCTGTTTCGCAAAATCGCCGCTGGGTACTGGCCTCCCGTCCTCAGGGTGCGCCGGTGGCGGAAAATTTTCGTCTCGAAGCGCAGCCTGTTCCCGCCCCGGCTGAGGGACAGCTTTTGCTGCGCACCGTCTGGCTGTCGCTGGACCCGTACATGCGGGGGCGCATGAGCGATGCGCCATCCTATTCACCACCGGTTGAGCTGGGCGCGGTGATGGTGGGGGGAACGGTCAGCCGCGTTGAGCAGTCGAATCATCCCGACTTCAAAGCCGGGGAGTGGGTGCTGGGCTACAGCGGCTGGCAGGAATATGAACTCTCGGACGGCAGCGGCCTGGTGAAGCTGGGCGAAAATCCGTCACATCCTTCCTGGGCGCTGGGTATTCTGGGTATGCCGGGCTTTACCGCCTATATGGGATTGCTGGATATCGGGCAGCCAAAAGCGGGCGAAACGCTGGTGGTCGCCGCGGCGACAGGCCCGGTTGGCGCGACCGTCGGGCAGATCGGTAAAATCAAAGGTTGCCGGGTGGTCGGCGTCGCCGGCGGGGCTGAAAAATGCCGCCATGCCGTTGAGGTCCTCGGGTTTGACCTGTGTCTGGATCATCACGCGGCCGACTTTGCCGAACAGCTGAAACGTGCCTGTCCGCAAGGAATTGACGTCTATTATGAAAACGTCGGCGGGAAAGTATTTGACGCCGTGCTGCCGTTACTGAATACCTCCGCGCGCGTGCCGGTGTGCGGCCTGGTGAGCGGCTACAATGCGACGGGCCTGCCCGAGGGGCCGGATCGCCTGCCGCTCCTGATGGCGACCATCCTGAAGAAACGCATTCGTATGCAGGGCTTTATCATCGGCCAGGATTACGGTCACCGCATTAAAGAGTTCCAGGAAGCGATGGGACGCTGGGTGCAGGAGGGCAAAATCCACTATCGTGAACAGATAACGGACGGGCTGGAGAACGCGCCCGAGGCGCTGATTGGCCTGCTCGAAGGGCGTAACTTCGGCAAAGTCGTGATTCGCGTCGCGAGTGACAATAAATAAACAGCACTATGGCGGGGTTTCCCGCCATATTTATTTGTGAAGATACGATATATTGTCTTTAATTAATGAACATGGCATTTCGCGCCCGCTTCCCGGACGGGCCCGAAACCAATAAAAAAACAAACTTTGCTTTTTTGATGTTTTTACGTACTTCCCACCACCAGGCATGACGATACAGGATATATCGGACCAGCGTCGTTTTATTAAAACTGGCGTTTAAAAATAGCATTAAGTTTTAGCTACAGGAATTGAACATGCTTGATTTGGACCACTTAGAAAAAGCCCAAAGGGTCAGTCTTACCATGCAAGTTGAACACAGTTTGAAAGGAGCGTTAATTACAGGCTCACTCAAACCTGGGGCACGACTGATTACGAAAGAGATTGCCGATAAATTAGGAACCAGTATTACCCCTGTTCGCGAGGCGCTGTTGCGCCTGGTGTCATCAGGGGCGCTACACGCCACGCCGGCGCAGGCATTTCTGGTTCCGGAGGTCACGCTGGAGCGCTATAACGAGATTAACGCTATCCGCAAGCAGCTTGAGCCGATGGCGGTCGCCGCGGCCTGTCAGAATATGTCTGATAGCAAACTGGAGGCGTTGCGCAAATTGTCGGATGCCTTTCATGAGGCCATGCGCAACGGGAACGTCCAGCAGGCATTGCATGCGAATCGCGTCTTCCGGTTTACGCTTTATCAGTATGCGGAAATGCCTACGCTTAATGCCTTAATAGAGCAGCTGTGGGTGCGCATCGGGCCCTGTATGAACTATCTGCATCAGGAGCTTAACGACATCAAAGCCTCGACATATCACTATGACGAACTGCTTTCCGCCCTTGAGCGAAGAGATGTTGTTGCCTGCCAGAAGGCGATTGATAAGGTGATTGATGAAGCGAATTTGCTTTTACAGCGACAATATTTTAACTAAGAGATTATTTAGCAGAGCGACTATATTCCGCCCCTAATTATTTATCTGGTGAATAACTCCTGATGGTTTATTGCCATCAGGAGCGTTATTTCATTAATAAAATAAACTTTTCTTATTGCTTACTCGAAGCGATAAGAGACCGAC
The DNA here is from genome assembly GCF_007035645.1 of Enterobacter asburiae. Classification (NCBI taxonomy): domain Bacteria; kingdom Pseudomonadati; phylum Pseudomonadota; class Gammaproteobacteria; order Enterobacterales; family Enterobacteriaceae; genus Enterobacter; species Enterobacter asburiae. The sequence goes on from NZ_AP019632.1 coordinate 2,081,544, forward strand.
AGCCCGACCCCGTAGTTACGGCCTGGTGCAGGCTCGTAATAACGACCGTTAGACTCGTTGACAATAACCGAGCCCGCGTACTCTTTATCGAACAGGTTATCGACGCGGCCAAAGACGTCCATGCCCCAGCTGCCGTAGTTGAATTTGTACCCGGTGTTCAGCCCGACCACCGTATACGATGGCGCTTTCGCCGTATTCTCGTCATCGGCCATGATGTCGCTCATGTGGCGCACGTCTGAACCCGCGTACCAGCCTTCATCCGGCTGCCAGCCAAACGAGGCGTAACCCATGTTGCGGGCAATGCCCGGCATACGGTTACCGTTACAGTCTGCGTCGCTGCAGACGTTAGTCCGATAGGTGGCATCCAGGTAAGTCCATGCCATCTTCAGCTTCCAGTTCTCGGCAAACTGCTGGTCGAGGGAGACTTCCACCCCCTGACGACGGGTTTTACCGGCATTTTTATAGCTGGTACGCCCGCCAGAGCTGGCATCCACCACGATCTCATCATCCGTATCGGTGCGGAACAGCGCCGCGGTCAGCAGGCCATTGCCGATGCGGGTTTTGCTGCCCACTTCATACGTGTTGTTGGTGGACGGCTGCAGGCCGATGTTCAGGCCGCCCTGGTTATCGGCGCGATAGGAGAGCTCGTTGATGGTTGGCGTTTCGAATCCACGCCCTGCGGCAGCGTAGAGGTTCCATGCGTCCGTCACCGCATACTTCACGGAACCGGCCGGGAGCCACTTGTGATAGCTCGCGTCACCGCTGTCATCGCCGTTGCCCGGCGTAACGTAATGGTCGTTGGAATCAAACCAGACCGAGCTGTAGCGCACTCCCGCATCTACCGACAGTTTCTGCGTCAGCTGCCAGCTGGTTTGCAGGTAAGGGTCAACGTTCCACATCAGGTTACGTTCGTTTCGACGCTTGTCACCCTTCACGCCGTAGTCCGGCACGCCGTTGTTCATCACGAAGTTCTCGTATCCGCGACGATCTTCGCTCAGGTTTTCGTAGTTCAGGCCGGTAGTAAACGTCACCGGCACCAGCAGCTCGCCGCGGTGCGTCCAGCGGGTATCGATACCCTGATAATGACGCTGCATATCGATCACGCCGCCGGAGTGGGAGGCTTTCAGCTGCGGCTGATACGGAATCGACTGGTACTGCGTCATTTCACGTTCGCCGGCGTACATCATCACGCTGAGGTCGTCCTGAGTGCTGAGCTGACGATCGTAGCGCAGACCGGCCTGGGTCTGCTTGATGGTCTTGCGGGTGTTGTACTGATCGCCGCGCGGAGACTGACGCGGATTGTTCTGCCACTCCTGATAGCTCAGCCCGCCCGGATCGTTGGCCTTCATGTCCACGCTGTTGAAAATCAGCGTCAGCTTGCTGACGTCGTCAATGCGCACGCCCAGTTTGGCGTTAGCGAGGTTTTTCCGCGCGCCGCTGTGGTCGCGGTAGCCTTTGGTGGTGAAGCGGGTGGTGGAAACGGTGTAATCCACATCGCCCGCGTGGGTGCCGTCACCCATCGCGCCGGTGGCTTTCATGCCGTAGCGCCAGGTACCGTAGCTGCCGTAATAGCTGCTGGCTTCAATGGTAGGCGGCTGCTGACCGGTCTGGGTGTTGATGTTAATCACGCCGCCGGAGGCGTTGCCGTACAGGGCAGAGAAGGGGCCGCGCAGCACTTCAACGCTCTCCACGCTGGAGAGATCGATGTTAGAGGTCTGGCCCTGTCCGTCCGGCATAGTGGCAGGGATACCGTCGACATACATACGGATACCGCGCACGCCAAACGTTGAGCGGGCACCAAACCCACGCATTGAAAGCTGGAGATCCTGGGCATAGTTCTGGCGGTTCTGAATTTGCAGTCCCGGGACGCTGCCAAGAGATTCAGACAGGTTGATGCGCGGCGCGGCGTGGCGCATGTCATCGCCATTGACGACGCTGACCGCGGCCGGGGTATCCAGTTCCGATACGGTTTGCGGCGTGGCGCTGACGATCATGGTCTGTTCCTCCGCGCTCATTGCGGTTAGCGGCGCGAAAATAACGGGAACCAGCAGCAGCGGGAGAGAAGCCTTACGGGCAGAAATGATTTTCATGAATAAAACCGGTTGTGGTGTATAAACGAACCAAATGGAACATGTCCATACATGTTAAAGGTTTTGTAAATGTTTTGAAAACTATAACCGCACATTGCGTTAATGAAAGGCGAGACGCGAAAGAAAAACTCCACATTCAGTTCATTAATGATTACTATTCTCATTATCAAAAGGCAATGCCATGACGTTGCCTGCCGGAAGTGATGTCAGCCCAACCCCTCTTTTCAGAAAAGGAATTGTTATGTCTTTACGTCATCTGTGCTCGCCGCGTCTGAGCCTGTCACTGCTGTCTGCCACTTTACTGCTTGCCGGGACGTTCCAGGTGCATGCCGCCGAAGAGGTGCTGCGTAAAGCGGTGGGCAAAGGGGCGTATGAAATGGCGGTTAGCCAGCAGGAGAATGCGCTGTGGGTGGCGACCTCGCAAAGCCGCAAAACCGATAAGGGCGGAGTTATCTATCGCCTTGATCCGGTCACGCTGGACGTGACGCAGGCGATTCACAGCGATCTCAAACCCTTTGGCGCCACGCTCGACGGCGCGACGCAAACCCTGTGGTTTGGCAACACCATCAACGGCGCGGTGACGGCCATCGATGCGAAAACGGGCGACGTGAAAGGGCGACTGGTGCTCGATAATCGCCAGCGCAGTGAAACCATCAAACCGCTGCAGCCGCGCCAGCTGGTGGCGGATGACGCGACCAACACGATTTACATCACCGGTGTCGGCAAAGAGAGCGTGATTTGGGTGGTGGACGGCGCCACGCTGAAGCTGAAAGAGACCATTGCCAATACCGGTACGTACAGCACCGGCCTGGCGCTGGATGCGCAGGCAAAACGTCTGTACACCACGAATGCGGACGGCGAGCTGGTAACCATTGATACGGCCACCAATAAAATCCTGAGCCGCAAAAAAGTGCAGGATGACGGCAAAGAGCACTTCTACCTGAACCTCAGCCTCGATACCGTCGGCCAGCGCGCGTTCCTGACCGATTCAAAACAGCCGGAAGTGCTGGTGGTGAGCCTGAAAGACGGCAGCGTGATGGAGAAGATCGCCGCGCCTGAATCACTGGCCGTCCTGTTTAACCCAACGCGCAATGAGGTTTACGTGACGCACCGTGAAGCGGGTAAGGTGAGCGTGATTGACGCGAAAACGTATAAGGTCACAAAAACCTTCGACACGCCGGTCTACCCGAACAGCCTGGCGCTCTCTGCGGATGGCAAAACCCTGTACGTGACGGTGAAACAAAAATCGACTCGCCAGCAGGAAGCCACCCAGCCTGACGACGTCATTCGTATCGCGCTGTAAATAAAAAAGGGAAGGCATTTGCCTTCCCTTTTTGATGCTTACGGACGCTTAACGCGAGGTTTCTTCCACCAGCGGTGCGTCGTGTTTTTCATCGTCGTGATGAACCGGCGCGGTGCTGTGAATTTCGTGAACGCGCTTACGCACGCCGAACCAGCCGGCAATCAGCAGTACCGCCAGCAGCGGAATGGTCGCAATGGTGTAAGTACCGTTCGGGTAGTCAAACGCCATCAGCACCAGCACGCTGAACAGGAACAGCAGGGTGAGCCAGGAGGTCACCGGTGCGCCCGGCATCTTGAAGCTCACATCAGCCGCTTTGCCTTCTTTGATCGCTTTGCGCAGACGCATCTGGCAGACCACAATAAAGGCCCAGGAGGCGATAATCCCCAGTGCAGCCACGTTCAGAACGATCTCAAATACGCGGGACGGCACAAGATAGTTCAGGAACACGCCAAAAACGTAAACCACCAGCGTTGCCAGAATCCCCGCATAGGGAACCTGCTGCTTGCTCATCTTCGACATGAACTTCGGCGCAGAACCGCCCATCGACATGGAGCGCAGGATACGACCGGTAGAGTAAAGACCGGAGTTCAGGCTGGAGAGCGCCGCCGTCAGGACCACGATGTTCATGATGCTGCCAACGTAAGGCACGCCGAGCTTAGAGAAGAAGGTCACAAACGGACTCTGACCTGCCTGATAGGCAGTCCACGGGAGCAGCAGAACCAGCAGCACCACGGAACCGACGTAGAACAGACCGATACGCCAGATCACGCTGTTAATGGCTTTTGGCACCATGGTCTGCGGATCTTTACATTCACCTGCTGCGGTACCCACCAGTTCGATGGAGGCGAAGGCGAACACCACGCCCTGAACCAGGACCAGCGCAGGCAGCAGACCGTGCGGGAAGAATCCGCCGTTATCGGTTATCAGGTGGAAGCCGGTGGCATTGCCGTCCAGCGGTTTACCGCTGCCGAGGAAGACGGTACCCACGACCAGGAACACCACGATGGCCAGCACTTTTACCAGCGCAAACCAGAACTCCATCTCCGCGAACCACTTCACGCCGATCATGTTCATGGTGCCGACAATCGCCAGCGCGCCAAGCGCAAAGACCCACTGCGGCACATCGCCAAACGCGCCCCAGTAGTGCATATACAGCGCAACGGCGGTGATATCGACAATACCGGTCATCGCCCAGTTGACGAAGTACATCCAGCCCGCAACGTAGGCCGCTTTTTCACCGAGGAATTCACGGGCGTAAGAGACGAAGCTTCCGCTGGAAGGGCGATGCAGTACCAGTTCGCCCAGCGCACGAAGAATGAAGAAAGAGAAGATCCCGCACACCAGATAGACCAGGGCGAGAGCCGGGCCAGCCATTTGCAGACGCGCACCGGCACCTAAAAACAGACCCGTTCCGATAGCGCCGCCGATGGCGATCATTTGAACCTGACGGTTGCCCATCGCTTTGTGGTAGCCCTCTTCGTGGGAGTTCAACCAGCGACGTTTAGCAGCATGATGATCGGCTGCGCTTTTATTGCTTGTTTTCATTGAGTTACCTGTTTGCCTGTCTGAACCATTATCGTGATAGTCCTGCCTGGCAGAGCGCAATACAAACGATTGCTTCTGCGCAAACACATGTCGCCTTCCCAGTCATTCTGCGTATGGATAAGGCGAAACATGGCGAGGCATCCTACCTGCAATTCATAAGCGACGCAAAATATAACCGTGCCGAAAGTGATGCACGTCGAAGGAAATCGTGTGGTCAGAGCAGACGGCGATCACAACACGCTGAATCGTGATGAGTTTTTAGACAAAACATTTGGCGGGTTGATTATTTAATCATCAGAATCTCTTAATTATTACCAGGTGGTAAAGATTTTAACTGTTGCAGAGCATCCGCCTGTAACCTGAAAGCGGTAACAGGCTGACGACGGCTCTGCGATAACGCACAAAAATGGACTCAGACTTCAAAACCCCAGCGGCTAACCGCCAAAAACGGCAATCGCCTGCTGCAGGCGCGTGGTGCGCTGCGTCAGGTGATTCGCCGCGTGAGTGACGTTATCCACCATCCCCGTATTGTTGTGGGTCATTGCGCCGATACGGGAGATAGAGGCGTTGATGAGCGTCAGCGCCTGGGTTTGCTCCTGCGTGGCGTGGCCGATCTCCTTAATCAGGGAGGAGACCCGCAGCACGTTGTCGATCATAACCGTCAGCTGCGTTTCGGTTTGTTCTACCTTCTCCACGCCTGCGTTGACGCTGGCGACGTTTTTCTCAATCAGCGCTTTGATCTCTTTCGCCGCCGTCGCGGAGTGCTGCGCAAGATTGCGCACCTCGGCCGCCACCACGGCAAAACCGCGCCCGGCTTCACCTGCACGCGCCGCTTCCACGGCCGCATTCAGCGCAAGAATGTTGGTCTGGAAGGCAATACGATCGATAACGCTGATAATATCGACGATCTGGCTGTTATCCTGCGACACGGATTGCATCATACCGATGGTCTCTTTCATCATCGCTTCACCGCGGTGGGCGCTGTCGCGGGTGCGATCCGCCATCTCCGTGGCTTCTTTAGCCGTTTCTGCAGTCTGCTCCACCGCGCTGGCGATCTCTTCCACCGCCGACGCGGTTTGCTGCAGAAAGTCTGCGGTCTCTTCTGAACGCGTCTGCAGCGCTGCACCTTCTTTCGCGACCTGCTGGCTGATGGTGCCAATCCCGCTGATTTGCGCCCCGACGTCGTCAACCAGCGAATTGAGGTTCAAGCCTGATTGATTTACCAGACGCATCATCAGCCCGATGTCGTCGATCCTGTCAAAATGGTAATAGTCCGTTTTACGTCCTGAAACCACGCGCTGCATCTGTTGCACAATAGATTTTACCGGACGGGCGATCTGCGCATGAAGATAATAGGTCAGGGCAATAAACAGCAGCGCCAGACTTCCCGACTGCACAAGTTTATCAGGGAATAAATACACCGCCAGGCAGGAGAGTAACGCCGTCGTCGCAATACCCAGATGGATGCGTTTACTGGTGCTAAGACATTTAAAGAGCGACATAAACGAAAATAAACCGCGCCGAACCAGTAACCCTTTATAAAAGCGGTAATGTTTTAATTCGTTATTACGCACTTTTGCATACAGTTTTTCACTGGCCGCAATCTCTTCCCGTGCGGGTATATTTCGCACGGAAATATACCCCGTCAGGGATCCACCCTGCCAGACAGGCGTCACGTTTGCCCGCACCCAGTAGTGGTCGCCATTATGACGACGGTTCTTCACCAGCCCCGTCCAGGTCTCACCCTGCTGCAGGGTATACCACATGTCGCCAAACGCTTCGGCAGGCATGTCGGGATGGCGGATGAGGTTATGCGGCTCACCCAGAAGATGTTCTTCTTTATATCCGCTGGCTTCGATAAAAGCGGAATTAGCATAGGTAATATGGCTTTTGGTATCGGTGGTCGACATTAACGTCGAACCATCGTTAAGTAAATACTCGTTTTGTGTAACGGGACTGTTACGCCTCATGAGTAACTCCATGATGATGTGCAAGAATAAAAAATGCCCGGAAAATGCTCCGGCAAGATTAATGTGATTATTTTTATATAAAGAACTGCTGCATATTCTGTCTGAAATTCTGACTGCCTGAAATACCCGTTGTTCATTATTTTTAATCTGCTAATGTTCTCGAATGTAATAAAAATGAAAATATTTTCAGGGGTGTATTCTGGAGTCGCTGCAAATAAACGACATAACCCAAACTGAAAGAGGGAGATCGTCTCTCAGGAAAAATTGTCATGCTGAAATAGCGTTTCGTTAACAGGATCAAAACGCTATCATTTGGTCAGTTTTCGATAACACAGTGAGGCTGAGGTGAAAATTAACGTCATCGGGACCAGCGGGAGCGGAAAAAGCACGCTGGCGAAGCAGATTGCGACCGAACTGGCTATTCCCTATATCGAGATGGACAGACTCTACTGGCGACCTGACTGGCAGGGAACGCCGGACGATGTGTTTCAGGAAAAGCTGGAGCAGGCGCTACAGGCTTCGCCAGACTGGGTGCTTGACGGCAACTATAACCGCACGCGGCCGGTGAAATGGCGTAATGTCGACGTTGTGGTGTGGGTGGATTATGGCTTTGCCCGCACCCTCTGGCAGGCGGTCACCAGGGCAGTCAAACGCGCCTGGCATAAGCGCGAGCTCTGGCCCGGCACCGGGAACAAAGAGAGTTTCCGGCGCGCGTTCTTCAGCAGAGAGTCCATTCTCATCTGGACGATGAAAACCTGGCGTAACAACCGAACGCGTTATGAAGCCGATCTGCAAAACCCGCAGTATGGGCATATTCGCTTCGTCCGCATTACCCGGCGCGAGCAGGGGAAAACGCTGATTGCCGACTTAAAGTCTTATTCTTAGCATGGTTTTATATATCTGATTTCCGGCAAACTAAATGTAAATTAATTGTTTCTCAGTGGTGAAATGCGCCTTTAATAATGTCGACATGTTAAGTCAAACGAGAACGCAACATGTCATGGCGAATCAGCATTCTGGATAAAAGCCCCATCGCTGAAAACGAAACGGCTGCCGATGCACTGGCGCGTACCCTGGCGCTGGCGCAGCAGGCAGAAAATCTGGGCTATCACCGCTTCTGGATTGCCGAACACCACAACACTCCCCACCTTGCCAGCCCCTCGCCGGAGCTGCTGATTGCCTGGATCCTCGGGCAGACAACGCGCATCCGCGTCGGATCCGGCGGCGTGATGCTCCAGCACTACAGCCCTTATAAAGTCGCCGAGAATTTTAACGTGCTGGCCGCGCTGGCGCCCGGCCGCGTGGATCTCGGCGTCGGAAAAGCCCCCGGCGGGCTGCCGCTCTCAACCCGCGCGCTGCAGCAGGGGCTGAATCAAGAGGAAAAGGGCAGCTTCGCCGAACAGCTGGCCCAGCTCGATCGCTGGATCCGTCCTGAGCATCAGTCTCATGAAGAGGCCGTTCGCGCCACGCCGCTGCCGCCGCTGCCTGCAGAGGGTTTCCTGCTGGGCGCGAGTATCGATAGCGCGCTGCTGGCCGCCGGGCTCGGCTGGCACTTTGTGTTTGCCGCGCATCTGAACGGTGACCCGGACCTGCTGCGCGAGGTGGTCTCGACCTGGCGTAAGAACAGCGCGCGGGACGTAATTGTGGCGGTACAGGCGATTGTCGCGCCGACGCAGGCAGAGGCGGAAGCCCTGGCGCAGAAGGTCGAAGTGTGGGGCGTTGAGCTGGCAAACGGCCAGCGAGTCACCGTGGCCAGCGAAGAGCAGGCCTACGCCTTTGCGCGCCAGGCGGGCAGCGAGCCGGTGCGCATTGCACGTCGGGCGCAGTCGCTGCTGGCGGGTACGGCTGAGTCGGTGCTCGAACAGCTTAACGCCCTGCATGAAAAGTGGGGCATTGACGAATTTATCATCGACACGCCGGTAGCGGAGGGGGCAACGCGCGTCGCGTCGCTGCGCCTGCTTGCCGAGGCGCGTCTTAACAAGGAGGTCACCGTATGAGCTTTGGCGAACAGCTGATTGCCTGGCGTCGCGAGCTGCACCAGAACCCGGAGCTCTCCGGCCAGGAAGTGGAAACCACAACGCGTCTGCGCCAGTGGCTGACGAATGCCGGGATCACCCCGCAGCCTTACGACCTGTCGACCGGGCTGGTGGCGGAAATCGGCTCGGGCAACAAACTGATTGCGCTGCGCGCAGATATTGATGCCCTGCCGATTGAAGAGCGCAGCGGCGTGCCGTTTAGCTCCCAGCGTGCAGGCGTAATGCATGCCTGCGGACACGATATCCACACCAGCGTGATCCTCGGCGCCGCGTTAAAGCTGAAAGAGCGGGAAGCCTCGCTTAACGGCCGGGTGCGGATCCTGTTTCAGCCTGCCGAAGAGAACTTTGGCGGTGCGAAGAGCATGGTGCAGGCCGGCGCCCTGCGCGACGTCAGCGCCATCTTCGGCATGCATAACGAGCCCGGCCTGCCGGTCGGTGAGTTCGCTACCCGAGGCGGGCCGTTTTATGCCAACGTCGATCGCTTCGTGATCCGCATTACCGGTAAGGGTGCGCACGCCGCACGTCCGCACGAAGGTAATGACGCCATCGTGCTGGCGAGCCAGCTGGTGACGGCGCTGCAAAGCGTCGCCAGCCGCAACGTCAATACGCTGGATTCGGTGGTGCTGAGCGTGACGCGCATTGCAGGCGGTAACACCTGGAACGTGCTGCCGGAAAGCGTCGAGCTGGAAGGCACGCTGCGCACCCACCGCACGGAAGTGCAGCAGAACGTGAAAGCCCGCGTGGGCGAAATCGCCGCCGGGTTTGCCAGCGCCTTTAGCGCGCAGATTGATATCACCTGGTATGCCGGGCCCACCGCGCTGGTGAACGACGAGCGCTGGGCCGATTTCGCCACCTCGGTCGCCAGAGAAGCAGGCTACGAAACCCGGCACGCCGAGCTGCATATGGGCGGGGAAGATTTCGCGGTCTATCTGCAGCAGATCCCGGGGGCGTTTGTCAGCATCGGCAGCAACAGCCCGTATGGTTTACATCATCCGGCATTCAACCCGGATGAGGCATTAATTGAGCCCGCTGCCCGCTATTTTGCACAGCTTGCGGAAAAAGCCCTGCAACACGTTTAATTCTGGAGAGGTGAATATGTCTGCACATCGTCAACTGCGGCTCGGGACCATTTTGCATGGTGCATCGGGAAATATGTCCGCCTGGCGTCACCCTGAGGCCGTCGCCGATGCCAGCATCAATTTTGATTTCGTCAAAGCGACGGCGTTAAAGGCGGAGGAGGGCAAACTTGATTTTTTATTCGTTGCCGACGGTCTCTATATCAACGAGAAATCGATCCCGCATTTTTTAAACCGCTTTGAACCGCTGACGGTGTTATCCGCTCTCGCCAGCATCACCTCGCGCCTGGGGCTGGTAGGAACCTTATCCACCTCCTACAGCGAGCCTTTCACTACGGCGCGCCAGTTCGCCAGCCTCGACCACCTCAGCAACGGACGCGCGGGCTGGAACGTGGTGACTTCGCCGCTGGAAGGGTCAGCGAAGAACTTTTCCCGTGAAAAACATCCCGAGCACGCGCTGCGCTATCGCATTGCGGATGAATATCTCGACGTGGTGAAAGGGCTATGGGATTCCTGGGAAGGCGATGCCTTTGTGCGCAACAAAGAGAGCGGTCAGTTTTTTGACCCGGCAAAATTGCATACCCTGGACCACCACGGTGATTTCTTCCAGGTCGCCGGGCCGCTGAATATTGGTCGAACGCCGCAGGGGCGGCCGATTGTCTTTCAGGCGGGCGCGTCGGACGACGGGAAAAAGCTGGCGGCGAAACATGCCGACGCCATTTTTACCCATCACGAGACCCTCGATGAGGCAAAAGCCTTTTATCGCGACGTGAAGCAGCAGCTGGAAAGTAACGGACGCCGCGCGTCAGATTTACATATTTTCCAGGGCGTCAGCGTGATTGTGGGTAAAGACGCCGATGACGTGGAAAACCAGTATCAAACCACGGCGGCGCTGGTGTCGATTAACGATGCCCTCAACTACCTCGGACGCTATTTCGAACATCACGATTTCAGCCAGTACCCGCTCGACGAGCCGTTCCCGGATATCGGCGACTTAGGCAAAAACAGCTTCCGCAGCACCACTGATGAAATTAAGCGTAACGCCCGCGAGCGCAGCTTAACCCTGCGTCAGGTGGCGCTGGAAGCCGCCTCGCCGCGACCGCGCTTTTCCGGTACGCCGGAAGAGGTGGCCGACGGCCTGCAGGCCTGGTTTGAAGGCTATGCCGCAGACGGCTTCATCATTCAGGGCGGTACGCCGGACACCTTCCCGCGCTTTGTTGACCAGGTAGTGCCCGTTTTACAGGCGCGCGGCCTGTTCCGTACCGACTACCCGGGCACCACGCTGCGCGAAAGCCTCGGCTTAGACGAACCTAAAAACCAATACACACAACAATAAAAGAGAACCCCGCTATGCAGAAAACAACGCTTATTCTGGCGCTCGCGCTGGCCTTTACCCCTGCCGTCTGGGCAGAGAATGTGAATATTAACGGCACCGGCGTGAGCATCGAGGCCAATAAAACGCCGGTTAATACCGTCAAAAACAGCGAGGCGGTGGCACAGCTGCCGAAAGATTATCGCTTTGCCGTGCCGGGGAAATTTACCGTGGCGGTGGCGGGCCTCAATCAACCACCGCTGACGGTGTTTTCCGACGACAACAAAACGCTGCTGGGAAGCGAGGTTGACGTCGCCCGTCTGGTCGCTGACAGCCTCGGGCTGGAGCTAAACGTGGTGCCAACCTCCTGGGAAGACTGGCCGCTGGGCGTGGCTTCCGGGAAATATGATGCCGCTATCAGCAACATCACCGTCACCAAAGAGCGTAAAGAGAAGTTTGACTTTGCCACCTACCGCAAAGATTCCCTCGGGTTCTACGTGAAATCAACCAGCCCGATCAAGTCGTTGCAAAAGGCTGAGGACATCGCCGGGCTGCGGATTATCGTCGGCTCCGGCACCAACCAGGAGGCCATCCTCCTGGCCTGGAATGCCGAAAACCTGAAGAAGGGCCTGAAGCCCTTTACCCCGATCTACACCAAAGACGATGCGGCACAAACGCTGGCCCTGCAGTCCGGGCGCGCGGATGCCTACTTTGGTCCGAACGTGATTGGCGCCTGGAAAGCGGCGCTGAACGGGAAAACCAAACTGGTGGGTAGCGTCGACGGCGGCTGGCCGAAGGCGGCGCACATTGCGGTTACGCTGAAGAAAGGCAGCGGGCTGGTTGAGCCGGTGCAAACCGCGCTGAACGGCGTGATCAAAAACGGCGACTACGACAAAGTGCTGAACCGCTGGGGGGAAGGCGTTGAGCGTATTCCTCAGTCAGAAGTGAACCCGGCTGGCCTGGGCGATTAAGGAGGCGTGATGAGCGAACGATTTCGTGATGTTTCACCGGAAGACGCCGAGCTTCAGCCCATTATCGAAGGGCTGTTCGGTGAATATGCCGCCCGCTACGGGGACTACTTCTCCAAAGACGCGGAAGTTGAGCTTACAGAGTGGTATTTAGCGCCGCAGGGGCTGTTTATCATACTGGAGCGCGACGGGAAGATTATCGCCACCGGCGCGTACAAACCTTTCGACGAACGCACCGCAGAAATCAAACGCATCTGGACGGACAAAACCCTGCGTCAGCAGGGGCTTGCCGGGCGCGTGGTGCAGGAGCTTGAGCGCAGGGCGGTGCTGGCAGGGTACAGCCAAATATACCTGACAACCGGATTTCGCCAGCCGGAAGCGGTACGGCTCTATCTCAGCCAGGGCTATCAGGCGCAGTTCGATCTGAACCGCGATCCGGAAGAGTACAGCCAGCCGCCGTTTGACGGTCGGCTGCGCTTCACCAAAACGCTGGTACGCGAAGCGTTCAGTAAAACCGCATGAGGAACGACGATGAGCAACGTTGAAACCATTAAGGTGGTCCCGGCGCGTTATCCGCTGCGGGCCGTCGGCGCCGCGGTGGCGCTGTTTGTCCTGGCGGTCGTGATTCAGTCCGTGGCCTTTAACCCGCGCTGGGAGTGGACGGTGTTTGCCCGCTGGTTCTTTGACCCGGTGATCCTCGAAGGTGTCGGGCAGACCCTGCTGCTGACGCTGATCGGCACCGCGCTGAGCGTGGTGCTTGGGGGCATGCTGGCGCTGGCGAGACTCTCTTCATCCTGGCTGCTGAGCAGCCTGGCGTGGGCCTACATCTGGCTGTTTCGGTCGCTGCCGCTGATCGTGGTGCTGATCATTCTCTACAACTTCTCCTATCTCTACGACACGCTTTCGCTCGGCGTGCCGTTCACCGGCATCACCTGGGGCAGCTTTGAAACCATCAACGTGCTGGGTCAGTTTTCTACCGCCGTGGTGGGGCTCACCCTGGTGCAAAGCGCCTATACCGCCGAGATCGTTCGCGGCGGATTCCTCGGGGTCGATCACGGCCAGTATGAGGCCGCCGCCGCGCTCGGTCTGCCGGCCTGGCGACGCACGGTGCGCATCATTTTGCCTCAGGCGCTGCGCACCATTCTGCCGTCGGGGTTCAATGAAATCATCAGCCTCGCCAAGGGCACGGCGATGGTGTACGTCCTGGCGATGCCGGAGCTGTTCTATACCATCCAGATGATCTACAACCGCACGCAGGAGGTGATCCCGCTGCTGATGGTCGGTGCCGCATGGTATCTGGCGATCACCACCGTCCTGTCCGCTATCCAGTATGGCGTCGAGCGCGCGCTTGCCCGCAGCGAACGCCGCTCTGCCGTTAACCAGAACCGTGCCGCTCGTCGCACCCGTTCTGTCACCACCACGCCAGCACAGGAGCCCGTCCATGCAAGCCTCTCCTGAAGGACATATTTCGATTACCGGCGTCAGCAAGTATTTCGGTCGCCATAAGGCGCTCGACAACGTTTCGCTTGAGATCCCGCCCGGGTCCGTGACGGTGATCCTCGGGCCGTCCGGCTCCGGTAAATCGACGCTGCTGCGCACCATTAATCACCTGGAGCGCGTCGATGAAGGTTTTATTCAGATCGACGGAGACTACATCGGCTATCGCCGTGAGGGCGACAGGCTGTATGAGCTGAAGGAGAAGGAGATCCTCAAGCAGCGCGTCAACGTGGGCTACGTGTTTCAGAACTTCAATCTCTTTCCGCACCTCACGGTGCTGGAAAACCTGATTGAGGCGCCCATCGCGCATAAAAAGCTCAGCAAAAAGGAGGCGGTGGAAAGGGCGTACAGCCTGCTGGACGTGGTCGGGCTGCGGGATAAAGCCGATGCCTGGTCTCGTCATCTCTCCGGCGGGCAGCAGCAGCGTATTGCCATTGCCCGCGCGCTGGCGCTGCGTCCCCGCGTGATGCTGTTTGATGAGCCCACCTCGGCGCTGGACCCGGAGCTGGTGGGGGAAGTGTTAGACGTGATCAAAAAGCTGGCCCGGTCCGGCACCACGCTGGTGGTAGTGACCCACGAGATCGGCTTTGCCCGTGAAGTGGCGGATCAGGTGGTGTTTATGGTCGACGGAAAAATCGTCGAGCAGGGAAGCAGTGACGAGGTATTAAACCGTCCGTCACATGCGCGAACGCGCCAGTTTCTCTCCAAAGTCTTGTAAGGAGTGCCAATGAAATATGGACTTCTGGCGGGGCTGGTCTTCACGGCGGCGAGCCACGCCAGCATTGATTTGAAAGCCAACGAGCAGCCGCTGCCGGTGACGGTGGATCGTCAGGCCGTGGGGAAGATCCCCGCCAATTACAAATTCGTTGAGCCGGGTACGCTGACGGTCGCCGTTTCGGCGCTGAATTCTCCGCCGCTGGCGCTGCTGGCCAGCGATAACCGCACGCGCATTGGCAGCGACCCGGATATCGCCCGCCTGCTGGCGGGCAGCCTGGGGCTAAAGCTGAAGCTGGTGCCGACGGCGTGGGAAGACTGGCCGCTCGGGATCGCCTCCGGGCGCTACGACGTGGCGCTGGTGAACATTGCGGTGACCGAACAGCGTAAAGAGAAATTTGATTTTGCGACCTACCGCGTCGATTCGCTGGCGTTTTCGGTGAAATCCACCAGCGAGATCCAGTCAATCAAAAGCGCGGAAGATCTGGCCGGGAAAAAGGTGATCGTCGGCTCTGGTACCAATCAGGAGCGCATTCTGCTGGGCTGGAACGAAGAGAACAAAAAGGCAGGGCGGGCGCCTGCGCTGCCGGTCTATCTCCACGACGATGCCTCGGGCAATCTCTATATTCAGTCCGGCAGGGCGGATGTGTTCTTTGGCCCTCAGTCGGTTTCAGCCTACAAAGCGGCGCTCACGGGTAAAACCCGCGTGGTCGGTTTAGGGCCGAAAAAAGCCTATGTCGCCACCACCACCAAAAAGGGCAATGAGCTGGTGTACGCGCTGCAGGCCGCGCTGGACGGCGCGATTAAGCGCGGAGATTACCAGAAGGTGCTGGCGCGCTGGGGCGAGCAGGGCGAAGCGGTGGCGCAGTCGGAGGTCAACCCGCCTGGGATAACCTACTAATGGTGCTCTATACCCAAAATAATTCGAGTTGCAGGACAAAACGGCTTGCCGTTTTGAACAGCGCTTGCGCTGGCCCCGAAGGGGCGAGGCTACAGGCCGAGTAACGCGGCAAGGGAACGAATCCCCGGGAGCGTACACAAGTACGTGACTGGGGTGAGTGAGTGCAGCCAACGCACCTGCAACTTGAAGTATGACGGGTATACACTTAGGGTTTTCATCCCTGCGGAGGCAACATGATTAAACTCTATGGCGTACCCGGCTGGGGCTCGGCAATCGGTGAAGTGATGCTAACCCTGGCTGATATCCCTTATCAATTTATCAACGTGGACGGGTTTGACCAGCCCGGCCCGCAGCGTGAGCTGCTGCAAAAGCTCAACCCGCTGTGTCAGGTACCCACGCTGGAGCTGGAAAATGGCGCCATCATGACCGAAACGGCGGCAATCGCCCTGATGGTGCTCGACAGATGTCCCGATCTTGCGCCGCCCGTGGGGCAGGCCGAACGCCAGCAGTTTCAGCGCTTGCTGATCTGGTTTGTGGCCAACGTCTATCCCACGTTTACGTATGCGGACTATCCCGAACGCTGGGCGCAGGATGCGCCTGAACAGCTGCAGAAAAACTGCATCGAATACCGGAAGTCCCTCTATTTGTGGTTCGAAACTCAGCTCAAGGCCGCCCCGTTTGCGCTGGGTGAACGGCTGACGCTGCTGGATGTTTATATCGCGGTGGCGCGAACCTGGGGGCCACGCCATGACTGGTTTGCGGCCAATACGCCGAAACTGACGGCCATCGCAGATACCGTATGTCAGCTGCCGGAACTGCACAAGGTGTTAAAGGCCAACGGTATTATCTGATAACGTGGAGCCCTGACTCACAACTGGAAGCCTGCATATGCCACACGTAGATATCAAATGTTTTCCCCGCGATTTGAACGACGAACAAAAAACCGCACTGGCCGAGGATATTGCTGAGGTCATTATTCGCCATTTCAACAGCAAAGACAGCTCGGTGTCCGTTGCGTTGAATCAGGTGAACCAGGAGGACTGGAAAGAGCAGGTCTGGGATACCGAAATAGGACCGAAGCTGGACGAATTAATCAAAAAGCCAGGCTATTCAATGTAAGCGCAATTGCCGGGGGGGAACTCTCCTCCCCGGTTTTTCCCGTCTCGTCTTCCCGCTTTTTCGCAAAAATCGATAAAAATGCGTTTTATCTTATCCGTTACACTTTACGTTTCTGACTGACATTTCATACATCCTTAGGAAAGATCTCAAACAGAATCAGTTAAGGACAGACACGCTAAAGGATAATTTTCTCATGACAAAATTACCCCGTTTTTCACTCGCCTTTCTTCACCCTCGTTACTGGCTAAGCTGGGCCGGCATCGCCGCGCTGTGGCTCATCATGCTGCTACCTTATCCGCTGCTGTTCCGAATCGGCCACAGTCTTGGACGGCTGGCGATGCGCCTGCTTCCGCGCCGCGTTGAGATTGCCCGCCGCAACCTGGAACTCTGTTTTCCGGAGATGAAAAAGGCGGAGCGAGAGTCACTGCTGCAGCGTAATTTTGAATCGGTAGGAATGGGGGTAATCGAAACCGGGATGGCATGGTTCTGGCCTGCGTGGCGGGTGAAGAAATGCTTTACCGTGACGGGTTATGAGCACATGGAAAAGGCGCGGGCAAAGGGAAATGGCGTGGTGCTCGTTGGCATGCATTTTCTCACCCTTGAGCTGGGCGCGCGGATCTTTGGCATGCTCAACCCCGGCATTGGGGTGTATCGTCCGAATAATAACGCGCTGCTGGACTGGCTTCAGACGCGCGGGCGCCTGCGCTCCAATAAAACCATGCTCGATCGTCATGATTTAAAGGGCATGATCCGCTCGCTGAAGCAGAATGAAATTTTGTGGTACGCCCCGGACCATGACTATGGCAAAACCAATAGCGTCTTTGTGCCGTTCTTTGCGGTTGCGGATGCCGCCACGACCGCTGGAAGCTATATGCTGGTCAAAAGCGCTAAGCCTGCCGTCATTCCCTTTGTGCCGCGCCGCCGGGCGGACGGTACAGGCTACGAACTGATTATTCTGGAGGATATCAGCGAGTCGCTGCAGGGGGGCGATAAAGAATCTGTTGCGACGCAGATGAACAGGGCGATTGAGCAGGCGGTACGGATGGCGCCAGAACAGTATATGTGGCTGCACCGGCGCTTCAAAACGCGTCCTGAAGGTCAGCCTGACCGGTATGCCCGCCGCAAGAGCGTGGCACCAAAGGCTGATATCCTGTCTGCCGCCGATCTTTCCGAACGGTCGGGCGTCCAGCATTAAGGCAGCAATCCAGCCCTCACCGTGCAGTGAGGGCAGGATCGAGGCTTACAGCGCAGACCTGCGGTACGGCGCATAGTCCGCCTGCCACCAGGTCTTCTCAATACGCGCCATCAGCGTCTCATCATCTATCGCCGGAGCCACGCCCTGTTCAATCGCGGCCCGGGCGACGGCAACGGCAATCTGGCGTGAAACCGTTTCAATCTGATCTACCGGCGGCAGCAATCCGCCTTTTTCCGTGGTGACCAGCGGAGACTGCGCGGCCAGGCTGCGGCTTGCTGCCATCAGCATCTCTTCCGTCACCCGGCGCGCGTTGCAGGCCAGTACGCCCAGCCCCAGGCCCGGGAAAATATAGGCGTTGTTACACTGGGCGATCTCGTAGTGTTCATTCTCCCAGAATACCGGGGCGAACGGGCTGCCGGTGGCCACCAGCGCGGCACCCTGGGTCCAGGCGATAAGATCCTGCGGCTGGGCTTCCGCCCGCGAGGTCGGGTTCGAGAGCGGCATGATGATCGGGCGCGGACAGTGGCGATGCATCTCTTTGACAATCTCTTCGCTGAACAGCCCCGGCTGGCCCGAAACGCCGATCATCACCGTGGGATGCGCGTTCTTCACCACGTCCAGCAGGGAAATGTTCTTCGCGTCAACCTGCCAGCTGCATACGGCGTCGCGCGCGGTAAGCAGGTTTTTCTGGAAATCGAGCAGGTTGGTCATGTCGTCGGTCAGCAGGCCGAAGCGATCGACCATAAAGATCCGGCTGCGCGCTTCCGGCTCGGTCAGGCCGTCATCCACCATCAGCGCCACAATTTTTTCAGCTATCCCGCATCCGGCAGAGCCGCTGCCCAGGAAGACCACGCGCTGGTCGCGAATGCGCGTGCCCGCGGCATGGGCCGCCGCCATCAGCGTACCGGCGGTCACGGCGGCCGTGCCCTGGATATCATCATTGAAGCAGCACAGCTGGTCGCGGTAGCGCTGAAGCAGCCTGGTGGCGTTTTTCTGCGCAAAGTCCTCAAATTGCAGGAGCACATTGGGCCAGCGCGCTTTAACGGTGCTGACAAACATATCCATAAACTCAGCGTACTGGTCGTCGCTGATGCGCGGGTGGCGCCAGCCCATGTACATCGGGTCGTCGAGGTGCTGCTGATTATTGGTGCCGACATCCAGCATAATCGGCAGGGTAGAGGCCGGATGGATCCCTCCGCAGGCGGTATACAGCGACAGCTTACCAATTGGGATACCCATTCCGCCGATGCCCTGATCGCCAAGCCCTAAAATACGTTCCCCGTCCGTCACCACAATCACGCGAACGTCGTTGCGCGAAAAGCTTTGCAGCATCTCATCAATACGATGGCGATTCGGCCATGAAATAAACAGGCCGCGCGCGCGTCGATAAATCGTGGAGAAATGCTCGCAGGCTTCACCGACCGTCGGGGTATAGATAATCGGTAACGTCTCTTTGAGATGCGAACGCAGGAGGTTATAAAAGAGCGTTTCATTGGTGTCCTGAATATTTCGCAGGTAAACATGACGTGAAATATCGCTTTTAAAATGGCAGAACTGCACCCAGGCGCGCTCGGTTTGTTCTTCAATGGTTTCAACGTTGTGCGGCAATAACCCATGCAGATTAAAATTGTCACGCTCTTCTTTAATAAATGCGAGTCCTTTATTTAGCAACGGATTTTCCAGCAATACGGCCCCGTTATAGGGGGTGTACAGAACTTCTTTCCGGGACATGGTTAACTCCTGAATTTTTTATTTAAAGCAGATTAAGAGATGAAATAGATCATAATGCCTTCGGTCACGACCCCGACGGCAGTGCCAATTAATATGGAAGAGGATGCGGTATCAATATAGGTATCGCTGCGTAAAGCAAACATCCCTGCGGCAATCGCGGAAGGCGTTGCGCCAATAATGACGACCTGCTGCAGTAAGGTGTGGCTCAGGCCAAAGGCGATCCCTGCGGCGGCCATCATTGCCGGCTGAATAAGGTTTTTAATACTGATGTTGGTAAACGTCTGCACGTTCAGTTTTGGACGCTCACCGTAAAACAGCAGGCCGAGGGCAAACAGGGATAGTCCGCCTGAAACTTTGCCAACCATTTCGATAGGCATGCTGAGAATGGACGGTATCTGCACGCCGGCCAGGCTGAGCAAGACGCCGGAGACCGGGATCCAGACGATAGGATTGCGTGCCGCCTTGATGAGGTTTTGCACGATCATCGCGCCCGGGTGCAGTGCCTCCAGGCCATCTTGACCGTTTTTATCACCCATACGAATCAGGACGATAGTCAGAGGGATCATGATAACGCTGGTAATAATATTGCCAATCAGCACGCCGATAAATCCTTCCGGCCCAATCAATACCGCCAGGACCGGTGCGCCAAAGTAGGCCATATCAGGAAAGGCGCAAACCAGAGACTGAATGGCGCTGGTTTTGATATCGTGGCGAAAAACGTAGCGCGAAATAAATAGCGTCAGTAAATACGATCCCATTAAACCGACAACTAAAACGGCCATAAAGGTCAGGTTCTTAATTTTATTCGGGTCGGTATGCAGTGCACCGATAAAAAGATGGAAAGGAAGGGCGAAACGAATCACCACGGTTGCCATGACGTTTGCATCTTCTCGCCGGGAATATCCCAGCTTTCCACTTAGCCATCCAAGTAACATTATAAAGACGAGCGGAAACAGTGACTGTAATAGTAATGAAGGCATAGTATTTCCTGTAGGGTATTTTATGTGTTTTATTGCAGCGCTAATCTAGCGCTTAGAAAGCAGGGCAGGAGTGACAAGGGTCACACTCTCTCTGGTTTTATTAATTTCAAAAAGATTGCATTAGTTGGATAACTAATACTTGCGTCAAATATTGATAAGACGCAAGAAAGCGACAACGGTCGCCATAAATAACTTTAGTTACTTAATGCTGAATTAAGTTATTTAAAAGCAAAGAGCCGAATTGTTCACATTTCTCCCGGCAGGCCCGTGCTAATTTCATGTTGAGCCTGTTTTTAGAAAAGGCCATCTAAGTCTTTATTTATATTTAAGAACATTTATTCGTATCAGGAATAGTTTCAGTTATTCCTTTCTCTGTTTATCCGAACACAAATTCAGGTGATTATATGAAAGATAATCCTGTACCGACTTCTGAACTGTCGACCTCGCGTTTTGCCTTTGGGCTCAACAATACCGAGGTGGGCACGGTCCCGTTGATGCTGTTCGTCGGGATTGCCGCGATTGTGGCGACGTCCGCCTGGGCAGGGCTGCTGCCAAAAAATATGATTGGTGGACTCGCGGTCATCATGACCCTCGGCTTCGCGTTTGCCAAAGTAGGGCGTCAAATCCCGGTGCTGAAAGATATCGGCGGCCCGGCGATCCTGTGCCTGATGGTCCCCTCCGTGCTGGTCTATTTTGGCGTATTCGGGAAACATACCCTTGATACCGTGCATCTGCTGATGAAAGAGGCGAATCTGCTCTATTTCGTCATCGCCTGCCTGGTGGTCGGCAGCATTCTGGGGATGAACCGGGTGCTGCTGATCCAGGGGATGATGCGCATGTTTGTTCCACTGGTGGCCGGAACATGCATGGCCGTGCTGAGCGGCCTCATTGTGGGCTCACTGTTTGGTTATACGCCTTACCACACCTTCTTCTTCATCATTGTGCCCATCATCGGCGGCGGGATTGGCGAGGGGATTTTGCCGCTGTCCCTGGCCTATTCGGCAATACTGGGGCAGACGCCGGACGTCTACGTTGCGCAGCTGGCACCCGCTGCGGTCGTCGGGAATATCTTCGCCATTATTTGTGCGGGCTCGCTGGCGCGTCTCGGCGCGAAACGCCCTGCGCTTTCGGGAAATGGCATGCTTACGCGGAGTAAAGACGACACCAGCCTGTTTGCCGGGGCGCAAAGCACGCAGCAGACGGATTTTCATCTGATGGGGGGCGGATTGCTGATGGTGTGCGCGTTTTTCATCGTCGGCGGATTGTTTGAAAAACTGGTACACATTCCCGGCCCGGTGCTGATGATCCTGATTGCCGTCCTGTGTAAATACTTCAGGGTTATCCCGGCCTCAATGGAGCAGGGCGCGCACAGCTGCTATAAATTCGTCTCGGCTGCGCTGGTCTGGCCGCTGATGATCGGCCTCGGGATGTTATACGTGCCGCTTGAAAGCGTGGTGTCGGTCTTCTCGGTGGGATACGTGGTGGTATGCGGTTCGGTCGTGATTGCGATGGCGCTGAGCGGCTACTTTATCGCGTCGCGTCTGAATATGTATCCTGTTGAAGCGGCCATTGTGACCTGCTGCCACAGCGGGCTGGGCGGAACGGGGGACGTGGCCATTTTGTCCGCGTCTAACCGGATGTCGCTGATGCCGTTCGCGCAGATCGCCACCCGCATCGGCGGCGCGTCGACGGTGATTTTCGCCACGCTGCTGATGGGCTGGATAATGGCGCACTGATCCGAAACGTCAGGATGCTGAATCGCAAAGACATTTTCAGGGTGCCGCTGCGGTTCAGTCCTTTATAAAACTCACCGCGCTGTATAGAATTACCGCACCCACAGCGACGGGATACCACACGATGACCGGAAGAGTTGATTATCAGATTGAAAAATATCTCCTTACCGAAGCCGCCGAGCCGGAGCGCCTGACGCGCCAGTGGGCAGAGGTGATGGAGGAGTGTCGTGAGCAACAGTCCGGTGCAGAGGAGCGGCTGCGCCTCGCGTTGCTCAATGTGGATTACGTCACCAGCTTCGAGCTGCCCTTCAGGCTGCTCCTTACCCGTGCGCCCCAGCTGATAGACATTGTCAGAAAAGAGCTTCAGCTCAGTCAGAAAAATGTTCTGTTTAACGGCAAGCGCTTTGGCTGCGTCTATAGCCTGAAAAGAGATCTCGACGGAATACCTGACGAATTTACCTATCAGCTGAAAACGCGTATCCAGCGCAGTGACGCGACAGGATGCAATGAACTGCCTTACCGGCAAATTGCCCAGCAGGTTAAAGCCCCGAAGGAACGCCTCAGGCTGGCGCTGGAAAACGGGCTGTCGGTGACGGCACTCGACGGGCTTTTCTGGTTTGGCATTCAGCGCATCGCGGCCGATGTGCAGAGATTACGCAAAACGGGGATGAGGATCGTGACGTCCGACGCCGAGGTGTTTGATACGCTCACCAAAACAACCCGGCGGATCCCTGTTTATAGCCTTGCTCGCCTGGAATGAGTATTCGCCGCTGACCGGTCGACGGCATCAAACATGACGGAAAATTGCGGCCAGTTTTTTTACAGCGTCTTCTATTTCCCTTTCCGTGTAAGCAGCAAATCCCATCAAAAAACCGGTGGACGCGGGGGGACCTGCATATAAATTGGTAAGACCAAGTATATCAACACCCGCGCGGCGGGCGGCGGTGGCTATTTCTTTCTCGGATATGCCGTGCTTCAGGTGACAAGGCATTTGCATTCCCCCCGCAGGCGTTTCACAGGTAACATATTCGGAGAGATATTCGTCCATCATGCTTGCCAGCGTGTCGCGACGAGCAACATAAATACTCCGCATCTTACGAACATAGGCGCCAAAATGGCCTCCCTCCAGAAATTTAGCCAGCGTCAGCTGGGTTATTGAGGCGGTGTGACCATCCATTAATGTCCTCGCCATGGTAAAGGGCTCTGTCAATTCTGAGGGAACGATCATGTAGGCAATTCGCAGCCCAGGGAACAGAGACTTGGTGAACGTGCCGATATAAATTGTCCGGTTATACGTATCAAGCCCCTGAAGACTGGCCATAGGCTTACCTTCGTAGTGAAACTCGCTGTCATAGTCATCCTCAATAATCCAGGCTCCGTAACGGTTTGCCCATTTAACAACTGCCAGTCGTCGGTCAAGAGAGAGCGTCACCCCGGTGGGGTACTGATGAGAAGGCGTAAGGTAGATCGCCCTGGCAGGCTCGGTCAGAGAATTAAGCCCGTCAACCGAGATGCCTTTTTCATCAAGAGGAACCGGAATACAGCGAAGCCCTGCAGCGTTGAACGCTTTGTGTGCCCCTTGATAAGAGGGATCTTCAATGACAATGCCATCCCCGGCGTCCATCAGCACGTGGGAACAGAGCGCAAGCGCCTGTTGAGAACTTGTCAGAACGATGACCTGTTCTGCCCTCGCACGCGTTCCGCGCTCAAGGTTGACATATTCCGCAATTGCCCGTCGCAGGCGCTCTATACCCTGGGGTGGACTTTGCTCTAACGCCTGGTGCTGAAACTCCTTCAGTACCTGTCGCTGAAGACGCTCCCAGATCGGAAGGGGAAACATGCGGGTTTCAGGAATGCCGGGCGCAAGGGGGCGAGGTGAAGAAAACTCGCGGATCCCGCCGCTTTCATAAACGATCTTTCCTCGGACGCTGAGTTTTGCTTTTCGTATCTTAGCGGTTGGCTGATGCTGTCGAGGACGGGGTTTTAAAAAACGCGCGCTGGAAGAGACGAAGCTCCCTCTGCCTGTTTGTCTCTCAATAAAACCTTCGGCATGCAGGCTGGAGTAGGCCGCTTCAATGGTGTCCCGTGAAACGCCGAGAGAAGCCGCCAGCGCGCGTGAAGCAGGAAGGGTCTTTCCGTGGGATAATACCCCTTCCAGTATCAGCGTCCGTATTGCTCTCTGGATCCTTTCATGAAGCGGTAGCGATCCGTTAGCGGGGTCGATAATCCATGCCTTAACCGTTTCTAGCTGCGCGTGCTTAAACATTACGTTGTCCACTTTCACTCTGTATCTCTTGATTCTAAAGCAATAGTGCATGCAGCAGGATGAAAAATTGGTCTGCCTTGATGCCGAGAATTGGCGGGGCAAAACGTGCCATTCAGCGAATACACTCTTCCTGAAACGAATAAACGGGTGAGCAAAGAGGCAATATGAATAATACGAGCGTGATAATTGAGGCAGTTAAAGAACGTGATTTTGAAAGCTGGATGCCGCTATGGGGAAAATATCAGGCGTTTTACAACGTCGATCTGTCCGGGCCCATTACTGAACGAACCTGGCAACGATTTTTCAGCTCCGTTGAGCCGCTATTCTGCGTGGTGGCACGATGTAATGGAGACGTAGTGGGTTTTGCGCATTATCTTTTTCACCGTTCGACATGGGCTGAGAGCGATTACTGCTACCTCGAAGATTTATACGTCTGCGAAGCCGTAAGGGGCAAACACATTGGCAAACAGTTAATAGAATATGTTCAGAGAGAAGCGAGAAAACATCATGCCAGTCACCTTTACTGGCATACGCATGAAGCCAATTATCGCGGGCAACGATTGTACGACTGGATTGCGAAGAAAAGTGGAATGATTGAATATCGTATGCACGTAAGATAAATCCCTCTGCTGACATTATGCCCCTTACATCTTTACGGGGCATTTTTCAGGGGAGAACAGGTATATCCTTATGATTTAGCCTGTAAAAGTATCTCCATCAGCCCTGGAAAACGGGCATCCAGATCCTCTCTTCGCAACGAAATCATGTTCTCCCGCCCCTGCGGGCGCTGCCAGATAACGCCGCTGTCGCGCAGTACGCGCCAGTGGTGGGTCATTGTCGATTTCACTACATCCTCCGGGCGCAGCGCGTTACAGCTGAGTTCGCTACCATCGGCCAGACGGCGAATGATCGCAAGCCGGAGCGGGTTGCCGAGGGCAAACAGCACATTTTCCAGCAGTATTTGTTCAGTTTCAGGGTGGTTTGGGATCATCGTTTTCCTGCGTTTGGCGTCAGATTGAGCTATATCAACAATAGGTCAACCGTTAAAAAATAGTTCGATAATACTCGTACAATAGGACTATTATAGCAAACGAACGAATGCACGACCATCCTGGTCGTCACAGACAAGTCATAGTGACTAAGGAAATATCATGCCCCGACCCATCCCTCTCGAACGTTATCGCAACATCGGTATCTCCGCGCATATCGATGCCGGTAAAACCACCACCACTGAGCGCATCCTGTTTTACACCGGGATGAGCCACAAGCTGGGTGAAGTACACGATGGCGCGGCAACCACTGACTGGATGGCGCAGGAGCAAGAGCGCGGGATCACGATTACCTCCGCGGCCGTCAGCTGCTTCTGGCCGGGTATGGACAGAGGCTATGAGCCGCACCGGATCAACATCATTGACACCCCGGGGCACGTGGATTTCACCATTGAGGTGGAACGTTCCATGCGCGTGCTCGACGGCGCCGTGATGGTGTATGACTCCGTGGGCGGCGTGCAGCCGCAGTCGGAAACCGTCTGGCGTCAGGCCAATAAATATCACGTTCCGCGTCTGGCCTTCGTCAACAAAATGGACCGTCCGGGTGCCGATTTCTTCCGCGTCGTGCGGATGATGCAGGAGCGCCTGAAGGCCAATCCGGTGCCGATTGTCATCCCGGTGGGTGCAGAAGATCATTTCACCGGCGTGGTGGATCTCATCAAGATGCGCACCATTCTGTGGGACGACGCGTCGCAGGGCATGGTGTTCACCTATGCGCCCGTGCCGGACGATTTGGTCAGTACCGCCCAGGAATGGCGGGAAAAAATGGTCTCTGCGGCGGCGGAAGCCAGCGACGAGCTGATGGACAAATACCTGGAAACCGGCGACCTGACGGAAGCGGAAATTATCAAAGGGCTGCGTATTCGCACCATCTCGGGTGAAATTCAGCCGATGCTGTGCGGCAGCGCGTTCAAAAATAAAGGCGTGCAGCGCATGCTCGATGCGGTCATTGAGCTCATGCCGTCGCCGCTGGACGTGCCTGCCATTGATGGCGTGGATGAAAAAGGGCAGCACGCGGAGCGTCATCCAAGCGATGATGAGCCGTTCTCGGCCCTGGCATTCAAGCTGATGAGCGACTCGTACGTTGGGCAACTGACCTTTATCCGCGTGTACTCTGGCGTGCTGCGCAAAGGCGACGCAGTGTACAACCCGGTGAAAGGGAAGAAAGAGCGCATCGGGCGTATCGTGCTGATGCATGCCAACGATCGCCACGAGGTGGACGAACTGCGCGCCGGAGACATCGCGGCCTGCGTGGGTCTGAAGGATGTGACCACCGGCGACACGCTCACCGATCCGAACGCCGTGATCACGCTTGAACGCATGGAGTTCCCGGATCCGGTTATCTCGCTGGCGATCGAGCCGAAAACCAAAGGCGATCAGGAGAAAATGGGGATCGCGCTGCAGCGTCTCGCGGCGGAAGATCCGTCTTTCCGCCTGCATACTGACGAAGAGTCCGGCCAGACCATTATCTCCGGGATGGGTGAACTACACCTTGAGATCATCGTCG
This sequence comes from Enterobacter asburiae, assembly GCF_007035645.1. Classification (NCBI taxonomy): domain Bacteria; kingdom Pseudomonadati; phylum Pseudomonadota; class Gammaproteobacteria; order Enterobacterales; family Enterobacteriaceae; genus Enterobacter; species Enterobacter asburiae. Next base: position 2,108,536 of record NZ_AP019632.1, read on the forward strand.
ACCGCATGAAGCGCGAGTTTGGCGTCGAGGCGAACATTGGCCGCCCACAGGTAACCTACCGTGAAACCCTGCGTAAAACGGTGAAGGATATCGAAGGTAAATTTGTTCGTCAGTCCGGCGGTAAAGGGCAGTACGGCCATGTGGTGCTGAGCCTGGAGCCGCTGGAGCCCGGGAGTGGCTTTAAATTTGAAGATGCCACCAAGGGCGGCGTGGTGCCGCGCGAGTATATCCCGTCCGTTGAGAAAGGGCTGCGGGAAGCGATGAACAGCGGCGTGCTGGCGGGCTATCCGGTCGTTGATGTCAAAGCGACGCTGACGTTTGGCTCGTATCACGACGTCGACTCCTCGGAGATGGCGTTCCGCATGGCGGCGATCCTCGGCTTCAAAGAGGGCGCCCGCAGGGCGGATCCGGTGATTCTCGAGCCGATCATGCACGTGGAGGTGGAAACGCCGGAAGAGTACGCCGGTAACATTATGGGCGATCTCTCCTCCCGCCGCGGCATGGTGCAGGGGATGGCAGAGCAGTACGGAAGCCAGATTATTCGCGCTGACGTGCCGCTGGCAGAGATGTTTGGTTATGCCACGACATTGCGCTCGATGTCCCAGGGACGCGCGACGTATACGATGGAGTTCCATCATTTTGCGGAAGCCCCGCGGAATGTTGCGGATGAGATTATTTCACGACGTGCGAAGTAATTAATTGCACACGGTAGCCGCTGGGCTATCGTGTGCTTTTTCCTCTGCGACAGAGGGCGTTTCCTTTCATATTACGTTGTTACTTAATCAGCGTGGCCGAGCGAACTTTCCATACGCCTTTTTCCTGAACGAGACAATCTGCTACAACGTGATCTTGTTTCTTCCCAAACGCGATATAGACGTTTGTGCAAACGGCATCAAAATCAGAATGTAAGACGGTTATCTGATCCCAGTCTTCATCCCAGTCCTGTGATTTGATAAACATATCCGCATCTGGCATGTCTTTTTCGTTACTGTCGCCAGAGTACATTTCTTTAATTGCTGCGATAGTCTCTGCGGCAACGTAATTATTCATAATGTCCGGATTGAGTACGGGCGGTTTGTTCTGATCTAACTGCGCGATATACCATTGATTGAATTTAAGCGCCGCCTGGCCCGGTGCATAAATGTTATCTGCGACAGCGAACGGAGACAGGGCGAAAAGTAAAAAGAAGAGTGTTTTCATTAGTCATGCCTGAACAGTTCGTAATGAGGCTGTATGTTTCGGTAGGCCGGTCCTGGATACAGAGAGCGTTGTACAAAATCGCTAATCCACTGCTGACCATCGTATATGCAAACGTGCCCGCTATCGTGGCCCGCAATATTCTGGATAACGGCTACGTCACCAGCATGAGGTTGATCGTATACCAGGCGGAATCCAGCATTGACCAATGTTCGCCCCATGTCTTTTGCCAGACGCGTATTGGGGATTTTTAATCTTCCACCTGTTCTGATCGCTTCGGTGACGTAGTGAGCACAATAACCCGTACTCTTAGGTTGGGCGTGTGATTTGGCATACGAGATTGCGCCATCTTTATTCCATGTCATTGATATTTCCTTAACGCGAGAGTGCTAATGCAGCAACTCCGGAAATATCCTCCGTTTTAAAACGCAATGGTAAACATAAAATGCCATAGAAATTTACTATAATTCAGTATGATATGATTAAGTAAATCAATCCAGCGCCTTCACCATCTTCCCGCTCGCGACAAACGTCCCGGCACCAAGATGATGCAGTGTATTCAGCTTATCCCCGTCAAACTGCCAGCGCCCGGCGATAAACGCGCGTTCATCGGCTGCCGCTGAAACCACTTCACCAAACAGCGTATCGTATTTTTCTGCCGCTGAGGTCACGGGTAATAACCGACACTCCATCCACGCCAGACATTTCTCTTCAATTACCGGCAGGCCAAGTTCAGGACCGTTCACGACCGGGATCCCGTAGCAGTTGAATTTGTCCTCATCGCGCCCGCTGACGCTACCGACCGCGTATGTCCAGTTGGCCGCCGCCACGCCGGGAATGACGATGCCAAACTTCCCGCTGCGCTCAATCAGCTCGCGTGACCAGGTACTTTTATCCACGACTATCGCGATGCGCGGCGGTTCAAACTCAACGGGCATTGACCATGCGGCGGCCATCACGTTGCGTCTGTCGAGGCTTTCATCCCGACTGGTGATAAGCACAGTTGGGCCGTGGTTCAGCAGACGGCTGGCATGACGTAATTCAACGGGGCGAAAGTGGCTCATAGGATCTCCTCATCTACACCGATGAGTATGACGAAAAAGCACGGAAATCAAAGTGGATGCGTAAAATTAGTTTATAAACAGAACATCTCAATCAAAGGAAACTGATGCATGTCCCCATTTCTGACCGCCTATTTTGCCCGCATCGGCTGGGCGCAACCGACGCGGGTGGATATCGATACCCTGCGCGCGCTGCATTTACATCACAACTGTGCCATCCCTTTTGAGAATATTGATGTCGTTCTGCCGCGCGAAATCCAGCTTGACGATCGGTGTCTGGTCGACAAGCTGGTCAACGCACGTCGCGGAGGGTACTGCTTTGAGCAAAACGGCCTGTTCGAGCGCGTATTGCGTGAAGTCGGGTTTACGGTGCGTAGCGTGCTGGGGCGCGTGGTATTAGCGAATCCGCCGCAAATGCCGCCGCGCACGCACCGTCTGCTGCTGGTTGAGCTTAACGGTGAGCGCTGGATTGCCGATGTGGGGTTTGGCGGCCAGACGCTGACGGCGCCGATTCGACTGCTCGCTAATGAAGAACAGGAGACGCCGCACGGGCTGTATCGTCTGCTGAGCGAGGGGAACGACTGGGTGCTGCAGTTCCGTCACCACGAGCACTGGCAGTCGATGTACCAGTTTGACCTGACGACGCAGTATTTCAGCGATTACGTGATGGGGAATTTCTGGTCGGCGCACTGGCCGCAGTCGCATTTCCGTCATCATCTGCTGATGTGTCGCCATCTGCCGGACGGCGGCAAGCTGACGCTAACCAACTTCAACTTTACCCACTGGCAGAACGGTCACGTAGAAGAACAGATCCATTTGCCGGATGCTGAGGCGCTTTACCAGCTGATGCAGGAACGCTTTGGGCTGGGCGTTGACGATGCAAAACACGGATTTTCACTGGCAGAGCTGACGGCGGTAATGGCGGGCTTTGATACACATCCTCAGGCCGGGAAATAATGCGCAGGCCGGGTAAGACGTCGCCGCTACCCGGCAACATCACTGCTGAGACGGGCTAGAAAACAACTCGAGCGTGATTAATTTATCAAGATGGTTGTTAAAGGCGGCTTCGTCCATTTCGGGCATGTTTAAGATATACATTCCGTCAAGACCGCACACCAGACCAATCAAGCGCCAGGCAATATTTTCCGCTCGATCGCCCGGATTTAATGCCCCGGCCTCCGTTCCCGCTTTGATAAGCGCCACCGTTTCCTGGTGCCACATCTCCATGGTCATCACATAGGCACCTTTGATGTCGGCATCGCGGCTGGCCAGGATCTGCGCTTCACGCCACAGGCGAATATAGGGCTCAAACCTCCCGTCATCGCTGCCGAGCATGGCATGAAGCTGTTCCCGCCAGCCGGCCTGTTTACCCGCGACATCCGCATCCAGCAGCTCGCGAATTAGCCGTACGAAGGCCAGCGATTTTAGCTCGCCGCCGGACGTAAAATGATGATGCACCTGGCCGGTGGCGACTCCGGCCTCGGCGGCAATACGGCGTACCGTCATTGCCGCCAGTCCTTCAGCCAGCGCCACGCGCATGGCGGCCTGTAAGATGGCTTCCCGCCGTTCATCCTTGCTCAGATATCGCATGTTTACTCACTCTCAATGGGAATGAAACGAGTGTAACAAAAAGCTGGACATGCGTTCAACTTTACGTAGGATCGCATCCTGGACATGTGTCCATGTTTTAAAAGAAAAGGAAATTTATGTTTCGTCAGTGGTTAGCGTTAGTGATTATCGTGCTGGTGTATATCCCGGTGGCGATCGACGCGACGGTGCTGCACGTGGCGGCGCCGACATTGAGCATGACGCTGGGCGCCAGCGGCAATGAATTGCTGTGGATCATCGATATTTACTCGCTGGTCATGGCGGGAATGGTGCTGCCGATGGGCGCCCTGGGTGACCGCATTGGCTTCAAACGACTGCTCATGATTGGCAGCACGCTGTTTGGCCTGTCGTCGCTGGCGGCAGCGTTTGCCCCGTCAGCAGGCTGGCTTATTGCGGCGCGCGCCTCGCTGGCAATCGGCGCGGCGATGATTATTCCGGCCACGCTGGCTGGGATCCGTACGCTGTTTATCGACGCGCGGGATCGTAACATTGCGCTCGGCGTCTGGGCCGCGGTGGGGTCCGGTGGCGCGGCGTTTGGCCCGCTGATTGGCGGTATGCTGCTCGAGCATTTCTACTGGGGCTCGGTGTTTTTAATCAACGTGCCGATCGTGCTGGTGGTGGTTTCGCTGGCCGCGCGTTTTGTGCCTCCTCAGCAGGGCCGCCCGGAGCAGCCGCTGAATATCAGCCATGCCATTATGCTGATTGTGGCGATTTTGCTGCTGGTCTACAGCGCAAAAACAGCCCTCAAAGGCGCACTGTCGCCGTGGGTGGTCGCGTCCGCGCTGGTTACCGGCTCGGTGCTGCTGTTTATCTTCGTGCGTATTCAGCTCCGCGCCCGCGTGCCGATGATCGACATGCGTCTGTTCTGCCATCGCATCATTTTGAGCGGCGTGGTGATGGCGATGACCGCCATGATTGCCCTGGTCGGGTTTGAGCTGCTGATGGCCCAGGAGCTGCAGTTTGTTCACGGCTTTACGCCGTTTGAAGCGGGAATGTTCATGCTGCCGGTGATGGTGGCGAGCGGGTTTAGCGGTCCGATCGCGGGTGTGCTGGTCGGGCGATTAGGGCTACGCATCGTCGCGGCTGGCGGAATGGGGCTCAGCGCCGTTAGCTTTATCGGCCTGTCGATGCTTGATTTCAGCACGCAGCAGCTGCTGGCTTCTGCCCTGATGGTGCTGCTCGGCTTTAGCGCCGCCAGCGCGCTGCTGGCCTCGACCTCGGCGATTATGGCCGCTGCGCCGAAAGAGAAAGCCGCCGCGGCAGGGGCGATTGAAACCATGTCCTATGAACTGGGCGCCGGGCTGGGGATCGCCATCTTTGGTCTGCTGTTGACCCGCAGCTTCTCGGCGTCGATTGACCTGCCGCAGGGGCTGAACGCCTCGCTCGCAGATAAAGCCTCGTCATCCATTGGCGAGGCGATGAAGGTGGCGCAGGATCTGACCCCGACGCTGGCGGAATCGGTGATTGAGGCGGCGAAAAGCGCGTTTATCACCTCGCACAGCGTGGCGCTGGGCAGCGCGGGCGGAATGCTGCTGCTGTTGGCAGTGGGGATCTGGTTCAGCCTGGCGAGGGTCAAGCCGCAGTAATACAGGGCGCGCGGTTGGCGCGGGTGGGGCAGATGGGCTATGTTTTTTAAAGGATTATCTGACTCTTGCTGGAAAATATGCGCCCTCGCCACAGCAGTGAACCGTCCCAACCGCTCTCCCGGTTAACCCTGCTTGCAGGGGGCGCGCTGGGCGTCGTTTTTGGTGATATCGGCACCAGCCCGCTCTATACCTTCCGCACGGTGCTTTCGCTCTCTGAGCATGACCCTACGCCCGGCGTCATACTGGGCCTGCTCTCCCTGATTACCTGGACACTCATCCTGGTAACGTCCATAAAATATGCCGCCTTTGCCATGCGAATTGATAATCATGGCGAGGGGGGCATCATGGCCTTAATGTCGCTTCTGGTGGAGAAAGGCAAAGGCGGGCGCTGGGTTATTTTTTCCGCCCTGATCGGTGCCGCTTTAATTTACGGTGACGGCGCGATAACCCCGGCAATCTCCGTGCTTTCTGCCCTTGAAGGGCTGGAGATGGTCATTCCTGAATCTCAGCCGTACATATTGCCCCTGACGGTGGCGGTTCTGCTGGCGCTGTTTCTTCTTCAGCCTTTTGGGACTGCGCGAATAGGGAAAATATTTGGCCCGGTTATGGCGGTTTGGTTTTTGGCGATTGCTGCCCTGGGCGTGCGGGGGATCGTTCAACACCCCTCGGTATTGCTGGCCCTCAACCCTGCGTACGGCATCGCGTTTTTGTTTTCGAACGGGTACACCAGTTTCCTGGTCCTGGGCGGCGTTTTTCTCTGCGTGACGGGGGCCGAGGCCCTGTATGCAGACATGGGGCATTTTGGCAAAAAGCCCATCAGGCTTGCCTGGTACGGCATCGTCTTTCCTTCGCTGCTGCTCAACTATGCCGGCCAGTCAGCGCTGATTCTGGCCGGTGCCGACAGCAAACAAAACCTTTTCTATACGCTCTGTCCGCCGGTGCTGCAGGTTCCGCTCATCATTCTTGCCGCGCTGGCGACGATCATCGCCAGTCAGGCGATTATTACCGGCGCTTTTTCCATGACGCGCCAGGCCATACAGCTTGGCTGGTTACCCCGATTACGCATCAAGCAGACGGCGGCGGAAAGCTACGGCCAGATTTATATCGGGATAATCAACTGGCTGCTGATGGGGGTGACCATCGGGCTGGTGGTGTTCTTTAAATCCTCCGATAAGCTCGCCGCCGCGTACGGCATTGCCGTGTCGTTAACCATGCTGATGACCACGGGGCTGCTGTTTGTGGCGATGCGCGAAGTGTGGCGCTGGAGCCTGGCCAGCAGCGCGGTGATTGCCCTCTGTTTCCTGGTGATTGATGCCACCTTCTTGTTTGCCAATCTGATTAAGGTCCTGGAGGGCGGCTATATTCCGCTGCTGATGGCCGCCGCTATTTGTACGGTGATGCTGATCTGGCACCGCGGCGTTAAGGCGGTATCCGCATCGGTGGGCGAGAAGGGCGTCAGCGTGGATGCGTTCTTTGCCCAGCTTCAGCAAAAGACGGTGCCCAGAGTGGCGGGCTCCGCCGTCTTTTTGACCCGGACACAAAACAATATCCCGCCGGTCATGCGCTGGCACGTCGCGCGAAACCGGGCGCTACAGCAGGATGTGTTGTCGCTTACCATTGATATTCTGAATGTGCCCTACGTGGGGGAAGAACAACGCATCAGGGTAGAGCAGCGCGCGCCGGGCTACTGGCACGGCGTGGCGCAGTATGGCTTTATGGAACACCCGGACATCCCGCGTTTGCTGCAGGGTGTCAGCGAGATTAACGCGCTTTTCGCCACGGATGACGCCACCTGGTATGTCGGGCATGAAACCATTGTGGCAGGCGAGGGTGAGGCAGGGATGGCGGCCTGGCAACGGCACATCTTTGCGTTCATGAAGCGCAACTGCACGCACGTCATCAACCACTATCACCTTCCCAGCGATCGGGTTGTCGAAATCAGCCGACGCGTTGCCGTGTAGATTCTGGCGAAAGCAGAGCCCTCTGCTTTCGCACCGTTCTATCTCTGAAGGGACGCGGACAGGACGCTATGCAATAACACGTTCGCCCCTTTTTCCGCCCAATCTGGCAGGATCCTTTCCGCTTCGTTATGGCTGATGCCTTTCACGCAGGGGATAAAGATCATGCTGGCGGGCGCCATTTTGCTGACATAGCAGGCGTCATGTCCCGCACCGGAGACCATCGGTTTCGACGAATAGCCCAGTTCCGCCACGGCCTTCTCCGAACGCGCCAGACATTCGGCGTCAAACGCGATGGGCGCGTAGTCGAAAATGCGCTCAACGGCAGCCGCGACGCCGCGCAGGCTGAGGCTTTCAGCCACCTTATGCAGCGCCGCTTCCATGGTTTCCAGCGCCTGCTGCATAGGATGGCGAAACTCAACGCTGCATTCCACGCGAGACGGCACGACGTTGCGCGAGTTTGGCGTAACCTTCGCCATACCGATCGTTGCGCGTCCGTCCGGCGCATGCCGGTAGCCAATCTCTTCCACCTTCAGCGCCAGCTCTGCGAAGGCGGTCAGCGCGTCGCGGCGGCTGTGCATCGGCGTCGTGCCCGCGTGGGCGGCGAATCCGTCCAGCGTCAGGGTAAACCAGCGCTGGCCCATTGCCGCGCGGACTAACCCGATATCAATGGCTTCATCTTCCAGGATCGGGCCCTGTTCGATGTGCAGTTCGTAGCAGGCGTGAACCGGAAACGCGCGGGCAGGGGTTTCACCCCGGTAGCCAATGCTATCCAGCGCTTCGCCCACGGTGATGCCATCGTTATCCGCGCGGGCATGGGCGTACGCTTCGCTAAACTGTCCCGTCCAGACCCCTGAAGAGAGCATGGCCGGCGCAAAGCGCGCGCCCTCTTCGTTAGTCCAGTTCACCAGCACAACGTCACGCTCGGTCTCAACGTTATGATCGTTAAGGGTGCGCAGCAGCTCCAGCCCGGCCAGCACGCCGTAAACACCGTCGTAGTTACCGCCCAGCGGCTGGGTATCCACATGTGAACCCGTCATGACCGGGGCAAGCTGCGGGTTTTTCCCCGCGCGACGGATAAACATATTGCCCATGCTGTCGACGTCGCAGGTGAAACCTGCGTCCAGCGCCCAGTCGCGCAGCAGGTTACGCGCAATACGATCTTCCTCGCTCAGCGCCAGACGGGTCACGCCTCCGGCGGGCGTGCCGCCGATCTGCGCCATCATCTCAAGCGTTGACCACAGCCGTGCGGCGTTGACGCGGATCATGTTTTGTCCTTACTGCTGCGGTAGCGGAAATCACAGCACGAACCGCCCTGCATGATGGTGGTCGTGCGGGTGAGCTTCACGTCAGGCGCATAGCCAACGATGAATTTTTCATCGCGCGCGCAGGAGAGCAGATGACCAATCTCGCCCAGCCCCATTTCGTGATACATCTCCGCGTAACGACAGCGGGTCACGTTGTAGTTGTACTGCTGGTCGTCGGCGTCGATCACCTTCACGTCCAGGGCGTTATCTTTCTCCCACAGATACTGCAGGGCGATGAAGCTCCTGACGTCCGCGCCGTTGGGTTCTTTGCTGGCAAACGCTTTGCCTGCGTCAATTGCGGCCTGCTCAATGGCCTCGCCAATGACCGCCTGGGCGCGGGTTTTCCCTATCTCGCGCACCAGGATTTCATAAATTGGCTTTATAATTTCTGCTTCAATTTTGCGGCGGGCGAGAATGCCCAGCTCGTTATTATCACTCATCACATTGCCCTCGCTGCGTTACTTCGCTTTTGCGCCACCCAGCACGGTCTGCGGCTGCCATTTGCCGTCGACAACTTTGTAAACGGTGAAGGACGGCGATTTCAGGTTACCTTCTTTATCAAACGCGATCTGGCCGGTGACGCCGGAGTAGCTGATGGCGCGCAGGGCGGGCAGATAGTCGGATGGCTCAACGGAGTCTGCTTTTTCCATCGCCGCAATCAGCACGCGGGTGGCGTCATAGGCGAACGGGGCGTGCAGTTCGATATGGGTGTGGTAGCGGGACTGATAGGCCTGTTCGAATGCCTTTCCACCCGGCATCTGGTCAACGGGCAGACCCGGCTCCAGCGCCACCACGCCTTCGCCTTCTTTCTGCGCCAGCTGCAGGAACGTCTGGCTGACAAATCCGCCTGCGCCCATCAGGGTGGCGTTCATGCCCAGCTGTTTGATACGACGCGCCAGCGGTGCGGCCTGGCTATCGACGCCGCCGAAGAAGATCAGATCGGCGTTTTTACTCCGGATGGCGGTCAGCACGGCGCTGAAATCCACCGTTTTGTCATCAACGTACTGACGATCGACAACCTTCACGCCCTGCGCTTCAAGGGATTTAATAAACTGGTCCGCCAGCCCCTGACCAAAGGCGGTACGGTCGTCGATCACCGCAATGCGTTTGGCTTTCAGCGTATTGACCGCGTACTGACCGGCTAGCTGACCGCCGTCGTCGTCGTGGCCCATGACGCGGAAGCTGGTATCAAAACCCTGCCTGGTATAGGCGTGACCGGTCGCGACCGGTGCCACCTGTGCGATGCCCGCATCGTGATAGATACGTGCGGCAGGAATGCTGGTACCGGTGTTCCAGTGACCGACAACGCCCGCCACGCCGCTATCCACCAGACGCTGCGCCACGGCCACGGCGGTGCGCGGGTCGGACTGATCGTCTTCGGACTGCAGTTTGAAGGTCACCGCTTTGCCACCGATGGTCGGGTGCTGCTTGTTAATGTCGTCAATGGCCAGCTGCGCGCCGTTCTCCAGGTCCTTACCGATACGTGCAGACGGGCCGGTGAGCGGGCCTGCCAGACCGATAACCACGGTTTCGCCGTCGGCTGCCCACGCGGCCGTCGAGGCAAAGCTGCCGAGGAGGATAGCGGCGCTAAGCGCACTGATTTTTACTGTTTTCATTGTATTTCCCTGATGTTGGCTGGTGTTGTTAAACGGGCATTTCGCCCAAATAAATCTGTGCAATCTGGTCGTCATTGAGCAGCGCTTTCGATTCGCCATGATGAACAATGCTGCCGCTGTCCATCACCCACGCGCTGTCGGTCACCTCCAGCGCGAGACGGGCGTTTTGTTCGATGAGCAGCAGGGCAACGCCGCGCTCGCGCAGGCCGGCAATGACGGCAAAAATGTTTTCTACCATCTTCGGGGCGAGGCCCATCGAGGGTTCGTCGAGGATCAGCAGGCGCGGGCGGCTGAGCAGGGCGCGGTTAAGGGCCAGCAGCTGTTGTTCTCCGCCGGACAGCAGGCCGGCGAGCTGATGCTGGCGTTCTCCCAGGCGCGGGAAGCGCTCGAAGATCTCGTTCATCTCGCGCTTAACGGTGACAGTGTCACGCCTGAGCCAGGCGCCCATCTGCAGGTTTTCCAGCACCGTCATTCGGGAGAAGATCCCCCGGCCTTCCGGGACCATCACCAGACCGTCACGGAGCAGGGTTTCGGGCCTGTGCTTACGCACCGCTTTACCGTTGAATTCAATACGGCCGCTAAAGCTTTCCAGCCCGGTAATGGCGCGCACCGTGGAGCTTTTCCCCGCGCCGTTAGCGCCGATCAGCGTAGCCTGTTCGCCCTCGCGCAGGGTAAAAGAGACATCGCGTACGGCCTGAATGCCGCCGTAATGCACGTCCAGACGTTCCACCTTCAGTAATTCAGACATGGGCGTTGCCTCCAAGCCAGGCGGCGATCACTGCCGGGTCGCGACGCACGCTCTCCGGCGTGCCGCTGGCGAGCGTTTTGCCGTAATCAAGCACCGTCAGGCGATCGCAGATGCCCATCACCAGCTTGACGTCATGTTCAATCATCAGCAGGGTTTTGCCGTCATCGCGAAGGCGGATAAGCAGCTCGCCGAGCGCCACTTTTTCAGCAGCGTTCATCCCGGCGGCGGGTTCGTCCAGCGCCAGCAGCAGCGGATCCGTTGCCAGCGCGCGGGCAATCTCCAGACGTCGCTGATGGCCATACGCCAGATCGCAGGCGCGGTAGTGGGCGAACTTCGCAATGCCGGTGTACTCCAGCCAGTGCCAGGCCAGCTCCCGGGTCTGCGTCTCTTCCGCGCGAGCGCGTTTGTGGCGGCTGAGCGCGGCCCACAGGCCGTTACGGGTGCGCACGTGGCGGCCCACCATCACGTTTTCCAGCACCGACATGTCGTTAAAGAGGCGCACGTTCTGGAAGGTGCGCGCGATCCCGGCGGCGGTGACTTTCTCAATGTGCTTTGGGAAATAGGGCTTATCGGCAATGGAAAATTCACCGCTGTCCGCCGGATAAAGCCCGGTGATCAGGTTAAAACAGGTGGTTTTTCCCGCCCCGTTAGGACCAATCAGGCCGTAGATCTCGCCCTTGTTCACGGTAATCGAAACGTCATCCACGGCGGTAAGCCCGCCGAAGCGTTTGGACATGTTGCGTACGGTTAACAGACTCATGTATTCACCTCCTTGTGGCGTACCGGCCAGATCCCGGCAGGACGCACCAGCATGACCAGCACCAGCGCCAGGCCGTAGAACAGCTGACGCAGCACTTCCGGGTCAATCAGTACCGTACCGAACAGCGCCTGCTGAACCGGGGCTGCCTGACTGCGCAACAGTTCCGGCAGGGCGGTAAGCAGTATCGCGCCGAGGATCACGCCCGGAATGTGTCCCATCCCGCCCAGCACCACCATCGCCAGCACGGCAATGGATTCCTGTAACGTGAAGGATTCCGGGGAGACAAAGCCCTGGAACGCGCCGAACAGGGCACCCGCCACGCCGCCAAAAGAGGCACCCATCGCAAAGGCCAACAGCTTATAGTTACGCACGTTGATGCCCATCGCGCGGGCCACATCCTCATCTTCACGGATGGCGTGCCAGGCGCGGCCAATACGGGAATGCTGCAGGCGCAGGCAGACAAAAATAATCGCCACAATCACCAGCATCAGCAGGTAGTACCACAGCCACAGGGCGGGCACTTTGAAACCAAACCAGTGGTATACGCCGCTGAACTTCAGGCCGAACAGATTCAGCGTATCCACCCCGGTAATGCCCTTCGCACCGTTGGTGATGTTCACCGGACGGTCAAGGTTGCGCATCAGGATGCGGATGATTTCGCCAAAGCCGAGGGTCACTATCGCCAGGTAGTCCCCGCGCAGCTTCAGCGTGGGAGCACCCAGTAAAATGCCGCAGACCGCAGCGACGAGCGCCGCCAGCGGAATAATCAGCAGATATGAGGTGTGCAGCCCGTCCAGGAACCAGACATTGAGGATCGGGAAAACCTCAAGCAGGTGTGGCGAGGCCATCAGTGCTGCGAGGTAGGCGCCGACCGCGTAAAAGGCGATAAACCCCATATCCAGCAGGCCGGTATAGCCCACCACAATGTTAAGCCCCAGCGCCAGCATGATGTAGAGCAGGGCGAAGTCGATAACGCGCACCCAGTAGTTGCCGCCAAGCTGCGTGGCCACCACGGGAGCAATCAGCAGCGCGAGGCAGAACAGGACCATGCCTGACCAGAATTTGCGCGTCGCCGCCGGGGTTTGTAGTTGAAGCGTTGTCATTGTTTCCCTCACGCCCTGTGCGCTACGCGCTCGCCCAGCAGGCCTGCCGGACGGAAGACCAGCACCAGAATCAGGACCATGAAGGCAAAAACGTCCTGATAGTTGCTGCCAAAGACGCCGTGGGTCAGTTCACCCAGGTAACCTGCGCCCAGCGCTTCGATAATGCCGAGCAGGATCCCGCCAATCATTGCGCCACGAATGTTACCAATACCTCCCAGCACGGCGGCGGTAAAGGCTTTGATCCCGGGCAAAAAGCCCATCGAGAAGCTGGCGTTGCCGTAGTTGCTGGCCATCATGACGCCTGCCAGCGCGGCAAATACGCCGCCAATGGCGAACGTCAGGGTAATAATGGCATTGGGGTTAACCCCCATCAGCGTGGCAACGCGCGGGTTTTCCGCCACGGCGCGCATGCCGCGGCCCAGGCGGGTGTATTCCACCAGCAGCCATAGCCCCGTCATCACCGCAAGCGCCAGCGCTACGGTAACAATGCCGGTGACGGTCACAATCGCAGGGGGATGCATTTCACTTCCCGACGTTACGGCGATCGGTTCCATGGGCAGGATCTGCGGGAACATCAGCGGATTGCGCGTCCAGATAATCATCGCCACGGTTTGCAGCAGGACCGAGACGCCGATACCCGAAATAAGCGGTGCCAGGCGCGGGGCGTTGCGCAGTCGACGGTAGGCAAAGCGCTCTACGGCCATTGCCAGCAGGGCGCAAACGGCCATGGCAATCGCCAGGGCAACGCCAAGCTGCAACAGCAGCGGCATGTGAGGAAAGGTAGTGTTCAGGGCGTTAATGGCGGAAAGGGTGGTGAGCGCACCGACCATCAGAATATCGCCGTGAGCAAAGTTAATAATGCGCAAGATGCCATACACCATGGTATAGCCCAGCGCGATCAGCGCGTAAATGCTGCCCAGCATCACACCGTTGATCAGTTGTTGTATGAGTGTATCCAACGTCTGTTCCCGCAAAGTCTTCTTTCTGCGGCTACCATCCGATAAATGAATTTAATTGTAAAATACACATATATTATTTCTTATGATAAACCGATATTGTTTTATCTTAATGATTTATATAAAGATAATGTAATCACGTTTTCAGGTGAAAAGCCTAAAGAAATCAACATATGAATAAAACAGAACAATCGGCGGGTTTGCCTGCGTATGCAGACAGCCGTCTGGCAAACGATCCGCCGCTTCGGGCCGTCCGTGCCTTTGAGGCCATCGCCCGGCTGGGCAGCGTCACGCTTGCCGCGCAGGAGCTGGATATCTCACCATCGGCGGTCAGCCATCAGCTCAAGGTGCTCGAAGGGTATCTGCAAATGCCGCTGACGGCGCGTCAGGGGCGCAGGCTGGTGCTGAGCCAGCACGGACGGGAATATTACCGTTCGATCCGTGCGGCGTTTAACGTGCTGCGCCAGGCAACGGAGCATCTGGCCGGGCAGGCGCAAACGCGTCAGGTCACCATCAGCCTGATCCCGCTTTTTGGCATGGGGTGGTTTATCCCGCGTCTGCCTGATTTTATGCGTGCCAATCCGCAGACCGAGATCAACGTAGTGTATGCCAACCATCGTAACTATCTGAGCGATGCGTCGGATATGTCGATTCGTTTTGGTAACGGCCAGTGGGCGGGCTATCAGAGCGAAAAGCTGATTTCCGGACAGATGGTGCCGGTGTGCAGCCGCGCGTTTTTGCGCATTCATGGCCATATCGACACGCCTGAGCAACTGCTGCAAATGCCGCTGCTGCATGATGAGGAGCGCACCACGTGGCCGCAGTGGTTTCTGCTGCAGGGGGTAAAACGAGCTCTGCGGCGCAGCGGCCCCCTGTTTGAAGACGGGCTGTTAACGCTGGCGGGCGTGCAGGCCGGGCTGGGCTGCGCGCTGATGCGCGAGCCGCTGATCGCGCCTTATCTTGAGAGCGGCGAACTGGTGAAGATATTTGACTTACCCATTGATGACGGGCGCGACTATCACCTCTGCGTGCGTTCGGATTCGGAGATGACCGAGGACGGTAAGCTGCTGCAAAACTGGCTGCGTCGGGCGGCGAGCGGGGAGCCGTCAGCCGGGTAAAAGTGACGGATAAAAAAAGCCAGCTTATTCAGCTGGCTTTTGTACAGACAAGATTTAGAACTGGTAGGTCAGACCCAGCGCAACGATGTTGTCGGTACCGATGCCTGCCTGGCGAGTGAACTGGTTGTCGTCGAGCAGGTTGATTTTGTAATCCACGTAGGTGGACATGTTTTTGTTAAAATAGTAGGTTGTGCCAACATCGATGTATTTAACCAGATCCTGGTCGCCGAAGTTTTCGATGTCTTTACCTTTGGACTGCAGGTAAGCGATGGATGGGCGCAGGCCAAAGTCGAACTGATACTGAGCCACAACTTCGAAGTTTTGCGCCTTGTTTGCAAAACCGTAGATGTCGCTGCGATTACCGTTAGAGGTACCGAAGCGGGTTGCGTTATAGGTCTGAGAGTACTGTGCAGCAAGGTAAATGTTGTTTGCGTCGTATTTCACACCACCGCTGTACACTTCAGCGCGGTCGCCTTCACCGTATACGCCAGCCGCATTCTGGTCAGCGGTACGACGTGAAGAGGACATTGCGCCACCCACGCTGAAGCCTTCACCCAGATCGTAAGTCAGGGACGCGCCGTAGCCGTCGCCGTTCTGGTTCAGCAGGCTGCGACCGCTGGTGTTTTCACCGCTTACGCTGCCGTTTTTGCCCTGATACTGCAGAGCAAAGTTCAGGCCGTCAACCAGACCAAAGAAGTCTTGGTTACGGTAGGTCGCAACGCCGTTTGCACGAGACTGCAGGAAGTTGTCGGCACCGTAGGTGTCGCCGCCGAATTCTGGCAGAACGTCGGTCCAGGAGGTCACGTCGTAAATTACGCCGTAGTTACGACCGTAATCAAAGGAGCCTGCTTCAGCAAACTTCAGACCGGCAAACGCCACACGGGTCCAGGACTGGTTGTCGCCTTCGTCTTTGTTACCCTGAATCTGGTATTCCCACTGGCCGTAGCCGGACAGCTGGTCGTTAACCTGAGTTTCGCCCTTGAAGCCGATACGCATGTAGGTTTTATCGCCATCTGCGCCAGCGTCATCAGAGAAATAGTGCAGACCTGTTACTTTACCGTACAGATCCAGCTTGTTACCGTCTTTGTTGTAAATTTCGGCAGCGTTAACAACGCCTGCTGCCAGCATGGAAGTGACTGCCACTGCAACTAATTTAAGTTTCATCTTAAATGTTCCTTATAATTTTTTTTGAGTATTTCCTGAACCACTGTAAACGATTTCTAAACGAGGCTGTTCGTCAATGGCATGCTATTTTTAAAAATCTCGTAGTCTTATTTCAATAATAAGTTTCAAAATATTAGAGATAATTTCAATTAGTGTGATCTCGATCGTGCAAAAAGGCGATTGTTCAAACAATGCGACCGAATTTCATACGATTAATAATTGTGTATTCTGCGGGACTATTGCTATCGCTATAATTTCTGCGTGTTTTAGTCTATTGCGTTAGATTTCGGTATTGTCGATGCTTTGAGGGGGTTATTATTATTGTTTTGACTTAAGAACAGTAGGTTAGGGGTAAATCACGACGTATATTGCGAATATTGCCATGAACACGTCAGAAATGAATTATTGCATTTAATGCTATCCATGACGTTAATATTCGCAGTTAATTAATTTCATGGTGTTGTCAGTTTGTGTCAATTATCTTTTCGGCCGTTTACAGAAGACGGCAAATATAAACCGAATTTAAACGGAAATGCGATAATTATGATAAATATTCCGAGGAGCGATCACACTTTAAATTTATGTTAATTATGTTGCCGGGCTGAAATTCGCCCGGCCGTTAGAGAAGCATTATTTTCTTGTTGCGTACCAGCAGAGCAACGACCCGGCGCAGACCATCAGCGCGCCTTGCCAGAACGAGAATGAGAGGGGCGAACTCAGCACTGCGGCGGCAAGCGCGGCGGAGAGGACAGGGGTAAAATAGGATACGGCAGCGAGTACCGTGACGTTACCGTGAAGGATGCCAATATTCCATGCGGCGTAACCAAACCCAAGCGCAATACCGCACATGACCAGTTTCACCATCACCGGAAGCGTGAACACCATCTCGGGCTGATCGCTCAGGAAATATTTCACCCACAGGCTCAGCGCGGTCAGCAAAACAAACAGGGTAATGCCGTTTTGTCCTTTCGCAAATTTGCTGGTGACCGTGCAGTAGGCGGCCCAGATAAATGCCCCGGCAAACGCCAGCGCGTAGCTCAGCGGGCTGGAAACGATGTTGCGGGTTATTTCATCAAGATGTAAACCCTGTTCTCCGCCCAATACCCAGCAGACGCCCAGCAATGAGACGGCTAAGCCGGGGATCACCCACAGGGTCGATTTCTGCCCGTTGAACAAGATGGCAAACACAATGGTCAGGCTTGGCCAAAGGTAATTGACCATGCCCACTTCAATAGCCTGCGATCGCGTTGCGGCATAGCCCAGCGACAGCGCCAGGCATATTTCGTAGCTGACAAATAAAACGCTGCCGGCAATAAGATAGCGGGGTGAAAACCGCCTGATATCAGGAAATCCTACCGTCACCAGACACAGTAATCCGCTGAGGGTGTAGATCATCGCCGCACCGCCTACCGGGCCCAGTCCCTCACTCACGCTTCGAATAAGGCCTACCATGGTGCTCCATAGCAGTATTGCCGCCAGCCCAATAAGCGTTGCTCTCTTTCTGTCCATTACTTCGCCATTGCAATAAAAATCAGAGGAAAAATGTATCGCATTCATCCTGACGCTGTCGCCAATTATTCTCTTAAACCGTTAATCAAAAAGGAGTATTTAAAGGTTCCGGGGGTGACTATTAAGGGGGTGAAGGCAGATGACCTTGATTTGACGCAAAAAAAACAGGGGCTTTGCTGTTAGTTTGCGGCGCGAAGTCTTATATGAAAACGAGGACAACAATGGACGTCAGCCGCAGACAATTTTTTAAAATCTGCGCGGGCGGTATGGCCGGAACAACGGCAGCCATGCTGGGATTTGCTCCCAAAATGGCGCTGGCTCAGGCACGCAACTATAAGCTGCTGCGCGCGAAAGAGATCCGTAACACCTGCACATACTGCTCCGTAGGTTGTGGGCTTTTGATGTATAGCCTGGGCGATGGCGCGAAGAACGCCAGAGAAGCGATTTACCATATTGAAGGGGATCCGGATCATCCGGTGAGCCGCGGGGCGCTTTGCCCGAAAGGGGCGGGGCTGCTGGACTACGTTCACAGCGAAAACCGCCTGCGCTACCCGGAATACCGCGCGCCGGGTTCCGACAAGTGGCAGCGTATCTCCTGGGATGAGGCCTTCTCCCGTATTGCCAAATTAATGAAAGCCGACCGCGACGCCAACTTTATTGAAAAGAACGCCCAGGGCGTAACGGTTAACCGCTGGCTTTCCACCGGGATGCTGTGCGCGTCTGCGGCGAGTAATGAAACCGGCATGCTGACGCAAAAATTTGTGCGCTCTCTCGGCATGCTGGCGGTAGACAACCAGGCGCGCGTCTGACACGGACCAACGGTAGCAAGTCTTGCTCCAACATTTGGTCGCGGTGCGATGACCAACCACTGGGTTGATATCAAAAACGCTAACGTCGTGGTGGTGATGGGCGGTAACGCCGCTGAAGCTCATCCGGTGGGGTTCCGCTGGGCGATGGAAGCGAAAAATAACAACGATGCGACGCTTATCGTCGTCGATCCGCGCTTTACGCGTACGGCATCGGTGGCCGATATCTATGCGCCGATCCGCTCCGGTACGGACATTACGTTCCTGTCCGGCGTGCTGCTGTACCTGATCGAAAACAACAAAATTAACGCGGAATACGTTAAGCACTACACCAACGCGAACCTGCTGGTGCGGGATGATTTTGCCTTCGATGACGGGCTGTTTAGCGGCTATGACGCCGAAAAGCGCCAGTACGATAAAACGTCCTGGAACTATCAGTTCGATGAAAACGGCTACGCGCTGCGTGATGAAAGCCTGACGCACCCGCGCTGCGTGTGGAACCTGCTGAAACAGCACGTTTCCCGCTATACGCCGGAGGTGGTGGAAAACATCTGCGGCACGCCGAAAGCGGACTTCCTGAAGGTGTGTGAAGTGCTTGCCTCCACCAGCGCCGCCGACAGAACCACCACGTTCCTCTACGCGCTGGGCTGGACGCAGCACACCGTCGGCGCGCAGAACATCCGCACCATGGCGATGATCCAGCTGCTGCTCGGCAACATGGGCATGGCGGGGGGCGGCGTAAACGCGCTGCGCGGTCACTCCAACATTCAGGGGCTGACCGACCTCGGTCTGCTCTCCACCAGCTTGCCCGGCTACCTGACGCTGCCGTCGGAAAAGCAGGCGGATCTGCAAACGTATCTTGAGGCCAATACGCCGAAAGCAACGCTGCCGGATCAGGTGAACTACTGGAGCAACTATCCGAAGTTCTACGTCAGCCTGATGAAATCCTTCTACGGCGACGCGGCGCAGAAGGAGAACGACTGGGGCTTTGAGTGGCTGCCGAAGTGGGATCAGGCGTACGACGTCATCAAGTATTTCAACATGATGGATAAGGGCGACGTCACGGGGTATATCTGCCAGGGCTTTAACCCGGTGGCCTCCTTCCCGGACAAGAACAAAGTCGTTCGCAGCCTGAGCAAGCTGAAGTACATGGTGGTTATCGATCCGCTGGTGACCGAAACGTCAACCTTCTGGCAGAACCACGGGGAATCGAACGATGTCGATCCGGCGTCGATTCAGACCGAAGTGTTCCGCCTGCCGTCCACCTGCTTTGCGGAAGAGGACGGTTCAATCGCTAACTCTGGCCGCTGGCTGCAGTGGCACTGGAAAGGCCAGGATGCGCCGGGCGAAGCGCGTAACGACGGCGAAATCCTGGCCGGGATTTACCATCGCCTGCGCGAAATGTACCGCACCGAAGGCGGCAAGGGCGCTGAGCCGCTGCTGAAGATGGGCTGGAGCTACAGGCAGCCTGACCATCCTGAGTCAGAGGAAGTCGCCAAAGAGAACAACGGCGTGGCGCTGGCGGATCTCTATGACGCCAGCGGCAACCTGGTGGCTAAGAAAGGCCAGCTGCTGAACAGCTTCGCGCTGCTGCGCGATGACGGCACGACGGCGTCGTCCTGCTGGATCTACACCGGCAGCTGGACGGAGCAGGGCAACCAGATGGCCAACCGCGACAACGCCGACCCGTCCGGGCTGGGCAATACGCTGGGCTGGGCATGGGCGTGGCCGCTGAACCGTCGCGTGCTGTACAACCGCGCGTCTGCAGACGTAAACGGCAGGCCGTGGGATCCGAAACGCATGCTGATCCAGTGGAACGGGGCGAAGTGGGCGGGGAACGATATCCCGGACTACAACACCGCCGCGCCGGGCAGCAACACCGGGCCATTCATCATGCAGCCGGAAGGGCTGGGACGCCTGTTTGCCCTCAACAAGCTGGCGGAAGGGCCGTTCCCGGAACACTACGAGCCGATGGAAACGCCGCTCGGCACCAACCCGCTGCATCCGAACGTGGTCTCAAGCCCGGTGGTGCGTATCTACGAAGACGACGTCCTGCGCTTAGGCAAAAAGGACAAGTTCCCGTACGTAGGGACGACCTATCGCCTGACCGAGCATTTCCACACCTGGACCAAGCACGCGCGGCTTAACGCCATCGCGCAGCCGGAACAGTTTGTGGAGATCAGCGAGACGCTGGCGAAGGCGAAAGGCATCGCCAACGGCGACCGCGTGAAGGTAAGCAGCAAGCGCGGCTTTATTCGCGCGGTGGCGGTGGTGACGCGTCGTCTCCAAAGCCTGAACGTGCACGGCCAGCAGGTGGAAACCGTCGGGATCCCGCTGCACTGGGGCTTTGAGGGCGTGGCGCAGAAAGGCTACATCGCCAATACCCTGACGCCAAACGTCGGCGATTCCAACTCGCAAACGCCGGAGTACAAGGCGTTTCTGGTCAACATCGAGAAAGCGTAAGGAGCGATTCAATGGCGATGGAAACACAAGACGTTATCAAACGCTCCGCGACCAACCCGATTACCCCCGCGCCCCGCGCGCGGGACTATAAGGCAGAGGTTGCCAAGCTTATCGACGTCTCCTCCTGCGTGGGCTGTAAGGCCTGCCAGGTGGCCTGCTCGGAGTGGAACGATATCCGCGACGAGGTGGGGCACTGCGTGGGGGTCTACGACAATCCGGCGGATCTGAGCGCCAAATCCTGGACGGTGATGCGCTTTAGCGAAACCGACCAGAACGGCAGGCTGGAATGGCTCATCCGTAAAGACGGCTGTATGCACTGTGAAGATCCGGGCTGCCTGAAGGCGTGCCCGTCTGCCGGCGCGATTATTCAGTACGCCAACGGTATCGTCGACTTCCAGCAGGACAACTGCATCGGCTGCGGGTACTGCATCGCGGGCTGTCCGTTTAATATCCCGCGCCTCAATAAAGAGGATAACCGGGTATACAAATGCACCCTGTGCGTGGACCGCGTCAGCGTCGGGCAGGAGCCTGCGTGTGTGAAAACCTGCCCGACAGGGGCGATCCACTTCGGCACTAAAAAAGAGATGCTGGACGTGGCGCAGGCGCGAGTGGACAAGCTGAAAGCGCGCGGCTACGAGAATGCGGGCATTTATAACCCGCAGGGCGTGGGCGGTACGCACGTGATGTATGTGCTGCACCATAACGACCAGCCGGAGCTGTACCACAACCTGCCGAAGGATCCGGCGATCGATACCTCCATCAACCTCTGGAAAGGGGCGCTTAAGCCGCTTTCGGCGGCGGGCTTTATCGCCACCTTTGCCGGGCTGATTTATCACTACATCGGTATCGGGCCAAACAAAGAGGTGGATGAGGACGAGGAGGAGCATCATGAGTAAGTCGAAAACGATCGTGCGCACGAAGTTTGTTGACCGCGCCTGTCACTGGACGGTCGTGATTTGCTTCTTCCTGGTGGCGGTGTCGGGGATTTCGTTCTTCTTCCCGACGCTGCAGTGGCTGACCGAAACCTTCGGCACGCCGCAGATGGGGCGCATTCTGCACCCGTTCTTCGGCGTGCTGATTTTCGTGGTGCTGATGTTTATGTTCGTGCGCTTTGTCCACCACAACATCCCGGACAGGCAGGATATCCCGTGGGTGAAAGGGATCGTCGAAGTCCTGAAGGGCAACGAGCATAAGGTCGCGAAGGTGGGGAAATACAACGCCGGGCAGAAGATGATGTTCTGGACCATCATGATCATGATTTTTGTGCTTCTGGTGACCGGCGTGATTATCTGGCGTCCGTATTTTGCGCACTATTTTCCGATTCAGGTGATTCGCTACGCGCTGCTGATCCACGCCACCTCGGCCATCATTCTGATCCACGCCATCCTGATCCATATGTATATGGCGTTCTGGGTAAAGGGATCGATTAAAGGGATGATTGAAGGGAAGGTGAGCCGCCGCTGGGCGCAGAAACACCACCCGCGCTGGTATCGTGAAGTGGAACGACTGGAAGCGAAACAGGAAAGCACGGAAGGAATGAAGTAAGACCTGCGCCGTCGGCTTTGCCCGGCGGCGCTGAGTTTGCGCAGACAGGGCAAATGCCTGACCGGCTGGCGTCATGTATTAGTCAATAAACGATCAACTGCCGCTATAACGTCATGACGTGCGTGGCGTAAGTTACAAACAAAGTCTTTAGGATTTATTTTGTTATTGTTAAGGTTGGTTATCATTGGCGAATAAAACAGAAATGTTTCAAAATCGATATTTACGCCTGGAGCCAGATGGCTCTGCCATAACGGTAATTTATTATTTCTCGCGAGTGGCACAATGACGCGCGTGGCAAGATCATCATAACAATCATCCTGAATGAGCATATAATAGGGAAGCTTATCCCGGGTGGCCGCAGATGTATTTCGGAAAACATTAAATTGTCTCAGCATTAAAGCACCCTGAAAAACTCATCATCAGTAATGGTTCCATGTTTTTCGACAAACTCATTCATTGAGCGAATAAATGAACGATCCGCTTCTGATGGCTGACGCGGGTCAGCGGAGTCTGGTGCGGTGTTGCTCGACGGTTTTGCCGATTTTATGCGTTGGGAGGGTGTGTGCTCTGCTGGGTATGTCATAGTATCTCCTTTGTTGGTGCGGTCATTATCAACCGCAGCCAACAAAAAACAATACCGTATCCCCTAGTAATCTACATTCTGCGAGGCGTATTCCAGTAATTTCAGAACCGCTCCTCCACATACCGGAACGGATATTTTGTGGGTTTGACTTTACCAATTTTACGTTTCGGTAAATCCACTTTTTCGACGTGAATTTCTTTATAGGGAATTTGGGTGAGCAGGTGCGAAATAATATTCAGGCGCACGCGTTTTTTATCTTCCGAACGCGCTACAAACCACGGCGCCCAGGCGGTATCTGTCGCTTCAAACATGGCGTCGCGCGCGAGGGTATACTCGTCCCACTGGTTAAAGGATTTAATATCCATCGGCGATAGCTTCCAGATTTTACGACCATCGTTAATACGGTCGCGCAGGCGGCGCTCCTGCTCTTTAGGCGTAACCTCCAGCCAGTATTTCAGCAGGATAATCCCGGCATCCACCATCGCTTTTTCCATCACCGGCGCACCATCTAGAAACTTTTCAACCTGCTCGGGGGTGCAGAATCCCATTACCCGCTCGACGCCCGCGCGGTTGTACCAGCTGCGGTCGAAAATGACGATCTCCCCGGCGGCAGGTAGATGGGGAACATAACGCTGAAAATAGAGCTGGGTTTTCTCTTTCTCGGTGGGTGCAGGGAGGGCAACAACGCGAAACACGCGAGGGCTGACGCGCTCGGTGATCGCTTTAATGGTGCCGCCTTTACCCGCTCCGTCGCGTCCTTCAAAAACAATACACACCTTTAGCCCTTTGGCGACAACCCACTGCTGGAGCTTAACCAGTTCAACGTGGAGGCGACGTAGCTCTTGTTCGTACTCTTTGGTCTTTAACGGAGCATTCTTTACGACATCAACAGCGACACTGGTTTTCTTTTTGCTTCCCATGATGGTCATCCTCAGATTGTCCGGCGCGGAAAAAAGCGAGGCCGCACTATGAAGTGTAATCCACCTGAATTAATGGATTAACCTGCCAGCCAACGGATTTGAACTGGCTCACCATACAAGATTATTCAATAATGTCCGTCGCGTGTGATTAACCAGTGGTTGAAGTATGAAAAAGACAATTTTTTCGTTGGCGCTTGGCACATTTGGCCTGGGAATGGCCGAATTTGGCATTATGGGCGTGTTAACCGAGCTGGCACATGACACCGGTATTTCGATTCCCTCCGCCGGGAATATGATCTCGTTTTATGCGTTCGGCGTGGTGATTGGCGCCCCGATTGTGGCGCTGTTCTCAGGCAAGTTTTCGTTAAAAACCACGCTGCTGTTTCTGGTGGCGATGTCCGCGGTCGGCAATGCCCTGTTCACGTTTTCCACGTCCTATTTCTGGCTGGCGGTGGGGCGGCTGATTTCCGGCTTTCCGCACGGGGCTATTTTTGGCGTCGGGGCGATTATCCTGTCTAAAATTGCGCCTCCGGGTAAGGTGACGGTCGCGGTGGCTGGGATGATCGCCGGTATGACCGTGGCCAACCTGATGGGCGTTCCGCTGGGGACCTGGCTCGGGCACCAGTTCAGCTGGCGTTATACCTTTTTTCTGATTGCCGTGTTCGATGCGCTGGTGATCCTTTCGGTTCTGCTCTGGGTGCCGGACATCCGCGACACATCAGAAATCAAATTAACCGAGCAGTTCCACTTTCTGAAAAAACCAGAACCCTGGCTGATCTTTGCCGCCACCATGTTTGGCAACGCCGGGGTGTTCGCGTGGTTCAGCTTCGTTAAGCCTTTTATGGTCAACGTCTCCGGTTATTCAGAAGGGATGATGACGGCCATCATGATGCTGATGGGGCTTGGCATGGTGTTGGGCAATCTGTTGAGCGGTAAGCTCTCGGGGCGTTTTAGCCCGCTGCGCATTGCGGCCACCACCGACATGGTGATTGTCGCCTCGCTGCTGCTGCTTTTCGCCTTTGGTGAACTGAAAACGGCCTCGCTGATCATGGGCTTTATCTGCTGTGCCGGGCTGTTCGCGCTCTCTGCGCCGCTACAAATTCTGCTTCTGCAAAATGCGAAGGGCGGTGAGATGCTGGGGGCGGCAGGGGGACAGATGGCGTTTAATCTCGGCAGTGCGATTGGCGCGTACTTTGGCGGAATGATGATTGTCCTCGGCTTTAGCTGGCGTTACGTCACGCTGCCGGCGGCAATACTTTCTTTCTCGGCCATGAGTGCACTGCTGATCTACGGTCACCTGCGGGCCAGACGGGCTCAGGCTAACGCTCGCGCGCTAGCCTGACAGGCTTCAGGCAAGCCAGGGCTCACCCAGGGTCAGCATCAGGCGGTTGGCCCAGACGAAGAACGCGGCGGATTGCACCAGATCGAGTTGCGCTAAGGTATCCAGCCCCTCTTTTTCCAGCGCGGCAAGGTGCAGCGGCGTGGCGGCAGGCGGCGTGACCGACAGCGCCGCCGCAAAATCGATTTCCGCCTGCCAGCGTGCGGATTGCCCCTCGCTCAGGGACCGCCCCGGCCGCACGGCCAGCAGGGCCTCTACCGCCGCGTCATCCTTTGACAGCTGGCTGGCTTTACGCGCATGGACAGATGCGCAGTAAATGCAGCCGTTGATTTTACTGGCGACCGTTGCGGCCAGCTCGCGCTCGGCGCGCGGCAATCCCCCCGATGTATAAAAAATGCCTTTATCCGTTAACGTGCGCTGTTCAAGCACCGGCAGGTTGCGCGCCAGCAGGCGGAAGTACTCGGAATCGGTATGGCCAAATTTCGCCAGGATGGCAACCTCATCGTCACGGAAATCCGCCAGCGGTTTGGCCGCTATCCACGGTTCCCATCCCAGCTCCTGCTGGGTGAACGCGACGGGGGCCGCCTTTCCGGTGACCGTTGTTGCGGTCGTGTGCCAGATGCCTGCCGCCACCGGCGCATCGCTTTTGGCGACGGGCCTGTCATTCAGCAGCCGCAGCCCGGTGATGAGTCGGCTCTGGAAGCTCACAAACGCAATAAGCTGCGCCAGGGTAACAATGCCTTCCTTGCTCCATCCCGCCTGGGTCAGCGCCTTTAACGCTGCGGGCGTCGCTTCGACGGGGGAGAACGTCAGCAGGCGCGCGAAGTTCAGCGCCGGGGTCAGGCGTTCTGAGGTGGGATCGGCCAGGCCAAACCCCGCATAGTGCGCGGCCAGCGCCTCCGCGCTGTGCCACCTGGCGACTTTTGCCGCCACGGCGAAGCGCTCGTCGAGTGCAAAATCAGCATCCTGCTGGCTAAACAGGATTTCGTAGCTGCCCTGCGCGTGGCGCGTGGCGGCATCACGCGTGGCGCGCGCCTCTGCCAGAGGGGAACCGGGTTTAATTTCCGCCAGCTCGGCGAGAATGTCCTGACTTAACGACATAGGTGTCTCCTCAAAGGATGTGGGGGGCAATACGTTCGGCGATCAGTTCGATGGACCGCAGCGTGTCGCGATGCGAGGGTTCGACCGAATGGACCTGGAATGAGATATCCGTGGCGCGCCTGAGAATGGAATCAGCATTCAGCGAATGCAGCACCGTGTCGGGCGAACCAATATGCGCGTCAAACTGGCGGCGATAATCAGTGACGTTGTCACCTTTAACCACGTGCCCGGCAGCGCGATGCTGCTGGGCCTGTTTCGTGAGGCCCGGCGTTGCGACCCTGAGCGCATAGTCGTCGCTGTCGGCGACGAACGCCGTACGGGAGGCCAGAATGCGCGGTGCGATGCCCGCAGGCAGCGCCTCAAGGTAGGCATCCACAATCGGGTTCTGGATCTCGTCGAGCGTTAAATCCAGCCGGTCTGCCGGGCGCGGCTGCGTGCGGGAGAGCATTAAACCGTGTCCGGCCCGGGCGGCGCGAACGGCTCCGTCAACAGAGAAGGTGGCAATCCAGATACGGTCGGCCAGCTGTGGCGCAGGCGGGTAAAGGTGGTTATCCGGATGGGTAAGCGAATCCCCGCGCCAGGCGCTTTGGATCACATGCAAATGGTCAGCAAAGGCCGCGCCGCGCTCCTCAAACGTCAGGCCGAACGGCAGAAATGAGGTCGGTGTGCCGCCCGAACCAAAACCGACCTCAAGACGACCATCGGCGAGTAAATCGAGCACGGCGGCATCTTCCGCGACGCGCAGCGGGTTTTCCATCGGCAGGGTGATGATGGCCGTGCCCAGCCGGATGGTTTCGGTATGCGCGGCTACGTGCGCCAGAAACAGCAGCGGCGACGGCAGGCCGCCTTCACTTTCATGAAAGTGGTGCTGGGCAATCCAGGCGCTGTCAAAACCGTGGCGTTCGGCGTGGCGGATCTGTTCAGTTGCCAGACGATAGCGCTCCTTCGGCGCAGCGTCGTCGAGCAGGCGGGTGAAAAATCCCAGGCGTTTTCGCGTCATGCGAACTCCTCCGTAGCGGGTGAAAAATGGGGAATGGCGTCAATCAGCTCGCGGGTATAGTCGTTCTGCGGCGACGCGAATAAGGTTCCGACGTCGCCCTGTTCGACCACCTGACCGCCGCGAAGCACCGTGACGCTGTGAGCGATCCGGCGGACGGTTGACAGATCGTGCGTGATAAAGAGGTAGGTCAGTCCCAGCTGCTGCTGCAGCTGCTGAAGCAGAGCCAGGATCTGCGCCTGCACGGTGACGTCCAGCGCGGAGGTGGCTTCGTCCAGCACCAGAATGGTCGGCTCCAGGATCAGCGCCCGGGCAATGGCAACGCGCTGCCGCTGTCCGCCTGAAAGCTCCCGGGCGGTGCGGGTCAGGAATTCGACGGGCAGGGCAACCCGCTGCGCCACCGTCTCCACCCGGAGCTTTCGCTCCGCCTTACTGAGGTGAGAAAAGTTCTTCAGGGGCTCCTCGATGATCTCGAACAGCGTCTGTCGCGGGTTGAGAGAGGCAAACGGGTTCTGGTAGACGAACTGGATCTTCTGGCGCAGTTGACGGCGGGCCTCGCGGCTGAGCGCGGTGGCATCAATATCATCAATAATGACCTGTCCGCTGTCGGCCTGTTCAAAACCGAGCAAAATACGGGCGAGGGTGGTTTTCCCGGAGCCGGATTCACCGACCAGCGCGTGCGTGCTGCCGCGCCTGACGTCAAACGTCACCCGATCCAGCGCCTGAAGCTGATGACCTTTGCCCAGGGAGAATTGCTTGCTGATGGCGCGGGCGCGAATGGCCGGCGACGCGAGCGGGAGACCGGCTACCGGGGCGATGGTCAGGCGCTGGCCCTGGAGATCGCTCAACAGCTGGCGGGTGTAGGCGTGCTGCGGCGTGCGGACGATATCGGCGGTGTTGCCCTGTTCCTGAACCTCGCCATCGCGAAACACCAGCAGCCTGTCCGCGCGCTGTGCGGCCAGCGCCAGATCGTGGGTGACAAACAGAACGGCGGTACCCGACTCCCGGCGCAGGATATCCAGCAGATCGAGAATACGTTTTTGCACCGTCACATCCAGCGCGCTGGTGGGCTCATCGGCAACGATCACGTCCGGGCGCAGCGCTATCGCGATGGCAATTAGCACGCGTTGTTTCATCCCGCCGGAGAGCTGATGGGGATACTGCGTCATGCGCTGTTCGGGATGGCTCAGGCCGACCTTTGTCAGCAGGGCGAGCACCTGCTCGTCGCGCTCGGCGCGGGTCACCTTCTGGTGGAGCTGAACGATCTCTCCGACCTGCGCCCCGATGGTCTTCACCGGGTTGAGCGAATTACCCGGATCCTGCGGTACCAGGCTAATTCTCGCGCCGCGAAGGGTATCGAGACGCTTCGCGGACCATCGGCTAATCTCCTCGCCGTTGAGCGATATTTTTCCCGCATCGCGCCGGGCGTTATCGGCCAGCAGGCCAATGATCGCCTGCGCCGTGGTCGTCTTGCCGGATCCGGATTCGCCGACGAACGCCAGCATTTCCCCTCGTCCGAGCGTGAAGCTGACGTTATGCACCACCTCTCGCCACTGGCGCGCGGTACGGTAGCTAATCGTCAAATTTTCCACTGAGAGAACGGTCATTAGCGACCTCCGCTGAACTGTTGGCTGATACGGTTGGTGGCCAGCACCACGGCGATGACGACGACGCCGGGGAAGGTGGTGAGCCACCAGGCGGTAGAGAGATAGTTACGGCCTTCGGCAATCAACAAGCCCCATTCCGGCACCGGCGGCGGGGTGCCGTAGCCGAGAAAGCTCAGCGTGGAGAGCGCCAGGATGGCCTGACCAAACTGCAGCGTGGCAAAGGCGAGGACGGCGGTTAACGCGTTGGGCAGGATGTGTCGCCACAGCACGGCGAAAAACGTCCCGCCGCTGCCGAACGCCGCTTCGACATAATCCGTATGGCGGATACGCACGACTTCACCGCGCGCGAGGCGGGCGAAGCTGGCAATGGAGGCAACGCCGACGGCAATCGCGGCGTTAACGGTGCCAAACCCGAGCAGAATAATCACCGTCAGCGAGAGCAGCAGAGACGGGATGGAGAGCAACACGTCGACGAAGCGCATCAGCAGAGACTCGACGCGTCCGGCGAACGCCCCGGCGATCACCCCTAAACCGGTACCGACCACCAGCCCCATCGTCACGGCGGCCAGCGCCGCGCTCAGGGAGTGTGATGCACCGTAGACAATACGCGTGTAAACATCGCGGCCAAGCTGATCGGTCCCGAGCCAGTGTCCCGCCTGCGGTGCCAGGCGCTGTGCCCCGGCGATGCCCTCAATCGGGCTGTAGTGGGTTAACAGGCCGGGCGCTACGGCGGCAAAAGCGGCGAGAATAATCACCCCCCATGCCAGCCACAGTCCCGGCTGCCATTCCACGCCCTGCCAGGCAGGAACGCGTTTTCGCGCGGCGGCCGCGTAATCGACCAGACTCATGATGCACCTCCGGTAACGGTTTGCAGACGGGGATCCAGCAGCGGCATCAGCAGATCCACCAGCAGATTGATCAGGACAAAACCGAGGGCGGAAATCATCACTACCGCCTGAAGTACGGCGATATCCTGGTTATTCACCGCCTGCTGGGTCAGCTGCCCGAGCCCGCTGCGGCCAAAAACGGTTTCGGTGATCAGCGCCCCGGCAATCAGCTCGCCCAGCAGCAGCCCGGCAATGTTCAGGACCGGCAGCAGGGCGTTGCCGGTGACGTGACGCCACAGGACGGCGGTTTCACTCAGCCCTTTGGCACGGGCGACGGCGACAAACGGCTGCGTCGCCACCTGGTCCAGACTGCGCATCAGAATTTGCGCCAGCGGGGCGGAGATCGGGATCGCGACGGTCACGATCGGCAGGATCAGCCCCTGCAGCGGCGTCGGGTTAATCACCGGGATCAGCCGCAGCTGAAAAGAAAAAAGCTGGATGAGGGCAATCCCCAGCCAGAACGTCGGTAAGGAGATAAACAGGACCGGCAGAGACTGAAGGGTATTGCTCAGCCAGCGCAGACCCGGCAGACGTGATGCAAAGGCCAGCGCAAAGGCCAGCAGGACCGCGAGTACAAACGCGGGCAGGGCGAGGCTCAGGGTATCCGGCAGATTGCTGGCAATCAGCTCGCTGACCGGCACGCCGGCCTGTAGCGAATAGCCGAAATCCCCGCGCAGCATCGCCAGCAGCGTGTGGCCGTATTGTTGCCACAGCGGGCTGTCCGCGCCGTAGGCCACGCGCATCTCCTCGATTTGCGCCGGGCTTAAGCCCAGGTCCGGGTTCTGAAATTTAATCAGCACCGCGTCGCCCGGCAGCACCTGGAGCAACACGAACGAGAGGGTAAAGGCGGCCCACAGCACCAGCAGCCCGTGCCCAAAGCGTTGAAGAAGTGCGTGGCGCATCGTCAGCTCCTCAGTGTTTCTCAATCCACGCGCCGTAGAACGACGGGCGGCCTACCGCTTCAAAATTGACGCCTTTCAGCCACGGCGCACCGGCGAAGACCTGCGGCTCCTCGAAAATCGGAATGACGTAGGCGTTATCCAGCAGGTAGCGCTGGGCGTCTCCCGTCAGCTGCAGGCGTTTTTGCGGGTCGACCTCAGCCGAAATGTTCACCAGCAGCGCATTCAGCCTGTCGTCACGGAAGTTTTTGACCTTGTCGCTGGATCCGCCTTTTTGCAGCAGCGCGTCGCGGTTAGCCGGGTAGAACATGCTTTTCACCACGTCCGGATCGGCGCGGCCCACTTCGGAGACGGTTAACGGGGTTTTCAGCGGGTCAAGGTTATCCAGCGTGCGGCTGCCTGCGTCTCCGGCTTTGACGCTCAGCGCCACGCCCACCTGGCGCCACTGCTGGGCAACCAGCTGCAGCACCTCTTTGTTTTGCGGCTGCGGCAGGGATTCATACACCGTCAGCGCCAGACGTTGGCCGTCTTTGGCGCGGATCCCGTCGCCGCCTGCTTTCCAGCCCGCCTCGTCCAGCAGCTGGTTGGCTTTTGCCGGGTCAAAGGTCAATTTGTCGCTGAGATCGACAAAGCCTGCGGCGGAACCCGCAATCACGGACTTCGCCTGCGGATAGTTGGCCGAGAAGAGGGTCTCGACCACCTGTTTTGCATTGGTGGCATGCAGCAGCGCCTGGCGAACGCGAATATCGGAGACCAGCGGGTTATCCGGGCGGAAGCTGATGCTGTCGTTCACCCCGCGCGTCGGGGCGGCGTAGATCTTATAGCCCTGATCGGTCGCCTGCTTTTCGTCATACGCCTGTACCTGGCGAATAAAGTCGGCCTGACCCGCCAGCAGGGCGCCGACGCGCACGCTGTCTTCCTGGGTCACGATAAACTTGATGCCATCGAGATTGGCTGGCCCCTGTTGCGTCAGGTTTTTCGGCCCCCACTGGTAGTCTTTGCGGGCTTCGAGCGTCACTTCACGACCCAGCTTCTCGTCCTTCACCACAAACGGGCCGGAACCAATGATGTGGCGGGCATCTCCCAGCTCTTCGAAGTTGCGCTTCAGCGTGCTGAGCGAGACCAGCCCCGAGCCAATGGTGGCGGTGCCCTGCAGGAACCCCGGCGACGGTTTTTTGAAGTAGAACTTCACGGTCAGCGGGTCGATGACTTCGCTGCGATCGTAGTTATTGATCACTTCTGACACCGGCAGGCGCTGCGCCTTATTGCCTAAACCGTAGGTATCAAAGTTTTTCGCCACGGCGTTGGCGTCCAGCGGCGTGCCGTCGGAGAAGGTGATGCCGGGACGAAGCTTAAAGGTGTATTCGGTTTTATCGGCGTTGGTGGTCCAGCTTTCGGCCACCCAGGGTTCCACCTGCAGCGTCTTTGGGTTCTGCCACGTCAGCTTGTCGGTGATTTGATTCAAAATGCCGCCGTTCGGGTAAAAGCCACCGGCAGGCGGATAGAGATTGGTGTGCGCCTGTTGCTCCAGATAAATCAGCGTGCCGCCTTTGACGGGCGCATCTGCGGCCCAGGCTGCGGTTGTCGCCAGAATCAGCGCCGTCAGCAGCGGCAGACGAAATGGGATTTGCATGGTGAATTCCTTTGTTATCTTCTTGTTAGCGTCGGATTCATCATCGGGCGCGGGGGAAAACAAGGGAACCAAGGAATTAAGATAAGGATTGCCGGAAAATGGCTATAAAAAAACCGCCCCAGCGAGGAGCGGTAATGAAAGATGAACGATTATGAACGTAGGTCGATCACCATACGGCCGCGGATCTGGCCCTGTTCCATCTCTTTAAAGATGGCGTTGATGTCCTCGATTGGACGCATCGTGACTTTCGGCACCACCTTACCTTCAGCGGCGAACTGGAAGGCTTCCTGCAGATCCTGACGGGTGCCGACCAGGGAACCCACCACCTGGATGCCGTCCAGCACCAGACGCGGAATGTCGAGGCTCATCGCTTCCGGCGGCAGGCCAACGGCGACCACGCGGCCACCGGCACGCACGGCGTCAACGGCGGAGTTAAAGGCCGCTTTTGCGACGGCAGTGACGACTGCGGCATGCGCGCCGCCGGTTTTCTCCTGCACAATTTTCGCGGCGTCTTCGCTGCGGGAGTTGATGGTTAAATCCGCACCCATGCTGGCCGCCAGCTTCAGCTGTTCGTCGTTAACGTCGAGAGCGATGACTTTGGCGTTAAAGACGTTTTTGGCATATTGCAGCGCGAGGTTGCCCAGCCCGCCCAGACCGTAAATCGCAATCCACTGGCCTGGTTTGATTCCGGACACCTTAACCGCTTTGTAGGTGGTAACGCCGGCACAGGTGATGCTGCTGGCCGCAGCGGATTCCAGACCGTCCGGCACTTTTACCGCGTAATCCGCGGTGACGATGCACTCTTCCGCCATGCCGCCATCAACGGAGTAACCGGCATTTTTCACGTCGCGGCACAGGGTTTCGTTGCCGGTATTACAGTATTCGCAGTGGCCACAGCCTTCAAAAAACCAGGCCACGCTTGCGCGGTCGCCGACTTTCAGCGACTTCACGCCGGGGCCGACTTCTTTTACGATACCAATCCCTTCGTGGCCCAGGATAACCCCGGTTTTATCGCCAAAATCACCGTTCTTCACGTGGAGATCGGTATGGCATACGCCACAGCATTCCATCTTCAGCAGGGCCTCCCCGTGCTTTAGCGGGCGTAAGGTTTTTTCGGTGATATTGACCTGATGATCCTGAGTGACAACAGCAGCCTTCATGTGTATCTCCTTGTTCATGATGAGTATCTGCATAGCAGGTGTAATACCCCTCAAGGATTAGTGGTTTGGCGCTGTAATGCAAGGCAACGGCAACATAATGTCATTATTTAATCCATTTTCAGAATAAGAATACGGCGTTCCTCTAATAATTTAGGGGGAAAATACTGGCCCGACGAGAGACTCGCCGGGCGCAGACTTACAGCTGTGCCTCTATCTCCTCAATCTCTTTACGCCATTGCGCCTGCAGCTGCGGCTTTTGATGCTTCGGCTTACGCGCCAGATCGTCTTCCAGCAGCGTTTCCAGCGCGACCAGCCGTTCGAGCAGATCGTCATACGGCGAGGGTTGAACCGTCGCCGCGTCGATGGTGGGCGCGGTGGATGTCGCCAGCCCCGCGCTTTCACGCAGGCGCTCAAACACCGCTTCTGCATCGTGCCACTCGCTCAGCTTTCCCTCTTCAATCAGCCAGAAACGGTTGCAGCTTTGGCTAATTAGCTGACGATCATGGCTGACCAGCAGGACGCCGCCTTCAAACTGCTGAAGGGTTTGCGCCAGCGCCTCTTTGCCTTCCATGTCGAGGTGGTTGGTCGGCTCATCCAGCATCAGCAGGCTGTAGCGGGCAAGCGTCAGGCCAACGAACAGCAGGCGCGAGCGCTCGCCGCCGCTGAGCGTGCTGACCGTTTGCCCGTGACGCGCCCACGGGAAACCCGCGCTTATCAGCGCCATTTTGCGGTTCTGCGGATCCGGCGCGAAAGGCTCCAGCGCGTCGAGCAGCGTGGCGTTGTCCGCAAGCTGGTGAAGCGTCTGGTCGTAATAGCCTGGCGACACGCGCGGATGGATTTTCAACCCGCTGTTTGCGGACTCATCGGCAAACTGTTGCCAGATAAGCCTCATCAGCGACGATTTGCCGCAGCCGTTACGACCGACAATCGCCACGCGATCGCCGCTTTTTAGCCGCGCCATTTCGATGCTGAATAACGCCGGCAGGCCAGGTGCAGGAGGAACGTCGAGATTCTCCATTTCCAGCAAACGGTCGGCCCGCAGCGCGTCGCCGCGCAGGGTTAACGTCCACGGGCTGCCTGCCGTGAGCGCCGTCTGGCTCTCCTTCAGCCGTTCGACCTGTTTTTCCATCTGTTTGGCTTTGCGGGCCAGGTCTTCGTTGTCGTAAACCTTGCCCCAGGTCGCCAGCCGCTTCGCGCTGGCGGTCACGCGGTCGATCTCCTTTTGCTCCGCCTTGTGGCGCTGCGCGTCGCTTTCATCCTTTGCTTCAAGCGCCTTGCGGGCGGCCGTGCAGGGAAGGGCGAAGTAGTGCAGCGTTTTATCGCGCAGGATCCAGCTGCCGTTAGTGACGGCGTCCAGCAGCTGTCGGTCGTGCGAAACCAGCACGAAGCTGCCTGACCAGTTCTGCAGAAAGTGTTCCAGCCAGAGCATGGTCGGCAAATCAAGGTGGTTGCTGGGTTCATCGAGCAGGAGCAGATCCGGCTCGTGAATCAGGGCCCGCGCCAGCAGCAGGCGCGTGTGCTGTCCGCCGCTCAGCGTGGCGGATTGCAGCGCCATATCCTGCGGCGTGAAGCCCATGCCTGCCAGCAGCGTTTCGGCTTTCCAGCGCAGGCTATCGCGCTCGGCTAAAGGCAGCTGTGCGAGTACGGCATCCAGCATGGTCAACGGGAAAATGGCGTCCGGGAGATGTTGCTCCACGCGCGCCATCAGGCAGTGCCCGGCCAGCGCGACCGTTCCGGCGGCGGGGGAGTCAGTGCCGTCCAGCACCTTCAGCAGCGTGCTTTTGCCGCAACCGTTGTCGCCCAGCAGGCCAATGCGGTCGCCTTTTTTCAGCGTAAAGGAGAGTGAGTCGAAGAGCGTGCCAAACGCCGTATCAACGCGTAAAGATTGTGCAGTGAGTAAAGTGCTCATTGTTGCTTACCCAAGAGTTACAGGCATGTTTATGCCTCGTCAAACATCGCTGACGATAACTCAGTAAGCCCGAGAGAAGGGATTTCAGGGGTTGGTGTCTTCGCTCAAGCAGAAGTTATCGCAGCACGATACCGATAACGCTTGAGCTGGTGCGATCACCAAATGTATGTGAAACATTGAAAATTTCACAGTACAGCATAATTGGCCTCCTTATATATTCAGTGGGTTAATGGATGGAAGGAGTGTAGCGGGGGAAAAGGAGTTTGGCTAGTGGGGGGCGAATCTAATTCCCTCTCCCTTTGGGAGAGGGTTAGGGTGAGGGGAACATACGGCTGTAGTGGTCATTCCGTTCACTTTATGTTCCTTGCTACTCTGTAACGACATGACCTGTGAACGTGCCAGGGTGGCTCAGTCGCCACCACCCTGGCGACCCGGGCTCCCGGCGGTAAATCGCCGCTTCGCGGTGCCCTCGGCTTATTCCTTCCGGCTTATCGGGGATGGGCGGAGGTAACATCCCTGTAAAGCCCGCCCTCTCGGCGCATCCCTGCGCCTCGCCCCGGCCTGCAGGAAACGCCTCGGCGATTTACAGCCGGACCAGGGCGTGGCTGCAAGTTAATCATTTCGCTTCGAGAATCTGAATCGCTACTGGTTAATGAATTTATTGAAAGTCCCTCTCCCGAAGGGAGAGGGACCGGTCGGAGCGGATTAAATCGAGGTACGACGATAGCTGCGGTATTCAGGTTTCCAGAAGTTGTCGTCGATGGCCTGCTGCAGCGCGTCGGCAGAGGTTTTCACCGCCACGCCCTGCTGCTGCGCCATTTTACCTACCGCAAACGCGATAGCGCGCGACACCTTGTGAATGTCTTTCAGCTCCGGCAGCACCAGCCCTTCACCGTTGTTGACCAGCGGCGAGTAGCCCGCGAGGGTTTCGCTCGCCGACATCAGCATCTCATCTGTAATGCGGGACGCGCCGGAGGCGATCACGCCCAGACCAATCCCCGGGAAGATGTAAGAGTTGTTGCACTGGGCGATCGGATAGGTTTTATCCTTCCACACCACCGGGTCGAACGGGCTGCCGGTCGCGACCAGCGCGTTACCTTCGGTCCACGCGATGATGTCCTGAGGCGTCGCTTCCACGCGGGAGGTCGGGTTGGAAAGCGGCATCACGATAGGGCGCTCGCAGTGCTTGTGCATCTCGCGAATGATCTCTTCGGTGAAGAGGCCTGTTTGCCCGGAAACGCCGATCAGAATATCCGGCTTCACGTTGCGCACCACGTCCAGCAGGGAAAGGACTTCGTTGTCGGTATCCCAGTTTTTTAGGTTATCGCGCTTCTGCACCAGCTTGTTCTGGAACGGCAGCAGGTTCGGCATAGCGTCGGTCAGCAGGCCGAAACGGTCAACCATAAAGACGCGGGAGCGGGCCAGCTCTTCGCTTAAGCCTTCGCGCTGCGTCTGGGCGATGATCTGCTCGGCGATACCACAGCCCGCAGAGCCAGCGCCCAGGAAGACGATTTTCTGGTAGCTCAGCTGGCTGCCGGCTGCGCGGCTGGCAGCGATAAGCGTACCCACGGTCACGGCCGCGGTGCCCTGGATGTCGTCGTTAAAGGAGCAGATCTCATCGCGATAGCGGTTCAGCAGCGGCATCGCGTTTTTCTGCGCGAAGTCTTCAAACTGCAGCAGAACGTCCGGCCAGCGGTGCTTCACGGCCTGAATGAAATCGTCGACAAACTGATAGTACTCGTCGTCGGTAATGCGCGGATGGCGCCAGCCCATATAGAGCGGATCGTTGAGCAACTGCTGGTTGTTGGTCCCGACGTCCAGCACCACCGGCAGGGTATACGCCGGGCTGATGCCGCCGCAGGCGGTGTAGAGAGAGAGTTTACCGATTGGGATCCCCATCCCGCCAATGCCCTGGTCGCCGAGGCCGAGAATACGTTCGCCGTCGGTCACCACAATCACTTTGATATTGTGGTTTGGCACGTTCTGCAGAATATCGTCCATGTTGTGACGGTTCTGATAGGAGATGAATACCCCGCGTGAACGACGGTAGATCTCTGAGAAACGCTCGCAGGCCGCACCCACCGTCGGGGTGTAGATCACCGGCATCATCTCTTCGAGATGGTTCTGCACCAGGCGATAGAAGAGGGTTTCATTGGTGTCCTGAATGTTGCGCAGGTAGATGTGCTTGTCGATTTCGGTTTTGAAACCCTGATACTGGATCCACGCGCGCTCCGCCTGTTCTTCAATGGTTTCAACCACTTCGGGCAGTAAACCCAGCAGGTTAAAGCTGCTGCGCTCTTCCATGCTGAAGGCGCTGCCTTTGTTGAGCAGGGGGAATTCGAGTAAAACCGGTCCGGCGTATGGGATGTATAAGGAACGATGTTTTTTCAGTTTGTTGTCCATGTCACTCACTCTTTTTATGAAGATCCGTCCCTGACACTGCTGTTTGTCATCTTTCTGGCCTGTGCGATGGGGTGCGGTCAGGCGGTATTATAAAGGAGCTAAATATTAATTACCGCAACACATAAACAAAAACACCATCGGGATTACCGATGGTGTTCTGGATCTCAGTCTGGAACTTACTTGCCGGCGTGGCGTTTTCTGCCGGTGGCGTGAGTGACCTGCGTTTCGTGGTCGCCTTCAATCACCACTTTACGCTGATTTGAAAGCTTGTAATTCAGTCCCAGAATATGGCGTGCCTGACGGTTCGATTTCATGTTAACTCCTCAATCCTGTTGATAGTTTTAAGGACCAGTTTGCTCACGCAAACGAAATGTAACCCCTTAGGTTGCAGATCCAGCTTAGCAGGTTTTTACAAGGGTGCGTTTTGCCCGCTGACGACGTAGTTAATAGTCTGCTGGTAGATGTCACTGAGGATGTCATTATCCGTGGATTCCACCCACTTGGTCAGTTCCATCAAAATGTCATCTTCAGTCACAGCACCGTGCTCGGCGTGAAGACCCTGCGCAATCGCGTTAACGAGTTCAGGTTGTGCTGCTGCAGTATTAGCCGGGTAATAAGTAAACATGCTGCCTCCGTGTCGTTGTCTGTTTAATGGTACGGCTCGCAAAAAATTTAATTCATAAACAGAATGGCAAATATTTTCCCGGTTGTGGTTCAGATTCATCTTAGAAATAAAAATGACATAAGTGCATGCTTTTATGCGCTTTTAAAAGGTGTGGCTATATCGACGGGTAACGGCGGGGATATTTTGGTGGAGCTCCTGCTATCGCGGAAATATAGCAGGAGCCGTTTTTAAATTACCACTTCATTTCGCCAGTATTCACTTTGGCGCTTAATTCCAGCGAGCTTTCATCCGCCAGGCCCGGATACTGTTTTTTCAGGGTGCTGATAACGCCTGCGGAATCTTTATGCGCGGCTAAAGCCTTTTCAAAGCGCTTCAGATAGTCGCGGGTAAATTCAATCGCGCCAGTGCCCGCTGGTGGGGTGCCCAGATAGTGGCCCGGGATCACGCGCTCAGGTTTGTGCGCGGCCATATTCTCCAGCGTTTCCTGCCACTGCTTGCGGCTTTCCGGCGTCTGGGTGTCTGCCGTCCAGACGTGAATACCCCAGGCTACCCCGGTGCCGCCGAGGATCGTTTTTGCCGACGGGATCCACACATAGCCCGCATAGCTGTCTGGCTGCTCGATATCGACCTTTTCCCCGTCAACCATGAACGTGGTGGAGGCAAGCACCTGCGGGACGACCAGCTCCGTTGGCGCGCCGTCCTTCATCTGCGGCCCCCAGAAGGCGAGCTTGGCGTCTTTGGTGGCTTTAATATGGTCAACCACATGCTGCGTGGCCACCACTTTGGCATTCGGGAAGGCTTTGACCAGCGGCTGCAGGCCAAAATAGAAATCCGGATCGCCGGAGGTGATCACAATCTTGTTCAGGGTTTTACCGCTGCGGCGAATTTTCTCTACCAGCGCTTCGCCATCCTTCACGCTGAACTGCGCGTCAAACAGCACCGCCTCTTTCGGGCCGGAAACCAGCGTGGAGGAGACCGGGAAAATGCCTTTTTCCTGCGGGTTATAGGTATCAATGGTTAACGGCGCGGCAAAAACCGCAGGAGTGAAAAGGGTGGAAAGCAGGGCAAGGTGAGTGAATTTCATGCTGTTGTCTCTGTTGTTCAGGAATGTGTCTATTGTACGGATATTCTCATTTGCCAGAATTCCTGAAACAAGACATGCTTAGTTTCATAAATCGAGCAAATGGAGCTTATATGGATCGCGTTATCGCCGCTCAGGTTTACAACCGGATATGCGAGCTGGGCAGTTTGAGCGCGGCGGCCCGCGCGTTGGGCATTTCCCGACCTATGGTGAGCCGCTACCTTGAACAAATGGAGAAGTGGGCGGGAACGCGCCTGGTAAACCGCTCCACGCGCAAGCTGACGCTGACCGCGGCAGGGGAAAAGGTGCTGCAAAAAACGCGGACGCTCTCGCAGATTTCGCAGGAAATCGAGGGCCAGTCGGAGAAAGATCTGCCGTCCGGCACGCTGCGGGTGGCCTGCGCCCATTTTACCGCCATGCACCTGATTGCGCCGGTCCTGCCTGAGCTGCTCTCGCGCTACCCGCAGCTGCGCATCGAGCTGGACGTGAATAACCACCCGGTCAGCCTGGTGGGAGAGCGCATTGATGTCGCCGTGCGCATTACCGACAACCCCGAACCCGGCATGATTGCCCGCCGGCTGGGGGAGTGTCGCTCGGTGCTTTGCGCCTCGCCGGCGTATCTGGCACAGCACGGTATCCCCGTCAGCCCTGAAGAATTAGCGCAGCACAACTGTCTGCACTACAGCTTTTTTGCCGGGCAGTCCTGGCACTTTCTAACGCCGGAAGGGGAAAGCCTGAGCGTGGCCGTCAGCGGCAACCTGAGCGCCAGCATCTCTTCGCTGTTGATGGACGCGGCGATTAAGCACTGCGGTATCGCCATGCTGCCGGAGCGCGAAGCGTCTGCCGCGCTGGAACAGGGATTGCTGGTGCCGGTACTGGAGGCGCTTGAGCCGAAACCGCTTGCCATCCATGGCATTTATCAGTCCCGGGAATACCAGCCTGCCGCGCTGCGCGTGTTCCTTGACGAACTGTCGCGCTACCTGGCATAAGAAAGGATTACTTCGCCTTTAGCCAGGGAGACGTCGTGCTCCAGAAAATAATATCGGCACCGAGATAACTTTCGCCGAAGCGGACAAATTCCGCTTTGGTGAACGGTTTTCCGGTCTGAGGATCCTTATAGGTCAGGGTCGGCTCCTGAACCGCCATGGCGATGAGCGGCAGCGTCTGTTTATTTTTATGGAAGAAGGGATAGGCATTCTTCATGTGTGCCTTGCGGTTGGGAACAATGTCCGGCCCACCCAGGCCGATGTTGTTGGCGCTGGCATACGCAAACAGACGCCCCATGTAGTTGTGGTCGTTATCCCATTCGCACGGCCAGAAGTTCACGTACTGCACCACGTGAGATTTCTGAAAAGCCTTTCGCGCAAAGGCCAGGTTTTCCATTTCACCCGCGAAATAGCCGTCGCAGGTAAACCCGACGGGCGGATTTTTTTCGTCGAGATCAATGGCGGTTTCGGGCAGGTTTACCCCATACACCTCGCCATCAAAGCGTTTCGCGAGGGCGGCCAGCAGTGCCTGGTAGCGCTGGCGCACGGCGGGATCCCACTGACGCGCCACCCATCCTGAACCGACCGGCTTGCCTTCGCCGGGGTTATCGAACTGCGGCGCAATCCCGCCACCGTACTGCGTGTCGCGCATCAGATAGTCCGGAACGTAGCGGGCGTCCGGCTCAAAGAAACGATCCTGGATTTGAATAAAGAGTTTTTTTCCGGCGGCCTTAACGCGCGCCAGATCCTGCTCAATCCGCGAGAAGTCATAGCTGTCCTTCTCGGGTTCCAGCAGGCGCCAGTTGTAAACGATCTGCACGCCGCCGATATCGCTTCGCGCAACAAGCGGAAACGCCGCGTCGAGATCGCCCGAGCTGGTATAGATAAAGTTCTCCGGCGTTTTCGCCAGTGAAGAGAGCGACAGAGCCAGCGTGGTGACGGCAACGGCCATCCTGATTTTTAGGGCCATAATCTTTATCCTTTTTGTCGGTACAGCAGGTGAAAGTCCTGGAATTGTCTGTGTTCCAGGGTGGGTCAGATGCGTAGTCTATACTTAACCCTTTGTAAGCCAAAAGGAGAGCAAGAATGACTATTCATAAGCACGGTTCGGCACACTGGTCTGGCGACATTAAGCGCGGAAAAGGAACGGTTTCCACCGAGAGCGGCGTTCTCAATCAGCAGCCTTATGGTTTCAATACCCGCTTTGAGGGCGAAAAGGGGACCAACCCCGAAGAGCTGATTGGCGCGGCACATGCGGCCTGCTTCTCAATGGCGCTGTCGCTGATGCTCGGCGAAGCGGGCTATACAGCCGATTCCATTGATACCACCGCGGACGTCTCTCTGGATAAAACCGACGGCGGCTTTGCCATTACTAAAGTTGCCCTGAAAAGCAAGGTGACCGTTCCCGGCATCGCCCCGCAGCAGTTCGACGGCATTATTCAGAAAGCAAAAACGGGCTGTCCGGTCTCGCAGCTCCTGAAAGCTGAGATTACGCTGGACTATAAGCTCAATTAAGCCACAGCCGGGTTTGAGCCCGGCTATCCCTTCAGCGCGGCGGGGAACACCTCCGCCAGCCAGGCGATAAATACCTTCAGTCTGTGCGTCAAATGCCGGTTCTGCGGGTAAACTACATGAAACGGATACGCGGCCGGGCGCCAGTCGCCCAGGATCGCCGCCAGCGTGCCCGCCTGTAAATACGACTTTGCCGAATACTCAAAGGTCTGAACGATTCCCAGCCCCGCCGCGGCAGCTGCCAGATGGGCATTACTTTCATTGACGCCGAGATAGTGCGGAATGTTGATTTCAAGCGCCTCGCCGTTCTGCCGGAAGCGAAACGGAAACGGCCGTCCGGTGACGGGCGAGAGATAGCTAATCAGCTTGTGGCCGTTGCGCAGCTCCTGCGGATAGGCCGGGACGCCGTGATTTTTCAGGTAACCCGGCGTCGCGCAGGTGACCATTTCGGCGTTACCGAGATGACGGGCGATGAGGGTCGAGTCGTCCAGCGGACCGCCGCGGATCACGCAGTCTACGTTACCGCTGATGAGATCGACCGGCCGGTCGGCCACGCCAAGGTCG
The DNA here is from genome assembly GCF_007035645.1 of Enterobacter asburiae. Classification (NCBI taxonomy): domain Bacteria; kingdom Pseudomonadati; phylum Pseudomonadota; class Gammaproteobacteria; order Enterobacterales; family Enterobacteriaceae; genus Enterobacter; species Enterobacter asburiae. Next base: position 2,151,247 of record NZ_AP019632.1, read on the forward strand.
ATGCGGATCTCCGGGTAGCGCTGCATAAATTCCGGAAGCAGGGGGATGAGCACGTCCCGGGCGGTGGAGCCGCCCACGTCAACCCGCAAATGCCCTTTTGGCGTCGCGCGGGAAACGCGAAACGAGGTGTCGATATCTTCGATATCAATCAGCACCCTGAGCGCTTTTTCATAGTATTCCATCCCTTCAGGCGTCGCGACCACCCGGCGAGTGGTGCGGTGCAGAAGGCGTATCTCCAGGTGCGACTCAAGCGATTTGACCAGCTTGCTCAGCGTGGCGATCGGCATATTCAGCGAGTCCGCCGCACGGGTAAAGCTGCCGGATTCCACGACCCGCGTAAAGGCGCGCATCGCCATGAGCTGGTCCATGATGACCTCGGATTATTTCGGTATGTGAATAGTCATTTTCATTTTTGCCCGTTTTTCACAAATGCCGCAAGGGCTAAAGTTTGTCCAACGCGAGCGAAAGCGCGCACCGCAAACCCAACAAAAGGTAAATGACATGAACACGACTCTCTCAGGAAAAATTGCACTGGTCACCGGCGGCAGCACCGGTATTGGTCTTGCCACGGCGCAGGAACTGGCGGCGCAGGGCGCTAAGGTGTACATCACCGGTCGTCGCCAGGCCGAGCTGGACGCGGCGGTGGCGGAAATTGCTTCAACCGCAACGGGCATTCGCGCGGACGCCTCAAAGCTTGCCGATCTGGATGAGGTTTATGCCCGGATAGCCAAAGAAGAAGGCCGTCTTGATATCCTGTTCGCCAATGCCGGTGGCGGCGATATGCTGCCGCTGGGCGCGATCACCGAAGAGCAGTTTGACCGGATTTTTGGCACCAACGTGCGCGGAGTGCTGTTTACAGTCCAGAAGGCGCTGCCGCTGCTGTCCACCGGATCGTCGATTATTCTGACCGGATCGACGGTGTCCATTAAAGGGACGGCCAACTTCAGCGTCTACAGCGCCAGCAAGGCCGCCGTGCGCAACTTTGCCCGCTCCTGGGCGCTGGATTTGCAGGGCCGCGGGATCCGCGTCAACGTGGTGAGCCCGGGTCCAATCAAAACGCCAGGTCTCGGCGATCTGGTGCCGGAAGAACACCGTCAGGGGCTGTACGACGCGCTGGCCGCCCAGGTACCGCTGGGGCGTTTAGGCGCGCCGGGCGAGGTGGGTAAAGCGGTGGCGTTTCTGGCCTCCGACGCGGCCAGCTTTATTAACGCCATCGAGCTGTTTGTGGACGGCGGGATGGCGCAAATCTAACCCAGACTGCGCCAGCAGCGCACGTTACGGTCCTCGCGTGAGGGCTGTAGCGGCTGGGGACGTTCGCACCCCTGCGCTGCCATCGGACAACGGTCACGGAAAAAACAGCCTTCGGGCAGATGACGATTGCCGGGAAGCTCCGTTTTGCGTAACGCCAGATTTTCATCCAGCGGTTCACCGGTGCGGGGAACTGAGTCGAGCAGCAGACGGGTGTAGGGATGGCGCGGCTCGCCAAGCACCTGCGCGGCGCTGCCCAGCTCCACAATCTGCCCGAGGTACATCACCGCCACGCGGTCGCTCATGTGTCTGACCACCGAGACGTTATGCGAGATTAACACGTAGGTCAGATTACGCTGCTGTTGCAGGTTCACCAGCAGGTTGAGGATTTGCGCCTGCACGGAGATATCCAGCGCGCTGGTGGGTTCATCAAGCACGATAATATCGGGGTCGGATGAGAGCGCCCTTGCGATGGCGATGCGCTGGCGCTGCCCGCCGGAGAAGGCGTGCGGAAGCCTGTCGAGATATTCCGGGCGAATGCCCACCTGCAGCGCCAGGTTTTCTGCCAGCTGGCGGCGCTCGCGCTCGCTGCTGCGTTTTTGCACCCACACCGGCTCGGTGATGATGCGCCAGACCGGCAATCGCGGGTCGAGGGAGGAGAGCGGATCCTGAAACACCATCTGCATGCCGCCCGCGTGGTGCGCCCGCTGACACGCGCCGGTGCTGGGCTTAAGCATGCCCATCAGCAGCTGGGCCAGCGTGCTTTTTCCGCAGCCGGACTCACCGACAATGCCCAGCGTTTCCCCGCGACGGATCTGCAGATCGAGCCCGTTGAGGGCATGGACCTGTTCCGTCACGCGGCCCAGCCAGTTTTTGCGCGCCGCAAAGTTCACGTGCACGCTATCCAGTTCCAGCAGTACATCAGTCATGGTGTTTCTCCCGTTGCGGATACCAGCAGGCGGCCTGTTGGCCTTCTGCGCCATTGGGCTGTAAGCGCGGCGTTTCGCTGCATTTCGCCCCGGCGGCAAAGCAGCGCTCGCGGAAGGCGCAACCCTGCGGAAGCTTGCTGAGGTTGGGCACCGTGCCGGGGATGGCGGGAAGCAGGTCGCGCGGCTGGCCGTTTTCCGGTGCGCACCGCAGCAGGCCGATGGAGTAGGGATGCACGGGTCGGTGGATCAGCGTTTGCGTGGCACCGCTCTCGATCACGCTCCCGGCATACATCACGTACATTCTGTCGCAGAGCTGCGATACCACGGCCATATCATGGCTGATAAACAGCACCGAGGTCCCGCTGGCCCGCGCCTTATGCTTCAGCAGGCGCAGCACCTGGAGCTGGACGGTAACGTCCAGCGCGGTGGTCGGTTCGTCGGCGACGATCAGCTCCGGCTCGCAGGAGAAGGCAAGGGCGATCATCACCCGCTGGCGCATGCCGCCGGAGAGTTCAAACGGATAACGCTCCATGACCTGCTTCGCGTCCGGGATTTGCATCTCTTCCAGCAGGGTAATCGCCTTCTGCTGCGCCTCGCGCCGCGAAAGCGGCTGATGCTGGCGGATCACCTCCACCATCTGTTTGCCAATCCGCCGCGTCGGGTTGAGGGCTGTCATCGGCTCCTGAAAAATCATCGCCACTCTGGCTCCGCGCCACTGTCTAAGCTGCTTCTCGGACGCCGTCAGGACGTTTTCGCCGAGTAACTTCACCTGACCGTGATGAATGCGGTAGCTCCCTTCCGGCAGTAGCCGCATGGCGAGCATGGCAGTCACGGATTTACCCGAGCCCGACTCACCCACCACGCCGACAATTTCGCCCCTGCCGATCTCCAGCGAGACGTGATTCAGCGCGTGGACCTCACCGCGAAAAACCGGGAAGCTCAGGTGCAGGTCCTCAATACGTAATACCGGTTCGGTCATCACTGTTTTCCTCCCGATTTCGGATCCAGCAGATCGCGGATACCGTCGCCAAACAGGTTAAAGCCCACGGCGGTAATCAAAATCGCCGCACCGGGAAAGGCGCAGTACCACCACTGGTCCAGCACGTAGTTACGGCCCACGGCCACCATCGCGCCCCATTCGGCGGTGGGCTGCTGCGCGCCCAGGCCAATAAACCCCAGCGTGGCGGCCATCAGAATGGCGCTGCCGATATCCAGCGAAGCCTGCACAATCAGCGGCGGCAGGGCGTTGCGCAGGATATGCCAGCGGATCAAATGCCAGCGGGACGCGCCAAACGTGCGGGCGGCCTGAACGTAGGTAAACTGGCGCACCACCAGGGTTTGCCCGCGCGCCAGGCGGACGTAAAACGGGATGCGGACAATCGCAATCGCCAGCATGGCGTTGAACAGGCTCGGACCGAGCGCGGCGGCCAGCGCCATGGTCAGCACCAGGGAAGGAATGGAGAGCATGATGTCCATCACCCGCATGATGATGGCATCGCCGCGCCCGCCCAGTACGCCGGACAAACAGCCCAGCAGCGAGCCAATACCGCCCGCAATCACCACGACCGCCAGCCCGGCGGTAATCGACTGCTGGCTGCCCGTCAGCACGCGGCTAAACAGGTCGCGTCCCACCTCATCGGTACCAAACCAGTGTTGCGCAGACGGCGCCTGCAGGCGGGCGGTCAAATCCAGCGCGTTCGGGTCATGCGGAACGATCCACGGCGAAGCCACCATCAGGAAGAGCATCGCAATCATAATGACGCCGCCAACGATCGTGAGCGGGCTTTGACGCAGCATCCAGAACAGCTTTGCCCAGTTGATGCGTTGTCCGGCGGTTTTAGCCGGGACGGGCGTTTCCTGCGTTAACATCATTCGGCACCTCCGCGCCCGATTCGCGGGTCAATCCACAGGTAAAGCAGATCGACCACCAGATTAACCAGCACGTAGGCCAGCGAAACGACGACGGCAAAGCCCATTACGGCAGGGAAATCGAGCGCCTGAATGGATGTCACCACCCAGGCGCCCATGCCCGGCCAGGCAAAGACGGTTTCGGTCAGCACGGCGCCGTAGAGCAGATCGCCCAGCGCCAGCCCGAGCACGGTAATGGACGGGATCATCGCGTTCGGCAGGGCGTAGCGCAGGACGATGTACCAGCCGGGCAGGCCGCTGGCGCGCGCGGTGCGGATGTAATCCTCGCTAAGCTGCTCCAGCATCGCCGAGCGAACCTGGCGCGCCACGATCCCCAGGTGAACAAACGCCAGCGTCAGCGAGGGTAAAATCAGGTGCTGAAGCGCGTTGAAAAAGACCTCACCGTTGCCCTCCAGCAGCGCGTCCAGCAGATAAAAGCCGGTGACCTGCGTCGGCGGATCGAGCCAGTCGTCCAGCCTGCCGCCGCCCGGCAGGATCTGCAGGTTCCCGTAGAACAGCACAATGACGCCCAGCCCAAGCCAGAAGGCCGGCGTGGAGATCCCGGTCATCGCCATTAAACGCACCAGGTGATCCAGCCAGCGGTTGCGGTACACCGCCGATAAAATCCCCAGCGGCACGCCGATGACCAGCGCCAGCAGCAGAGAACAAAAGGCCAGCTCCAGCGTGGCGGGGAAAAAGGCCTTCAGGTCTTCCGCGACCGGGCGTCCGGTGCGGATGGACGTGCCTAAATCACCGTGCGCCAGAGCGTCCACGTAGCGGCCAAACTGAACATACAGGGGCTGGTCCAGCCCTAGCTGCTGGCGGATGTTCTGCACGATTTCGTCGCTGGCGCGGTCGCCGGCCAGCAGACGGGCCGGATCGCCGGGGATCAGGTGTGAAATAATAAAGGTGATAATACAGACACCGGCCACCACCAGGATTAACCCCCAGCAGCGCTGGCGCACTATGCTCCAGAACGTCATACGCTTTCCCCCGGCGAGAACCGTTATTTGCTCATGGTGGCGATGTTGAACACCTGCTCGAGCATCGGATTAAAGGTGAAGCCTTTGACCTCTTTGTTCATCGCCAGCTGGTAATTTTTCTGGAACAGATAAACGTAGGCCGCCTCGTCGATAACCACCTTTTGCGCCTGCTGGTAATCTTTGGTGCGTTCCGCCTGGTCGGTGGTTTTCAGCGCGGCCTGCAGCAGCGAATCAACCTCTTTGTTCTCATAGAACGAGCGGTTGCCCGGCAGCCCTTTTTTGTCCGATTCGAACCAGTAGTTCATGAACATGTACGGGTCGGCAAAGTCCGGGCTCCAGTTGCCGATGGCAATGTCGTAATCGCCTTTTCCGACGCGGTCGCGCATGGTGGCGTTGGCCAGTTTTTCCAGCTTGACGCTAATGCCGATCTTGCCGAGGCTGGCCTGAGTGGAGAGGGCGATAGGCTCCCAGTTCGGATCGTTGTCCGAGTAGAGGAAGGTCAGGCTGGCGGGTTTGTCTTTGACCTTCTCCAGCGCGGCTTTAGCTTTGGCCTCGTCAAAGCTGTACTGCATTGCCGTGGCGTCAAAGCCCCACATGCCTTCCGGGATCGGGCCGCGCATCTGCTTGCCGTTGCCGCTCAGAATGCCTTTCACCATCCCCTGGTAATCCGTCGCCCAGGAGATGGCCCGGCGTAAATCCACCTGATTGAGCGGCGCTTTGCTGTTGTTGAGATAGAGGTAAGTCACGCGCAGGGACGGGTATTCCGCGACGGCGACTTTACCTTCCTGCTTCAGGGCCGCAAGCTGATCGACCGGCAGGGAGTCGGCAATGTCCAGATCGCCGCGGGAAAGCTGCAGTCGGCGCGAGGCGCTCTCACCGATAATTTTCACCGATACGCGCTTAAAGTGCGGCTTTTCACCCTGCCAGTGGGGGTTAGGCACCAGGATCAGCTGCTGGCCTTTCTGCCAGCTTTTCAGCATAAACGGCCCGGAACCGGCGGTGTTTTGCGCCAGAAAACCGCGAGCATCGTCTGCCGCGTTGGCCTTCAGCACCGCCGGGTTAATGATGGACGCCCCGTCGTTTGCCAGCGTGTAGAGGAACGGCGCGAACGGCTGGCTGAGGGTGAACTTCACCGTATGGTCATCGACGGCATCAATTTTCAGGTCTTTCGGGAAGGCTTCAGACGGCCCCTGGCCGAGCTTCAGCAGGCGCTCAAAGGAGAGCTTTACCGCCTCGGCGGTGACCGGCGTGCCGTCGGAAAATTTCGCGTTATCCGCCAGGGTAAAGGTCCACTCTTTCTGGTCTTCAGACGCCTTCCAGCCCGTCGACAGATCGCCTTCCACCTCGGTAGAGCCCGGCTTGTACTTGACCAGACGCTGGTAGGACGGATAGGTGACGGTCCAGTCATTGTTATCAATAGTGATGGCAGGATCGAGCGTTTGCGGGTCGGCGGCTTTACCGATCGCCAGCATGTCTTTCGGAACGGCAGCCAGCGCCAGCGGGGCGCTCAGGGCCAGCGTGGCGGCGATCAGGGTCGAGACAAGCGATGTTTTCATGGCAGTGCTCCAGGTTTAAAGAGAAGTGTGCGTCAGGGGAAAACAGGCAAAACGGTCGTCAAGCAGCGGATAGCTGGCGGCGTTCGGCAGTTCGAAGTGCCACCATTCGCTGCTGATACCCACAAAACCACCGCCGAACATGATGGCGTTCAACAGCAGACGGTTGCGCTGGGCGTGCGGCGGCACGGAAGGGTGATACGGATGCGAGCGGTCGTGCATTTCGTCAAAACCGGCCCCCATATCCAGCACGGCGTTATGTTCATCCATCAGGGTGACGTCGATGGCCGTACCGCGGCTGTGATTGGAGCCAATCGCCACGTCGACCACGTATTCCGGGTTCGGGCAGGCATCCCACAGCTGGGCCTGCGCCTGCTGCGGCCGATAGGCGTCGTAGACCACCAGCTTCAGCCCGGCCAGCGCGGCAATGCTAATGGCTTTTGCCAGCGCGGTGGCCGCGTCGGTATGCAGCAGGCATAGCGCCTCCTGATAGATCGGACGGCCGGTGATGTTGTCGGCGGTGGCGTACTTCAGATCGATATGCAGCGTGAGAAACGTCTTCGCCACATCAATCAGTTCACTCTCTTCGGGCATAGCTCCGCTCCTTTAGCGTTCGAATTGACCAAACTCTTGTTGTAATTGCCGGTTTACCGCCAGACGCGCCGGGAGCGCCTCACCCAGCACCTCCACCACGCCCGACAGCAGCAGGTTGAACAGACAGCTCACGGGGGCAAGTGAATCCCAGAAGTGACCGGTATCGGTTTTCACCTGCAGTAAATCCATCGGGTAATCCCGCGCCCACGGGCACCAGATGTCGGTGATTAAGGCCAGCGGAATGCCTTTCTCGCTGGCGACGCGGCAGTACTGGCGGGCCATCGCGGAGTAGGTGCGCGTATCGGTCAGCACGACGTACGGGTGCGAAAACCCCGAGTTGAGGGATTCCACCCAGCTGCCGGAAGCGCCCTCCGAATAGCTCACGCGCGGGCGGAGGTACTCGAGGTGGCTGAAGAAGGCGTTGGCAATCCCGCGCGTGGACTGGATCCCCAGCACGAACACCGCGTCGGCGTGGGCGAGGTTGTGCACCACCTGACGGAAGGCGTCCGTTTGCGCCAGTTGGTACACCTGCATGATGGCATCCACTTCCAGCGACAGGGCATGCTGAAGGCGGCTGGAAAGGGGGCGCTGCTGCTGCCAGGAGTCCAGCCGCTCGTTCATACCCCAGGGCTGATACGGATCGCGCAGGCTCTTTTTGACATCTTCCAGGTTGCGATACCCCAGCTTGCGCAGGAAGCGTCCGACGGTAATTCCGCTGGTCCCGCTCGCCTGACCGATGCTCTCCGCCGTTTCAAACGGGATTTGCGCGGCGTGCGCCAGCAGCCAGCTTCCGACCCGCTTTTCGCTGGGCGTGAGCTGGCTGAACGTCGCTTCGATACGGCTCAACATCTCGGGTTTCGTCGTCATACCGCCTCGCTGTTAACAGGCTGTCAATGGCCGAATTTTTGTTACCTGGTTAACAATGCATGACGCGTGCCATGTTCACAGGGCGGGTGAAACCCGCTGTGCAGTAAACTTCATGCAATATTTGCTTAACCAATGATCAACATTTGTGCAGCGTAGTTCACTTTTGGTGCACTGTCTGACGCGGCAGGTATGAATTTGGTAAATACGTCAGTCCGTTCACATTTTTGATAAGATAGATGTACTGTGAATATAAAAGGGATCCCGGCATGGTAAATCTGCCCTGGCGAGTCAGCGTGCGCCTGATGGCGCTTGCAAAGAAAATAGGGATGGTCGTCGGGATCGTACTGATCGTCCTGCTGGCGGTGCGGGTGTATCTCTCGCAGCAGGGACCGGAACTGCACCTGTGGCATACCTGGCGGGCCGATGAGATGTCCGTGCGCGAGATGGATAACGCCGATTTTGCCCGGTATATCGCCCGGGAAAACGCCATTTTCGCCGATCTTTATCGCGCGGTGACGGCGAAAACAGAGGGCGAGGAACGTACGCCGTTAAACCGCTATTATCGCCAGAGCCTGGTGTGGCCGGGACAGTTTACGCCCGATGCCAACCGCTCCTTTGTGCTGATGCCTGCCGGAAAGCCGCGCGGCGCGGTAGTGCTGCTGCACGGTCTGACGGACTCGCCTTACAGCGTCCGGCGGCTTGCCGTGAACTATCAACAGCACGGCTTTGTAGCCGTGGTGCCGCGCCTGCCCGGGCACGGCACCGCGCCCGGCGCGCTGACGGACGTCGACTGGGAGATGTGGCTCGCGGCAACGCGTCTTGCGGTGCGGGAAGCCACGCGTCTGGCGGGCGAGGGTGCGCCTTTGCATCTGGTGGGTTACTCCAACGGCGGGGCGCTGGCGATGAAATATGCCCTCGATGCGCTGGACGCGCCTGCGCTGCGTAAACCGCAGCAGGTGATACTGCTCTCACCGATGATCGGCGTGACGGCCTTTGCGCGCTTTGCCGGTTTCGCCGGGTTACCGGCGCTGCTGCCGGCGTTTGCCAAAGCGGCGTGGCTGAATATCTCTCCGGAATATAACCCGTACAAATATAACTCGTTCCCGGTGAACGCCGCCCGCCAGTCATGGCTTTTGACGAAGGCCCTGCAGGAGCAAATTGGCCGCGAGGCGCGGGAGAACAGGCTGGCGAATTTGCCGCCGATCCTGGCGTTCCAGTCGGTCATGGATTCCACGGTCAGCACCCGCGCGGTGGTGACCGGCCTGTTTGACCAGCTTTCGGCAAACGGCAGCGAGCTGGTGGTGTTTGACATCAACCAGGCGGCGAGCTTCCGCCCGCTGTTCAAACCGTCGTCGTGGACGGCAACCTCGGCGCTGCTGCCGGTTGCGCAGAGGCGTTACGGTGTCACCATTATTACCAATGCGGACGCACACAGCTTCTCGACGGTGGCGAAAATCACTCCGGCAGGCAGCACCCGGGAGACGGTCGTGCCGCTTGCGCAGTCCTGGCCGCAGGATGTCTATTCCCTGTCGCACGTTGCGGTGCCGTTCCCGCCGGATGACGATCTCTATGGCCGTGAGCCTCGGGTGAAAAACCGCTACGGTATCAGCCTGGGGACGATTGCGCTCTGGGGCGAAACCTCCGTGTTGAGCGTCGGGAAAGAGGCGCTTATGCGGGTCACCTCGAATCCGTTTTACGACTACATGCAGGGGCGGATAGACAGCCGAATTGGCAGCGGGGAAAAGTAACGTTCCCCTGCGGTGTGAATATGTTAGGTCGCATTGATTAAGTATGTTAAATAGTAGCTTCAAGGCACCTCTCTTTCTCATCGGAACCCATTTTTGTGCTGACGACTCTGATTTACCGAAGCCAGTTGAATTTATCCCGCCCCTCCACCGAGCTGCGGGAACTGGTGGAGCGCGCCCGGATCCGCAATGCCAGTCTGAATATCACCGGGGTTCTGCTCGCAAAAGGCAGCGACGTGCTGCAAATACTCGAAGGGTCGGAAGAGAGCGTGCTTAAGCTGTTCCATAAAATCCGTGACGACAAGCGGCACAGTGGAGTGGTAGAGCTGATGCGGGACTATGGCCCGCGCAGGCGCTTCGAAAACGTCGGTATGCTGCTGTTCGATCTGCAGACGCAGTCACCGAAAGAGGTGCTGCAGTCGGTTCTGAATTACAGCAAGCTGGACAGCTATCTCACATCCGATGACCGGGTGTTCAAATTTATCCAGACGTTTATCACGGGTAAACGTCCGGCCCTGTCGGGTGCACGCTACGTACCTGAAAAATGGACGCTTTCACCCGAGGTGTTGCCCTTTGGCGAACACCTGGGGCTGATGGCCAACCAAACCTGTCAGTTTGCGCTCCAGCCCATTGTTGAGCCCTCGGAAGGGAAGATCAGTTCGCTTGAAGCCCTTATTCGCGGCAACGAAGGCGGCAGCCCGGAGCATTTCTTCAGCGCCCTCGACCCGGACAAAATCTACGAAGTCGATCTCCAGACGAAGGCGTATGCCTTTGCTCTCGCGGAAAAGCTGGGCATTGGCAGCCATAAGATTGCGGTAAACCTGCTGCCGATGTCGCTGGTGAATGTTCCCAACGCCGTGGAATTCCTGGTCAGCGAGATAAAAAAACATGGGCTGCAGCCGGAGCAGGTAGTCATTGAAGTGACGGAAAACGAGATGATCTCCGGCTTCAACCAGTTCAATAGCGCCATCAAGCAACTTCGCGGTGAGGGGATTGGCCTGGCGATCGATGATTTCGGTTCCGGCTATGCCGGTCTTTCGCTGCTGACTCGCTTCCAGCCGGACAAAATTAAGATCGACCGGGAGATAGTTAGCGATATCCACCTCAGCGGCCCGAAGCAGGCGATTGTGCGCTCCATCGTCAGCTGTTGCTCCGATCTCGAAATTACCCTGGTGGCCGAAGGAATCGAGAAGATAGAGGAGTGGTGCTGGCTCGAGTCTGCCGGGATCCGGCGTTTCCAGGGCTTTCTGTTTGCCCGTCCGCAGCTTAATGGCGTCGGTGATATTCACTGGCCGCATCTGGTGCGTTAGCCAATTTTCCTCCCGCGTTATTTCCCCTTCGCCCTGCCTGTGCTTAAATAGCTAAAACGGTTTAACATAGTTTAGCTACGAGGATCACATGAAAAAAATCTGGGTACTTGGCGATGCGGTGGTGGATTTGCTGCCCGATGGAGAAGGCAGATTGCTGCAGTGTCCCGGCGGCGCACCGGCAAACGTTGCGGTCGGTATTGCCCGGCTGGGCGGCCAGAGCGCCTTTATCGGCAGGGTTGGCGACGATCCCTTCGGGCGCTTTATGGCGAAAACTCTCGCTGACGAAAAGGTTGACGTGAAGTCTATGCGCCTTGACCCGGCGCACCGCACCTCAACGGTGGTGGTCGATCTGGATGACCAGGGCGAACGCTCGTTTACCTTTATGGTGCGCCCGAGCGCCGATCTGTTTCTCGAAACCGCCGATCTGCCGACGTTCAGCGCGGGGGAATGGCTACACGTCTGTTCCATCGCATTAAGCGCAGAGCCGAGCCGTTCTGCGACGTTTGAGGCGATGGCCGCTATTCGCGAGGCGGGCGGTTACGTCAGCTTCGACCCCAATATTCGCCCGGATCTCTGGCCGGATGAGAACGCGCTGCGCCGCTGCCTGGAACAGGCCCTGCAGAGCGCCGACGTGGTGAAACTCTCCGTCGAAGAGCTGGCGTTTTTAACCGGAAATGTCGAGGTAAACGTCGGCCTGGACGCGCTGATGGCGCGCTGCCCGGCGCGTCTGGTGCTGGTCACCCAGGGAAAAGAGGGGGTGATCGCCTGGCATGACGGCACCGTGAAGCACTATCCGGCAACGCCCGTCGAGTGTGTCGATACCACCGGCGCGGGCGATGCCTTTGTGGCGGGGCTGCTCTACGGGCTGGCCGCCGGGCAGGATCTGACGCCGGTCATCGCCTTAGCCCAGCGCTGCGGCGCATTAGCCACCACGGCCAAAGGGGCAATGACCGCATTGCCGTGGCAGCACGATCTGTAATTCCTTCCTTCACTGGCCGCCATCCGGCGGCCTGAATTGTCGCCTCGATCACACTTACTAAAACGGTTTAGCAAAAAAGATTGCCGATCCAAAATTCAGAGGTTTAGTATCAGCAACCTAAACCGGTTTAGCAATTTAGCACGTTTAATGACTTCTTTTAGGGATGCGACAAAATGTATAAAAAACGCAGACTTGCCGTGATGATAGGCATGCTGGCCGGAAGTACCTCTGTTTTTGCCCAGACGGATATGACAAGTATCGAAGCGCGTCTTGCCGCGATGGAGCTGCGCCTCCAGGCTGCGGAAACGCGTGCGCAGGTGGCTGAGAAACGCGCCACCGATGCGGAACAAAAAACGCAGCAGCTGGTGGCTGCGCAGCAGCAGACGCAAACGACAGCCCAGGCGGTGGCGCAGCGCACCACAGCGCTGGAAAAGAAGGCGGATCAAAGCAGCGGGTTTGAGTTCCACGGCTACGCCCGTTCGGGCCTTCTGATGAACGATGCGGCCTCCAGCAGCAAAAGCGGTCCTTATCTGACCCCGGCCGGAGAAACCGGCGGCGCGGTAGGGCGTCTGGGTAACGAAGCCGACACCTACGTCGAGCTGAACCTGGAGCACAAGCAAACTCTGGATAACGGGGCGACTACGCGCTTTAAAGCGATGCTGGCCGACGGTCAGCGAACCTATAACGACTGGTCAGCCGATACCAGCGATCTTAATATTCGCCAGGCCTTCGCGGAGCTGGGCAACCTGCCTGATTTTACCGGCGCGCTGAAGGGCAGCACCTTCTGGGCGGGTAAACGCTTCGACCGCGACAACTTTGATATTCACTGGCTGGACTCCGACGTGGTGTTCCTGGCCGGTACCGGCGGCGGCGTCTACGACGTGAAATGGAACGAGTCGCTGCGCAGCAACTTCTCCATCTACGGCCGCAACTTCGGCAGCGTGGAGCAGACCGACAATAACGTTCAGAACTATATTCTCAGCATGAACCACTTCGCCGGACCGTTCCAGCTGATGGTGAGCGGCCTGCGGGCGAAGGATAACGACGACCGTAAAGACACCAACGGCGATCTCATCAAAACTGACGCCGCCAATACAGGCGTTCATGCCCTGGTCGGGTTGCATAACGAGAGCTTCTACGGCCTGCGGGAAGGGACAGCCAAAACGGCGCTGCTGTACGGTCACGGGCTGGGTGCGGAAGTGAAAAGCATAGGTTCCGACGGCGCGCTGCTGTCTGAGGCGGATACCTGGCGCTTCGCAAGTTACGGTGTCACGCCAGTCGGCGGCGGCTGGAGCGTTGCGCCCGCCGTACTGGCGCAGAGCAGTAAAGATCGCTACGTCAAGGGCGATAGCTATGAGTGGGTGACGCTTAACACCCGCCTGATTAAAGAAGTGACGCAGAACTTCGCCCTGGCGTTTGAGGGAAGCTATCAGTACATGGATTTAAATCCGGAAGGCTATAAGGACCGCAACGCCGTCAACGGCAGTTTCTACAAGCTGACCTTTGCGCCGACGTTAAAAGCGAGCAAAATCGGCGATTTCTTCAGCCGTCCGGAGCTGCGCCTGTTTGCCACCTGGATGGACTGGAGCAGCAAACTGGATCATTACGCCAGCGATGATGCCTTTGGCAGCAGCGGCTTCAACGCCGGCGGGGAATGGAACTTTGGGGTCCAGATGGAAACCTGGTTTTAACCCATCACGCTCCCGCTTTGCGGGAGCGTTTCGCACATCATAAAAAGAAGTCAGGCAGAGGTATCTATGGATTTTAATCAAATCGCCCGCGAGCTTATTCCGCTGCTCGGTGGCAAGGAAAATATCGCCAGCGCGGCGCACTGCGCAACGCGTCTTCGTCTGGTGCTGGTCGATGACGCGCTTGCCGATCAGCAGGCGATCGGCAAGGTCGACGGCGTAAAAGGCTGTTTTCGTAACGCCGGACAGATGCAGGTGATTTTTGGCACGGGCGTGGTCAACAAGGTCTACGCCGCGTTTATTCAGGCGGCGGGGATTAGCGAATCCAGCAAGTCTGAGGCCGCGGACCTGGCGGCACGCAAGCTGAACCCGTTCCAGCGCATTGCCCGTCTGCTCTCCAACATCTTTGTCCCGATCATTCCCGCGATTGTGGCCTCCGGCCTGCTGATGGGCCTGCTCGGCATGGTGAAAACCTACGGCTGGGTCAATGCGGATAACGCTCTCTACATCATGCTGGACATGTGCAGCTCCGCGGCGTTTATCATTCTGCCTATTCTGATCGGCTTTACCGCCGCGCGGGAATTTGGCGGCAACCCGTATCTCGGCGCGACGCTGGGCGGCATTCTGACGCACCCGGCGCTGACCAACGCCTGGGGCGTGGCCTCCGGCTTCCACACCATGAACTTCTTCGGCCTTGAGATTGCGATGATTGGCTATCAGGGCACGGTGTTCCCGGTGCTGCTGGCCGTCTGGTTTATGAGCATCGTGGAGAAAAACCTGCGCCGCGCGATCCCGGACGCGTTAGACCTGATCCTGACGCCGTTCCTCACCGTCGTTATCTCCGGCTTTATCGCCTTGCTGATTATCGGCCCGGCGGGGCGCGCGCTGGGCGACGGCATCTCCTTTATCCTGAGCACGTTAATTGAACACGCGGGCTGGCTGGCCGGGCTGCTGTTCGGCGGGCTTTACTCGGTGATTGTGATCACCGGTATTCACCACAGCTTCCACGCGATTGAAGCCGGGCTGCTGGGCAACCCGTCGATTGGCGTGAACTTCCTGCTGCCGATCTGGGCCATGGCGAACGTGGCGCAGGGCGGCGCCTGTCTGGCGGTGTGGTTCAAAACCAAAGATGCCAAAATCAAAGCCATTACCTTACCGTCGGCGTTCTCTGCGATGCTGGGCATCACCGAAGCGGCCATTTTTGGTATCAACCTGCGCTTTGTTAAGCCGTTTATCGCCGCGCTGATTGGCGGCGCGGTGGGCGGGGCCTGGGTAGTCTCAGTCCATGTGTACATGACCGCCGTTGGTTTGACCGCTATTCCGGGCATGGCCATCGTGCAGGCCAGCTCGCTGCTCAACTATATTATCGGTATGGTGATTGCCTTCGGCGTGGCGTTTACCGTCTCACTGCTGCTGAAATATAAAACGGACTCTGAATAATGACGTTACCTTCCCGCTGGCCTGCGATCCTGCAGGCCGTTATGAAAGGTCAGCCGCGGGCGCTTGCGGATAGCCACTATCCGCAGTGGCACCCCGCGCCGGTGACGGGGCTGATGAACGATCCCAACGGGTTTATCTGGTTTGCCGGCCGCTACCACCTGTTCTATCAGTGGAACCCGCTGGACTGCGAGCATCGGTTTAAATGCTGGGGGCACTGGAGCTCTGCGGACCTGGTGCACTGGCAGCACGAGCCGCTGGCGCTGATGCCGGATGAAGAGTATGACCGCAACGGCTGCTACTCCGGTAGCGCCGTGGATAACGATGGCGTTTTAACACTGTGCTATACCGGCAACGTCAAGTTCGATGACGGCAGCCGCACCGCCTGGCAGTGCCTCGCAGTGGAACAGCCGGACGGGACCTTTACGAAGCTGGGGCCGGTGCTGGCGCTGCCGGAAGGCTATACCGGCCACGTGCGCGACCCGAAGGTGTGGCAGCACGACGGGATGTGGTACATGGTGCTCGGCGCGCAGGATCTGCAAAAGCGCGGCAAGGTGCTGCTGTTTAAGTCAGCCGATTTGCACGCCTGGGCGTCCTGCGGTGAGATCGCCGGTCACGGGGTTAACGGCCTGACGGACGCGGGTTATATGTGGGAGTGTCCGGACCTGTTCGCGCTCGACGGAACGCACATCTTAATCAGCTGTCCGCAGGGGCTGGCGCGCGAGCCGCATCGCTATCTCAACACCTATCCGGCGACCTGGATGAGCGGGGCGTTTGACTATGCAAACGCCGCGTTCGATCACGGCGACCTGCACGAGCTGGACGCGGGCTTTGAGTTTTACGCTCCGCAAACGACGCTGGCGGAAGACGGCCGACGCATTCTGATCGGCTGGATGGGCGTACCGGACGGGGAAGAGATGCTTCAGCCAACCCGGGCGCACGGCTGGATGCATCAGATGACCTGCCCGCGCGAATTACGCTATCGCGACGGCAGGCTCTGGCAGACCCCGGCGCGCGAGCTGGCGGCGCTGCGTGAAGATGAGCAGCGCTGGCAGGGGCGCGCCAGCGAGGCGCCGGACCTGGACGCGACGTGCCTGGAGTTTGAGCTGAGCGCATCGCAGGTGAATGTCGATTTTGGCGGCGTGCTGCGCCTCACGGTCGATGAGCAGGGTATACGTCTTGAACGCGCGAGCCTGAAAACCGGTGAAACGCTGACCCGCTACTGGCAGGGCGACGTCAGCCATTTGCGCGTTCTCTGCGACCGCTCCAGCGTTGAAATCTTCATCAATCACGGTGAAGGAGTGATGAGCAGCCGCTATTTTCCTGACCATCCGGCCCTGGTGCGATTCGAAGGTGCGTCCGATATCACATTACGCTACTGGTCGCTGCGCGCCTGCATGATAGAATGAGGGTTTTGGCAGCCGGATCTAAGTCGTTGTGAGAAAAACAAAACGCGTCACCATTAAAGACATCGCGGAGCTGGCGGGTGTGTCAAAAGCCACCGCCAGCCTGGTCCTGAACGGGCGCAGCAAAGAGCTTCGCGTGGCGGAAGAGACGCGCGAGCGCGTGCTGGCGATTGCAAAAGAGCACCACTATCAGCCCAGCATTCACGCCCGGTCGCTGCGCGATAACCGCAGCCACACCGTTGGTCTGGTAGTTCCGGAGATCACCAACTACGGTTTTGCCGTGTTTTCTCACGAGCTGGAAACGCTGTGCCGCGAGGCGGGCGTTCAGCTGCTGATCTCCTGCAGCGATGAAAACCCGGGGCAGGAGACGGTGGTGGTGAACAACATGGTGGCACGTCAGGTGGATGGGCTGATTGTGGCCTCCAGCATGCTTAACGATGCGGACTACCACAAGCTGAGCGAGCAGCTGCCCGTTGTCCTGTTTGACCGCCACATCAACGACAGCGCGCTGCCGCTGGTGATCACCGATTCCATTACTCCAACGGCGGAACTGGTGGCCGACATTGCGCGCCAGCACCCTGATGAATTCTACTTCCTCGGCGGCCAGCCGCGCCTTTCTCCGACGCGCGACCGCCTGGAAGGGTTTAAGCAAGGTCTGCGAGAGGCGGGCGTGGAGCTGCGCCCCGAGTGGATCATTCACGGCAACTATCACCCGAGCTCCGGTTACGAGATGTTTGCTGAACTCTGCGCCCGTCTGGGGCGTCCGCCGAAAGCGCTGTTCGCCGCCGCCTGCGGGCTGCTGGAAGGGGTGCTGCGCTATATGGGCCAGCACAACCTGTTGCAAAGTGATATCAGGTTAGCCAGTTTTGACGATCATTATCTCTACGATTCGCTGACAATCCCGGTGGATACCATTCGTCAGGATAACCGCCAGCTGGCGTGGCATTGCTTTGATTTGATTAGCAAATTGATCGAAGGGGAGACGCCGCAGCCGTTGCAGCGCAAGCTCAATGCCACCCTGCAGCGACGCTATAAGCCAGCGAAATAGCCCGGTTCGATACTTCAATAACTTTAATTAATTTAAGTTTTGGAATGGCCGATAACCATAAGGAATAATTTTCCTTGAGGTATTGGTTTATGTCGTTGAAAAAGTCGTCCCTGATCGTCCTGTTCTCGCTGCTTTTCTTCTTTGTTGTCAGCACTGTCACCAGCGTTGGCCTCATCATTAAAAGTAATAATTCCCTGGATAACGTTAACAAAGAGATCCAGGTTGTGCTGTCCATTATTGACCCCATCAACCATAGCCGTACGCTGCGCGTGCGGGTGATGGAGTATGTGAAGATGGTGGAAGCGGGCAACTCGGCAGACGGGGCTGCAAAGTTAACCGCCGTGAAGGAGGCGCTGACCAAAGCGGACCACGCCTTTGCGGCCTTTATGGCTTCGCCGCGTCTGACGGATGAAGCGCCGCTGGTGACTGCCTATCAGGACGCCTGGCAAAACTACCGCAACCAGGGGCTGGCGCCGCTGATCGATGCCGCCGAGGCGCACGATGTCGCCAAATTTAACGCCCTGATCCCGGAAGTCTCCCGCCTCGACCGCCAGTACGAGATCGTTCTCGACCAGGTCCTTTCCGTCCACCAGAAATATGCCAAAAGCCTGAACGAGAATGCGAGCAGTAACTTCGTCTCTGGCCTTGCGATCATTGCCGCTATCGCCAGCCTGTTTGTGGTGGTGATTGTCGCCGTCAGCCTGCTGATGAAGCGCTTTGTTTTTGCGCCGGTCAACCTGGCGCGCGAGCACTGCAGCCAGATTGCGGCGGGCAAGCTGGACGTTCCGGTACCGGTCAAGGGGAGCGCACATAACGAAATCGATCATCTTATGAGCTCAATGGAGCAGATGCGTCAGGCGCTGCTGGCGACCATCGCCCAGGTGCGCGACGCGAGCCATACCGTAACGCACGCGGCGCAGGAGATTGCCTCCGGAAATATCGACCTGGCGTCACGTACCGAGCAGCAGGCTTCCGCGTTGACCCAGACGGCAGCCAGCATGGAAGAGCTGAGCGCGACGGTGGCGAACAATACCGACAACGTTTATCAGGCCGGGAAACTGGTGCAGGACGCGGTGAAAAATGCCCACACCGGTGAAGCGGTGACCCGTGAAGTCATCGACACGATGAATACCATCGCGGCGAACTCGAAGCGCATCGAAGACATTACCAGCGTGATTAACAGCATCGCCTTCCAGACCAACATCCTGGCGCTGAACGCGGCGGTAGAAGCGGCGCGCGCGGGAACGCAGGGCCGCGGCTTTGCGGTCGTGGCCAGCGAAGTGCGCACCCTGGCGCAGAAAAGCGCGGTGGCGGCTAAGGACATCGAGAACCTGATTGCGCAGTCGGTCTCGAGCGTGAAAAACGGCGCGGAGCTGGTCAGCCGCTCGGGCGAGGTGATTGACTCGATTATTTCGTCGGTGAATAAAGTGAATACGCTGATGGAGCAGATCTCCGTCGCCTCCGAAGAGCAGAGCCGCGGGATCAGCCAGGTCGGCCAGGCGGTGACCGAGATGGATGGCGTGACCCAGCAGAACGCCGCGCTGGTGCAGCAGTCCGCTGCGGCAGCGGCCTCGCTGGAAGAGCAGGCGCAGCAGCTTTCGCGGAGTATTTCGAGTTTTAGTTTGCCGGTGCAGGCTTGATTGTATGAGGGGGGCTCCGCAGGGAGCCTTTTATCTACTTAATGTGCGAAACTTTCCAAGTTGCTTTCCCATGAGGTCAGCCTGTAGACCTAATAGGACTGTTTTAATACCATTTATTATATTTCACATAAATAAAAGAAATAGCAATCACCCAAACGACGCTGAGTAAAGCAGCATAGTCCGGTATAAACCGGATAAAAAAATATATCCCAAGTACAATAAGTAACGCTGGCACCAGGTAAAAAAACGACTTCAAAAGCCATAAGATTGCTTGCTTCATTTTCGCAGTATCTCGTACAAAGCGTCACCTATCACTTGCTCGTTATTATCTCCGGAGTTTACCTGGTAGATAATTTCAGACATTTGCGGCTCGATTAAGAAATATAACATCTCAATATTTTCTTTATAAAGTGCCTGGTAGTACTGAGGATCCTGGAATTTGAGTCGATTAGCCGCAGATGCCGCTACCTGAGCCTTTGAGTAAAGTGTTGCACCATTAACGAACCAAGTCGAGAATGAGTTCACAAGCCTGATATGATTTTGCTTAAAATCCCTGCTGTTGATGATCAGATTCGCAAGGGTAAAGGAGAGGGCTAACTTGCTGGCTTTAGCAGAGGCATGCTCGGCAGCTTTACCCAATAAGTTATGGATATTAGTAATCAGGTCTTTACTCTTTTGTTCGCCCAGCCTATTAAGAGTTTTCCTAAAATAAATTTCAACCATGTCCAAAGTGACATCTTTTCTGTTGTAAATTTCACCTAAGGCAAGGACTAAGCGTTTATCTTCGCGCCACGTATCACGGCAAGCGTTACGATAATACTCGTCTGGCATCAGGCATGCACCGTAGCTAACCAGGCGCTGCGTTCCCTGTTTCACCTTTTCCAGAGTTGCCATATGGTCTTCATGCATGTCTCGAAGCGAGTTTGTTAGTGCAATAGCTAACCGTTTATTCGACTGCATTTTTAGTTGCAAATAGTTTTGTGCCATTTTATATAACCTTGCAGTATCATTATCTTATTATCATTGATCATGTTTGAGAAAGGGGCAACATCGAAAATGGGAAAGCGCAAGAGTGCTTTGGTTTATGTCCTGACCATCATTATATTTTTGCTTATTATTCCTGAGATCATTTTGCGTGTATGCACGTCCGAGCAACTTGGCCGTATCAGCGACTTCACCAGTTTAGGTGGCTTGTTAAATCCACTATTATCCTTGCTCATCTTCCTGGCACTGGTGTCAATCATACTGGCCGTTATTGCTATCGCACTGGCTAAGCGAATTCTTCGTACGAGATGATTTGCCTGCAAGCGACTCATAGCGCCCGCCAGCCGTTATCGCTATGAGTCCAAAATCGTCAGCCCAAAAATTTTTATTCCCCCAGCAATATTTCCCTCCCTCATCCGTCTACCTCATCACAAGCCATAATCAGTTACTGTAAACGAGGTAAACACCATGAGAGATTTTGATATGCACGACAGAGGTCATGGGCGCGGATTCGGTCGCCACCGTATGGGCAAGGGCTTAGTCATCGGCGCGGTGATTTTCATCGTGCTCGGCCTGCTGGTGATGACCCTGTGGAACGCCTTGCTCCCGGCCATCCTCGGCGTGAAGGCCATTGGCTTCTGGCAGGCGCTGGGCATTCTGGTGCTGAGCCGCATTCTGTTTGGCGGGCTGGGTTTCCGTCCGGGGATGTTTGGCGCGCACCGCCGGATGCACGAGCGCTGGATGAACATGACGCCCGAACAGCGCGAGGCGTTTATTCAGCAGCGTCGCGAAGGGTTTGGTCGCCACGGTCGCGGCCACTGCGGCTGGCACGGTCATCGTGACGATAAGCGCGAAGACGCCACGCCAAAAGCGCCGGAAGCAGAGTGAGCGAAATGAAAGCCGGGGAGGCGGGCGGATCCATGCTGATGTCGGCGCTCAATGCCTGCCGCGCCCGGCTGACAGCCTTCATTCGCGGACGGACGTCCGTTCGCGATGATGCCGACGACATTTTGCAGGAAGTCACCTATCAGCTGATGAAAGTGGAACAGCCGGTCGAAAACGTCGCCGCCTGGCTGTTCCGCGCGGCGCGTAACGAGATGACCGACCGGGCGCGTAAAAAGCGCGAGGTACCGCTCTCCGGCTATTTTACGGGCGAAGACGAAGAGGGTTTCCCCGAGGACGAGCTGGCCGAAACCCTGTTCGGCGTACCGTATACGCCGGAAGAGGAGTACCTCAAAACGCTGCTGTGGGAAGAGCTGGGGCAGGCGCTGTCTGAACTGCCGCCGCCGCAGAGGGAGGTGTTTGAAAAGACCGAACTCCACGGCTACAGCATTAAAATGCTGGCAGAGGAGACCGGCGCCAGCGGACAGGCTTTGTTATCCCGCAAGCACAAGGCGGTGCTGTTTCTGCGCACGCGGCTGCGCGACGTCTACGACGCGCTGACGGGCGAATAGCGGCGACAGACAAAACCTTACACTTCCGGCACTTGTAGATTCATCACTATCGTTTATGATCGGGGCGTCTTGTTACTCTGGAACGTTATGCGCAACCGTCAGCTCCTCGGAAAATGGCTTTTGATCGTCACCTGTCTCGCGATGGCGCTTTGCCTCGTGCAGCGTGCGGTGATGCTCAATCATTTTTTACAGGGACTGGATCCGCAAATTTCTCTGAGTGCAGATGCCCCGGGTCAAAGTAGCAACACTGAACAGCCCGGCCCGTCGCCCTGTCAGCTGGGCGCACACTCGCTGCTTTGCGCCCAGCCGCTGTTCTTCGACGGCGCGCTACCGGCCATTATCATCTTCTTCGCGCTGCTGCAGCTGTTTACGCAAGGGCGGGTATTGGCTCCCGCGGAACAGCCCGTTCAGGCACCGCCTCCCCGAATACACCTTAAAAACTGCGTTTTCCGTGAATGAAAATCATCGTCCTCTCACGATAATTTTCACTGTTCACGGAGTAAAACATGGTTAACCTCTTCAGGGGATTCGTCTTCCTGTGGCTGTCCTGCATCGGCATTGTCCATGCGGCAGACACCGGCTGGCTGGTTTCCCCCCAAAACGATCACGCCCGCATCCGCTTTCAGGCGGAGAGGGAGCAAACGCACGTTAAAGGCCTGCTCACCGTTGAGCTGAAGCCCGGCTGGAAAACCTACTGGCGATCGCCGGGCGAGGGCGGCGTCGCGCCAAAAATCGGCTGGCCGGAAGGCGTAACGGATAGCTGGTCCTGGCCGGTCCCGTCGCGCTTCGATATCTCCGGCATGACGACGCAGGGCTATCACGATAAGGTCGCGATCCCGATTACGCTCAACGGAGTGAAGGGCGACACGCTCGACGGGACGCTCACGCTTTCCACGTGCAGTAACGTCTGCCTGCTGACGGACTACCCGCTGCATCTCGATTTTACCCAGCCGGTAGATGAGGGCTTCCGTAGCGAGTTCGAGCAGGCGATGCGTGCCGTGCCCGGTACGTCAGGCGTATCCAGGGATCTCTCCGCATGGCTCGCTGGCGACAAGCTGGTGATTACCGGCACGACGGACGGGAAGTGGGATAATCCGGGGATCTACTTTGACCCGCTGGAGGGTGACATTCTTCCCGGCGAGCCGGTCATCAAACACGACGGCAATACGCTTCGGGTGACGGTACCCGTGACCGACGAATGGGGCGATAAACCCGCCTCGCTGGAGGGCAAGAGGCTGTCGTTTGTGCTGACCAGCGGCGGCAATGCGCAGCAAACCACCATGACCGTTGGCGCGACGCCCGCAGCGTCCTCCGCGCCTGAAGGGACGGGAAAAATGGTGCTCTTTGCGCTGCTGGGCGGGCTGATCCTCAACCTGATGCCCTGCGTGCTGCCGGTCATGGGCATGAAGCTTAACAGCATCCTGCAGTCGGGATCGGACAGGCGCGCGATCAGGCTGCGCTTTCTGGCCACCAGCGCCGGGATCCTCACCTCCTTTATGCTGCTGGCGGGGATGGTGACCGCACTGAAGCTGGCCGGGGCGTCGCTGGGGTGGGGCATTCAGTTCCAGAACCCGTGGTTTATCGGCCTGATGGTCGCCGTCACCTTCCTGTTTGCGCTGAACCTGTTTGGCGCGTTTGAGATGCTGCTGCCTTCCGCCGCCACGGGACGGCTGGCGACGGCAGGGGGATCGGGGATTGGCGGCAGCTTCTGCGAAGGGATGTTCGCCACGCTGCTTGCCACGCCGTGCTCCGCGCCGTTCCTCGGTACGGCGGTCGCCTTTGCCCTTGGCGCACCGCTACACTCCCTGTGGCTGATCTTCCTGATGCTCGGCGTGGGTATGAGCCTGCCGTGGCTGTTTGTTGCCCTGGTGCCGAAAACGGCCATGCTGCTGCCGAAACCCGGCCGCTGGATGAACACGCTAAAAGTCGTTCTGGGCCTGATGATGCTCGCCTCCAGCCTCTGGCTGGCAACATTGTTGAGCGTGCATCTGGGCGAGGCGGTCAGCCAGATTGTGATGCTGGTGCTGACTGCCGTCGCGCTGGCGCTGTTCGCGCTGAAGGGGCAAAAATCCTCACCGCTGTTCTGGCTCGTGGTGATCGCGCTGTCGGCGTTTGGTGGGTATCAGGCGCGCGGGCTGCTTAACGCGCCGCCTGCCGCTCCGGCACAAAATGCTGCGCAGACCATCCCGTGGCAGCCGCTCAGCGAGGAGGCCATCCAGCAGGCGCTGGCGCAGGGGAAACGGGTGTTCGTGGATATCTCGGCGGACTGGTGCGTGACCTGCAAAGTTAACGAGCATCGGGTGCTGAATCAGCCGGACGTTATTGCCGCGCTGCGCCAGCCGGACGTGGTGGCCCTTCGCGGAGACTGGAGCCAGCCGTCCGCGTTTATCGCCGATTTTCTGGCGAAGCGAAACCGTTACGCCATTCCGTTTAACGCAGCGTATGGCCCCGGTCTGCCTGAGGGGGAAATCCTCTCGCCGCTGCTGGACAAGCGCACTTTGATCGCCACCCTGAATAACGCAAAAGGCTAAACGTATTATGAAAAAACTCCTTATTACGCTTCTGCTCCTGCTGGCGCCGGTTCAGGTGTTCGCTGCCCAGCCGCTAACGCTGGACCAGGAGCAGCGTGCGCAGAAGATGGTGTATGATTTTCTGTTTAACGATCCAAACTCCCCGCGCATCGGCGCGAAAAACCCAAAGCTCACCCTGGTGGTGTTTACCGACTACAACTGTCCGTACTGTAAAAAATTCGATCCGTATCTGGAGAAGATCGTCGAAAAACACCCGGACGTGGCGGTAGTCTTTAAGTTTTTACCTTTCCGCTCGGAAAGTTCGCTGACCGCCGCGCGCGATGCGTTAACGCTCTGGCGTCAGGAGCCCGGGCAGTTTATGAAGCTTAACCACACCCTGATGGCAAAAAAGGGGTACCACGATGACGCCAGCATTCAGGAGGCGCAGAAGCGGGCGGGCGTGAGCGTCGCGACGCCGGATGAGGAGAGCCTGATGACGATCAAGCGCAGCCTGATCGTCGCGGAAAAAATGGGGATCCAGGGCACGCCCGCCACGCTCATCGGCGAGGGATTGCTGCCCGGCTGGGTGCCGTTTGAACAGTTCGACGAAATGGTCAGTGACGCACTGAAAAACCGCTAACCTGAAGGGGGCGGAATGCCCCCGACAAACCGGAGAGGGAAATGAAAAAATTACTGTTACTTTCAGCGTTGACGGCGTCAGGGCTGGCGCAGGCGGCTGAAGCCATACCGGACGTGGTGAAGCACTTCGGCGAGCAGCAGAACATTAAAATCATCAAGAAGCTGGATGCGCCCGGCGGCGCGCCCGCCTGGCTGGGGCAGTATCAGGACATGGGCGTGACGCTCTTTTTAACGCCGGACGGCAAGCACGTCATCTCAGGCTATCTGTACGATGACAAAGGAAAAAACCTCAGCGAGGGCTATTTCCAGAAAGAGATCTACGCCCCGATGGGACGCGAGATGTGGAAGAACCTCAACGCGGCGCATCCCCTGAAGGAAGGGGCGGATAACGCCCCGCGTAAGGTCTTTGTCTTCGCCGATCCGTTCTGTCCGTACTGCAAGCAGTTCTGGGCCGAAGCGCAGCCGTGGGTGAAGGCGGGCAAGGTGCAGCTCAACACGCTGCTGGTGGCGTTTCTCAACCCCAACAGCGGACGTAACGCCTCGGCGATTCTGAATGCGAAAGATCCGGTTTCGGCCTGGCGCGAATATGAGCTTTCAGGTGGCAAAAAATTACCGAAGCCAGAGGGCGAGGCTTCCCGCGAAACGGTAGCGATCCTGCAGAAGCACCAGACGCTGATGGACAGCCTGGGCGCTAACGCCACGCCGGCCATTTACTATCTGAATGCGGAAAATGAGCTGCAGCAGGTGGTCGGTATGCCGGATGCGCAGCAGCTTGAGGCGATGTTCGGGCCGAAGCCGTAAAAAAACAGGCAGAAACGGGGCGTTTCTGCCTGATGGCATTTAGCTTCCCCAGCGTCCTTTCAGGTAGTTCACCGCCTGCTGGGTCTGCGGCTGGTTCAGGTAATCTTCCCGGAACAGGATGGTGCCGTTCACGTTGGGCAGCGAATCGTTGAGATCGAGCTGCTTTTTCAGCTCCGGCACGCCGCCCTGAACCGTCCAGTCCGGCTCGTTTCTCGACGGCTCGCCCACCTTGTAGAACGCAATGCCGATATACAGGCGAGTGTGGGTCGGCTTCACGACGTCGGCCCACCATTTGGTCAGCACGTCGTAGCGCGCGGCGTCCCGGGAGAAGGGCCAGTAAATCTGCGGAGCGATGTAGTCCAGCAGGCCCTGCTGAACCCACTGCCGCGTATCGGCGTAGGACTCATCGTAGGCCGCGGCGCCACGGGTGTCCGAGCCTGCCGGGTCAAAGGAGCGGTTACGCCACACGCCCGCCGGGCTGACGCCAAACTCAACGTCGGGCCTGGTCTGTTTAATCGCGCGGGAAACCTGGACGATCAGCTGCTGCGTGTTGTGTCTACGCCAGTCGGCCTTTGAGGCAAATCCCTGACCGTACTGCCGCCAGGTCTGCGAATCATTGAGCGCGGACCCCGGCGATTCGGCGTAAAAATAATCATCGAACTGCACGCCGTCTACCGCGTAGTTCGCCACCACTTCGGTCACCACTTTGGTTATCCAGTCGCGCACTTCCGGAATGCCGGGGTCGAGCACAAAACGGTCGCCCGAGATGCGCACCCACTCAGGGTGCTGGACATAGACGCTGGACGGGGTCTGATAGGCGGTCCGGTTCAGGGCGGCGATGGTGGACGGTTTGGTGTTGGTCGACACGCGGTACGGGTTGAACCAGGCATGCACTTTCATGCCGCGCTTGTGCGCTTCATCCAGCATAAACTGCAGCGGATCGTATCCCGGATACTCGCCGATGTTGCCCGTCAGCATATCCGACCACGGCAAAATTTTTGATGACCAGAGGGCCGTGCTGTCCGGCTTCACCTGGAAAAACACCGTGTTAATGCCGAGGCGCTTAAGGTTGTCGAGCTTGCTTGTCAGCGCCTGCTTCTGCATCGCGATGCGCTGGTCCGCGCTGCGGCCGTTCACCGAGGCCACCGGCGGCCAGTCGAGACGTGAGACGGTCGCCAGCCAGATCCCGCGCATCGGCTCGTTTGCCTGCTGCGTCGGTTTGCTCGCGGTGGGAAGAGGGGTAACCAGTGATTTCGGCGGTTTGGAGGAGCAGCTCACAAGTAAAAGCGCGCAGGCAGACAGCGCACCAATACGTTTTACGTGTCGCGTCATTTGCGTATTAGCTCTTGATAATCCGACTGTTGGCCCAGGGATTAAAGGCGGGCGCCGCCTGTTCTGTGCTTACCTCATCGTTGAGGGAGTCCAGATACAGGGCTTCCACTTCCGCGCGCGCCCACGGGGTACGGCGCAGAAATTTCAGGCTCGATTTAACGCTGGGATCTTTTCTGAAACAGTTAATTTTGATTCGGTCGCCCAGTTCGCTCCAGCCGTATTTTGCCACCAGGGCATTGACCATCATCTCCAGCGTTACGCCATGCAAGGGATCTTTGGAAATATGTGCAGTCATAGGTGTCCGGATGTCTCAATGTTTGTGGGGGCAGGGTTTCCGGTGAAAGGGTACAAGAAAGCAGGGGAAGCGGCAATAATATCAAGATCCCCCTTTTTTTGGGCATTAGTTCTCTTCTAACTATTTGTATAATCAATAGAGTAACAATGAAAAACAGGTATACCGATGACGCATAATCAGGTGCTGGGAATCGATCTCGGGACAACGAACAGCGCGGTCAGCGTTTGGCTTGAGGGGCGGCCAGTGCTGGTTACGAATAAAATTGGTGAGGTTCTGACCCCTTCAGTCGTGGGTCTTGATGATGACGGCAATATCCTGACAGGCCGTCCTGCCCGGGATCGTTTACAAACTCACCCGCATCTCACGCAGGCGAGCTTTAAGCGTTTCATGGGGACAGACATCCAGCTTCCGCTTGGGCTAAGGCAATTTCGTGCGGAGGAGTTATCTGCTCTGCTGCTTCGCCAGTTGAAAGAGGATGCTGAAGCCTGGCTTGGCCAGGCTATATCCGATGCGATCATCACCGTTCCGGCTTATTTTAATGATGTACAACGACGGGCGGTAAAAAATGCTGCCAGCCTGGCCGGCCTGAATGCCATCCGCCTTTTAAACGAACCTACCGCAGCTTCTCTTGCTTTTGGGTTACTGGAAAACAGAGAACAAAAATATCTCACTTTCGATCTTGGCGGTGGGACATTCGATGTATCCATTATTGATATGTTTGAGGGCGTGGTGGAAGTCCGTGCCAGCAGCGGAGACGTACGCTTAGGTGGAGATGATTTTTCGGATGCCATTCTGCAATGGATGTTGCAACAACACCCGGCTCTAAAAGCAGCCCCCGATACGGTGAGGGCCGAGCTGCTGGCGAAAGCCGAAAGCATGAAACTGACGCTTAGCCAGCATGCACAGGCCGAGGTCACTCTATGCTGGAATGATACGGAGTGGCGATGGTTAATGAATGAAGAGCAATTTGCCCAGTGCTGCAAACCGCTTTTAAATCGGCTTCAACATCCTGTTCAGCAGGCGCTCAATGATGCGCGTTTCTCCGTGCGCGATCTGGACCATATCCTTCTGGTGGGAGGGGCGACGCGCATGCCACTCGTCCGCCAGACTGTCGCGCGACTTTTTGGTCGCTTCCCACGTCACGATCTTCATCCCGACGAAGCCGTAGCCCTTGGTGCTGGCGTTCAGGCCGGTATGGTCATGTCTGATGTCGCCGTGGAGGATATCATTCTCACGGACGTGATGCCTTTTTCTCTGGGTGTTGAAGTTGCCAGGCGGAGTTCGGAGCGTCTTGAGACGGGATTTTTCCTGCCACTCATCGAACGAAATACCTTTCTACCCGTGAGTAAGATGGAGACAGTCAATACCGTTGAAGATAATCAACGCACTGTATTGCTGAAGATCTACCAGGGGGAGGCGCGCAAAGTTCGCGATAATATTTTTCTGGGTGAAATGAGTATTGATGTCCCACCTGCACCGGCGGGAGAGGTCTCTCTGGATGTCCGCTTTACCTATACCCTCGATGGTTTGCTGGAAGTCGAATGTCAGTGTCAGGGAAACCCCGCCATCTCAAGACGGATTATTGAAAAAGTGCCGGGGCAGATGAGCGATGAACAAATTGCCGAGAGTCTGCAAAAGCTCGCCGCACTCAAAATCCACCCTCGCGATCGTAAGGAAAACGTCGCGCTGTTGGCTCGCTGTTCGCGACTCTATGAACGGCTGCTGGGGGACGAGCGAGCCTGCATTGACCGGCTTACAACAGAATTTGAGTGGGCTCTTGAGAGTCAGGAGCCGCAGCGGATTGAACGTTCTGCACGAGAGGTTGAACTTTTTCTCAATAGCTACGAAGGGGTCAGGTAGATGAGCATCTGGCAAACTCTTGATATTGCTCCTACAGAGGATGAATCGGAAATTCGGCGAGCCTACGCACGCCAGTTAAAAAAGAATCGTCCTGATACCGACCCCACTGGTTACCAACGCCTACGGGAAGCCTTTGACGATGCAAAACGCTTAGCAAAGGAAGGCAAAGAGAAGGATCCACAACGTGTTTTAGTTGATGAACCAGCGGCAATGGTTGATCGTCAGGAAGAAACTGATGAACGCGTGACCGTTTTCTTACCAGAGCGCGAAGCGTTATATACGGAACAGGAAATATCTGCTCTGGCTTATAAGCTCGTCAACGAAGAAATATCCGGCATTGCTTCTCTCAAGCATCTCTCCGCCCGCATTAACGGGCGAGGAAGTCTTGAACAACAACGGCTTTTCAGTCAACGTCTTGCCGCTGCACTGGCTGAACAGGCTGGATTAACTGAAGCGCAACTTGATATCGTGGCGGAAATGCTGAACTGGCGGATACATGATTACGACTTTAGCCATATCATCCCGCTTTACCTTCAACACGCCATTAATCATCAGATCCGCCAAACTGAAATCCTCCGAGCCTGGCAGAAAATGGAGGCGGAAGGGAAGCAGGGATCATGGCGGGAGAGGCTGGCTATTAAGCTGCTCAGAAGTGAACGACCGAACGTACCTTTTTGGATACGATTATTGCCGGGTTTGATTGAAACTATGGCAACACGATATCAATACGTACTGCAATCTTTTCCGGAAATCCTCCCCCGGCTCAATCCTTTTATTCTGCAGTTCCTGCAGAGAGCACGATTAGGCCTCACATCGGCGGGTCTTTTCTTATTGGCATTCTGGGGTTTTCTTTTCAGCGCTATTTTACCCTCCACTGGGGGTATTACCCTCGTCAGTACCATTACAATTGCAACGCTTATTTTCTACCTTTACGTCAGCGATATGGTGTTGATAAGCGCCCATTCCAGACCCAGATTGCTCAGCGCTTTTTTAGGCATTGAGTTCCTGCTTTCACTCATTATTATTCAGTGGTTCTTTGGCGGACTCTATTTTGCTGCTCTTTCGGCCATTACTACACCCGGTCTGGGGCCACCACTCCTGATGACGGCGATCTTTTTGCTGCTGTCGGCGATAGCCGTATGGGCAGTGTGGCCGAATCGAAAAGTACCGGCGATCCGCTTGCCCGGAATTATCATGAGCAGGCTCTTTTCCAGTCCATGGCGGATCCTTGAGGTGATGAATTTCGCCTGGTATAGCTTTATCTGGCTTTTCATTCATTACTTTATTTGTGCTGCGGTTATGGCGGCGCTGATTAATCAGTTTAGTGAGAGATGAATTAAATATGGCGCTCTAATAATAAAAGGTCACCCGGCTTAAGCCAGAGTGACCTTATTAAATTTTCAGCTATTTATTTCTTATCAGCGAACAGCTCCGGCGCCCACGGACGCGGATCCACCTCCATAAACGGCGCGCGCTCGAAGCGGTCCTTCAGCGCCCACGGCACCGTGCAGTCGAAGATGGTCTTGCAGGAAATGCCGTTTGCGCGAATTGAGGTGCTGTAATCCGGCGACTGGGACGGATCCAGCTGGTGGCCGCGGATCCCCGGAATATTGGTGATGCTGACATCGCCCTGCATGCGGGTGGTCATCGCCCACAGGATGTCGTCGCTGTCGAAAATATCCACGTCTTCGTCGACAAGAATGATGTTCTTCAGCTCCGAATAGGTGGCTAAGGCAATGAGCGCCGCCTGTCCCTGACGGCCTTCGTCTGACGGCTGGCGTTTTTTCACCTGCAGGATCCCGAGGAATTTACCGCCGCCCGCGGTATGCGCATAGACGTTTTGCAGGAAGCCCGGAATCGCCTCTTCAACGGCATTGCGAATGCTGGCTTCCGTCGGTAAACCGGCCAGGGTGGTATGCTCTTCTCCCGGTCCTACCAGCGTTTGCAGGATCGCGTGGTTTCGCATGGTCACGGCTTTCACTTTGATCACGGGCAGGGACGGGTTCGCCTCGCCGCAGTAGCCCGGGAACTCCGGCATCGCGTGGCCGGTGTTGGTATGCTGATCTTCTCTTACGCGCACGCCCGGAAGCACTTCGCCCTCGATGATGATTTCCGCCCGCGCGATCGCTTTCTCTTTTACCGCCACGCCCTGCACCAGTTCGACCGGCTGCTGGCGCAGCGCCCCGGCGACGCCCAGCTCGTTGTAGCCAAACGGCGTGGTGGGCGCCTCAAAGCACGCGCCGATATAGATGGCAGGATCGAGCCCCATATTGATCGTCACCGGCAGCGGTTTTCCGGCCTCTTCCGCCTTTTTGCGGAAGACTTCGATATGCCGACCGGCGGCAAGGAACATGGAAAGCTCGTCGCGCTCCTGAACGCAGAGGCGGTGGATGGTGACATCCGTCAGCGAGCTGTCTTCCGGATCGCTTGCCAGCACCAGCCCCAGACAGAAGAACGGGCCCGCATCAATCGGCGTGTTTGTGGGGGCCGGAAGAAGCTTGCGCAGGTCGAAGTCAGGGTCGTCTGCGTAGAAAACCTGTTCCTGGCAGGGCGCCTGCGAGGCCGGAACGACAACCGGCGCAACCGGCTTTTTCACCGCCTGGCCGACGTGTTTTGCAAGTTCAGAGGGCTCGCAGCCCAGAAGGAGCGCGGCACGCTCGCGGCTGGCGTGCATGCCCACCAGGATGCGGGAGCCCGGATAGCCCTTCACGCTGTTGAACATCATGGCCGGGCCCGTACGGGTTGGACGTTTTACCGTGCCGCCCGCGCCGATATGGCGGTAGACTCCCGCCAGCTCCGCGTTGGGATCGACCGGATAATCGGTTTCAAGATACTGCCCTTCGTGGCGCTGAAGCAGGGCGATGGCGCTGCGGAGATCGTTGATCGGGTTTTCCATATTTTCCTCCCTCGTTTGAATACCTCCATTTTTATGGCAATGACCAATAGCATCAATTGCATCATTACTGCTAAATTGATAAGTAAATTAATATCAAAAAAGGAAGCGTTCCGTGCAGTTTCGTCAGATGCGCCATTTCATCGTGGTGGCCGAAGAGCTCCACATGCACCGGGCCGCTGAGCGTCTGAACATGGCGCAACCGGCCCTGAGCCAGCAGATAAAGGCGCTGGAAGAACGTTTAGGCGTCACGCTCTTTAGCCGGGCGAACCGCCGCTTAACCCTGACGCCCGCAGGTGAAGCGTTTCTGGTGAAAGCCAGGCTCGCCATCTCCCTGACCGAGCAGGCGGTTCTGGACGCCAGGCAAACGGCACGGGGCGAGCAGGGGGTATTAAACCTGGGGTGCGTGTCGAGCGCGATGTTCGACGGCAGGCTGCCCGCCGCGCTGCGCCAGATGCATACGCGCTGGCCGGCCATTACCATGTCGCTGGTGACGGGAAACGTGCAGACGCTCTACGCGGCCGTGCAGAGCAACCAGCTCGATGTGGCCATTATCCGGGCGCCGCTGCCGTCGCTGCCTGACGATCTGCAAAGCCGCCCGTTCACGTCAGAGAAAACGGTACTTGCGCTGTATCGTCAGCATCCGCTGGCGGGATCTTCCGCGCTAACGCTTTCGTCGGTGAAGGACGAAAAATGGATCTCCCTGCGCGACCCGGAGGGAATGGGGCTGGAACAGTACTTTTATGACGCCTGCAGCGGGGCGGGCTTTCAGCCGGACGTGGTGCAAAACGCGACCGACGTGCCCACCGTGATAAGCCTGGTCTCGGCGGGGTTTGGGCTGGCGCTGCTGCCCGCCTCGGCAAAGGCGGTGAGCGTTGAGAACGTGGTGTACGTGGACATCCTCGACCGGCTCCGGGAAAGCGAGCTGACGCTGGTTTGCCACCGGATTATTCGCTCAGAAGTGCTTAAAAAATTCCTGATTACCCTCGATCATACCTGACGCCCGGCGGCCTGCAGCAGCTGCTCGCGCAGCCAGGCATTTGCCGGATCCTGGCTGTTTTTCGGGTGCCAGTACATGTAGATGGTAATCGGCTGGAGCGGCAGCGGCGGCGCAAAGAGATCCAGCGTGCCGGCAAACTGTTTCAGCATCCGTTCCGGCAGGGTGCACACCAGGTCGGTACCGGCAACAAGCGCAGGCGCCACGGCGTAGCTCTGCGTGGACATCGCGACGTGCCGCTGGTAGCCCAGCCCGGCCAGGGTTTGATCGACAAAGCCGGTAAACGGATCTCCCGCCGATGACACCACCAGATGAGAAAGCGCGCAGTAGCTTTCCAGGTCTAACGCTCCGGTCCCGCGCGGATGGCCTTTGCGTTGGGCGGTGGCAAACGCATCGTCGAGCAGTTTGCGCCTCACCCAGCCGTCATGGGCGCCCGCGCTTACGCCGATGTAGATATCCACATCTCCGGTTTCGAGCTGCTGCGGCAGTTCGGACATCTGTGGCAGGGCGAAGCGCAGGCGAATACCAGGAGCTTCGGTACCCACCTGGTTAAGCAGCCCGGTGCCCAGCATCAGCGCCGGGTTTTCGTGCAGCGCGATAACAAAGGTTCGGGTGCTGGTCTGGGCATCAAACGTGGTGGGAGAAAACATCGCGCTGATGCCGCGCAGCACGCTCTCTACCTGCGGCTTAAGCGCTTCCGCTCGCGGCGTGGGCAGCACCCCACGTCCATGTGGGGAGGGAATAAACAGCGGTTCGCCAAACAGCGTTCGCAGACGCGCGAGACGGGCGGACAGCGCGGGCTGGCTGATGCCCAGCCGCGCGGCCGCATGGGTGATATTCCTGTCCTGAAGCAGGGCGTCCAGGGTCAGGATCAGGTCGATGTCCATGTCAGAGACGAACGTCATTTTATTTCGCGCTGCCGGCGTCCCGGTTGGTATAGGTCACAGGGACCCAGGCATAGCCGCCGTTTTCGCCTTTGGTGACATACCCGATACCCGGGAACGGCAGATGGGGCGCGGCGACCAGGTCTTTATTTTTCACAAAGTCCGCAAACGCGTGTTCGCGCACGCTTGCCGCTTTGTTCTGATCTTCATCGTAGGTAATGGTCACGTCAGGCTGCGGGAACTGAACCGCCGCGGCATGAATGATGTCGCCGACAAAGGTGATCTTCTCGCCTTTGCTTGTCAGCGTGTAGAAGGCTGAACCCGGCGTATGGCCGGGATGAACCGTGCCGGTCAGCCCCGGGAGAATCTCAGATGTGCCGCTAAACGGCACCACTTTACCGGCGTCAAGATAGGGTTTTAAGGTCTTCTGCGCGACGTCAAAGTAGTTCTTGCCGTAGCCGGTTTTTTTCTGATTCTCGTCGTTAAAGAAAAAGTCGACGTCCGGTTTGCCAACGAAAACGCGCGCGTTGCTGAACACCACCTTGCCGTCTTTCACCAGGCCGCCCGCGTGATCGGAGTGGGCGTGGGTCAGCAGGACTTCAGTAATGTCCTCGGGTTTAATCCCCTGGGTGGCGAGGCTCTCAATCAGACGTCCGCCGTTGCCGGGGCCAAAGAGCTGTCCTGAGCCCGTATCCACCAGAATTTTATGTCCGGGCATCGCAATCAGGAACGCGTTGATGGACACTTCAGGCGGGTTGGTCTGGAAATTTTTCGCGAGCAGCGCATCAATTTTTTGCGGCGTTGTCCGGCGCAGCAGCTTGTGCAGATCCTGCGCGACGGTCCCGTCGGTAAACGAGGTGACCAGAACGTCGCCGACCTGAACGCTGTATCCGCCCGCCGGTTGTTTAACGACGTGCTGGGGCGTCTCTGCCGCCGCCTGCAGCGCAGGGTAGAAAAGCAATGAACTGGAAATCAGCGTAGAAAGAGCAAGTTTTTTCACGGTAAGCATACGAGTCTCCTTTGAAAGCGCTCATCTTACTTCTTCGTAAAATTATAAGAACCTGCCCAGAAATGATAGGACCTATAAACGCAGTGGATAGTACAGCGCAGAAGCCGGGTGGCGATGCTGCCTTTCCCGGCCCGTAAAACCTTATTTTTTCAGCGGCGCGTTCCAGCTGTCCGGCGTGGCTTTGGACCAGGAGCCATAAGCGGCATTTGGCAGCACAATCCAGTCGTTTCCGAAGTGTTCCGCGCTGGCTTCAACCAGCTCGCGCTGCTGCTCGCTCGGCTTTTTGTTTTTAAACTGCACGGCGAAATCAGGCAGGCTGTCGCCAAACAGCATCACGATCTGCTGCTTTTTGAGGATGCTCTGGCGACGCTCTTCCTTGCTGACCGTGTCCAGAAGCACGCTTTCATCGGACACCTGCGGAAGTCCCAGGGCTTTTAACGTCCTGAGCGTATCGGCTTTATTTTCCTGCATGCGGTCCGAAACATAATAGATACGGACCTTGCTTTGATTCACATGGTCAAGAAACGCCTTCGCGCCCGGAATTAAGCCGGGTTTACCCTGTTTCTCCCAGTCGCTCCAGGTGTCCCATTTTGTATAGTCGTGACACTGCTCGGTGTCGCGCACCAGCAGAGGGGTGTTATCCAGCACCGTTTCATCCAGGTCCATTACCACGGCGTAATTTTCAGGCGTTTTCAGCTCTTTTAACTTCTCGTTGAAACGCTCGGTGGCAAACCGATACGTCTGCAGCTGAAGAGCCACGATCTCTGCCGATTTCTGCTGATAGCGCAGCGCCATTTCGTACGCTTTGGGTTCACACAGCTCGCCCCCGGCGGCCGTCGCCGCTGCCGTTGCACTCAAAACAGGTAATGCCAGCAGTAATGCCTTAGCCATTGAATTCACACTTTTTTCCTCAACACCCTGGTTAAAATCCTGAAAGCGTATTGAAATTCAATGACAGAAATATGAAGGCCGCGCCGTTAGACCAGCATGTAATACCAGAACAGGGCGACTTCGTCTTTTTCCGGTAAGGCGTTGTAGAGATAACGATCGTATCCGCCCAGGGTAAACCCGTAGTTGCGGTAAAACAGACAGGCAGAAACGTTCACATTTTGTGTTTCAAGCCGTAATCCCGGCGCGTTTACGCTGCGGGCCCACACGTGCGCGGCGGCCATTAATTTTTGCGCGGCGCCGGTTCTGCGTTTCGTGCGCTCCACGGCAATGTAATCCACCGAGATAAACTTATTCCAGCCGATTGACGCGGTAATAAATCCCGCAATTTCCCCGTCATCCGTTTCGGCAATAAGAAATATGGCGTCCGGATTAACGCAGTGGTTTTCAAGGGTTTGGATGTCGAGCTCGTAGGTTTTAATCCAGGGTTCGGCGACGGCTTCGATATGCAAATCGCAGTGGATAAAGGGCTCTCGCGCAATGTGGCTAATGGTGAAAGAAAAGTCACAGCATTCAAGGCGCGTGAGGTCGGTACTGAGTCCTTTTCGAATCTGCATAGTATTCCCGGTAGTGAGTTATTTCATAAAGAATAGACGAAGCGGTTAAATTCGCTGGCCTAACACACTTTTAATCCTGAACTAAGCTTGTACTTCGTTCCGCGTAAAATGTGGGTCATTCGAGGACAATGAATGGAATTCAGGACATTTCAAAAGCAGTGGGGTGCTGAGTTTATTTCCGATGACGTTGTACGTTTTCGCGTCTGGGCAGAAGGACAGAAAGAACTTACGCTACGTCTGGCGGCCGCCGACGTGCCGATGACGGCAGCTGGCGACGGCTGGTTTCAGGCAGACGTACCCGGCGTCACGCACGGTGCAGAATATCAATTTGTTCTGCAGGACGGCATGACGGTGCCCGATCCCGCATCGCGCGCGCAAAAAGGCGACGTTAACGGCCCCTCCATCGTTATCGATCCCCAACGCTATCAGCCGGTCAACCGGGACTGGGCAGGGCGGCCGTGGGAAGACACGGTTATCTACGAGCTGCATATCGGCACGTTTACCCCGGAGGGCACCTTCCGGGCCGCCATCGACAAGCTGCCGTATCTGGCAGAGCTCGGTATTACCCAGCTTGAAGTGATGCCCGTCTCTCAGTTTGGCGGAACCCGCGGCTGGGGGTATGACGGCGTGCTGCTGTACGCCCCGCACTCTGCCTACGGTACGCCGGAGGATTTCCACGCGTTTATTGGCGCCGCGCACGGGCTGGGGCTTTCCGTGGTGCTGGATATCGTGCTTAACCACTTCGGCCCCGAGGGGAACTATCTGCCCCTGCTGTCGCCCGCGTTTTTTGATGCACAGCAGATGACGCCGTGGGGCAACGGAATTGCTTACGAACGCGAGCCGGTGAGGCAGTACATCACCGATGCGCCACTCTACTGGCTGACGGAGTATCGTCTGGACGGCCTGCGCTTTGACGCCATCGACCAGATTAAAGACAGCGCGGAGATGCACATTCTGGAGGAGATTGCCGCAAAAATCCGCGAGGCGATCCCGCACCGCCACGTTCACCTGACCACGGAAGACAGCCGCAACGTGATTTTCCTGCACCCGCGCGATGAACAGGGCAACACGCCGCTGTTCACCGCCGAGTGGAATGATGACTTCCACAACGCCGCCCACGTGTTTGCCACCGGCGAGACGCACGCGTACTACCAGGATTTTGCCTTTGAGCCGGAGAAAAAGTTCGCCCGGGCGCTGGCGGAAGGCTTTGTCTACCAGGGCGAGATTTCGCTGCAAACCGGCGAATCCCGCGGGGTGGAGTGCCAGACGCAGCCGCCGCAGTTCTTCGTCGATTTTATTCAGAACCACGATCAGACCGGGAATCGCGCCCAGGGCGAGCGTCTTATCACCCTGGCCGGTGTCGACAAGACGCGGGTGCTGCTTGCCGCGCTGCTGCTTTCTCCCCATATCCCGCTGCTGTTTATGGGCGAGGAGTTTGGTGAAACGCATCCGTTCCTGTTCTTCACCGATTTTCACGGCGATCTGGCGAAGGCGGTGCGGGAAGGGCGCGCGAAAGAGTTTACGGGCCATGCCGGGCACGATGAAACCGTCCCGGATCCGAATGACATGAACACCTTCATCCGTTCAAAACTCGACTGGAATAAGATTGCCACCGACGAAGGCAAAACGTGGCTGCGCTTCACGCGCCACCTGCTGACGCTGCGTCATCGCCATATCGTTCCGCTTCTGCGTCATGGCGGCGCCGTTGAGGGCAAGATAATCAAGACCGCGCCCGGCATGGTGGCGGTGAGCTGGCATTTCACGTCGGGGACGCTCTCTCTGGCGCTGAATATCGGTAATAAGCCCGTCGCGCTGCCCGATCTCGCGGGTGAGACGCGCTTTGCCTGGCCGGAAGTCACTGACGTTTTACCGCCGAACGGTATTGTCGTTCGCTTTGCTGATGGAGAAGCATCGTTATGATCCCTTCCGCCACGTACCGTATTCAGTTCCGCAATGGCATGACCTTCGACCGCGTTGCGGCGCTGGTGCCTTATCTGAAAGATCTCGGCATCAGCCATCTCTACGCGTCGCCCGTATTTACCGCCACAGCGGGTTCCACTCACGGCTATGACGTGACCAACCCGAATGAAATTGACCCCGCAATCGGCGGACGAGACGGTTTCGACCGCATGTCGGCAGCGCTTAAGCAGGCCGGCATGGGGCTGATTCTGGATATTGTCCCGAACCATATGTCCACCTCGCTGGAAAATGCCTGGTGGCGGGACGTGATTGAATACGGCCAGCAGAGCCGCTATTTCCGCTATTTCGATATCGACGGGTCGCGCCCGCTGACGCTGCCGTTTCTCGGTGACACCTTTGAGGCGGAGCTGGAGAAGGGGGCGATCGCTCTAAAACGTGACCCTGTCACGAACACGGCCGCGCTGGTTTACTACGACGCCGAGTATCCGCTCAACCCCGGCACGTACAGCGAGGATAAGAGCATCGCTGAGCTGCATGAAGCGCAAAGCTGGCGACTGATGTCCTGGCGGGAAGCGCCGAAGCAGCTCTCGTGGCGGCGCTTCTTCGAGATCACCGGGCTGGTCGGCGTTCGGGTTGAAGACGACGCGGTCTTCGACGATACGCACCGGCTGATCCTTGAGCTGGTTCACGCCGGCGTGGTGGACGGCCTGCGCATCGACCACGTCGACGGCCTGGCCGATCCGCTGGGGTATCTGCAGCGCCTGCGGGAGAAAACCGGGCCCGACTGCTACATCACGGTTGAAAAAATTCTCGCGAAGGGAGAACAGCTCCCCGCCGACTGGCCGGTATCCGGCACCACCGGCTACGAGTTTATCGCCTCGCTGGCGGAAGTGCTGGTCGACGACGATAACCTGTCGCGCCTGGAGACCATCCACGACGAAACGCTGGGGATAACGGTCGATCGCCACGCGGAACTGCGCGATGCCAAGGGCCTGATGACCGATCGCAATTTTGAGGGTGAATTCACTACGCTGCTTAACCTTGCTGACGATCTGGCCCGCCGCAATGAGGTTGCGCTACCGCGCGAGGAGATCCGCCGCGCGCTGCGCGAGCTGCTTATTGCCTTTCCGGTCTACCGCACCTACGGCACCCGGGAGGGATTAACCTCGTCGGACGTGGCGCTGCTTAACCGCGTGGTCGCCGGCGTGGAGACGTCTGAAGCGGCGCTGAGCCTGATTGTGCGCATTCTTACCGGCGACCTGCTGGAAGATTGCCGCGAGTCCGCCGCGCTGTTCAGAACCCGCTTCCAGCAGCTTACCGGGCCGCTGATGGCGAAGTCCGTTGAAGACACGCTGTTCTTTCGCCACAACCTCGAGCTGGCGCTCAATGAAGTGGGCGCCGACCCGACGCCGCGCGCGTTTTCATTATCCCGCTTCCACCAGGAGATGCGCATTCGTCTCGCCCGACAGCCCGACGCGCTGCTGGGCACCTCCACGCACGATACCAAGCGCGGGGAAGACGCCCGGGCGCGTCTCTACACCCTGACGGAAGCGCCGGAACGCTGGGGGGAAAATCTGGCCCGCTGGCGACAGATGAACCAGACTCAGGTGCGTTTTCTCAATGACGGTACCGCGCCGAACGCTGCCGATACCTGGATGATCTATCAGGCGCTGGCGGGCGTCTGGCCCGCCACGCTGTCTCCGGACGACGCTGAAGGGCTTGCATCACTGGAAGCGCGTTTTATCGGCTTCCTCGAGAAAGCGCTGCGCGAGGCAAAACAGCGCACCGACTGGATCGACAGCAACGAGAGCTATGAGAGCGTGGTGCTGAGCTACGCGCGGCACCTGCTTTCGCCGGACAACGCCCTGTTCCTGCAGGATTTTAGCGAGGCGATGCAGCCCTTTATCCGGGCCGGGCTGATAAACAGCCTCAGCCAGACGGTAATCAAGCTGACGGCTCCCGGCGTGCCGGATATC
The DNA here is from genome assembly GCF_007035645.1 of Enterobacter asburiae. Lineage (NCBI taxonomy): Bacteria > Pseudomonadati > Pseudomonadota > Gammaproteobacteria > Enterobacterales > Enterobacteriaceae > Enterobacter > Enterobacter asburiae. The sequence continues at coordinate 2,191,641 of NZ_AP019632.1, forward strand.
TATCAGGGCAGCGAGGCGCTCAACTTTAGCCTCGTCGACCCGGATAACCGACGGGAGCCGGACTTCAACGCGCTGGTGCACAACCTCTGCGCGGCGGATGCCACGGTATTTGATAACCCGGCCTGCTGGCGAGACGGGCGCGTTAAGCAGTTCGTCACCGCCACGCTGCTGCGGCTGCGTCCGCATTACGACGCGCTTTTCCGCTACGGCGACTGGCTGCCGCTTAAGGTCACCGGCGAGCGCGAGGAGAACCTGATTGTCTATGCCCGCGTTAAGGACGAGGAGGCGCTGATTGTCGCCGTACCGCGTTTGGTTTTTGATGTCACCGATAATCATCAGCTGTGGGTCAATACCAGGGTCGCGATACCGGAAGAACTGGCCGGGAAACGCTATCGGGATCTGTTCAGCGGTGAGAGCCGCATTCTGCAAGAGACGCTGAATTTAACGTCAGAAAAGGGATGTGTACTGGTTCTGCTTACCTGCGAATAATCGTGGAGAACGAAAATGGCAAAGGATACTACGTTTGAAATTCGGGCCGGTCATGGCCAGCAGTTGGGGGCGAATTATGACGGGAAAGGGGTCAACTTCGCGCTGTTCTCCGCTCACGCCGAGCGGGTGGAACTCTGTCTGTTTGACCCGTCCGGGAAAAACGAAATCGCCCGGCTGGAACTGCCGGAATATACCCATGAGGTCTGGCACGGCTATGTGCCGGACCTGAAGCCCGGCGCGCTGTACGGCTATCGCGTCTACGGCCCTTACGATCCGGAAAACGGCCACCGCTTTAACCCGCACAAGCTGCTTATCGACCCTTACGCCCGAGAACTGGTGGGCGATATCGACTGGAACGATGCCCATTTCGGCTATGAGCTGGGGCATGACGAGTTAGATTTAAGCTTTGACACGCGCGACAGCGCGCCGTTCACGCCGAAATGCAAGGTCATCGACCCGAACGCCTTTGACTGGCAGGACAACAGCCGGCCAAACGTGCCCTGGCCGCATACCGTCGTCTATGAGAGCCACGTGAAGGGCTTTACCCAGATGAACCCGGCCATCCCGCAGGAGCTGCGCGGCACGTTTGAGGGGATGGGACACAAAGCCTCGGTCGACTACATCAAGAGTCTTGGCATCACCTCGGTGGAGCTTCTGCCGGTTCACTGGTTCCCGGACGACCAGCATCTGCTCGATCGCGGCCTGAAGAACTTCTGGGGCTATAACACCCTCGGCTTTTTTGCTCCGGCGTCGCGCTACTACGGCCCGGCGGGGACCCAGGGCTTTCGCGACATGGTACGCGCGTATCACGATGCGGGCATCGAGGTGATTCTGGACGTGGTGTACAACCATACTGCGGAAGGAAATGAGCTTGGCCCTACGCTCTCGTTTAAGGGGATTGATAACTACAGCTATTACCGCACCCTGCCGGACCAGCACCGGTACTACATCAACGACACCGGGACGGGAAATACGGTTAACACCTCGCATCCGCGCGTGCTGCAGATGGTGATGGATTCGCTGCGCTACTGGGCGGAATCGATGCATATTGACGGTTTTCGTTTCGACCTGGGGACGATACTGGGCCGCGAGCCGGAAGGGTTTGATCCGCGCGGCGGTTTCTTCGACGCCATATCGCAGGACCCGGTGTTATCAAGACTTAAGCTGATTGGTGAACCCTGGGACATCGGTCCCGGTGGGTATCAGGTCGGCGGTTTCCCGCCGGGATGGGGGGAGTGGAACGACAAATACCGCGATACCGTCCGCGAGTACTGGAAGGGCGATAACGTCTCCACCGACTTTGCCGCGCGTCTGCTGGGATCCGGGGATCTGTACGACCTGCGCGGGCGTCGTCCGTGGGCCAGCGTCAACTTCATCACCGCTCACGACGGCTTTACGCTGAATGACCTGGTGTCGTACAACGAGAAGCATAACGCCGACAACGGCGAGGACAATAACGACGGGCATAACGATAATCGCTCGTACAACTATGGCGAAGAAGGGCCGACGGAGAACCCGGATATTATTGCTACCCGCGAACGGCAGAAGCGGAATTTCCTGACCACGCTGCTGTTTTCCCACGGCACGCCGATGCTGCTGGCGGGGGACGAGTTTGGCCGCACGCAGAAGGGCAACAACAACGGCTACTGTCAGGACAGCGAGATCTCGTGGATCGACTGGAACGGAATAACCGAAAACGACGCTGCGCTGCGCGAGTTTACCCGACGGCTCATTGACCTTCGCGCGCAACAGCCGTTATTGCGCCGTGAAAGCTGGCGCGACGGGCTGGAGATCCGCTGGTTCAATGCCGGCGGCGGCCCGCAGCAGGCCGAGCAGTGGGATGAAGGCTCGACGCTCGGCGTCTCCATCAGCAGGCCGGATCTCAGGCAGGAGGACGGCATCTGGCACGACGTGCTGATGCTGTTCAACCCGTTTGAAGGGACCGTGCCGTTCCAGATCCCGCAGTTTGGCGAAGGGGGATGGGTGCTGGAGCTGTCTACGGCAGAGGACGCTGCCACCGGGACAGCGTTCACCGAAACCGTAGAGTACGAACTGGCCGGACGCAGTATTACCCTCTTTAGACGTCCTTAGCTTCAGAGTGATGCCGCCGCGCGGGCGGCGGTGTCATACAGGGAGGAGATCGTGCGTAACAGCTGCGCGGTCTCGCCAATCGACTTCCCGGCAATGCCGCTCTCCGCGTGGATTGCGATCAGACACGCCTCCCGCACGTCCCGGTACTTCATGCACAACGCTTTCCCTTCCTCGGTAGTCGAGAAAAAGAGCTCTTTGCCCGCTTTCTCGCTCGTCACGTAGCCCGCTTTGACCAGCTTTTTCAGGGCGTAGGTCACAACGTGGGTATCTTCCACGTTAAGAACGAAACAGATATCGGCCAGCTTTTTCTTGCGGTCGCGGTGGTTTACGTGATGCAGCAGCGAGACGTCAAATGCGCCCATATCGGGCTCGCCGGCTGCAGTCATGCAGCGCACCATCCATTTATTGAACGCGTTGCTGGTCATGATCAGCGCGTACTCCAGCTCTGACAGTTCCGCGCAGCGCTCGGACACCAGGTGGCGGGACGAGACGATTCGGCCATCGTTGATATCGTCGTGAGGGGGTGTAGCACTCTTTTCCGAGGTCATAACGTTCCTTAGCCAGAAATGTAAACTCATCGATAAAATAAGAACATTTTATTGATAATTTGTTTACATGTTTTTGAGGTTCAGATATAGCTTTTTAGCGCAGGTTTTCCGAAACCTGTCGAAAAACACAACATCGCTCGCCGCAAAATAAAAAAATAGCCGTCGGCGCGCAACGCTCACTTTGGATAGGGTAAACGTTATGGACGGTACTACGCTGTTGCCGCTGATCGGGATACCGATCGTGGTTATTGGTTTTGCACTGCGCTTCAACCCGCTGCTGGTGGTCGTGGTGGCGGGGCTGGCGACGGGTCTGCTGGTCGGTATGGATTTCGGGATGCTGCTGGAGACCTTTGGCGAAAAGTTCGTGAATAGCCGATCCCTGGCGACCTTCATTCTGATCCTGCCGGTGATTGGTCTGCTGGAATATTACGGGCTCAAGGAGCGCGCCCAGGCCTGGGTGGCGAAGATCGCCAGCGCGACCTCGGCGCGTATTCTGATGCTCTATTTTGTCGCCCGTGAAGGCACCGCCGCGCTGGGGCTGATGTCGCTGGGTGGTCATGCCCAGACGGTGCGTCCGCTGCTGGCGCCGATGGCCGAAGGGGCGGCGCTGAACGAATACGGCGAGCTGCCGCAGCACATCCGCGACAAAATCAAAGCCCATGCCGCCGCGTGCGACAACATTGCGGTCTTCTTTGGGGAAGATATCTTCATTGCCTTCGGCGCGGTGCTGCTGATCGATGCGTTCCTGAAAGAGAATGGCATTCAGGGCATCGAACCGCTGCATATTGGCCTTTGGGCCATCCCAACCGCCATTGCGGCATTAGTTATTCATATGACGCGCCTGCTGCGTCTGGATGCCAGCATCCGTCGCGACGTCATGGCCTGGCGCGCGGAGCAGAGCACGCGGGAGGCCGCGCAATGATGACGCTTATCACCATTAACCGCGTGTACTACCTGATCGGCTTCGTCGTGATGCTGCTGGTTGTGATGACCCTACGCGATCGCGCCAATCCGAAGCGTTTTACCACGGCGCTGTTCTGGTTTTTATTTGGCGGGATCTTCCTGTTCGGCGATCTGATGGTGCAGGAGCTGGGGAAATCGCTGGCGTACCGGATAATCGGCGGGGGCGTCATCGCTATCGCGCTGCTGGCGGGTTTTGGTCTGGTCGGAAAAGGGCACTATAAAATGTCCACCGAAGACGAACGTCTCGCCTCGTCAAACCGCCTTAAAAACTGGCTGTTTCTGCCCGCGCTGATGATCCCGGTGGTGACGGTTATAGGCACCCTGTTCCTGAAAGGGGTTTCGGTTGGCGGCGTGTTCCTGCTCGATCAGAAGCAGCTCACTCTGGCGGCGCTGTGCGTGGCCTGCGTCGCGGCGATCCTCACCGGATGGTGGCTGACCAAAGGCACGCCGCTGCACGCCATTCGCCAGTCTCGTCGTCTTGTCGATACCATCGGCTGGGCGGTGATCCTGCCGCAGATGCTGGCCATGCTCGGCGGCGTGTTCGTGGCGGCCAACACCGGTGATTCGGTGCAGAAGGTGGTGAGCCTGTTCGTTAACCCGGATAACCGCTTTATGCTGGTGGTGATTTACTGCGTGGGGATGGCGCTGTTTACCATGATCATGGGGAATGCGTTTGCGGCCTTCCCGGTGCTGAGCGCGGGGATCGCGTTGCCGTTTCTGATCAACGTGCATCACGGCAACCCGGCGCCGCTGCTGGCGATTGGCATGTACGCGGGCTACTGCGGCACGCTGATGACGCCGATGGCCGCTAACTTCAACATTGTTCCCGCCGCGCTGCTGGAGCTGAAAGATAAGTATCAGGTGATCAAGATCCAGATCCCGACCGCGTTAACCCTGCTGGTGGTGAACGTGTTCCTCATGTATTTCCTCGTGTTTCGCTAAGGAGCTGTTATGGAATTAACGCAACATCAGGCTGACGCGTTTGCCCGCATGCCTTTGACCTATTTGCGCCAGGAATACCCGAACCACATCATGCACCTGCTGAATGATGATGGTGACGTTCTGCCGCCGCGCGAACTGCACCCCATTTTCTACGGCTGTTTCGACTGGCACTCGGCGGTGCACGGCTACTGGCTGCTGCTGCGCTGCGTGCGCCTCTACCCGGAGCTGCCGAGCCGGGACGCGATCGTCGCGCTTGTCGACGAGCACCTGACGGAAGAGAACGTGGCGAAGGAGCTGGCCTATTTCACCGCGCCGTTCCGCGCCTCGTTTGAGCGCCCGTATGGCTACGGCTGGCTGCTGGCGCTGGCCCAGGAGCTAAAGCAGTCGTCGCTGCCGCAGGCCGCAGGCTGGTACCGGACGCTTGAGCCGTTAACCCAGGATATTCGTAACCGCCTGGTGGATTACCTCAGCAAGCTCACCTATCCGATCCGCGTCGGGACGCACTACAACACGGCGTTTGCCCTCGCGCTGGCGCTCGATTACGCGCGAGCCGTGGAAGATAGCGCGCTTGAGCAGGCGATTGTCACGGCGGCGGAGCGGTTTTATCTCGCCGACACGCGCTATCCTGCCCACTACGAGCCCGGCGGTGATGAGTATATTTCCGGCGCGCTGACGGAAGCGCTGCTGATGAGCAAAGTGTTGGAGGACTTCCCGGCCTGGTTTGACGCGTTTCTCCCGGAGGTGGGCACCATTGCGGCGCTGATGAACCCGGCGGAAGTGAGCGACCGTACCGACCCGAAAATTGCCCATCTCGATGGGTTAAACCTCAGCCGCGCCTGGTGCATGAAGCATATTGCCAGAGCGCTTCCCGCAAACCATCCGGCGCAGCAGGCGCTTCGCGAGGCGGTGACGAAACACCTGACGGCTAGCGTTGAGCATGTGGTCGGCAGCCACTACAGCGGCGGGCACTGGCTGGCGAGCTTTGCGCTGCTGGCGCTGGAGTAAACGAACGCGCCGTCTTTCTTGCCGGGTGGCGCTGCGCTTACCCGGCCTACATTGTGCAAAGCTTCCTTGTAGGCCCGTGCAAGCGTAGCGCCGCCGGGCGAATCAGGCTGATGCCCGAACTGCAGGCGCAGCCTAAATTTCTTTATTTTTAATGCGATTAATATCTTAATCGGTTATTTTTCCGTCATTTGTCTCGAAACAGATATCTTTTTTACTATCGCAAAAGTGTACGATACGTGGTCATATATCCATGTGAAAAGAATGGTTAATATGGCTGTTATACCTTTGTTACCAAAAGAAGGAATCGCGCTTGCATTAGCAAACATGAGGATTGCAAGAGCGCATGGTATGAGTAGAAATATGGCTATTCCTACAACCTATCTTTGGTTTTATCAAAAAGTAAGAAATAAGGGGCCTTGGGATTACAAGCAGGGACACCCTAAGTTAGCGAACTTTGGTAACTTCAATTATGGTTCGGCTGGCTATGCTGCCGGGATACCATCAGAAACGTTATTGATGGGGGCAGGATGGGCGCAGGAAAGAGCTAAAACCTCCAAAAAGAAATGGGGGCACTGGTATCAAAAACCGCCATATGGGGATGATCCTCACGATCAGTTTTGGATAAGTCAAGGGATTGAATATGCAAAGAAACACGGTTATTAAACGGCTTCATTATTTACTCACAACGATTTTATTGATCATTGTTTGCGGGTTTCTGACATATCAATATTATTTTAATGCACCTCCTCACGATAGCTTTGTCAGCAAACAGAAACTATCTGATACCGTCACACTGTACATAACAAAGTATGATGACGGAGGAGCTACGGTGTCGGATGTTTACCGCTTCTATTTAGATAAAGACAGCAGCGGGAACATTATGAAGGCCCTTAAAGAACGCTCGCCGTTCCTTGAAGCCAATACAAGCAATGTTACAGCTTCTGCTTATGGGAACACGGTAAATATAAAAATCACAGGTAAGGTTTATTCATTCACTAATTCGGATCTGTTCTATGCAGATGGTGTAGCGATCATGCCTGTAATTAACCTCATAGCAAATGGAATAAGAGATTAATTAGCATAAGGAGTTTTAGAAATGGCTGTACCAGTACACCTCTTTTTGAAAGACGATGGTAGAGCAATGATCCGTGGCGGTTCTGATGTTGCAGACCGTGAAGGAAGCATAGAGCTTAGAGATCTGATCCATAACCTGAGCATTCCAACAGATGAGGCAACAGGTAAACTTACAGGTACAAGGCAACACTCAGCTTTCAGTTTAACAAAAGCAATTGATTCATCTTCACCCTATCTATACAAAGCAGTGGCTACAGGTCAAACGCTTCAAAGTGCTGAATTAAAGTTCTATCACATCAATGATGCTGGTCAGGAAGTGGAATACTTCAATATTCTTATGGAAGGTGTGAAAGTCATTTCAATAACTCCAGTTATGCACGATACAAGAGATTGTCCCGGTACTGGTCACCTGGAAAATGTATCTTTGCGATACGCAAAAATCACATGGAAAATCCTGGACGGAAATATTCAATACACTGATGCGTGGAATGAACGCCTTACAGCGTAGGCGTTATAAACGAGCAGCGCCGAAAGGCGCTGCAACAGTTTACGCTGATGCCCGAACTGCAGGGCGCAGCCGACTCACGCTAAACAACACCGATCCCGTTGAGGCGATGACGGCTATCCACAGCGCAAAATGCACGGCCCGGTCATGGTCTGATTCGGTCGTCGCCAGCAGCACGCCCACCGCGGCGGCACCGAGACACTGGCCGAATGTCCTCACAATCGACAACACGCCGGAGGCATAGCTGGCATATTCCCGCGCCACGTTAGAGAGCATCTCCCGGTTATTGGGGCTCTGGAAGCAGCCAAACCCAATCCCGCAAACCAGACTGCGCAGGCTGATATTCCATGCGGAAGGATTTTCCGGCAACGTCGCCAGCAGGACCAGCCCACAGACAAAAATCATCAGCCCGATTGTCGAGATCAGCGGCGCGGGAATCGTATCTGCCCAGCGTCCCGCGTGCGGCGCGATCAGCACGATGCCAATCGGCCACGGGGTGAACAGCAGCGCGGATACCACCGGGCTGTAGCCATACACGCTCTGAAACAGAAACGGCAGCGCGACAAAGGTGATGCCCTGACTGACAAACGAGGCCAGCGAGGTCAGGGCGGCGAGGGTAAAGCGTCCGTTTTTAAACATGACGGGCGGCAGGATGGGGCTTCGCGCGCGCCGAATCCGCCAGATAAAGGCGAGGGCGCTGACCAGCGCGAGCAGCCCCCAGCCTGTGGCCGTCTGGTTGATGTTTTGCGTCACGTGCTGAAGGCTGTCGGCCAGCATGATTGCTGAACCTAACAGCACGGCGGAGAGCACGGCGCCCGGCGCGTCAAAGGGCGAGCGGTCAACGGCCGTTTCCCGCGGCAAGGCCCGCCACGCCAGCAGCAGGGCGACGCTGCCCGGAACAATGTTAATGGCGAACAGCCACTGCCAGCTCAGCGCGTCCAGTATGGTTCCGCCCAGCACGGGGGCAATCGCCGTGCTGGAGGCGATAAGCAGGGCGTGCAGCCCCAGAATACGGCCAAGCAGTCGACCCGGAAAAACGGATCGCAGGATCGCCGGGGCGATACTCAGGGTGGCCGCACCGCCGATGCCCTGCAGAATACGCATGCCGGTTAACATTTCCGGCGTCGCTGCCAGCGCGCAGCCGAGCGAGGTGAGCGTAAAGGTGGCAAGCCCAACAAGAAACACCGGGCGATAGCCCACGCGCGCCGCCAGCGCCGCGAAGATGGCTAACGTCATTGCCGCTGAAAGCAGGTAACCGTTGGAGAACCAGACCGCAACGTTTGCGGGTACCTGCATCGCCCTTGCCATGGAGGGCAGCGCGATGTTGATCATGGTGCCGTCAAAGACGCCCATCAGCGTGGTGGTCATGACGGCGGCCATGACCCGGGCGCGTTCATGACCGGGTAAGCCTTCATCGCCGGGCAGGTTTGAAAAAAACGTCATCGTCGTTACTCCGCATAAGAATAGTGATGACGAAACTATAAGCATGCGGTATACAGGGCGGAAGACGCATCAGCTGCACTTAATCGTTGCATATAACGCCTTATCTTAGGAGTCACCGTGTCCGATCCTGACTTTAACCTTCTGGTTGCGCTCGACGTTCTGCTGGCCGAAGCCAGCGTGGCGGGCGCGGCGCGACGTTTGAACCTCAGCACCTCCGCCATGAGCCGCACCCTGAGCAGGCTGCGGGAGGTGACCGGCGATCCTGTTCTGGTGAGGGCCGGGCGTCATATGGTGCTGACGCCCTGGGGAGAAGCCACGCGGGACCGCGCCAGAAGCGCCGTGCATGAGGCGAGGGCGGTGCTGCAGCCCTCCACCGACGCGCTGAAGGTGGAAAATCTCGAGCGGCTGTTCACCATCAGAGCCAACGACGGTTTTGTGGTGGCGTTTGGGCCACTGCTGATTGCGGCGGTGGCGAGCGTTGCCCCCGGGGTGTGCATCCGCTTCTCGCCGAAACCTGAAAAAACCTCGCGCTATTTGCGTGAGGGGCTGGTCGACCTGGAGATCGGCGTGCAGAGCAATATGGGGCCGGAAATACGGCTGCAACGGCTCTTTCAGGATCGGTTTGTTGGCGCGGTGCGTAAGGGACATCCGCTGTCATTACGGCCTGACGTCAGCCTTGACGATTATGTCGCGTGGGGCCACGTGGTGGCCTCGCCGGACGGATCGCTACACGGGTTTGTCGATGACGCGCTGGCGGAACGGGGGATGAAACGCAAGGTCGCCAGCGTGGTGCCCGGATTTCCAACGGCGCTATCCGTGGCGCTGGCGTCCGATCTGATTGCCATGGTGCCGGCGCTGTACCTGCTCAATCAGCCGATGAACAAGCGCGTACACGTCTTTGAACTGCCGTTTAAAACCCGGACCATTACGGTGTCACAGATGTGGCATCCGCGCATGGAAAGGGACCCGGGACATCGATGGCTCAGGGAAAAAGTACTGGAAGTGTGTCGGGCCGTGCGCTGACGCTCAGGCCACTTTTCCCGGCACGATGAGGATGAAGCGCGTCGATGCCGCATCCGATTCCACGCGGACTTTTCCGTGGTGCGCCGAAACGATGGACTTCACGATGGCAAGCCCGATCCCGCTGCCTTCGCCTTTGCGCTGCCTTGACGGATCGACGCGATAGAAACGGTCAAACAGCTTTGCCAGATGCTCTTGCGGGATCGGCGTTCCGGGATTTTCTATCATCAGTTCAACGTCGTTATCCTGTTCTCTGATGGAGACCGTCACCGCTTTACCGGCTGGCGTATAGCGCAGGGCATTGGAGAGCAGATTATTTACTGCTCTTCTGAACATCTGCGGATCGCCTTCTATCAGGCAGGGCATCCCGTTAAATTTCAGCGTAACGTTGCGTTCTTCCGCCCAGGCTTCGAAGAAATCGAAGACTTTCATGACCTCAGCACTTAAATCAAACATCACCCGGTCAGGGATCAGCTGATTATTATCCGCCTGCGCCAGGAAAAGCATGTCGCTGACCATCCGGGTCATCCGGTTGTACTCTTCAAGGCTGGAGTACAGAACGTCTTCCAGCTCTTTCTGCGAGCGGTTCTGGCTCAGCGCGATTTCCGTTTGCGTCACCAGGTTGGTGATGGGCGTTCTGATTTCATGCGCGATATCGGCGGAAAAATTCGCCTGGCGGGTAAAGACATCTTCAATCTTTTCGATCATATGGTTGAAGGAGATGACCAGCTGTTCCAGCTCAACGGGCTCGCGGGACGGCTCCAGCCGCGCGTCGAGGTTTTCTGAGGTGATATTTTTAATGGCGTTGCTGACGTTACGCAGGGGCAAATGTCCCTGACGAACCGCGATGCGAATGACAAGAATAATCAGCAGGCTGATCGCCGCGGCAATCGCCAGGAGATTCTTTTTCAGCGCCTCAAGGTAGTGCAGATGAAAATTGATGGAGAGCCCGATCAGCATCACGTAGCCCTGCGTTTTGCCCTGCAGCGTCGCCGTGCCTGAAGAGGCGATAATCCGGTACGTTTCCATTTTCATGTCGGACCCGGCGTGCATGTTTGCGGCAGAGTCTTCAACCGTCCAGAGAAACACATCCTGCGCGCGGCGGTGTTCGCTAAAATCCGCCGCGTTCATCGCAGGGCGCAGTGCTGCCCCCTGCGCCGAGCTGAACAGGATATTGCCCTGCGGATCCAGGAGCAGGACGGCTACGTTGCGATAGCTGGCGATCGATTCTTTGATCTTGCTGATTTTCTTTTGGTCAGGATCGACCGGAGACTGCAGGATGCGGTGCATCGCGGTGCTGATTTGCTGCAGGTCGCTGACATCCTGCTCGGCGAAGTGCTTTTCAACGGAATGCAGCATAAACCAGGTAAAGGCGAAAAAGGCCAGTATCGTGGAGAGACTGATAAAAAAGGTCAGCCGCAGGGCAAGCGAAAAAGGGCGCCCGGGAAGCTTAACGCGCATCCGGCACCTCCAGCATATAGCCCACGCCGCGCACCGTCTGGATCAGCTTCGGTTCAAAATCGTTATCGATTTTCGCGCGAAGCCGCTTTACCGCCACGTCTATTGCGTTTGTGTCGCTGTCAAAATTCATGTCCCACACCTGGGAGGAAATCAGGGAGCGGGGTAGCACCTCTCCCTGATGACGCATGAAAAACTCCAGCAGGCTGAACTCTTTGCTGGTTAACGAGATGCGGCTTCCGGCCCGGCTTACCTTTCTCGACACGAGGTCAACCGTCAGGTCCGCCACCTGAAGCTGGCTTTCCGCGATCACCGTATTTCCGCGTCTCAACAGCGTCCTCACCCGGGCGAGCAGCTCGGCAAAAGCGAATGGCTTAATCAGATAGTCATCCGCGCCCAGCTCAAGCCCTTTAACCCGGTGTTCAATCGTGCCGAGAGCCGTGAGTAACAGGATGGGCATCCCTTTTCCCGCAGAGCGGAGCATGCGGACAATGTCCCAGCCGTTCACATCGGGCAGCATGATATCCAGAATCAGCAGATCGTATTCAGCGGTCATGGCGAGATGGTAGCCGTTCAGGCCATTATCCGCGTGGTCAACCACAAACCCCGCTTCAGTCAGCCCCTTACTCAGGTACTCACCGGTTTTCATTTCGTCTTCGACGATCAGTATTTTCATCGTGCTCCCCTGACTGGCTGCTGATGACATTCTAGTGAGCGTACCGCCGTTAACAATGACTTACGCTAAAAATGACAACATTGTCATTATCCTGTCACCCGTCAAACAGGATGCGTTGCGTAGAGTAGCCCTAAAACTACTCTGGACTTTATTTGAACCGTTATGTTCCTGTTAAAACGACTAAGCATCAGTACGGTATTTATTCTGGCAGGCTGCGTCTCGCTGGCCCCTGAGTACCAGCGGCCGGAGGCACCTGTCCCCCGGCAGTTTTCGCTCTCCCGTAACGGCCTGACGCCCGCGGCGGCGGGGTATCAGGACACCGGCTGGCGCAACTTTTTCGTCGACCCTCAGGTTGCCGGGCTGATTACGGAGGCCCTGAAGAACAATCGCGATCTGAAAATGGCCGCCCTGAAGGTCGAAGAGGCCCGGGCGCAATTCAACGTGACGGATGCGGATCGCTACCCTCAGCTGAATGCCTCCTCGGGCATCACGTACAGCGGCGGGCTGAAAAGTGACAAACCCACCGCGCAGCAGTACGACGCGGGCCTTGCGCTTAGCTATGAACTCGATTTCTTCGGCAAGCTAAAGAACATGAGCGAGGCCGACCGACAAAACTATTTCGCGAGCGAAGAGGCCCGTCGCGCGGTGCATATCCTGCTCGTCTCTAACGTTTCCCAGAGCTATTTCAACCAGCAGCTGGCGTATAAACAGCTGCGTATCGCGCAGGATACGCTGAAAAATTACCGGCAGTCTTATGCATTCGTTGAGCAGCAGCTGGTGACGGGCAGTACGAACGTCCTGGCGCTGGAACAGGCCCGGGGACAGATCGAAAGCACGCAGGCAGAGATTGCCAAAAGAGAGGGGGAGCTGGCGCAGGCCAATAACGCCCTGCAGCTGGTCCTCGGCACGTATCGCGCGCTGCCGGGTGACGGCGGCATGAACGCCAGCGACGTTGCGCCGGTAAAACTGCCTCCTCATCTTTCTTCCGCGATACTGCTGCAGCGCCCGGATATTATGGAGGCGGAGTATCAGCTTAAAGCGGCCGATGCGAATATCGGTGCGGCGCGCGCCGCCTTTTTTCCGTCTATTTCCCTGACCAGCGGGCTTTCAACGGGCAGCACGGAGTTGTCCAGCCTCTTTACGTCCGGGAGCGGGATGTGGAATTTTATTCCTAAAATAGAAATTCCTATTTTTAATGCGGGCAGAAATAAGGCCAACCTGAAGCTGGCCGAAATTCGCCAGCAGCAGTCGGTGGTTAATTACGAACAAAAAATTCAGTCCGCCTTTAAACAGGTTGCCGACGCGCTCGCGCTGCGGGACAGCATTAACCAGCAGCTTGCTGCACAACAGCGGTATCTGGATTCGCTCCGCATCACGCTTCAACGTGCCAGAGGGTTATATTCCAGCGGTGCGGTCAGCTATATCGAAGTGCTTGACGCGGAGCGTTCTCTTTTCTCTACCCAGCAAAATATTCTCGACCTTATTTATGCCCGGCAGGTTAATGAAATTAATCTCTTCACCGCGCTCGGCGGCGGTTGGGTCGAATAACCTTATTTAATTAAACAGGAAAATAACCATGCGCAATTCACTTAAGGCCGTTGTATTTGGTGCAATCTCCATTGTGTTTTCTGCCGGCCTGCAGGCTGAAGTTCATCAGCACGAGATGATGAGTGCTGCCAGCGAAGGGACCTCAGAGCAGCTCATCACGGGAACCGGCATCGTGAAGGACATTGATCTCACGAATAAAAAAGTCACGATTTCCCATGAAGCGATCCCGGAAATTGGCTGGCCCGCGATGACCATGCGTTTTACCTTTATTCAGGCTGACGAGAGTATTAATGCCTTAAAAATCGGTAACCACGTGAATTTCTCGTTTGTTCAGCAGGGCAATCTCTCTTTACTCAAGAGCATTAAATAGCGAGACGCGGCATGGCCTCATTAAAAATAAAATATGCTGCCGTGATAGTCAGCAGCCTTATTGCGGGAGGGCTGATATCGGTGACGGCACGGCAGGCGCTTCATTCATCTGAAAAAACAGAAAATAGCGCCTCTGAAAGAAAGGTGCTTTTCTGGTATGACCCGATGAAGCCCGACGTTAAATTCGATAAGCCCGGCAAATCGCCGTTTATGGATATGGATCTGGTACCGAAATATGCGGATGAAAACGCCAATAAAAGCAGTGCCGGTATCCGTATTGACCCGACGCAGGTCCAGAACCTGGGATTAAAAACGCAAAAGGTGACGCGCGGAACGCTTAATTATGCCCAGACGATCCCGGCTAACGTCAGCTATAACGACTATCAGTTTGTCATTGTGCAGGCCCGCGCGGAAGGCTTTGTGGAAAAAGTGTACCCGCTGACGACGGGCGATAAGGTGAAGAAAGGCACGCCGCTCGTTGATATAACCATTCCTGACTGGGTAGAGGCGCAGAGCGAGTTTCTGCTGTTATCCGGCACCGGCGGAACGCCGACGCAAATCAAAGGGGTTCTGGAACGGCTTCGGCTGGCGGGTATGCCGGATGAGGATATTCAGAGGCTGCGTGCGACCCGTACTATTCAGACCCGGTTTACCATCAGGGCGCCGATCGACGGAGCGATCACGGCCTTTGATCTGCGTACCGGCATGAATATTTCCAAAGATAAGGTGGTGGCGCAAATTCAGGGGATGGATCCGGTCTGGATCGGCGCGGCAGTGCCTGAATCCATTGCTTATCTGCTGAAAGAGACCTCGCAGTTTGCGGTTTCGATACCGGCTTATCCGGATAAATCCTTCCCGGTTGATAAATGGAGTCTTCTGCCGAGCGTGGATCCAACCACCCGTACGCTGCAGGTGCGCCTGCAGGTCTCTAACAAGGATGAACTGCTGAAACCGGGCATGAACGCGTACCTGAAGCTGAATACCCAAAGCCAGGAAATGCTGCTGATCCCTTCCCAGGCCGTTATCGATACCGGCAAAGAACAGCGCGTGATTACCGTCGATGCGGACGGGAATTTTGTACCGAAAAGGATCCACGTACTGCACGAATCTCAACAGCAGTCCGGCATTGGTAGCGGACTGGAAGAGGGCGAGTCGGTAGTGGTCAGCGGTCTGTTCCTGATTGACTCGGAGGCCAATATTACCGGCGCGCTGGAGCGCATGCGTCACGCTGAAGCCGCTGACGACGCGCACTCTGGCCATTAAGGAGACGATGATGATTGAATGGATTATCCGGCGGTCGGTCGCCAACCGTTTCCTGGTCATGATGGGGGCGCTGTTTCTCAGCGTCTGGGGGACATGGACGATTATTAACACGCCAGTCGATGCCTTGCCCGATCTCTCTGACGTTCAGGTGATTATCAAAACCAGTTACCCCGGCCAGGCCCCGCAGATTGTAGAAAACCAGGTCACCTATCCACTGACGACCACCATGCTGTCGGTTCCCGGCGCAAAGACCGTGCGCGGTTTTTCGCAGTTTGGCGATTCGTACGTGTACGTCATTTTTGAAGATGGCACCGATTTGTACTGGGCCCGTTCGCGCGTGCTGGAGTATCTGAACCAGGTTCAGGGCAAGCTGCCTGCCGGCGTGAGCTCTGAAATCGGTCCTGATGCCACCGGCGTGGGCTGGATATTTGAGTATGCGCTGGTGGATCGCAGCGGAAAACACGATCTCGCAGAGTTGCGCTCGCTGCAGGACTGGTTCCTGAAATTTGAATTGAAAACCATCCCGAACGTGGCCGAAGTGGCCTCCGTCGGCGGCGTGGTAAAGCAGTATCAGATCCAGGTCAATCCGTTAAAACTGGCTCAGTACGGCATTAGCCTGCCGGAAGTTAAGCAGGCACTTGAGTCGTCTAACCAGGAGGCGGGGGGATCGTCAGTTGAAATGGCGGAAGCGGAGTATATGGTCCGGGCCAGCGGCTATCTGCAGACGATGGATGATTTCAATAACATTGTCCTGAAAGCCGGAGAGAACGGGGTACCGATTTATCTTCGCGATGTCGCCCGCGTACAAACGGGGCCGGAAATGCGCCGCGGCATTGCCGAATTAAACGGGCAGGGGGAAGTTGCGGGTGGCGTGGTGATCCTGCGTTCGGGAAAAAATGCGCGCGAAGTCATTACGGCGGTGAGAGATAAGCTTGAGACGCTGAAGGCCAGCCTGCCGGAAGGCGTTGAGATTGTGACCACCTACGATCGCAGCCAGCTCATCGATCGGGCAATCGACAACCTGAGTTCCAAACTGCTCGAAGAGTTTATCGTGGTGGCCATCGTCTGCGCACTGTTCCTGTGGCACGTCCGCTCTGCGCTGGTCGCGATTATCTCTCTGCCGCTTGGCCTGTGTATTGCCTTTATCGTCATGCATTTCCAGGGGCTGAACGCCAACATTATGTCGCTGGGAGGCATTGCCATTGCCGTCGGGGCGATGGTGGATGCCGCCATCGTCATGATTGAAAACGCGCACAAACGGCTCGAAGAGTGGGATCTCCAGCATCCGGGAGAGCAGATTGATAACGCCACCCGCTGGAAGGTGATTACCAACGCCTCTGTCGAGGTTGGCCCCGCGCTGTTTATCAGCCTGCTGATTATCACCTTATCCTTCATTCCCATCTTTACTCTTGAGGGGCAGGAAGGGCGGCTGTTTGGTCCGCTGGCTTTCACCAAAACGTACTCCATGGCAGGTGCGGCTGCGCTGGCTATAATCGTTATCCCCATCCTGATGGGGTTCTGGATCCGGGGTAAGATTCCCGCTGAGACCAGTAACCCGTTGAACAGGCTACTGATTAAAGCCTACCATCCGCTACTGATTAAGGTGCTCCGCTGGCCAAAAACAACCCTGCTGGTTGCGGCTTTGTCCATCTTCACGGTGATCTGGCCTCTCAGCCAGGTGGGCGGCGAGTTCCTGCCGAAGATCAACGAAGGCGATCTGCTGTATATGCCGTCAACATTGCCGGGCGTCTCTCCGGCAGAAGCGGCCGCACTGTTGCAGACCACGGACAAGTTAATCAAAACCGTGCCAGAAGTGGCCTCCGTTTTTGGTAAAACGGGTAAGGCTGAGACCGCAACGGATTCCGCTCCGCTCGAAATGGTGGAAACCACCATCCAGCTCAAACCTGAGAATGAGTGGCGTCCCGGCATGACGATTGACAAGATTATTGACGAACTCGACAAGACCGTTCGGTTGCCCGGCCTGGCGAATCTCTGGGTTCCGCCCATTCGTAACCGCATCGATATGCTTTCAACCGGGATCAAAAGCCCGATTGGTATCAAGGTGTCGGGTACCGTTCTGTCGGATATCGACGCCACGGCGCAGAGCATCGAGGCGGTAGCCAAAACGGTGCCGGGCGTGGTGTCAGCCCTGGCTGAACGTCTGGAGGGCGGGCGCTACATTGATGTCGATATCAACCGGGAAAAAGCCTCGCGCTACGGGATGACGGTGGGCGATGTGCAGCTGTTCGTTTCATCAGCCATCGGCGGGGCGACGGTGGGGGAAACGGTGGAAGGCGTCGCCCGGTACCCGATTAATATCCGCTATCCGCAGGACTACCGAAACAGCCCGAACGCCTTGAAGCAAATGCCGATCCTGACGCCGATGAAACAGCAGATCACGCTGGGCGATGTGGCGGATATCAACGTGGTTTCCGGCCCCACGATGCTGAAAACGGAGAATGCCCGCCCTGCGAGCTGGATTTATATCGATGCTCGCGGCAGGGATATGGTGTCGGTGGTGAACGACATTAAGACGGCCATCAGTCAGAACGTAAAGCTGAGGCCGGGCACCAGCGTCTCATTCTCCGGGCAGTTTGAGCTCCTCGAGCACGCCAACAAGAAACTGAAGCTGATGGTGCCGATGACGGTGATGATTATCTTCATTCTGCTGTATCTGGCGTTCCGCCGCGTGGATGAAGCGCTGCTGATCCTGATGAGCCTGCCGTTCGCCCTGGTCGGGGGAATATGGTTCCTCTACTGGCAGGGCTTCCATATGTCTGTGGCAACCGGCACCGGCTTTATCGCCCTGGCCGGGGTGGCGGCAGAATTTGGCGTAGTCATGCTGATGTATTTGCGTCATGCCGTTGAGGCTCAGCCGGCGTTGTCCCATCGGGACACGTTCACTGAACAGGGGCTTGATGACGCCCTTTACCATGGCGCCGTGCTGCGCGTGCGGCCTAAGGCCATGACTGTCGCGGTGATTATTGCCGGCCTGCTGCCCATTCTTTGGGGAACGGGGGCAGGGTCAGAGGTCATGAGTCGGATAGCGGCGCCGATGATTGGCGGGATGATCACGGCGCCGCTGTTATCGCTGTTTATTATTCCTGCGGCATACAAGTTAATCTGGCTGCGCAGGCATAAAAAGCCATAAAAAAACCCGCCAGCGATGGCGGGTTTTTTACGGGATGAACCCTTAGCGCGCTGTTTTAGCACGCGTCTGGCTGAGAAGCTTGCGCCAGGCACGATTATGCAGAGTAAACAGCAGCATCTTATAGAAGGCGGTGGAAAGGATACAGCTGCCGCTAAGCAGTAGCATGCCGATACTCACTAGCGCCGCGGTCAGACTGACGCCCGGAGCTGCGCTACCGCTCAGCGCGACCAGCATATAGGCTGCTGTTAATACCAGGCTTATCACCGCCAGCGTAAGGTGTAACCTCACGGCGCGCATGCTGCCTTTGCCAATCATAAACATCGTCACGCCGTTAAGGCCAGCGAACAGAAGGGCGATCAGGACAACCCAGACGAATACGTGTTCCGCTGGCTGGTCGAGTCCTGCGAGTACGCCATACCCCAGCCACAGCTGAGGAATAGCGAAACTGACAATCACCCCGAGGGTACTGATCGCCGCTGGAATACCCATGGTGTGTAGACCTACAGGTTTGCCCATTTCGTCAGCCAACTCAGTCTTTAGCTGTTGCAGCTGTGTCGGGGAGGCATTGCTTATGCTGGTAGCCACCTCGTTACAGTGTTGCAGGCGGCGGGAAAAAACTTTAACCATTTGAATACTCAGCGTTTAGTTAGGCGAAAATGACTGCAACAGACCGACTACATAGCGCCCGGACTGGACGGTGTTTTGAGGATTGCGGATCGTTCCCGTGAGTGAACTGCCCACAAAAGCCGATGCGTTGTTCACGGCACTCATCAGCTCACGTTGCAGTGATTTTTGTAATGATTCGCTGGGGAAACGTTTCGGGTAGACGCCTGCGCGGATCGCTGCCTTCACGCCGGCGCTGGAGATACCTGGATTCTGCGCTTATTAAGACTTAGATAATAGCAGCGTTAACTCAGCGATCAAATCGTAAAGATGTTCCTTAAAGGTCCAAGTCAGAGAGGGGTATCGACCCGTTACTAGTATTGTTAACGGAGCATGGTGCCAGACATATCATCAACGAAATTGGTCATTTGATGGAGCATGTTGATGACGGGATGGTAGTCTGTATACACCTTCATTTATATGATCGTATGGATAAGATCCCGTTCGATAACATCACGGCATTCTTCAATAAATATCTTAATAAAAGATAACTTCCTCAGTAACCGATGCAGTGATCCAAAGGTTACTGCATTGATGTGAGAGGGAAGGCAGCTATGAGGGGTTTGACTGAACGGTTTATGGCTTATTCTCTGATGTCCATATTACATTTAACATAATATACATTATGCGTACCAATGTGGAATCAGAAGAAATCTGGCATCTTATGGACACGTTGGGCCTGGATGCTGATGTCCTCTGATAGTGTCTTCTCACGTGCTGCTATCGTCATGATCGCCTCACAGTGCATGGCTTACCGTTTTGCTCTGTTGATATAAGCCTGTAAACCCTCAGCAAGAAAATCAAACACCGTTTTGCAGGCCTGACTGTGGCGTAAATCCTCATGCATCACCAGCCAGGTGTCCAGATGAAACGCAAAGTAATCAGGCATTATCCTCTGCAACGGCGGAGAAAAATCTGCCAGTTGAACCTGACACATTCCGATACCGGCCCCTGCGCGTATAAGGTTTAATTGGGCAATATCACTGTCGGTCCGTACGGTAAACCGATCGCGGTTTAGCTGTGGATATTGTTTAAGTGCCTGTAAAATAAAGGGCGTTAAATTATCGAAACCGACAAGCGTATGGGTGAATAACTCATCAATATTTTCCGGAGCACCACGTCGTGACAGATAGGCTGGCGCTGCATGCAGACCTATTTCAACCCTTCCCATCCGACGGGCAATCAGTTGCTCCTGCACCGGCGTGGCCATGCGTACGGCAATATCCGCCTCCCGATTCAGTAAATCCTGAACTCGATTAGACAGAACCAGTTCAACGGTTATTTGCGGATATGCATCCTTTATCTGTGCAATCACGGGAGGCAGAACCTCCGTGCCGATGATTTCACTGGCGGCGACGCGCACCACGCCCCGCAACCCGGTTGCGCCGGAGCTGAAACTCGCAGCCGACCGCTCAATCATCATGGCCGTATTTTCCATCGCCTGCGCATGGCCCTTCAGCTCAACGGCTGCATCCGTGGCCTGCAATCCCGTCTGCGAACGGGTAAATAAAACGAGGCCCAGGGCTGATTCCAGTGCCGCAATGTGGCGTCCGGCGGTTGGCTGGGTAATGGCAAGCCTGCGTGCGGCCCCTGACAAAGACCCTTCTTTCATCACGGCCAAAAAGGTGCGATACCATTCCCACGGGATATTTAGCTTCATACAAAAATGCATACCTGTTGGTTTATATTATGCAATTACATTTAGCTCGTGCAGCCCTTAAGATGTCAAGCAGATATCCAATAAGGGCCAGACAATGATAAGCACAAATAAGGTACTGATACTGGGCGCAACGGGTGGGATCGGTGGCGAAATTGCCCGTAAATTGATCCGTGACGAATGGGATGTTCGGGCATTGCGCCGCAGCGCTCCTCAACATGACGATCGCAACGAAAGCATGACCTGGATAAGCGGCGATGCGCAGAATGCTGAACGGGTTGAGGCAGCGGCGTCAGATTGCAGCGTGATTGTCCATGCCGTTAACCCGCCGGGTTATCGAAACTGGGAACAGCTGGTTTTACCCATGCTGCATAACACCATCAACGCAGCGGAGCGAAACGGTGCATTAATCGTTCTGCCGGGCACGATTTATAACTACGGTCCGGATGCTTTTCCCCTCTTACGCGAGGATTCCCCTCAGGATCCGGTTACCCGAAAAGGAGCCATACGCGTGCAAATGGAGAAGGCGCTCTCAGCCTATGCTCAGCGTGGCGGAAAGGTGCTCATTTTGCGGGCGGGTGACTTTTTTGGTCCCCTCGCAGGCAACAACTGGTTTTCACAGGGACTGGTAAAATCAGGGCATCCACCCAAGGTTATTAAAAATCCCGGGCAACCCGGCGCAGGACATCAGTGGGCTTATCTGCCGGATGTCGCCGAAACCGTTGCGGCATTGCTGGCGCGGCGGGATGAACTCGAACCGTTTTCCTGTTTCCATATGCGTGGACACTGGGATCCTGATGGGACAACGATGACCGCAGCCGTTAAGCACGTCGCGGAGCATGCCGGTATTAAGGCGAAGGTGAAGTCATTTCCATGGTGGCTGGTCTCTGCAATGAGTCCGTTTAACACCACGCTGCGTGAAATGCGGGAGATGCGCTATCTCTGGGAGCAGACAATAGAGATGGATAATTCAAAACTGATCGCCTTTTTAGGCCATGAACCGCAGACCCCTCTTACCGAGGCCGTGCGTTCTACACTAGCGGGCCTGGGCTGTATTTAACATAACCTGCACGTTTAGAAAGGGTTGAAAAATGTCTGATATACTTCAGCTTTTGAAAACGCTGTCGTAAGCAAATGGAAATTGAATTAAATAAAAGTTTTAAAGAGAGAGTTTTCCATGCTGTCATTTTTGAAGTGACGGCCAACGTTATCATCGCGCTGTCACTCGCCTGGCTGATGAACGTGTCGGTACTTCAGTCAGGTTCGTTGTCCGTGATATCTGCACTTACCGCAACGGTCTGGAATTTTATTTTTAATAAGCTCTTTGATTCCCTGCAGAAAAAACATCAGTTTCAACGCACATTTCTCGTTCGCGCAATCCATGCGGTTGGTTTTGAAACGGGACTTATCATCTCCTTAATCCCTGTGGCAATGGTTATGCTGAACCTGACCGTGACGGAGGCATTTTTTGTTGAGATTGGCCTGGTGCTGTTTTTCCTGCCCTATACGATGCTGTTTAACTGGCTTTACGACTACCTGCGCTGGACGTTCGTTGGACGAAAGCGTTCGGCGTTATAGCTAAGTGAATCAATGTAAAAAATGAAGAGGAAGAAAAATGCGAAGTCTCATGACTAAAGGAATTTGTCTTGCGTTAGCGCTGTCCGCCGCCGGGACGGCTCAGGCCGCTAAGAAAGAGAGCCATGACGACAAGCTCACCGGGATAACCATTTTCGCTCAAA
Organism: Enterobacter asburiae; assembly: GCF_007035645.1. Taxonomy (NCBI): domain Bacteria; kingdom Pseudomonadati; phylum Pseudomonadota; class Gammaproteobacteria; order Enterobacterales; family Enterobacteriaceae; genus Enterobacter; species Enterobacter asburiae. The sequence goes on from NZ_AP019632.1 coordinate 2,214,245, forward strand.
AAGAGTCTCAGGGAAGCCAATGGGACAGTACAACGGGCGAAGCAAAATATATGGTTAGCTACAAGGTTACGCTTGATAACGCGTCGGGTAAAAGTATTGAGCCGGGCAAAGATAATAAAATGTGTTTCTTCCTGTTTGATAAAAACGGGAAAACATTTATGAGCACCGGCATTGAGCTTGAAATGTTGAAAAAATACAACCCGCGGGACAACAGAACCGGATTGGTCTATTTTTCCAGCTCAAACCCTGACGTTTTAAATATGCCATTTGTCCGCTTCGGCATCGGAAAAGACTGCATAAATTGATGACTGTCACATTGACACGTTATTTCGTATGGTCGCCCCACTCTCCTTCTATACTGGTTATTTCTCCATCTCATAAAGGAAGGAACCATGTTCGATCATGTGAAATTCGGCGTCAGTGATTATGAAAAAAGTAAAACCTTCTTCCTCCATGCGCTTAAGCCGCTTGGTGTAGAACTCATCGATGAGGGCACGCCAGACTACGGTGTCGAAATGAGTTCAGGCGATGTTTCGCTCTGTCTTTTTCAGACAAATGAAAAACCTGCCCTTTTGCATCTGGCGTTTGTAGCCAACACGCGCCAGCAGGTCGATGAATTTTACCATGCCGCCCTGCGCGCCGGCGGACGTGATAACGGCGGGCCGGGGTTGAGGTCATACGGTGAAAATTACTATGCCGCGTTTGTCATCTCGCCCGATGGCCACAATATCGAGGCAGTGTGCCATGCGCCGGAGGGCGTGTAGCACAAGGCTTTTTCAGTCACTCTCCGAGGTCAACACGACGGAGACCCCTTTTTCCAATACCGCGCGGATCCAGTCCCGATCGGTATTGTCTTCAACGACGATGGTGTTCACCGATGACACATCGCCAATCACAAACGAAGACGCTGTGTTGACCTTTTCCGGGGAAGCCAGGACGACCGTCTCCGCGGCTCTGCCGGAAAATGCACGTTTGATGCACGCTTCTTCGAAATCGCCGGTTGTCAGCCCCGCTTCAGGATGGATCCCGGTCACGCCCATAAAGAACAGATCTGCATGAATATTTTCGATGCCTTCGATGGCCGCAGCGCCAACCGCAACAATGGAGTGTTTATACAAGCGACCGCCGATCAGAATCACCTCGATGGACGGATGATCCACTAGCCGCAGTGCGATGCTCGGGCTGTGCGTAACCACCGTGATGCGCAGGTCAGGAGGGAAAAACGTAATCAGCTCCGATGTTGTCGTGCCACCGTCAACGATCACCACCTGCCCTGATGAAATCAGCTGAGCCCCTTTCCGGGCGACCCTCTTTTTTGCATCCATCTTCACGGATTGCCGTTCGGCAAAGGGAGCAATAGCAGAAGATGACGGCAGCGCGCCGCCGTGAACCCGCTGTAAACGCCCTTCTGCCGCCAGCTCGCGTAAATCACGCCGAATGGTGTCTTCAGAGACGTCAAAGAGCATGCTGAGTGCTTTTGACTGGACCTGACCTTCGGCGCCGAGCTTTTCGAGGATCAATTTTTTTCGCTGACTGGTGAGCATCATGAATTCCTGATGTTGCATGTTTTATCTTGAAAGTGCACGATAATGCTGTTTATGATAATTACTCTACGTAAGGAGGAACAAACGTGCAATCAAAACGTGCAGATGTGCGCATCATTGACAGTGAAACCCTGTCAGATAACTGGTACAACCTTAAAAAATACACCTTCGACCTGCAGCGCCGTGACGGCGAATGGCAAAGACAGAAACGGGAGGTCTACGACCGTGGCAACGGCGCGACTATTCTTCTCTACAACCGTGAGGAAAAAACGGTGATCCTGACGCGCCAGTTCCGCTTTCCTGTCTTTATCAACGGCCATGAGGACGATTTAATCGAAGCCGCGGCGGGACTGCTGGACAACATGGATCCCGAAAGCCGCATAAAAGCAGAAGCGGAAGAAGAGACAGGGTTTCAGGTTTCGAGCGTGCAGAAAATCTTTGAAGCCTATATGAGCCCGGGCTCCGTCACGGAAAAACTCTATTTTTATCTTGCCGAGTATCAGCCGAAAGACAGAACCGGCGCAGGCGGCGGGATCAAGGCTGAGGGAGAAGATATCGACGTGCTGGAAATGACGCTTGAAGAGGCATTACGCGGCATAGAAACAGGCAAGATTGTCGACGGTAAAACCATCATGCTGCTTTATCATATTGCTCTTAAAGGCATTATGTAGACTGCTGGTTAAAATCCTGATTTTGAATCTGGGTCGGTACGCTTGTCCATTACTCAAATGTAAAGCGAAAAACCTCCTAAATTTTGCAGCCTACTATATTTAGTGAACTATTTCGGGATTTGACAAAATTTTCAAAAATTCGCCGAGTCATCTGCATTTACCATTAGAAATGCCACACGTTGACCAGGCTACCAGTTGAGGTAGTCTGTCTTATCTGTTGGCTGGATTAAAATGCGACTCGCTACAGATAACGAAGCATATTATACTTGCTCCTCCACTCGAACAGGAGGCAAGCAACTCACGTGAAGGATACATATTACAACGACATAGCGATCAATACGCTAATTCAGAGTGAGCTGGACGCGTTTTTTGAGGATTTCAAAGGGATCGTCTTCGCCTACGCCATTATGAACAAGAAAGATCCTTCCCAGATGCGGATAATCAATAACAGCCCCGAGTGGTTTGATATCTACCTCGACAGGAAATATCAGTTCATTGACCCTGTTATCATTCGGGCTTTGCGCTGTGTTGAAGATTTTTTCTGGGAAAGTGATGTCATCCTGTCGGATGGTTATAACCTGACGCGCATTTTCAACGAAAGCGTCCAGTATGATATCTACCAGGGACAGACTTTTCCTCTGCATGACTATCTGAATAATCTTGTCGTCTTATCCGTCATCAGTCCTAAGCACTCTGGTATTGATATAGAAAAATATCGGCCACAATTTCTAAGTTTCCTTGTTCAACTGCATCAGAAGACACTCAACCTGTATAGCCAGCATCAACAGAAAAAGAATGTTTTTCTGTCACCACGTGAGCGACAAATCCTTAAATGGGTCAGCGCCGGGAAAACCTACGCAGAAATTTCTGTTATTTTGTCTATTGCTGAACGCACCGTTAAGTTCCATATGGGAAATGTAATGAAAAAGCTCGGTGTGAATAATGCCAGACACGCAATAAAGCTTGGAACAGAACTACGCTTACTGGACGACTGAGCCTCAGCCACTGGTTATAAGTGGCGTAAATGCTCCAGCATTTCGCGAAGCCAGTGACTGGATTTGTCTTTGCTAATAATGTCTTCAATAATGCTGGTGCTGGCAGGCATATAAATATAGTAAATAACCTCCCCTTTTTCAGAAACACCGCGTTGAATAACTTCAACTTTCCAGTTCGCATGGCGAAATATGGCATACATACCGCGACTGGCGACTGCGTACATTCCATGGTATTTTTGCTTTATGCAATACATATTCATTGCAAGAAACAATGCCTTACTGGCGGGCACGCCCTGCAGACTTGCGGAGTCTCGCGTTTCTTTATCTAAAAATAAACGGCTAATTTCACAGCAGGGAACATCTGCCGGGAAAATAATGGCTTCGTCAAAATAATTGTGAAATATTTCGCTTATCATCGTCGGATGCGTCGAGTTAATGAATCGTGCGCCGCATAACAACTGTCCCTCATACATACCCAGCAAGTATGTCGTGTTTGGGTTGTCAAACCGATCCTTTTCCATATCTTCAACGCATTCAACTTTCCAGTCGAGTCGGTCCCGAAAGGTTTTTCTCCTGAGTCGGAAGAGTTCGCGGGCTAATGCTGACGGTAAATCATCGTAATCATGCAAAAAAAACTCAATAACAGAATTCATTGCTCTTATTCCTGATAATAACACCTGAAACTATTATCCCCTGTCTTTTAGGACAGCTTTCATTGTGCATGGTATTCCTTATACTTAAAAAGTACCCGGCCACTAAGTCCTCGTGAAACTCAGTGGCCAGGAGGTCAAAGACCTACGAAACACCAGGGATATATCCATTCATGATTATCTAATATTTATAGTTTCGGGTACAGAGCGTAAGAAGCACTTAGCCGATAAAATATTAAAAAACGATAATCATAAAATAATTACAATTAAAGTATTGCCCCTTAAGTATTTAAGGGGTAATATTTCCTTTTTCTATTTTTTCTCCTATTATCTCTGTTCTTAATGCTGTGCTACTCTTGCAGAAGCATGCTAAACGGAGAACCAAAATGGCCGACTGGAATCCCTCTCTTTATCTGCAGTACGGCGCGGAAAGAACGCGTCCTGCCGCTGAACTGCTCGCCAGAATTCCTCTGGATGAGGTATCCACCATTGCTGATTTAGGCTGTGGGCCGGGAAACAGCACCGCGCTGTTGAAGCATCGCTGGCCTTCGGCGCACATTACCGGGGTCGACAACTCCCCTGCAATGCTTGAGGAAGCAAGAGCCGCATTGCCTGACTGCCATTTTGTTGAGGCCGATATCCGCCAGTACAAGCCTGGCCAACCGCTGAACCTGATTTATGCCAATGCTTCGCTACAATGGGTTCCTGACCATTACGATCTCCTGCCTCATCTCGTTTCTTTACTCACGCTTAACGGCGTATTAGCAATCCAGATGCCTGACAACTGGCTTGAACCTACTCATGTGGCGATGCGTGAAGTGGCGCTGGAACAAGACTACCCTGACCGCGGCCGCGAACCTCTCCCGGGTGTGCATGCCTACTACGATATCTTGTCCGAGGCGGGCTGTGACGTGGATATCTGGCGGACAACCTATTTCCATAAAATGAGCTCACACCAGGCCATAATTGACTGGGTAAGCGCCACCGGCTTGCGCCCGTGGCTCCAGGAACTTAACGAGGGCGAGCAGAAACGTTTCCTGAAACGCTACCATGAACTGCTGGAAGAGCAGTATCCGCTCCAGGAAAATGGGCAGATACTGCTCGCTTTTCCGCGGCTGTTTATCGTGGCGCAACGCCAGCCCTGACGGGTTATGACCGGGCTTCTTTAAGCAGCTGCTGAATGACCTTTTCCTGTTGCGCATAATCTCCTTCGCCAAAGGCGGTATAGCGTAGCTGGCCTTTGGCATCGAAATAGTAATGCGCTGGCCAGTACTGGTTCCCGAAAGCGTTCCAGATTTGATAGTTGTTATCCGTCACCACCCGGTACGGCAGCTGCCATTTATTTACCGCGTATTTCACCGAGGCGAGCGGTTTTTCCCAGGGATATTCCGGCGTGTGAACCCCAATCACGACCAGCCCCTGCGACTGATACTTCGTGGCCCAGTCCCGCACGTGCGGGAGCGTATGCTGGCAGTTAATGCAATCCCACGTCCAGAAATCAATCAACACCACCTTCCCTCGCAGGGATTCAGACGTGACAGGGTCACCGTTAATCCACCCTGTCCCCCCGCTTAATGAAGGCAGCTGGCTGCTGGGCTCTGTCATCACGACCGGCTGGAGCTTCACCGGCGCGGCTGTGGGTTTCGCCAGCGTCAGGAGTGTTGTCTCCAGACGGTCCGCAACGCCGTTTGCTCCTGTCAGAAGCGAAGTCATTCCCGTCGCGTTGAATACGACAGCCGCCAGCATCGCTACGCCCGCCCCCTGCCGCAGCTTTTCCATCAGCGCCGATTTTGCTCTTAACGGCGCCATCAGCGTGCGGCCTCCTGAAACGAGCAGGCTCAGCATTAGCGCGCATCCGCTGCCGTAGGCCGCCAGCAGCGCGCCCGTCGTAATGGCCGAATGGCCCGCGATATTAATGCTGAAAATGGCGCCCAGTATGGGACCGGCGCAGGGAGACCAGAGCAGCCCCACCGCAAGCCCGGCCAGAAAAGCCGATGCCATACCGCGCGTTTGCCCGCTTCGGGTGTTCAGGACATTTCCCGCGCTGACGGCCGGACCCGCAATACGCTGGGCGAATGACGGAAAAATTAAGGCCAGCGCGGCCGTGGCCAGAATAACGAGAGCGATCCAGCGCCCGACGATGGTTGCCTCTGCTATCCACTCGCTGGCGACGGTGACGGCCATCGCCACCAGGGTGAACATCACGATCATCCCCGCCAGCAGGGCCAGAATATGTCGTCGCTGTCCCTGAAAACCGGCGAAAAGGAGTGGGATAACCGGGAGCGTACATGGACTGAGCAGGCTTATCATCCCGCCCAGAAAAGCGATTACCAGAAACATAGACACCTCACAATACAAGTCCTGCGACGCTGCAGTGAGGCTATTTCATCGTGCGGATGTGTTCAGGATATGTGTAAAAACGCAGATTTTGTCTGGCTCTGTATCAACCGGGCCGGGAGATACAAAGCCGTACAATTAATGGCGCGGTAGCGTAATGGAGACATCCAGTCCGCCTCCGGCCCGGTTCGTCAGGTTGAGCTTTCCGTCCAGCTGAGCGGTGAGCTGCGCGGCAATCGCCAGTCCGAGTCCTGTTCCGCCGGTATCGCGGTTGCGCGATGTTTCCACCCGGTAAAACGGCTGTAATACCGCCTCAAGCTCGTCATCGGGTATTCCCGGTCCGCCGTCAGTGATATGAATCACCACCTCTTCGGAAGACGAATTATCAATGGCAATAACGGCATACCCACCGAACTTAAGGGCGTTATCCAGCAGGTTGGTCATCACCCGACGAAGCGCCTGCGGACGCGTAACGATCGGCAAGCGGGTATCGTTTGCCTGAAGCTGCACGTTTTTACCGATGTCCTGATAATCGCAGGCGATGCTGTTGACCCAGGCGTTCAGCTCCAGCTTCAGCGGGGTCTCTTCCAGGGATTCTGATGACCGGGCATACGCAATACCCTCGCGAACAAGGCGCGTCATGCTATCGAGATCGTTCAGGAGCTTGTCGCGAAGTTCAGGTTCCCCTGCCATCTCGACGCGCAGCTTCATGCGGGTAATCGGCGTCTGGAGATCGTGAGAAATGGACGCCAGGATCTGCGCGCGCTCCCGGAGATAAGACTGAATGCGCGCCTGCATCGCGTTGAAGGCATGCGCTGCACGCTGCACCTCAAGCGGCCCTTTCTCCGTCATTGGCGTGCTGGCCGCCGGATCCAGCGAATCCACCGCGCGGGTAAATTGTGAAAAAGGCCGCACCACCTGCCGCACGGCAATCCAGGCGCACGCAGCCAGCAGCAGCAGCTGCAGGATCAGCACTACGGGCAGCCAGCTGGCGACCGGCGGCATGCGTGGGATCAGGTCAATGGTCAGCGGCGCGCCGTCGCGTAACGTCAGATGCGCCTGGATGTGTGAAACGGCACCGGGAACGGCGGTGAAGCTGAGCGGGTACTGTGTCGCAAGCGTCGCTTTTAAGGTTCGGATGGCGTCCTGCGAACGCTTATCCGTCGGCGCGTTGCCGGGCTCCCCCGGCCCCAGAATATAACGGTAGTTGCCCCGTTCGAGACGCGGAAGCCAGGCTGCGCGCTCGCTGGCCGGTAAGCGGTCTAAAATGGCGACGCTGGTTGCGACGTCGTTTTCCAGATTACCGAGCATCACCGTTCTGGCGCTGTGCATTCGTTCAATCATGACCAGCGTCAGGCTCAGGGCGTTGGCCAGCAGCAGGCCGGACAGCACGACGAGCAGCAGGCGGGCCAGCAGCGAGCGTGGCCAGAGCGTCATTCGTTAGCCTCTTTGATGGTGACCGGCATGGTAAAAACGTAGCCCTCGCTGCGCACGGTCTTGATATAGGCAGGCGTGCGGGCATCTTCGTTCAGGCGCTGGCGGACCCGGCTAACCAGCAGATCGATAGAACGTTCAAACAGCTCGGCGTCTCGCCCCTGCGTCAGGTTGAGCAGCTGATCGCGGGTCAGCACCCGCTGAGGATGGTCAAGGAAAACGCGCAGCAGGCGATACTCCGCCCCGCTGAGCGCCACGATCACCCCTTCCGGATCGATTAAGTGACGGGCAACGGTATCGAGCTGCCATTCACCGAACATCACCAGCCGCCCGGCTTCTGTCACCTGCAAATTGGGCGGCATCGTGCGAAAACGCCGTAAAATCGCTTTGATACGCGCCAGCAGTTCGCGGGCGACAAACGGCTTCACCACGTAGTCATCCGCGCCCATCTCCAGACCCAGGATCCTATCCGTCTCCTCGTTGCGGGCCGTCAGCATCAGAATGGGCAGATCTTTGTATTTCCCGACGCGTAGCTCTCGACATAACGTAAGCCCGTCGTCGCCGGGCATCATGACATCCAGCACCACCAGGTCGATATGCTGTTTATCCAGCACGACGCGCATCTCTTTGCCGTTGGCCGCGCCCGTCGCGCGATAGCCAGACTTAACGAGATAATCGACAATCAGTTCACGAATATCCCTGTCGTCATCGACGACAAGGATATGATCAATATGCTCCACCGAAATCTCCAGACCGAAGGGTAACGTACTGAAAATAGCACATTTCAGAGCTTGTCCGCGTCAACGACGGCCTTGACGAAATCCTGCGGATCTTCCTGAGGCGGATTGTGCCCCACGGTTGCCCCGAAGGTGCGGTGCTCATATTTACCGGTAAATTTACCCGCGTAGGCCTGCGGAGCCGGATGCGGCGCGCCGTTGTTCCCGCCTTCGATGGTGATCGTTGGAACGGTGATATTCGGCAGCGTAGCGAGTTTTTGCTCGTAGCTATCGTATTTGCGCTCGCCTTTTTCCAGCCCTAAACGCCAGCGATAGTTGCTGAGCGTCACCGCGACGTGATCCGGGTTATCGAGGGATTTGGCGCTGGCGTTGAAGACAGCATCGCTAAATTTCCAGTCAGGCGAGGCCTGAGACCAGATCAAACGGGCGAAGTCATGCGTGTTTTTGGCATAGCCTTCAGCACCGCGCGCGGTAGCGAAATAGAACTGATACCACCACTGCTGTTCCGCTTTTGGCGGCAGCGGCTGTTTGCCAATCTGCTGGCTGCTGATGAGATACCCGCTCACCGACACCAGTGACTTAACGCGCTCTGGCCACAGCGCCGCAACGATATCCGCCGTACGAGCACCCCAGTCATATCCTGCAAATACCGCCTGCTTAATATTCAGGGCATCCATCAGGTTCACAATATCCTTCGCCATGGCTGAAGGCTGGCCGTTGCGCGGCGTTTTGGGTGACAGGAAGCGCGTGGTGCCGTAGCCGCGCAGAGAAGGCACAATCACCCGATAGCCTTTTGCCGCCAGCGCGGGCGCGACGTCGGCGTAGCTGTGAATATCGTAAGGCCAGCCGTGCAGTAAAATAACCGGCTGGCCGTTTTTCGGGCCGATGTCGACATAACCGACATTCAGATCGCCGGCGTTAATTTGCTGCGGATGATCAAAGGCTGCCGCGAAATTTGTGCCGGTGACTTCAGCCTGACAGGACATCACGGTGCCAAGAGAAACGGTCAGTGCGAGAGTTGAGTACGCGAGTTTGCTAAACATGTTGGTATCTCCGGTTGAGTACAGTTCACGGGGATATAACAACACGGCAATGTATAGCGGATATGTGCGAAAGCGGGTTTATTGCAAGCCTGTGTATGTACCAGCGATGCAGATACAGTGTGATACAAACCCAGGCCTTGTCACCTTAAAGGGTGATGCGATAGCGGACGTAATCGTCAGCTTGACCGTATTTGTCATAAAGTTTGCGCGCCGGGTTGTTCTCCCGGGTGACCCAGTACAGTTTTGACCACCCTTCGCGTTTGCCTTCCTCAATCAGAGCATCAATGAGCGCCTTACCGGCTCCCGCCCCGCGTTCGTCGGCATCAACAAACAGATCTTCCAGGTAGCAAACGGGGGCCGTTGACCAGGTTCCTTCGTGCAGAATGCACATCGCGAAACCGATGACCTTTTCATCCTTCTCTACCACGCGGCAAAACATCGAGGAATGCGCTGAGAGCGCCCTTTCCCATGTCGATGCGGTGACGGATTCCTCGAGGTAACAGTCATAAAAATGGGTATAGCCATCCCACAGCGGTCGCCATTGGGAATAATCGTCTTCACGTAGAGGTCTTACCGTGACAGCCATGTGTTCCTCACATTACAAGTCGATCGCCATTTCAAAACAGCGTAAATCAGCCCCTGCCATACGCGAGTGATGATAGTTTTCGCGCAGCGTGACAAACCCCAGCTTCTGATAAAACGACTGGGCATTAGGGGTTGCATCCAGCCTCAGGCGGGTTATCCCCCGGCTACGGGCTTCATTTTTGAGCGCCTCGATAATTCGGGTCGCCATGCCTTTACCGAAGGCCGCGGGCAAGGTGAATATCGCCTCCAGACAGTGGGTATCCAGATCCAGATAGCCGGTCGCCGCAACGTCGCCCGTTTCATCTTCCACCACGTAAAAAGGGTATTCAATGACCATCTGCCGATAGCGTTCGGGCATGAGATCCGGCGTCCAGCGCGCAATGACGTCAGCGTCGTAACTGGTTTTACAGCCGTGACGAATCGCCTGATTGCGAATATTCCAGAGTATTTCGGCTTCCTGTGGGTTGGCCCGTCTTAATGTCATGCTGACCTCTGCAATTGTTAGTAGTATGGGAAAAGAGCTCGCTGGGATAGAGTGCCGTAAAGATGAAAATACCAGAACACAAACAAAAGAATAACGCTTAAATATGGAGATCCGCGGATGACGATACCGACGCTCACGACAGAACGCTTATTGCTAAAACCGCTGGTTGCCGAAGATGCTGCCCAGATACAAAAGCGTTATCCGCGCTGGGAGATCGTCCGCTATATGGTCTCTTCCGTGCCCTGGCCCTACCCGGATAACGGCGCGGAAAACTATGTCAACAACGTGGCGCTGCCGGATATGGCAAAAGGGATCGCCTGGTTCTGGAGCATCCGTCGTCGCGAGGTGCCGGATGAGTTGATGGGTATTATCTGTTTGTATGACGTTGAAGATAACAACCGTGGATTCTGGTTGGCTCCGGAGTTTCAGGGGCAGGGATACATGCGCGAGGCCAGCATTGCCGCGACGGATTACTGGTTCAATACCCTAAACAAACCCGTGTTACGCGCTCCGAAAGCCGCCGCCAACAGCCGCTCCCGGCGTATTTCAGACAGTAGCGGCATGCGGCTTATCAGAACGGAACAAAAAGCCTACGTCAGCGGCATGCTGGATTCCGAACTGTGGGAGATTACCCGCGACGAATGGAACGCCCGTCAGGTCAGCTGATAATGCTTATCCGGCATCAGCCTTTCAGGAATGTTCTCTTCATCGTTCATCTGCAGCAGATCGCGTTCCATCATGTTGCAGATGGCGTCCAGCGGCAGATCGTTATCTTCTGTGCCGAACGGGTCTTCCAGCTCTTCCGCCAGGGTGTCCAGCGAGATAAAGGTGTAGGAGATCAGCGCCGAGACAAACGGCGTCATGTAGTGCAGATCTACAACCAGCGCGAACGGCAGCATGATGCAGAACAGATAGACCGTGCGGTGCAAAATCAGCGTATAGGCAAACGGCACCGGCGTAGTCGCAATGCGCTCGCAGCCGGAGAGGACGATGGACATATCGTTCAGACGGTTGTTCAGGCTGTGGAACAGGATGTCTGAAAGCTGCCCGTTACGCCGCCGCACGGCCAGCCACTCCCCCATAATCAGTAAAATGCGGTTCGCCGGCGAGTTGGCGCTCATCACGTGACGTAAATCGTCCGGAGCAAGATAGCGAGAGAGCTGTTCGGCGTTCAGGTCCCGGCGGAGGGTCATGCGCAGGCAGTTGGCAAAAGCTATCTGCAGGCGGACAAATTCCCCCAGGTGCTTATCGTCAGGCAAGGTGTTTTTCACCTCGCGAAACAGCGAGCGTGCCGCTATCATCAACTGCCCCCAAAGCAGGCGAGCCTCAACGTAGCGCGAATAACAGGCGTTGTTTCTGAAACCGAGAAAGATAGCGATCGCCACGCCGAGAATGCTAAATGGCGCCACGGTAAATTTGATACCCAGCGAGGTATACCACGGCAGCATCAGGATAACGGCAATAGAAAGCAGGAAGTTGAGCAGCAGTCGGGTGTAAATTTTGGGAAGTACCGAGCCGTGCCAGACAAAAATCAGTTGTAGCCAGTGCTGTTTAGGACGAACAATCATAGTGAGTTTCAGGAAGGAAAAGAGCGTGGCTATTAAACGTGATCTCCCTCACGGTTGCAAGCATGTTAACGGGACATTGAATTTTATGACCTGCTTAGCGATAACCGCACGGTGCTGCATGCGGTTTTAAAAAAAGAGTACATAGTATGTTGTAACTAAATTAAGATGTAATTAAACCCGGCCGAAGCCGGGTAACGTCATTAGCAAAGGGGGTTCACCGCTGCGCGCATTCCCTTCAGGAGAATGGCGTCAAGATCCAGGGTCACCTGGTCGACAAGCCCGGTGACCTGCGTGAGATCCTGTTCCCAGTGCTCGCTCACGCTCAGTACGGACTGCACCAGCTCACGGGTGCTCAACTGCTGGTCGCGGTGCTGTGCCCACAGCTGCTGATAACGTTCCAGCCAGAATGCATCATCCTGCACCGGATAGTTCTCCCCGTTACGTTCCCCGCGATAAAACGCTATCAGTGCAGCCAGCGCGAACGTCAGACGTGCAGGCAATTGTCCGCTTGCGTTCTGCCCTGCCAGCAGCTGCGGCAGAATGCGGGTGCGGTATTTGGTCATACCGTTAAGCGCGATGGAAAGCAGCTGGTGTCTGATGTAAGGGTTGCGAAAACGCCCTGTTACCGCGCTGGCAAAAGATTCTAGCTCGTCACGCGGCAGATCGAGAACCGGAATGATCTCCTGATAAATCGCTTTTTCGACAAACGCGCAGATCTCTGCATCATTCATCGCCTCGCCTACCGTCTCTAACCCAGCCTGGAATGCCACCGGCACCAGCGCCGTATGCGCGCCGTTCAGGATAGCGACTTTGCGCTCTTTGTAGGGCCTGATGTCGTCGACAATCAGCACATTCAACGGGTATTTATCCAGACGAAGTTCCTGCGCAAGAGATGCCGGCCCCTGGATAACAAACAGATAGAAATGTTCAGCCGTATCCAGGAAACCATCGTGATAACCCAGCTCAGCCTCCAGCGTGGCCGCTTCGTCGCGCGGGTAACCGGTCACGATACGGTCAACCAGCGTCGAGCAGAAGCTGTTTGCCTCGTTAAGCCACTGGATAAAGGCGGCAGGCAGCGCCCACTCCCGGGCATAGCGCAGGACGAGTTCATGCAGCGCGTCACCGTTGTAGTCAATCAGCTCGCACGGAATGATGATCCAGCCTTTATCTGCTGCACCGTTGAAGTGGCTATAACGCTCAAACAGCAGTCGCGTCAGCTTCGCCGGGTAGCTCACCGCAGGGGCATCGGCGAATCGGTCACCCGCGTTGTAGCTGATACCCGCTTCGGTGGTGTTCGAGAAAACAAAGCGCATGTCCGGATTGTGCGCCAGTTTCAGGAACGCATCATACTGGCCGTAGACGTCGATCTCCCGGTTAACCGAGCGGATAAGACGGCTCTCACTCACCGCTTTACCCTGCCCGTTCAGGCCGCGAATGATCGTGGTATAGAGACCATCCTGAGTGTTCAGCGACGGCGGGAAGTCGCTCTGAATAGGACGGACGATAACCACACCGGCGTTAAGATCGGTATGTTCATTTAGCAGGTCAATTTGCCAGTCGACAAACGCACGCAGGAAGTTGCCTTCGCCAAACTGAATAATGCGTTCCGGGTATTGAGCACCGGGAAAATCACGACGGTTGAGCGTGTTCACAAGAGGGTTCCTTTCATGATTAGTCATACAGCCTGATAAGATTGGTACGATAACTTATCAAAACTTAACGACCAGAAACCCTGTTTTGATCAATCCACAGCGTAGTTGTACAAAATAATCATAAGAACTTATAGAACACGGACGTGGCCGTCATGGCGCCGTCCGGCATCAGGGCATAGCGCGGGATCTCCCCCACCTTTTGCCAGCCGGCACGTTGGTAGAACGTCTCGGCGCCGCTGCCGGTGGAGGTATCGAGCACCAGAACCGAAATATCTCTGGCCCGGGCCTCCGCTTCAAGCGCTTCCATCAAAGCCATCGCGGCACCTTTGCGGCGCGCTTTCTCGTGAACCAGCAGCTTCGCCACATCGGCGCGATGCGGCTGGTTTTCCGGCTGGTCGACGATCAGCTGCACCGTACCGATGACGCCGTCCTGCGGGTCGACACAGGCCAGCACCAGACGCTCGTTGCGCCCTACGCTTTCAGCGATGCCGCGCCAGAACGAACGAGCCTTATCCAGACTAAAGGGAAGCATAAAGCTGACGGATGCCCCGCCGTTCACACAGTTTTCGAGGATCCCGGCCAGCGCATCAAGATGGGTGAGAATGTCGTCTCGGGTGAGGTTTTTGATTTGCAGTGAGGTATTCATTGTTTTTCCTTACGTTGAATACCGTCACTGTGCATTTAACATCTTCTTAACGCAAACGGATCGGACATACGCTTTTGTTATGTTACCGGGAGCGCTGTCGCTGCTGTTTCATGGCATACATCTTTTCATCGGCCTCTTTTAACCACTGCTGCAGGTCGTTGCCGTTATGATCGAATTCACTGAGCCCCCACGAGAAATGGAGCGACCAGGGATGTAGCTTGCGGGCGTTATAGTTTTCTACCTGCTCGGCAAGATACTGCATGGCAATCCAGGCGCCCTGCTCATCCGTATCCGCGAACAGCACGGCGAACTCGTCCCCGCCAAAACGCACCAGCAGATCCGCTTCGCGGAAAGAGGCGCGCATTAGCTGCGCCATCGCTTTCAGCGCCTTATCCCCCTCTTCATGCCCGAAGCGATCGTTAATTTCCTTAAAGCGATCCAAATCCAGCCAGCCGAGCGTGAGCGGCTCAGCGCGACGCCGGGCAACGGAAAGCGTGAACCGCACGAGCTGATTAAAGCCCCGACGGTTGAATAACCCGGTTAATTCATCCGTGGTCGCCGCGCTGATGGCAGCAAATTCATCTTCCGCCAGCGCGCCAAGGTCCCCCAGCACGGCGAGGTCGGCGGCAGAAAACTCGCGGGGAGCGTAATCAATCAGGCACAGCGAGCCAACGCTTGCGCCGTCGCGCAGGCGCAGCGGGAAGCCCGCGTAAAACCGCACGCGAGGCTCACCGGCCACCAGCGGGTTATCCGCAAAGCGATCGTCCTGAAGCATATCCCCCACCACCAGCGGCGCTTCGGTGAGGATCGTATGGCCACAAAATGAGATATTGCGCGGAACGCTGCCCGGCGCCTGACCGTCGGCCGACTTCACGATCAGCGAATGCTCATCAATGAGATTGACCATCGCCAGCGGCACCTGGAAGAAGCGTTTTGCCAGACGCGTTAAGCGGTCAAACGCCGGGGAACTGTCGATCTCAAGCAGACCTGATTCTCGTAGCGAGTTGAGTCTGTCTGTTTCATTTTCAGGGGTTGCAGGTGCTTTCATAATGTCTCCTGACGTAAAGCGTTACTAAAAGCGTAGCTTAAACAGAGACATTGTCAGTGTTCTGACATCCTGTTAAGCCGCTTACTATTCACGTCAATGCCTTATGACGATTAACGCAGCTATGTTTCACTCCCGGAGGGCGCGGCAATCTGCTCGTCCGCCACCCGGGCGCTGGTACGGTTTCGACCCGCTTTTTTTGAACGATAGAGATGATCGTCCGCTTCGGCCATAAGCTTGTTGAAGACCTCGGTCAGCTGCCAGGACTCAGCCTTTCCGCTGCCGAGGCCAATGCTGACCGTCAGATAGAGCGTCTGGTGACGCCATGTAAAAGGATGACCGGCAACGGTGGATCGGATACGTTCAGCCAGTTCAAAACCGTGCTGCGCGTCGCCTGAATTGACCACCACGGCGAACTCCTCTCCGCCCATGCGCGCCACCATGCCGTCTTCGCCGACGACCTGCTGAACCTGTCGGGCAAACGACGCCAGCACGCGGTCTCCGCACTCGTGGCCGTAGTTATCATTAATGCTTTTGAAATAATCAATATCCAGCAGCATGACGGTTAGAAAACGCGTGTGCCGGTACGTCTCTTCATGCTTTAACGCCTCATAAAGCCCGGAACGCGAGTAGACGTGCGTTAAAAAGTCATAATCCGCCCTCAGTGAAACCTGGCGGATCAGGGAATTAATCGCCGCCATGCTGACGGATACCATCACCGGGCAGATCGCCATCGTGGCGATCCCCAGCCGGGCTGAAAACATCATTGGCGTCGTAAACGGCGTCGCCACGGCGATATTAATAATCGAGTTGGCGACCAGAATGATTTCAGTGGCACCCGTGATAAACGTCAGCAGACAGGTTGCGGGCAGCGAGTAGCGAACCGCACACCAGATAAGCGCAGGCAGAGGAAACGAGAGGCTCCCCGCTCCGCCAATCACCACCGACGCGATCACCGAGACGATCAGCGCAATTACCGGCAGCAGCTGCTCAAGACGTAGCCTGAGCTCACGCCCTGGCATGCGTAACGTGAGCATACAGGGCACAACAAGCACGCCGGTTGAGAACTGCTCGCTAAACCAGTCGGCAAATAGCGGCCAGAAAGTATGACTGTCAATCCCGACCGACCCTACCGCGCCGAGCAAGGCGCAAAGCAGCGCGGCAATCAGACAGTAGTTAAACAGGCGTAGCGCGTTAAGCGGATCGGGAGTTTTCTTCATCAGCCGCTTGTCGCGCTGGACCAGCACGGCGACGACGACGATAAAGATCATGTTTGACAGGTTGATCACCACGGAGGCCATACCCCAGTTGGTCGTTACCGCGTCGTACAACAGCATCGCGACATAACATACCGCGTAGTAATGCAGGCGATTCAGGTAAACATAGCGGGCGAAAATCCCTGCCATGACGCCATTTAGCGGCCAGAACAGCGACAGGGCCTCAACGAGCCGTAATTCCGCGCCCACAAAATAGAATAAAGTGGTGAGGATGAAGATCGTCGCTGCATTTCGCAGCGGCGTATCAATCTGGAACGGCCTGAAAGCGGTAAGAGCAGAACGCATTAAATATCATTCCATATGAAAGCTTATGGCAATTATTGCGGTCGTCAGCATGATCGGGACTAACTTGGGATGCATCTATAACACAAATACCACGGGAGCATAACTCGTCAAATTTAGGCGTTCATCTGCAGCACCAGCCAGTGGTGGATGACGCTGACGATATAATTTTGTTGCTGCGCCGTGAGCGTTACGCCCTGTGGAATGTTATGCCATTTTGCCAGACAGCCCCGACAACAGGTAGCGGTGGCATGCTGGGCGATAAACACCGGGTGACCGCGCATGGGCGTCTGTTTACCGTCGTTGGCGGGGTGCGCGGGCGCAAGGCGCTTTTCGACAAAATCCGCGGCGTGCCGATCAATGGTTTCGGGGCCTTTGTCCCAGCAGTACTGTCGTTCCTTATCGCCCAGGCGAAAGCGCGAGCGAAATGTCGATCGCGCCAGGCGGGAAAAGAGAGGATCCAGATCGGACATCAGTATACGGAACGTCCCAGGCGCTGGGTAAGTTTCTCCAGAACCGCCACGCCGGCAAGGGAATTTCCCGTTTCATCCAGTTCCGGGCTCCAGACGGCTATCGCCATTTCATGCGGCACAATCGCCACGACCCCGCCGCCAACGCCCGATTTAGCCGGAAGGCCAACGCGCCAGGCGAACTCGCCGGCGTTTTGATACATCCCGCTGGTGGCCATCAGCGCGTTAACCTGCCGGGCCTGAAGCGGAGAAACCACCTCCTGATCGAGATGCGGCGCGTGCCCCTGGTGCGCAAGGAACAGGAACGTCTGGGCCAGCTCAACGCAGCTCATTTTCAGGGCGCAGTAATGGAAGTAGTTTTGCAGCACGGTCGCCACGTCGTTGTGGAAATTACCGAAGGATTTCATCAGCCATGCGATAGCCGCGTTACGGGCGGAGTGTTCAAACTCCGAGCGTGCCACCACCGCATCATAGGCAATATCGTCAACGCCCGAGAGCTGGCGAACAATCTCCAGCATTCGCTGGCGCGGTGCGCTGAGGCGACTTTGCAGCATATCGCAGACCACCAGCGCCCCGGCATTGATAAAGGGATTTCGCGGTTTACCCTGTTCAATCTCGAGCTGAAGCAGCGAGTTAAAAGGCTGGCCGGAAGGATCTTTACCGACACGCTGCCAGATCTCTTCTTCTTCATACTGGCGCATCGCCGCAACCAGACTCAGCACTTTCGAAATGGACTGAATGGAAAAACGCTCAGCCGCATCGCCTGCCTGGTATCGCTGTCCGTCAATGGTACAGATAGCAATCCCCAGCTTGTTCCCGCTCACCGAGGCAAGGGCCGGAATATAGTCGGCAACCTTCCCCTTTCCAATTAACGGACGAACCTGCGCCAGAATCTCGTCCAACATCTCATTATGGATGACCGCAGCCACACTTTGCTCCTTGCCCTCAGGCTAAAACGGGCTGCGAGTATAACAGAGGCTTATGTATTGCGTCAGGCGCTAAGACGAAAACGCGAAACGGCCTGCAATAAAAGATCGGATTGCTTTTGCAGCCGCTCAGAGGCATCCGAGGCGTCAGAGACCAGCAGGTCCGTCTGCCGGGAGACCTGATTCAGCGCCTGAAGCTGGCGCGTCATCTGGTGAATACTGTCTCCCTGGCTGAGCGTGGCGGTTGAGATCTCATTAAGCAAACTGCTTAAATTGCCCACCAGGCCGGTGACCTGCTGCAGATTCTCTTCCATCAGGGTAACGGCGCGGGAACCGTCTTCAATGCCCCGCAGCGAACGGTTGATCAGCTCCTGAATGGTCTGCGTCGAGTGGCTGCTTTTTCTGGCCAGAAGCCCGACTTCCCTGGCGACGACGGCAAAACCGCGCCCCTGATTTCCGGCATGGGCCGCCTCGATGGCCGCATTCAGCGCCAGGATGTTGGTCTGAAACGCCACGCTGTCGATCATCGCCACGATCCCGCGCATCTCAGAAGATCGGTCGACGATCGCCTGCATGGACGCATTCACGGTAGACATCATCCGGTCGCCCCCCACGGCGGCCTGACGCGCTTCATCGGCCCGCGAGCTGGCGAGCCTGGCATAGCCGGTATTCCCTTCCACATGGCTTTCCAGCGACGCGATATGCGCCGTCACATCCTCAAGCTCTTTCGCCTGGCGCGCTGACTGCTGATACAGCTTCTGGTTACCCTGCGCAAGGGAGCCAATATTCTCCACCATGGTGGCAGTGGCATGGCTGACCTGCGTCACCAGCTGCTGCAGACCGTGCTGCATCGTCGCAATACTGTCGCTAAGCTGACCTATCTCCCGGTTGAAGCGCATGACGTCCGGCGGCGTGCCGGAGAGATCCCCTGCCGCCAGCCGGTTAATATGCGCAATCAACCGACGCAGCGGCGTAATCACCCATCTGGACATGCCGAACCAGACGACAACCGCGATGGCAAGCAGCAGCACCGGCGCAAACAGGAACAACGTTTGCAGGCCGGAGAGCTGCGCCATTAAGCTCTGACGCCCCTGCATGGCCTGCTTCTCGCTTGCCTGCTGATAGCGCGCATAGTTGTCGTTAAAATCAGACTGAAACGCCTGAGCCGGTACGGCAAAAAACGCGTCGATGGTGTTGGTCTTAATCAAACCTTCAGCCTGCTCGTTGATCGCGCCGTAGAAAAGCTGATAGCTGTTCACCAGGGCATCGTCTTTCGGCGGATTCAGCGCCAGCCAGGCCTTCCACGCCTGCTGAGAAACCGCCAGCGCCTTTTGCGCATCATCCATCAGGCTGTGCCAGCTCCCGTCGGAGCCGGTCTCTTTATCCTGCATAAACCAGACGCCGGAGCGGTTAAGCAGGTCGCTTGCCGCCAGCAGGGAGACGCGGGCCAGATCCAGCTTGCTCTGCTGCTGCCAGGCCAGCAGGTTTTGCTGCTCGTTGCGCTGGGCGTCGTTCAGGGAGGCGTTAAGCAGAAATGAGGAGGAGAGCTGCAGCGCGGAGAAAAGGCCAATAATGCAAAAGATACCCGTCAGCAGGCCAAAGTGACGAGGGGTGAGACGCTGCGCAATACGGCGAAAAATTTGCGTTAGGTTCATAATTATCTTCATTAACAATGCGTTAGACGCGAGCGAGTCTACGAAATGAAAATGACAGAACCATTGCAGATAAATGACAACGGCCCTCGTGATGAGGGCCGTAATCACAGGCGGGCAATAAATTACACCCGATCCTTCCACACCGTCTGCACGTTGCAGAACTCGTGCAAACCAAAGTGGGAAAGCTCCCGGCCAAAGCCGCTTTTCTTAACGCCGCCGAAGGCCACGCGCGCGTCGCTGGCGCTAAAGCCGTTGATAAACACGCCGCCGCACTCCAGTTCGCGGGAGAATTTATCCGCAAGCGCCGCGTCAGCGGTAAAGACGGTGGCGGACAGGCCAAAGTCGCTGTCGTTGGCAAGCGCCAGGGCGTGCTCCGCGTCTTTTGCGACAGTCACGGCCGCGACCGGACCAAACAGTTCCTGGCGAAACGCCGTCATCGACGGGGTGACGTTGGCCAGCACGGTTGGCGCGTAGTAATTGCCCTCTCCGCTGATTTTCTCTCCGCCCAGCAGCAGCGTTGCCCCTTCGGCCAGGGTGGCCTGCACCTGCTGATGCAGCTCATCGCGCAGGTCATAACGCGCCATCGGGCCAATAAAGTTCTCTTCCCGATCCGGTGCGCCGACTTTCAGCGCAGAGACGGCCTCGACAAAACGCCGGGTAAAGGTCTCTGCGATACCCTCCTCGACGATAAAACGTTTCGCCGCCGCGCACACCTGCCCGGTATTCTGGTAGCGACCCGCCACCGCCGCCTTCACGGCGAGATCCAGATCGGCATCGTTAAGGACGATAAACGGGTCGGAGCCGCCCAGCTCAAGAACGCATTTTTTCAGCGCGGCTCCTGCCTGCGCGCCAATGGCCGCACCGGCACGCACGCTGCCGGTGACGGTCACCGCCGCAATACGGCGATCGTTAATCGCCTGGCTTACGCCGTCATTGGTGGCGTTCACCCAGCCGAATACGCCTTCAGGGAAACCGGCATCCGCAAAGATCTGCCCAATAAGTTCCGCAGAGCCGAGCACGTTTGGCGCATGCTTAAGCAAATAGCTGTTACCTGCCAGCAGAATGGGCACCGCGCCGCGCAGCACCTGCCAGAGCGGGAAGTTCCAGGGCATCACCGCGAGAATCGGCCCCAGAGGACGATATTCAATAACCGCGCTGTGGTTTTCCACCAGCGTGGGTTCCGCACGCAGCATCGCCGGGCCGTGCCCGGCATACCAGTCGCACAGACCGGCGGATTTTGCCACTTCCGCCCGCGCCTGCAGGATGGGTTTCCCCATTTCACGGGAGATCGTCTGCGCCATCTCTTCCGCGCGGTTTCGCAGCGCGGCGCCGAGATCCCGGAGCTTCTGCGCCCGGTGGGACACGCTTTCGCGTCGCCACTGGCGATACCCCGCGTCAGACTGAGCAATCGCGCGGTCAACCTCTTCCGGCGTCGCCCAGGGATAAGCAGCAAGAGTTTCCCCCGTTGCCGGGTTAACGGACAGGGCATGTGTAGCAGATGAATATTTCATGATGTTCTCCACGCATTTCGGTTGATTCATTGTGGCTCACTCTGCTATTTCTTAAAAATGAATAATACTAACCACCTTATTCACGAAACGAGAATGCCATGGACTTAACCCAGCTTGAAATGTTTAACGCCGTCGCGCTGACGGGCAGCATCACCCAGGCGGCGCAGAAGGTGCATCGCGTGCCGTCTAACCTGACGACCCGCATCCGCCAGCTGGAAGCCGATCTTGGCGTTGAGCTGTTTATTCGTGAGAACCAGCGTTTGCGCCTATCTCCCGCCGGACATAACTTCCTGCGCTACAGCAGGCAGATCCTCGCCCTGGTGGATGAGGCGCGCATGGTCGTCGCGGGTGATGAGCCGCAGGGGCTATTTGCCCTCGGCGCGCTGGAAAGCACCGCCGCGGTGCGCATTCCCGAAACGCTGGCGCAGTTTAACCAGCGCTATCCGCGCATCCAGTTTGCCCTTTCTACCGGGCCATCCGGGACGATGATTGATGGCGTGCTGGAGGGAACCCTCAGCGCCGCCTTTGTCGACGGGCCGCTGTCGCACCCGGAGCTGGAGGGGATGCCGGTCTACCGGGAAGAGATGATGCTGGTCACGCCAGCCGGGCACGCGGAGGTCGCCCGCGCCACGCAGGTTAGCGGCAGCGACGTTTACGCTTTTCGCGCGAACTGCTCGTACCGTCGACATCTGGAAAGCTGGTTTCATGCGGACAGAGCCACCCCCGGCCGCATTCATGAGATGGAGTCCTATCACGGCATGCTCGCCTGCGTCATTGCGGGCGCGGGCATCGCGCTGATGCCGCGCTCGATGCTGGAGAGTATGCCGGGACATCATCAGGTTGAAGCCTGGCCGCTGGCGGAAAACTGGCGCTGGCTCACTACCTGGCTGGTGTGGCGGCGCGGGGCGATGACCCGCCAGCTGGAAGCCTTTATAGCGCTGCTAAACGAACGTCTTCAACCAGCGCCTTCTCCATAAACAGGCTGAGCGGATCGTCAGCGTACGGGGCAAACGCCGGACGCAAATCGTACCCGCACTGCTCGTACAGGCGAACCGCAGCGCGCTGTTTGATGCCCGTCTCCAGCCTTACCGTGTGGCAATGGCGGCTCAGGGCCTCATCTTCCAGGGCGGCCAGCAGCGTCTCGCCGAGATGCTGCCCGCGATGGGCCGGATCGATATAGACCCGCTTCATCTCCCCCGTTCCGTCGCCGTTGAGCACGATGGCTCCGCAGCCTACGGCGTGCAGCTGCTGGTCACGAATGACCATCAGGATCAGCGAGGCTTCCGGCAGCGCGGACAGGTCGAGAAGATGATTGCTTTCGGCGGGATAGAGTTCGCTCTGGTAGCGGTCAAGCGCCGCGATCAGCGTGAGAATGTCCGGATGACGTGCAGATTCAGAGGTAATGGAATACATGGCAGGCTCCTTGCTGTTTTTATATCAACATAGCTCAGGCCTGCCGGAGTGGTTCATAGTATTAACTTATAGCGCGTCACTCAGCTAGCGCAGGAAGATTCGCCCTTTCAGGTACAGCGTAGCCTGGCCGCCAATCAGCACGCGGTCGCCCTTCAGCTCGCAGCGCAGATCCCCGCCACGGTATGACACCTGGCGGGCATTGAGTGACGTTTTGCCCAGCTTTTCGCTCCAGTAAGGGATCAGCATGCTGTGGGCGGATCCGGTGACGGGATCTTCCGGCACCCCTTCGCCAGGGCAGAAGAAGCGGCTGACGAAGTCATATTCTTCTCCCGGCGCCGTCACGCAGACCATTTTATCCAGCGGAAGCATGGCCCCAATATCCGGCGTTAACGCTTCCACCTGCTGCTGGCTCTCCAGCACCACCATGTAATCGCGTCCGACGCGCACCTCTTTCGCCTCCGTGATGCCCAGCGCGCTAAACAGCACCTCAGGTGGGTTTTCGACGACTTCCGTCGACCACGCGGGGAAGTTCAGCGTCAGCCAGTCGCCGCTGCGCTTGACGGTCAGCTCGCCCACGAAGCGCGTGGTGAAGGTGATTTCGGTATGCGGATAATCAAGGTATTCGAAAATGACGTGCGATGCGGCAAGCGTAGCGTGACCGCACAGGTTAATTTCATCCAGCGTGGTGAACCAGCGCAGCTCAAACCCGCCGTCGGTGCGCACGAAAAAGGCGGTCTCAGACTGGTTATGCTGTTGCGCCATTTTGAGCAGCGTTTCGTCCGGCAGCCACTCTTCCAGAGGACATACCGCTGCGGCGTTGCCGCCAAAGGTTTTATCGCTGAAGGCATCCACCAGATAAAAATCAATTTCCTGCATTGTCTCTTCCTCTCTTGTTATGGGTTTTTAGCGCAGAAAAACTGTGCCTTTCAGATAAAGCGTGGCCTGCCCGCTCATCAGCACGCGCGAACCTTTCAGCTCACAGCGTACATCGCCGCCGCGCGCTGATACCTGACGGGCGAACATCGTGGTTTTGCCCAGCTTTTCGCTCCAGTATGGGATCAGCATGGTGTGCGCGGAGCCGGTGACCGGGTCTTCCGGGACGGAAACGCCCGGTGAGAAAAAGCGGCTGACAAAATCATATTTCCCCTCACCGCGCGCCGTAACGCTCACCTTATGCTCGCCCGGCGTCATCACCGAGAAGCGCGGCGCAAGCGCTTCAACCTGCTGGCGATTTTCCAGAACGATCAGCCATGCGCGCCCTTTACGGGCTTCAACGTAGCGGCTGATACCCAGCGCCGAGAGCATCTCCGGCGGGGGTGTCTCCTGATGGGTTGGGCATGCAGGAAAGTCCAGCGTCATCCACTCCCCCTCCCGGCTGACGGTGAGGCGGCCAGAGGCGGTATCAAAGTGGATCCGCGAATCCGGGTAATCCAGCTCGGTAAACAGCACGTGCGCGGCCGCCAGCGTAGCGTGGCCGCAGAGATTGACTTCGGTAAGCGTGGTAAACCAGCGTAGCTCAATGCCCCCTTTACTGCAGACGAAAAAAGCCGTTTCCGACTGATTATGCTGCTGCGCCATTTTCAGCAAGGTCTCATCGGGTAACCATTCCTTGAGCGGGCAAACGGCGGCCGGATTGCCGCCAAACGAGGTGTCGCTGAACGCATCTACCAGATAAAAATCAATCTCCTGCATTGTCTTACCGCCTGTTTTTATTGTGTTGTTCTTTTATATTCAATGAAAACGGCGTTCCCGGCTACCGCTTTCATAAGGTAAATATTGAGATCTGCGTCACATAATGGTTGAGTTTTCGCCGTTCGACGTTTTAAGATCGTCTCCTCTTCTTTTCAGCAACGAATCTCCGACACCCCTATGACAACGAACACAGTTTCCCGCAGGGTTGCGTGGCTACGCGTGGTCACGCTGGCCATTGCCGCGTTTATTTTTAACACCACAGAATTTGTTCCGGTTGGGCTGTTGTCTGACATCGCTGAAAGTTTCCAGATGGAAACGGCGCAGGTGGGCATTATGTTGACCATCTACGCCTGGGTTGTGGCGCTGATGTCCTTGCCGTTTATGCTGCTGACCAGCCAGATGGAGCGGCGCAGGCTGCTGATCGGCCTGTTTGTGCTGTTCATCGCCAGCCATGTCCTGTCGTTTATGGCGTGGAATTTTACGGTGCTGGTCATTAGCCGCATCGGTATTGCCTTTGCCCATGCGGTGTTCTGGTCGATCACCGCGTCGCTGGCTATTCGACTCGCGCCAGCGGGTAAACGCGCCCAGGCGCTGAGCCTGATTGCCACCGGTACCGCACTGGCGATGGTGCTGGGTCTGCCGATTGGCCGCATCGTAGGGCAATACTTCGGCTGGCGTACGACGTTCTTCGCCATTGGTATGGGCGCGCTGGTTACGCTGGTATGCCTGATTAAGCTGCTGCCCGCGCTGCCGAGCGAACATTCCGGCTCGCTGAAAAGCCTGCCGCTGCTGATGCGTCGCCCGGCGCTGCTGGGTATCTACCTGCTTACCGTCATTGTGGTGACGGCCCATTACACGGCGTACAGCTACATTGAACCCTTTGTGCAGGTGGTGGCGGGCTTTAGCGCCAACTTTGCCACCGTCCTGCTGTTGATCCTCGGCGGAGCGGGCATTATTGGCAGCGTGCTGTTCGGTAAGCTGGGTAACCGGCATGCGTCAACGCTGGTGAGCTGCGCTATCGGTCTGCTGCTGGCCTGCCTGCTGCTGCTGATGCCTGCCGCAGGCAGTGAAAGCCATCTGGCGATCCTCAGCCTGTGCTGGGGCGTGGCGATCATGATTATTGGTCTGGGCATGCAGGTGAAGGTCCTGGCCCTGGCGCCGGATGCAACGGACGTCGCCATGTCGCTGTTCTCAGGGATTTTCAATCTGGGGATTGGCGCGGGCGCGCTGGTGGGAAATCAGGTAATACTGCACGTATCGATGTCGGCGATTGGCTATCTGGGCGCCATTCCGGCCCTGGTGGCGCTGGTCTGGTCAGTGCTCATCTTCCGTAAATGGCCGGTGGCGCTGGAGGAACAGGGTCAGCACGGGTAAGCCTTCTTGCCGGGTGGCGGCTTCGCCTTACCCGGCAATCACATCAATGATAGGTCTTAATAATTTCCAGCACGCCGTTAATAATAAACTGCACGCCCATACAGACCAGTAAGAAGCCCATCAGACGGGAAATCGCCTCGATACCGCCCTTGCCTACCCAGCGCATAATGGCCCCAGAACTGCGCAGCGACGCCCACACGATAACCCCGATAATCGCAAAAATCAGCGGTGGCGCAAGCGTCAGCACCCAGTCCGGGAAGGTTGCGCTGTCACGCACCGTTGATGCGGAGCTGATGATCATCGCGATGGTACCCGGCCCCGCCGTGCTCGGCATGGCAATCGGCACAAAGGCGATATTCGCACTCGGCTCGGTTTCCAGCTCTTCCGATTTACTGGTCGCTTCCGGCGACTCATGCGCTTTTTGCGCCGGGAACAGCATGCGGAAACCGATAAAGGCCACAATCAGCCCCCCGGCGATACGCAGGCCGGGGATGGAAATCCCGAAGGTGTTCATCACCACCTGTCCGGCATAGTAAGCCACCATCATGATGGCAAACACATACACCGAGGCCATCATCGACTGATGGTTGCGCTCGGCGCTGTTCATGTTCCCTGCCAGCCCGAGGAACAGCGCCACCGTCGTTAACGGGTTAGCCAACGGCAGCAAGACCACCAGCCCAAGGCTGATTGCTTTTATTAAATCCAACATAGTGCGTTGTTGTCCTTATCCATATTTAACACAGCAATTATAGGGTGAAAGTGTGACATTGAGCCATGGGTGCAACGCAACGATTATTTCCGTCCTGGAAAGATAGCTGACAGTTATCTATATGATTTGAAAGACCTCAAAAAAAGTTCATGAAACGTTTTAGCAATTCGTGGCATCGGCTGACTCATTCAGTTGACTTATACTTGCCTGAGCAATAATATCTGCCGTGACTAACTACTTGCCAGGGCAACCATTGTGAAAAGCACCAGTGATATCTTTAACGACGTTGTTCCGCTGGGTCGTCTTATTCATATGGTAAATCAGAAAAAAGATCGCCTGCTCAATGACTATCTGTCACCGCTGGATATCACCGCAACACAGTTCAAAGTGCTGTGTTCCATTCGCTGCGAAGTGTGTATTACACCGGTTGAGCTTAAAAAGGTGCTCTCTGTCGATCTGGGCGCGTTAACCCGCATGCTGGATCGTCTCGTCTGCAAAGGATGGATAGAACGAAGCCCTAACCCGAATGACAAACGCGGCGTACTGGTGAAGCTGACCAGCGATGGCGCGGCCATGTGCGAGCAATGTCATCAATTAGTAGGACAAACACTGCATCAGGAACTAACAAAAAACTTAACGGCAGATGAAGTGGCAACCCTTGAGCTTCTGCTCAAAAAAATACTGCCGTAAACAGAAAAAGAGGTATGACGATGTCCAGACGCAATACTGACGCTATCACCATTCATAGCATTTTGGACTGGATCGAAGATAACCTGGAATCGCCGCTCTCCCTTGAAAAAGTGTCAGAGCGTTCAGGTTACTCCAAATGGCACCTGCAACGGATGTTCAAAAAAGAGACCGGTCATTCATTAGGTCAATACATTCGCAGCCGCAAGCTGACGGAAATTGCCCAGAAACTGAAAGAAAGCAATGAGCCGATCCTTTATCTGGCGGAGCGTTACGGATTTGAATCGCAACAGACCCTGACGCGTACGTTCAAGAACTATTTTGACGTGCCGCCTCATAAGTATCGAATCACCAGCGTGCCGGGCGAATCCCGATACCTGTATCCGTTAAAACACTGTAGTTAATCATCGCCTGTAACAGACGTAACCGAGGAAATCATGAAAGTTACCGCCTCCGCCGCCCTCGCCTTGCTGGTGCTGTTCTCCAGCCAGACCTTCGCGGAGCAAACCCCTCGTGCAACGCAGCAAAATAATCCTGATACGATGATTTTGCCGTCAGCACATGACCAGTCGCATTATGATTTCAACCATATGGGTGCTGGTAGCGACAAATCCGACGAATTAGGCGTGCCTTATTATAATCAGCACGGCCTCTGATTCGTTTTTGCCCCGCAGACGCGGGGCTTTTTTTATGCCTTTTCGCTTACCCGCGTCGCCCGACGAACCCGCAGACCAAACACGTTAATGTACAGCCCGGCCATGATCAGCACGGCGCCAAACAGCTGCAGCGCGCTCAGCGTTTCATCCAGCAAGAGTGCCGCACTGGCAAGCCCCACCACCGGCACCAGCAGGGATAACGGCGCCACGCGCCAGGTTTCATAACGCCCCAGCAGCGATCCCCAAATCCCGTAGCCCACAATGGTGGCGACAAAGGCCAGATAGACAAGAGACAGGATTGTGGTCAGATCGATTTCGACCAGACTGTTCAGCATTACATCCGGACCATCCAGAATAAACGACGCCGCCAGAAACGGGATTATCGGGATCAGCGCGCTCCAGACAACCAGGGACATCACCGCCGGGCGCGCCTCGTGCTGCATAATCAGCTTGTTGAAGATATTCCCGCAGGCCCAGCTCAGCCCCGCCGCCAGCGTCAGCATAAAGCCGAGCAGCGCCACATCCTGGCCGTTCAGGCTGGCTTCAATAAGCACCAGCACGCCAAACACCGCCAGCGTGATCCCCGCCAGCTGTTTTCCCTGTAAACGTTCGCCAAACACGAAGGCGCCGAGAATAATGGTAAAGAACGCCTGCGCCTGCAGCACCAGCGAGGCCAGACCGGCCGGCATCCCGAACTTGATGGCGCAGAAGAGAAACGCGAACTGGCCAAAGCTGATGGTCAGGCCATAGCCCAGCAGCAGCTTTAACGGGATCTTCGGACGGGCGACGAAAAAGAGCGCCGGGAACGCGACCAGCAAAAAACGTAAACCGGCCAGCATCAGCGGCGGCATGTTGTGCAACCCCAGCTTGATGACCACAAAATTGAGCCCCCATACTACGACCACCAGCAACGCCAGCAGCCCGTCTTTACGCGTCATACCCTGCCCCTGAATTATTAATTATTTGTTAACAGTTCAAGGTAACAGAAAAAAGCGCGCGGCGAGAAGATCATTAATTATGGCAGTCAGGCGAAGCACTTACGGATAAATTAGGTGCTATACAAGCCCCTTATGTCATGGTAATCCTGTTAACACACGTCTAAAAAAAGCATAAGCAACTGTCGGGCAGGAATATGAAACCATCTCTCAGGCGCTCAACCGCAGCGCTGCTGGCGTCGTCATTGTTATTAACCATCGGTCGGGGGGCAACGCTGCCGTTCATGACCATTTATCTCACGCGCGTCTACAGCATGAGCGTCGAGAATATTGGTTATGCCCTGACGATTGCGCTGACTATCGGCGTGGTGTTCAGCCTGGGATTTGGCATTCTGGCCGATAAGTTTGATAAAAAGCGCTACATGCTGATTGCGATCGTGGCCTTTATCGCGGGGTTTGTCGCGATCCCGCTGGTCGATAACGTCACGCTGGTGGTGCTGTTCTTTGCGCTGATCAACTGCGCCTATTCCGTCTTTTCGACGGTGCTGAAGGCCTGGTTCTCCGACGTGCTCACCGCAAGCCAGAAAGCGCGCGTTTTCTCGCTTAACTACAGCTTTCTGAACATTGGCTGGACGATCGGGCCGCCGATTGGCACCCTGCTGGTGATGTACAGCCTGCAGCTGCCGTTCTGGCTGGCAGCCTTCTGCGCCGCGCTGCCGCTCGGATTCATCCATTTCTTCGTGCAGAAAAGCGTTGCGCTGGATACCGCCGAGGAGAAGATGCCCTGGCAGCCGTCGGTATTGCTGAAAGACCGCGCGCTGTTCTGGTACACGCTCTCTGGCCTGCTGGCGTCATACGTCGGAGGATCGTTCGCGACCTGTATTTCGCAATACGTTCTGGCCGCGCATGCAGACAGTAATTTCGCCGAAAAGGTGGTCGCCGTGGTATTGCCCGTCAACGCCGCCGTGGTGGTGACGTTGCAATATGCGCTGGGCCGCAAGATCTCTGCCAGCAATATTCGCCCGCTGATGACCCTCGCCACCCTGTTTTTTATCGTGGGGCTGGGTGGCTTTATGCTCTCCGGGGAAAACCTGGTTTACTGGGGCATCGCTGCCGCCATCTTTACCCTGGGTGAGATTATCTATGCACCGGGCGAATACATGCTGATCGACAACATTGCCCCGCCGGGGATGAAGGCAAGCTATTTCTCTGCGCAGGCGCTGGGCTGGCTCGGCGCGGCGGCAAACCCGATGATCACCGGTATTATCCTGACCAACCTGCCGCACTGGTCGCTATTTGTCATCATGATGGTTGCCATCGTCATGGCGTGGCTGATGGTTTTGCGTGGGATGAGCGTGAAGGCGTGGTGTGAAACGCCCAACGTGGCGTAGCGCTTCCAGGCCGGGTGAGGCGTAGCCGCCACCCGGCAATAAAGCATCAGTGGTGCAGCATTTCCTCTACCACCTGCTCTTTGTACATCTCATTCGGATAATAGGTCGGCCAGTTATCCATCTCTTTCAGCAGCGCCTCGTGGGAGGTGTTGCCCATGAAAATGTGGAAGTGCGAAGAGGCCTTCGGGGCGATGGTGTGGTCGCTGAACTGAACAAACTTCGGTGCCTTGCTGCCGGCATCCTTACACTCAAACAGGTAGCGAACGCCTTTTTTGCCCGATGCGTAGGTCAGTATTTTGTAGCCGCTGTAATCATACTGACAGCGGCTGACCGCTTTGCCCTTATGAAATTCCATCACGTTGTTTTCGATGCCGATAGCATCCACGTCCGTCGCATAGCCCTTGCGGTAGTATGCTTTCACCTCGTCAAAGGTTTTGCTTTTGTCTTTCTGCGCTTTCTGTTTAAAAACCGGATCCAGCGAGCCGTCCATCAGGAACGGATAGACCGACTGCCAGGTCCCGTCCCAGTCAGACAGCGCTCTGTCCTTCACGTCCTTATCCTCAAACACGCCGTTCGCCGCCCTCTGTTCCGCTTCGGTCATCTGATGGCCGTGCGAGTGAGCAAACAGCTGGCCGCTGACCAGCAGCGCCCCCAGAGTCATGGCAAATTTCCCAAAATGTGCAGCCAACATAACACCCTCATTCCGTTTTATAAGAATGCGGATGTTATATTATAACATTTCAAATCGCAACCAATCCGCGAACGCCCTCCTGCTCCATGTTTTCACCCCGGCCGCGCTGGATAATGGTGCCGCGCGACATCAGCAGATAGCTGTCGGCCAGCTCGGCGGCAAAGTCGTAAAACTGTTCGACCAGCAGGATCGCCATGTCGCCTCGGTTCGCCAGGGTGCGGATCACCTGTCCAATCTCTTTAATCACCGATGGCTGTATGCCTTCGGTCGGCTCATCGAGAATCAACAGCTGCGGACGGCTCGCCAGCGCGCGACCAATCGCCAGCTGCTGCTGCTGTCCACCGGAAAGATCGCCCCCGCGACGATGCCTCATCTCTTTAAGCACCGGAAACAGCTGCCAGATCTCATCCGGAACCTGCTTCGCCTCGCGGGCGGAAAAACGCGACAGCCCGAGCAGAAGATTCTCTTCCACGGTCAGGCGCGGGAAAATCTCGCGGCCCTGCGGGACGTACGCCACGCCAGAGTGCACCCGCTGGTGCGGCTTGCTGTGGGTGATTTTTTTACCCTGCCAGATAACCTCCCCGGTTTTCGCCGGGATCAGCCCCATCAGACACTTCAGCAGCGTGGTTTTCCCGACGCCGTTGCGCCCCAGCAGGCAGGTGACCTCTCCGGTGACGGCCTCAAAACTCACGCCGCGCAGGATATGGCTGCCGCCGTAATACTGATTCAGTTCGTTAACCTGTAACATCATCGCTCCTTAGCGCCCCAGATAGACCTCAATCACCTGCTCGTTAGCCTGCACCTCGCGAAGCGAACCTTCCGCCAGCACGCGGCCCTGATGCAGCACCGTGACGTGGTCGGCGATAGTCTCAACAAAGCCCATATCGTGCTCCACCACCATCAGGGAGTGCTTACCCGCCAGCGTTTTGAACAGCTCGGCGGTGTATTCGGTTTCCGCGTCGGTCATCCCGGCGGCCGGTTCATCCAGCAGCAGCAGGTGCGGGTCCTGCACCAGAAGCATACCGATTTCCAGAAACTGTTTTTGCCCGTGAGAAAGCAGCCCGGCGCGTCGGTCGCGCTCGCAGCTAAGGCGCAGCAAAACCAGCATCTCATCGATGCGGTCGCGCTGTTCACCGTTGAGTTTTGCCCGCAGGCTCGCCCAGACGGATTTATCGGTTTTCATGGCGATCTCCAGGTTTTCCCACACCGTCAGCGCTTCAAAAACCGTGGGCTTCTGGAATTTACGGCCGATCCCCTGGCGGGCAATGGCCGCGGGCTCCAGCGCGGTCAGGTCGATAGACTGATCGTAAATCGCCCTGCCGCTATTTGGCCGCGTTTTGCCGGTGATGACGTCCATCAGCGTGGTTTTACCGGCGCCGTTAGGGCCAATCACGCAGCGCAGCTCGCCCACGCCGATATTCAGCGACAGATCGGTCAGGGCCTGAAATCCGTCAAAATTGACGTTAATGGCCTCAAGCTGCAGCACCGGGTCGGTCTGTTCACGGTAACGATCGCCCGGCAACTGGCGGGTAAATAACCCTTCGGCTGGCTGCATTATTTATCTCCCTTTCGAAACAGACCGTAGACGCCGCGCGGTAAAAACAGCGTGACGGCGATGAAAATCAGCCCCAGGAACAGCTGCCAGTATTCCGGCATCGCGACGGTGAAGAAGCTCTTGGCGCCGTTCACCAGCGCCGCGCCAATCACTGGCCCGACCAGCGTGCCGCGCCCGCCCAGCGCCACCCAGATCGCGGCTTCAATCGAGTTGGTCGGCGACATTTCGCCGGGGTTAATTATGCCCACCTGCGGGACGTACAGCGCCCCCGCCAGGCCGCACAGCACGGCGGAAAGCGTCCATACCAGCAGCTTGAACCCGCGCGGATCGTAGCCGCAAAACGTCAGGCGGTTTTCGGCGTCGCGAACGGCGGTCAGGATGCGGCCAAACTTGCTCTTCGCCAGGGCAAATCCGGTGCCTAACGCCAGAAGCAGCAACAGCACGGTCGCCAGAAACAGCGCGATACGGGTGGTCGTTTCCGTTACCGAAAACCCGAGCAGCGTGGTGAAGCCGGTAAAGCCGTTATTGCCGCCAAAACCGGTTTCGTTGCGAAAGAACAGC
Organism: Enterobacter asburiae; assembly: GCF_007035645.1. Lineage (NCBI taxonomy): Bacteria > Pseudomonadati > Pseudomonadota > Gammaproteobacteria > Enterobacterales > Enterobacteriaceae > Enterobacter > Enterobacter asburiae. The sequence goes on from NZ_AP019632.1 coordinate 2,247,421, forward strand.
AGCATCCCGGCATAGGTCAGCGCCTGGGTCATAATCGAGAAATAGACCCCTTTGATCTTTGAACGGAAGGCGAACCAGCCGAACACCAGTGCCAGCAGGCCCGGCACCATCACAATCAGCACCAGCGCCCAGGCAAAATGCTGGGTTCCCCACCAGAACCACGGCAGCTCGCTCCAGGAGAGAAACGACATAAACGCAGGAAGACCGTCACCCGCAGCCTGACGCATCAGGTACATGCCCATCGCGTAGCCGCCCAGGGCGAAGAAGATGCCGTGCCCAAGAGAGAGCATCCCGGCGTAGCCCCACACCAGATCCAGCGCCACCGCAACGATGGCATAGCAGAGGATCTTGCCAATCAACGTCAGCATCCAGGTCGACAGCGCCAGCGGATGCGTCGCAGGCAGTAAGGCGAAAAACGGTAATATCAGCAGACACACCACCATCAGGCTACCTGCAAGTTGCGTTGTGCGCGGCGCTTTGCGCGCCAGCGTTAAGGTCAGCGGCTGGCTCATCAGTCAATCACCCTCCCTTTCAGCGCAAACAGCCCCTGAGGGCGTTTTTGAATAAACAGCACGATCGCCACCAGAATCACGATCTTGCCCAGCACCGCCCCCATCTGCGGTTCAAGAATTTTATTGAAAATACCCAGACCAAACGCCGCGGCCACGCTGCCTGCCAGCTGGCCTACGCCACCGAGAACGACCACGAGGAAAGAGTCGATGATGTAGCCCTGACCCAGCTCCGGCCCGACGTTACCGAGCTGCGATAGCGCCACGCCGCCTAACCCCGCAATTCCTGAGCCAAGCCCAAACGCCAGCATATCGACGCGGCCTGTCGGTACCCCGCAGCAGGCGGCCATGCTGCGGTTCTGCGTCACCGCACGCACGTTGAGCCCCAGACGGGTTTTATTCAGAATGAGCCAGGTAAAGAACAGCACCAGCAGCACGAAGCCCAGCACCACGATGCGGTTCCACGGCAGCGTCAGGTTGGCAAAAACCTGCACCCCGCCGGACAGCCATGCCGGGTTGGCCACCTCCAGGTTCTGGGCGCCAAACGTCATGCGCACCAGCTGGATGAGCATCAGGCTAATCCCCCACGTTGCCAGCAGCGTTTCCAGCGGACGACCGTACAGATGGCGGATCACGGTGCGCTCCAGCACCATCCCGATGCCCGCCGTCAGGCAGAACGCGACTGGAAGCGCGATAACGGGATAGAGCGCCAGCCACTGGGGCGCAAGCCCGGCCATTGCCTGCTGCACCATCCAGGTGGCATACGCTCCCAGCATCAGCATCTCACCGTGCGCCATATTGATGACGCCCAGCAGGCCGTAGGTGATGGCAAGCCCCAGCGCCGCCAGCAGCAGCACCGACCCCAGAGAGAGCCCCATAAACGCCTGGCCCAGCAGATCGCCCCACATCAGTCGATGCTGGATCTGGCTCAGGCTCTCCTGCGCGGCGGCGCGCACCCCGGCATCCGGCTCTGTCTGTGCCTGGGTAAACGGGGTAAGTCTGGACTCCACGTCAGGATCGTCGGACTGCCCTAATAACTCGACGGCCTTGCGGCGCACCTCTGCCTGCGGGCTGGCTAGCTGGAGATTCGCTACCGCCAGTAAAAGCGCCTGACGTGCCACCGCGTCCGTTTCATCGTTTACCCGCTTTTCCAGAAAAGCGAGCATTCCAGGCTGGGCATCCCGCTGAAGCTGACGGGCCGCCGCCCGCCTTTCTGTGACACTGTCACTCACCAGCTGATGCGTAGCGATGGCCGTGGCGGCCAGCACGCGCAGCCGGTTGGTCAGACGAACGGCTTTGGCTGCCCCTTCGGTCGACTTAGCGTCACCGAGCGAAACCATTTGACCGTTGCGCTGCGCAAAGGCGTGCTTTTGACTGTCGGTATACAGGTTTTCTTTTTGCAGTGCCTGCAGCAGCGGCAGCCTCGCGGCGTCCGGCGCGGCGGCCCACTGCGTCAGCAACTCCGCCTGCTGGCTGCGGCTGGCGGCAACAAAACGATCGGCATCCGATGCCTGCGCCATCCCTGGCAGCAGTCCGGAAAGCCATACAAGAGCGATGAACATGCGCATGGCGTTCATGACGTTTCTCCCTGGTGATGGCTTAGTTGCTGGCGGTTTTCATCGGCTGGTCGGGCTTTTTATCGTTACCGGCGATGAACGGGCTCCACGGCTGGGCGCGTACCGGCTGTTCTGTCTGCCACACCACGTTGAACTGACCGTTGCCTTCGATTTCACCGATCATGACCGGCTTATGCAGATGGTGGTTGGTGGCATCCATGGTGAGCGTAAAGCCTGACGGCGCCTTAAAGGACTGACCGGCCATCGCCGCACGCACTTTATCCACGTCGGTTGTGCCCGCTTTTTCCACCGCCTGCGCCCACATATGGATCCCCACGTAAGTCGCTTCCATCGGGTCGTTGGTCACCACGGTATCGGCATTCGGCAGCTTGTGCGCCTTCGCATAGGCTTTGTAATCCGCCACGAAGGCCTGGTTGGTCGGGTTATCCACGGATTCAAAGTAGTTCCACGCCGCGAGGTTGCCGACCAGCGGTTTGGTGTCGATCCCGCGCAGCTCTTCTTCACCCACGGAGAACGCCACCACCGGCACGTCGGTTGCCTTCAGACCCTGGTTAGCCAGCTCTTTGTAGAACGGAACGTTGGAATCGCCGTTGATGGTCGACACCACGGCGGTTTTGCCGCCCGCGGAGAATTTCTTGATGTTGGCGACGATGGTCTGGTAGTCGCTGTGACCGAACGGGGTATAAACCTCCTCGATGTCCTTATCCTCCACCCCTTTCGAATGCAGGAACGCGCGCAGGATCTTGTTGGTGGTGCGCGGGTAAACATAGTCCGTGCCCAGCAGGAAGAAGCGCTTCGCCGCGCCGCCGTCTTCGCTCATCAGGTATTCCACCGCGGGGATGGCCTGCTGGTTCGGCGCGGCGCCGGTATAGAAGACGTTTGGCGACATCTCTTCGCCTTCATACTGCACCGGATAGAACAGCAGACCGTTCAGCTCCTCGAAGACCGGCAGCACGGATTTGCGCGATACCGACGTCCAGCAGCCGAATACCACCGCCACTTTATCCTGACTTAACAGCTGGCGCGCCTTCTCGGCAAACAGCGGCCAGTTTGAGGCGGGATCCACCACCACCGGCTCCAGTTTTTTACCCAGCACGCCGCCTTTCGCGTTGATCTCGTCGATGGTCATCAGCGCGACGTCTTTCAGCGGCGTTTCGGAGATGGCCATGGTGCCGGAAAGAGAATGCATGATCCCCACTTTGATGGTATCGGCCGCCTGCACGCCAAAACTCATTCCCATCGTCACGACGGATGCGGATAACGCAAAGGCTTTTAATAAGGTACGACGCTGCATATTTTCACTCCTGAAAAAGAACGCTGTGCGAAAACGTCCGTTACGGCGTGGACGCGGAAAAAAAATGTGTCAGCGAAGCAGGAGCAAAAAGGATGCCAGAATGGAGGAAGCGCTATTTCAGGAAGGGGAACGCAGGATGTAAAGAGAACGTCTCAGAATGGCACAGCGCTGCACTTTTATAATGCAGCGCTGTGGATGAGGCTTTACCAGACTTCGCTGGCGATCTGCGTAACCAGACGGACTTTGTCCCACTGCTGGGATTCGCTCAGGCTGTTGCCCTCTTCGGTAGAGGCAAAGCCGCACTGCGGGCTGAGGCAAATTTGCTCTTTTGCCACGTATTTCGCCGCCTCTTCCAGACGAGCTTTAATCCCCTCCGGGTTCTCCAGCTCGCCGTTTTTCGTGGTGATCAGGCCCAGCACCACCTGCTGCTTGCCCGGGCGAACGAAGCGCAATGGCGCGAAATCCCCGCTGCGGTCGTTGTCGTATTCCAGGAAGAACGCGTCAACGTTGACCGTCCCGAACAGCACTTCCGCCACCGGCTCATAGCCGCCTTCGGAAATCCAGGTTGAACGGAAGTTACCGCGGCAGACGTGCAGCCCGATGGTCAGATCGTCCGGCTTGCCTTCCAGAGCCTTGTTCAGAACGCGGGCATAGATGCGTGCCAGCTCATCGGCATCGTCACCGCGCTCGCGGATCTGACGGCGCTGATCGTCCGAACAGAGATAGGCCCAGACGGTATCGTCCAGCTGCAGGTAACGGCAGCCCGCGTCGTAAAATGCGCGGATGGCGTCGCGCCAGGTGGTCGCCAGATCGTCGAAATAGTCATTCAGATCCGGGTAGACCGTCGCATCGATGTCTTTACGGCCGCCGCGGAAATGGAGCACGCTCGGGCTGGGAATGGTCATCTTCGGCTGAGCATTGCCGCTGATGCTTTTCAGGTAACGGAAATCTTCGAGCATCGGGTGGTCGCCAAAGCCCAGCTTGCCGGTGACGCGCACGCCGTGGGCTTTGGTTTGTACCCCGTTGAACTGAATGCCCTGCTGCGAATCGTAACGCTCAACGCCCTGCAGACCGTCAAAGAAGTCGAAGTGCCACCAGGCACGGCGAAATTCACCGTCGGTGACCACATGCAGGCCGCACGCACACTGCTGCTCAACGACGTGGCGAATGGCATCATCCTCTACCGCGCGAAGCTGTCCGGCGTCAATTTCGCCGCTGGCGAACTTCAGGCGAGCCTCTTTGATGGCATCCGGGCGTAAAAAACTGCCGACTACATCGGCGCGGTACGGGGCGTGCTGTCGTTGCATGGAAATCTCCTCAGTCTGCCGGCGATAATTGCCAGCAGTGATAATTCATCATTTGAAGCTTTAGACTTCTGGATGTCTAAATGTCCAAAAAAGATGTCATACCTGTCCTGCTCCGGCAAACGAGAAAATTTCACGGGTGTTGAAAAAAATTCATCTTCACAGCGCGACGGCGGTTTCGCTGCTGGCAAAGGCGAACTTTTCATCCTCCCAGCCGGTGATCCCCCCGAGCATGATTTTGACCGGCAGCCCGAGGCGCGCCAGCTTCAGCGCGGCTCTGTCCGCGCCGTTACAGTGCGGCCCTGCGCAGTAAACGACGAACAGCGTGCCTTCAGGCCATTGGGCCATGCGCTCGGCGGTCATCTGGCTCCGCGGCAGGTGCAGTGCGCCGGGCACGTGACGGCGGGCAAACTGCTCCGGGCTGCCCACCACGTGCAGCAACACAAAGTCCTGCTCATTATTGGCGATGGCGTGATGCACATCCGCGCAGTCGGTTTCAACACTCAGGCGGCGCAGAAAATGGGTAACGGCTTCCTGCGGCTCGGCAGCCGGAAATTCAGTAACATAGCTCATGATCCTTCCTCATCTTTGGCGTTTGTGTTAACACTACTCTATCCACAAATTCAGCCCGTGAATGCGTTCGCTTATGCCAGAAAACAGCAAAAAGATGACAAACTTAAGACAAATTGCCCGCCCGCAGGTAGTCGTGCTGGCGTATGACGGTCTGTGTACCTTTGAGTTTGGCGTAGCGGTGGAGATCTTCGGCCTGCCGCGTCCCGAGCTTGGCGATGAATGGTATCGTTTTGCGGTGGCGAGCGTGGACAGCGGTGAACTTCGGGCAACTGGCGGGATCCGCATCGTTGCCGATGGTGATTTAAGCCTGCTTGCGTCTGCGGACCTGATTGTGGTTCCCGGCTGGCGGGGGCTGGATTCACCGGTTCCGGACGCGCTCTGCGAGGCACTACGCCAGGCCAGCGCGCGAGGATGCCGGCTGCTCTCCATCTGTTCGGGGGTGTTTGTGCTGGCCGCTACGGGGCTGCTGAACGGCCGCAAAGCCACAACCCACTGGCGCTACATTGACGCGCTTAAAGCCCGCTACCCTGACATCGACGTGGTTGAGGATGTGCTCTACCAGGACGAAGGCGATATTCTGACGTCCGCCGGCAGCGCGGCGGGAATCGATCTCTGTCTGCACGTTGTGCGGCGGGATTATGGCATGGAAACCGCCAACAGCGTGGCGCGTCGGCTGGTCATTCCCCCTCACCGGGATGGTTCACAGCCACAACAGCTGAGCCGCCCGGTAGCCCAGCTGCGGGAAAGCCAGCGTCTCGGCCAGCTGTTTGACTTTCTGCACACGCATCTTATCGAGGCGCACAGCGTCGACTCCCTGGCGCGTCGGGTCGGAATGAGCCAGCGCACCTTCCTTCGTCGCTTCGAGGCGGCAACGGGGACGACGCCCGCACGCTGGTTAATCAATGAACGCCTGCTCAGGGCAAAAGATTATCTGGAAAGCAGTCGGTTAAGCATCGACAGCATCGCTGAACAGACCGGGTTTGGTCAGGCATCAACACTGCGTCATCATTTTCGCCAGCAGTTCGCGCTTTCCCCGGCTCAGTATCGCAAACAATTTTCACGTCCGGGTACTGCCCGCTAACGGTTGAGGGTTCCCCACAAAATAATGCCTGCACGGACGCCCCCCTCTCCCTTGAGGGAGAGGGCTGGGGTGAGGGGGAACATACGGCTCTGGTGGTCATTCCGTTCACTTTATGTTCCTTGCTATTCTTTAACGACATAACCTGTGAACGTGCCAGGGTGGCTCAATCGCCACCACCCTGGCGACCCGGGCTCCCGGCGGTAAATCGCCGCTTCGCGGTGCCCTCAGCTTATTCCTTCAGGCTATCGGGTCGGGCATGAGCCTGCATCCCTGCAGGCCACGCCCTCTCGGCGCATCCCTGCGCCTCGCCCCGGCCTTATGGAAACGCTTCGGCGATTTACAGCCGGACCAGGGCATCGCTGTAAGTCTGTCATTATTCTGAAGACAGTCTTATTGCTTCAGAATACACGTTTACAAAGGGGCCCCTCTCCGCTAAGAGGAAGATTCATTTTTTAATTTTCGTAATACGGAGCACCTGATGGTCACCACACACGTTTTTATCGCGGTTAGTCTTGATGGCTACATCGCCCGACAGAATGACGATATCGACTGGCTGCTGCAGCGCGACGATCCCACAGAAGATCATGGCTATGAGGCGTTCATCGCGGACAAAGAGTGGATCGTGATGGGCCGGGGTAGCTATGAGAAGGTACTGACCTTTGACGCATGGCCTTATGAACGGCCCGTGCTGGTACTCTCCCGACAGCTGGGCGGTACGACCGTGCCGGAGGCGCTGAAGGGAAAAGTGCAGTTTTCATCCCGGACGCCAAAGGAGGTGCTGGACGATCTCGCTGCGCAGAACGTTCATCGGGTCTATCTCGATGGCGGACAGGTGATCCAGTCATTCCTGCGCGAAGGGCTGGTGGCCGATATGGTGATCACGACCGTTCCTGTCCTGCTCGGAGCGGGAAAACCGCTTTTCGGAACCCTTCCTCAGGATATCGATTTAATTCTGGTATCCAGCCGCAGTTTCCCTTCGGGTCTGGTGCAGTCACATTATCGACTGAGGCCATAACCCTATCGCGACGGCCTGCGCAAAAAAAAACCGCCAATAACTGGCGGTAAATGCTTGCATGGATAGATTTGTGTTTTGGTCTCTACGTCCCGACACTCCGTGGCCGGGCTGCGGATCCCTTACAACCTAACACCTGTTGTCTTAACGAACGCTAAACAACCTTATTAACCTGCATGGGTATTGATCTGCAAATAACGCATAAGCCCCTGCTCAGCGCTCTGTTTTGCGTCGTCATTAAGGGCTTCAAGATAAAAGGAGCGAGCGACACCATAAGGTGCTTTTTCAGAGGGATACACCGCAAACTGGAATGTTTTTCCTCTTGCCTGATGAGTACAATCTAATTCCCAGCGCCGATCGTTTATTTTTTTGCTTGAGCAGGCAACGCCACCATAATCGCTGGTTAAATAGGAACCCACGCGAATTTCCGCAGAACGAATATATTCTGGTTCATCATTAGCTGCATAACGAATCCCTGCAGCGGCCACAACAGCAACCGCCAGAAGCGCAAGCGCTATTATTTTTTTCATTTAGAAATGACCTGTTCCTTAGCCAGAGACTTACTATTATATAAGGTTTATCCTTAATGCAAATATCTAATTGAGGTCCAGAAATGGTACTTTACAAAGCGTCATGGTTTTTTTAGGAAATATCTTAACCGTAATTCCGAACCCACATTATTTGACATTTCCTTTTCGCTAATTTTAATTTTTGAATAATAACCCTAAAAAATAATCGACATGATTATCCCGCATTCTTTTTCAGCGGTGAATCCATGATTAAAAAAGGGTTATCTTTCGTCATGCTTATCTGTGCGCTGTTTTCCGGCCAGCTTATGGCCGGGCACAAAGGACACGAGTATTTGTGGGTCAAGAATGTGGCGCATCAGCTTCGTCATGAAGCCGACAGCGATGAGTTGCGAAGCGCTGCGGAAGAGTCGGCGGAGGGTTTGCGCGAGCATCACCTGTGGCAGAAGTCGCGCAAACCGGACACGCACGTTCGGTAATTAGCTGCCCTTGCGTTTCGGCAGCGTTTTCATCAGATCGTCCGGACTGACGGACGCCACGATACTGCCGGGCTGCGGCATTTTGAAGATGTGGTTTTTCATCTTACCAATCACATGCATTTCACAAGGACGGCAGTCGAACTTGAGGGTCAGAACCTCATCGCCGTTTACCAGCTGCATGGGGGTGGCCTTCCAGCTCTTAATGTTCCCTTTCGCCTGCTTAGGACACAGGTTAAACGCAAAGCGCAGGCAGTGCTTGGTGATCATCACCGGCACATCGCCCTTCTCTTCATGCGCTTCATAGGCTGCGTCGATCAGCTGCACGCCGTGGCGATGATAGAATTCACGCGCTTTATGGTTGTAGACGTTGGCGAGGAAGGATAAATGGGTGTCCGGGTAGACTGGCGCAGGTACGGTTTCCGCTTTACGGCTTCCGCGCGGATACTGCGCCAGGCGCGCGGCATCCAGCATCTCTGCCGTTTCGCGGCGGAACTGGTTAAGCAGGCTGTTCGGCACGAACAGCGCGTCCGGCAGAGCCACGTCGATCGCGCGCGCGTAGTAGATCGTCTGGCCCAGCTTCGCCACGCCATCCTTCAGGCTGTTAAGCGCTTTTTCGGCATTGTTTGCCACCTCGAAATGACCATCGAGCGTATGCGTCACGCTGATGCCGTCTTCGCAGGTCATGGTCAGAATCAGCTGCTCTTCCCAGCCGCCCAGCTCAATATCCACGGCGATACGGCGTTCGCTGGAGGTTTTCAGCAGCGCCTGCTGCCAGTTATGATCGAGATTACGGTTAAGCGCCGCGTTCGGCCGCGCCTTGTAGAGATCGGCGGGCATTTCATTCGGCCAGACGCGGTAGCGGTTCTCGCCGGTTTTCTCGACCGTATTGGCACGGAAGCCTACGACCTCACGCTTAATCATCACGTTAAGGCCATCTCCGTTCGCCAGCGGTTCCGTCACTTCAACATCAAGGTGATCCTTCGCCACTTTCAGCACTTCGCCCACCGGTAAACCGATAAACTTCGGTGAGTCAAACGCGCCGATATCCCCTTTACGGGCATTCACAAAATAGTCCGTGCTGCCGCGGTGGAACGTTTTGTCCGTCGACGGAATAAAGAAATGTTCGGTGCGCCCGGCCGACGCGCGCGCCAGGTCGCCGCGATCTTCGATGATGGCGTCCAGCATCTGGCGATAGTGCGCGGTGATGTTCTTCACGTAGCTCATATCTTTGTAGCGCCCTTCAATCTTGAAGGAACGCACGCCCGCGTCGATCAGCGCGCCCAGGTTGGCCGTCTGATCGTTATCCTTCATGGAGAGCAGGTGTTTTTCGAACGCCACGACGCGGCCCCGATCGTCTTTCAGGGTATATGGCAGGCGGCAGGCCTGAGAACAGTCGCCGCGGTTGGCGCTGCGGCCCGTCTGCGCGTGGGAAATATTGCACTGACCGGAGTAAGCCACGCACAGCGCGCCGTGGATAAAGAATTCGATCGTCGCGTCTGTCGCCTGGTGAATATCGCGGATCTGATTCAGGTTCAGCTCGCGCGCCAGAACGATCTGCGAAAAGCCGACGTCGGAGAGAAACTTCGCCTTCTCGACCGTGCGGATATCGCACTGGGTACTGGCATGCAGTTCAATGGGCGGAATATCCAGCTCAAGCACGCCCATATCCTGGACGATCAGGGCATCAATGCCGGCCTGGTAGAGATCGGTAATCAGACGTTGCGCAGGCTCCAGCTCATCATCATGAAGAATGGTGTTCAGGGTCACGAACACTTTCGCCCCGAAGCGGTGGGCGAACGGCACCAGTTCAGCAATATCGCTCAGGCTGTTGCTGGCGTTATGGCGGGCACCGAAGCCCGGGCCGCCAATGTAGACGGCATCAGCGCCGTGAAGGATCGCTTCACGGGCAATGGCGGCGTCGCGGGCCGGGCTTAAAAGTTCAAGATGATGGGATTGCAGGCGCATACTTCGTCGTTATCCGTTATGGTCAAAATGGCGGCTATTGTAGTCAGAAGTATGCGTCAGCGAAACAGTTTTGCGTAGCGTCAGCGGGGATAATGAATCAGAGAGTGAAAATGCACCGTCCGGTCGCTGCTGTTGCGGTAGGCGTGCGGTTTATCGCCGGCGAAACGGACGCCCGAATCGGCAGAAATCGTCTGCCACGTGCCCTCAATCTTCATATCCAGCTCGCCGCTGACCACCACCACATGTTCAATCACCCCGGCCTCATGCGGCGTGGATTCACTCAGCGCGCCGGGTGCCAGCGTGATGGAGAAATAATCAAACCCGAGCGTCTCGTCCCACGGAAAAAGCGGTTTGACCACCATCGCCTGCTGCTGCGGGTCAAACACCGCATGCCGGTCCGCCTCTGCCGTGATGAACGCGGAAAACGGCACGTTCAGCCCGGTGGCAATTTTCCACAGCGTCGACACCGTCGGGCTGGATTCATTGCGCTCGATTTGCCCCAGCATCGCTTTTGACACGCCGGTCTCGTCCGCGAGCTTCGATAAACTCCAGCCGCGCGCCTGGCGCAGCGTTTTCAGCGTTGTTGCAAGGTGTAGTGTGATGTCCATAGTCCCTCCTGATGGCGATCAGCATACCACTTGTACGCTATAGCGCACAGTGTTACCTTATATCGGACGTTATAACGCACAACGGAGTTTTCATGCGCCCTTCCTCTCACCTTGTTCCAGTCGCCCTGGCTGGTTTTGTCGCCGTGCTGGTCGGTTACGCCAGCTCGGCCGCCATCATCTGGCAGGCCGCCGCGGCGGCTGGTGCCAGCGCACAGCAGATCGCAGGCTGGATGACCGCGCTGGGGATTGGGATGGGCGTCAGCACGCTGGCGCTTTCCTGGTGGTACAAAGCGCCGGTGCTGACCGCCTGGTCAACGCCCGGCGCGGCGCTGCTCGCCACCAGCCTGCACGGCGTAACGCTGCCGGAAACGATCGGCGTGTTCATCTTTGCTAACGCGCTCATTTTACTTTGCGGCATCACCGGGCTCTTCGCCCGTCTGATGAGGCTGATCCCCCATTCGCTTGCTGCCGCCATGCTGGCAGGCGTGTTGCTGCAGTTTGGCCTGCACGCATTTGCGCATCTTGAGGGTCACTTTCTGCTGTGCGGCAGCATGATTGCGGCGTGGCTGATCGCAAAAGCGCTGGCACCGCGCTACGCCATCGTGGTCACGCTGCTGGTCGGCGGTATCGTGGCATGGGCGGGCGGTGACGTTGTCACTGATAAGCTTACGCTCTCGCTTGTGATGCCTGAATTTATCGCCCCCACGTTCACCTTCACCAGCCTGGTGAGTATTGGCGTGCCCTTCTTCCTGGTAACCATGGCCTCACAAAACGCGCCGGGGTTCGCCACGATGAAAGCCTCCGGTTACCCGCTGGCGGTCTCGCCGCTTATCATCTTTACGGGAGCGCTGGCGCTGCTGTTTTCCCCTTTTGGTGTCTTTTCTATCTGTATCGCGGCCATTACTGCCGCCATTTGTCAAAGCCCGGATGCGCATCCGGATGCCGGTAAACGCTGGCTGGCGGCCACCGCAGCCGGAGGATTTTATCTGCTGGCGGGGATTTTCGGCGGCTCGATTACCGGGCTGATGGCCGCTCTGCCGCTCAGCTGGATCCAGACGCTCGCAGGTCTGGCGCTGCTGGGAACTATCAGCGGGAGTTTATATCAGGCACTGAGCCACGAGGCGGAGCGCGACGCGGCCATCGTCACATTTCTGATGACCGCAAGCGGCGTGACAATCCTGGGCATCGGTTCGGCATTCTGGGGGCTGGTGCTGGGCGGCGTGTGCTATGCCCTGTTTTCACGCGCTCGCCGCGCGTAGCTGCGAAGGCGTCATGCCCGTCGCGCTGCGAAAGCGGTTGCTGAAGTGGCTGGCGGAGTTAAACCCGCAGGCAAGGGCGATGTCCGTTAGCGGCGTCGCCGTGTTCTGCACAAGGGCCTTCGCTTTTTCCATTCGCCTCTGCATCACGTACTGATGCGGCGCCAGCCCCGTCGACTGGCGGAACATGCGGGCAAAATGGTATTCGCTGAGGGCGGCCTGCGCCGCCAGTTCAGCCAGCGTCAGGGGTTGCCCGAGGTTCTCTTCGATAAAGGCCAGCACGTTACGCAGTACGAATGGCGATAGCCCGCCGGTGACGACCGGCAGCTTCCACTGAACGTTAGAGTAGTTTTGCAGCAGATGGGTCAGGAGCAGCGTAGAGGCCGTGCTCAGGGTGAGCTGGTTAGCGTGCTGCTGCCAGTCGCAGCCGAGCAAAAACTGGCGATACAGCGCGGTGATTTTCGGATCGCTACCAAAAATGCGCTCGTCGAGCGTCAGCGAAAGCGGGCGCTTGTCCCAGATCTTTTCCCCCACGTCGCGCAGGTGTTCATCGGTGCAGTAGAGATGCACAAACGACAGGTCATCACGGATATCCCACGTCGATTCGCTCTCTTTTGGCATCAAGCAGAAACGGTCCGGCCCCCCGCCGTTCTTCCAGCCGCCCGGCGTTTTTTGGTAGCTTTCGTAGCCGTCCGCCACGTACAGGCTCAGGGTATGGTGGTTACTTTTTACCGTTATCGTATCGTGCTTGTTGTACCACGCTGCCAGCTGAATGCCCGAATTCAGCGAGACGGTTTCCCGCAGGACCGCATTCTGTTGGCAAAGCGTTTCAAAGGTATCGTAAGCGTGAGACATGACCGTAAGCGCGTGATTGACTGGAATATCAGTCTAAGAAGAGTTGTCTCCCGTTGCCAGCCCCCGGGAAAGAAAAAAGCGCAAGATTTTGCAAGTCGACCGCAAGCCGGTGAAAGCCCCTGACCGATCTCAGCGGCATACTGCGGGCTTCCGTGGTTTGAGAAGAGAAAAATATGAACGCATTATTATACGGACTGGTGGTGGTCATCTGGGGAACCACCTGGATTGCGATTTTCCTGCAGCAGGGTCCCGTAGCGGCGCCGGTCTCTATTTTCTGGCGTTTCGCCGTCGCCAGCCTCACGATGATGGTGGTGTTAATCGCCCTGCGCCGCCTGCGCAAGCTGGCGCTGCGGGATCACCTCTTTTGTATGCTCCAGGGATGCTGCGTTTTCTGCTTTAACTTCTGGTGTTTTTACGCCGCAGCCTCGCACATCAACACCGGGCTGGAATCGGTGATCTTTTCCATGGCCGTACTCTATAACGCCATTAACAGCTTTATTTTCTTCGGGCAGCGCCCGCCCGCGCGTTTCTGGACGGCGGCGGCACTGGGCCTGACTGGGATCGTAACCCTCTTCTGGGACGATCTGCTGGCCAGCGGCTGGAGCGCGTCGCTCCTGACCGGGATTGGTCTCTCCGCGCTCGGCACCTACGGCTTCTCGCTGGGCAATATGATCAGCATGCGTCACCAGCGCAAAGGCCTTGAAACCATGACCACCAACGCCTGGGCGATGCTCTACGGCACGCTGGTGATGGGCTGCATTGCCCTGTTCAGAGGCGACAGCTTCGCGCCAGAGTGGACCGTCAGCTACATTGGCGCGCTGCTCTATCTGGCCGTGTTTGGTTCGGTGATTGCCTTTGGCGCCTACTTCACGCTGGTGGGACGTATCGGTCCGGGCAAAGCGGCCTACAGTACGCTGCTCTTCCCGCTGGTGGCGCTGACCATCTCCACGGTGTATGAAGGCTACGTCTGGCATATCAACGGTATCGTGGGATTAGTGCTGATTCTGGGGGGAAATATGGTGATGTTTACCAAACCAGAAACCTGGTGCAGACGCTTACGAATGGCGTAAATAAAAAGGCCTGCATTACGCAGGCCGTTTTATTTTATTTCGCGGTCTTTTTCACATCAAACATGGTGGCGTCCGTCGCCATGTCATCAACAACCTGCTTCAGCGTCGCAAAGGTCATCGGCGTACTTTCGTTGTTCAGATCTTTACCTTCGCCTTTACGCACCACCTTCATGACCGGTTTGTTGGTGGCCGCATCGATCAGTTCGCCTTCAAAGAAGAGATGCGTATCCATGGTGCGATGCCCGGTTGCCATCTGCGTACCGGCTACCACCAGCGCGACCGGCACCACTTCATAGAACTGCAGACCTTCTTTCTGCGAACTCACCCCGGTAATTGCACCGCGGAAAATCAGGCTGTGTTTACCAGGCGTGGTCACAACTGGCTTACGGGTACCAATAGCGGTTTTCATTTTGTTATTGGTGTAATTCAACAGCTCATCAAGCGTTTTTTGACCAATTTGAGTGGTCGGTTTAGGCGCAGGATAATAAGTAATCGGCGTCCAGAGAATACTGTCGTAATTAGCTTCGTTATAAGAAGGATCCACCCAACGCAGCGTTGGTTTACCCGTCGCAGACGTCGTCTGCTGCAAGCCTGAATAGTCTTTTAAAAAGCCAGAATATTGTTCGGGAGCCGCGACTTTTGAAGAACAGCCCGCCAACGCCAACAGACCAGTAAGCACTGCAACTTTAAAAAAAGTTTGAGTACGCATGATAGTTTTCCATGTTATCTGCAAGTATGCATTTGAAGTTATAGCAAAAGACCAGCGGGTTTGTTGTGACAAAAAATGATGCGGAGAGCACAAATTGCGAAAAGACTGCCCGCAAGCGTGCCGGGCAGTGAAAAATTACTGATTTATATCCAGTTGCCAGAACAGATGTTTGCCAAACGGGTCAATTTCATAGCCCGTCACCTCCTTGCGCACCGGTTCGAAAATGGTTGAATGCGCAATCATCACCGCCGGCATTTGATCATGCATCATTTGCTGAGCCTCTTTATACAGCGCCACGCGTTTATCGCGATCGGTCGTTGATTTTGCTTCCGCAATAATGTTATCGAAGGGCTTATAGCACCATTTCGCCGAATTTGAGCCACCGTTTGCCGAGGTACAGGTAAATAGCGGACCAAAGAAGTTGTCGGGATCGCCCGTTGCGGTCGTCCAGCCCATCAGCGCGGCCTGATGTTCCCCGCCCTTCACGCGCTTAAGGTATTCGCCCCACTCGTAGGTGACGATTTTGGTCTGTACGCCGATTTTCGCCCAGTCGGACTGAATCATCTCCGCCATGCGTTTCGCATTCGGATTGTACGGACGCTGCACCGGCATCGCCCACAGGTCGACGCTCACGCCGTTGGCAAAACCGGCCTCTTTCAGCAGCGCTTTCGCCTTTTGAGGATCGTAATCGTAATCCTTAAGCTCGCTGTCTGCGCTCCAGACGCCCGGCGGCAGCAGGTTCTTTGCCGCAGTGCCGGTGCCGTGGAAAACCGCATCAATAATGGCCGGTTTATTGATGGCCATCGCCAGCGCCTGACGGACTTTTACGTTATCCAGCGGCGGCTTTTGGGTATTGAACGCCAGAAAGCCGGTATTCAGTCCGGCTTTGCTCATCAGGTTGATGTCTTTGTTCGCCTTCATGCGCGGCAGGTCCGCCGGGTTCGGGAACGGCATCACCTGACACTCGTTCTTCTCAATTTTGGCAAACCGCACGGAGGCATCCGGGGTGATGCTAAACACCAGCCGATCCAGCTTCGATTTCCCCTGCCAGTATTCGTCGAACGCCGTAAACAGGATCCGCGAATCCTTCTGATACTGCGCAAGCTTAAACGGCCCGGTACCTATAGGCTCCATATCCACCTTTTCCGGCGTGCCCGCTTTGAGCATCGCGTCGGCATATTCCGCGGACAGGATCGAGGCAAAATACCATGCCAGATCGGCGACAAACGGCGCTTCCGGGTGCGCCAGGGTAAAGCGCACGGTGTGGTCATCAACCTTATCAATGCCGGTAATCAGGCTGCCAAACTCCAGACTTTCGAAGTTGGAGTAGCTACCGTTAGAGACGTTGTGATACGGATGATTCACGTCTTTCTGGCGCATAAACGAGAAAATCACGTCGTCGGCGTTAAAGTCGCGGGTCGGCGTGAAGGATTTATTGCTCTGGAACTTGACGCCCTTACGCAGATGGAAGGTGTAAACCTTGCCGTCGTCGCTCACCTCCCAGCGCTCCGCCAGGCTTGGCACCAGCTCCGTGGTGCCGGGTTTGAAATCAACCAGCCGGTTATAGACCGGCACGGCGCTGGCGTCCACGCTGGTTCCCGAGGTGTATAGCTGAGGATTAAAGTTTTCCGGCGATCCCTCGGAGCAATACACCAGCGTTTTCGCGGCGACGGAGGAACTGACCGTGAGTACAGCAAGCGCCAGCGTTATAGTTGTGAGTTTGCTTTTCATCATTTATTCCTGTCTTTTTAATTCGACGGCTAATTAATTCTTTTGCCATTTCATAAATAACATTAAAGTGATGTGGCAAACACCTGAAAAATAAATAAGGAATAAAACACTATGGGCTCGCCGCTTTCCAGACAATTAACGCACCGTTTTTTCCGCTATCTCGCGATCACCAGCCAGAGCGACCCAAAGGTCAAAACCCTGCCCTCAACGCCGGGCCAGCACGACATGGCCCGGGAGCTGGCGCAGGAGCTGGCACAGCTGGGGTTAGACGATATTGTGATTGATGAATTCGCCACGGTAACGGCGGTCAAAAAAGGCAACGTGGCCGGTGCGCCGCGCATCGGCTTTATTACCCATATTGATACCGTGGACGTGGGATTATCACCGGATATTCATCCACAAATATTAACCTTTACCGGTGAAGATCTCTGTCTGAATAAAGAGAAAGACATCTGGCTGCGGGTTAACGAGCATCCTGAAATTCTGGCGTATCCGAATGAGGAGATTATTTTCAGCGACGGAACCAGCGTATTGGGCGCGGATAATAAATCGGCGGTCACGGTGATCATGACGGTGCTGGAAAACCTGACGGCGGAACATCAGCACGGGGATATCGTCGTGGCGTTTGTGCCTGACGAAGAGATCGGCCTGAACGGTGCAAAAGCGCTGGACCTTAAGCGCTTTGACGTCGACTTCGCCTGGACCATCGACTGCTGCGAGCTGGGGGAAATTGTCTACGAGAACTTTAATGCGGCAGCCGCTGAAATCCGCTTTACCGGCGTAACGGCGCACCCGATGTCCGCCAAAGGCGTGCTGGTGAATCCCCTGCTGATGGCGACTGACTACATCAACCATTTTGACCGCCAGCAAACGCCGGAGTGCACCGAGGGGCGTGAGGGCTATATCTGGTTTAACGGCATTCAGGCCGGCCAGAACGAGGCCATTCTTAAGGCCAATATCCGCGACTTTGACAAGGACAACTTTGCCGCCCGCAAGCAGCAGATTGCCGACGTAGCCGCGCTGATTGCCGCCCAGTATCCTACGGCCAGGGTGGACTATCGCATTGAAGATACCTACAGCAATATCAGCAATGCGATTGGTGAGGACAGACGCGCCATCGATCTGATGTTCGAGGCGATGGAATCGCTCGGCATCACGCCGAAGCCGACGCCCATGCGCGGCGGTACCGACGGCGCGGCGCTCTCGGCAAAAGGGCTGCTCACGCCGAACTTCTTCACCGGCGCGCATAACTTCCACTCCAAGTTTGAATTCCTGCCGCTGTCGTCGTTCGAGGCGTCTTACAACACCGCCCTGCAGATCTGCCTGCTTGCTGCCCGCTAAGCGGGCTTGCGCGCCAGCATCGTGGCAAAGCGCAGCTTGATGCGGTTGCCGTTTTCGTCGGTGCGGTGCAGTTCGCCAACGTCTTCGTTGTATTTGAGCAACTCCCAGCCTTTGTAGTAGTTGCTCAGCTCACCGCTTTTGAACGCAAACGGGAAGCCGACGGTGCACGGGTAATCCGCCGTGTCCATCGCGGCAACAATCAGGTTGTAGCCGCCGGGCCTGGTGCAGCGCTGCATGTTGGCGATAAGTCCCGGGATGGTTTTTGACTCCAGGAACATCAGCACCACGGTGGAGAGAATGAAATCGTACTCGCCGTCAAAACTCAGGTTGTTGAGATCTTTAATCGCCGTGTGGAGGTTATCGATCCCTTCTTCCGCCTTGATGCGCTCGATATTCTCGATGCTCATCGGGTTCTTATCCCACGCGGTCACCTCGTAACCGTTGGCCGCCAGATAAAGGCTGTTGCGGCCGTTGCCGCAGCCCAGATCCAGCGTTTTACCCGGTTTAATCTTTGCCGCACTGAACAGCACCTCTGAATGGGTGCGGGTTAAGCCATATTTCTCTGTGAAGTAATTCTCATCAACGGTCATTATTTTTTCCTGAGCCTGCATAAGTTTAAAGTGCATCCTGAATGCCATTTTAAGGCGTTTACCGTCTGGTTGCCAGCCGTTCGAAAACCGAAAAATTTGCTACGTTTAGTTAAGACGCTTATCAGAGACCTAAAGATGAACAAATATCGCCTTAGCGACGAAACCCGCCTCTGGCAATGGAAAAACGGTGACACTACCCGCTCTGTCACGCTGCGGCAGATTATCGCGACAGTGGATTTTAACGACGTGACGGTTGGTACGAAAGGCGGCTGGGTTGACGATGAGCGCGCCCTCGCGCAGGACGGCGACTGTTGGATCTACGACGAAAACAGCGTGGTGTTCGCCGGTGCCGTCGTGTCCGGCAACGCGCGCCTTACCCTGCCGTGCATCGTTAGTCACGATGCGCATATCAGCGGCAGCTGCTGGCTGGACGGCGCGGAGGTCAGCCACGGGGCGCGCATAAGTGACAACGTCACCATTCAGCACTCCTGCGTGCGGGGCGAATGCCATCTCTACGGCGATGCCCGCATTCTGCACAACAGCGTTATCATCGCCGCCAAAGGTCTGACGCCGGACCATGACCAGATCCTGCAAATCTACGATAAGGCGACCGTCAGCCAGTCGCGCATTGTGCATCAGGCGCAAATCTACGGCGAGGCGATGGTGAATTTTGCCTTTGTTGAGCACCGCGCCGAAATATTCGACAACGCTATCCTCGAAGGTAACGACTTAAATAACGTCTGGGTCTGCGACTGCGCAAAGGTCTATGGCAACGCCCGCGTGATTGCCGGTTATGACGACGATGCTATTCCGACGGTGCGCTACAGCTCTCAGATTGCGGAGAATGCCGTGGTGGAAGGAAACTGCGTCATCAAGCACCACGTTCTGATTGGCGGTCAGGCATGGCTGCGCGGCGGGCCGATCATGCTGGACGATAAGGTGGTGATCCAGGGACGCGCGCGGATCAGCGGAGATGTGCTCATTGAGCACCGGGTTGAAATCACAGATGATGCGGTCATTGAAGCCTTTGCCGGGGAGAGCATTCACCTGCGCGGCGAAAAGGTGATTAACGGCGACCAGCGCATCACCCGCACCCCGCTGCTGGGAGCGTTATAGGGCGTAGATCTTCCCGTAGATATTCACATCGTCAAAGCGACCGTTCAGGTATTCCGCTTCCCGCAGGCACCCTTCCAGCGTAAAACCGTTGCGTACGGCAACGCTGTTGCTGTGCTGATTCGCCACCCGACACTTGATCACAAAACGGCGGATCTCCCCACGTTCGACGTAGTAGCGCATAAACGCCTGCAGTGACCGGGAGAGAATGCCCTGCCCCTGATGGCTTTCATCCAGCCAGTAGCCGATATAGCCGGTTTTGTTGGTCGGTTCAATCGTGTTGAACGACAGCACGCCGACCAGTTCATCACTCTTGAATATCAAAAACATTTTGGCGTAGCCGCGCTGGTGCAGCATCTGGTTACTTTGCACGTTGCGGCGGGTATCGTCCTCGCTGCCCACGTGCTGCGCCCAGTCAAAGGCGGTTTGCAGAAAGGTTTTGTTTTGGACGACGAGATTATGCAGATCGGCGGCGTAGCGCTCTTCGACGGCGCGAAGCTCGAGAGCGTCAGATACCGGGATAATTTCGGATTTTGCTGCGGTCATTGCCCCTCACCCTAACCCTCTCCCAAAGGGAGAGGGAATCGATCGTTAACGCATTATCCGGTCGTCAACGTAGTTACGTTTATCCGGCGCTGGCGGGAAATACTGGTACAGCCAGGTTTCACTGATGGCATCGCCCTGGCAGCGCAGGAACAGGCGCATATCCACCGGCTCCGTCGAATCCGAGGTTGGGTACCAGTCAAACAGGATTCGATAGCCGTCAAACGGCTCAACGTAGAGGATCTCAACCTGCTTCGCTTCACCGCTGGAGAGCGTAATCACCGGCTCGATGCCTTTTGGCGCAGCGGCCTTGAGGTCGCCACCGACGAAGTCGATAGCAAAGCGACGGGCCCACACTTTCGGGTAATTTTCGCCCGGTGCCCAGCCTTCCGGGAAGCCGCCCATGCCGGTACGGGTGGCGAAGACGTTGGCCAGCGGAGAACGCACCGGCGGCATGGCGCTCCAGTACAGACGATATTTAAAGTCCAGCTCGTCGCCCGCCTTCACCGCTTTTTCCGGCTGCCAGAAGCAGACCACGTTATCCAGCGTTTCGCCGGTGGTCGGGATCTCCATCAGGCCAACCGCGCCTTTACCCCAGTCGTTACGCGGTTCAACCCACAGGCTCGGGCGTTTGTTATACCAGCCCATCACGTCCTGATAGTGCGAGAAATCGCGGTCGAGCTGCAGCAGGCCGAACCCTTTCGGGTTTTTGTCCATATAGGCGTTAAACTGCAGCTTCTGCGGGTTGTTCAGCGGACGACAGATCCACTCCCCGTTGCCGCGCCACATTGCCAGGCGGTCGGAGTCATGAATTTGCGGGTGAATGGTGTCACACATGCGGCGTTCGTTATTGCCGCAGCTGAACATGCTGGTCATCGGCGCGATGCCGAGCTGCTTGATGTCCTTCCGCGCATAGAGATGGTTTTCCACCTCCATAATCACCTGGCTCTTCTCGCAGTGGATCACGAATTTATAGGCACCGGTGATGCTCGGGCTGTCCAGCAGCGTGTAGACGGTAAAAGTCGTGTCGCCGGGCTTGACGGTTTCAAACCAGAAGGCGGTAAAGTCCGGGAACTCTTCCGGCGTGTCGGTAAAGGTGTCTACCGCCAGACCGCGCGCGGAAAGGCCGTACTGGTAGGTGTCATCCACCGCGCGGAAATAGCTCGCGCCCAGGAAAGAGACAATATCGCGACGCGCCAGCTCAGGCGCCTTAAAGGCGCGGAAGCCCGCAAAGCCGAGATCGCTTTGCCCTTCCAGCTGTTTGGTATCCACACCCGTTTCACCGTAGCTGAACAGCTCCGGACGGAAGTGGATCTCGCGCGCCATAGAGGTTGACTGGTCCAGCGAGAACATCCGCACGCGGCGACGGAACCCCATCCCCATATGGAAGAACTGCACGTCCAGCTGACGCCCTTCAATGTTGTTCCACAGTGACTGTTTTTCATCGTAGCGGATGGCGTTGTACGCCTGCGGCGTCATGGTTGCCAGCGTGTCCGGCAGCGGACGCGGCGCGCCACCCCACGGGGTTTTCGCCAGGTCATGCGCCATGGATTGCAGTACGGAGAAGTCGAAACGACGGCTCTGGCCGTCAGCAATGTCAGAGTCGGCAGCGTATGCCGCTTTGGAAAACAGGGAAGCAAGGCCAGATGTGCCGCTCAGGGCTGCCACTGCCAGCGAGCCTTTTAGAAAACGTCTGCGATTCATGCCTGGAAAAACGTCCTTATGGTCGTGTGAATGTGTTTCGCGCTCGGCGAAATGACGGCAAGAAAGAACGCACAGCCTAAACAAAAATGGTTAAGAATCCAATTGTTGGCCGGTGATTATATGAACAAAGTGAGAAATATTTTCTGTCGACCAGAACGGCCCGAAAGTGGTGTAAAAAACAGTAAATACACAAAATCATTCATGCTGGATCAAGGCGGCAAGTCTGAGAATCCCCAGGAGCTTACTTAAGTAAGTGACTGGGGTGAACAGACGTAGCCAACGCAGAGGCAGCGTGAAGGATGAAGTGTATTAAAAATGCCCCGGCGCGACATCGTTCGCCGGGGCTAATGAGGCGGTTATTTTACGCTGACATCGATACCCGGGAAGTACTTATCAGCGAGTTTAGCGATCGTGCCGTCGGCACGTACTTTATCAATCGCGGCATCAAGCTGCTTTTTGGTGGCCTCGTCACCCTTACGCAACCCAAAACCGATCCCACTGCCGAGGATAGTGTCGTCAGACACCGGTTTGCCGATGAAGCCAAACCCTTTCCCCTGCGGCTTGCTGAGGAAACCTGCCTGCCCGGCCGCGGACATGACCAGCGAGGCGTCGATACGGCCATTCAGCAGATCGCCCCAGGCCATATTCTGATCTTTATAAGACACCACGGTGACACCCTGCTTTTCCCAGTGCTCTTTGGCATAGGTTTCCTGGATGGATCCCTGCAGCACGCCGATGGTTTTCCCCTTCAGCCCTTCTGGGGTTGCCTCAACCGCCGTACCTGCCTTGCCGACCAGCTGCGACGGAATACGGTAGATCGGTTGGGTAAAATCAATGCTCTTGCGGCGCTGCTCGGTGATGTTCATCGCCGAGTTGATGGCGTCAAATTTCTTCGCCACCAGGCCCGGGATCAGCGCATCAAAGGAGGTTTCAACCCAGCTGCACTTCAGCGCTGCCGCTTTGCAGATGGCATTCCCCAGCTCAACGTCAAACCCTTCCAGTTCGCCCGCCGCATTGCGGCTCTCAAACGGCGGATATTCCGCTTCCAGACCGTAACGCAGCTCGGTGGCCGCGAAGGAAGAAAAAGTACACAGCAATCCCATGCCGACAACTAACGCGCGTAATTTCATCTCATACTCCTCAGCGTGGTTTAACCCGACACAGGGCCTGGGCACCTGCCCGTAACGTCGCCTCATCTTTCGCAAAAGAGAGACGAATCAATTTATTATCCGTACCGTCCGCATAAAACGCCGACAGCGGAATGGTGGCAACGCCGTACTCAACGATCAGCCGTTTCACCAGCTCGCTGTCGCGCTCGTCGCTGAACTGGCTGTAGTCCGCCAGCATGAAGAACGATCCGGCGCTCGGCAGCAGCGTAAACGGCGAATCGGCCAGCAGGCTGTGCAGGAGATCGCGCTTGCGCTGGTAAAACGCCGACAGCGACAGCCAGGTTTGCGGGTCGACCATATGCTCAGCAAACGCGTGCTGCATTGGCGTATCGGCAGAAAACATTAAAAATTGATGCACTTTACAAATCTCGTCCATCAGTACCGCCGGTGCAACACAGTAACCCACGCGCCACCCGGTGACGTGATAGGTTTTTCCGAAAGAGGAAATAATCACGCTGCGCTCCGCCAGCTGCGGGTGCGTGGCCATCCCGTGATGCGGCTCGCCGTCAAAAACGACGTGTTCGTACACTTCGTCAGACAAAATAATGATGTCGGTATTGCGCGTCAGCGCCACCAGCTGCTGCAGGTCACTGGCGGAGAAGACCTGACCGCTCGGGTTATGCGGCGTATTGATGATGATCATGCGCGTGCGCGGGGTGATCGCCGCGCGAACCTCATCCCAGTTGACGGCAAAATCCGGCACGGTGAGCTTGATGGCAATCGGGGTTGCCCCCTGAAGACGGACAATCGGCGCATAGCTGTCAAAGGACGGCTCAAAGTAGATCACCTCATCGCCAGGGTGCACCAGCCCGCTAATCGCCGAATAGAGCCCTTCGCTGGCGCTGGCGGTCACCAGCACCTCGCTGGCAGGGTCGTACTGCGTGCCGTAGAGCGTGGCAATTTTATCGGCAATACGTTCCTTGAGCGGCTGCAGACCGGTCATCGACGCGTACTGGTTATGCCCCGCCTCCATTGCGCGGGTGACGCCCGCAATCAGCTTCGGGTCGCAGGAAAAATTCGGTGCGCCCTGAGAAAGGTTAATCGCGTTATGCTGCGCCGAGAGCTGGCCGATAACGGTAAAAATAGTGGTTCCCACATCCGGCAGTTTGGATCGCGTTTGCACAGGCGTTCGTAAAGTCATCCTCTTTCCCTTCTCATGGACATTGCATAACTATTCAAACAACATCTGTGCTGTCGGGACAATCGAATTGTTGTCATAATAGCCATGAGAAAAATGCATAGCTGAGGTGTTTTCTATGTCACGCCGTTCGCTCCCCCTTAATGCCATCGACGCATTTTTAGTCACCGCGCGTCACCTCAATCTTACCCATGCCGCGGCGGAACTGTGTCTGACGCAGGGGGCCGTGAGCCGTAAGATTGCCTCCCTTGAGGCGTGGTTTGGCTTTCCGCTTTTTGAACGCCACGCGCGCGGGCTGCGCCTCTCACCGCAGGGTAGCGCCCTGCTTCCGGAGCTGCAGTCCGCTTTCGAGCAGCTGCTGTCCGTGGCCGACCAGGCCCGCAGCCAGCACACCGTGATCCGGCTGAAGGCCCCCACCTGCGCCATGCGCTGGCTGGTGCCGCGCCTGCTGGAGGTGGAGCGCGAGCATCCGGATCTGCAGATCGCGCTGACCACCACTACCGATCACAACGTCAATTTCAAAACTGAGTCTTACGACGCGGCCATCGTGTTCGGCACGCACATGAGCGCAGGCGATCTGCTGTTCGAAGAGGCGCTCACCCCGGTGATAAGCCCGGTGCGGGCGGGTGCAGCGCTGGGTTCGCTGACGTTTCTGCACCCGACAAGGGACAAGACAGACTGGTCGCTGTGGCTGACGAAACAGGAAGGTCCGGGCTTTGCCATGCATAAAAATCAACACTTCGATACGATGGATCTCGCCATTACGGCCGCCATTCAGGGGCTCGGCGTCGCCATCGCCGACGAAACGCTGGTGGCAGAAGATATTCACGCTGGAAGGCTGGTACGGCCCTATGAGACAAGCATAAAAACCGGCGCAAGCTACCGGCTGGTGCTGCGCGAAACGCCAGGCGAGGAAAATGGACTGGCGGCGTTTCGCGCCTGTTTGCTTAATCGAGGCTGACGTGGTGCTTCATCACCCGTTTGAAGAGGCTCATGCGGGCGCGCATAAAGCGGTTTTCAAGCCTGAAAGCTGCATGTTTATTCACACCAATGCGTAACAGAACGTCCCGCCCTTTACGGCACGCGGGCCAGTGCGTCGGCCCGGGCAGGATGTCGCGACGACCCGCGTCACGCGCAAAGCTCACCCAGTAATCCGCCACCTGGGCAGCAAACTGCAGATCTCGCTCATTGACGTACTGACGTGAAGGCTCCACCTGACCGAGCGTATCGAAGACGTAGGGAACTTCGTTGCCGTGCCAGGCACCGTTGATGTACGTGGCATGTTCAGCCTCTGCGACATAGTCAAACCAGTAACGCCAGCACAATCCGCCGACGCGCTGCTGGGCCTGCATCACCACGTAGCCCATCGTGGTAAACGCCATGTCGCGACACACCTGCCTGCCCAGCTCTTCATCGCCCTTCACGCCCGGGTAGAGCAGCTTAATCAGCCCCAGCCCGAAGCGGCGCTCCCTGCGAAGCTTCTGAATTTGTCCGGCGAGATCGATGCCAAACACCGCCATCACGCTGGCTTCATCGCTGTTGGAGCCAATCATCACCGGCACCGGATGCTGACGCGCGGCGAAAAAGACGTCAAGCATGGCTTCCGGCAGAACACAGTCTCCTGCGATAGGCGCCGGAGCGACGTTCAGCGGCGCGGTGAGCGGCCAGAACGCCTCGGGCGGAATGGCGCGCAGCTGCCCGGCGGTCGCATTTTCCAGCCCGAAATGGGCGGCCAGCGCTTCCCCTTTTTGCAGCGCCTGCTCGCGCGGCGTGTCCGGTAAGGTGTATCCGCTTTGCACAATCGCCTTGTGGAATAATCCTGCTGCCAGCGGAGAGGCCAGCAGCGAGAGCACGCTGCGCGCGCCAGCGGATTCGCCAAACAGGGTCACATTGGCGGGATCGCCGCCAAACCCGGCGATGTTATCCCGCACCCATTCGAGCGCGGCGATCTGATCCAGCAGGGCAAAATTATGCACTACGCGCCCTTCCTCGCCTTCCAGCGCGGGATGGGCGAAAAAGCCAAGATGGCCGAGACGGTAGTTGATCGTGACCACAACCGCGCCACGCATGGCCAGCGCTTTGCCGTTATACGGCGGCAGGCCTCCGGCACCAATCGTAAACCCGCCTCCGTGCAGCCAGACCATAACCGGAAGCGGCTCGGCCCGCTCTGCGGGAGACCAGACGTTAAGGTAGAGGCAATCTTCGGAAAACTGGCCCGGATCGCCGCCGCCGAGCTCCTGACAATACTCGCTGCTTTGCCAGCTTGAGGGCGAGAATGCCGTGGCCTCGCGCAGCCCATCCCAGCGTTCAGGCGGCCGGGGCGAGCGCCAGCGCCACTCCCCCACGGGCGGCGCGGCGTAGGGAATACCGCACCAGACGTGGACGTTTTCATCGGTTAAACCAGACAGTGCGCCCTGGCGCGTTTCAACCACAGGGGCGGAAGGATTTTGCATAACGACCTTAATTTTTCCATCACACCCCAGCAGAGTAACGATTTCAGAGCAAACCGCAACGCTGTTTACTGCGCGTTTCAGCCTCCTGGTAGAGCGTAAACTCGTCATACACCGGGCATCCCAGCGCGTCTTCAAACGCATCGCGGCTGGCGTTACCGTGGCTGCGGGCCTGGGTTTCGTTCCCGAGGTTGGACTGGAAAATCCCCGCGGCGCTGACCGGGAGGAAATCTTCGTAGGTGATCGGCTGGGCAACCACCCATCCGCGCTCGATCAGCGGCTGCGGATCGTCTCCGGGACGAAACGCATGACGATGCGCATCCCCGGCTGGCGTCAGGCGGTAGCGGAAATAAGCCAGCTCCTGACGGCGCATGAGCATTTCGCTGTCCGGGAAGGCGCTAAAGATCTCCCGCAGATGCAGCTGATGGGTCAGGTTATCTTTACCGGTACCGGCCTGGGCGAGGAGGCTATCGTACAGTTCACGGCCTTTCGGGGTCAGCGCCACGCCGCGCTGTTCAATCTCACCGAAGCGCGCGGTGTGGGTGCCTTTATGTTCACCGGCAAACAGCACCGGCTCTTCCAGCGCCTTGAAGCTGGTTTGACGCAATAAGACGGGCACCTCGCGACGCGGCGGACCTTCGATCAGAATTTTTGGCTCGATGCCGTACTTCGGCATCAGCTCCTGCACCCGGTCAATGTCCAGCGTGCGCGGCGTGAGGTGGTTAATGTGGCAGCCCGGGAAGCAGACCACGTCGGCAATCAGACGGTGCTCGTTGTGCAGCGCCAGATAGGTTTCCTGATCGACCGTCGCATGGCGGTGCCAGCGGAAGGTTTCTAACGCTTCCTGCACAAATTTGTGCGCCTGTGCGTCAGTAAACTGCCCTTCCGACTCGTGGAGGTCGATCAGTTCCAGGCAGCGCGGGGTGAAGATGTTGCGGTGAGACAGGATCTCCGCGGCCCGCTCGCGCAGCGCGACGTTTTCAATCAGCTCAAGACGCAGCAGCGAGGTAAAAATACGAAACGGATTTCGGCACAGCGCCGCATCCTCTATCGGACGAAACGCCGTTGAGTGGACGGGCACCCCCGCCTGAGAGAGATCGTAATAGCTGACCGGGTACATACCCATAATGGCAAACATACGGCGCAGGGTTGAAAGTTCCTGTGCCGTGCCCACGCGGATCGCCCCGTGACGCTCCACGTTCAGGCGCGCAAGCTCATCGGCGTTAGCCAGTTGTTCATGTAATAGTGGATTATTTTCCAGAACCGCCAGGTTTACGTCCGCAACCAGTTCAAGCAAGGTGCCGTACTGCGGAACTTCCTGCTGGTACATCGCCGACATAGCCTGCGAAAAGTGTTCCCGAATGTCATCAGCCGTGATGGTGTTCGCCATGATGTCATGCCTCCAGTGAATATTACCTGGAGTGTAGAGAAACCCGTTCCTTCCGGGGGGAAGAATTTCTGAATTGTGATCTTAAGACGACAGTGGTCAAACCGTGTGCTATCAGGCCCCTGAACAGCGCCGAACGGAACCGCCCTTTCAACCTGAACGCTTTTATCCAGGATTTTCCTTATAATTATTTAGGGTTCCGCTTTCTATCTATAAAGGAGTATTTTTTGGCTCTCTTCTGAGTGCAAATTAACCAATTCGAGTACGCCATTATTTTTATCCTCTTCTTTCAAATTTTTAGCTCGAAGTTAGGATTAATCTGAATGGTTGTTTACAAGTCCTTCCTGTCTATCCATATTTCCATTTTAAGCGAAGCGCAAATTTACAAATATTTAAAAATAACGCAACCGCAAATAGCAAAACGCATTTGACGGATGACGCACAGCGACTAGAGTTATTACTCGAACGACGAGTGATACGGAATATTTTCGTATCGTACTGACATAACCAATATATGACTATGAGGTTTAATATGGCAGAGCATCGTGGTTGTTCCGGTAATTTCGCTGAAGACCGTGAAAAAGCATCAGAAGCTGGACGTAAAGGTGGCCAGCATAGCGGTGGGAACTTTAAAAACGATCCGCAACGCGCTTCTGAAGCGGGTAAGAAAGGAGGACAGAACAGTCACGGCGGAGGCCGTAAATCTGATAACTCCTGATCTTATTTAATACTCTTTTAATAAAACCAGAGAGCATGCTGCGGGCTGAAAAGCTCGCAGTACCCTTTCCTTATTTTACCGGAGCGTAATTATTATGAATATGAAAAGCGTCGAGGATGTCTTTATTCATCTTCTCTCGGATACCTACAGCGCAGAAAAGCAGCTTACCCGTGCGTTAAGCAAACTTGCCCGCGCCGCCTCCAGCGAGAAGCTGAGCGCCGCTTTTACCGCACACCTTGAGGAGACGCAGGGTCAGATCGAACGTATCGACCAGATCGTCGAGCAGGAAGACGGTATCAAGCTTAAGCGCATGAAGTGCGTGGCGATGGAAGGCTTAATTGAAGAAGCCAACGAAGTCATCGAAAGCACGGAAAAAAATGAAGTACGTGATGCCGCACTTATTGCCGCCGCGCAAAAAGTCGAACATTACGAAATTGCCAGCTACGGTACCCTTGCAACACTAGCTGAACAACTGGGCTATAAAAAAGCCGTTAAGCTTCTTGCCGAAACGCTGGAAGAAGAAAAAGAGACCGACCTTAAACTCACCGACCTGGCCGTAGGAAATATTAACCAAAAAGCGCAGAAATGACGCAATAATACAGGTTAAATAAAATGAGCATCAGTCCCAGGACAATTAAACGGTGCCATTTAGCGGCAGCCATAATATGGTTCATTCTCGCCATCCCTTCCGTAATATGGTGGAAGAACAGCGTGCTATGGGTCATTATCATCAGCATTTACGCCAATATTGTCGGCCATTTATCTGGCTACAGTGCCGCGCGTGCCGATCAGGCTGCTGAAAGTGAGACCAAATAAGCGAACCCCTAATGAGGATACAATGATGAATCACGTAGAACACTACCATGACTGGCTACGCGATGCCCATGCGATGGAAAAGCAAGCCGAATCTATGCTGGAATCCATGGCCAGCCGTATCGATAATTATCCTGATGTTCGCGCCCGAATTGAGCAGCATATTAATGAGACAAAACGGCAAATTACATTGCTGGAAGAAATCCTCGACCGTAATGATATTTCTCGTTCGGTTTTAAAAGATTCGATGAGCAAAATGGCGGCGCTCGGCCAGTCCATCGGCGGCATGTTCCCGTCTGATGAGATCGTGAAGGGTTCGATCAGCGGCTATGTTTTCGAACAGTTTGAAATAGCCTGTTATACCTCCCTGCTCGCGGCGGCGAAGAAAGCAGGCGACACGGCCTCGGTACCTGCCATCGAGACGATTCTGGCGGAAGAACGAGAAATGGCCGACTGGCTGATTCGCCATATTCCGCAGACCACGGAACAGTTCCTGCTGCGTTCAGACGCATCGGGCGTCGAAGCAAAAAAATAATCAGGGAGAATCGCCATGTTCCGACACGTCAAACAGCTGCAATACACGGTTCGCGTTGCCGAACCGAACCCAGGCCTCGCCAACCTTTTACTGGAACAGTTCGGTGGGCCTCAGGGCGAACTGGCTGCCGCCTGCCGGTACTTTACGCAAGGATTGAGCGATGACGATCCGGGCCGTAAAGATATGCTGATGGATATCGCGACCGAGGAGCTAAGCCACCTCGAAATCATCGGTACCCTAGTCGGCATGCTGAATAAAGGTGCCAAAGGCGCGCTGGCGGAAGGGGTGGAAAACGAGGCCGAGCTGTATCGCTCCATGACCGAAAACGGCAATGACAGCCACATCACCTCCCTGCTCTACGGTGGCGGCACCCCGCTCACTAACTCGGCGGGCGTGCCCTGGACGGCGGCCTACGTCGACACCATCGGCGAACCGACGGCGGACCTGCGCTCAAACGTGGCAGCAGAGGCCAGAGCGAAAATCATCTATGAACGGCTGATCAACGTGACCGACGATCCCGGCGTAAAGGATGCGCTGGCGTTTCTGATGACGCGCGAGGCGGCGCACCAGCTCTCCTTTGAGAAGGCGCTGCAGTCCATCCGTAATAATTTCCCACCGGGAAAATTGCCGCCAATCGAGGAATTCACCAACAAGTACTACAATATGTCTGAAGGTGGAGAGGTTCGCGGAAGCTGGAACAGCGATAAACATTTCGATTACGTTGAGTCCCCCCAGCCTGCGGTTGACGGCGGCGATGGCAGCGCAAGCGTCACGCTCACGACCGAACAGGCAACCCTGCTCAAGGCGATGTCTGCCCGCACGAAGTCCGATCCACATTCTGACCCGCTGACCGGTGCCGAGCTGGGTGCCGGTAAGACTAAACCGTAATCGGTTTTGCCGGGCAGCCATAAACTGCCCGGCAATTCTCGTGCCCCATCGTTTCAGAGGTACGGACCATGTTCGAACTCGACGCGTTCCATCTGGCCAGAATTCAGTTCGCTTTTACCGTCTCGTTTCATATCCTTTTTCCTGCGATCACCATCGGCCTCGCCAGCTATCTGGTGGTGCTGGAGGGCATGTGGCTGCGTACAAAAAACGACGTCTGGCGATCGTTGTACCATTTCTGGCTCAAGATATTTGCCGTTAACTTCGGGATGGGTGTCGTTTCCGGCCTGGTCATGGCGTACCAGTTTGGCACCAACTGGAGCGGGTTCTCACAGTTCGCGGGCAGTATTACCGGCCCTCTTCTGACCTATGAAGTCTTAACCGCCTTCTTCCTTGAAGCCGGTTTCCTTGGCGTCATGATGTTCGGCTGGAATAAGGTCGGCCCGGGCCTGCACTTCTTTTCAACCTGCATGGTGGCGCTCGGCACGCTGATGTCGACCTTCTGGATCCTCGCGTCCAACAGCTGGATGCATACGCCGCAGGGCTTCACTATCGAGAACGGACAGGTTATTCCGCAGGACTGGCTGGCGATCGTCTTTAATCCCTCCTTCCCTTACCGCCTGATTCATATGGCTATCGCCGCGTTTCTGAGCAGCGCGCTGTTTGTCGGCGCGTCGGGCGCATGGCACCTGCTGCGCGGTAACGATACCCCCGCCGTCCGCACCATGTTTTCCATGGCGATGTGGATGGCGCTGCTGGTCGCTCCCATCCAGGCGGTCGTGGGCGATATGCACGGCCTGAACACGCTAGAGCATCAGCCGGCCAAAATTGCCGCCATTGAGGGACACTGGGAAAATCCGCCGGGCGAGGCCACCCCGCTGCTGCTGTTTGGCCTGCCGGATATGGAGGAGGAGCGCACCAAATACGGTCTGGAGATCCCCGCGCTTGGCAGCCTTATCCTGACCCACAGTCTGGATAAGCAGGTCCCGGCGCTGAAGGATTTTCCGAAAGAAGATCGCCCTAATTCGACCATCGTCTTCTGGTCGTTCCGCGTCATGGTGGGGATGGGGCTGCTGATGATTACCCTCGGGCTGATTAGCGTCTGGCTGCGCTATCGTCATCGACTTTTCCACTCTCGCCCGTTCCACTGGTTTGCCCTCTGCATGGGGCCTGCCGGGCTGCTGGCGCTGCTCGCCGGCTGGGTCACCACCGAGGTGGGCCGTCAGCCGTGGGTGGTCTACGGCTATCTGCGCACCATCGACGCGGTATCGCTGCACAGCACCCTGCAGATGAGCATCAGCCTGCTGGCGTTCTTCGTCGTCTACTCGTCGGTGTTTGGGGTGGGCTATGTTTACCTCATCCGGCTGATTAAGAAAGGACCGCAGCCTGTCGATACGCTGACGTCAAACACCTCGGGCACACCCGCCCGTCCGCTGTCTGCCGCTGAGTCTGTTCCTGAACAGGAGAGAAACTGATGGGCGTCGATATCTCAGTTATCTGGTTTGCCATCATCGTCTTTGCCACGCTGATGTACATCATCATGGATGGCTTTGATTTGGGCATCGGCCTGCTGTTTAACTTCGTGGGCGATGCGAAGGAGCGCGATGTGATGGTCAACAGCGTGGCGCCGGTCTGGGACGGCAACGAGACCTGGCTGGTGCTCGGTGGCGCAGGCCTGTTCGGCGCGTTTCCGCTGGCCTATGCGGTGATTATTGATGCGCTCACCATTCCTCTCACCGCGATGCTGATCGGCCTCATCTTCCGCGGCGTCGCCTTTGAGTTCCGCTTCAAAGCCACGCCGTCGCACCGCAAATTCTGGGACTACTCCTTTGCCGGCGGCTCTCTGCTCGCCACCTTCAGCCAGGGCGTGGTGGTGGGCGCCGTGATTAACGGCTTCGACGTTGAGGGGCGGCGTTTCGTCGGCTCCGCGCTTGACTGGCTCACCCCCTTTAACCTCTTCTGCGGCATCGGGCTGGTTGTGGCCTACACGCTGCTGGGCACCACCTGGCTCATCATGAAAAGCGAAGGCGCGCTGCAGGCCCGCATGCGCGAGCTGACCCGCCACGTGCTGCTGGCGCTGGTCGTGGTGATTGCGGTAGTGAGCATCTGGACGCCGCTCGGCTGGCAGTACGTGGCCGACCGCTGGTTTACCCTGCCCAACTTCTTCTGGTTCCTGCCGGTGCCTCTGCTGGTTGCGCTTTTCAGCGTGCTGATCTGGCGCCTGACCCGCAACCCGGCCAGCCACGCTCGCCCCTTCCTGCTGACGCTGGGGCTTATTTTCCTCGGGTTTAGCGGGCTCGGCATCAGCCTCTGGCCGAACATTATTCCGCCGCGCATCACCCTGTGGGAAGCCGCGGCCCCGCCTGCCAGCCAGCTGTTTATGCTGGTAGGCACGTTGCTGATTATTCCGGTGATCCTGGTGTACACCGCCTGGAGCTACTACGTCTTCCGGGGCAAAGTGTCGGATACTGAAGGCTATCACTGAGGAACGCTATGACCGACTGGCATACACGAGCCATTATTTATCAGATTGATACCGCGCTATTTTATGATTTGAACGGCGATGGCTGCGGGGACATCGCCGGGATCGCGGCCAAGCTGCGCTATATACGCCGCATGGGGGCGACGGTCATCTGGATCACCCCGTTTTACCTCACGCCCTTTCTCGATGAAGGCTACGACGTCAGCGACCACCTTCAGGTGGATCCCCGCTTCGGAAAGCTGGCCGATATCATCGCCTTTATCGAGCAGGCCCGCGAGCTGGGCATGCAGGTCATTATCGAGCTGCTGATCCAGCACACGTCGGACGCGCATCCCTGGTTCCAGCAGGCCCGCCGCAACCCGGCGTCACCCTATCGTGATTACTACCTCTGGTCGGATAACGACGAGGACGATACGCCCCCCATGTTTCCCGGCGTGGAAAAGAGCATCTGGAGCTGGGACGACGAGGCGGGACAATACTACCGGCACATGTTTTATCGCCACGAGCCGGATCTGAACCTCACCTCGCCCGCGGTGCTTAAAGAGATTGAAAACATCATCCTCTTCTGGCTCAAGCTGGGCGTGTCGGGATTTCGCCTCGATGCCGCGTCCCACCTCACCACCCAGGCAGGAAATGGTGATGAAAAAAAGGGTCTGTGGATCCTCGAACATATGCGGCGTCTTATCGAAGAGCGCAATCCGGACGCGATCCTGCTGGGCGAAGTTGACGTAGACGTTGAGGCCTATAAAGACTACTTCGGCAATAACGACCGTCTGAATCTGGTGCTCAATTTCTGGCTCAACAAGTATTTCTACGTCAGCCTGGCCCGCAAAAGCGCCCGCCCGCTGCGCAATGCGGTGAAGAAGATGATCGTCCCGCCTGACTCCTGCTGTTTTGCCAACTGGCTGCGCAATCACGACGAGCTGGATCTGGAAGGCATCAGTCAGAAAGACAAACAGTTTGTCCTCGATACCTTCGCCCCTGATGAGGAGATGAACGTCTATCAGCGCGGGATCCGCCGCCGCCTGGCGCCGATGCTCAACGGCGATCGGAAGCGGCTGGCGTTCTGCCACGCGGTGCTGTTTTCCCTGCCGGGTGTCCCGGTGATGCGCTACGGCGACGAGATAGGCATGGGTGACGACCTGGATCTGGAGGAGCGCTACGCCGTCCGCACCCCGATGCAGTGGGCAGGATCGCAAGGAGGTGGTTTCTCTGCAGCTGACCCGGAAAAGTTTATCGCGCCGATTATCGACCATGGCCCTTACCGCTATCAGAAAGTCAACGTCGCCGATTCGCTGCTTCACCACAACTCGCTCCTGCACCGGATCATCGATATTGCCACTACCCGCTCGGAGTTCCCCGAAATTGCCGTTGCGCCCTTTCGCATTATCACAATCGATGATGACGCGGTGCTGGGGCTTTATTACGAGACCGACGAGCGCAGCATCCTGACCTTCGTCAACTTCAGCGACCAGCCGGTGCAGTTCACCGCCAAAGGGATCCGCAACGCCACCTGGACCGCCTGTCTCGAGGACAAGCGCTACGATGACGCGCTGATTTGCGGTAAAACCGTTCAGCTCAGCCTTGGCGGCTACGGCTATCGCTGGTTCTGGACGCACCGTAGCGCGCTGCGCTGACTACGGTTTCCGGCGAGTTATCAGACGCGTCAGCACTATTCCCGCCACCGCGAGGGCGCCAAGGGCCACTTTCCCCGGCATGCCGGAGGTGACGGACGGCGCGCGGGTTTTCGCCTCGTCAGTAAAGCGGCCATGGATTTTATGCAGATCGTTAACCGGCTGGTCGAGGTAGTCCCGGCGATCCGGCGCGTTGAGATCGTCGGTCATCTGGCCTTCCCAGGCCTTTTTCACCATCAGCCGGTCAAGAAAACCGGGGAAGAAAAATTGCCCGACGATGGACTGGATGGTGCTGCTGCCAACCCACAGCTCGCGCACCGGCTTTTGCGCCACCCTGAAGATGGCGCTGGCGGCCACCTCAGGCTCAAAGACCGGCGGCACCGGGCGCATCGCCCAGGCGAACTTATTCCTCGCCCATTCGAACTGCGGGGTATTGAGCCCCGGCATCTGGACCATCGAAAGCTGAACCCGGCTGTTCTCATGCATCAGCTCGGTACGCACCGCATCGGTGAACCCACGGATCGCCGCTTTTGCCCCGCAGTAGGCTGACTGCAGCGGAATGGAACGGTAGGCCAGCGCGGAGCCCACCTGGATAATCACCCCCCTGTCGCGCGGAACCATTAGCTCGAGCGCGGCGCGAGTGCCGTTCACGTAGCCGAGGTACGTCACCTCAGTCACGCGCCGAAACTCGTCCGGCGTGAGGGTACGAAACGGCGCCAGAATGGCCCCCATCGCGTTGTTCACCCAGACATCAATCGCGCCGAGGCGATACTCAATTTCGTTAGCGGCATCCACCACCGCCTGGCTGTCGGCGACGTCCGCCTGCACGGCGTGGGCATTAACGCCAAAGCGCCGTAGCTCCTCCTGGGTAGAGTGCAGGCTGGCCTCATCGCGGGCGATGAGCCCCACGTCGTAACCCGCCTTTGCAAAGTGCAGCGCCGTGGCTTTTCCCACGCCCGCCGTCCCGCCGGTAATCACTATGACAGCCATAGAACCTCCACCTGAGTTTATCCGTTATTCCCGTCCGACAAGGTTGTCACCAGTTCAGCCAGCGAGTAATGCACCGCTTTTTCGACCACATCCTGACAGTCACCGGAGAAAAGCACGGTGCGGGTCTTCGTCTCGCCGCGTATGTTCCACGCGAAGCAGACCGTCCCCGCCGCCGTGCCGTCGTCGCCCCCTTCCGGACCCGCGTAGCCGCTGATGGCGATGCTGATATCGGCCTGGGCGATGTCGCGGATACTGGCGGCCATTTCGGTTACCGTCTGCTCGCTCACGGCCGTAAACCGCTCAAGCGTCTCGGGACGCACGCCGAGGATCCGCGCTTTAGCTTCATCGCTGAACACGACCAGCCCAACATCATAAAATTCGGCGGTGTTTTCCTCTGCGCAAAGCGCCACCGAGAGTTTTCCGCCCGTGCAGGACTCCGCGGTGGTTAAGCGAAGCCCGAGATCGGTTAATTTGCTCGCCAGCTTTTTCGTCAGTTCACCCACGGTATTATTGCTGTCGTGAAAAAGATTGCTCATCTTGCCGCCTCTTATTTCTCGAAAGGAATGATTGAAATATGCCCATTGCGCTCAAGTATGGCATATTTAATGTCGCTTATTTCCGTAATGCCATTATTTTGGCGCGCTGACACCAGAATATCATCACAGGACACGTCAACTTTTTTCAGTTTATCGGCTAACGGCACGCCGTTCTCCACCAGAATAACAGGCGTGCCATCCAGAATATTCTCCACCGGAGAAAAATACTTCTTCATTAGCCCGAAAATAATATCTACTACCACCAGCGTGGTAATGGTAATCATCGCGCCGGTGACGGAAAAATCCTGTCCGAGAAGCGCCTGCTGTGTGGCTTCACTAATTATCAGGAGCAGAATGAGATCGAAGCTGGTCATCTGCAGCAGCGCGCGACGCCCGGCCACTTTAAATACCACCACCAGAAACAGATAAATAGCCAGCGCGCGAAAGACCATATCCATATCAGCCTCCTACGGATAAATAAATTGCCAGATGTTAATTTCCGGCTCGCTGTTGACGCGGATGACGGTTTTCCATTTACCGGCTCTGGAAGGTGTCGTGAAGAGTAACACGGAGAAGCTGTCTGTTTTTTTCAGGTTGTTATAGACAAAATAGAGAGTCTTCCCGCGGCTGAACATAGCGTCCGGCTGCGGCCAGACGCTGCCGGGCTCATACGCATCGCTGCTCTCGCTGGTCATGCTGAGGACATACTTCCCCTCGCTCTGCACCGGAAACGCGAGCGCCATCGGGGTCTCTGTCTCCCGTCGTCCAAAGCGTTCATAGTCTATGGTCAATGATTTAGAGGAATTCGTTTTGACCGTGTCGCTGACCATTCCGCTGGAAAACAGACCGGCAATCGCCGCGACGATAATACCCAGCAGAACAATAAAACCCACCTGACGAAACGCGTATTCAAACGTCAGCAAACGGTAACTCTCATCTATCCCGGGTAACTTTTCATTTTCACGCTTCATGGTCATCGTCACCGTTTCGCTTATTATCCGATAATTTTGATTTCTAACGCGAATGTTTTTAGGACTTATCACATTTGCCACATAAAGGAATAGCAACAATACTTAATAAGTCAAGACACGCAAAATGAAGGATATCGGATGAAATTATCACTTATTTCCGCTTTATTGATATTTCTGGCTCCGGCCGCATGGGCAGATAATAACGGGGGTTTACAAAAAGGCGAAGCACCACCGCCTCCCCACGCGCTTGATAGCGGATATCGCGGAACCGACGACGCGCGTATTATGACCATCAAGCAGGCAAAAGAATTGCACGATGGTGCGACAATTTCATTACGCGGTAATCTTATTGACGGTAGCGGCGATAAGTTTGTATTTCAGGATAAAACCGGAAAAATCGACGTTATTATTCCCCAGGCAGTCTTCGACGGCAGAACGGTAAAACCCGACCAGATGATCAGTATCAACGGTTCGCTTGATAAAAAATCATCTCCTGCCGTCGTCCGTGTAGATCGTTTGCAGAAATAATTCAGCGAAGCGTTAACGCTGCAGTTATCCATCAAATCTCACCCCTTGGCTTAAGGAGTCAGCTATGAGTGATACTAAACAACGTACGAACGCTTACCCGCAGCCCCCGTTCCCGGAACAGCCGCAAACGCCGCCGGGACTGGCATCCGAAATGCAGCCCGTACCCGACCACGGGGAACAAAGCTATAAAGGGCATGGCCGCCTTGCCGGCAAAAAAGCGCTGATTACCGGCGGTGACTCCGGCATTGGTCGCGCGGTCGCTATCGCCTATGCGCGTGAAGGCGCTGACGTTGCCATTAACTACCTGCCCGAAGAGGAAAAAGACGCCGCTGAGGTCATCGAGCTGATCGAAGCGGAAGGCCGCAAGGCCATCGCGTTGCCGGGTGACGTCCGGGACGAAACCTTCTGTCAGAATCTGGTCGAAGAAGCCGTGTCGAAACTGGGCGGGCTGGACATTCTGGTCAACAACGCCGGCCGTCAGCAGTTCCGTGAATCGCTTGAGGAACTGACCACGGAAGATTTTGACGCAACGTTTAAAACCAACGTTTACGCTCCGTTCTGGATCACCAAGGCGGCCCTGCGCCACCTGAAAGCGTCGTCCGTTATCATTAATACCTCCTCCGTTCAGGCGGTGAAGCCCAGCCCCGTGCTGCTGGACTACGCCCAGACGAAAGCCTGTCTGGCGGTGTTTACCAAATCCTTAGCCAAGCAGCTGGGTCCGAAAGGCATTCGCGTCAACGCGGTTGCTCCTGGCCCTTACTGGACGGTTCTGCAGTCCAGCGGCGGGCAGCCGATGGAAAAAGTGAAGGAGTTCGGTGGCGACACCCCGCTGGGACGTCCGGGCCAGCCCGTCGAGATTGCCCCGCTGTACGTCACGCTGGCCTCGGATGAATGTTCATTTACGTCCGGCCAGGTGTGGTGCTCCGATGGCGGCGACGGCGTGATCTAAACCGGTAGACGATACCCCTCCGCAGTGAGCAATAAACGAACAAGGATGTTCGCTTTTATTCCCCCGCCAAAAAACATGTTGTAACTCAAACAGATCAAATGTTAAAAATATTTTGCTATCAGGTTATCAAAATTAAACAACTTAACTTGTCACCCGCATCGCTCTGTTTTTAACATCGCCTATGGAAAAAAATGGTCTGTTCAGTCAGCGCATACGCTTGCGCCATTTGCATACATTTGTGGCCGTCGCTCAACAGGGAACGCTGGGGCGTGCGGCTGAAACTCTCAACCTGAGCCAGCCTGCGCTCTCAAAAACCCTCAACGAGCTGGAACAGCTGACCGGTGCCCGTCTTTTTGACCGCGGCCGGCTGGGGGCGCAGCTTACCATTGTGGGCGAACAATTCCTCACGCACGCCGTGAAAGTGCTGGATGCGCTCAATACCGCAGGCCAGTCCCTGCACCGAAAAGAAGAGCAATCCAGTGAGGTGGTGCGCGTGGGCGCTCTGCCTACCGCGGCGCTGGGCATTCTTCCGCCCGTTATCGGCCAGTTCCACAAGCAGCAGCGGCATACCACGATTCAGGTCGCCACCATGAATAACACCATGCTGCTCGCGGGGCTGAAATCCGGCGAACTGGATCTCGGAATCGGCCGCATGTCCGACCCTGAGCTGATGGGCGGTCTCAACTATGAACTGCTGTTCCTGGAGTCTCTGAAGCTGGTGGTTCGTCCCGATCACCCCCTGCTGCAGGACACGGTAACATTAAGCCGCGTGATGGAGTGGCCGGTAGTGGTCTGCCCAAAAGGGACCGTTCCCCGCCAGACCGCCGAAACCTTGCTGCAAATGCAGGGGTGTACGCTGCCCTCAGGGTGTATCGAAACGCTATCGGCCTCGCTTTCACGGCAGCTTACGCTGGATTATGACTACGTCTGGTTCGTCCCCTCCGGTGCGGTGAAAGATGATTTACGTCAGGGAACGCTGATCGCCCTGCCGATTACCTCCCCCGGCCCCGGTGAACCTATCGGCATTTTGACCCGCGTAGACACGCCGCTTTCAACGGGCGCGCAGACGCTGCTGAGCGCTATCCGTAAATCAATGCCGGTCTGACAACTTTCGCCCTCCTCATCCTAACCCTCTCCCCAACGGGGCGAGGGTTCACCAGCCATTTTCCCACCCGAAGCGATAAATATTGCCTCAGGAAAATGAAGAACTTACAGCGACGCTCTGGTCCGGCTGTAAATCGCCGAAGCGTTTCCGCAAGGCCGGGGCGAGGCGCAGGGATGCGCCGAGAGGGCGTGGCCTGCAGGGATGCAGGCTCATGCCCGACCCGATAGCCTGAAGGAATAAGCTGAGGACAAAATTGCCGGGAGCAATTTTGGACAGCGCCTGCGCTGGCCCTGAAAGGGTGAGCCCCAGGGATGGGGCGAGCAATCCGCGAAGCGGCGATTTACCGCCGGGAGCCCGGGTTGCCAGGGCGGTGGCGATTGAGCCGCCCTGGCACGTTCACAGGCCATGTCGTTACAGAGTAGCAAGAAACATAAAGTGAACGGAATGACCACCACAGCCGTATGTTCCCCCTCACCCCAGCCCTCTCCCTCAAGGGAGAGGGGCCGTCTTGCGCGCTAATCAATTAATGCGAAATCATTCATTAACAATTGCGTAAAACAATTTAACAGTTTTATCATAGCGACGAATTCACCAAATGGTTCGTAAATAATTTTACAACTCCGAATTCACCCGTATTAATCATTCTTCCCTCCGCATTTATTACCCAACTGGTACACACCCAGCACGACGGGGGGATCTTAAGGAGACAGAAATGGCATTTGGCAGCGCGCCACGTGGGATACCGCGTATCCTGCAGTGGCTCCTTGCCGGACTGATGTTGCTCATCGGTCTGGCAGTCGGCGGGCTGGGCTTTAAGCTCGTCACCGTAGGCGGAAGTGGATACTTCCTGATAATGGGCGTGGTGATGGTGATTGCCGCGATCCTGATTTTCCTCAATCGCAGCAGCGGGATCGTACTTTACGCCATCGCCTTTATTGCCTCGCTGTTCTGGGCGGTAGGCGATGCGGGCTGGGATTTCTGGCCGCTCTTCTCTCGCCTGTTTACCTTTGCCGTACTGGCCTTCCTCTGCGCCATCGTCTGGCCTTTCCTGCGCGCGGCAAACCACAGCGCCGCGAACAAGGCTCCCGCTTTTGGCGTCGCGGCCGTGCTCGCGGTGGCGCTGCTGGTCAGCCTGGGCTGGATGTTTAAGCCGCAGACCCTCGTGGCAGCGAACGAGCCCGTTCCGGTGAAACCCGTCGCCCCCGGCGAGCAGCAAAAGAACTGGGCGCACTGGGGCAATACCACCCACGGCGACCGTTTTGCCGCGCTGGACCAGATTAACAAGCAAAACGTCCGCGATCTGAAAGTCGCGTGGGTTGCGCACACCGGCGATATTCCGCAGAGCAACGGCTCCGGCGCGGAAGATCAGAACACGCCATTGCAGATTGGCGACACGCTGTACGTCTGTACCCCGTACAGTAAAGTGCTGGCGCTGGACGTGGATTCCGGCAAAGAAAAATGGCGCTACGATTCCAAAGCCACGGCGCCTAACTGGCAGCGCTGCCGCGGTCTGGGCTATTTTGAAGACCATTCCAGCGTGACAACGTCACAGGCAGAGACACAGCCTGCGGCATGCCCTCGCCGCCTGTTCCTGCCGACCACCGACGCCCGCCTGATTGCCATCAACGCGGATGACGGCAAGGTCTGCGAAGACTTCGGTGACCATGGCACCGTGGATCTGAGCGTCGGCATGGGCGAGATCAAGCCCGGGTATTATCAGCAGACCTCCACGCCGCTGGTCGCAGGCAATGTTGTTGTCGTCGGCGGTCGCGTCGCGGATAACTACTCCACCGGCGAACCGCCGGGCGTGGTGCGCGCCTACGACGTTCACACCGGTAAACTGGCGTGGGCGTGGGATCCGGGTAATCCAAAACTGACCGGCCTGCCGCCGGAAGGCCAGACCTACACCCGCGGCACGCCGAACGTCTGGTCAGCAATGTCTTACGACGCTAAGCTGAACCTGATCTACCTGCCAACCGGCAACGCCACCCCGGACTTCTGGGCGGGCGAACGTACCGCGCTGGACGATAAGTACAGTTCCTCCATCGTCGCCGTCGACGCGACCACCGGTCAGGTGCGCTGGCATTTCCAGACGACCCACCACGACCTGTGGGACTTTGACCTGCCTTCCCAGCCGCTGCTGTACGATCTGCCCGACGGTAAGGGCGGCACCACGCCCGTGCTGGTGCAGACCAGCAAGCAGGGCATGATCTTCATGCTTAACCGCGAAACCGGCAAGCCGGTGGCGAAGGTAGAAGAACGTCCCGTTCCGGCGGGTAACGTTGAGGGTGAACGCTACTCTCCGACCCAGCCGTATTCCGTGGGCATGCCGATGATTGGCAACCAGACGCTGACCGAATCCGACATGTGGGGGGCGACGCCTGTCGACCTGCTGCTGTGCCGCATTCAGTTTAAAGAGATGCGTCATCAGGGCGTCTTCACTCCGCCGGGTCTCGACCGTTCCCTGCAGTTCCCTGGCTCACTCGGCGGGATGAACTGGGGCAGCGTCTCCGTTGACCCGAACAACAGCCTGATGTTCGTCAACGATATGCGCCTGGGCCTGGCAAACTACATGGTGCCGCGCGCTAACGTGGCGAAAAACGCCAGCGGCATCGAGATGGGCATCGTACCGATGGACGGGACGCCGTTCGGCGCGATGCGCGAACGCTTCCTGTCGCCGCTGGGCATTCCGTGCCAGAAGCCGCCGTTTGGCACCATGTCGGCCGTTGACCTGAAAACCGGCAAGCTGGTGTGGCAGGTCCCTGTCGGCACGGTGGAAGATACCGGCCCGCTGGGCATTCGTAT
Source organism: Enterobacter asburiae (assembly GCF_007035645.1). Lineage (NCBI taxonomy): Bacteria > Pseudomonadati > Pseudomonadota > Gammaproteobacteria > Enterobacterales > Enterobacteriaceae > Enterobacter > Enterobacter asburiae. The sequence goes on from NZ_AP019632.1 coordinate 2,290,357, forward strand.
GCACATGCCAATCCCAATCGGCATGCCGACGCTGGGCGCATCGCTCTCTACCCAGTCCGGCCTGCTGTTCTTCGCCGGCACGCAGGATTTCTACCTGCGCGCGTTTGATACCGCCACCGGGAAAGAGATCTGGAAAGACCGTCTGCCGGTCGGCAGCCAGTCCGGCCCGATGACCTACGTGTCGCCGAAAACCGGTAAGCAGTATATCATCATCAACGCCGGGGGCGCCCGACAGTCACCGGATCGCGGGGATTACGTTATCGCGTACGCGTTACCCGATAAGCAATAAGATGTGAAAAAGGGACCGAAAGGTCCCTTTTTTTTGCCCGGTGGCGACTCAGAACGTCTCCCAGTTATCCCCGGAAACCGTCGCCGCCGGACGCAACGGCGCGTTCTTCGCCACTGGCGCAGACGTCACCACGCGGCCCGACTTTGCACCGCTCAGACGAAACGCCCCGACCGCCTCGGTCAGACGCGCGCCCTGTTCTTCCAGAGACGCGGCGGCCGCAGAGGCTTCTTCCACCAGCGAGGCGTTCTGCTGGGTCACTTTATCCATCTCAGAAATCGCCTGGCTCACCTGCACGATACCGCGGCTCTGCTCATCGGACGCGGCGGCAATCTCCAGCATGATGTCGGTCACGCGTTTAACCGCTTCGACGATTTCATTCATGGTGTTACCGGCAGCCACGACCTCGCCGGAGCCCTGGTCGATCAGCGAGACCGATTCGTTAATCAGGCTTTCGATCTCTTTTGCGGCATTCGCACTGCGGCTTGCAAGGGTTCGGACTTCGCTTGCCACCACGGCAAAACCGCGCCCCTGCTCGCCCGCCCGCGCCGCTTCTACCGCCGCGTTAAGCGCCAGGATATTGGTCTGGAACGCAATGCTGTTGATGACGGCGGTGATCTCGGAGATTTTTTTCGAACTGGTGGAGATATTGCCCATGGTTTTGACCACGCCGGAGACCATCTGTCCGCCGCGGCTGGCTTTCCCGGAGGCATCTTCCGCAAGCTTGCTGGCATGATGGGCGTTATCGGCGTTCTGTTTCACCGTCGCGGTCAGCTGTTCCATGCTTGCGGCGGTTTGCTCAATGGCGGCGGCCTGCTGCTCGGTGCGCGAAGAGAGATCGGTGTTACCGGCAGAAATCTCGCTCGTGCCGCGGTAGATCTCCTCCGCCCCCTGACGTACGGTGCCCACCGTGTTTTCAAGCGAGTGCTGCATGGTTTGCAGATCGCGCGTCAGGCGGCCAATTTCGCTGCGCCCGGCCACGTCGTCCGGCATCGTCAGGTCGCCTTTGGCAATATTCTCGATACGTTTCGCTGCACGCTGCAAAGGATTGATTACCGTGCGGCGCAGCACGACAAAGGTCATCGCCGTCAGCACCAGCGCCAGCGCAAACGCGCCCACCATAAACATCAGGCCCAGCTGCGTGCGGCTGTGCGCCTGCGCCGTCAGCGCATTGGCACGCTCGGTGCGGATCTTAATCGCCTTCAGCAGCACGGCGTTATAAGCGTCATCCAGCGGCCGCGCCGTTTCGTTTTCGTGGTTGATAATCGCTTCGAACATGCCGTTTTTGGCGAATTTCACCATCGGCTGCATGCCCGCGATATAGGCGTCGTACCGCGCCTTGAGATCCTCATCCAGCGCTGCACCCTCAGCGGTACGCACGGCACGATTCATATAGGCGGTAAAGCTCTCCTGGGACTGCTTAATGCGCGTTTCCGCCTCGCTGATGTTCTGCTTCATCGCATCCATCTCCGCGATACGGCTTGCCGCACCGGCGTGGATCAGATTGATACGCGCGGTACGCAGATGGTTTGAGCTGTTCGACAGCCCCATACGCACCTGAATTTCGGACGTGACATCCTGCTGATCGTTATCGGCCTGCAGCAGGAAATACCCCGCCAGACCCGAGCTCAAGGCGAACAGAAGAATAATGCCACCGAGAATGGAGGAAAACAGCGGAACCAGCCTGATGTGATGCAAGAAGCTCAGCTTGCGCTGCGCCTGCATCGAAGTAGTGTTGTCCATGACCGTCGACTCTCTTATAGGTAAGATGCGTAAAAACATGCGTGTTAAATAGTCATCGGCACGGTGGGGATTTAGATTACGGCTAAAAACGCCGCACTGGTCACACTTTAGAGAAGATTATTAAAGAAACGCCAGCGGTGAAAAACCGCTGGCAGAAGAGTTACTTGTCGCCGAAATGAATGACGGTACGGATGGATTTTCCTTCGTGCATCAGATCGAACGCGTCGTTGATCTGCTCCAGCGGCAAACGGTGGGTAATGAACGGGTCGAGCTGAATCTTGCCGACCATAGCATCTTCAACCATACCCGGAAGCTGGGTACGGCCCTTCACGCCGCCAAACGCGGAACCGCGCCATACGCGACCGGTGACCAGCTGGAACGGACGGGTTTTAATCTCCTGGCCCGCGCCGGCCACGCCAATGATGATGCTCTCGCCCCAGCCTTTGTGGCAGCATTCCAGCGCGGAACGCATCACGTTCACGTTGCCGATACATTCGAAGCTGAAGTCAACGCCGCCGTCGGTCATCTCAACGATGACGTCCTGAATCGGTTTTTCGTGATCTTTCGGGTTAACGAAATCGGTCGCGCCCATTTCACCCGCCAGCCTGAATTTCTCCGGGTTGGTGTCGACCGCGATGATACGCCCGGCCTTCGCCTGCACCGCGCCCTGAATCACCGCCAGACCAATGCCGCCGAGACCGAACACCGCCACGGTGTCGCCCTCTTTGACTTTTGCCGTGTTATGCACCGCACCAATACCGGTGGTCACGCCGCAGCCCAGCAGGCAGACTTTATCCAGCGGCGCCTGCGGGTTCACCTTCGCCAGGGAAATTTCCGCGCAAACGGTGTACTCGCTGAAGGTGCTGGTGCCCATGTAGTGATAAACAGGCTCGCCGTTATAGGAGAAACGGGTGGTACCGTCCGGCATCAGCCCTTTCCCCTGAGTGGCGCGAACCGCCTGGCAGAGGTTGGTTTTACCGGATTTACAGAACTTACACTCGCCGCACTCCGCGGTGTACAGCGGGATAACGTGATCGCCAGGCTTCAGGCTGGTCACGCCCTCGCCCACTTCCACCACAATCCCGCCGCCTTCATGACCCAGCACCGCCGGGAAGACGCCTTCCGGATCGTCACCGGAGAGCGTAAACGCATCGGTATGGCACACGCCGGTATGGGTGATTTTGATCAGCACTTCGCCTTTCTTCGGCGGTGCCACGTCGATTTCAACGATTTTCAGCGGCTGGCCGGGACCAAATGCAACTGCAGCGCGAGATTTCATCATGTCTTCCCTTTTTGTCAGGTGTGTGGGTTTATTTTAGATAAGAGCGCAGCAAATGGCCGACTTCTGCCATGCGTACGGCTCGCTGATCCGGCGTGGTTTCCCCCGTCACCAGCTCATCTTTGAGGTGAATTTCCACCATTTCGCCCATCAGGCCATTGGCAGCCCCGCGCACGGCGGCGATTTGCTGCAAAATGGCCAGACAGGGGTCGCCCGACTCCAGCGCGCGTTCAAGGGCATCAACCTGACCCCGAATGCGGCGGACGCGAGTAAGAATACGTTTTTTATCTTCGGGTGAATGCGGCATACGCCCTCCTGATACTATAGGGGGGTATGGTATTTTACTTACCTGGCGATGTAAACCTTCTATTTCCGTTGCAAAATCAGTGTATCTACCGCATATCATCAAGCAAGAGAATGAAACCTAAAAATATATAACCATATGAAATATATAATTTTTTAATAACATTATTTGCCTAACCGAATTGAAGATCCTGTTGTTTAGTGACGATTTCATATACAACAGGAGTTAACACATGGCATGGAACAAACACGCTGCGGCCCTGCATGCACGCCAGAGTGCCGGCATGTCATCGCAAAAACGCTGTGGTGAATTTACTCGCAAGGCAATACGAGCAGGTGGCGTGGATATTGGAAATGCACCCAGTGCAAAAGACTATGGCAGTAACCTTGAACGAGCAGGTTTTCGAGTTTTAGGGCAAGGTGAAACATTTTCTGCGTCTCAGAACGCGTTACAGCTCGTTTTGGGCACCATTAACAGCGCCAGGCGCAACATTGACGCTGCGGCTTACAGCTTCACCAGTAAGGCGGCGGCGCTCGTCGCCGCCAAAAAACGCGGAGTGGCCGTGCGGGTAGTTGCTGATGAAAAGAGTAACACCGGCAAATACACCGCCGTTACGTTCCTTGCAAACCAGGGCGTGCCGGTGCGGCTTAATGGCCGGTACGCAATCATGCACAATAAATTTATGGTTGTGGATGGCAACACGGTGCAAACCGGATCATTTAACTACACGGCCAGCGCCGTAAGCCGCAACGCCGAAAACATTCTGCTGATCAAGGAGGTTCCGGATCTGGCTGCAACGTACCAGGAGGAATTTAACAGGCTCTGGAACGAATCTGAAAATATTATAAAACCTTAACCAGTTATCACTAAGGTGATAGTATTCAGACGCATAATTTCATGTCTATATAAAAAAGGATTTTTAATGGAAATTCGATATGTATTTTACATTATTATAATAACCATTGGCACAATATATTATTTTAACAGTAAAAAGCAGATAGCAAAAATTGGCTTTCCGCTAGCAATCTTTCACATTGCCTGTGTTTATATGGCAATGCTGTCAGGATTTAACATTTACATAGTTTCATTAATCTATTTGATAATCTGGATAGCTGGATTAGTTACCTATAAAATCAATATAAACATAACATTAGCAATATATGCCTTATCCATTATTTCATTTTTTGGATGGACCATAGTTATGGTAACTCATTGACAAACACATTACTGAAAGCCCCGTCTCCGGACGGGGCTTTTTTTTATCCGACTTCCAGCCAGGCTTTTATCCCCTGCCGGTGCAATCCTTTCAGGATTTCGATCACTTCAGCGGCAGTGTGGCCACTGTAATTCTGGCGTGTAATCCCCTCCTCCGATGCCGTCACAATGATGGTTTCCAGTGTTTCCGCAGCCAGTTCGCGCAGATCGCGTAACGTCATCCCTGTATCGCGTGAGTGCATGCAGCGAGTGATCTGGTTTGCTACCTCCTGACAAAGCTCCTCGACAGCCTCACGGTATGCCAGGCGATGGCAGCGGTTATTTTCGATATCGCTAATCAGTTTTGCGATAGCTGTTTTAACGGTTTTGACTTCTGGAAATTTCGTTTTTGTTAAGCCTGACTGCTCCAGCGGGGATACGCTGGTCGCCGGTGCGGCGTTAGGGGCGCTAGTCTGGGTGTGATGGGTCATAGTCATGGGTTCTTTCTCCGTCAGTGTGAATTTCGTCTTCGTGTCGCCTGACGGTTCGGCCTCCCTGCCACAACCTGGCCAGCAAGGGCGCGCAGCGTTCATATCCCCTTGCTGGCCAGGTTGTGAAGGGGAACGATTACCGGAAGCTGATACGAAGGGGAAAGGCATCACAGGAGAAAATGAAGGCCAGCACATCCGGACGTAGCGCCCCTTACGCGGCGGTGGTGAAATGTCTTTCGAAGAGGATAGCGAAGCTACCCCTTTGGGGGCGGGGCAAATAGCCAGCTATTTGGGCGAGTCCGGCGCAGGGCGTGGCGGGGTTTCCTACCTCAGACGCTAGCGAGTAGCCCGAAACCAGCAGGGGTTCGGCGTAGCTTAGCCGGTGCTGGCAGCGGGTTAGCGGAGTGCGGCTCGACGACTGCCCGAAATGGGCAGGAGCCGAAGGGGTCCTTTTGGATAGAATAATCTGAACGTCCAGATGGCGGAAAAGCCGCTGTAATTGCTTTCATTCCCAATCTTTCGTTGGATTAAGTTCTGGGTTACAGTCATTTCGTGCAAATGATATATTGCATAAGCACAGTGCTATTATTCAGGGAGTTATCATCATGGGGATGATTTTGTTACCAGCTTGTATTGTTTTAGTCATATTAGTTATCACTATTGTTGGATTACTTAAAAAGGGTGGCGGTGGCTCTTTTTTTAGAGCGTTATGCCTTGTTGTCGTTGGAGTGGTCCTGTTCATTTATTTTGTTTTACCTTTCTATAGTGGCGGTCATTAATAAATGACCAATATCAACCCAAGAGAACTGTTTTTGTTGTGACCGCTTTGATATAAAAGGGAATTTATGAGTCAATTTTTTGGTTACACCCCATATTTTGGCTGGGGATTTGAATTAATGGTTATCTGTATAATATGGGGACTACCTGCCTTAGCTTTTATTTATTTAAGTTTAATGATTTTCAAATTCGGAACCAGACCTGTGAAAATATCACTATCAGCGTTTATTTGCTTGGTTGCGGTTATTATAATTTATAGAGGATTTTCGAGCTAACACATTATCATTTTAAGTGAGCAGAATCACCTCAACGCCCAGACGGCCGCGATGTATAGAATTTGTTTTATTGACAAAAAAGGAACTTAAATGAGGCGCAACACCGTTAGCTCAAAAATTAAATCATTTATATTGCTCATGATTACATTTTTTTTGCATGGATGCTATTCATTAGATCAAAACGAGTTCTGTCCATTTGGAATGGGACTAAGTGAAGAAGAAGATACCAGTTCGCCTGTGTACGTTGACTCAAATAATATTAAACTGTCCGGACAAGAACAAAAATCTCTTATAAGTAAATCTCATACTTTTTCTGCTAAAATAATAAATGAAACTTATGATGTGGCGGAATATGCATGCACAAATAAAGAAATCCCAGCAAAAATGCAACAGCAAACTCAAGATCTTGCTTTTATATATTTAAATTCTTGGGTTGTGCATCCATGGACATGGAGTGACAACGGCAAGTTACAGCTAAGTATGTTGCATGAAGCATTTAAAGAAAACAACACATTTAATATAATGACAGGAACGTTCTGTGCTGTTGGGTTATGCAACCCCAAAGAGTTTCTTAATTTTTGCAAAACAAAGGAAAGAAATTTTTTGCATAATGAGGAGGCTAACGACGCCCTCGCAAAATTTTATATCTCCAGCCAAAATTATACTAAAACCTACCCAAAAATGAGAACGGTAAGCTATTGCAAGGGGCCAAAGTGGTAAGTACCTTCACCGACGTGAGATCGGGGGAGTTCGAGGATTTACCTGTAATATAGCGCCACAACAAAACGCGCAGCGTTCATATACCCTTGCTGGACAGGTTGTGACGGGGAACAATTACCGGAAGCTGATACGAAGGGGAAATGCATCACAGGAGAAAATGACGGCCAGCACATCCAGACGTAGCGTCCCTTACACTGCGGCGGTGAAATGTTTCATCATTTTTTTTGAATTTGACGTTGAATTTCAGCCTCGCCGGTCGCAGCTGCAGGACGTTGGCCAGCTGCAACCAGCGACGATATGAAAAGTTAAAATTCATCGACTTATGAAAGTAAGATGGTGAATTGCCATCATTACAGGAAGGCGATGTGGTTGTTATTCAGCCCTATGATGGCGGTAATCCTGCGGGTCACATGGCAATTTATGACGCCACTACCTGGTACTCTGACTTCAGACAAAGAGATATGTGGGGTGGCCCGGGATATCGCTCCGCACGCCCTGCTTATAAAATTTACAGGAAAAGCTGATGCGTAACGTTCTTTTGATGTGCCTGTTACTGACAGGATGTGCTAAACAGATGGATACGCCGGAAAAACGCACTCATGACTTTTATACATTTTACCTCACGGCTTTTGTCACAGACAGCAAAGAAGATAATCTCGATTCCCCAAAAATGCGTGAGTATATCGCGCGAGACACGCTCTTCCGACTGCAGAAAATTTCCTCTCTCTATGAACAAGAAATTATCAGTTCTGATTATTTTACCTATACGCAAGACTATGCAGCGGAGTGGATCCCTGACCTAAGCGTTAGCAACGCAATAAACTCGGTGTCCGGAAAAGTTGTTAACGTCGACCTGGGTGCAGGTAATGGGCAGAAACAGCGGTTAAACGTATATCTGCGCAATGAAGACGGTAAATGGAAAATTTATCGCGTCACCGATGCGAGCCATCATTTTGAACAATACATTTTTGACGACAGGGCGATTGCTGCCGCACAACGTTATGCCGCCAGTCTACCCTCTCCATAATCAGCAAGATCGGTCAGGATTTTGGCCGTTCGGTGAGGCAAAGTGGGTCATCAGGAGGATGCAATGAACGATGCAATCAAAACGGCTTACCGCGAGCGCTTCACGACGGTATGCGACTATATCGCCCAACATCTCGATGAACCGCTTACGCTGGGGAAGCTCAGCGCGTTAGCCTGCTGTTCGCCTTATCATCTTCACCGGCAGTTCCTGGCGTTTAGCGGCCAGCCTTTGTATCGCTATATTCAGTGGTTGCGCCTGCGTCATGCGTCCTGGCGACTGGCGTTTAATCCTCAGGATAAGGTGATTGATATTGCGCTCGATGCCGGGTTCCAGAGCCCTGAATCGTTCAGTCGCGCCTTCAGAAACGCATTTGGAAAAAGCCCGCGTCAGTTTCGGCAGCAGCCGGACTGGCTGAACTGGCACCAGCGCGTACCGAAAATGACCTTCCAGGAGCAAAAAACGATGGAAATTAAAATTGTTGATTTCCCACAGACCCAAGTGGCAATGCTGCAGCACCGTGGTAGCCCGGATCGGGTTAATGACAGCGCGGCGAAATTTATTGCCTGGCGTAAAACTACGGGCTTATCGCCAGTACACGAAAGCAGCACGTTTGGCATTGCCTGGGATGACCCGGCAACCACACCCGCAGACACCTTTCGTTTCGATATCTGCGGCAGTATCTCTGAAGCGATACCAGAAAATGAATTCGGGGTTTGCAGTGGCGAAATCGACGGCGGACGTTACGCTGTTGGCCGTCACACGGGGTCTCTGGATACCATTTCCGCCACGGTGTGGGCGATGTTTCGCGACTGGCTACCGGCCAGCGGCGAAACGCTGCGCGACGCCCCGGTATTTTTCCACTACCTCAACTTTATTCACGAAGTGCCGGAACATGCGCTGCAAACGGATATATACCTGCCGTTAAATTGACTATCACTTGTTTCCACCTTTTTCCGGGTAGCGCTGAGCTTGCCCGGCACAGGACTCCCTTGCAAACTGCGCCAGCGTTTGCCGTTCCTCCTTGAGTCAGCGGGTCGCCCCCGCTGGCCACTGATTAAATTTTCAGATCAAAGATAGAACTGAAACCCTGTCACTAATGGGCCATCCGCGCCTGCGCGATTGGTGCAAAAAATCAAACACACCTTTAGATAAAGGCCACTTATTCTGGCATACGTTCCCAGGTAGTATTCAGACACATGACGAGTAAAGTTGTGACTTAATAGTCGCAGTACCTCTAATGCAGATAAACCAACCCACGGAGATAAAATGCTGTTACTTTTTACAATGTTTATATTTTCACTGACGCTTTCATTTTCTCCTGGCCCCGTTAATATGGTGATTATATCGTCTGGTGCCGTTCACGGTTTTAGAAAGACCTTCTCATTTGTCTCCGGTGCAACGATAGGGTTTACGTTATTACTTATCTTTATATGTTTCGGCTTTTACGCTGCAATCGAAAAATATCCAGTGTTTTTCCGGTATCTTAATATTGCCGGTTCTTTATTTATCATGTATATGGGCTATAAGATAGCGTCGTCACGGTCCGATATGTCATTAACAAAAACGGATTCACCCGGTTTTGTTCAGGGTTTTGTCATGCAGTGGATCAACCCAAAAGCTTGGACCGCGTGCGCCTCAGGAGTTGCGATGTTTTCTGAACCCTCAACCCCTGTGACAGCACTCGTTTTTATCACGGTCTATTTTTTTGTCTGTTACCTGTCGCTTTCTGCCTGGGCATTGATGGGAGAAAAGGTATCGGTTCTTCTCAGGAGCACACGGCAGCTCCGTACGTTTAACGTGTTGATGGGCGGGTTGTTATTTATTACGGCGTGTTACATGCTCTTTTTAACGTTTTAAACCCGTTATAACGTGTGATACTCAATTGCGTTATAAATATCATTAATCAGGTTGTAGGCAATACTGCTGGTCGACATATTAGAAGGCCATACGGCATAGACTTTCAGCGGTTCCAATGACCAGTCAGGAAGTATTTCCTGCATTTCTCCGCGCTTAACATCCTCTTCGCTTAAATAGCGAGGAGGTGCTGCAAGACCAATTTGTTGTCTGGCAAGAGCATAAGCGGCTTCGACATTATCTACATACACCGTGGGCGTATACGTCACGACAGCCACGTCCCCATTTTTATGCCGGAATTCCCGGTTATTCTGCCTCATATTGAGTCCAATCCATGGCAGTTTCGCCAGTTCATCAGGATGCGTAATCGTCGGGTAATAGCTGAGCAATTCCCGGGACGCAACTACCTGACGTGGCAGCACAAAAAGATGGCGCGCTTTAAGAGAGCTGTCCGGAAGCTCGCCGATTCGAAATGCCACATCAATACCGTCGGCAATAATATCTCTGCGCGTATCGCTGTAAGAGATATTCAGTAAAATGCCCGGATGACGTTTTATAAAATCGGCCAGATGGCGGGTAAACGCACTCTTCAGAAAAACGGCAGGAAGAGAAATAGTCAGCTTATTCGCCGTTGATATCGAACGCTGCTTAAATTCAATGACCCCCTGCTCATAAAGCGCCAGCATCGATTTGGCCGTTTCCAGCAAATTGGCGCCATCGTGAGTCAGAGAGAGTTTGCGGGTGTTTCTGTACAGCAACGCGCAGCCAAGATTTTTTTCCAGCTTTGATAAATGCGCGCTTGCCGTTGCGGTTGTGAGCCCTAACGCTTCTGCCCCACCTGAAATGGATCCTGCCTCAGCAATCTTTGCAAACACTATCAGATAACGAATGTCATCAATCATTTATCGTCCTGTTGCGACGGCTTTCCTGCGAACTACGCGTTTAATCATAGAGTTACGATATCGTACTTTCCTTCCCGGTCGCATCTCTTTTTATCGTTTGGACTTTACGCCCTACTCATTTTGCGAGGCGCTGCAGTGTCAACCCGGCGACATCCTTTCCTGGGAGCCGGACAGCCCGGAATGAAGCGCCTGCGCCAGCGTTTGCAGCTCCTCCTTAAGCCAGCGGGTCGCCCCCCGCTGGCCGCTGCGTTTATGCGAGTAAATTTTCACTTCAAACGTGCGTATCGAAAACGGTAAAGGAAAAATCCTCAGGTCCGCTGCCGCAGCCAGCTTCTCAGCGGCAAAACGGGGGATCGCCATCAGCAGGTCGCTTTCCGCAACGATAAACGGCGCGCTGAGCATCGACGGCGTTTTGATCGCAATTTGTCGGGTATAGCCCAGTTGTTCCAGCCGCACGTCCAGAACGCCCTGCTTCTCATTCCATGGCGTCACCACCAGATGTCGGGCCGCGAGATAATCCTCCAGAGTGAGACGCGTCCGGCGCGCGTTGCCGATGACCACATACTCATCTTCAAACCAGTCGATCTCTTCCAGTTCCGGGTGCCGGATATCATCCTGAGTGCTGAACCCCAGCGCGAGATCCACTTCGCCCGCCAGCAGTTCCGTCAGCGCCGGGCTGTGCGGCAGATAGCGCAATTCGAAACGCAAACCCGGGGCAGCAAGCTGCAGTTTGTGCATCAGCGCCGGGAAAATGCACAGCGCGGTAAAGTCCGTAATCCCAATTTGTAAGCTTTCGGTACTGCTGGCCGGGTCAAACTCCGGCTGCGGGGTCAGCTCATGATTGAGGAACGACAATGCGGAAGCAATGGAAGGCGCAAGCTGAGAGGCATACACGCTGGGGGACATGCGATGCCCTTCCCGAAAAAAGAGCGGGTCATTAAGGGTGATGCGCAAACGCGACAGCGCATGGCTCAGTGCCGATGTGCTCATCGCCAGCTCCTCAGCGGCCAGCCGAACGGAACGGTGGCGGTAAATCGCGTCGAAAACGGGCAGCAGGTTTAAATCAAGACGCCTCAGTACCGAATGCATAATATTCATCTTTTGTTGATTTCATTGCACTTAATTCTTCGGACAATACTCCGTATGCTTAACGCCATCAATCGAACACAGGCTAAAACACAGGAAAAACAATGAGCATCACCATTCGTCAGGCCCGCCCCGAAGATGCGGCGGCAATATACGCCATGATCTACGAGCTGGCGGTGTATGAAAAAGCGCCGGAAGAAGTGGTTACCACGCCGGAGGAGATCCGCGAAACGCTCTTTGGCGCAGGCACAAAAACCGAAGCGTTGATCGCGGAGTGTGAAGGCAAGACTGCCGGCTATGCCGTGTTCTTCACCAGCTATTCGACCTGGCTCGGACGCAACGGGATTTACATGGAAGACCTGTACGTATCCCCGGAGTATCGCGGTAAAGGCGCGGGAAGATCGCTATTGAAACATATCGCGCAGCTCGCGGTAAAACGGCAGTGCGGCCGCCTTGAATGGAGCGTGCTGGACTGGAACCAGCCCGCCATTGATTTTTACCTGAGCATAGGCGCGCTGCCGCAGTCCGAATGGGTTCGCTATCGTCTTGATGGCGCAGCGCTGCTGAATTTTGCCGAATAGCAACACGTGGTACCCGAGATGATCCCGCCCCGCGGGGTCGCTCTGTCCTGCCTTGATCCCGTCTCAACAGATGATGAATTTATGCTACCCTTCCATAAATTTCATAAACATATTGCAGAACGCCATGACGACAGCCCCTTTTATCCGCCCACAACTTTCCCTGCCAGACGGTGCCGACAGGCTGCTGTTGCACTCCTGCTGCGCCCCCTGCTCGGGTGAAGTGATGGAGGCTATCCAGGCTTCGGGGATTGACTACACGATTTTCTTCTACAACCCCAATATCCATCCACAAAAGGAATACCTCATTCGGAAGGAGGAGAATATTCGCTTTGCGGAAAAACACGGCGTGCCGTTTGTTGATGCCGATTACGATACAGATAACTGGTTTGAGCGCGCGAAAGGCATGGAATGGGAACCCGAGCGCGGCGTCCGCTGCACCATGTGCTTCGATATGCGTTTCGAGCGTACGGCGCTCTATGCGGCAGAAAATGGATTCCGCGTCATCAGCAGCTCGCTGGGGATCTCCCGCTGGAAAAACATGCAGCAGATAAATGACTGCGGCCAGCGTGCTGCCGAGCGCTATCCGGGTATGGTTTACTGGGACTATAACTGGCGTAAACAGGGCGGCTCCTCTCGCATGATTGAGATCAGCAAGCGGGAGCAGTTTTACCAGCAGGAATACTGCGGGTGCGTTTATTCGCTCAGGGACAGTAACCTGCATCGTAAGTCTCAGGGCCGCCCGCTGATTCGCATCGGGAAACTGTATTACGGTCAGGATGACAATGAGAAATAACGGGTTCCCGGTATAGAGATATATCCGAAAACAGCCCTGATATGTACCGAATTTAGCCTAACGTCTCCCACATCCACAAAGAGCGGCTATCCTTTAATAATCAACAAAAGGAGGCAAAAATGTCTGATTTCGGTACTGATAAAAACACCCAGTTTGCTGAAGATAAAGCAAAAAATAAATTTGACGAGCTTGCAGGTTCCGCGCAGCAGCAGTTTGGTGAATTCGTTGATTCACCAAAGCATCAGGTAAAAGGTGCGGCCAGAAAATATGCCGCGCAGGCCAGCGATGCCGTTTCCGACGTCACTGAAGCTGTCAGAAATAATCCCCTCACCGGCCTCGTCGCAGCGGGTGCGGTCGGTATTGTTCTCGGCCTGCTGCTCGGTCGAAAATAATAAAAGGCCCTTCGGGGCTTTATTTTTCTTAGCTAAACATTCTGACCATGCGGTCTAACTCTTCCTCTTTCACTGCGCGCGATAAATAATACCCCTGAAAATTTTTGACGCCCAGCGCGACTAATTTTTCAAACTTTTCTTCACTATCAACCCCCTCGGCAATACAGTCCGTTCCGGTCATGTCGCTATAAATCTGTATCGCTTTAATCAGGTTATAGTCATTGTCGTTTGCCACAAAATGCTCAACGATGTCGCGATCCAGCTTGAGTCCATCAAAATGCACCTGCCGCACCGGGAACATGGTTTGATGGTTAGAGAAGCAGTCATCCAGAAATAATCGACACCCCGTATTACGCAAATGCCGCATGGTTTCAGGGATCCTTTTGTCCTTCGTCACGTCAATATCTTCAGCAAATTCAAAGACCAGCTTTTCGGCCCACTGCGGCTTGAGCAGCATGTCGATAGCTTTCTTTGCCATATCAGGCAATGCATTTCCGGAAGCCAGACGAGGCGGAATATTTACAGAAAAATAGTATTTTCCATTATACTTATTAATCCCTGACACGGCGGCATGGATGACTAACGCCGTTATTTTCAACCATATCTCATGATTTGAAATATCCGTGAGAAAACTGGCCGGCTTGACAATTTTACCGTTTTTATTCCAGCGGATCAGTATCTCAAAGCCTACGCCCTTTTTGTCACGATCGGTAATGATCTGATAAGCAGGGAAGATCTCTTTTTTATATAATGCATTAAAAATTTCTGATTCTTTATCCGTAAAATCCGTATTTTGGCTCCGCCGCTTGATACGTCTTTCCGCGCTGAAATTGTGCGAATCGTTTAGCCACCGCTTAATTAAGCGTAATTTCAGCACGCCTTCCTTACGGTGGGTATAAACCGTTTTATTAGAAAGCCCCATTTCGTCGCACATTTCTTTTACGGACATGCCGCGGTAGAAATTTAATAAAACGTCAATTTCTCTTTTTGTTAGCCACTTTACGGTTTCTTGCGAAGAATTATCCTTGTAGCGATCGCGTAATACGTACGAACGATCTTTAAAAACATGATGGTGTGTATGAATACAGGTTATGACATCTGAAACGCGGGCCAGTCGAATCAACGATAATTGATAACTATTATTTAAAAGAGTGCCCAGGGTGCGATATAGCCAGCTATCCGGCAGGTCGCCATACAGGGTGACGCGTCGAATAACGGGAAGTGCATTGAGTACGGACGCCAGTCTCTTCAGGCTCTCCAGGAGGCTGACGATACCTTTTCCGAGAAACACCACAATATGAGCACTCTGATTTATAAGGATATTTTCTAAATCCTGTTGGGATACCTCATCCCCGTCAAAGTGAATATGCGAAGCCTGTATTCCGTACTGGTTAAGGATCAGATGATATCCCTGGAACGTAAAACCGCAGGCGGAGATGACAAATTTATGTTCATCGCACGCCTCATTTCTGAGAGAAATTGTGTGGGTCATAAACTGCTCCTGGGCACTGAGGCGCCATTTCCATTTGTGAATACGTAAAATTTAACGCACCTGTTATAAACATTAATTTTACAGTACAGCCTCAGGGTAAGAAACAGTTATCCGCTGAACTCACAGGAACATCTTTGCGTTAATCACCGTCGTTTAAATATACTTTTCTTTGCAAATAACAACGGCAAATATCTTATTCTCAGGGTATAATGAAAATTCCGAAAAAGAAGAGTGGACACTTCATCTATCGGCTCATTCAAATACGAGAAAAATGCTATGGATAATCACATCTCATCCAGGGCCTTGCTACATCGAAGGGATGTTATAAAGAACAATCCGCGATTCGGTGAGGCAATATTAGAGCACTACACAATTAATGACACCATCTACAAAAAACAACCTTTGTTCTACAAGACAATGCTGCAGGAATCACGGTTTAACATTATCCTCTCCATGTGTTGTTTTATTTTTGGAAATCAGGCCGAGTCAGTTTCAGAGATTAAAGAGTTATGCTCTCGCTATAAAATAGCCAGCCCCAACAGCGTGATTGCGATCATTACGATACTGAGAACCACCGGGCGCATCAGGACCTGGCGCTGCACGGATGACCGACGCAAAACGAGAATCGCGCCAACCGAAAAAGGACTCAATGAACTTAAGCGCTATATGTCCGGCGCTTTTTTGCCCGTCAGCATTCTTTATCCGGCATTTAATATTAATGTTAA
The DNA here is from genome assembly GCF_007035645.1 of Enterobacter asburiae. Classification (NCBI taxonomy): domain Bacteria; kingdom Pseudomonadati; phylum Pseudomonadota; class Gammaproteobacteria; order Enterobacterales; family Enterobacteriaceae; genus Enterobacter; species Enterobacter asburiae. The sequence goes on from NZ_AP019632.1 coordinate 2,306,278, forward strand.
CCTGCTGGATAATGATATTTTGAGAAACAACTTTTTCCGCCGCGCGGCTGAATATCTTTTCCGGGGATTAACGTTCAGAAAGGTGTTACCTGAGGTGGGGTTATTTATTGATAAAGATGGCGGCCGCATGATTATGCTTTATATCTATCTGCAGGCCATGAAAAATAAATCCGCTCACGGTGCGGTCATTGACTATTCAGCCAGCACGCTCGCAAAGGAATTTTTTGTTTCGCGCATCCACGTCAACCGAATTGTCAAATCGGCACAAGAGGCGGGTTATCTTAAAGATCGTGGTGATGGTCGGATGTCGATATACCCGGCGTTTATCGACCTTGTCGAAAATTATGCCGGTTTATATTTTGCGTATGTTACGCATTACATCAACGTTGTGCCTAAAGAGCGACGCCACGCTCACAACGTGACGTCAACCGTATAATCCAGCAGGCGTTCGGAGTTCCGAACGCCATTCCCCTATCGTTCCCGCAGCGCCTCTTTTGCCTTGTTCAGCGGTTTCAACAGATAATCCAGAATGGTTTTGCTGCCGGTTTTAATATCAACGGTGGCAATCATGCCCGGAAAGACCGGAAATTCCTGACCCTGCTTATTGGTCAGATGGTTACTGTCGGTACGGATATAGACGCGATAGTAGTAGACATCCCTTTTCACCTCATCCTGCAGGGTGTCCGGCGAAATCATCGTCACTTCCCCTTCCAGCCCGCCGTAAATGGAGTAGTCATAGGCCGTAATTTTCACCAGCGCTTTCTGGCCGGGATGGATAAACGCCACATCGCGCGGCGAGATTTTCGCTTCGACCACCATCTGATCGTCAAGCGGGACAAGGCTCATCAGCTTGCCGTTCGGCGGAATAACGCCTCCCACGGTCGTGACGTCAATATCCTTCACGATCCCGCGAACCGGGGCATTGAAGGTCAGCCGGGTCAGGGAGTCCTCACGCCCTTTCATCACCGAACGCTGGGCCTCAATCTCCGCATTGGCTTTCGCCAGCTCTTCACGGGCGCGAACGTAATACTGGTTTTTCATCTCGGTGATTTTGTTCTCAAGCTCATTTTTTTGACGCTCAAGACGTAACACCTCAACCTTGCTGGCCGCCCCCTGGGTCACCAGAGGACGGGTTAACGACAGCTCGCGCTGCACCAGCTCGGCGCCCTGACGCAACCCGGCCAGCCCTTTTTCGAGGCTTTCACGACGGGACTGATAGAGCGCCGTTTCCTGTTTGACCAGCTCAACGTCGTCATCCAGCTCCTCCGGAAACGCGAGCTCCGTGTCGTTCACTTCGGCCTTCAGGCGCGCAGCGGTTGCCAGCGCCGCATTCAGGCGAGACTCGCTCTCCAGCACGCTCGACTCGGTTTTTGTCCGGTCAAGCTGCGCGAGCTGCTGCCCGCGTTCCACGATGTCGCCTTCGCGCACCATCAGGCTGTGAATGATGCCGCCTTCCAGGGACTGGATGACCTGCTCATGCGAAGACGGTATGACCTTGCCGCTGCCGGTCGTCACTTCATCCAGATGGAACAGGCTTGCCCAGGCGATAAACACCGCCAGCAGGGCGAACAGGGACCATGCCACCAGCGACGAGCGCGGCAGGCGTGGCTCCTTCAGTCGGCTATTGAAACGAGAGAAATCATTCATGCCGCGCCCTCCTCTGCAACCGCCGCTGGCTTCATGGTCACGGTGCGCTGCGCGGCTTTCTGCGGCGCCATGCCGTGCTGGTGCAGGATCGCATCGCGCGGGCCGTCCATCACCACCTTGCCGTTTTCCAGCACGATGATGCGGTCGACCAGGTCCAGGATCGGCAGGCGATGCGTCGCCACGACCAGCGTCCGGCGTTTGCCCAGCCATTTGTGAAGATGCTGAATAAACTGCTTCTCGCTCATTTCGTCCAGCCAGGCGGTAGGCTCATCCAGCAGCAGAATATTCGGCGAGGTAATCAGGGCTCGCGCCAGCAGCAGCGCCTGACGCTGGCCGCCGGAGAGACCCGCCCCGCCCTCGTTGATGATGTAGTTCAGCCCCATTTTCTGCTTGCGCACAAACTCCAGCGCGCCGCTGTTGACCAGCGCCTGATGAATCTCATCGTCGGTGGCTAACGGGTTCCCCATCAGGATGTTGTCCCGCACGGAGCCAAAGAACAGCCGGGCCTGCTGGCTGAGCAGCTGCATGTCGCGACGCAGGTCGGCCGGGTCCAGATGATTGAGGGCGATATCGTCGAGCAGGATGCTGCCCTGCTGCGGCTCCTGCATGCCCGCCAGCAGCTGCAGCAGCGTGCTTTTACCGGAGCCGTTGCGCCCAAGCACCGCCACACGCTCTCCGGCGCGGATCTGCAGCTTGCTGATGTTGAGCACGGTGAGTTTTTCTTCCTCGTCGTAATAAAACCCGACGTCCTCAAGCGCATAGTCGCCGCGCAGGTGGGCTTTATGCACCTTCTTGCCGTGCTGCGGATCGTCAATCGGGCGCTGCATCAGGTCGTCCAGCCCCTTGCGGGCCACTTTTGCCGACTGCCAGCGCGACAGCACGCCTGAGATCTGCGACAGCGGCGCGATGGTGCGCGACGCCAGAATCGAGGTTCCCACCAGCGCACCGGTAGTCATGTCGCCGCTGATGACCAGGTAACAGCCCACCAGCAGCACCACCGCGTAGACGATGGACTGCACCTCCTGCGTCCAGGTGAGCAGCAGGCCCGTCAGCCAGCGCTGCTTCATGCCGACGCTGGCGGCAACGTCGTTGGTGTTATTCCACTGGTTCTGGAAACGCTGCTCGGCGCGCATCAGCTTGATGTCTTCAATGCCCTGCACCGCTTCCACCAGGGTGGCGTTACGGATGGCGGATTCACGCATCCCTTCGCTGGAGAGTTTCCCCAGCGGGCGCTGCACCAGCAGGCCGGGGATGAGCAGCAGCGGCACGGCGAGCAGGACCACCAGCACCAGCGGCCCGCCAATCATCCACAGAATAAAGACGAACAGCAGGAAGAACGGCAGATCGGAAATCGCCGCAATGGTGGTCGAGGTAATGAGCTCGCGCACCGACTCCAGCTCGCGGATCTGGGCGATAAAGGATCCGGTTGATTTGGAGCGCGCGCCGTTTTTAATCCGCAGCGCGTGGGCAAACACGCGTTCAGAGATACGCAGGTCGGCGCGCTTCCCCACCACGTCAGAAATATGCACGCGCAGCATGCGCATGATGAATTCGAACACGATGGCGATCATCACGCCGCCAAACAGGACCCACAGCGTGGCTTCCGACTGCGACGGTACCACCCTGTCGTACACCTGCATGGAGAAGACCATGCCGGAGAGCGCCAGCACGTTGGCGACCAGCGCCACCAGCATAATGTCGCTGTAGCGTCGCCAGTCCTTCAGCGCCAGCTGCCAGAACCAGTTTTTCTCATAGGGTTTGATGTAGTCGTCCACGCGGGCATCCGGCGTGGATTCAAGCGGGCGCAACACCATCAGCCCTTTTAACCGCGCCCCGAGTTCGTCACGCGTCAGCGTCGTCTCCAGCCCCGCGTCGCCGCTAAACTGCAGGCTGACGTTGCCTTCGCTGTCCATGCGGTTAATGACCGCGATTTGTCCGCCGGTGAATTCCGCCAGCAGCGGAAGGCGCCACGGATCGAGGGATACCGCTTCAGCCGCCACCATACGCATCCCCAGCCCAAGCTGGCGCGCCATCTCCTCCAGCACCAGCTGGCGCGGAGACTGGCTTTCATGGTTAATCGTGACCCGCACATGCTCCGCTGAGAAATCCAGCCGGTAGTGCTTCGCGATGATGAGCATGCCCTGCAGCCAGGGTTCGTACTGTGGATGTGTCTTCATAATGCTACGTCCTGTCCAGAGCGGTAATTTCGCACTGAAATGATACCTTTACGGAATGATTAAAAATCGAACACTTTCTAAACGAGCCCGCAAAATAATCATGTGAAATATAGGGTTATGGCTATTCATGTAAAGAAACGCAAAAGGCCGCGGGGATCGCTCCCCGCGGCGTTGTTTTACGCAATTAACAGCTGATGGTTCGCCAGCAGCGTCGCCAGATCCGTCTGCACGCCGTTCAGGGTCACCAGCGTGGTTGGCGAGAACTGACCGCCGGTACCGTCCAGGTCAACCTGGATCTCGGTATTGCTGCCGTTCTGCACCACGCGGATGTAATCGCTGATATTGCCCGCGCTGCTGTCCAGGGTGGCGACGCCGTTCACGTAGCTCGCCGAGCCCGTGCCGGTATAGCCGCTGCCGGAGAGCAGATCGCGCAGATCAATGCGATCCGTGTCCGCGGTCCCTTCCCAGGTGCCGACCGTAAAGCCGTTCACCACGTCGTGACCGTTACCGCCCGTTGCATCCGAGGCGTTGATCAGCTTGTAGAGCAACGTATCGTGACCGCCGCTGCCGATGTTGAAGGTGTCGTTCCCGCCGCGGCCTTCGAACTGGTTATCACCGCTGTTGCCGGTAATGACGTCGTCGAAGTTCGAGCCGTTGATCCCCTCAATGTTGAGCAGTCGTGACGTTCCGAACCCGGTGTCCTGCGCTGTAGAAAGGCGCAAATCAACGGTCACGCCGGAGGTCGCATTGCGGTAATCCACCACGTCCATCCCGCCGGTGTTGCTCCAGGTGTCGTAGTCAGAATGGGTATTCCAGCCGCCGGAGCCGTTGTAGGTATAGGTGCCATCCTCTGCGATAAAGGTGTCGTTATACCCGGTCCCGGTGATCGTCCCGCTGTGGCCGCCGGTGGCGGCTTCGGCCGTCAGGACGTAGCCCTCTTTGCCGTTGCCCGCTTCCAGACCGCTCCAGGTGACGTTATCCGACACGCCGTTGGTGATCTTCAGGATCTCGGCCGAATAGGTTTCATTCGGATCCAGCCCGTAGAAGCTCACCAGCGCAGAAGTATCGTTCGACCCGATACCGGACTGGGCGTTGATGATCTGCGAGGCCACCAGCACGCCCGCGGCGTTGTACAGATTAACCGTGTTGCCGTAGTAGGCGTTGATGCCCTCGCTGTCGACAATGTGCAGGTGCATCGCGGTGCCGTCAGCAATGGTTTTGCTGTTTTGCACCAGCACCACCTTGCCGTTCTGCTGAGAGACCAGCAGATCCTGCGCACCGTCCCAGTTGTAGTCCACCGCCGCCACGCCGGTCGCGTAGGCAATACCGGACGCCAGCTGGCTGGAGGTCCAGGTGGAACCGTAGCCGTTGTTGGTAAACAGCGTTGCCGTCTGCGAGCCGCCGTAGGTGCTGAGCTTGATGATGTCCATCTGCCCGTCACCGTTCCAGTCCACCGCCACCGACAGATACCCCGCCGTGGCGTTAGAGGCTTCCACGGCGCTCTTGGTGGCAGAGAGCTTCCCGGTACCGTCGTTGTAGTAGATCACCCCGCCGTTGTTGTTGTAGCTGCTGCCCAGGTACAGATCCATGTAGCCATCGCCGTTGAAGTCCGCCCACGTCATGGACGCCGCCGTGGTGGTATTCGAGGCGTTTGCCACAAACACGTTCGTCAGGTTCTGACCGATAGAGAGCGTGCCGTTACCGTTGTTGTTGATCACGGTTAACGAGTACGCGCCGCTACGGTTGGTGTGCTGAACGATATCCACCGTGCCGTCGTTGTTCAGGTCGACGCCGGAGATTTCACGCCCGGAATCGAACTGGCCGTAGAAACCGCCTTCGCCACCGGTGCCGTCCGGCGACAGAACGCCGTTGTTGTTCACCAGGTAGGTCAGTGAGTCCATGCCGGCATCACCGTACGCCAGATCCAGATAGCCATCGCCGGTTTTGTCGTAGGCAATCACGCCGCCGTACCAGATGGTGGTGCCCATCGCCAGCTGGCTGGCGTTATAGGTGCTGCCATCGTAGGTCCACATCACCTGCGTTGACCCGGCGTAGGTATTTTCCGTCGCGAAGATATCCTGCGTGCCGTTACGGTCAAAGTCGGCGGCGGTCTGGCTCACCACGTAATAGCCGCGGGTGTTGGTCAGCGCATTTCCGGCATAGGTCGAGCTATCGCTGCTGGAGTATGACTGGCCGTTAGCAATGATATTCCACAGACCGCTGCTGTTCATGCCGAGGGTCATGGTGGAGTTGTTGCTGTTCCCCGCCGTGGTTGCCCAGTCGGTATTCACCGAGGTGGTATCAATCACCAGGCTGCCGGTCGCCGTACCGGTGGTATTGCCGTTCCCCGCGCTGCTCTTCACCTGCGCCGTCACGCTGTAGCTCGACACGCTCAGCGCATCGCCGTCCGGGATCTGCAGATACCAGGTGTTGTGATCCGGATCGACCACCACCGCACCGCCGGTCTGGGAGGTGTAGGTTTTTCCGTTCACCGTTACCACCAGGTATTCACCGTTCACCAGGTCAGCGGAGACGGTACCGCTGACAATCGGCGTGGTGTCCGACGTGGTCTGCGCGGTAATCGCCGCCGTGGTGGTCGGGATGCTGGTATCAACGTTCAGCACAAAGCCGTCGGATTCCGTGTAGTTACCGGCCTTATCGGTGACGCGCACAATGTAGGTGTGGTTGCCGTCGCTCAGGCCGTTGTCCTGGAAGGACCAGCTTGCGCTGCCGTTCATGGTCACCTGGCCGAGCAGGACCCCGTCACGGTAGAGCTGCACAATTTCACCGTCGTCCGGGGCGCGGTTAAGCGTACCGTTGATCAGCGGCGAGTTATCGTCCGTTGCCACCGCGCTGCCAAAGGTCCCCTGACGCTCGCCTTCGCCGTCGGTATAGCTCACTACCGTGCCTACGGTGGCTGGCGGCGTGGTGTCCACCGTCACCACCTGAGAGGCGGTGGAGCCGACGTTGCCCGCCTGGTCGATAATCCTCACCTGGTAGGTGTAGTCCCCGTCAGCCAGATCGCGGGTATCGGTGTAGCTCCAGCGCTGGTTGGTGACCGTGGCATCTGACCAGGTGTTCCCGCCGTCCAGGCTGATCTGTACGCGCTCGTCGTTTGCCAGCGCGCTGCCCAGCGAACCGTTGATGGTCAGCGTGGTGTCCATGGTGATGAAATCACTCCCGGACTGGCCGGTATCTTCGCTGATGCTGTCGATGGTGACGCCGTACTGCGGCGCCTGCGTATCCACCGTCACCGCCTGCGCGGCGGTTGCCCCGACGTTCCCCGCCTGGTCGACGACCCGCACCTGGTAGTTATGGCTGCCGTCGGTCAGGGTACGCGTGTCGCTGTAGCTCCACTGCGTACCGCTGACGGTGGCGTACACCCATGTCGTGCCGCCGTCCATGCTCACCTGCACGAATTCACCCGCGCCAAGCTCTGCGCCGAGCGTTCCGTGCAGCGTGTACGAGGTTGAACTGGTCAGGAAGTCGTTATTGTCGAAGCCGGTATCCACGGTGATGTTATCCACGGTCACCGTAATCGCCGCATCCGGGGCGACCGTATCGACGGTCACCTGCTGATGGGCGCTGGCCCCCACGTTGCCCGCCGCATCCACCACGCGAACGTAGTAGTCATAGGTCTGGTTACCCAGCGTGCGGCTATCGACGTAGTACCAGCTGTTGCCGGTAACAATCACGTTCTGCCAGGTGACGCCGCCGTCGATGCTGATCTGGGCATATTCGCCGTCGGCCAGCGTCGCGCCGAGCGAGCCGTGCAGCGTCAGGGACGTATCGTTAGTGACAAAGTCGCTGACGCTCAGGCCGGTATCGTCGCTGATGCTGTCGATAGCGATGGTTTTGCTCGCGTCCGGCGCAACCGTATCAATGGTCACCACCTGGCTGGCGGTGGCGCTGATATTGCCCGCGTCGTCAATCACGCGCAGCTGGTAGTTGTAATCCCCGTCGGCCAGCGTGCGGCCATCGACATAGGTCCAGCTCAGGCCGCTGACGCTGACGTCTGTCCAGGTAACGCCGCCGTCGAGGCTGATCTGCGCGTGGTCGCCGCTGCCCAGCGCCGCGCCGAGCGTCCCTTTCAGGCTGATCTGGCTGTCGCTGGTGATAAAGTCGCTGCCGGACAGACCCGTATCCTGGGTGATGGAATCCACGGTAATGGTCGTCGCCGCAGGCTTCGTCTGATCGATCACCACGTCCTGGCTGTCCGTCGCCCCCACGTTGCCCGCGTTATCGATAACGCGCACCTGGTACTGATACGTACCGTCCGTCAGGGTGCGGCCATCGGTGTAGCGCCAGGTGGTGCCAGTCACGGTCAGGTCAATCCAGGTGGTGCCGCCGTCGAGGCTGATCTGCGCCTTCTCGTTATTGCCGAGCTGCGCGGTCAGCGAGCCGTTGACCACCACCTGGCTATCGTTGGTGATGAAATCACTCGCGCTGAGGCCGGTGTCGTTTTGCAGCGAATCAATGCTGATGCTCATCGACGGCGCGGTGAGATCCACGGTGACGGTGTGGTTATCGCTGCCGCTGTTGCCGATGGTGTTGCTGACCTGCGCGTTAATGACGTACGAACCGCCGTCCGCCAGCGCGGCCACGTCTGCGCTGCCCACCGTATAGCTCCAGCTGCCGTCATTCTGGACGGTCGCCGTGTAGGTTTTACCGTTCAGCGTGATGGTCACCGTCTGGCCCGCCGGGGCGTCGGTGGTGCCGCTGATGACCAGCGGCGTGCCGTGCTCGGCGGCGTTGACGATATCGTCCTGCGCAAAGGTGTTGATGGTGATGGTTGGGACATCGCCGTTCAGCGTCACGTCGTGCGTCGCGCTGCCCGGGTTGCCCGCCCTGTCGCTTACCGAAGCGGTGATGGTGTAATCCCCGTCGCTCAGGCCGAGGAAATCACGGCCCGGCACGAAGACCGACCAGGATCCGTCCGCCCCGACGGTCGCCTGATAGCTGTGCCCGTTGAAGGAGACGGTCACCGTCTGGCCCTGTTCCGCCGTGGTGGTGCCGCTGATGGTCTGGCCCGCCAGCTGCTCCGCGTTGTTGACGATATCGTCATCGGCCACGGTGCTGATGGTCACGGTTGGCGCGACGGTATCGACCGTTAAGGTGTGCGTGGTCTGGCCGTTATTACCCGCTTTATCGTCGACCGAGGCGGTCACCGTCAGCGCGCCCTGGCTCAGCGCAGCCAGATCGGCAGCCGGAACATCCAGCGTCCACGTCCCGTCGTTCGCGACGGTGGCAGTGTAGGTTTTTCCGCCCAGCGTTACGGTGACGGTCTGGCCCGCTTCCGCGCTGGAAGAGCCGTGCACGGTCAGCGGCTGCTGCGCTTCAAGCGCGTTCAGCATGTCGTCACCCGACAGCGTCGCAATGCTCACGACCGGCGCGGTGGTATCCACGCTGATGCCGTGGGTCGCCGACGCGCTGTTGCCCGCGCTGTCCTGTGCCGAGACGGACACCTGGTAGCTCGCGCCATCGGCCAGGGCACCCACGTCGGCGGCCGGAACGGTGGTCGTCCAGCTGCCGTCGCTCTGGATGGTGGCCGTATAGCTCTTGCCGTTCAGCGTCACGGTGACCTGCGTACCGCTGGCGAACTGGGCGCTGGAGCCGTTAATTACCAGTGCCGAACCGGCTTCAGCCGCGTTGATGACGTCATCGCCGCTGAGGGTATTAATGGTCAGCGCCACGGAGGCCGTGTTCACTACCACGTCGTGGGTCTGGGTGCTGCTGTTGCCCGCGCTGTCGGTAATCGTCGCGCTGAGGGTCACGGTGCCGTCGGTCAGCGCGGAAATCACGCTGGCCGGCACGCCCACGCTCCAGTTACCGCTGGCGTCAACGGTGGTGGTGTACTGGTTCGAACCGATGGTGATGACCAGCTTATCGCCGACGCTCGCGCCGGTTGCCGTGCCGCTGACAATCTGCGTCTGCCCGTGCTCCACGCTGTTGATGACGTCATCGCCCGCGACGGCGTTAAAGCTGACGGTCGGCGGCGTGGTATCAAGCGTAATCGCTTTGCCCGCGCTGCCCGGGTTACCCGCGGCGTCGCTCACGCTGACCTGCACGGTGTAGCCGTTATCCGCCAGTGCGGACAGGTCTGTGCCAGGCACGTTCACGCTCCAGATACCGCCCTGCTGCACCTGCGCGGTATAGCTCTTCCCGCCCAGCGTCACGGTGACCGTCTGACCGACTTCCGCCGTGGTGGTGCCGGAAATGGCCACGCCCGCAGCCGCTTCGCTGGCGTTAATCACGTTATCGCCTGCGACCGTATCGATGCTCACGGCTGGCGCGGTGGCGTCCACGCTGTACTCGCGGCCCGCCGAGGCGCTGTTGCCGTGCGCGTTGGTGACGCTCACCTGCACGCCGGCATCGCCGTCCTTCAGGCCCGCGAGATCCGCAGACGGCACGGTGGCCGTCCAGTTACCGTCGGCATCGACTTTCGCGGTGTACGTCTTGCCGCCGAAGGTGATGGTAACGGTCTGGTTTTCCTCCACGTTCGAGGTGCTGCCGGACAGCACCAGAGCCGCGCCTTTCTCCGCCGCGTTAATCACGTCGTCGGTGGCAATCGCATCGATGCTGATAGCCACCGCTGACAGATCGACGGTCACGTCATGGCTGATGGTCACCGGGTTGCCCGCCGCGCTCTGGCCTGCAACGGTCACGGTGACCGTGCCCGCATTCAGCGCGCTAACGTCCGCCGCCGGGATCGCCGCGCTCCATGTGCCGTCTGCCAGCACGGAGGCCGCATAGGTTTTGCCGTTGACGGTCACGGTGAGCGTGGTGCCTGCCGCCAGCCCGTCGCTGGAGCCGGTAACGATCAGGTTCTGCCCGTGCTCGATGCTGTTGATCACATCGTCGCCCGCCACGGTATCAATGCGCAGACCCGGCAGGCTGGCGTCGATAGTGATATCGCGCTCGCCCGCGCCGGTATTGCCGTGGCCGTTGGTGACGGATGCTGACACCGTCAGGTCACCGTTGCCCAGCGCCGTCAGGACGGATTCCGGCACGTTCACGGACCAGGTCAGATCGCTCTGCACCGTTGCGGTGTAGCTGTTGCCGCCAATGGTGACGGTGACAGTATTGCCCGCTTCCGCGTTCGCTACCTTACCGCTGATGGTCTGACCCGCGGCCACTTCCGCCGCGTTGATGACGTTATCGCCCGCCACGGTATTGATGGTGACGGTCGGCAGCGCGGTGTCCACCAGCAGGGTCGCCGTATTACTGACGCTGTTGCCCACGCCGTTGGTTGCAGTCGCGCTCAGGGTGTAATTCGCTTCGCCCAGCCCCGCCAGATCCGCTGCCTGGACGGTCAGGCTCCAGGTGCCGTCCGCCGCCGTCGTGGCCGTATAGTTTTTGCCGTTGAGGGTCACGGTCACCACGGTGCCTTCCGCGAGGTTGGCGCTGGTGCCGCTGACGCTCAGGTCCTGACCTTTCTCCACCGCGTTCAGCACGTTGTCGCCGCTGATGGCGTTGAAGGCCACCGATGGAAGGCCGGTATCGACGGTCACGTTATGGCTGCCGCTACCTGTGTTGCCCGCCGCGTCGGTGACTGACGCAGTCACGGTCACGGTGCCGTCGCTGAGGCCGGAAATCACGCTGGCCGGTACGCCCACGCTCCAGTTCCCCGCCGCGTCCAGCACGGTGGTGTAGGTCTGGCCGCCGATGGTCACGGTGACCTTATCGCCCGCTGCCGCGCCGGTGGCGGTGCCGCTGATGATGTGCGCCTGGCTGTGTTCTGCGAGGTTAATGACGTCATCGCCCGCCACGGTGTTGATGGTCACCGCAGGCACGGTCACGTCCACCGTCAGATTGCGATCCGCCGACGCCGGGTTGCCCGCCTTGTCGCTGACGCTCGCCGTCACGGTGACGCTGCCGTCGCCGAGCGATGCCAGATCCGCCGCCGGAACGTTCAGCGTCCAGCTGCCGTCCGCGCCTGCGGTTGTGGTGTAGTCTTTGCCATTCAGCGTCACGGTCACGGTCTGGCCCGCTTCGGCGCTGGTGGTGCCGGATACGGTCAGATCGGACTGCGCTTCTGCGGCATTCAGAATATCGTCAGCCGCCAGGGTGTTGATGGTCACGGACGGCGCGGTCGCATCCACGCTGTACTCGCGGCCTGCCGAAGCGCTGTTGCCGTTCACGTTGGTGACGCTCACCTGCACGCTGGCGTCACCGTCCTTAAGGTGTGCCAGGTCCGCAGAGGGTACGGTGTAGGTCCAGTTACCGCTGTCGTCTACTGTCGCGCTATAGATTTTGCCGTTCAGGCTGATGGTCACGGTCTGCCCGGCTTCCACGTTGGTGGTCGCACCGGACAGCACCAGATCCGCGCCCTTCTCCGCCGCGTTAATCACGTCGTCGGTGGCGATGGCGTTGATGCTGACGGCAACGGTCGCCAGATCTACCGTCACGTCGTGAGTGATGGTGATCGGATTGCCCGCTGAGCTGTCGCCGGTCACGCTGATTTTGACGGTGCCTTCCGGCCACGCGCTCACGTCGGTGGACGGGATCGCCGCGCTCCAGGTGCCGTCCGCCAGCACCGTGGCCGCATAGGTTTTACCGTTGACGGTGACGGTCAGCGCCGTGCCTGCCGCCAGCCCGTCGCTGGAGCCGGTGACGATCAGGTTCTGCGCGTGTTCGATGGTGTTGATCACGTCATCACCCGCGACGGTGTCGACGCGCAGGCCCGGCAGGTTAGCGTCGATAGCGATTTCGCGCTCGCCGGTGCCGGTGTTGCCGTGGCCGTTGGTGACGGTCGCCGTTACGCTCAGGCTGCCGTTGCCCAGCGCGGTCAGCACGTCAGACGGCACGTTCACGGACCAGGTGAAGTCGTTCTGCACCGTTGCGGTGTAGCTGTTGCCGCCGATAGTCACGGTTACCGTGTTGCCCGCTTCGGCGTTCGCCACGGTGCCGCTCAGAGTCTGGCCTGCCGCCACTTCCGCCGCGTTGATGACGTTGTCGCCCGCCACGGTGTTGATGGTGACGGTCGGCAGCGCGGTGTCCACCAGCAGGTTCGCGGTGTTGCTCACGCTGTTGCCCACGCCGTTGGTGGCGGTCGCGTTCAGGGTATAGTTGGCCTGACCCAGACCGGCCAGATCCGCTGCCGGAACGGTCAGGCTCCAGGTGCCGTCTGCCGCCGTCGTCGCCGTGTAGTTTTTGCCGTTGAGGGTCACGGTCACTACGGTGCCTTCCGCCAGGTTGGCGCTGGTGCCGCTGACGCTCAGATCCTGACCTTTTTCTACCGCGTTCAGCACGTTGTCATCGCTGATGGCGTTGAAGGCCACCGATGGCAGACCGGTATCGACGGTCACGTTATGCGTGCCGGTGCCGGTGTTGCCCGCCGCGTCGGTGACTGACGCCGTTACGGTTACGGTGCCGTCGCTGAGGCCGGAAATCACGCTCGCCGGTACGCCCACGCTCCAGTTCCCCGCCGCGTCCAGCACGGTGGTGTAGGTCTGGCCGCCGATGGTGACGGTCACCTTATCGCCCGCTGCCGCGCCGGTGGCGGTGCCGCTGATGATTTGCGCCTGGCCGTGTTCTGCGAGGTTAATGACATCGTCGCCCGCAACGGTATTGATGGTCACCGCAGGCGCGGTGATATCTACCGTCAGGTTGTGATCCACGGACGCCGGGTTACCCGCTTTATCGCTGACTGATGCGGTGACGGTCACGCTGCCGTCGGTTAATCCAGCCAGATCCGCCGCCGGGACGTTCAGCGTCCAGCTGCCGTCTGCGCTGACGGTTGTGGTGTAGTCTTTGCCGTTCAGCGATACGGTCACGGTCTGGCCCGCTTCGGCGGTGGTGGTGCCGGATACGGTCAGATCGGACTGCGCTTCAGCGGCGTTCAGAATATCGTCGGTCGCCAGGGTATTAATGGTCACGGAGGGCGCGGTCGCATCCACGCTGTACTCGCGGCCCGCCGAGGCGCTGTTGCCGTTCACGTTGGTGACGCTCACCTGCACGCTGGCGTCGCCGTCTTTCAGCCCCGCCAGATCCGCAGACGGCACGGTTGCTGTCCATTTTCCGTCGGCGTCCACCGTGGCGGTGTAGTTCTTGCCGCCAAAGGTAATGGTAACGGTCTGGTTTGCTTCCACGTTCGAGGTGGTGCCGGAGAGCACCAGATCCGCGCCCTTCTCGGCCGCGTTAATCACGTCATCGGTGGCAAGCGCATCGATGCTGATGGCAACGCTCGCCAGATCCACCGTCACATCGTGGCTGATGGAAACCGGGTTACCGGCGCTGCTCTGGCCCGCAACGGTCACGGTAACCGTGCCTGCGGCCAGTGCACCCACGTCCGCCGCCGGGATCGCCGCGCTCCAGGTGCCGTCCGCCAGCACGGTCGCCGGATAGGTTTTGCCGTTGACGGTCACGGTCAGCGCCGCGCCAGCCGCCAGCCCGTCGCTGGAGCCGGTGATAATCAGATTCTGCCCGTGTTCGATGCTGTTGATCACGTCGTCACCCGCCACGGTATCCACGCGCAGGCCCGGCAGGTTAGCGTCTATCACGATTTCGCGCTCGCCCGTTCCGCTATTGCCCACGCCGTTCGTGACGCTGGCCGACACCGTCAAATCGCCGTTGCCCAGCGCGGTCAGCACGGATTCCGGCACGTTAACGGACCAGGTGAGATCGCTCTGCACCGTGGCGGTGTAGCTGTTGCCGCCAATCGTCACGGTCACGGTGTTGCCCGCTTCGGCATTCACCACCTTACCGCTGATGGTCTGGCCGGCTGCCAGCTCCGCCGCGTTAATCACGTCGTCGCCCGCAATGGTGTTGACGATCACGCCCGGCAGGACGGATTCCACGTTCACGGTGTGCGACGCGCTGGTATTGTTGCCGACGCTGTCCGTTGCTGAGGCGGTGACGGTATAAAGCGCCTCGCCCAGCTGACCGACCTCGTTCGCCGGAACGGTAGTCGTCCATTTTCCGTTATCGTCCACCTGCGCGCTGTACGCTTTGCCGTTCAGCATCACGGTCACCACCGCGCCTGCCGCCAGGCCGGAAGCCGTACCGGAGATCGTCAGATCCTGAGTTTTCTCGGCGTTGTTGATCGCATCGTCACCGGAAACGGTGTCAATGGTCAGCACCGGCGCGGTCAGGTTCACCTCTACGCCGTGCGTGGCGCTGTTGCTGTTGCCCGCTTTATCGGTCAGCGCCGCGGTAATAGTGTGATCCCCGGCGGCCAGCGCGGTTACGTCTGCCGCAGGCACGCCCACGCTCCAGTTGCCTGAGGCATCCAGGGTGGCGGTGTACGATTTGCCGTTGAGCGTGACGGTGACCACATCACCCGCCGCCGCGCCGGTCACGGAACCCGTGACAATCAGTGCCTGCGCATGTTCGGCGCTGTTGATCACGTCGTCGTCTGAAACGGTGTGGATGGTCAACTGCGGGACGGTGGTATCGACCAGCACGTCGCGATCCGCTGCGGCCGGGTTGCCCGCCTTATCAGACACGGCGGCGCTGATGGTGTAGTTGCCGTCGGTAATGCCGCTCAGATCCGAGGACGGCACGGTCACGCTCCAGCTGCCGTTTGCCTGCACGCTGGTGGAGTAGTCCACGCCGTTCAGCGTCACGGTGACGGTCTGGCCCGCTTCGGCGTTGGTTACGCCGTTAACGACCAGATCCTGCTGCGCTTCGGCAGCATTGATGATGTTGTTGTCGCTGACGATCTCAATAGATACCGTCGGCGCGGTCGCGTCCACGCTGTACTCGCGGCCCGCCGACGCGCTGTTGCCGTTCACGTTGGTGACGCTCACCTGCACGCTGGCATCGCCGTCTTTCAGGCTGCCCAAATCGGCGGACGGTACGGTCGCCGTCCAGTTGCCGCTGGCATCGACCGTCGCGGTGTACGACTTGCCGCCGAAGGTAATGGTGACGGTCTGGTTTTCTTCCACGTTGGTGGTTGAGCCGGACAGCACCAGGTCCGCGCCTTTCTCAGCCGCGTTGATTACGTCGTCCGAGGCAATCGGGTTAATGCTGATGGCGACTGCCGCCAGATCCACCTTCACGTCGTGGCTGATGGAAACCGGATTGCCCGCCGCGCTCTGGCCTTCCACGGTCACGGTGACCGTGCCCGCATTCAGCGCGCTGACGTCAGCTGCCGGAATGGCCGCCGTCCAGGTGCCGTCTGCAAGCACGGTTGCGGCGTAGGTTTTGCCGTTGACGGTCACCGTTAACGCCGCGCCCGTTGCCAGGCCTTCGCTGGAGCCGGTGATAATCAGGTTTTGAGCGTGCTCAATGCTGTTGATGACATCGTCGCCCGCCACGGTATCCACGCGCAGGCCAGGCAGGTTAGCGTCTATAACGATTTCGCGCTCGCCGGTTCCGGTGTTGCCGTGGCCGTTGGTGACGCTGGCTGACACGGTCAGATCGCCGTTACCGATGGCGGTTAAGACCGTGGACGGCACGTTGACCGACCAGCTCAGATCGTCCTGAACCATCGCGGTGTACGTATTGCCGCCAATTGAAATCGTGACAGTGTCACCGCTCGCCGCGCCGCTCACTTTGCCGCTCAGGGTCTGCCCGGCAGCCACTTCCGCTGCGTTAATGACATCGTCCGTGGCGACAGGGTTGATGGTGACCTGCGGCAGCGCGCTGTCGACCAGCACGCTGTGGCCGGTGCTCGCGCTGTTGCCCGCGGTGTCGGTTACGCTCGCCGTCACCACGTAGCTCGCTTCGCCCAGCGCGGAGACGTTTGCCGCCGGAACGCTGATGCTCCAGCTACCGCTGGCGTCGGTGGTGGCCGTATAGTTGATACCGTTCAGGGTCACCGTAATGGTGGTTCCGTCCGGCTGGTTGCTGGTGCCGGACACCAGCAGATCCTGGCCTTTCTCGGTCGCGTTGATCACGTCGTCAGCCGCCAGGGTATTGATGGCAATCACCGGTGCGGTCAGGGAAACGTCAAACTCGTGCGTCGCGCTGGTGCTGTTACCGGCTTTATCGGTGAGGGTCGCGGAGATGGTCTGTTCGCCGTTAACCAGCGCGCCCACGTCCGCCGCCGGAACGCCCACGCTCCAGCTGCCGGACGCGTCCAGCATGGCGGTGTAGTCTTTGCCGTTCAGGGTCACGGTAATCACGTCACCCGCCTGCGCGCCCGTGACCTTACCGGAGACAATCAGCGCCTGGCCGTGCTCGGCAATATTCACGATGTCGTCGCCCGCGACGATGTTGAAGCTAATCTGCGGTACGGTGGTGTCGACCAGCACCGAGGAGCCCGCGCTGGCCGGGTTGCCTGCCTTATCGGACACGGTCGCCGTGACCGCCGCGCTGCCGTCGGCGATGCCTGCCATATCCGCAGCCGGAACGTCGAGCGTCCAGCTGCCGTCCGCCTGCACCTGCGCGGTGTACTGATTGCCGTTGAAGATCACGGTGACCGTCTGGCCCGCTTCGGCAGTAGAGGTGCCGCTCAGGGTCAGATTCTGCGCCGCCTCTGCCGCGTTCAGCATATTGTCATGGCTGATGGTGTTGATGGTCACCGTCGGCGCGGTAGTGTCGACGCTGAATTCCTGCGCCGAAGACGCCGCGTTGCCGTTCACGCTGGTGACGGTTACCTGCACGCTGGCGTCACCGTCTTTCAGGCCGCTCAAATCGGCTGCCGGAACGGTCCAGGTCCAGTCGCCGTTAGCATCCACCGTCGTGGTATAGGTTTTACCCGCAAAGGTAATAGTCACGGTCTGGCCCGCTTCCACGCTGGAGGTGGTGCCGGAAAGCAGCAGATCCTGGCCTTTTTCCGCCGCGTTGAGCACGTTATCGTCGGTCACGCTGCTGATGGTGATGGCGACAGGCGCGAGATCGACGTCCACGACGGTGCCGATAGTCATCGGGTTGCCGGAAGCATCCTGCGCGCTTGCCTTGATATCCAGCGAACCGTCCGCCCACTGGGACACGTCGGCCGCCGGTACCGCCGCCTGCCAGGTGCCGTCCGCCAGTACCGTTGCGGAATAATCTTTGCCGTTGATGGTCACGGTCACGGTGCTGCCCGCCGCCAGATCGGTGCTGGTACCGGACACAATCAGGTTCTGAGCGTGTTCAATCACGTTAATTACGTCGTCACCCGCCACGGTATCAATACGCAGTCCCGGGAGCTGGGCGTCGATGGTGAAGTCGTGAGAAGAAGAGCCGGTATTGCCGTGCGCGTTGGTCACGCTGGCTGATACGGTGAGGTCGCCGTTACCGAGCGCGGTTAACTGGCTCTCGCTTAACGGCAGGCTCCAGGTCAGATCGTCCTGCACGGTAGCGGTGTACGTCTGGCCGCCAAGGATAATGGTGACAGTGTCACCTGAAGCCGCGTTCGTCACCTTACCGGTCAGGGTTTGCCCTGCCGCCACTTCCGCTGCGTTAACGATATTGTCGCCCGCCAGGGTGTCGATCGTTACTATCGGCAGGGAGCTGTCCACCAGCACGTCATGCGAGGTTGAGGCGCTATTGCCTGCGCTATCCGTGACGCTCGCCGTCACGGTGTAATGGGCTTCTCCCAGCGCGCTTACGGCGGAGGCCGGTACGGTCACGCTCCAGTTACCGCTGGCGTCAGCGGTGGCGGTGTACTGAATGCCGTTCAGGGTCACCGTAATGGTCGTGCCTTCCGGCTGGTTGCTGGTGCCGGAGAGCAGCAGATCTTCGCCCTTCTCGGTCGCGTTGATCACGTCGTCCGCCGCCAGCGTGTTGATACCGATGACAGGCGTCACGGTATTCACCACCACATCCAGCGAACTGCTTCCGGTGTTGCCGGATCGGTCGGTCACGGAGACGTCGATGGTCCAGGTGCCGTCAGTCAGTCCCTGCACGACGGACGCCGGCAGGCCAAGGCTCCAGTTCCCCGCCGCATCCACCACGGTGGTGTAATCGACGCTGTTAATGGTGATGGTGACCAGGTCGCCCGCGGCCGCACCGGTGACGGAGCCGCTCAGGATCTGCGCCTGTGAATGGGCGAGCTGGTTAACGGTGTTGGTGTCGGTGACAAAGTCGTTAATGGTCACCTGCGGTACGGTTGCGTCCACCAGACCCACGCGGTCCGCGCTGCTGGCGTTACCCGCCACGTCGCTGACGGTGGCCGTCACGGTCACAATGCCGTCGTTAAGGTCACCCACGTCAGCCGCAGGCACGCTCAGCTGCCACGTACCGTCCGCCTGAACCGTGGTCTGATACGTTTTGCCGTTCAGCGTCACGGTGACCGTCTGGCCAGGTTCCGCACTGCTGCTGCCGCTTAACAGTAAATCCTGCTGCGCTTCAGCGGCATTGATGATGTTGTCGGCGGTCAGGTTATCGAGCGTAATCGCCGGAGGCTGCGTATCCACCGTGACCACGCGCGCGGCGTCCGCGCTGTTGCCGCTGACGTTAGTGACGCTGACGCTCACCTGCGCGCGCCCGTCGATCAGGGTTTCCATGGCGCTGGCGGGTACGGTCAGGCTCCAGGAGCCATCCTGCTGCACCTGCGCGGTGAAGGTCTGGTCGGCGAATTTCACCACCACGGTCTGCCCCGCCTCCACGCCCTGCGTCTGGCCGGAAAGGGTTAAATCACCGCCTTTTTCTGCCGCATTCAGCAGGTCATCGCCGGAGACGGTATCAATGGTGACCGCCACGGCGTTCAGATCGAGTTCAATCGGGTGTTCAGCCGCAACGGGATTGCCCCAGGCATCTACCGCGCTGACGCTAACCGTCATGCCGCCCGCCGTCCAGGCCTGCAGGTCCGCCGCCGGAACGCCGATCTGCCAGCTGCCGCTGGCGTTAACCGCGGTGACGTACTCCACATTGTTGATGGTGACGACAATCTGCGTGCCCGCGGCCAGATGGGTGCTGGAGCCGGTGACGCTCAGATCCTGCTGCTGTTCGATGGCGTTGATCACGTCATCGCCGGAAATGGTGTTCACGCGCAGGCCCGGCAGCTCCGCGTTGATGTTGATATCACGCTCGCCGGTGCCGGTATTGCCGTGCCCGTTGGTGATGGACGCGGTGAAGGTTAAATCCCCGTCGCCGAACGCCTGAAGATCCGCTGACGGGATTTTCACGCTCCAGGTCAGGTCGCTGCCAACCGTTGCGGTGTAGCTCTTGCCGCCTGCGGTGATGGAGACGGTATCGCCCGCCGCCGCGCCGGTGACGCGACCGCTGAGGGTTTGATCGACGCCCGCTTCGGCGTTATTGACCAGGTTGTCGCCCGCAAACGTATTGATAATGACCTGCGGAAGAACGGTATCCACCAGCAGATTCGCTTCGACAGAACCGCTGTTACCCACGCTGTCGGTCCCGCTGACGCTGACGGTATAAAGCGTGTTCGCCAGATTCAGGACGTCGGAAACCGGCACCTGGACAGCCCAGATACCGTTTTCGACGGTGGCCTGATAGCTGACGTTGTTCAGCGTCACGGTGACGGTGGAGCCGTCCGGCAGGTTGCTGGTGCCGGTCAGGCTCAGCGGCTGCATCGCCTCCTGGGCATTCAGGACGTTATCCTGGCTGATGGCGTCAATCGTAAATTCCGGCGGATGTCCGCTCAGCGTAATGCCGTGCGTGGCGCTGCCGGTGTTGCCTGCCGCGTCAGTGACGGAAACCGAAAGCGTGTGGTTGCCTTCACCCAGCGCGCCCAGCACGGACGCCGGAACGCCCACGCTCCAGCTGCCGTCCGCCAGCACCACGCCGGTGAAGGTCTGGCCGCCAAGGGTCACGGTGACCACATCGCCCGCGGCGGCACCGCTCGCCAGGCCGGAAATAATGTGCGCCTGGCCTTGCTCGCTGATATTGAGGATATCGTCGCCCGCCACGGTATGGATGGTGACGATCGGCGCGGCGGTATCCACCGTGAAATCTGCCGTCACGGACGAGCCGTTGCCCGCTTTGTCGCTAACGTTAACCGTCAGGGTGTGATTACCCTCACTCAGCGCCTGCACGTCGTTCACATCAAGCGTGACGGACCAGGTGCCGTCGCTGCCCACCGTGGCGTTATAGTTTTTACCGTTCAGCGTGACCGTGACGATCTGACCGGCTTCCGCATTCGTTTTACCGGTCAGGGTCAGCGGCTGGCTGTGCTCAGCCGCATTAATGATGTTGTCCTGCGCGAGGGTATCGACAGAGAGGGTTGGCGCGGTGGTATCCACCCCAATCGTCTGGCTTCCGCTAACGGTGTTACCCGCCGCGTCTTTACCGCTAACGCTAACCGTCCAGGTTCCGTCGCCCAGCGCCTGCGCGTCCGCCGCAGGCACGTTAACACTCCACGCGCCGTCTGCCCCGACTTCAGCCGCGTAGGTTTTGCCGTTCAGCGTCACGGTGAGTGCGGTACCCTGCGCCAGGTTTTTGCTGGCACCGGAAAGCGTAAAGCCCGCGGATTGCTCGCTGGCGTTCAGCACGTTATCGCCCGCCGTGGTGGCCAGCGTAATGGCGGCGTCGGCGGTAGAGACCGTCACGGTGATACTGCCCGCAGAGGTGGTTTTACTGCCGTCGATCTGCACGACGGACCAGGTGTGTTCCCCGTCCGTCTGGGTCGGTAATATTACCGTCCAGGTGCCGTCTTTACCGACCATGGCGCTGGCAATGGTGCTGCCGCTGCTGTCTTTGATCTGGATGGTCGCGCCCGGCTGACCGGTGCCGCTAAAGGTTGGGTTGCTGTCGTCCGTGATCTCGTTTGCGCTCAGCACGCCCTGCTTGTCACCCGCTTTATCCGACAGCAAGAAGGTCGGCGTCGCGCTTTCAACGTCTTTTGTATTATCAATGACTTTTGTTTTAGTTTCGCCGTCACCGCCGTTTGCCAGCAGTGCCCCGATGGCACCGCCGCCTAACGCAGCCCCCGCAATCCAGCCCCACGGCGCGTCGCTTAAAACACTTTCCTGCTCGAGGAAAGGTTGAATGCTGCTAATCGGTGTGGCCTGCGCGGTTAACTCGGTCACCGCAACGCCTGACGCTTCCCCGGCATCGGCAAAAGAAATATGCGTCAGTTCCTGACGGTCGTTGAACACCAGCTCTGACTGATTATGCGTTTCTGGATCTTCGACAAAATAGTTATTGCAGCGAATAACGCTGCCATCTTTCATATAAATGAGGAGATCTTTACCCTGGCGGACATAACGCGCCACATCCTGAGCAGAGCCCTGGATTTCAATCACGCTCGGCGATGAAATAGAGACCGACAGATTTCCTTCGCCGGTTAATTTCGTTTTCTCCGCCGTTTTGCGAATGATGACATCAACAACTTTCATGTTACTCATATTCTTCTCCTTGCAGGTGTACGGATTCCTGTGGATATGTCCACCAGACGGATGTAGCTATCCCTGGGAAAAAACACCCATTATTTTCAGTCTTACTTTGCGCAACACTGCGCGTCTTTTATTAACTCAAGTCGGGTAATTTTGCGGCAGCGTTTTTCTCTATTCCAATAAGCGGCATTAAATTATCAACCGCGGAAGCATAATTAATTGCCGAACTCCAGCCGTCATACTCGGCGATTATTTTCGCTGAGGTGGCCTGCCAGACATCCTGCTCAACGCTGAGCAGATCGTTAATGCTCCGCTTGCTCAGGGTGTATTCATTTTTATAAACATCGCGGGCCCGCAGCGCATTTTCCAGCTGCTGCTTCCCCGCCTCCATTCGTCCCCGCGCGCCGGTCCAGTCAGCCTGCGCGACGGAGGCCTTTTGCAGGACATCGAAACGCGCCTGATCGACCTGAGAGGAGGCCATGGCCCGTGCGCCTTCCGCCTGTCGAACGCGCGCGGAAACCGCGCCCCCCTGATACAGCGGCGCGTCGATATTGAGCTGTATCTGGTCGTCCCAGTAGGAACGGTTGTCCGATTCATAACGGGTGCGCCCCCCCTTCAGGCTTAGCGTAGGCCAGTGCTGGGACTTCGCCGTTTCCACGCCATACTGAGCCGAGCGTTCCATGTTCTGCGCGGCCATCACCGCCGGTATCAGGGAATAATCGATGCGGTTGAGCGAGTCCGGCTCCACGGCAAGATTCGCGGGCACCGGCGAATAGGCCTCTGCCTGCATGCCGGTTAATACCGCAAGCCTGGCGCGCGCGCTGTTTAAGGCGGCGCGATACTGCGCGACCGTCGCCTGCATGCCGGCAATGCGCGTGCGGGTCTGAAGCTCATCGGAGGTCGAACTCACGCCCGCGTCTGCGCGAAGCTTTGCCAGCTGCTCGACGTTCTTGAGCGCCTGCACGTTATCTATTGCCGCCTGCAGCAGATCGGAATAGCGTTTGACCTCGACGTAGCTCAGCGCCGTTTTTTCCGCCACGTCCGAAAGCGTGCCCATCAGCTGATAGCGGTAGCTATCGCGCTGGGCGGAGGACTGGCTGATGCTGTTATTGGTCTTGCCAAAATCGTACAGCAGCTGCGTCAGGCTCAGCCCCCAGGCGGCTGAATTCTTCAGCGACCCGCTGGAATCGGTGGTCTGGCTGTGCCCCGTACTTCCGTTCAACGATATTTGCGGCATCCAGCCGCTGCGCGCTTCATCTATTTGTGCCTGGCCAATACCTAATTGCGCGGCCTGCTGGCTAATTGACGGATCGCGATCGATCGCAAAAAGAATACTTTCTTTTAAGGTTGTGGTTGCCACCGGGGCAATACCCACCTGATTACTATTGGCGAAAGCCGTATTTATGGCTAATGAAATGAATGCCAGTGCTGCTGTAAATCGGCGTAACATAGGCTTTCGTAATATCGTCATGTTATCTCCCTGACTCTGAGTGATACTCAAGCAAATACCCAAAAAGAGGTACAGATAATTAGACAAATATCTTATTTAGCTACCTTGCTGAATTTCAGGTAATACTCCCCATACCCATTTCCATCGGAGATGAGATCTGCCCGCATCTTATTTCAATTAAGAATTTACTTATTTCTTAAACTGGTTAGCAGCATAACAAAATGTGTTATAGCCCACTACAGCCACAATGTTAATGTGGTGTTACAAGCAAGAAAAAATATGGGGTTTCTGGACAAAACTCTAAAAGTATCCTTTCAGATGAAACATATAAACTCTCTGTTATCTAAGGAAAATTCTTAATTCACTCCGTGCACATTTTTGCGTTAATTTCAGCGCGAGTCAGACACAAAGATTTTCAAAGAAGTGTCAGTTTACGTAGCCAAAGGGATATATTTAAAATTAAAAACTTTTAAAAAACTAATTAAAGCAATTAAACCCTGCATAATTTCTATTAAACAGCATTTAACACCACACAATGGCGTTACGCTGGTTACATAACCCAAATAGTTAAATAAAACATAACAATAACATCGTGATTAACATTCAAAACGGCTTCCTTATAGCCCCTTAATAAAATTTTAATAATCACCCATGTGAATCATCACGCCGCTGCACATCGTCCTGAGGACATTCCCCTTCTCTCTGCGTCAAAATGCTGTATTATGCAAACTATTGCGACATTTTGCAGGAATGTACCCCATGCACAAAACCGCTCGTCAACGCTACGTCCTGGATATCCTCAGCGAGCAAGGCCAGGCCAGCATCACCGACCTGGCTGAAAAGCTGCAGGTTTCGGCGGATACCATCCGTCGGGATCTGACCGACCTGGAAAACCAGGGCCTTGCGCAGAAGAACCACGGCGGCGCCATCGCGCTCAACCTCTCCGCCATGAACCGTCAGGGCCGCAATACGCTGCTGCCGGAGACCAAACAGCGCCTGGGTAAACAGGTCGCACAGCAGGTTCCACCAGGCTCCACCCTGTTTCTGGATGCCGGAAGCACGGTGATGGCCGTCGCCACCTTTCTTCAGGGTCCGCTCACCGTCATTACCCCCTCACTGGATATCGCCCAGCATTTTAGCGACCGGGAAGACGTTGAGCTGATCCTGCTCGGCGGGAAATGGGACCACAAGCAGCGACTGTTTGCCGGCAGCGCCACGCTGTCTTTGCTGTCCCGTTATCGGGCAGATATCGCCATTCTTGGGGCGTGCGCCATTCATGCCGAACTCGGTTTGAGCGCCGGTAAAGAAGCGGATGCCGAGGTGAAACGCGCGATGCTGGACGCAAGCCATGCGCACTGGATTGTCGCCGACCATCTGAAAATTAACCGCTGCGAACCGTATCTGGTTTCCGGGTTATCCAGCATTCAACAACTCTTTTTAGATCGTCCCTGGCCTGAGCTTGGGGACCATAGCGCACTGCAGGTTACGGTGTGCGCGAATTAACGTGGAGAAGGTCATGAATAAAGTTCAAACAATCAACATTGCGCTGATCGGGTATGGATTTGTCGGTAAAACCTTCCATGCCCCGCTGATCCAGTCGGTGGACGGGATTAAGCTGGCCGTGGTCTCTTCTCGTGATGAAGAGAAGGTTAAACGCGATCTGCCGGATGTACAGGTAGTAGCGACACCGGAAGAGGCCATTCAGCATCCTGATATCGATCTGGTGGTGATTGCCTCCCCCAACGCCACGCACGCCCCGCTGGCGACGCTGGCCCTGAACTCGGGTAAACACGTGGTCGTCGATAAGCCTTTTACCCTCGACATGCAGGAAGCCCGCGACCTGATTGCGCTGGCGGATGAAAAGCAGCTGCTGCTCTCCGTCTTCCACAACCGCCGCTGGGACAGCGATTTCCTCGGCATTAAGCAGATTATTGAACAAGGCACGCTCGGCAAGGTTAAACACCTGGAATCGCACATCGACCGCTTCCGCCCGGAAGTGCGCGTGCGCTGGCGCGAGCAGAACGTCCCCGGGAGCGGTTTGTGGTTTGATCTGGGCCCTCACCTGATTGACCAGACGCTACAGCTCTTTGGACTGCCGGAGTCGGTTCAGGGGAATATCGCGACGCTGCGCGACGGCGCAGAAATTAACGACTGGGCGCACGTGGTCTTAAACTACCCGGAGCATAAGGTCATTCTGCACGCCAGCATGCTGGTTGCTGGCGGTACGGCGCGCTTTAGCGTCCACGGGGACAAGGGCAGCGTGGTGAAAGCCAGAATCGACCAGCAGGAAGCGCAGCTGCTCGCAGGGGTGATCCCCGGCAGTGAAACCTGGGGCGAAGACGACGACAGCATGGTGTTCTTTGGGGCCGACGTCGCACCGCAGACGATCCCAACCCCGAAAGGCGATCAGCGCCAGTATTACGTCAACGTACGTGATGCGCTGCTCGGGAAAATCACCAATCCTGTCCACCCTGTTGAGGCACTGGCGGTCATGGCCGTGCTGGAAGCGGCGGTGAAGTCGTCGGAGACGGGGTCAACGCAAGCGCTGGCGTTAACTGCCGAAGAGCGTGCGCTGCTGGGTTAAAAAACAAGCCGGGTGGCGCTGCGCTTACCCGGCCTACGATTCAGAGCCGTTTGTAGGCCCGTGCAAGCGAAGCGCCGCCGGGCAAGAAAGGTGGCGACAATGTTTCAGCACTACTGACGCTTTTTCGGCATCATGCGCAGAAGAGTATTATCTTTCCAGAAATAGTGATGCATCAGCGCCGCCGCCGCGTGCAGGCCAATCACAAAGTAGCCCAGGTTCGCCAGCGTCTCGTGCCACTCTTTCAACATATCAACCAGGTCGAAATTGGACTCCGCCGCATGCGGCATCGCCAGGCCGAAAGCAAACCAGTCGCTGCCCCGGTTGTACATCATCACAATGCCAATCAGCGGCAGCGCAATAAACAGCAGATACACCACCAGGTGCCCCAGATGGGACATCCCCGTCACCATCGCTTTTGGCTTTGGCTGAATCGGCGGCGCGCGGAATTTCAGGCGAACCAGCAGACGCGTCACCATCAGCACCAGGATACTGATACCGCACGAGACGTGGATCATATTGATCGCTGGACGCGCGGTGCGCGGGAAGAAACCTTTGAACTCCATGGCGCAGTAGGCGACGATGATTAACAGAAACACCAGCCAGTGGATGCCGATTTGCAGGCTTGTATATTTATTGCGCATGTGATTTCCCGATTAAAAAACAGTTATCGCGCCAACATAATCTCCTTTCCTTAAAAATTCATTAACTTTTCTGTATGGTTTTTCAAATACTTCCTCCCGCATGAAGCATCTTCAATTGCCGCCCTGCCCGTGATGGTCTAAGCCTGGATGAGTTCAAACTGTCGCATCGACACGTTTACAGGAGAACACCATGAGTAAAATTGGCATTAACGGCTTTGGACGCATTGGGCGCCTTGTACTGCGTCGCCTTCTTGAAACCCAGGACAGCAATACCGTCGTCGCCATCAACGACCTCACCTCACCGAAAGTGCTGGCCTACCTGCTCAGGCATGATTCCAACTACGGTGGCTTCCCGTGGAGCGTCGATTTCACCGAGGATGCGCTGATTGTCGACGGTAAAACCATTGCGGTGTACGCCGAAAAAGAGGCGAAGCACATTCCGTGGAAAGCCGCAGGCGTGGATATCGTCGTGGAGTGCACCGGCTTTTATACCTCTGAAGAGAAATCACGGGCGCACCTGGACGCCGGCGCGAAGAAAGTGCTGATCTCTGCGCCTGCGGGCGAGATGAAAACCATCGTCTACAGCGTGAATGACGACACCATTGACGCCAGTGACACCATTATTTCCGTCGCATCCTGCACCACCAACTGCCTCGCCCCGCTGGCGAAAGCCCTGAACGATGCGTTTGAAATAAAAGTGGGCACCATGACCACCATTCATGCCTATACCGGTACGCAGGCGCTGGTGGATGGCCCGCGCGGGAAAGACCTTCGCGCCTCGCGGGCGGCGGCAGAGAATATCATTCCCCACACTACCGGTGCGGCAAAGGCCATCGGTCTGGTGATCCCTGCGCTCAGCGGCAAGCTGAAGGGCCACGCGCAGCGCGTGCCGGTAAAGACGGGTTCAGTCACCGAGCTGGTGGCGATTCTGGGCAAGAAAGTGACCGTTGAGGAGATCAACGCCGCGCTGAAAAAGGCGACGCAGGGCAATAAATCGTTCGGGTATACCGACGAAGAGATTGTGTCGTCCGATGTGATTGGCTCGCATTATGGTTCGGTGTTTGACGCCACGCAGACGGAGGTGTCAGAAGCGGGAGAGCTGCAGCTGGTGAAAGCGGTAGCCTGGTATGACAACGAGTACGGTTTCGTGACGCAGCTGGTGCGGACGCTGGATAAGTTTGCGGCGCTGTGATTCTATGCCTTTATTCAGGGCTAATATGAGCAGTGAAGCATCCCCTCTCCCTGTGGGAGAGGGTTAGGGTGAGGGGAACATACGGGTGTGGTGGTCATTCCGTTCACTTTATGTTCCTTGCTACTCTTTAACGACATAACCGGTGAACGTGCCAGGGTGGCTCAATCGCCGCCACCCTGGCAACCCGGGCTCCCGGCGATATACAGCCGGACCAGGACATTGCTGTAAGCCAAAGGTTATTCTGAAGCGGTTGTTATCGCTTCTGATTACACCCTTAAATCGAGCGCCTGGACAACGCATCCGCGAGAACCGGGTCCTGCTGTAACTGTTCCCATGCGGCAATCACAGCATCCGGGAATTCAACGTGCGCGATAAAATCCCGCCCGGCCGGACCATAGCCGTTAACGTCATCATACAAACGCGGCAGTTCCCCCAGAACCAGTGAAAGGTAGCGGTCAACGGGCCACAGTCCGCTATTGCCCGCGCTAAACTCCACGCCCTCTTCGCCATTGTGCAGCGTTGGCGTAAACCCGGGATGGCTTATCCACTGCGGTGACACGGGCTCATCCCGACACACGCGGGCAAACGTCGCCATCGTACGGCGCTGCATCGTCGGGTCCTGTACCACCAGCACCCGCCCGGTTGCTCGCTCATGCTGTTTTAGCATATTCCAGCTAAAACGCGCGTTCTCACCGCAGTTGGTGGAGCGATCTTCAATCCACAGGCGCGCATCGGGGATCTGCCAGAACTCCCGCGCAATGTCGGCAAGAATGCTCGCTTCCGCCCGCCCTTCGACGGGCAAGGTGTGATAACGCGGATGACTGCCGATAGCTGAATATAAAAACGCGGTTGAATGACCAATACCGCCGCTAATCAGGAGCGGGATGTCTCTCTGCGCGGCAATACGGCAGGCCGCCTCAATGGTCGGGATCACCGCGTTTCCTGCCAGGATCACCGCATCGATGTCCGGGGGCTGGCGGCTGTCGCTCAGGTCGTCCTGCGCCAGCCATTCACC
This sequence comes from Enterobacter asburiae, assembly GCF_007035645.1. NCBI lineage: Bacteria > Pseudomonadati > Pseudomonadota > Gammaproteobacteria > Enterobacterales > Enterobacteriaceae > Enterobacter > Enterobacter asburiae. The sequence continues at coordinate 2,335,154 of NZ_AP019632.1, forward strand.
GACAGTATTGATGGCCGCCAGCGTGGCATCCGGCAGGATGGGAAAATGGGGCTGTTCCATGATGAACTCCTTCTCTCTATCCCTTCAGGGTAGCGACTTCAGGTTCTCAACACAACGGCGACATCGGGCCGCTCTTTTTCCTTAAACTTCCCTTCTACATTTGATTAACATGCGTAAATCATATTCACTTGAATTATCATTTGCGGCAGACGTAGAATCGCTAGCCCGCTAATTATTCAACTATTTCTAAGGTAAACGACGTTATGCGCCTGCCCGAACGCGACCCTTATGCTCCTCGCGAGTGGCAGCCACATGAGAAACCCGCCCTGCTGGGTTCGCCTTCCACACCCGAGCACAGTACGCCAAAACGCATTGCCTACGGCGTCGTTGGCCTGCTGGTGTGCCTGACGGGGGCGCTGGGAAATGCGGTGGTGACCGCCAACCTGCAAAACCTGCAGGGGACCTTCGGGGCCTGGTCGACCGAAATCGCCTGGCTTCCCGCGGTCTACGTCATGACCAACATCTCCATCAACCTGCTGCTGGTCAAGTTCCGCCAGCAGTACGGTCTGCGCGCCTTCACGGAAGGTTTTCTGGTGCTGTACGTGCTGGTGACCTTTTTCCACCTGTTCGTTAACGATCTCAGCTCGGCGCTGATGGTGCGCGCCGCGCACGGGATGGTGGCCGCCGCGCTCAGCTCGCTGGGGATTTACTACCAGATCCAGGCCTGGCCTGCGAAGCACCGCCTGAAGGCGCTCACCATCGGGATTACCGGGTCATCACTCGCTATTCCTCTGGCCCGCCTGTTTTCCACCGAACTGCTGCAGCTGGACGAATGGCGCGGGCTCTATTTCTTCGAGCTCGGGCTGGCGCTGATCTCCCTGGCCTGCGTGATAGCCTTAAAACTGCCGCCGGGCGATCGGCGAAAGGTCTTTGAGAAGAAAGACTTCATCACCTTCTTTTTAATGGCCCCCGGAATGGCCCTGCTCTGCGCCGTGCTCTCGTTGGGCCGCCTTGACTGGTGGTTCGAGGCGCCGTGGATCGGCTGGTCGCTGGCGCTGTCGCTTGTATTAATTGTGGCCGCCATCGTCTTTGAACATAACCGCGCCAACCCGCTGCTGAACACCCGCTGGCTGTCGAGCGGCAGCATCGTCCGTCTGGGGCTCATCATGCTGCTGATCCGTATCGTGCTGGCAGAGCAAAACACCGGGGTCATCGGCTGGCTGCAGTACGTGGGGTTACAGAACGAGCAGATGACCCACCTGGCGTGGTCCATTTTCGCCGGGATCGTCTGCGGGATTGTCACCAGCTGCCTCACGATTAAGCCGACCAAACTGGCGTGGCCGATTATCACCTCCCTGGCGCTGATGATTGTTGCCTCGCTGCTGGACAGCCAGTCCAACAACCTGACCCGGCCGGATCAGCTGATGCTAAGCCAGTTTCTGCTGGGCTTCGGCAGCGCCTTCTTCCTGGCGCCCGCCATGCTGGCTGCCATTGGCGGGGTGATCGCCGACCCGCGCAACCTGGTCAGCTTCTCGGTGATGTTCGGCATGAGTCAGAACCTCGGCGGCCTGCTGGGTTCCGCGATCCTCGGAACCTTCCAGACCTGGCGCGAGAAGTACCACTCCAGCCTGCTGGCGGACCAGCTCACCACGCTCAATCCGCTGGTCAACGAGCGTATCCAGATTTACACCCAGATGTACCGGAGCCTGATTGGCGACAGTTCGCTGCTGGGAACGCAGGCGATCACGCAGCTGCAAACGGTGACGACGCTTGAGGCGAATATTCTGGCTTACAACGATACTTATCTGCTGACGGCGGGCATCGCTGCCGCCACGCTGGTCTGGATTTTATGGCGCTTGCTGCGCCTGCGCATCACTGCCCGTATGGCGCTTAAGAACGCCACCGGCAACAAATAATTGAAATATTTCTGGAGAGTTTATGAGTCAGCAGGATGCCGCTAAAGAGCAGGCCAACACCCGCAAAAATGTGCGCATTGTTTCCGTTTTCACAGCCGCTGCCATCGGTATTGTCGGCGTGCTGGTGATCCTTTACGCGTGGCAGCTTCCGCCGTTCACCCGCCACGCGCAGTTTACCGACAACGCCTACGTGCGCGGTCAGACGACGTTCATCAGCCCCCAGGTGAATGGCTATATCACCGAGGTGAAGGTTCAGGACTTTGTGCAGGTTAAAAAAGGCGACCTGCTGCTGCAGATTGATGACCGTATCTATCGTCAGCGCGTGCATCAGGCCGAGGCACAGCTGGCGATGAAAATTGCCGCGCTTAATAACAACCTGCAGCAGCGTAAAAGCGCCGAAGCGACGATCGCCAAAAACGACGCGGCGCTGAAAAATGCCCGCGCCCAGAGCCTGAAAACCCAGGCGGATTTAAAGCGCGTGAAGGATTTGACGGCGGACGGCTCGCTTTCCATTCGCGAGCGCGACGCGGCGCTGGCCAGCGCGGCCCAGGGCAGCGCCGACATCGAGCAGGCTAAAGCCTTGCTTGAGATGTCGCGTCAGGATCTGCAGACGGTAATTGTGAACCGCGGCGCGCTGGAGGCGGATGTCGAAAACGCCAAAGCGGCGCTGGAGCTGGCGCAGATAGACCTGCAAAACACCCGCATCATCGCCCCGCGCGACGGCCAGCTCGGCCAGATTGCCGTGCGTCTCGGGGCGTACGTGACCGCCGGGACCCACCTCACCACGCTGGTTCCGCCGCAGCACTGGGTGATCGCCAATATCAAAGAGACGCAGCTCGCGGAGCTGCGCGTCGGCCAGCCGGTAAAATTCACCGTCGATGCGCTGAACGACAAAGCCTATCAGGGCCGCGTGGAGAGCATCTCGCCGGCAACCGGGGTTGAATTCAGCGCCATCACGCCTGACAACGCCACCGGCAACTTTGTCAAAATCGCCCAGCGTATTCCGGTGCGCATCGAGGTGCTCGGCAAGCCTGAGGAGACCGCCCTGCTGCGTCCGGGCATGTCGGTGCAGGTGACCATTGATACGCGGGAGGGCAAACAATGACCCTTCGCCCGATAGCCGGTCTGGTGCTGGCGGTGACGCTGGCCGGATGCCAGTCCGTCGACGTAAAACCTGCGCAGCCGACGCTGCAAATCCCCGCCCAGTGGCGTGCTGACGCCGGTCCTGCCAGCCCGGCGGAGCAGCTCTGGTGGCGCAATTTTCATGACAACAACCTCAACCGCTACGTGGATCGGGCGCTAAAGAACAACAGCGACGTGCTGATCGCCCGCGAACGGATTAACGAGTATCAGGCGCGGGTCTTTGCGGCCGACGGCAGCCTGTTTCCGTCACTTGACGCGGGCGTAACGGGGACCCGCGCCCGTTCGCAATCCGCCGCGACCGGGCTGCCGGTCTACGGCACGCTGTACAGAGGTAGCCTGACGGCGAGCTACGACGTGGATATCTGGGGCGTCAACCGCAGCACGGCCAGTGCCGCCGAAGCCTCGCTGGCGGCGCAAAAAGCCGCCGCTGCCGCCGCGGATTTGACCGTCGCGTCTTCCGTTGCATCCGGGTACGTCACCCTGCTCTCGCTTGACGAACAGCTGCGGGTGACCGAATCCACGCTGAAATCGCGCGAAGAGGCATTTAACCTCGCGAAACGTCAGTTTGAGACGGGCTACAGCTCGCGTCTGGAGCTGATGCAGTCGGATTCCGAACTCCGCTCGACGCGAGCGCAGGTTCCCGTGCTGCAGCATCAGATTGCACAGCAGGAGAACGCCCTGAGCCTGCTGCTGGGAAGTAATCCCGGCGCGGTAGCGCGCAGCGAAAGCTTTGAGGCGCTAACGCCGCTGACGCTGCCGTCACAGCTGCCTTCCACCCTCCTGAACCGTCGACCGGATATCGTTCAGGCCGAACGCCAGCTGGTTGCGGCAGACGCCTCGCTTGCCGCGTCGCGCGCGAGCCTGCTGCCGTCGATCAACCTGACCGCGACCGGATCGATACAGGATCGCACCCTGTCCGGCCTGCTGGACAACCCGCTTCAGCTCTGGAGCGTCGGGGGCAGTATTCTCGCCCCGCTGCTGAACCGCCAGGCGCTGAATGCGCAGGTGGATATTTCCCAGTCCCAGCGTAACCAGGCGCTGTACGCCTATGAAAAAACCGTGCGTAACGCGTTTGCCGAAGTGAATAACAGCCTTGATGCTATTACGCGCTATCAGGAACAGCTGACCGAGCTGCTTGCCCAGCAGGAGGTGGCGCAGGAGACGCTGCGCATTGCGCAGAACCGCAATCGCAACGGCTACTCTTCCTATCTGGACGTGCTGGACGCGCAGCGCACGCTGTACTCGGTTCAGACCAGCGTAGTGCAGGTGAAAAATAACCTGCTGCTGGCGCAGATCGATTTGTACAGGGCGCTGGGCGGCGGCTGGAAGAGCGCGTGAACCCCCTTGCGCGCTGATGCCCTCACCCCGACCCTCTCCCACAGGGAGAGGGAGAAAAACCCAAGGAGTCAATCTATGCATCAACAATGGTCTGCAGTAGATAATTACATGATTTCTTCGCTAATCCCTGACGATGACGTGCTTCATCAGGTACTGGAAAACAATAAACGCGCCGGGCTACCCGAACACGATGTTGCGGCCAATCAGGGGCAACTGCTGGCGCTGTTCGTGCGCATGACCCAGGCAAGACGCATCCTTGAGATTGGTACGCTGGGCGCCTATAGCTCAATCTGGATGGCGCGCGCCCTGCCGCCGGACGGAAAGCTGATTACGCTCGAGGCTGACCCGACGCATGCCGATGTGGCCCGCCAGAATATTCACCTCGCGGGGCTGAACGATCGCATTGAACTGATTGAAGGCCCGGCGCTGAGCTCACTGGAGAATTTCGGTGACGTTCCGCCGTTCGACCTGATCTTTATTGATGCCGATAAGCCAAACAATCCCGGCTATCTGGAGTGGGCGCTGCACTATTCACGTCCCGGCACGATAATCATTGGCGATAACGTGGTGCGCGATGGCGAAGTGATTAACGGGCAAAGCGACGACGCGCGTGTGCTGGGGGTGCGGCGTTTTATCGAAATGATTGGGGATAACCCGCGCCTAACCGCCACCGCGCTGCAAACGGTGGGGGTTAAGGGATGGGATGGGTTTACGCTGGCAATGGTGAACGGGTGAAAATTGTGCGGCCTGATGCCCTCACCCCGACCCTCTCCCACAGGGAGAGGGAGAAAACCGGGCAAGGGTTTTAAGCGGAAATCTGCTCCATCGCCTGCAGGATACGCTTATCCGAAATCGGATACGGCGTACCGAGCTGCTGGGCAAAGAAGCTGACGCGCAGCTCCTCGATCATCCAGCGGATCGCCTGCACGTCTTCATCGTCGCGGCGCGCCGGCGGCAGCTTGTTTAACCACTGCTGCCACGCCTGCTGCACGCTCTCCACTTTCAGCATCTGCGCGCGATCGCGGTGCGGGTCGATAGCCATTTTTTCCAGACGTTTTTCAATCGCCTGCAGATAGCGCAGCGTATCGCCCAGACGCTTAAAGCCGTTGCCGGTGACGAAGCCGCGATAGACCAGCCCCGCCATCTGCGCCTTCACGTCCGACAGCCCCAGCGCCATGGTCATATCCACGCGCCCCTTCAGGCGCTTGTTGATATTGAACACGGCGGTGAGGATCTGCTCGACCTGTTTGGCTATCTCCACCACGGTGTCGTTCAGCTCTGCGCGCACCTTTTCATGAAGCTGAGCAAAGCCCTCTTCCGTCCAGACCGGACCGCCCGCCTCGTGGATCAGCTTGTCCACGCCGCAGGAGATGCAGTCGTCAATCAGATCCAGCACCTTGCCGTACGGGTTAAAGTACAGCCCGAGCTTGGCTTTGTTCGGCAGCTTCTCGTGCAGATACTTGATCGGCGACGGGATGTTGAGCAGCAGCAGGCGACGCAGCCCGCGCCACATCATCTGCTGCTGTTCCTGCGGATTATCAAACAGCTTGATCGCCACGCTGTCGCGCTCGTCCACCAGCGCAGGCCAGGCTTTGACCTTATAGTTACCGCGCTTCTGCTCGTAGCTTTCCGGAAGCTGACCGAAGCTCCAGATATGCAGCCCGCTCTGCTCGATACCGTCGTCCGCCACCGCAGACAGCGTTTCCTGAACTTTGCCTTTCAGCGCCTCTTTCAGCTCGCTCAGCGAACGCCCTTCCAGCAGCTTTTTGTTTTTATCATCCACCACGCGGAAGCTGATTTTCAGGTGATCGGGCACCTGATCCCAGTTCCAGTCTTCGCGGTCGATGGTGGTGCCGGTCATGCGTCGGAACTCACGCTCCAGCGCGTCCAGCAGCGGCAGCTCCAGCGGCGTGACGCGGCCTAAAAACGCTTCCGCATAGTTTGGCGCAGGCACAAAGTTACGGCGCACCGGTTTCGGCAGGGATTTGATCAGCGCAATCACCAGCTCGCGGCGCAGGCCGGGGATTTGCCACTCAAACCCGCCCTCATCGACCTGGTTTAACAGCGGCAGCGGAATATGAACTGTCACGCCGTCCGCGTCGGCACCCGGTTCAAACTGATACGTCAGACGCAGCTTGAGGTTGCCCTGATGCCAGAAGTTCGGGTAGTCGAGCTTGCTGACCGACTCCGCCCCCTCTTTGATCAGCATGCTCTTTTCGAAGTTGAGCAGGTCCGGCGTCTCTTTGCTGGCCTTCTTCCACCAGCTGTCGAAGTGGCGGGCGGAGATAACATCGTGGCTGATGCGCTGGTCGTAAAACTCAAACAGCGCCTCGTCGTCCACCAGAATGTCGCGACGGCGGGACTTGTGCTCAAGCTCCTCCACTTCGGCGCGCAGCTTCAGGTTTTCGCGGAAGAAGGCGTGGCGCGTCTGCCAGTCACCCTCCACCAGCGCGTGACGGATAAACAGCTCGCGGCTGAGCGCCGGGTCAATCTGGCTGTAGTTGACCTTACGCGCGGCGACCACCGGCAGGCCGTAAACGGTCACCTTCTCGGTCGCCATCACCGCGCCCTGCGCGCGCTCCCAGTGCGGTTCGCTGTACGAGCGTTTCAGCAGGTGCTGCGCCACCGGCTCCACCCATTCCGGATCGATACGCGCGGCAATGCGCCCCCACAGGCGGCTGGTTTCCACCAGCTCGGCGACCATGGTCCATTTCGGCGGCTTCTTGAACAGGCCGGAACCGGGGAAGATGGAGAAACGGGCGTTGCGCGCGCCGGTATATTCCTGCTTTTCCGCGTCCTTCATCCCAATGTGGGACAGCAGGCCGGTCAGCAGCGCGATATGAATCTCGCGGTACTCCGCAGGCTCGCTGTTGACCGGAATGCCCAGCTCTTTCACCACCTGGCGCAGCTGGGTGTAGATATCCTGCCACTCGCGCACGCGCAGGTAGTTGAGGAAATCCACGCGGCACTGGCGGCGGAACTGGTTCGAAGAGAGCGCTTTCTGCTGCTCGCCGAGATAGTTCCACAGGTTCACGAAGGCGAGGAAGTCGGACTCTTTGTCGTGGAAGCGACGGTGCTTTTCGTCAGACGCCTGCTGCTTGTCCATCGGACGCTCGCGCGGATCCTGAATGGAGAGCGCCGAGGTAATGATCATCGCCTCGCGCACGCAGCCGTGCTTCTGCGCTTCCAGCACCATACGGGCCAGACGCGGATCCACCGGCAGCTGGCTGAGCTGGCGGCCGAGCGGCGTCAGCTTGTAGACCGTCGCCTGCTCGTCGGTGGTAATGGCGCCGAGCTCTTCCAGCAGACGCACGCCGTCCTGAATGTTGCGTTTATCCGGCGCTTCGACGAACGGGAACGCCGCGATGTCGCCCAGCCCCAGCGCGGTCATCTGCAGGATAACGGACGCCAGGTTGGTGCGGAGAATTTCCGGGTCGGTAAACTCCGGACGCGACAGGAAATCATCTTCCGAATAGAGACGAATACAGATCCCTTCCGACACGCGGCCGCAGCGGCCCTTACGCTGGTTCGCGGACGCCTGGGAGACCGGCTCAATCGGCAGCCGCTGAACCTTCGTGCGGTAGCTGTAGCGGCTGATGCGCGCCGTGCCCGGGTCGATAACGTATTTAATCCCCGGCACGGTCAGCGAGGTTTCCGCCACGTTGGTCGCCAGAACGATGCGTCGCCCGCCGTGCGGCTGGAACACGCGGTTCTGCTCGCTGTTTGACAGGCGCGCGTAAAGCGGCAGGATCTCCGTGTGGCGCAGGTCGCGCTTGCTGAGCGCATCGGCGGTATCGCGGATTTCGCGCTCGCCGCTCATGAAGATCAGGATGTCGCCCGCGCTTTCGTTGCCCAGCTCGTCAACGGCGTCGAAGATAGCCTGCAGCTGGTCGCGCTCGGTATCGTCCGCCTCTTCCACAATCGGGCGATAGCGCACTTCCACCGGATATGTGCGTCCTGACACCTCGATAATCGGCGCATTGTTGAAATGCTTCGAGAAGCGCTCCGGGTCGATGGTCGCGGAGGTGATGATGATTTTCAGATCCGGGCGACGCGGCAGCAGCTCTTTCAGATAGCCGAGCAGGAAGTCGATGTTCAGGCTGCGCTCGTGCGCTTCGTCAATGATGATGGTGTCGTACTGCATCAGCAGACGATCCTGCTGGATTTCCGCCAGCAGAATACCGTCGGTCATCAGCTTGACCATGGTGTTATCGCTAACGTGGTCGCTGAATCGCACCTTGTAACCGATGCAGCCGCCCGGCTCCGTCTGCAGCTCTTCGGCAATACGGTTCGCCACGGTGCGCGCCGCCAGTCGACGCGGCTGGGTGTGGCCAATCAGCCCTTTTAGCCCGCGTCCCAGCTCCATACAGATTTTCGGCAGCTGGGTGGTTTTCCCCGAGCCGGTTTCCCCCGCAACAATCACCACCTGGTGGTCGCGGACGGCCTCAAGGATGTCCTGTTTTTTCTGGCTGACGGGCAGGTTTTCCGGGTAGGTAATTGCCGGACGTGCGGCTTCGCGCAGCACAACTTTCCCTGCCGCCTGTTCAATCTCTTTCGCCATCTCCTGGTAAATGGCCTGTTGTGCATCAGGATTTTTAACCTTCTTCACGCCGTGCAGACGGCGGGCAAAGCGCTGTTTATCGCGCAGCATCAGAGAATCAAGCTGTTGCAGGAGCATCGGGAAGGTTAATTTTTGTTGTTCTGTCATAGCGTTAAAGGGCAGTACACGCCCTGATAAACTCTCTTTTTAATGATTGCTATAGAGTACCACATCGACGCCTTTCGCGCCTTATTCAAAAAATTCGAACATAGGCTTCGATATATTGCGCTATCTCTGTGGCAGGATTGTGAATAGAGTGTCAACAAGCAACGGGGCAACCCCCTTCAATCAAATGCAACAACAGGAATCACCCATGAGCAAAGTATTAGTTTTGAAATCCAGTATTCTGGCAGGGTACTCTCAGTCTGGTCAGCTGTCTGATTACTTCGTTGAACAGTGGCGTGAACAGCATTCCGCTGACGAAATCACCGTGCGTGACCTGGCTGCAAACCCAATTCCTGTGCTGGACGGTGAGCTGGTTGGCGCGCTGCGCCCAAGCGATGCACCGCTGTCTCCACGTCAGCAGGAAGCCCTGGCCCTGTCCGACGAGCTGATTGCTGAGCTGCAGGCGCACGACGTTATCGTCATCAACGCCCCAATGTACAACTTCAACATCCCTACCCAGCTGAAGAACTACTTCGACCTGGTGGCGCGCGCTGGCGTAACCTTCCGTTACACCGAGAACGGCCCTGAAGGTCTGGTGAAAGGTAAACGTGCGATCGTCCTGACCAGCCGTGGCGGTATCCATAAAGACACCCCAACCGACCTGGTTGCGCCGTACCTGAGCCTGTTCCTGGGCTTCATCGGCATCACTGACGTGAACTTCGTGTTCGCTGAAGGTATCGCTTACGGTCCGGAAGTGGCGACCAAAGCGCAGACCGATGCGAAAGCCGCCATCGACAGCCTGGTAGCAGCCTAAGACTTCACCCTCTCACCGCCTGGTGGGAGGGTTTTTCTTTTCCCCGCATTTCGTTATTATCCGCTCCCACTCTCCAGCCGGGCGGCCTGATGTCTGCGATTATTGATTCTTTTATTGCCCCACCGTGTCACGACGACATTCAGATCCTCTGGCAGGATGAACATCTGCTGCTGATCGATAAGCCTTCCGGTCTGCTCAGCCTCTCGGGCAAAAATCCGCAAAACCTTGATTCCGTCCATTATCGTCTGGTCCAGACGTTCCCCGGCTGCACGCTGGTACACCGTCTGGATTTCGGCACGTCCGGGCTGATGGTGGTTGCGCGCAATAAGGCCATCAACGCGGCGCTGTGCCAGCAGTTCAGCCAGCGCAGCGTGGAAAAGGTCTACAGCGCCCTGCTTTGCGGCCATGTGGAAAACGACGAGGGAATAATAGACGCGCCGATTGCCAAAGACCCGGCGCTGTTCCCGCTGATGTCGATTTGCGCCATCAACGGAAAACCCGCCCGCTCCCGCTATCGGGTGGTGGAACGGTTTTATCAGGGTACGGGACTGCCGTTAACGCGGGTGATACTTACGCCGGAGACCGGGCGAACCCATCAGCTGCGTATTCACTGTCAGCAGCTGGGGCACCCGATTCTGGGCTGCGATCTGTATGGCGGTCTTGAAGCGCCGGGGGCGGAGGAAACGCCCCGGCTGATGCTGCATGCGAGCGAACTGAATTTTATTCATCCCGTGAGCGGAGAGCCGGTTAACGCCCGTCACGCCGCCCCGTTCTGAATGCGGTTTACCACATCAAATCGTCAGGGATTTTGAAGTCCGCGTACGGATCGTCTTCGTCCTGCTCTTCCTGACTTAGCGCGCTGTTTAACACGATGCTGTCGGCATCGCGCTGGGCAATTTTATCGGCCACCACCGCCGGAATAATCGCGTATTCACAGTCGCCGCTAGCGTTAATGACCAGACGGGCAATCGCCAGACGGCCGTTGATCAGCTGAGCCTGGGTTTGCTTGTCGACCTCGATTTTTTTGATCAGTTTACCGTCGGTGAAGTTAAAGGTGATGTTACCTTTCGCCACGGTGATGCGGTTCATCTCAATCAGCTGCTTCACCTGTGCTTTAAACTCTTTCGCCAGCACGGCCTGCTTCTGCTGTTCGCTCAGCAGCTTGTCGCGCTCGATCTGCGCTTTCTTGTTCTCTTCTACCGCTTCCCGAGCTTCACGCGCCTGAACGCGTGATTTCTTTGCCGTGCGCTGCACTTTTGCCGCTTTTTTGCTGCTGACCAGGCCCGCTTTCAGCATCTGCTCTTGTAAGGTGAGTTTTGTCATGATTGTTTCTAAACCGGTTGGAAATTTTGGGGATTATAGCGGGAATTGCGGAGCGTGTGCCAGAGAAGTAGGCATGGCGCTTTGTCGCATGGGCCTTGTTTATTATTTATTCAGCGTTTACTAACGTTACAGCCGCAAGAGTGATTAAAAATTGTCAGGTCATTTTCTTAAAAAAAATGAGCAGTTCGTGAATATGATGTGGATTGAATAATTGCGATCGCTTCAGGCGTAGGCTGTTTTTTCTTATTAAGAGAATGAAAAAAAATATGCCCTTAAAAGGAACAATGATGCTTAACGATAAGGATTCCGCATGTTTCGACTCTACCGGTCACATGATTTAACACGGCAATTAAACCCTGAAGATTTTCAATACATTCTTACTCCAGCAGGTTCACTGAAAGAGGCGTGTAAACATTATGATCTGTCTTATGAAGCAAACGGTCATAGCCTCTCTTTTGGTCTTCCCAAAAGAAAATACAGCATATCTCCACATCAAAGACCCTATGAACGAAGGCAATGCAGCTACGCAGATCCCATTTATGATCAAGTAGAACGCGAACTTCAAATTGGCTGGCTTGTTGGAGTAGATACCTCCAGGCGCTGGAGCAGCGACCGGAACCCGTTTTATATCGACAATAACGGCGAGCTAATTTTTACCCCTACTTCCTCATCGTGGCATGCATGGTATAAGGACGAAATCATGAGCGCTTACCGGAACGTTATTGCCGATCGGCAAGGCAGGAAGCCTGCTCCCACTCAACGGATGCATTATGATTATTACGGGCCAACAACTTCACCGTCGGGGAAAACGCTGAATAGTAAAGCTGTTGGTCGACTGCTCGCCGCTGGTGGGGTGTATAACGGCAATACTAAAGGTTTTCATGAAACCGCACAGCAGCTTGGTGGGGATGCCCCCGCGGGCTACGATCAAATCATGAACAACAAAGGGTTAATGATTGCGGGTGTCTCCATTGCAGCAGGATTGACAATTGGCAGGTTGAACCCTTTAAGCGAAATAGACGAAATATCGGGTCTCAGTAAGATACCAGCACTTGAAAACCCATATGTAAAAGGTTTCACCTCTGAGAATGGTACATTAGTGAATGCTGAACACGCCGTTATCGACCCAAAAAAACTCGCGGCTTATGCTTTAGATTCAACACATCCTACAGGGGGGCACAAAGCCAGGGTGTTTGAATCAGCGCTGGGATACAACCCAACTAATGCAGATGTTTTAGCCGCAAGAATCCAGGAAGGCGTATTATCGGCCCCAGCAAAAGTGTTGCAGGCAAATAATTACGGCCAAACAATGGCTGTCGATATGTCCATTTTAGGCGTCAATGATGAAACAGCGATCGTGCGTACAGGTTGGATGTATGAAACAGACGCGTTAGCTCCTCGCCTGACAACCATATTCGTTAAATGAGAAAATACAAATGAAAAGAGCCGAATTAGACGTAGTGGTTTTAGGCGAGGATTTACCGGATGAAGGACTGGTAAAAGGGACTATTGGTACCATTGTTATGGTTTTCGACACCCCTACGCGGGGCTATCTTGTCGAGTTTTGCGATGAGGAAGGAAGAACAATCGCAATGCCTGCTTTGCTTCCTGCTCAACTAAAGAGTTATTTCACTCCAGGTATCCTTAAAACACTGCTGGTTGACAATCATTTCCCGGTAGCCAACCCAGTAGATCCTGACGTAATGACAGACTTGATGTACAAAGCCGCCCCTGCTGAATGGGATGCTCAGAAGAGAAGAGTTTACGAGGATATCCAACGCCTGATGGTTAACCGGCTGGACTACTCTGGTATGTTCGAAATCATGGATGGCCTTGAGTATAACGGTTTGATGCTGTACAGCCTGGTGGGGGCGGAGAACGGTGAACCCGTATGGTCGAATATCTACATTCGTAACTTTGAAATACGTGACAACGAAAGCTATGTTGATCCGAACCTTACTGACAAGGTACTCATTGGTGAAGATGGTATGACCGTGTTTGCCTACAACTTCACAGATGACTGTTTCGAGATCCGTGATAAAGCATCAATGGATTATGCCATTGAAACACATGCTAACCTCAGCGAATTGTTGTCCACGCTGATTGATACGTTGAGCTGAAATCCGCAACATCAATTGCTGGTTGTATTTTCAACCAGCCTATTGGATCGCATTAATAAGGAGGTATAACGAAAGCATTCCGATACCTCTTCTCTCACTGCCCTCTCCAGCCTGTGCGCAACACTGTTCATGAACTTCGCTCATGTTGCATTGAAATTAAGTCACTTCCCCTGCGCCGCGGGCTCAGGCATAAATTATGCATCGGTAACTTCTTAGCAACATGAACTTAGGATGCATAACCACAATGAGCAAAGCTTTCACATATACCCTTAAGCGCAGTTGCTTCGATGAGAATTACAACCCGTCAGAAAATACGCGTACGACCACCAACTTTGCCAACCTGGCGCGCGGGGAAAAGCGTCAGGAAAACCTGCGCAATACGCTGGTGATGATCAACAACCGCTTTAACGCCCTGGCGCGCTGGGATAACCCAAACGCCGATCGCTACGCGGTTGAGCTGGAAATCATCTCTGTCGACTTGCACATTGGCGCGGAAAAACCGTTCCCGGCCATTGAGATATTGCAAACCACGATTGTCGACAAAAAAAATAACCTGCGTATCCCTGGCATCGTCGGAAATAACTTCTCTTCTTACGTGCGGGATTATGATTTCAGCGTGCGCCTGCTGGAACACAACAAGAACCAGCAGCACTTCAGCATTCCGGAAAAGTTTGGCGAACTGCACGGCAATATTTTCCGCCACTTTGTGAGCTCGCCGGAATACAAAGAGAACTTCAGCAAGGGTCCGGTGATCTGCCTGAGCGTCTCCAGCAAAGACACCTATCGCCGCAACGGTAACCAGCATCCTGTGCTGGGCGTTGAGTATCAGCCGGATGGCGAGTCGCTAACGGAACAGTACTTCGCGAAGATGGGCCTGAAGGTTCGCTATTTCATGCCGGAAAACAGCGTGGCGCCTTTCGCGTTCTTCTTTACCGGGGATTTGCTGAGTGACTACACCGATCTGGAGCTGATTGCCACCATCAGCACGATGGAGACGTTCCAGAAAATCTATCGCCCGGAAATTTATAACGCAAACTCGGCGGCGGGACTGTGCTACCGACCGGATCTGAACCAGCAGGATCACTCCTTAACCAAAATTGTTTATGACCGGGAAGAGCGTAGCCGACTGGCGATTGAACAGGGTCGCTTTACCGAAGCGTACTTTATTAAGCCTTACCAACACATTCTTGAGCAGTGGTCTGATAACTACACGCTTTAATTCATCAAAAAAGGTCTTTTATTATGAAAACATTGCTCCCGACTTCTACGGCTGGCAGCCTGCCTAAGCCGACCTGGCTTGCACAACCTGAAACGCTGTGGTCACCCTGGAAATTACAGGATCAGGAACTCCTGGCGGGTAAACAGGACGCGCTGCGCCTGTCTCTGGATGAGCAGATCCGCGCGGGTATCGATATCGTCAGCGACGGAGAACAGACCCGCCAGCACTTCGTCACCACCTTTATTGAACACCTGAGCGGCGTGGATTTTGAAAATCGCCAGACGGTGCGCATTCGTAACCGCTACGACGCCAGCGTGCCGACCGTGGTTTCAGCCGTTGCGCGTCAGAAACCGGTATTCGTGGACGATGCGAAATACCTGCGTCAGCTCACGGACAAGCCGATCAAATGGGCCCTGCCCGGGCCGATGACCATGATCGACACCCTTTACGACGCGCACTATAAAAGCCGCGAAAAGCTGGCCTGGGAATTCGCCAAAATCCTCAATCAGGAAGCGCGTGAGTTAGAGGCCGCGGGCGTGGATATTATCCAGTTTGATGAACCGGCATTTAACGTCTTTTTTGACGAGGTGAACGACTGGGGTATCGCCGCGCTGGAGCGCGCCATTGAAGGGCTGAAGTGCGAAACCGCGGTACACATCTGCTACGGCTACGGCATCAAAGCCAATACCGACTGGAAAAAGACGCTCGGCTCAGAGTGGCGCCAGTACGAAGAGGCCTTCCCTAAGCTGCAGACCTCTAATATCGACATTATCTCCCTGGAGTGCCACAACTCCCGCGTGCCGATGGATCTGCTGGAGCTGATCCGCGGTAAAAAGGTGATGGTCGGCGCGATTGATGTGGCAACCAACGCCGTTGAAACGCCGGAGGAAGTCGCCGATACGCTGCGTAAAGCGCTGCAGTTCGTCGATGCCGACAAGCTTTACCCGTCAACCAACTGCGGCATGGCTCCGCTTTCACGTCAGGTGGCTAACGGCAAGCTGAAAGCGCTCAGCGCCGGCGCAGAGATTATCCGCAAGGAGCTCGGCGCGTAATCCCTTACGTTTGCCAGTAGAGCGGCGTACCGAAAAACGCCACGTAATAATCAATCACCGCCCTGACGTTCAGGGGCGGATGACGTGCGTTAGGATAGATCGCCGCAATATTGAGTGGCTCCGTGTTGATGGCGCACGCCATTTCCGGCAAAAGGGCGACCAGCTCCCCCCGCTTCAGCCTGTCGCCAATCAGCCAGTCCGGAAACAGGACGATCCCCATCCCGCCCAGCGCGGCAATAAGCAGCGACTCCGCATTATTGGACGTCATCAGCGGCGCGACGGGATAATGCACCCAATTCTCCCCTTTGCGACGCACGAGCCAGCGGTTAGGCCCGGACGAACCGCGGTAGACCAGACATTTGTGCTGGCTCAGTTCGGCCGGGTCGGTCGGGACGCCGTGTTGACGCAGATACGCGGGCGACGCGGCGAGGTGGTAGCGCTGCTGCCCAAAAACACGGGCGTGGAACGTCGAATCCGTCAGCGTGCCGATGCGGAAGATGAGATCGGCGGCATCCCGGTGCGGGTCGATAAAGTCATCGGTCAGCGTCAGCTCTATGGTTAACCGTGGATAACGCTCGGCCAGACCTGCCAGCCCGGGCGCAACGTGTCTCTGTCCAAAAAATACCGGCCCATTTATGCGGACCTTGCCGGAGGGTTCGGTCGAACGTTCATCCAGCTCACGACGCGCCTCTTCGAAGTTATCGACCATCGCCCGGGCATAGCGGATAAACAGATGCCCGCTTTCCGTGGGGATCACCGCCCGGGTATTGCGATAGAACAGCTGCTGGCCGAGCGCGTCCTCAAGCTGATGAACAATGCGCGACACCTGCGAGGCAGAGATTCCCTCTCGTCGCGCGACGACGGAAAAGTTCTGCGTTTCATAGACGGCAATAAACAGCAGCAGTGAGCGAAGGTTCATGCTTCCGGCATCTGACATTAATGCATTTCCTGCAAAGGTGTTTCCTGCATTATGGCATTTTTCTCACTGGTCTACCGACGTAATCTTCTTCGCCTGAAAACGGAGGAAGCGTAATGCAGTTTGTTTTGATTTTACTGGTGATTGCCGGCGGGATGGGCCTCTCCGTCGAGGCGGGGCTATTGGGGCCATTAGGGGGAGAAGTGGGCGATTTATGGGCGACGTTCAGCATTTTTGGCGTCGGCGCCGCGCTGACGTTTCTGCTGATGCTGTTTTTCAGCCCGCGTAACAGCCCGTCGTTTTTCGCCCAGCCCGGCTGGCAGCTGCTCGGCGGCGTGCTTGGCCCTGTTTACGTGGTCATTCTGACGATCGCCACGCCGACCATCGGCATCGCTCTGACGATGATTGGCATTCTGGCTGGTCAGGTTTTTAAAAGCCTGATCATTGACCACTTTGGCCTGCTGGGTACGCCGCACAGGAAGATAAACGCAAAACGTATCGTGGCGCTGGTTTTTATTATTGCGGCACTGGTTCTGGTCGCGCAGGGGTGATGATATGACGCTGATAATGATTCTTCTGGCCGTCTGCGGCGGCGCAACGCTGAGCATTCAGGCCGCGATTAACGGGCAGCTCGGCAGCAATGTCGGGGTATTTAAAAGCGCGTTTCTGACGTTTTCCGTCGGCGCGCTGATAACCGCCCTGCTCATTTTCTTCTTTGAACCGAAGCAGGCGGTCACGCTGCTGGACGTGCCGAAATGGCAGCTCATCGGGGCGATGTTCGGCGTGCCCTACATTGTGATCATGGTCGTGGCGGTGCAGCGCATCGGCACCGCCGTCGCCACGGTGGCGGTGATATTCGGCCAGCTCGCCATGAGTATGTTGATTGATAACTTTGGCTGGCTGGGGAATGCGGCCATTCCGTTCTCGACGAGTCGTCTGGGGGCGATTGTCTGCCTGGGGATAGCGCTTGTCTTTATTTACTCGGGTAGTAAAACCCGTTCTGCCGGGACATGACACCACACCTTGCGGACACAGCGTAGACACGAAACAGTTCCCTCGCCCCTTTGGGGAGAGGGTTAGGGTGAGGGGAACATAAGGCTGTAGTGGTGATTCCGTTCACTTTATGTTTCTTGCTACTCTGTTACGACATAACCTGTGAACGTGCCAGGGTGGCTCAGTCGCCACCACCCTGGCGACCCGGGCTCCCGGCGGTAAATCGCCGCTTCGCGGTCCCTTCGGCTTATTCCTTCCGGCTTATCGGGGACGGGCGGAGGTAACGTCCCTGTAAAGCCCGCCCTCTCGGCGCATCCATGCGCCTCGCCCCGGCCTGCAGGAAACGCCCCAGCGATTTACAGCCGGACCAGGTCATCGCTGCAAAATAATCATGTCATTTTAAAAAACCTGAATCGCTTCTGATTAAGAATTGAGTGGGATTCCTTATCCCTTGGTAAAGAACAGCGTCACCGTGGCGACGGTGACGCCAAATTTCTTCATCTCGGTTTTGTTAAACAGATGCGTCTCATCCTGCAAATACATCCAGTCGTCGAAGTTCAGTAGCCAGGTGCTGCCGTTGGCCTTCACGTTCATGCTGTAATGCCAGTTAAAGGCGTTGCCTGCGGCCTGCCCCGTGGCAACCCCTTCAATATCCCCTGCCGTTCCCTCGTAGCGATCGTTCCCCACGCGGCGTATATGCCAGACCCGCTGCTGCTTCTCGCCATCGTCGTAGACAAAGTGCTCGTTGAGCGTCAGCGTATCGCCGATAACGTCTCCGGCAATCTCAACGTGGAAACGGCGGATCTGCTTGCCGCTGCGATCCTGCACCATCCCCCACGCTTCGGTTTTGCCCTGGAAGTAGTGGAAGATATCAAGCCGCGGCTGCTGCTGGCGATACTCGGCCACCTCAGTGCTACAGCCCGCCAGCAGCATCGTGAATGCCAGCGCCATCATCAGGATACGTTTCATTTTTGGCCTCCGATTAACTGCTGACGCAGCTCAGGATATTGCGTGCGGGGATCGAGCCAGATGGCCAGAAAACGGGTGCTGAACGCTTCCGACTGGCGCGCTCCGAGTGGAATAAAGGATGTTTGCGCCGCTGACGCGCGATACCAGAACTGCCCCTGCTTATCGTTGAGAACAAACGCCAGCTGTGAGCCCGGGCGGACATCCGGCCAAAGGGACTGGAGCATCCGCAGCCAGGCTTCGCTTTGCGGCTCCTGGGCCAGGATCCCCTGCGCCTGCCACTGGTCGCGGGTCGCCTCAACCAGTTCATCGCGATCGATGTCCCGCGCATAGGTAATAATCAGCGCCTGATCCTGATTGTCCCGGCTGTAACGGCCATCCGGGGTGCGCAGCTGGGAGGTGTAGACGGTGAAAGGTCCCCAGGTGAGCGTGGCGTCACCCACCTTCCGCCAGGCAAGCCAGTCGGCGGCCTGGGCAACCGGAACAACCAGCGTCAGCCAAAGCAGCAAAACCACAGATCTCATTTTTGTCTCCCCATCAGCAGGTGGAAAAACAGCATCAGTACCAGCCAGCCCGGCGCCATCCAGCTCACGACGATAAAGGTCGGCTCCAGAAACGTGATGCCCCCCAGCCGCTCGCCGAACAGATAGGCCACCGGTCCGCCCACGGCGGCCAGCAGGGTCAGCAGCCAGCCGGGTAGCGTGGTGGTGCGCGTCAGCTGCGTCCAGACCGTGGCGAACATCAGCCACAGTGCCACCATCCATAACGGCATCAGGGACTCGCCCGTAAAGGCAATCAGCCCGGTCAGGGCCCAGAGTGCGTCCAGCAGACTGCCCGCCGCGGCCAGCCCAATGGCGTAAAAACGGTAAGCAGGCGGCAAGAGCAGGCACGCCAGGATCGCCAGCGCAAGCCAGATAATCAGGCCCTGTTCGCGAAAGAGCACCACCAGCACC
This sequence comes from Enterobacter asburiae, assembly GCF_007035645.1. Taxonomy (NCBI): domain Bacteria; kingdom Pseudomonadati; phylum Pseudomonadota; class Gammaproteobacteria; order Enterobacterales; family Enterobacteriaceae; genus Enterobacter; species Enterobacter asburiae. The sequence continues at coordinate 2,354,612 of NZ_AP019632.1, forward strand.
CAGTAGAGATCGAACGCGACGGCGAGCAGGAAGACCTGAAGGTAACGTCTCATACGCGCTCGGCGGTCAGCTGCACCACGCTGATGGTGCGAGCGTTAAACCCGGCCTCACAGTAGCCAAAGTAGTACAGCCACATGCGGCGGAACCGTTCATCGAAGCCGAGCTTTTCAATCTCCTGCCAGGCATGGACAAACCGCTGCCGCCAGTGGGCCAGCGTGCGGGCGTAGTCGGGGCCCATGTCGAAAAGATTGCGCACCACGAAATCGGTGTGGCGCGTCATCAGCTCGTTCATCGCGGTAATGCTCGGCAGGAAGCCGCCGGGAAAAATGTAGCGCTGGATAAAATCGACGCTTTTGCTGTAGTCGCGATAGCGCTGGTCCTGAATGGTAATGGCCTGAATCGCCATCCGTCCTCCGGGGCGCAGCCGCGCCTGGCAGGTGCGGAAGAACGTGGGCAGATAGCGTTGCCCGACGGCTTCAATCATCTCGATTGAGACCAGCTTGTCGTACTGTCCGGTGAGGTCGCGATAGTCGCAGAGCAGTACCTCAACGCGATCCTGCAACCCCGCGCGGGCGATCCGCTCTGTCGCCCAGCTATATTGCTCCTGCGACAGCGTGGTGGTCGTCACCCGACAGCCGTAATGACGCGCCGCGTATTCCGCCATCGCGCCCCAGCCGGTGCCAATTTCCAGCAGGTGGTCACCCGGACTTAGCGCCAGCTGGTCACACAGGCGCGCCATTTTGGCCTGCTGGGCCGCCGTCAGATCCTGCTCGTCACCAGTAAACAGCGCGCTGGAATAGAGCAGCTCTTTATCCAGAAAATGGGCGTAAAAGGTATTGCCCAGATCGTAATGGGCGGCAATATTTTCGCGCGCCTGCATGCGGGAGTTACGCCGCGTCCAGTGGCGTATCCGCTCCAGCGGCCTGCCGAGCAGACGGAACCCGTTTTCCAGACGCCCAAGCACCTCGCCGTTTATCGCGAGCAGTTCCAGAAGCGGCGTGAGGTGTGCAGTTTCCCATTCGCCGTCCATCCAGGCTTCTGCCGCAGCAAGGCTCCCGCCCGTTAAGACGCGCCAGTAGACGCCGGGCGTGAGGATCTGCACGTCGGCATGCAGCGCGGAGGATGACTCGCCAAAATGGAAGGTCTGCGCCCCTTCACGCAGCGTGAGCGAGCCGCCGCGGATACCGCTTAACAGACGAAACAGCAGCCATCGTGCGATGCGGACGTTGCGCGGAATATCGGGTTCTAACGCAAAGACGGGATCGGTCATGAGCGTTCACTCCTGCTGACGGGATGGTTATACAGCGGCACGCGCTTGAGCCACAGGCGCAGCGCCTGCCAGTAAATGGCAAAAACGGTTTTCAGGGTCATGAGCGGAATGCGCAGCAACAGCGAGCGCAGCGCGGGGCGCGTCAAAGGCTCCCGGCGCAGCGCCAGCGTGGCGTCAAAAACCTTCGCTTCCTGATGATTTTCAATGTGCATATGCAGCGTGTTATCCGGGTCGTTAAAGCGCCAGTGGTAGATCATGTCCATCGGGTTGAAGGGGGAAACGTGAAACGCTTTTTCCGTCGGCTGCGCATCCTGTCCGTTGACGGCATAGTAATGACGTTCATTCCACGGCGTGTTGCGGACCTCCGCCAGCACCCAGCGCAGCGTTCCCTTCCCGTCGTAGCAGTAGTAAAAGTTGACCGGATTGAAATGAAAGCCGAAATAGCGCAGCTGCGTCAGGAGCATCACCCGCCCGTCCGGACGTTCCCCGGTCAGGCTCTCCAGCCTGCTGAGCACGTTCTCTTTAAGCGGCGCGCCGAGCGGATAGTCAGCGTCGTGGAACGAGGCGGCGGCAAAGCGATTGCGCCGCACGCCGATGGACGGCAGCAGCGGCAGTTCATCGAGATCCAGCCAGGCCATAAAGACGCTGTAGCTGAATTCGTGGGTTTTCGGCTGAAGGCGGCGGTGGCGTAACATGCCGTGGTAGAGGCAGCTGTTCATCTCAGTTCCCCTCTCCGGCCGCAATCGCGTTGACCACGTCCAGCGCGCTGCGGACGCCATCTTCATGAAAGCCGTTGTACCACCAGGCACCGCAGTACCAGCTCCGGTTATGACCGTTGATCTCGCCGCGCCGCGCCTGCGCCCGCCAGCTTTGCGGGTTAAACAGCGGATGTTCATAGACAAAGCGTTGCAGAACGAAGCGTTCATCCACCGGCGCGTCCGGGTTGAGGGTAACGCAGAATAGCGGACTGCCCGCAGGCAGCCCCTGCAGGATGTTCATGTTGTAGGTGACGCAGGCGCTGGCCTGCTCGTGAGCGCTCAGGCGGTAGTTCCAGCTTGCCCACGCGCGCCGCCGCTCCGGCAGCCAGCGCGGATCGCTGTGTAAAACGACCTCGTTGCGCTGCCAGCCGATATCGCCCAGCACCTCGCGCTCTGCGGGCGTCGGGTCATCAAGCATCGCCAGAACGCTGGCGGAGTGGCAGGCAAAAATCACCCGATCGAAGGTATGGCTGCCGTTTTCAAGCTGAAGCGTAACCCCGTGCTCGTGGCGGCTCACCCGCTGCACCGGAGAATTGAGATGCAGATTCAGACGGTCGCCCAGCTTGTCGAGCATGGCGCGGATATACTCCCGCGAGCCGCCCGGCACCACGTACCACTGCGGGCGCTGGGTGATATCCAGCAGCCCGTGGTTCTGGAAGAAACGTAAGAAAAGCGGCAGCGGGAAACGCTTCATCTCCTGCAGCGACGAGGACCAGATGGCGGCCCCCATCGGCAGAATGTAGTGGCGCGCAAAAAACGGCGTGAAGCCGTGCTGTTCCAGAAACGTTTGCAGCGTGGCGTTCGGGTCCACCTCCCCGTCCAGCGCCTGTTTCGCCAGACGATTGAAGCGGACGATCTCCCCGAGCAGCCGCCAGAATGCCGGATTCACCAGGTTTCGGCGCTGGGCAAACAGCGACGTCAGGGTGTGTCCGTTGTACTCCAGCCCCGTCGCCGGGTTGTGCACCGAAAAGCTCATCTGCGTTTTTTGTCCACTGATGCCCAGCTCGCTGAGGAGGCCCATAAAGCGCGGATAGGTACGATCGTTGTAAACGATAAACCCGGTATCGATCGCGTAGGTGCCCTGTGGCGTCGGGACGTCAACCGTTGCGGTATGGCCGCCGGGCGTGGCGCCCGCTTCAAACAGGGTCACCTGATGGTGCCCGGCCAGGCGCCAGGCGCAGGTCAGCCCGGCGATGCCGCTGCCGATAATCGCAATGTTCATGAACGCACCATCCTGCGCAGCAGCGCGCGCTGAAGAAACGCAGGCAGCCCGGAGAGCAACCGCAAAATAAAGCCAAACCCGTCAGGAAACGCGATATGCATTTTCCCTGCCGCCAGCCCGGTACGGATCGCCTTGACCGCCTCGTCGACGCTCACCCTGCCCGGCATGGCAAAGTCGTTTTTGCGCGTCAGCGGCGTATCAACAAAGCCCGGGGAGACCACCGTGACGGCAATTCCTTTTGGCTCCCAGTCCAGGCGCAAACTCTCGGCAAACCAGCTCAGGGCCGCTTTGGACGCGCCGTAGGCCTCTGCCCGTGGGAAAGGTAGCCAGTGGGCCATGGAACTCACCAGCACTACGCGGTTGCCAGCCGTCAGCTGGGGCTGCAGCGCGTCAAGACAGTTCACCGGGCCGAGGAAATTTGTCGCCATAACCCGCTCCACCAGCGCCGCATCCACCACGCCTCCATCGAGATATTCGCAGGTACCGGCGCAGAGAATAATCAGATCGGCGTAGCTGCCGGTCAGCGCCTGGCGACAGGCATCCCTGTCTGTCATATCGAACAGGCGAACGGTGAGATTGGGGCAGGTCTGATGCAGCGCTTCGAGGCGCGCCGGATCGCGTCCGCAGGCAATCACGTGGTAGCCGTCTGCGGCAAAGGATTTCGCCAGCCCGGCGCCAATGCCCGAGCTTGCGCCGGTGATCAGTACCGTTTTCATGATTTGACCCTCCGCTTCACGCCGCGTACCGCCCAGCCCAGCAGAGGAAGGTGTTCGTAGATCATCTCTCCCGCATCGTAGTAGTCGCGCTGGTGCGTGATGAGATCGTTTTCCGTGTCCACCACCGAACATCCCGGCAGTTCGAGCGGCTCTCCCCCGGCAATGCGCGGATGCGACCAGTGCATTACCCAGGTCACAGCAAACCGGTTCCCGCTGCACAGCGGCGTATCGATGGTAAAACGGCAATGCTCGACGTTGGCCAGCAGATGGGTGAAATAGCGCTGAAGCGCGAAAATCCCGTCATGCTCGCCAAACGGATCGATAAGCGTGGCATTCGAATGGTAAAGCCCCACCAGCGCGGACGGCGGCTGGCTATCCAGTGCGGCGTAGTACTCAACAAACCGACTCACGACAGAGGGCAAAGTGCTCATGGGTCACATCCTGGCTGTAAACAACGTGGCGTAATCGCATACCTAAAACTTACACAATTAACGTTATTTGTCCAAGTTTGTGGAGATTTATTTTTTATTCTGGCTATATATCAATAATTTAAAGTTGCGCAAAAGAGTGATTTTTCAGGCCGGGTAACGCGTAGCCGCCACCCGGCTTTAACTTTCAGGATATCCTTAAGGCAAACTCGCCGGTCTTCTTCCAGGCTTATCCTTTTTATTCATAAGGATGTCCTCGTGAAACGTTTCTTTCTCTCCCTTTTCTCCAGCCCGGAATCCTTACTGCAGGTGATGAGCCAGCAGGAAATCATAGAAGCCGTCGAAGATGGCGATCGCATCATTATCGACCAGGACGGGAACGCCTCGGTGAACTACAAAAGCAACGAGGTACGGCAGGATTTTCTGCGTCACGTCAACATGCTGAAGAGGGCCTGATATGGGAACGGCGATATTTATGGTGCTGATGGTATGCGGGTACTGGTACACCAGCCGCGACCTGTCGACACGCTTTAAAATCAAGCGCTCCTTTGGCTGGGACGTCTATTTTCTTGTGGCGCTGTACGGCTGTATTTTCGTTCTGCAGGGCGTGATTGCCACCGGTCTGCTCTGGCTGCTCCTGCTCTCTCTTTCTGCAGCCAACAACGCTTTTCACTTTGCCTCGCCGAAATATACCGACTGGCAAATCGACTTTATGAACTGGAGCTTTTTAGGCATTCAGGCGCCGGTGGTCGTGATGCTGGCGTTTGCCATCCTGTTTTGCCTCTACCGCTCTAACTGGGCAGGCAGCGCCAGGCTGGACGGCGAAAGCCGGAAAAAGCTCTACAAACGTCTGGCGCAGTCGAGCGGTATTGAACAGCTGCTGTATCAGTGTATGGAGCAAGGGGAACTGGCGCAGGTCACGCTGCGGTCGAGGCGGATTTACGTCGGCATGATCCACACCGCGACGCTGGAATATGAAAAAACGGCCAATATCGTGCTGATTCCGATGTTAAGCGGGTACAGAGATGCGAAGACGATGAACTTTCGCATCGAGAATAACTACAGCAAATGGTATGCGGAGCATGACATCACGCTCGACTCCGAACCCCGCAGCGCCATGTCATTCCGGAAGGTGATTTTACTCAATCAGATTGAGAGCCTCTCGCTGTTCGATCCCGCCAGCGCCAGCGCGCTGTCGCTGGCACAGCGCGACGAGAGCTCTCGCTCTAAAGAGACATCCCCATAATCCTGATTATGCTCTGCTGTGATGCGGTTTCGAAAAGGACGTTCTTAACGCAGAGCATGCCCTGCTTCTGGTAGAACCGGTACGCTCCCGCGTTCTGCTCAAGCACTTCCAGCCAGAGATAGTCTTTTCCCCTGCTCCGGGCCATGTCGGTGATGCTGTTGAACATCACCTGGCCATAGTTCTTGCCGGTCTCGGTGGGATCGAGGTAGAGCTTGTTGAGGAGAACGCCCTTCTTGTCCGTTTCCGGGAGCAGGGCTTCCCAGGTCACTTTCATAAATCCCACTGGCCGATCGGTCTCAGCAACATACCAGGAAACAGCGTTATCTTTCAGGCTCTGTTCAAGTACGGAAAGCGCGTACTCGCCGTCCAGAAAATCCTTCATCTCTGCCTCTGACACCCACAGATGCTGAAAATGGGCGGGATAGATTCGGTATCCCAGCTCGCTTAAGAGCGCGGCATCGGCACGGGTGGCCTGTCGAATTTGAAGCGTCATGGAAAGTCTCCCTGGTAATCACCCGCGTTGGGCATTTTGGTAGAGATCCCAGCGGTTGCCGTAAATATCTTCAAACACCACTACCGTACCGTACTCTTCCTCACGAGGCTCTTCACAGAAATGAACGCCTTTGTCTTTCATGGCACGGTAATCGCGCCAAAAATCGTCCGTCTGGAGGAAGAGGAAAACTCTGCCGCCGCATTGATTGCCGATAAAGCTTTCCTGCCTCTCGTTAGAAGCGCGAGCCAGCAAAATGTTGCAGTCACTTTCCGGGTTGGGTGAGACGACCACCCAGCGTTTACCCGGTTGAGGCGTATCCTCTACGAGGGTAAAACCCAGCTTATCTGTGTAGTATTCAATGGCGCGATCGTAGTCATCAACCACAATAGCCACGCAGCCAAGGCATCGCTTCTGTGTTCTCATTTTTCGTTTCCTTTGCATAAATGGGTTACGGGCACGCTATCCCATTGCAGCGTGCTGGCCGCCGGATTTACTGGCTTGCGTAAGCCTCGCGCTTTTCTGCCCATTTCAGCATGGCATCAAGCGCCGGACATAATGCCTGCCCCCAATCGGTGAGGCGATACTCCACTTTCGGTGGCACTTGCGGGTAGACCATCCGCGAAACGATACCATCGGATTCAAGTTGCCTGAGCTGCTGCGCCAGCATCTTCTGGGAAATACCGGGGATCAGTTTTTCGAAATCAGAGTAGCGCTGCACTTTTCCGTCGAAAAGATGAAAAAGAATAATTAATTTCCAGCGGCCTTCCAGCAGCCGTAACACTTGCTCCACGCCGCTCGCGGCAGATTCCGGACTATATAACTTACTCATAATTCAGTAGCTCACTTTTTCGTGCGTACTTGTCAATTTCTCAGTCTATGTTGAATATACCTGTACTGTAAATAACGGGAGTGCAAGGTCATGTCATTAGATATTGATTTTAAAGGCAAACGCGTGCTTGTTACCGCTGGCACGAAAGGGCTCGGAAAAGCGGTCGTCGGGCTTTTAAAACAGCTCGGTGCAACGGTATTCACCACTGCGCGCCACGAGCCGGACGTAGATGTCGCAGATACTTTCGTCGCCGCTGATCTTACGACGGTCGCTGGATGTGCCGCTGTCGCATCTGCAGTTCAGGAGCAGATGGGAGGCGTCGACGTGATTATCCATGTTGCGGGCGGTTCAACCTCACCCGGTGGCGGTTTTGCTGCGCTTGGCGAAGAAGAGTGGCAGCAGGAGCTCAATCTTAATTTGTTGCCTGCAGTACGCTTAGATCGCGCCCTGCTTCCCGGAATGCTCGCGCAGGGAAATGGGGTGATTATTCACGTGACGTCTATTCAGCGCGAGCTGCCGTTACCGGAATCAACAACGGGTTATGCGGCGGCTAAAGCAGCCCTCTCAACCTACAGTAAAAGCCTTTCAAAGGAAGTCTCACCGAAGGGCGTTCGGGTGGTGCGCGTTGCACCCGGCTGGATCGAAACTGAAGCGGCGGTTGCACTGGCGGAGAGGCTGGCAAAGCAGGCAGGTACAGACTACGAAGGCGGCAAGCAGATCATTATGAAGGCGCTAGGTGGAATACCGCTCGGACGCCCTGCCAGACCGATAGAGGTGGCCAACCTCATCGTCTTCCTCGCTTCATCGCATGCTGCGAGTATCACCGGTACTGAATTTGTGATTGATGGCGGCACCATTCCCACAGTGTAACGCGGGTGCTTAATCGGCTCGGTGCGAGAGTTGATTAAGCACCGGGGAATATCACTGTTTGGACAGTTTCTCCAGGCCCTTTTTTAACGCATGTCTAACCGTTTCTGAATCCATGCCCATCTGTGCATGAATAATTGCGCCGTCAATGAGCAGCATGATTTCATTGACGACGCGCTCATCAGCACTCTTCGTCAGCAAGGCAATAATTTTCTTTGTTTCTGATTTATGACTGCGGCATATCTCTTTTATTTCGTTTTCAATATCTTCCGATTTCGCCTCTGCGCTGGCGTTAATAAACGCGCAGCCGTGGAACTCGGGCGAAATAAACCATTCGTAAAGCGTTGCGGATATCGCATCAGCAGGTATTTCGCCTTGATCGAGATGTCGACGCAGCGTGGTCTCAAACCAGTTAATCCATATTTCATGCCGGTAGTTCAAATAGGCAAGAATAAGCAAGCTTTTACTCGGGAAATGGCGATAGAACGTCACCTTGGTCACTTTAGACGCTTTAATAAGCGTATCCACCCCCGTCGCCCTGAAGCCCGTGGAATAAAACAGATCGTGCGCCGTGAGTAATATCTTATCTCTGACGCTGATTTTAGTATCGTTGTCTGCGGGTTCTGTTTTCACTTTTGGGTAGCCTCTAAAATAATGTTGACAGCGTTATTTTACAGGCATAGATTACCGCAAGTAGACAGACCTGTCTACATAATATAACACTGAGGTAATCGCCATGAACACACGTCCTCCTTTACCGCCCTTCACTCGTGAAAGCGCCATCGAAAAAGTCAGACTGGCAGAAGATGGCTGGAACAGCCGCGACCCGGCGAAAGTCGCGCTTGCCTATACGCTGGATACCCAATGGCGTAACCGCGCAGAGTTCGCCACCAACCGTGAAGAAGCCCAGGCGTTTCTGGAGCGGAAATGGAAAAAAGAGCTGGACTATCGTCTGATTAAAGAGCTCTGGGCATTTACGGAGAACCGGATCGCGGTGCGTTATGCCTATGAATGGCATGATGATTCCGGCAACTGGTTCCGCTCTTACGGCAATGAAAACTGGGAGTTTGAACCGGACGGACTGATGAAGCGCCGCTTTGCCTGCGTAAACGATATGCCGATCAAAGCCTCTGAGCGTCTGTTCCACTGGCCGCTGGGCAGACGCCCGGACGATCACCCTTCGCTGAGCGATCTTGGCTTATAGGATTTTTGCATCACTCCGGGCCGCCCCGGAGTGATGAATTTACAGCGCGCCCAGCTGTTTCATCAGCGTCAGGTTGTCCTCAATATGCCAGTTAGCCACAATTTTACCGTCACCAATCTCATAAATATCCGTGGCGATAAAATCAATTTTCTGCCCCTGTCCTTTCAGCTTGCCAAATGTTCCGGTGAACGTGCCGTGAAAATGTAAATGCGAAACCACGCGATCGCCTGAAATAATCATTTGCTCAACGTCACAGCGCAAATCAGGCACGGCTGCGCGAAACGCTCGGGACGCTAAAATAGCGCCTTCCGGCCCCTGCCTACGCCCTTCCGGAGGCGTTTTATCAATAAAACCTGCCGCCAGGGCATCACGCGCCAGGGTTTCATTACCCGTGTTCCAGAATGAAGCATATTCTCTGGCAACGGCTTCATTCACCTTTAATTGCGCCTGCGGCAGGCTGTTGTCCACTATAAGCTGTTTCGGCTGAAGCCATTCCCCCTGCGCGGAAATCGCATTGCCCGACAGACCTGCAAAAATAACCATCGCTACAGCCGAATAAAAATACGTCGAATATTTCATGATATCTCTCAATAGAGTATTACATTACCCGCAGTCGATTTCCTGCGGTTCAAATCAGAGAGGGTCAGTTAATTAACGCCCCGCCTTCAATATCAATGACCGACCCCGTGACAAAGGGATTATCAATGGCGAAAAGATATCCTTGCGCCACGTCCTCCGCCCTTCCCCAGGCTTTGGCTGGCAGGGTTTCCGCCGCGCCAGCGAGCATTTTTTCCCGCGCGGCGGCGTCCATGCCCGCATACGCTTCCGTGTCGGTCAGCCCCGGACTCACGACGTTGACGTGCAGCGGTGAAAGCTCTTTCGCCAGCACTTTTGTCGCGGCCTCGATGGCGGCATTCATCGTCGTTTTAACAATGGCGCCCGCCACGGTGCGACGCGCCACGAACCCGCTGGTGAACGTCAGCGTACCGCCGGGGGCGATGTTCCCGCAGAGATAGCGGGCGACATTGATGCTTCCCCAGAATTTTGTATCAAAAGCCAGCCTTGCCGCGCGGAGATCCAGCCCGGAAAGAAGCCCTCCCGGTGCCTGTGAACCCGCCGTAACGACGATATTATTGACCTCACCCAGCGTTTCACCGAGTGCGACAAGCTCTGCCTCACGACTGATATCCAGCACGAGGGTATGAACAGACGCGGCGTGGGCGCTCAGCCGTTGCCGCGCAGCGTCCAGCTTCGCGCCGTCGCGGCCCGCGAGAATAATCTCCTCGCCGCGCCCGGCAAGCAGGCTGCCCACGGCGAAACCGATGCCGGAAGCGCCGCCGATAATTAAGGTTTTACGGGTCATAACGTCTTCTCCTGCAGGGTGTAAATGGGGTAATCGGTATATCCCGTCGCGGTGCCGCCAAACAGCGTGGCGGGATCGCGCACCTGGGCCAGAGGCAGCTGGTGCGCCAGCCGGTGGGGTAAATCCGGGTTGGCAATAAACGTCCGTCCGAAGGCAATCAAATCGGCATAGCCGGCAGCAAGGATCTTTTCCGCTTTTTCAAGGTCATAGTTCCCCGCGACTATAAGGGTTCCGCTAAATGTCTCGCGTAGCGATTGTCGGAACGGCTCAGGCACCTGCGGCGCATCGTCCCAGTCGGCTTCCGCCAGGTGGATGAACGCGATCCCTTCTTGTTCACACCAGGCCGCGAGAGCGAGTATGGCTACCGTCACCTGCGGATCGTTCATCCCGCGCTGGGTAATAAACGGGGAAAGGCGAATGCCCGTACGCTCGCGGCCAATGGCCTCGGCAATGGCGCTTAGCACCTCCTGAGCAAAGCGGATCCGGTTCGCCAGCGTGCCGCCGTACTCGTCCGTGCGTTTGTTGGAGGTTTGACGAAGAAACTGGTCGATCAGATAGCCGTTTCCGCCGTGAACCTCCACGCCGTCAAACCCGGCCTGAACGGCATTCAGTGCCGCCTGACGATAGTCCGCGATGATGCTGTGAATGTCCTTGCGCGAGAGGGTTCTCGGCTGCGGACAGTCAACCATTTGGCCTTCCCCCTTTTCATTCACCACCCACACCTGCGCGTCCGGCGCCAGTGCTGACGGGGCGACGGGCTGACCATCCTGATGAAAGCTGGCGTGCGACATTCGCCCGACGTGCCAGAGCTGCGAAAAAATCACCCCGCCCGCCTGATGCACGGCGCCCGTGGTGAGCTGCCATCCTGAAACCTGCTCAGGCGAATGGATGCCGGGCGTCCAGGAGTATCCCTGGCCCTGAGGCGAAATCTGCGTGGCTTCCGTGATGATTAATCCGGCGCTGGCCCGCTGCCGGTAATACTCCGCCATCAGCGCCGAGGGAATATTTCCCGGCTGAAGGGAGCGCGCGCGGGTCATCGGCGCCATGACGATACGGTTTTTCAGGTCTTGCTGACCCAGCCTGTAGCGTTCAAAAAGTGAGGTACGTTGCATGTTTTCATCCCTTATGGTTTGGATGAAATCACTTTACAGTCGGCATCTGATTTTGATAATTACGCTAAAATCAGATGCACTTTTCGGAAAATATGAATAATGGGTAAACTCGAAGACATGGCGTTACTGGTGGAAGTTGCCGAGGCTGGCGGTCTTTCTGCCGCCGGGCGACGCCTGTCGCTTTCCCCCGCCACCATGACGGCCAGGCTGAAGGCGATTGAGGAGCGTTACCAGACGCGCCTGTTTCACCGCTCAACGCGATCGATCGCGCTGACCCGCGCCGGGGAAGAGTTTTACCATGCCGCGCTGCGCGTGCTGGAAGAAGTGCATCACGCCGAGTCGTTACTGACGCAAAAGGAAGGCGTGCTCAGCGGCAACATTCGCCTTTCTGCGCCCTCGGACTTTGGCAGACAGTATCTCAGCCCCGCCGTCGTGGAATTCTCCCGACGCCATCCCGACGTTAAATTTTTCATCTCGCTAAGAGAAAACGTTGAGGACCTGGTCGCTAACCGGCTGGATATGAGCGTGCGTTTCGGCAACCTGCCGGACAGCAGCCTTGTCGTCAGAAATATCCGCCCGAACCATCGGGTGCTGGTCGCCTCCAGGGAGTATCTTAACGAACGCGGCATCCCCGCCACGTTTGCCGATTTAGCTCAGCACCGGTGCCTGGCGCTTGAGTCTCAGGGTGTGGTGATGAACGAATGGCGCTTTGAAAAAGATGGCGATGAAAGCGTCGTTCGCGTAGAGCCAGCCATGGTGTGCGACGACGGGGCTTTGCTTCGTCAGTGGGCTCTCAGCGGGGCTGGCATCGCGGGGAAATCGTGGTGGGACGTCAAAGACGATGTTGAAACCGGAAGGCTCACGGTACTGTTTGCCGACAGCTTCACCGGCTTTAGCCGATACGATCGCAAAGATGTCGGCCTGCAGCTTGTTTACCCCCAGCGCAAACTGCAGCCGCTTCAGGTCACGGCGTTTAGCCAGTTTTTTCTCGACTGGCTAAAAAAACAGTAAAATTAAATCGCGTCAGGCATCTGCGGTTAATTTCTCGCCAAAATAAGAGATGGCGCGCATTTCGGTGACAACCTCAGGACTACTCTGTGTGCGGTTTTCAGGAGGTACAAAATATGAAAAAGCTTCTGATCTGTTGTTTGTTTGGTAATACCGCAAACTCTCTCGCCAAAAAGATGCAGTCTCTGGCAGAACGCGAAGGCTATCCGCTGATGATTAGCGCTGTTGGGCTGGATAACTTCGCCAGCGTCGCTCCCGCTTTCGATGGTTTCCTCATCGCGCCGCACATTCAGTACAAACTCGATGAGATAAAAGAAACGGTGGGCAATACGCGTTCAATCGCCATTATTGAGAGCCTGCCCTATGCCTCTCTCGACGCGAGGAAAGTATTGAATTTCGTGAAGGAGCAGATGCCTGAACTGGCTGCCTGACAGATAAGGCCGCATCGGTTTTGCGGCCTCCTCTCACCCGGCGTCAAAACGTGTCGACACAAGGCTGACCGACCTTATTAAGGGCGTTTTTCAACCTGGCTCTGAGTTCAATTAACGCCGCTTCTTTCTCTTCAAGCTGCTGCAGCTTGCGGCGCAGTGAAGCCTGTTTTTGCTCAGCGGTAAATTTGTCGTCAACCCAGACAGCCAAAATTCTGATCAATTGCGCCGGCTTCGCCACCTACGGGCCATTCGAAAAGCTGTCGATCGACAGGCAGCGTGATGAGATAAACGTAAACTGCATGGCCCCCGTGGAGCTGACTCACGCCTTGCTGCCGGGAATGCTGCAGCAGGGCTCCGGGGTAATTATTAACGTTGCCTCAACCGCCGCGATGCAGCCGGATCCCTATATGGCGATTTATGGCGCAACCAAAGCATTTCTGCTCTCGTTTTCGAACGCGCTGTGGGGAGAGTATCGCTCCAGGGGCATCCGCGTCCTGGCGCTTTGCCCCGGCGCAACGGATACGGCCTTTTTTGATGTGGTGAATGCAGAGGAGGCCTCGGTAGGGAAAAGAATGCCCGCGCACAAGGTGGTCACCCTGGCGTTGAAGGCCGTGGAGAGTAACCGTAACTACCTGATTACCGGATGCGGTAACTGGCTTCTGGGGCAGCTACACCGGTTCGTGACGCGCAGGCGTCTGGTGCTTATCGTTGAAAAAATATTGCGTCCGCGCTCGGCTTAAGCAAAAACGGCCCTGTTCAGCGCAAGGGAGTTGCGCTGAAATCCTCGCTTATCGCAGGCAGATAGATGCCATAGTGCACGAAAAACAGTGATACACTTACCCCACCTGGTTGATCGTCCCGTCTGAAGGGCGCATGATGAATGACGGTAACCAAATCTCAAAATGGTCACTCGTTGTTAATCGTAGCCTGTCACGCTAAGCTTAAATAATGACTAAAAATATGAATCCCCCATCATCACGTGGTCCCCTTGACCACGCTGTCAGAGAGCAAATCGTCGAAGCGGCTTTTGAGCACTTCGGCCACTACGGCTATGAAAAAACCACCGTCGCCGAACTGGCTAAATCCATCGGCTTTTCAAAGTCCTACATTTATAAGTTTTTCGATTCCAAACAGGCTATCGGCGAGGTGATCTGCGCTAACCGCCTGGAGCTGATCATGGCGGCAGTGCTTTCCGCCATCAAGGATGCGCCGTCAGCAAGCGAAAAATTACGCCGCCTTTTCAAAGCGCTCACCGAGGCGGGAAGCGAGCTGTTTTTCCACGACCGTAAGCTATACGACATCGCCGCCGTCGCCGCGCAGGAGCAGTGGCCTTCCACGCAAAAGTACAGTGAAAGCCTGATGAAGCTGATCGAGAGCATCATTATCGAAGGCAGGCAGGCCGGCGAGTTTGAAAGAAAAACGCCGCTGGATGAAGTCACCTGTGCCGTCTACATGGTGATGTGCCCTTACATTAACCCCGTTCAGCTACAGTACAACCTCGAAATGGCTCCCACCGCGGCGGTGCTTCTCTCTTCACTGATTTTAAGAAGCCTGGCCCCCTAATTTGTGACCATTGACAATTTTGGTCACTAGTCAGAGAATGCGGATACCGTCCTGTTACGTCAAAAAGGTTTCCCATGCTCAGGCTCACTTCAGCCCGCGTTGCCGTTTGTCTCCTGCCGTTTGCCCTGGTGGCGTGCGGCGATATTTCCGCGAGTGACGATCCGCGCACCAAGCCACCGCTCGTCAGATCCGCCTCCGTCGAGCTTGCGAACAATAACGCCCGCGCCTTCACGGGCGTGGTGGTAGCAAGAACGCAAAGCGATTTAGGTTTCAGGGTTCAGGGAAAAATCCTTGAGCGGCTGGTCGATACGGGCCAGACCGTCAAACAGGGCCAGCCCCTGCTGCGCCTGGATCCGCTTGACCTGAAGTTACAGGCTCAGGCGCAGCAGCGCGCGGTAGATGCGGCCCAGGCGCGCGCGCGAAAAGCCACCAGCGATGAGGCGCGCTATCGCGGTCTTGTGGCGTCCGGCGCGGTGTCTGCCTCGGAGTATGACCAGATCAAAGCGGCGGCCGATACGGCCAGGGCCGATCTCAGCGCCGCCCGGGCGCAGGCCAGCGTGGCGCAAAACGCCACGGGCTATGCCGTGCTGCTGGCGGATTCGGACGGCGTGGTCATGGAGACGCTCGCCGAGCCGGGTCAGGTCGTCAGCGCCGGACAGGTGGCGATCAGGCTCGCCAGAGCGGGACAGCGTGAAGCGCTCGTCCAGCTTCCGGAAACGCTGCGCCCTGCCGTCGGCAGCGAAGCGCAGGCCACGCTGTATGGCAATGAAAAACATCCGGTCACCGCAACGCTGCGCCTGCTGTCTGATTCGGCCGATGCCGCGACCCGCACGTATGAAGCCCGCTACGTGCTGGATGGCCTGCTGGCGAACGCGCCGCTGGGGGCAACCGTCACGCTGAACATTCAGGACAATAAAGCGGAAGGTCAGGTCATGCAGGTCCCGCTGGCTTCACTCTATGATGCAGGAAAAGGTCCCGGCGTCTGGCGTATTTCCGCCCAGCCGGCAAAGGTTGCATGGACGCCCGTCAGGGTGCTGAGCGTGGGTGAAGATGCGGCGCAGGTCACGGGCGGCGTGAAGCCCGGTGAGAAGATTGTTGCGTTAGGCGCCCATCTTCTGCACGAAGGTGAGGTCGTCAGGCTTGCTAAGCAGCGCAATGCCGCCCTGGCGGAGAACACACCATGAGCGGAAGCCGCTTTAACCTGTCGGCGCTGGCCGTCCGCGAACGTTCCGTCACGCTGTTTCTGATCGTTCTGGTCACGATTGCCGGAATTTACGCCTTCTTTGGGCTCGGGCGGGCGGAAGATCCGCCCTTCACGGTAAAGCAAATGACGGTGATAACCGTCTGGCCGGGCGCCACCGCGCAGGAAATTCAGGATCAGGTCGCCGAGCCGCTGGAAAAGCGCCTGCAGGAACTCAAATGGTACGACCGTACCGAAACCTATACCCGTCCCGGCATGGCGTTTATCACGTTGTCATTGCAGGACAAGACCCCGCCAGCCGAAGTGCAGGAGGAGTTCTATCAGGCGCGGAAGAAGCTTGGAGATGAATCTCAGCGTCTTCCGGCGGGCGTCATCGGCCCGATGATCAATGACGAATTCTCGGATGTCACCTTTGCCCTCTTTGCCCTGAAAGCGAAAGGCGAACCGCAGCGGCAGCTGGTACGCGATGCCGAAGGCCTGCGCCAGCAGCTCCTGCACGTTCCCGGCGTGAAGAAAGTGAACATTATCGGCGAACAGGCCGAGCGGATTTACATCTCCTTCTCCCACGACCGTCTGGCGACGATAGGGCTCTCACCCCAGGACATTTTCAACGCCCTCAACAGCCAGAACGCTTTAGCCGCGGCGGGCTCCATTGAGACCCGAGGCGCGCAGATTTTTATCCGCCTGGACGGCGCGTTCGATGAACTGCAGAAAATCCGCGATACGCCTTTTGTGGCTCAGGGCAAAACGCTCAAGCTGTCCGATGTGGCAACGGTTGAGCGAGGCTACGAAGATCCCCCGACGATGCTGATACGCAATCAGCATGAGCCCGCCCTTCTGCTGGGCATCGTGATGCGTGAAGGCTGGAACGGTCTGGCGCTGGGGAAAGCGCTGGATGCGGAAACGGCAAAAATAAATGATAGCCTGCCGCTTGGCATGTCCCTGACCAAAGTTACCGACCAGTCCGTGAATATTCGCTCGTCGGTCGATGAGTTCATGATCAAATTCTTCGTCGCCCTGCTTGTGGTCATGGTGGTGTGTTTTGTCAGCATGGGCTGGCGCGTGGGTGTTGTCGTTGCGGCGGCGGTACCGCTGACGCTGGCTGTCGTTTTCGTGGTGATGGAAGCCGCGGGGATAAACTTTGACCGCGTTACGCTGGGCTCCCTGATCCTCGCCCTCGGCCTGCTGGTTGATGATGCCATTATCGCCATCGAAATGATGGTGGTGAAAATGGAGGAAGGTTACGACAGAATCAAAGCCTCGGCCTTCGCCTGGAGCCATACCGCCGCGCCCATGCTGGCCGGTACCCTGGTGACGGCCATTGGCTTTATGCCGAATGGTTTTGCCCAGTCGACCGCAGGGGAATACACCAGCAATATGTTCTGGATCGTCGGCCTCGCCCTGATTGCCTCGTGGTTTGTCGCGGTGGTGTTCACGCCCTATCTTGGGGTGAAGATCCTGCCGGCGATCCCTAAAGTGGAAGGGGGTCATGCCGCCATCTATAACACGCCTCGCTATAACCGTTTTCGCCAGCTGCTTGCCCGCGTTATCGCCAGAAAATGGCGGGTGGCCGGCTCGGTGGTCGCCATTTTCATCGTGGCCGTGCTCGGCATGGGCCTGGTAAAAAAACAATTTTTCCCAACCTCCGACCGCCCGGAAGTACTGGTTGAGGTGCAGATGCCCTACGGTACCTCGATTGAGCAAACCAGCACCGCCACCGCAAAAATCGAAGCGTGGCTGGGCCAGCAGCCTGAAGCCAAAATTGTCACGGCCTATATTGGTCAGGGTTCACCCCGTTTTTATCTGGCGATGGCGCCAGAACTGCCCGACCCGTCTTTTGCGAAAATAGTGATCCTGACGGACAGCGAGACGTCACGCGAGGCGCTCAAGCTCCGGCTGAGAGACGCTGTCGCCAACGGCCTTGCCCCCGAAGCGCGCGTGCGGGTAACGCAGCTGGTGTTTGGCCCGTACTCGCCCTTCCCGGTTGCCTGGCGCGTGTCGGGGCCGGATGTCGAACAGGTGCATGACATCGCTGACCGGGTGAAAGCCGTGCTTCAGGCGAGCCCGATGATGAGAACCGTCAACACCGACTGGGGGTCGCGCGTTCCCGTCCTGCATTTCACTCTCGATCAAAACCGCCTGCAGGCGACCGGCTTAACCTCCAGTGCCGTTGCCGATCAGCTTCAGTTTCTGCTCTCAGGCGTGCCTGTCACCTCCGTGCGGGAAGATATTCGCTCGGTTGAGGTCATTGGCCGCGCGGCGGGAGATATCCGTCTTGACCCGGCCAAAATCGAGGGTTTCACCCTTGTCGGCAATGCGGGACAGCGCGTTCCGCTGTCTCAAATCGGCAAGATTGAGATCGGTATGGAAGATCCGATCCTGCGCCGTCGCGATCGCACCCCGACGATTACCGTGCGGGGCGATATCGCTAACCATCTTCAGCCACCGGATGTGTCGGTCGCCGTCATGAAGCAGCTCCAGCCGATTGTTGACGCGCTGCCGGCCGGATACCGTATCGACATGGCGGGTTCGATTGAGGAATCGGGCAAAGCCACGCAGGCCATGATCCCGCTGTTTCCGATCATGATTGCCCTGACGCTGCTGATCATCATTTTGCAGGTGCGCTCAATCTCGGCGATGGTGATGGTGTTCTTAACCGCGCCGCTGGGGCTGATTGGCGTGGTGCCCGTGCTGTTGATTTTCAATCAGCCGTTTGGCATCAACGCGCTGGTCGGCTTGATCGCCCTTTCCGGCATTCTGATGCGCAATACGCTGATCCTGATCGGTCAAATCGATCATAACCAGAAGGAGGGCCTCGAGCCGTTCCAGGCGGTGGTTGAAGCGACGGTCCAGCGCGCACGCCCTGTCCTTCTGACCGCCATGGCCGCCGTGCTGGCGTTTATTCCCCTGACGCATTCGGTGTTCTGGGGCACGCTGGCCTACACGCTGATAGGCGGAACGCTGGGCGGGACGATCGTCACGCTCGTCTTCCTGCCCGCGATGTATGCGATCTGGTTCCGGATCCGCCCTGCGGAACAACGCGTGCAGCACCCTGCAGAAAACGTGTAAACTACCATGAGTAGATAACACTTCTGAGGAAAGCATGGTTGTTAAGCGCTTAAGAAAAGAGGACCGCCGCGTGCAGCTGCTGGAGGTTGCGCGCGGAATCGTTCGTCAGCAAGGCACGGAGGCGCTGACCCTTGGCTACCTGGCCGAACGAGCCAACGTGACCAAGCCTATCCCCTACGACCACTTTGGCGATCGTGAAGGGCTGCTGATGGCGCTGTATCAGGATTATAGCGACCGGCAGTTGGCGAAGTTCCGCGAGACGCTGGCGGTCGACAGCAAAACGCTGGAAAAGACGATCCGCTTTTTCAGCGCCGCCTATATCGACTGCGCCATTAGTGCCGGGCCGGAGACCGGCCCAATCGCCGCGGCGCTGTCCGGATCCCACGCGCTGCAGACGTTTCGTGAGGCATGCGTGGCCGAATGCGCCGACTGCCTGCGTACCGCGCTTTCCCCGTTCGTTGCGCTGAAAGGCGTTCAGGGAGAAGCGGTACTGACGGCCATCATTGGCGCGGCGGACGCGCTCAGCACCGCCGCGGGCAACGGCGTGCTCGCCCGGAACGTGGCGGAAGATACGCTCAGCGGCGCCATGACCGGCGTGCTGGAGACCTACGTGAATAGCACAAAATGATCGCTGGGGGCGGATTGACACCTAAGTTACCAATAGTAATATAGGCGTCAGTTCTCACCCATTCGAGGTCGCTATGTCTGCTACAAATGCCATTAATAACGCACTGATCGTGACGGCTCATCCTGTCGACAATTCGTTATCCCATTCGCTGGCAGCCCGTATTGCCGGAAAATTACGCGAGCAAGGTACGCAGGTTGAGATTGCCGATCTGCATGCTGAAGGGTTTAATCCGGCGATGACCCGCGCCGATCTCGATTTGTATCACGGCGATCCGAGCGCCCTTCCCGACGATATTCTGCGCGAGCAGCAGCGCGTCGAGCGAGCGGATATGCTGGTGTTTGTCTTCCCCGTGTACTGGTGGTCGGTCCCCGCGCTGTTGAAAGGCTGGTTCGATCGCGTATTAACCCTGAACTGGGCGTATAAGGTGGCCGACGATGGCCGGATTGTGGGCAGCTTACGCGACGTTCCTGTCCGCCTGATCGCCACCGGCGGCAGCGATCTCACCGGATTCGACAAACACGGCTATTCGACGGCGATTCAGACGCAGATAATCGAAGGCGTGTTTGGCTTCTGCGGGTTGAAGAACGTTAAGCTCGATATCCTTTACCAGGCAGACACGGCGACGCCTGAGCAGGTAGAGGATTTCCTGCAGGGGCTAGAGGGCCTTAAATAATACCGGCTATTCAGTCACAGCAAAGGCGCGCCTCCTTCGCCAGAAGGAAGCGCGTGTCTCGTTATCACCTACCACCGTCAGGGGCGATCTTTTAATCCTGCTGGCTAACCGGAACTCTCTTTCCAGCGATTATTCAAAAAATAACGAGAAAAGGCCAATCGCCATCACTACGCTCATAATCACCTGAATCAGAATAATAAAAAAAGCGACCCCACCCAAGACTGTGATTTTTCGACGCAGAATGAAAGTAATGCCGGAAAGTACAGCACTGAACAGAATGGCTTTAAGGATATAGGAAAGCGGAACCATTGCCGGGTGACCGGTATGCACTCCAGCAAGCCCAATGAGACCCAGCAGAAAACCTCCGCAGAATCCCCATCCCCAGAAAGTCATCGGTAAGCTCATCTGCCCCGCGACTAATCTTTTCAACATACGCACATCCTTTTTGTGATTATTTTTATCAAAATTCACCGGTTTACAGGGTAAAACCCCCGTCACCCACCTGCGCCTGGGCGTACCATTTCATCAGCTCCGCGCAACCGGGCGCGTTCTCAGCCGGTGACCATTGGGCGGTATCGTGCTCCGGAACAGGCTGATAGCCGCCGTGTTTTACCTCGAAAATGACGCCGCCTTTATCCAGCGACAGCACGGCATGCCAGGTACCGGCATCCATCTCCAGCACTTTGCAGTCTTCACCTAACACCACGCGCTGGGTCACGTTACCGCCGTCATCAAAATTCAACACCAGAAAGCGACCGCTCAAAGCCGTCAGCAGTTCAAACGTGTGCGGGTGGCGATGAGGGCGAACATAGGTACCAGGCTCCATCGCGATAGCCAGGCGCTGTACCGGGTCGCTCAGCTCGGGATGTAAATTGCGGTGCGCGCGTAAGCGAGGAGAATTGGCAGCCTGCTCGCTTTGTTGCTGCAGGTCACTGAACGTAATTTGTTTCATATACACCTTTGTGAATGGAGTCAGCGGACGGCAACCCTTTAGCCGCACGACGTTATACCATTCTGGACGGTCGATGAGCGATGGCATTTGTGAAACAAATCGCTGCAGCGTGAGGATGCGCGCGATCGCCCCCAAAGCGCAACGTTGAGTAAAACTCACATTGATTCCCAGTATTTATCGTTTTTAAAAATTGACGCACCTGAAATACCATCCATTCACCCCTGGGATAGAAAAATAAATAATACTAAGCCTGTATGGAGCACCTATGACACTCGATGTTTTATTCCCTGTATTGAATATTATCTCGCCTCATAAATTTAGCGCCCAAACAAATGTGCATGAGTTGATTACGTTACTTTCAGCAGAAAAGGAAAGCTCAGAAGCGCTATCGCCCTTCATCCATCGACTGCATCTTTTGGCTTTCGCCCAAAGCAATCCGGGTAACGCCGAAGAGTTGCTCTCAGCGCATTTACCAAAAGAGGATGGGATCCTTCCGCTGCTGGACTTTGCGGACTGGCCAAAGGTGCGTTACGCCGCGTCAGGCGAAGCTCAGACGCGTGAATCGCAGGAGTATTTCCGTGATATGACCTCGGCTGCCAATCTGTTACGCACTGCGCTGATCGACGCCGAGCGAGCAAAGGGAACGCCTGCGCTTTATATTCTGGATAAATTACTCAACCTGAACAGCGCCCTGCCGGAGCGATATAAACAGATGGCGAATATTCCCTACGCATAAATATGTTCTATATGCGGAATATCCTTCACTAAATATTCCGCTATTTATTAAACCCGATTTTCATTGTAATCAAGACAGACGATATCCAACGAAGGCAGCACCGGCGCATTAAGGTTAAGCCACGCCAGCAACCGTTCAATACTCTGTCTTCTGAGCGAATTTTTCGGCCAGACGAGGTAGTAGCCATCGCCGGTTGCGATAGCTTCCCTGAAGGGTAGCGCGAGCAGGCCGCTTTTCAGCGCGTCGAGCGTGAGGCGGAGGTCGGCCATCGTCACGCCGTGACCGTGCATGGCGGCCAGGCTTCCCTGCTCCAGGGTGTCGAACACGATTCCACGACTCACGTCGAGCCCTGGGAATGACCCGGTTCTTTTCAGCCATCGCTTCCAGTCCCGTCTGTCCGGAGAGGGATGGATAATATCGCACTGCGCAAGCTGATGCCGGGCTGAATCAAGCAAAGACGGGGTACAAACCGGAATGAGCCATTCACTGAAGAGCAGCCTGCTTTCCGTAGACTCGCCGAAATAGCCATTACCGAGCAGGATCGCACAATCGTAGGGCTCACGGCTG
Organism: Enterobacter asburiae; assembly: GCF_007035645.1. NCBI lineage: Bacteria > Pseudomonadati > Pseudomonadota > Gammaproteobacteria > Enterobacterales > Enterobacteriaceae > Enterobacter > Enterobacter asburiae. The sequence goes on from NZ_AP019632.1 coordinate 2,376,948, forward strand.
AAGTCAACGGTGTCGAAGTCCATCCAGACGCTGGCAATTTCAATTTTTGGCTTAGCGTGGTTCTCGCGAAAGGATTTAAGCACATTCAGCAGCCACCGCATCGTCAGGGTGCTGGGGGCTTTGAGGCGCAGAAGGTGGTTTTCGCTTCTGAATGCGCGACAGGCCCACTCAATATTCGAGAAACTTTCGCTGAGCTGTCCGGCCAGAATACGTCCGGCATCACTGACCTCCACTCGCGGCCCCTGGCGTTTAAAGAGCTCACAGTCGAACCACTGTTCAAGCGTCCGGACATGCCTGCTGACCGCGCCCGGCGTGATATTCAGTGCTTCAGCCGCTTTGCTGAAGGAGTTCAGCCGCGCGGCAACTTCAAAAGCGCGCAGCGCATACAGTGGTGGTAAAGACATACATTCCCTTTCTGTGAGGTTTAGCTATGCAGTTTTTGTATTATCGGCACTCTGTGACTTGTCGCTCAGGTCCTCAGACGGGAACGTCATCAGCAGCTCCCTGAGCAGGGACTCAAGCTGCGCGCGCTGCGCGTCAGATAAGTTGCTCAGCAGCGCATTTTGCGTTTGTGTATGGACGATCAGCGCCTGTTCGATGCGCTCCTGCCCGTGCGGCGTCAGGCTTACGAGGGTGCTGCGCTTGTCATCCGGATCGGCAATTCGCCTGATAAGCCCAAGCTGTTCGAGATGGCTGAGCCGGTTCGTCATCGCCCCTGAGGTTACCAACAGCGATTTATAGAGCTGCGTGGGGGAAAGGCAGTACGGCTCACCGGCGCGACGCAGCGTGGCGAGCACGTCAAACTCGCCCTCGCGAAAGCCAAACTGCGCCATCGCCTGCGCCCATTCTTTTCCCAGATGCTTCATCAGCCGGAGCATTCGGCCAAAAATTTTCATCGACGAGGCGTCCAGCTCCGGCATGGCGCGGCTCCACTGGCCGACAACGAAGTCTACGTGATCTTGCATTTTCACCCCTGATGGCGTGCGAATTTATCCTGTTGTGCGGTACATCTTACGCAAAAACATATTTTATCTTAATGTTAAGATAAATGCTCGTGCGATTTGCCCGGGCCATTCACAACCGAAAAGGACTCCATGTTGAAACGCACGTCGCCTTTACTCTTCGCCGTTATCGCTTTTATCGTCGGGCTGAACCTGCGCCCCATTCTGGCTTCTGTCGGACCGCTGTTTTCCGTGCTGCAGCGCGAAGCAGGGCTGACCGCTACGCAATTCAGCCTGCTAACCACCCTGCCGGTCGCGATGATGGGGCTTGCCGCCCTGTGTGGCCCCTGGCTTTTAGCCCGAGTCGGCGCCGTACGGGGAATTATGTTTGGGCTCTTTATCCTGCTTGCGGCCTGTTTGCTGCGCGGTTTTAGCGCCTCGCCGGAGAGTCTTATGGGCACCGCGCTACTGGGCGGGGCCAGTATAGGCACGATCCAGGCGTTAATGCCTGCCCTGATTAAAAAGGAATATACGCAAACGTCCAGCACGGTAATGTCGCTTTTCAGCACGGGCATTATGGCCGGTGCGGCAGTCGCCGCCGCCAGCGCCGAGCCGTTATTTTCATGGCTGACGCTGAAGCCCACGCTGGCAATGGCCGGGCTGTTAGCGCTGCTGGCGCTGATACTGTGGTTAACCCTGGTTAAGCATCCTCAAGGGGAAAAAACAGCACGCGAAACCGTTACGCTCTCGTCCTCTCGCACAGGGCTACTGTTGCTCTTTTTCGGCGTGGGAACGGGCGCCTACACGCTGGTATTGGCCTGGCTGCCCCCGCTCTATATTCAGGCGGGATGGTCCGCACGCAGCAGCGGCTACATGCTGGCCTGGCTGACGTTGACCGAGGTTGTCGCCGGGTTTGCCGTCTCCGCGCTGATCGGTAAATTCCCCGATCGTCGCGTACCGCTGATTGCCGTTTTGCTGTTGCTGCTGGCAGGATTACTGTGTCTGGTCTTTGCGCCGGGTACGACGCCTGTATTATCCACGTTGCTGCTTGGCACCGGGATCGGCGCCCTCTTCCCGCTGTCGCTCATCGTCACGTTCGATCATGCGCGAACGCCCGCGCAGGCCGGGAAGTTGCTGTCTAAAGTTCAGGGAGGCGGATACACGATCGCCGCGCTTATGCCGTTAATTGCGGGGATCGTTCGCGACAGTTCGGTCTCGCTGACCAGCGCATGGCTGATCATGAGTGCGGGAGTCGTGCTGCTGATCGTTATCGCGCTGAATTTTAAACCCGTCGTGGACGTGCAGGCACGGTGAATGCGATACCAGAATTAAGGGTCGTATTTCCGCCGTTCGTAAGATAAATTCAGGGTGAATTTCACCTCATTCAGGAGTGGATATGCCGCAGACGTTACCGGAAATTGATGTCTTGTTCGTCGCCGGGTTCGGACCCATTTCGCGGGATACGGAGTCCAGCAGCGCGTTTTATGTTCAGACACTCGGCCTTCCGCTGAAGCCGATGGAGGGGAATACCGATTATCTGCTCACTGAGGAGGATCAGCTGGAAGGCGTGAAGCATTTCGCCGTCTGGCCGCTCGCACAGGCGGCTGCATCCTGTTTTGGAGAGGAAAAGTGGCCAGTTGAGCACCCGATACCGCAGGGATGGGTTGAGTATGAGGTTCAGGATCTGGACTCGGCTACCCGCGTTCTAAGTGAAAAAGGCTATCGGCTGCTGGTAGCTAACCGTTTGGAACCGTGGGGGCAAACCGTCACTCGCCTGCTCAGCCCGGAAGGCTTGCTTACCGGGCTGACGATTACGCCGTGGCTGCGGGGATAAATGGTTTTTGGAAAGCAGCATAGTAGGGGGAAACGCCTGCTTTGAGCGAACAGTGGGCGTACCCTTATGCTATTTACACCAACGGTGTGAGTCTTTTTCTGTTAAGTTGAATGACGATGAAAACACACTCAGTCCTAACCTATTCAATGATTATTATCACCTGTCTGACTCAGGTGGGATAACGTTCGCCATTTTCCCGCCGGTAAGGCGGGCCTTACCGGTAACAATTCAGTGAGGTAAAGAATGGACTCAAATGCAGTAACGACGCCTGAAAAACCTGTCTTGCACTTGTTATGTGGAAAAATTGCATCCGGAAAATCCACATTGTCAGCAAAATTAGGATCATCACCTGGGACTGTAATTGTCAGCGAGGATCGCTGGCTGGCTGCCCTCTTTACCAATGAAATGCAATCCATATCTGATTATGTACAGTATTCATTAAGACTAAGAAATGCCATGAAGCCTCATCTGGTTTCACTACTCAAAGCTGGTTTATCAGTAGTTCTTGATTTCCCGGCAAACACACAAACAAATCGTGAATGGATGATGAGCATTATTAAGGAGTCAGGTGCCAGTAATCAGCTGCACTATCTGAAAGTTTCTGATGAAGTATGTAAATCCCGCTTGCGCGCCCGTAATGCAGAAGGCGTGCATGAATTTTCTGCCTCAGACCAACAATTTGACATCATAACGCGCTATTTCGAAGAGCCAACGGCTGATGAAGGGTTTGATATTATCGAATACTGCTAAATTTACCTTCCTGCACAAAAGCCGCCAGTTGGCGGCTTCTTTATTTTCCATCTCATACGCTTATAAAAGGGTACTACAGCGAACTAAAAGTCCGCTCCTGGCACAAAGCGGACATCGGGTATTCCGGAAGTGCCCGACTCATGGTTAATTCCATTCACCAAAACTCTCACCTCCCCAAAGCCTCGACAATCACCCTCTCCATTTTCTCTGGCGTGGTCACCGGAGCAAAACGCTTGAGTGGTTTACCGTCGCGGCCGATCAGAAACTTAGTAAAGTTCCACTTGATCCGCCCTCCCAGCACGCCGGGCAATTCGTTTTTCAGATAACGAAACAGCGGGTGCGCTGCGTTACCGTTAACTTCTACCTTCTCAAACATCGGGAAGCTCACGCCGTAGTTGATGTGACAGGTTTTCGAGATTTCGTCGGCGCCGCCGGGTTCCTGTTTACCGAACTGGTTGCAGGGGAAGCCCAGCACCACTAGTCCTTGATCGGCGTATTTCTTGTATAGCGCTTCAAGGCCCGCATATTGCGGCGTAAAGCCACACTGGCTGGCGGTATTGACGACCAAAACCACCTTTCCCGCATAGTCGGCCATTGAGATAAGGCGGCCATCTAGGCGGGTGGCGGTAAGTTGATAAAAGCGAGTCATACTGAAATCCCTCAAGGCTGGCCGAAAAGTCACGGTGACCATCAACAGGGCCGCCGCCGTTTAGAAAGTTTACATTCAGGCAGGCTATTTGTGATACATTCCTGGCGCGCCAATGACCACCACACTCGCTATCAGGTATGCAGAACATAACAAAAAAAATTCGCTGGCTTCTGCTTACTCTCCCACTCCTCAGCGGTTGTGGCACGCTCTCACAGATGTCCTCCCCGGAAGGTACTCAGGAACTTCTCACCCATGATTCGCTGGATGGCGACGTTGACAGCGTGGTGCGTCACTATATGGCGCAAAAATCCGTTCCCGGGATGACGGTCGCGGTGATCCATAATCACGGCTCGCCGCAGTTTTACACATGGGGCGTAACCGATGCGGTCAATCGCTATCCGGTCAGGTCCGACACCCTGTTTGCGCTCGGCTCGCTCAGCAAAGGGATCACGGCGGAAGTGGTGGCTTGTCTGGTGAATGAAGGGCAACTGAACTGGAACGATAACCTGGCGACATTGCTACCGCCGGGGACGCCGCTTAGCGCGGATGCACAAAAAATCACCCTGCTTGAACTGGTAACCCACACCTCCGGCCTGCCGCGTCAGAATATGGATGTTCCGATGCTTGGGAAATTCATCGGCTATTTAAGCACGGGCGAAAATTTTTATAGCGAGCTGGACAGCGATAACGTGCTGCGCTACCTCGCCGACTGGCGGGCGCCAAAGAATAAAGTGCCGCAATATTCCAATACCGGCTACGCCCTGATCGGCTATATCCTGAAGCACAAGACCGGCGAAGATATCCAGAGTTTAGCCTCACGCTATATTTTCCGTCCGCTGCAAATGGCTAACAGCAGCTTTATTCCCCAGCAGCTCAAAGGCTACCCGCAGCGGGCGCTCGGCCACGCGGGCGATCAGCCGAAATTCATCCCGCGCGGGCAGCTCACCCCGGACTGGCATTTTTCCAACAACATGGTGGCGGCAGCGAGCTTGTACAGCAACGCCGAAGATCTGGCGGCCTATGCCCGCTATCACGTCTCAACGACCCACAATCCCCTGCTGGACAATGTCTTTGCCGAAGTGAGAAATACCGATATTCAACGCCCTGACGGAGTGCAGGGTATTGCCTGGACCACCGACTTTATCGGTCTGGAAAAAATCACCTATCAGGTCGGCTATATCGGCGGTTACTCCAGCTTTATCGGCTATGACAAAGAAAAAGGCAATGCGGTGGTGGTGCTGCAAAATACCTTTAACTGGAGTAATTACATTGGCATCGCGCTGTTGATGGATATGGCGAAAAAAGACGGTCTGAGCCCTACACCGCCGACTTCGGCCTTAAGTTCTCATCAAACGCCAGCCGTTTCCGGTCAGGCTCAACGTCTCGCAGCGGCTCCACCTGGTGCATAGTTAGCTTGCAGCGCTCCACCAGCACCTGATACTCCCGCGTGCCCTGCTGCTTCCACGCCAGCTCCTGTTCGCTGAGTTCGCGAATCGCTTTGGCCGGGCTGCCGATAATCAAATGGTTGGCGGGCATCTCCGCTTTCGCCTTCACGAACGCCGCCGCGCCGACGATGCTGTTTTCACCGATGACCGCCCCGTCCATCACCACCGCGTTCATGCCCACCAGCGCATTGCGGCGGATCACGCAGCCGTGGAGAATAGCGCTGTGGCCGATATGCCCGTCCTCTTCCACCACCGTGTCCTGCTCCGGGAAGCCGTGCATCACACAGTTATCCTGAATGTTGGCACCGTCTTTCACCACGATACGGCCAAAATCACCGCGCAGGCTGGCGTTAGGACCGACGTAAACGCCTTTGCCCAGAATCACGTCGCCAATCAGCACCGCCGTCGGGTGAACATAGCTCTCGTCCGGCACGACCGGCGTCAGACCGTCAATTTGATAAACTGGCATCTTCACTCCTTATGCGCTTGTAAGACCACCAAAGCGTTGATAGTAGAGCGTGCCGGGCACGGGCAACTCGCCCACGGAGGTTTCGCCCTTCTCGCTGACAAACGCCAGCGCCCCCGGCGCGACACGCTGATAGATGTTAATGCAGAGCTGTCGGGCGCTTTGCCCCGCCCAGTGCGCGGGCAGCAACTCTTCCGGCAGCAGCGGATCTTTCAGCACCACGCGACGATAAAAGTGAATCAGCAGCAGCTGGATCTGGAAACAGCGTTCCGGCGTCAGCTCCTCCGGCGCGGCCTCTTTCAACAGCGGCAGCAGCGGGCGGAATGAATCGATGAACGTCTCGTACATCGCGTTTTGCTCGGTTAACTGCCAGCACTCCTCCACCCGCGAACGCAGCGCGGCACGGGAGAGCGCCAGCGGCGAGTGGGCTTCAAAGAAAATCACGTTTTCCGCCACGCCGGCATCGTGAAGCAGGGACTGCACGTCCGCCAGATGCTGCGACGGCGAGGCCATCAGGCTCGGCGCCAGCGTGCCAAACCCCTGCCAGATCAGCTGTTTTTTGACGTCGGCAAGGGTGGTTTTATCCAGACCTTCGGAGAGCAGCAACAGCCATTTGCCGTCCCAGGCGGGCAGTTCCGCGCGGTAAATCTTATTCTCCGCGCGACGCGTCAGGCGAAGCCCCTTATCGCTCAGGCGGTAAAAGCTGCGACGCCCGATGCGGGAAACGTCCAGCCAGCCCTCTTTGTTGAGGCGAAACAGCGCGGTGCGCACGAAGCGCTCGCCAAACCCCATGCCTTCCAGCAGGGCGGCCAGGCTACCGAGCCAAATCTCACCGCCGCGATGGGAAAGCGCGTCACCGTATAACGAGGAGATAAGCGAGGTCCCGCTGACGGGAACGGAGCTGACCGCGTGCTGGATAAAGGCGTCGAGTTTATTCATGTGATTCATTCTGTTGTTATTTTTGTCCTGGATGAATCATAGCATAGGATTTTGGGGTTTCCCCCTCACCCTAACCCTCTCCCAAAGGGAGAGGGAACTGTTTACACCCTCTCCCTTTGGGAGAAGGCCGGGGTGAGGGAAAACTTAGCCGTTGGCCGCAGCTTTACGCAGGTCAAACACCCGGCAGGCTTTGCCCTCCGAGCGCGGGATGCTGCCGCAGTTAACAATCATTACGTCGGTGGAAATCCCCACCATCGACTTAATGCGGTGGCGAAGCTGGTGGCACACCTGGCAACGCTGCTCATGGGTCAGCGTGAGGCTACTCTCTTTCAGCTCGACCTTCACGGAAAGTGAATCAAGATGCCCGCGACGGTTCACCTCCAGCTGATAGTGCGGAGAAAGGTGTTCGAACTTGACGATCTCCTCTTCCAGCTGCGACGGGAAGACGTTGACGCCGCGGATGATCAGCATATCGTCACTGCGCCCGCTGATGCGGTCCATGCGGCGCATGCTGCGCGCGGTGGCCGGGAGCAGACGCGTTAGATCGCGGGTGCGGTAGCGGATCACCGGCAGCGCCTCTTTGGTCAGCGTGGTGAACAGCAGTTCGCCCTGCTGGCCGTCATCCAGCGGCGTGCCGTCGTTCGGGTTGACGATCTCCGGGTAGAAGTGATCTTCCCAGATGGTCGGGCCGTCGACGGTTTCGATACACTCCATCGCCACGCCCGGCCCCATCACTTCGGAGAGGCCATAGATATCCAGCGCGGTAATGCCCAAGCGTTTTTCGATTTCGCGACGCATGGCCTGCGTCCACGGCTCGGCGCCGAAGACGCCCACGCGCAGGGAACAGCCGCTGGCATCGCCGCCCATCTGGCGCTCCAGCTCCTCAATCAGGTTGAGGCAGTAGGACGGCGTCACCATGATCATGTCCGGCTGGAAATCACGGATCAGCTGCGCCTGTTTCTCCGTCTGGCCGCCGGACATCGGGATCACCGTCGCGCCTAAACGCTCGGCGCCGTAGTGCGCCCCCAGCCCGCCGGTAAACAGGCCGTAGCCATACGCCACGTGAATTTTGTCCTTCGCGCTGCCGCCCGCGGCGCGCAGGGAGCGGGCCACCAGATTGGCCCAGTTGTCGATGTCGCCCTGCGTGTAGCCGACAACGGTCGGTTTGCCGGTGGTGCCGGATGAGGCGTGAATACGCACCACCTGCTCCATCGGCACGGCAAAGGTATCGAACGGATAGTTATCCCGCAGGTCCTGCTTGGTGGTGCACGGGAATTTACGGATATCCGCCAGCTCGTTGAAATCGTCAGGGTGAACGCCCGCCGCGTCAAACTTGCGTTTGTACATCGGCACGTTGTTGTAGGCGTGATGCAGCGTCCATTTCAGACGCTCGGTCTGCAGCGCCTGTAGCTCGTCAAGGGAGGCCGTTTCAATCGGATCAAGCTTTGTTGTATTTGTCATTGTAGGGTACTCACATTGTTTTTATGCTCAAACACGCTCAAGGATCATGGCAATGCCCTGACCCACACCGATGCACATCGTACACAGCGCGTAGCGCCCGCCGCGTCGGTGCAGTTCGTTGCTCGCGGCCAGCGCCAGTCTGGCACCGCTCATGCCCAGCGGGTGGCCCAGCGCAATCGCGCCACCGTTCGGGTTGACGTGCGCGGCATCATCCGGCAGGCCTAACTGACGCAGCACGCCCAGCGCCTGCGAGGCGAAAGCTTCGTTAAGCTCGACAACGTCCATATCGTTAATGCTGAGTCCGGCGCGTTCCAGCACCTTGCGGGTCGCAGGGACCGGGCCGAGCCCCATCAGACGAGGCTCCACGCCCGCCGTCGCCATCGCCACGATCCGCGTGCGCGGGACCAATCCCTGCGCCAGCGCCATCTTCTCGCTGGCGACGATCAGCGCCGCAGCGCCGTCGTTGACGCCGGAGGCATTCCCCGCCGTAACCACCCCGTTCTTACGAAACGGCGTTTTTAGCCCGGCGAGCTGTTCGAGCGTGGTGTCCGCGCGCGGATGTTCATCCACGCAGAACTCAGTGACCGCCCCTTTTTTGCCCGGCACCGGTACCGACACAATCTCCTGCGCCAGAATGCCGTTCTGCTGCGCCTGCGCGGTACGCTGCTGGCTGCGCAGCGCGAATGCGTCCTGATCGGCACGGCTGATATTTAACAATTCAGCTACATTCTCTGCCGTTTCCGGCATACTGTCAGTTCCGAATTGCTGATGCATGAGCGGATTCACAAATCGCCAGCCGATAGTGGTATCAAAGATTTCCGCCTGACGCTGAAACGCGGCGGTGGCTTTGCCCATCACAAACGGCGCGCGCGACATCGACTCCACGCCGCCCGCAATCAGCAGCTCGCCATCGCCCGCCTTAATGGCGCGGGCAGCAAACCCAATCGCGTCCAGACCCGACCCGCACAGGCGGTTAATGGTGGTTCCGGACACCGTCTGCGGCAGCCCGGCGAGCAGGGACGACATGCGCGCTACGTTGCGGTTATCTTCCCCCGCCTGGTTAGCGCAGCCGAAAATCACATCGTCGATCCGCCCGAGGTCGAGCTGGGGATAGCGGGCCAGCAGCGCGCGCAGCGGCACGGCACCGAGATCGTCGGTCCGGACTGCGGCAAGCGCGCCGCCGTAGCGACCCACCGGGGTTCGAACGCCATCACAAATAAATGCGTCACGCATCAGGCCTCTCCTGTCACGCTGCCGCCGATGCGGTGAGATTTCCCGCGAAAAAGGGCGACGGTTTTCTGTTGTTGGTTCTGGATTTCAATGTCATACACGCCGGTCAGCTTGCCCTGATGCATCACCCGCGCGGTGGCGGTGAGCGTGTCCCCGGCAAAGCCCGGACGCAGAAAATCAATCGAGCAGCCTGAGGCTACCGCCGCCAGCCCCTGGCTGTTGCAGGCGTAGGCAAAGGCGGTGTCTGCCAGCGAAAAAAGCTGTCCGCCGTGGCAGGTTTCATGGCCGTTCAGCATCTGCGGGGTGATGGTCATGGTCACCACCGCGTAGCCCTCGTCCATGTCGACAATGTCCATCCCCATCGCCTGCGCGCAGGCGTCTCGTTCGTACATCGCGCGGGCGTTATGCCAGGCGTTATGACTCATAGCTACTCTCCAGAAGCGCGCGCTGGCGCAGCAGGGAACAGGGGCGATAGCGCTCTTCGCCGTAATGACGCTGCAGGTTCTCCAGCAGCGTCAGCAGGCGCTGCCAGCCCAGCCGCTCGCCCCAGGCGATCGGCCCGCTCGGGTAGTTCACGCCCAGACGCATGGCTGTATCGATGTCCTTCTCGCTGGCGACCCCTTTTTGCAGGGCATCCAGCGCTTCGTTGGCAATCATCGCCAGCGTGCGCCAGACCAGCAGGCCGGGATAATCGGCAATTTGCACCACCCGGTTACCCTGCTGCTGCAGGTAGCGGATGGCCTTTTGCGTCGCGGTGTGCGGGTTGCTGGCGGCCGCCGCAATCACCGCCACGTCGCGCTCAATGCGGTCCACCACCACCACCGGGCCGTTGAGCCGCAGCGCCAGCGCCTGAGCGGTTTCGCCCTGCGTTTCGATCAGGTACACATCATCAATTTCGGTGACACCGTCACGTCTTCTTTCCACGCGCATCGGGCTGTAGCTGTCGTTCACGGCTGGCACCCACTGCACGTCGGGTTTGTCACCCTGCCAGTCGTAGACGCCCTTCCCGCTCTTTTTGCCCAGCCTTCCTGCCAGCACCAGCTCCTGCTGCACCAGCGAAGGCAGAAAACGACGCTCCTGCCAGAAGGCGTTAAATACCGAGCAGGTCACCGCGAAATTCACGTCCTGACCAATCATGTCGGTCAGCTCCAGCGGCCCCATCGGGAAACCGCCGCCGTCGCGCAGGGCGGCATCAATCACCTCCGGCGGCGCGACCTGCTCTTCCAGCGCGCGCCAGGCTTCGGAATAAAACGGACGCGCGACGCGGTTGACGATGAACCCCGGCGTTGACTGGCAGCGAACGGGCTGTTTGCCCCAGTTCAGCGCCAGCTCGCACAGCGCGTCGGCCACTTCCGGAGAGGTCGCCAGCCCGCTGACCACCTCCACCAGCTTCATCACCGGCGCCGGGTTGAAGAAGTGCAGCCCTGCGACGCGCTCCGGGTGGTGGACGTCCGCAGCAATCGCCGTAACGGAGATGGAAGAGGTATTGCTGGTCAGCACCGTTTGCGGCGGGCAGATCTCAGCCAACTGAGCAAACAGCGCCTTTTTCACCTCCAGACGCTCGGAGGCCGCTTCTATGACCAGATCGGCCGCGGCGAGCGCCTCGATATCGGTGACCGGAAGCAGCCGGGCGAGGATCTGGCTCCCGGCATCGGCGGAGAGTTTTCCGCGCGTCACCCGGGAGGCCAGACGCTGGCGGATCCCGTCGATGGCGCGCGATATCGCATCGCTGGAGATGTCGTAGATCAGCACCTGATGCCCATGGCTGGCCGCGACTTCGGCAATCCCTGCGCCCATGGTGCCGCTGCCAATCACGGCGACAGTCCGTATGTTCAGCATCTTATTTCCCCGTAAAGTTCGGCGCGCGCTTCGCCAGGAAGGCGCTGACGCCCTCGCGGTAGTCGTCGCTGCGCCCGGCCAGTCGCTGGTAGTCGCGCTCCAGATCGAGCTGGGCGTCCAGGGTGTTGGTTTCCGCGGCGTTGATCGCCTGCTTGATCAGCCCCAGCCCGAAGGTCGGTTGAGACGCAAAGTGCAGCGCCATCTGCTGCGCGGTAGCGGAGAGCTGTTCGTCATCCACCACCTGCCAGATCATCCCCCAGGCCTGCGCCTGTTCGGCGCTGAGCTTGTCGCCGAGCAGCGCCAGCCCCATAGCGCGGGCGCGTCCGGCCACGCGCGGCAGCAGCCAGGTGCCGCCGCAGTCCGGCACCAGGCCGAGCTTGCTGAAGGCCATCACGAAGTTGGCGGAACGGGCGGCGATCACCATATCGCACCCCAGCGCCAGCGTCGCCCCCGCCCCCGCTGCTACGCCGTTAACCGCGCAAATCACCGGTTTCGGCAGCTTTGCCAGGCGGCGCACCAGCGGGTTATAGAAGGTTTCAACGGACATCCCCAGATCCGGCGCCGGGCCGTTGGGGTCGACGTTGCGGTCGTTCAGATCCTGACCGGCGCAAAAGCCGCGACCCGCCCCGGTGATCAGCAGGCAGCGAACGGTGTCATCACGATCGGCCTGTTTCAGGCACTCGGCAAGCTGCTGGTGCATCACGTCGTTAAAGCTGTTCAGACGCTCCGGACGGTTCAGCGTAATGGTCATTACGCCCTGCTCAACATGACTGAGAATACATTCCACAATTAGCGTCCTTTAAAGTCGGGGGTGCGTTTTTGTAAGAAGGCGTCGATGCCTTCCCGGCGGTCTTCGGTGGCAGAAAGCAGCGTAAACAGCTGGCGCTCCTGGGCCAGACCGGCCTGGAGCGGCACCTCCTGAGACTGGCGCAGCGCCTGTTTCGCCGCCTGCAGCGCCAGCGGAGAGTGGCGCGCCATCAGCGCCGCCTGCTTCAGGGCATACTCCAGCGTCAGCGCTGGCGGGAAGACGTCGCTCACCAGCCCGGCGCTGAGCGCCTGCTGCGCGGAGATACTCTCTCCGGTCAGCACCATTTTGCTGGCAAGGGATTTACCGACGCTGCGGATAAGACGCTGGGTGCCACCCGCGCCGGGCATAATGCCCAGCGTAATTTCCGGCAGGCCAAAGCGGGCGTTATCGCCAGCAACGATCGCGTCGCACAGCAGCGCCAGCTCGCAGCCTGCGCCCAGCGCGAAGCCGTTCACGGCGGCAATCAGCGGTTTAGGAAAAGCGTTGATGCGCGCCCACAGCTGCGGGCGGATATCGTTCAGCGTGGCGGGCAGATCTTTCTCCGCCATTTCGTTGAGATCGGCCCCGGCGGCAAAGCAGCGCTCGCTGCCGTAAATCACGCAGACGGCGATGTCGGCATCTGCTGCGGCGTCCTCAAGCTGCTCGGCAATCTGGGTTAACAGCGCGTTATTGAGGGCGTTGCGCGCCGCCGGACGGTTTAGCGTCAGCTGCAGCACGCGGCCATGACGGGTAACAATCAGTTCGCTCATGCCATCCCCTTCGCGTCGAAGTCGACAATCACGTCGGCGGTTAACGGCAGCGACTGGCAGCTCAGCACGTATCCGGCGGCCAGCTCGTCCGGCTCCAGGCTGAAATTGGTCGCCATGTCCACCTTCCCGCGCAGCACTTTGCATTTACAGGTGGCGCACACGCCGCCCTTGCAGGCATACGGGAGATCCGCCCCCTGACGCAGGGCGGCATCCAGGATGCTTTCGTCATCCGCCGTCAGGGTGATTTCGCGGTCGCGCCCGTCCTGGCGCACGGTCACTTTCTGTCCTTCCGCCAGGACGTGCACCGCGCGTTTAGCGGTGGTTCCCGGGGTGTTAAAGCGCTCAAGGTGAATGGATTTGTCCGGCATCCCCAGCGCCTTCAGCGTCGCTTCCGCGTCGTCCATCATCGCCGACGGGCCGCAGATAAACGCCTCGTCGTACTGGCGGAAGTTAATCAGGGTTTTCGCCAGCGCCTGCAGCTTTTCCCCGTCGATGCGGCCATAAAGCAGATCGCTGTCCAGCCGCTCCTGGCTGAAGATGGAGACCAGCTGCAGCCGCTGCGTGTACTTGTCCTTCAGGTCCGCCAGCGCCTGGCGGAACATCATGCTCTGGCTGCTGCGGTTGCCGTAGATCAGGGTGAAGTGGCTCTTGGGTTCGGTCGCAAGCGTCGCGGAGATAATCGCCAGCATCGGGGTGATCCCGGAGCCTGCCGCAATCGCCAGATAGTGGCCTTCGCGTTCAGCCCGCGGCTGGTAGCCAAACTGCCCCTGAGGAACCATCACCTCCAGGGCCATGCCCGCTTTGATCTCATCCCGGGCATAGCGGGAAAAGCGCCCGCCGTCGATGGCTTTGACCGCCACGCTGATTTCGCCCGGGGCGGTACTCCGGCAGATGGAGTAGCAGCGGCGCAGCTCGTCCCCGCCAAGCTTCGTTTTTAACGTCAGGTGCTGGCCGGGGCGGAAGCGGTAGGCGTCCTGCAACGCCTGCGGCACCGCGAACGTGATGGTCACCGCGTCGCGGGTTTCGGGTTCCACTTTTGCCACTGTTAATGAATGAAACGTTGTCATAACAGCCTCAAATGCATTTGAAATAGTCGAAGGGCTCGCGGCAGGTGTTGCAGCGGTAGAGCGCTTTGCAGGCCGTCGAGCCAAATTCACTGATAAGCGAGGTGTCGGTACTGGCGCAGCGCGGGCAGGTCACCTCCACAGGCGCGTGCGCGTGGCAGCTATGCCCCACGGGCGGGCTGATGCCGTACGCCCGCAGGCGCTCGCGCGCGTCGGCGGTCATCCAGTCGGTGGTCCAGGCGGGTTCAAGCTGGAGCACAATGTGTACCGGGGTAAAGCCGTTCGCGCTCATCGCGTCGCGGATCGCCCCCAGCAGGTGCTCCGTTGCCGGGCAGCCCGAGTAGGTTGGCGTGAAGCCAATGACCCAGCCTTCCCCCTGCGCCTTCACGCTGCGCACCATGCCTAAATCGGTGATGGTTAATACCGGCACTTCCGGATCGGGGATCTGGCTTAACAGCGACCAGATCTGCGGGATTTGCGCGGGCGCGATGTCGACGAGGCGTTGCATAGCGTTCTCCTTTACCACTGCTGACCGGGATACGCGCGCTGGAGATACTGCATTTCCGCCAGCATCGGGCCCAGATGTTCGGTATGCAGCCCCCTCTTGCCCCCGGTGCGGTACGCCACCTCTGCGGGAACCTGCAGGCAGGCCTCATTGAGACCGGCAAAGACTTCGCTTTCCCACGGCTGGCGCAGGACGCGCGGGTCAACCGCCACGCCGGCGTCAATCAGGGCCAGCTCGACGTCATCGGCTTCAAACAGCTCCGCCGTAAAACGCCACAGGTTGTCGATGGCCTGCTGCATTTTTTGCGCGGACGTTTCGGTCCCGTCGCCCAGACGCACCAGCCAGCCGCGGCTGAAGCGCAGGTGGTAGCGCGCCTCTTTAATCGCTTTGGCGGCGATGGCCGCAAGCTGGCCGTCGCTGCTCCGGGTCAGGCGTTCGTACAGCGCCACGTTCCAGGCATCCATCAGGTACTGGCGGGCAATGGTGTCGGCGAAGCTGCCGTTCGGCTGCTCCACCAGCAGGACGTTGCGGAACTGGCGCTCGTCGCGGCCAAACGCCAGGGTGTCTTCATCGCCCTGGCCTTCCCGCTCCGCGACATAGGTCAGGAAATTGCGCGCCTGGCCCAGCAGGTCGAGACCGATATTGGCGAGCGCGAGGTCGATTTCCAGCTCCGGCGCATGGCCGCACCAGGCGCCGAGACGCTGGGAAAGCACCAGACCGTTGTCGCCCAGACGCAGGGCATAGGCTGTCACTGAACTCATTCTTTGCCTCACATATGCTCGATGCCGTCAGGGATGGTGTAGAACGTCGGATGGCGGTAAACCTTGCTTTCCGCCGGGTCGAAGAACTCACCGCTCTCTTCCGGCTGGGAGGCGACAATCTCGCTCGCCTTAACCACCCAGACAGAACACCCTTCGCTGCGGCGGGTGTAGGCATCACGCGCATTTTCCAGCGCCATGCGATCGTCGGCGGCATGCAGACTGCCCACGTGACGGTGGGATAACCCTTGTTTGCTGCGTACGAACACTTCGTACAGCGGCCAGTAGACATTGCTCATGGTTATTTCCTCTTATGCGGCCTGACGGGCGCGCTGTTTTTCCGCGTGCGCCAGTGCGGCTTTGCGCACCCACGCCCCCTCTTCCCAGGCTTTACGTTTGGCGGCCAGGCGCTCGTGGTTGCAGATGCCGCGCCCGCTAATGACCTCGTCAAACTCATGCCAGTCGATCTCGCCGAAGCGATAATGACCGCTCTCTTCATCAAATCGCAGGTCGGGATCCGGTACCGTCATGCCGAGCATCTCCACCTGCGGCACCGTGTTGTCGACAAAGCGCTGGCGAAGTTCGTCATTGCCGAAGCGTTTGATTTTCCAGGCCAGGCTGCGGGCGCTGTTCGGCGAGTTGTCGTCGTTCGGCCCGAACATCATCAGCGCTGGCCACCAGAAGCGGTTGATGGCGTCCTGTAGCATCTGGCGCTGGGCCTCGCTGCCCTGCGCCAGCGCCATGCAGGCCTCAAAGCCCTGGCGCTGGTGGAAGCTCTCTTCTTTACAGATTTTCACCATCGCGCGGGCATACGGACCGTAGGAGGTCCGGCATAGCGCCACCTGGTTGACGATAGCGGCGCCGTCCACCAGCCAGCCGATCACGCCGATATCGGCCCAGCTCAGGGTCGGATAGTTGAAGATGGAGGAGTATTTCATCCTGCCGTCGAGCATTTTCTGGTAGATGTCTTCCCGCGCGCAGCCCAGCGTTTCCGCCGCGCTGTAGAGATAGAGTCCGTGCCCGGCTTCGTCCTGAACTTTCGCCAGCAGGATCGCTTTTCGGCGCAGCGTCGGCGCGCGGGCGATCCAGTTCCCTTCCGGCAGCATGCCGACAATTTCGGAGTGCGCATGCTGACCAATCTGACGGATCAACGTCTTACGGTAGGCGTCAGGCATCCAGTCCTGAGGCTCAATCGCCGTCTCCTGCGCTATGCGCTGCTCAAACCGTTGTTCTTGCGTCACGTCATCACCTTTATGATTCGTTAGTTTGCAAATTAAGGCGTAATGTTGAATCACTTTGTTTTTTTAGAAGTTACACATAGGTTAAATATAACCCCAAGAATTGTTTCCTGGTTTTGTGATGCTGCTCGCAAGGCTTTTGCATCAGGCCTTTCAGAAAGCGTCTTCAAGCGATGCGATTCATCCAGCCAGATCACAACGTTAACAATTCATTAAAAACTCAGCTTGATTTTTATGATTCACGATCAAACTATTAATGAGTAAATCACGTAACATTTGGAGATAAGCGATGCAGCAGTTAGCCAGCTTCTTATCCGGTACCTGGCAGTCTGGCCGGGGCCGCGAGCGCACTATTCATCACGCCATCAGTGGCGAAGCCCTGTGGAGCGTGACCAGCGAAGGGCTGGACATGGTGGCCGCCCGTCGCTATGCGATTGAGCGCGGCGGGGAAGCGCTTCACGAGATGACCTTTATCGAACGTGCTGCCATGCTGAAGGCGGTGGCAAAGCACCTGCTCAGCGAAAAAGAGGCGTTCTATGCCCTGTCAGCTCAGACGGGCGCAACGAAGGCGGACAGCTGGGTGGATATTGAAGGCGGCATCGGCACCCTCTTCACTTACGCCAGCCTGGGCAGCCGCGAGCTGCCGGATGACACGCTGTGGCCGGAAGACGAGTTAATCCCACTGTCGAAAGAAGGCGGCTTTGCGGCGCGCCACGTCCTCACCTCCAAATCCGGCGTGGCGGTGCACATCAACGCCTTTAACTTCCCCTGCTGGGGGATGCTGGAAAAGCTGGCGCCGACCTGGCTTGCCGGCATGCCCGCCATCATCAAACCCGCTACCGCGACCGCGCAGGTGACGCAGGCGATGGTGAAATCCATCGTCGACAGCGGACTGGTGCCGGACGGCGCCATCAGCCTGATCTGCGGCGGCACGGGGGATCTCCTCGACCAGCTCGACAGCCAGGACGTGGTGACCTTTACCGGCTCCGCCAGCACCGGGCAAAGCCTGCGCGTGCACCCGAATATTGTGGCGAATTCGATTCCGTTCACCATGGAAGCCGACTCCCTGAACTGCTGCGTGCTGGGGGAAGACGTCACGCCGGAACAGCCGGAGTTTGCGCTGTTCGTCCGGGAAGTGGTCCGCGAGATGACCGCTAAAGCCGGGCAAAAATGTACGGCCATTCGCCGGATTATCGTCCCGCAAAACCAGATTGACGCGGTGAGCAAGGCGCTGATTGCCCGCCTGGAAAAAGTGGTGGTGGGCGACCCGGCGCAGGAAGGGGTGAAGATGGGTGCGCTGGTCAACGCCGAACAGCGCGCGGACGTGCAGGAGAAAGTGGAGCAACTGATCGCCGCTGGCTGCCAGATCCGTCTGGGCGGCAAAGCGGATCTGCAGGCCGCGGGGGCGTTCTTCCCGCCGACCCTGCTGTTCTGCCCGCAGCCGGATGAAACCCCGGCGGTGCACTCAACCGAAGCCTTCGGCCCGGTTGCGACGCTGATGCCGTATCGCAACGCACGCCACGCGATGCAGCTTGCCCGCGCGGGCGGCGGCAGCCTGGCGGGTACGCTGGTCACCGCAGACCAGGCCATTGCCCGCGAGTTTATTGCCGGCGCGGCGCGCGCCCACGGACGCATTCAGATCCTTAACGAGGAATCATCAAAAGAGTCTACCGGCCACGGCTCCCCGCTGCCTCAGCTGGTGCACGGCGGCCCGGGCCGCGCGGGCGGCGGCGAAGAGCTGGGCGGCCTGCGCGCGGTGAAGCACTATCTGCAGCGCACCGCGATTCAGGGCAGCCCGACGATGCTGGCCGCCATTGGCAAACAGTGGGTGCGTGGCGCAACGGTGCAGGAAGATCGCGTTCATCCGTTCCGCAAATACTTTGAGGAGCTGCAGCCGGGCGATAGCCTGCTGACGCCGCGCCGCACCCTCACGGAAGCGGACATCGTGAACTTTGCCTGCCTGAGCGGGGACCATTTCTACGCCCATATGGACAAGATAGGCGCGGCAGAGTCGATCTTTGGCGAGCGCGTGGTGCACGGCTACTTCCTGATCTCCGCCGCGGCGGGACTGTTTGTTGATGCGGGCGTCGGGCCGGTTATTGCCAATTACGGCATGGAAAACCTGCGCTTTATCGAGCCGGTTAAGCCGGGCGATACCATTCAGGTGCGTCTGACCTGCAAACGTAAAACGCTGAAGAAACAGCGTACCGCCGAGGAAAAACCAACCGGCGTGGTGGAATGGGCGGTTGAGATCTTCAACCAGCACCAGCAGGCCGTGGCGCTCTACTCCATCCTGACGCTGGTGGCGCGCCAGCAGGGCGAATTCAGCTAACGTCCCTTCCCCTTTACCACAATGGCTGGTGGCTCCCGGTAATTTGACGCTGCTTACAGATTCACTGGGGGCCTTCAGCAAGGCCCTCAACATAAAGTGAACGGAATAACCTCCACAGCCGTATGTTCCCCCTCACCCCAGCCCTCTCCCTCAAGGGAGAGGGGGCCGTCTGTGCTGACATCATTTGTGGGGAGAGGAAATGGCCCGGCCTGTGATTTATCCCCGCTCTTTTTTTAACCTGGCAAGGCTGACAAATAATCTGGCAGATGCAGGCAAACGCTTTTCTCGGGCGCCTGTCAGGATAAGGCTGTCACAACACAATATCCCCTAAATAATTCGAGTTGCAGGAAGGCGGCAAGGGAACGAATCCCCCGGAGCGTACATAAGTACGTGACTGGGGTGAGTGAGTGCAGCCAACGCACCTGCAACTTGAAGTATGACGGGTATAAACACAACAAGATGAGGTCTACGATGGGAAGCAATTCTTCTTTTTCTGCCCGTAGAACGGCGCTGGCCATGGCCGTTGCGCTGTGTTGCGCCTGGCAATCCCCTGTTTTCGCCCACGGCAGTGAGGCGCATATGGTCCCGATGGACAAAACGCTGCAGGACTTTGGTGCGGACGTTCAGTGGGATGATTACGCACAGATGTTCACCATTGCGAAAGACGGTGCCTTTGTGAAGGTCAAGCCGGGCGCAAAAACCGCCATCGTCAACGGTAAAACCCTCAGGCTTCAGGTGCCGGTGGTGATGAAAGGCAAGAAAGCCTTTATTTCAGATACCTTCATCAACGATGTTTTCCAGTCCGGCCTTGACCAGACCTTCCAGGTTGAAAAACGCCCTCACCCGTTAAACGCGCTAACGGCGGACGAAATTAAGCAGGCCGTTGAGATTGTGAAAGCCTCTGCGGATTTTAAGCCGAATACCCGCTTTACCCAGATCGCCCTGGCAGAGCCTGAGAAAGCCAAAGTGTGGGACTTTGTGCTTAACGGTACGGCAGTGGATGCCCCGCGTCAGGCGAAGATCGTCATGCTTGATGGAAAGCACGTTATCGAAAGCGTAGTGGACCTGAAGGATAAAAAAATCCTGCGCTGGGAACCGGTAAAAGACGCGCACGGCATGGTGCTGCTGGATGATTTCACCGCGGTTCAGCAGATCATCAACGAAAGTACCGAGTTCGCCGAGGTGCTTAAAAAACACGGCATCACCGACCCGAAAAAAGTGATTACCACGCCGCTGACCGTCGGCTATTTCGACGGTAAAGACGGCCTGAAGCAGGAAGATCGCCTGCTGAAGGTGGTGAGCTATCTGGACGTGGGCGACGGCAACTACTGGGCGCACCCGATTGAAAACCTGGTCGCGGTTGTCGATCTTGAGCAGAAAAAGATCCAGAAGATTGAAGAAGGCGCCGTTGTTCCGGTTCCCATGACCCCGCGTCCCTATGATGGCCGCGACCGCATGGAGACGCCGAAAAAACCGCTCAACATCACTGAGCCGGAAGGCAAGAACTACACCATCACCGGGGATATGGTGCACTGGCAGAACTGGGATTTCCACCTGAGCCTGGACTCCCGCGTCGGCCCGATGATTTCAACCGTCACCTATAACGACAACGGCAAAAAGCGCCAGGTGATGTATCAGGGGTCACTCGGCGGCATGATCGTCCCTTATGGCGATCCGGACGTGGGCTGGTACTTTAAAGCCTACCTCGACTCCGGCGACTACGGTATGGGCACCCTGACCTCACCGCTGGTGCGCGGTAAAGACGTGCCGTCCAACGCCGTGATGCTCAATGAAACTATCCCGGATTACACCGGCGCGCCGATGGAGATCCCGCGCGCGATCGCCATTTTCGAACGCTACGCGGGGCCGGAATACAAACATCAGGAGATGGGCCAGCCGAACGTCAGCACCGAGCGCCGCGAGCTGGTGGTGCGCTGGGTGAGTACCGTGGGCAACTACGATTACATCTTCGACTGGGTGTTCCATGAAAATGGCACCATCGGCATTGATGCCGGCGCAACGGGTATCGAAGCGGTGAAAGGCGTTCAGGCGAAAACCATGCACGACGCCACCGCCAAAGACGACACCAAATACGGCACGCTGATCGACCATAACGTTGTGGGCACCACGCACCAGCACATCTACAACTTCCGTCTCGATATGGACGTGGACGGCATCAACAACAAGCTGGTGGCGATGGATCCAGAAGTGAAGCCGAATACCGCCGGGGGCCCGCGCACCAGCACCATGCAGATCAATCAGTATGATATTGATACCGAGCAGCAGGCGGCGCAGAAATTCGACCCGGGCACCATTCGGCTGCTGAGCAACACCAGTAAAGAGAACCGCATGGGCAACCCGGTCTCGTACCAGATTATCCCTTACGCGGGCGGTACGCACCCGGTGGCGACCGGCGCGAAATTTGCCCCGGACGAGTGGATTTATCATCGCCTGAGCTTTATGGACAAACAGCTGTGGGTGACCCGTTACCATCCGGATGAGCTCTACCCGGAAGGAAAATTCCCGAACCGCTCCGTACACGACACGGGCCTGGGACAGTACAGCAAGGATAACGAGTCGCTCAACGATCGGGATGACGTGGTCTGGATGACCACCGGCACCACCCACGTCGCCCGCGCGGAAGAGTGGCCGATTATGCCGACGGAATGGGTGCATACCCTGCTTAAACCGTGGAACTTCTTCGACGAGACGCCAACGCTCGGGAAAAAGAAAGACGAAAAGAAATAAATAACGTACCGGGCGCAATGCCCGGTTTTTCATCCATTTACTTGCTGAATACCACTCCCCGATTATAGTTATTTCTACCTCATATATTTCCATTGCATTTCTTGAACCACTTTCAGCCAGGACACGAAGTTTCCACGAACGACGTAATACATCACTGAGAGGTTTAGGATGAAATTCAATTTGATCGTCAGGAGTCTTGCTCTGGCTGGACTTGTTATTTCCGTCAGTTCCGCGTATGCCGCAGACGCCCCGAAGGATGCCACGACTGCAACGCAACAAGCCAATAACGCCTTGTTTAATCAGCTTCCTTTCTCCGACAACACCGATTTTACGAACGCCCATAAAGGCTTTATTGCACCGATTCCTCAGGAAATTATCAAAGGGGAACAAGGGAATGTCATCTGGGATCCACAGCAATATTCATTTATTAAAGAAGGCGATAAAGCACCGGACTCCGTTAATCCCAGCTTATGGCGTCAATCTCAGCTGATTAATATTAGCGGCCTGTTTGAAGTGACCGATGGCGTATATCAGATCCGAAATCTTGACCTGTCAAATATGACCATCATTGAAGGGAAAGAAGGTATTACCGTGGTTGACCCGCTGGTGTCGGCAGAAACGGCGAAGGTCGGGATGGATCTCTATTTTAAAAATCGCGGCAAGAAGCCTGTCGTCGCCGTTATTTATACCCACAGCCACGTTGACCACTATGGCGGCGTGCGCGGCGTGGTGGATGAAGCCGACGTGAAGTCCGGCAAAGTGAAGGTCTACGCGCCAGCCGGGTTTATGGAAGCGGCCGTTGCCGAGAATATCATGGCGGGTAACGTGATGAGCCGCCGCGCCAGCTATATGTATGGCAACCTGCTGAAGCCCGATGCCAAAGGCCAGGTGGGTGCCGGTCTTGGGACAACGACCTCCGCCGGGACGGTCACGCTGATTGCCCCGACCAATATCATTGAGAAAGACGGGCAAAAAGAGGTTATCGACGGCCTGACCTATGATTTTATGCTCGCACCGGGATCCGAAGCGCCATCGGAAATGCTCTGGTATATCGAAGAGAAAAAACTGATTGAATCCGCTGAGGACGTGACCCATACCCTGCACAACACCTACTCGCTGCGCGGGGCCAAAATCCGCGAGCCGCTGCCGTGGTCGAAATACATCAACCAGGCGATTGTGCGCTGGGGTGACAAAGCTGAAATCATCATGGCGCAGCACCACTGGCCGACCTGGGGCAATGAAAACGTGGTCAAACTGCTGAAAAGCCAGCGCGATCTCTATCGTTACATCAACGACC